>NZ_LMOC01000001.1:0-1832965 GCF_001423465.1 Pseudomonas sp. Leaf129 | reverse complement strand
GGCTGGCGGATGATGTCGAACACCGAGCTCATGCCCATCTGCGGCATGGCGTCGGCGAAGCTGAGGCGCCCGGCGAGGCGGGTTTCGGGCTGCTGGGGCACGAGGTTTTCGAACAGTGGGTTGTAGACGGGTTCGGGCTGGGTCGGCAGTTCGACTTCGGGGGCCATCTCTTCGTCGTTATCGAAGAGGGGTTCGGGCAGTTCAGGCTTGTTCATGGTTCGCACTCGTTCAGGGAAATGACAGCCTGATGTTTTACGGTGCGCGAATACTTGGTGGTATCCGTAGAAGTGATAGGTAGGCAAGGCTTCCAAGTGGGTGTAGGACAGGGTGTGGGCACACGCGGCAAGCGGCTCGCTCAGGGCCACTTGCCGAGTAATCCTTACGCAGCCTTCAGGCTGATCTTCTGGTGATTGACCACGCGCGAGGCCTTGGAAAACCGGGTCGTGACCTGGCGGTTGACCTGCTTCTTGAATAACCCTGTGGTTTTGTTTTCAAGCTTGATGATGCTTGGGGCGTTCAGCAGGCTTTGGTGGTGAATGCCCCACTGCCGAGCTGAACGGTCATAACGCATGAAGGCCGAGCCTTGGATATTCTCCACGGTGGTGCCGGCGCTGCCCTGGTGGTAACCGTAGTCGGTGTACTCCATGGCATTGACCATCCCGCGACCATGCTCGGCGTTGCTCAGGTTGTTGTACTCGGCGTCTTCCTTGCTGCCTTGGACATGCCGTACCCGCAACGTCTGCCCGTCCATCTGGTCGACGGCCAAGGTACACCCGCTGAAACCGGGGGTGAACAACAATTCCGGCTCACCGTTGCTTGGATGAATGGGAATGTCCACGTAGCCACCCTGAGGGGCCCAATAGGCGTAATCACCGGCCGCCATGGGCTGGTTGACGCTGGGGTCGATGATGGTCAAGGCGTTGTAGCTTCTGCCTTGTTCGCTCACCTTGAGCGCACCGAACAACAGTCGCCCGCCACCTTGAACCTTGTTCAGTACCCCATTGGCTGCGGTGGGTATGGATACTTTTTGCGCGTTGATCAGATCCGTCAGTAGGGGCTCGGAGGCTTGGCTGCCGTCGCTCAGAACTTCGCGCAACGGTACCGGTTGTGCATTCAAGGTCAGGGTCACCTGACCATCAGGTGGCGGCGCGGGCACTGAAGCCCCTTGGCGATCGCGGCTCTTGCCCGTACGCAGTTTCGGCGCGTACAACCCGTTGGGCTGCTGGGCACCGCTAGGCTCCAGGCCGTCGGCATCGCGCAGGGTCATCGGGTTGTTGCGCACCATCCTGAACAGGTTCAAGCCATCGATGGTGCCGGCCGGGTCGGCGCTCAGCCAGCGACAGGCCCACGGCTGGTAATAGCGGTGGCCGTAGTAATACAGGCCACTGGCGTCGCACTCCTTGCCCGAATAGCGAACGGTCTTGTAGCAGGCCTCCAGTTCGTTGCGTGCCGCCCACACGGCAGTGCCGCCGAAAGGGTAGTACTCTTCGCGACTGATCAGAGCACCCTCGCCATCGACTTCAAGCCCGCCGCTGCCAAGCAAGTCGTCGTAACTGTAACGCAGGGCGCCGTTGTCGACGCCATCCGGCTTACCCTGCGTCCACAGCAGCGCCCGAAGCTGGCCACTGCCGGGCGCGCCGACGCTGATCGTCTGCCACTGTTGGGTGAGGGTTTCACCCACATGCTGGGTGTGCAGTTCGAGATCGCGCAGGTAAACCGTACGCCGGGTCTGCTGCTGAGTGCCGCCCTGAGCGCTGGCCCGTTTACTGATGCGTTGCCCGTCTGCGGTGTATTGGTAGCGTTCGTCGTCGGGCATTTGGCCTTCACGGCGCAGCGCGGTGACACTCTGCAACTGCCCGCGCGGTGTCCAGCTCAGAGGTTGGCCGGGGCGTAGATGCAGTTGGTGGCCGGCGGCGTCGAACAGGCAATCGACCTGATTGGGGTCTTCGCTCAGTTCGCCCGGCACGGCGCGGTTGCTGGAAGTCGCAACGGTGATATGGCGAGTGTAGTTGTTGCCGCTGGCCGGTGCGCTGTGGCGCAGACGAACGAGGTTGCCGGCACGGTCATATTGATAGGTCCGGGTGTACAGCGTCACTGCGCCATCGTCGAGCAGCATGGGCGTGCTCGGCGCGCCCTGGCGTGAATGGCTGGCACACTCGCGGCCGCTGGCACTCACCAACTGATAGAGGCTGTCATAGACAAAGCGGCTCTGCGCGGGCACCTGCTGGTTACGCCAGAAGCGGGTGGCCTGCGCCGTGTCTTCCACTGCCGTCACGTTGCCGGCTGGATCGTAGCTGTAGCGCAAATCCTGCAGGCGTTGCGCCCCGAGTCGATGGCCAGCCGGACGCTCGACGCACACGCCGGCCAGACGCAAATCGCAAGGGCCGTAGGTGAAGGTGCTGAACACGCCATTACCCTGTTCCTTGCGCAGCAGTTGGCCGCTTTCACTGTAGTGCTGGGCAATCACCACCGGTCGTTCGCCCTGGCCGTTGAGGCGTAGCCAACTGGCCTTTTGCAAGCCAAGTCGGTCGTAGGCAATGCGCTGGCGGTGTAGCTGCGGGTCGATCTGTGTGATCAGGGTGTCGGTGGCGTCGAGCTGGTACTGGTGGGTGAGCGCGTCGGTGTCCAGCAGGGCATTCCAGGCCTGTTCATCGGTGCCTTGCCAGTTCGCTTGGCTGTCGCCGCGCAACAGTCGACGGCTTTCACACAGGACTGCACCGTTGACGCTCAGGGCCGACCGCTGGTGCAGGCCGCCCGTGTCGTAATGCCTGACACAGCGACCGCTCAGGTTGAGCGCTTGCTGAGAGGCGCTGGGGGTGGCCCAGATGAAGCGCTCGATCACCTGGCCCGCGCCGGCCTCGGTGTGTTCGGTGACGGTGCTGACCCGGTCCGCGGGCTGGTTGGCCAGGTAGGCCCAGGTGCGTTTGACGCCGGTGGCGGAGAGGCTCAGGGCCGGTCTGCTCAACGCATCGTCCAGCTGGTAGTTGCGCCCGGCATCGACACTGTCGCTGCTCAACACCTTGCCTGCCAGGGAACGTTGGTAGCGAATATTGGGGGTGTAACTGCCATCCCGCCGAACGTGAGCGTGAAGGCGCGGATCGACGGAGGCTATATGTTGGCCAGAAACGCTGAAGGCGTGCCGGGTGATGCGCGCTTCAACGATTTCCAATTGCTCGGGATGGCGGTGGTACAGCACTTCGGCCACGGCCAGCCCGCGGCCATTGAGGACGCTGAGCATCGGAGTGTTCTTGAAGGTGCTGTACGACTGTGAACGGTTCGAGCCCGTCATGATGGAATTGCTCCTATTGCAAAACCACCTTTTCTATGCCCAAGCCGCCGTTGGCGATACTGTCAAATGTGCCAGCTAGACAAGCTGGCTGAAACGAAAAAGCCCGGCACGATGGCCGGGCTTTCACAGGTCGCACGCAGTGTTTACTGCACTTCAACCGCCAGGCTTTCGGCGATCTTGCCTTGCCAGATGGCCGGGCCGGTGATGTGTACCGACTCGCCTTTGCTGTCGACGGCCACGGTCACGGGCATGTCCTTGACGTCGAACTCGTAGATGGCTTCCATGCCCAGCTCTTCGAAGGCCACCACGCGCGATTTCTTGATGGCCTGGGCCACCAGGTAGGCGGCGCCGCCCACGGCCATCAGGTACACGGCCTTGTGATCCTTGATCGCTTCGATGGCGGTCGGGCCACGCTCGGATTTGCCGATCATGCCCAGCAGGCCGGTCTGGTCGAGGATCTGCCGGGTAAATTTGTCCATCCGCGTGGCCGTGGTCGGGCCAGCCGGGCCGACCACTTCTTCGCGGACCGGATCGACCGGGCCGACGTAGTAGATGAAACGGCCCTTGAGGTCCACCGGCAGGGTTTCACCCTTGTTCAGCATCTCGACCATGCGCTTGTGCGCCGCGTCGCGACCGGTGAGCATCTTGCCGTTGAGCAGGATGGTCTCGCCCGGCTGCCAGCTTTGCACTTCTTCAGGCGTCAGCGTGTCGAGGTTGACGCGGCGAGCCGACGGGCCGGCTTCCCAGACGATTTCCGGGTAGGCGTCCAGGTCCGGCGCTTCCAGTTCGGCCGGGCCGGAACCGTCGAGCACGAAGTGGGCGTGACGGGTCGCGGCGCAGTTGGGGATCATGCACACCGGCAGCGAGGCGGCGTGGGTCGGGTAGTCCATGATCTTCACGTCGAGCACGGTGGTCAGGCCGCCGAGGCCCTGCGCGCCGATGCCCAGCTGGTTGACCTTGTCGAACAGCTCCAGACGGATCTCTTCGAGACGGTTCTGCGGGCCGCGGGCCTTGAGTTCGTGGATGTCGATGGACTCCATCAACACTTCCTTGGCCATTACCGCAGCCTTCTCGGCCGTGCCGCCGATACCGATGCCGAGCATGCCGGGCGGGCACCAGCCCGCGCCCATGGTCGGTACGGTCTTCAGGACCCAGTCGACGATCGAATCGGAAGGGTTGAGCATGGCCATCTTCGACTTGTTCTCGGAGCCGCCACCCTTGGCTGCTACGTCCACTTCCACGGTGTTGCCGGGAACGATGGAGTAGTGGATCACCGCCGGGGTGTTGTCCTTGGTGTTCTTGCGAGCGCCGGCCGGGTCCGCGAGGATCGAGGCGCGCAGGACGTTTTCCGGCAGGTTGTAGGCGCGACGCACGCCCTCGTTGATCATGTCGTCCAGGCCCATGGTGGCGCCGTCCCAGCGCACGTCCATGCCCACGCGCACGAACACGGTGACGATGCCGGTATCCTGGCAGATCGGCCGGTGGCCGGTGGCGCACATGCGCGAGTTGATCAGGATCTGGGCGATGGAGTCGCGCGCCGCCGGGGACTCTTCACGCAGGTAGGCCTGGTGCATGGCCTGGATGAAGTCCACGGGGTGGTAATAGGAAATGAATTGCAGGGCGTCGGCGACGCTCTGAATCAGGTCGTCTTGTTTGATCACGGTCATGGGGCGCGCTCCTCTTGGTGGGGAACATTCGTTAAGAAAGCGGGTCAGGTCTAGCCTGGCGCACGGCTTTCGAGGTGCGTCAACGTGTAGCAGGTTGGCGCGAAAAAGGCGCGGCAGTATAGCGCGGCTGAACCGCGCTGACACGCTGGATCGATGGAGTTGCGTGGGGTCGAGGCGGATGCACCGTTGGTCCGATACCCGGTAGACTTCGTCGAGCCCTCCAAAATTGAATAGTTATTTGACCCCTTGGCCATTATTATGGCATCACACCTTTGCACTGTTACGGTGCAATCAGGGGATGGATTCCCGTTCAGCACAGCGAGTCTGCGAGTGACCGAGTCCGCCCTTCAACATCTACTGATCAAGCGTTTCTCGCTGGCTGCCTGCACCTATGCATTGGTGCTGGTGCTCGTGTGGGTAGCCATCCTGACTCAGTATTGCAGCGTGTCGCTCGTGACAGCGGTGGGTAGCACTTGCCTGGTCGTCGCCAGCCAGGGCGTGCTGTACTGGGTCTTCCGCAGCGGCACCAACCAGCGCTTTCGCGACCCCAGCCTTACCGAGTTCCAAGTGCTGCTGGCCGTGGCCTGGCATACCTGGCTGATCGCCAATCTGGAAGTGGCTCGCGGCACCTTCATGGTGGTGTACGTGTTGATCCTGCTGTTCGGCGTGTTCCACCTGCCGCGCCTGGCGTTCGTGCGCTGTGCGTTGGTGGTGTTCGTCGCCTTCGTCGGGGTCATTCTGTGGGAAGCCTATCGCATGGCACTGCCCGATCCGGGGCTGGCCACGCTGCAGATCTGCGCCATGCTGGTGGTGCTGCTGTGGTTATGCATGTACGCCAGCTACGTGCAGAGCTCGCGCCAGCGCATGCGCCAGCGTCGCTACGCCCTGCAGGCGCACCAGGACACCCTGCGCGGCATGATGCGCCAGCTCGAAGACCTGGTGGCCACCGACGAACTCACGGGCCTGTTCAATCGGCGGCATTTCCTGCGCCTGGCGTCGCGCGAACTGGCCACGCTCAAGCCGGGTGTCGAGCACGGCCTGGCACTGATCGACCTCGACCACTTCAAGCGCATCAACGACATCCATGGCCACGCCGCCGGTGATCAGGTGCTGCAACTCTTCGCTGCCGTGACCCAGGACTGCCTGCGCGATACCGATGTACTGGCCCGCTATGGCGGGGAAGAATTCGTGCTGTTGATGCCGCAAGTCGATGCCGATCACCTGGTGCGCAGCTGCGAGCGGTTGCGTCGCGCGTTTGCCAACGCCGACCCGCAAGGCCTGGACGCGGCCAATCTGAGTCTGTCGGTGGGCATGACCTTGCTGGTGCCGGGCGACGATCTGGATGACGCGCTGCAACGTGCCGACCAGGCGCTGTATCGGGCCAAGCGCGAGGGTCGCAACCGCTGCGCGGCAGCTTGGGACATGGCCGATGCCTGAACTGGAAACAGGCCAGCAGCGCTGGACGGTCGCGACCGGCAGCAACCTGCTCGATGCCCTCAACGAGGCCGGCCTGCACGTGCCTTTCAGTTGTCGCGCAGGCAGTTGCCATGCGTGTCTGGTGCGCTGCCTGGCTGGCGAGCCCCACGACCGCAAACCTGACGCCCTGAGTGTCGGCAAGCGCGAGCAGGGCTGGCGCCTGGCCTGCCAGTGTCAAATCGTCGAGGACTTGCAGGTGGCGGTGTTCGATCCTCAAGGTGACGGTACGGCTGCGCGAGTGATCGGCCATGACTGGCTGTCGGCCAACGTGCTGCGCCTGCGGCTGCAGGCGGAACGTGAACTGCGCTATCACGCCGGGCAGCACGTGGTGCTCTGGACCGCCACGGCCGCAGGAGTGCGGGTCGCGCGGCCTTATTCCATCGCCAGCCTCGCCCAGGCCGACGAGTTTCTGGAGTTTCATCTGAGCTGTCGACGCCCCGGCGCTTTCATCGATCAGGCCCGTCAGTTCAAGGTGGGCGATGTTGTGCAGGTAGGCGAAGTCCGCGGCGGCGCCTTGCATTACGATCCCGAATGGCAGTCCCGGCCACTGTGGCTGTTCGCTGCCGGTACCGGTCTGGCTCCCTTGTGGGGTGTGCTGCGCGAGGCGTTGCGGCAAGGGCATCAGGGACCGATCCGCGTGCTGCACATGGCCGATGAGCACTATCTGGATGAACCCTTGCGGGCGCTTGCCCAGGCGCATCCCAACCTGATGGTCGAGCAGTTCCCGGCCGGCGAGCCACCGCCCTTGCGGCTTTCCTCGCGTCAGACCATCGCGCTGGTGTGCGGCTCGCCGATCAGTGTGGAGGAGTTCTCCCGACGGCTGTTCCTGGCCGGACTGCCCAGAAGCCAGCTGTACAGCGACGTGTTCGTCGGACGCGGCTGAGGCGATGACCGCCCCCTTCAGGAGCGGTCATCGGCCGCGAAAAGAGTTCCAGGCTATACCTGACACACCGCAGCGCATCCTTCGCGGCCACAGACCGCTCCTACAGAAATGCAAAAGGCCCCGAGGTTTCAACCCCGGGGCCTTTGGTCTTTCAGCGAGCAATCATCAATCGACCAGTGGATCACCCACGTGCAGGATCTTCATCCCGTTCGTGCCACCAGTCTGTGCATAGCTGTCGCCCTTGGTCAGGATGACCCAGTCGCCCTGTTGCACGATGCCCATTTCCAGCAGCTTGTCGATGGCGGCCTTGCTCACTTCGCTCGGCGGCAACACGGCCGGATCGAAGTCGACCGGGTAGACCCCGCGGAACATGGCGGCGCGGGCCTGGGTGGCGCGCTGCGGCGAGAAGGCGAAGATCGGGACCGACGAGCGCAGGCGCGACATGATCAGCGAGGTGTACCCGGTTTCGGTCAGGGCGATGATCGCCTTCACGCCCGGGAAATGGTTCGCCGTGTACATGGCGGCCAGCGCGATGCTTTCGTCGCAACGCTCGAACTGGGTGTACAGACGATGGCTGGACTTCTTGCTGGTCGGGTGCTTTTCCGCGCCGACGATGATGCGTGCCATGGCTTGCACGGCTTCGATCGGATAGGAACCGGCAGCACTTTCGGCCGAGAGCATCACGGCGTCGGTGTAGTCGAGCACGGCGTTGGCCACGTCGGACACTTCGGCGCGGGTCGGCATCGGGTTCTGGATCATCGACTCCATCATCTGGGTCGCCACGATCACCGCCTTGTTGTTGCGGCGTGCGTGCTGGATGATCTTTTTCTGGATACCGATCAGCTCGGCGTCGCCGATTTCAACACCCAGGTCGCCACGCGCCACCATGACGGCGTCGCTGGCGCGGATCAGGCCGTCGAGGGTCTCGTCGTCCGCAACCGCTTCGGCGCGTTCGATCTTGGCCACCAGCCAGGCGGTACCGCCCGACTCGTCACGCAGCTGGCGCGCGTATTCCATGTCCGACGCATCGCGCGGGAAGGACACGGCCAGGTAGTCCAGGTCCATTTCCGCGGCCAGCTTGATGTCGGCCTTGTCTTTCTCGGTCAGGGCCGGGGCGGTCAGGCCGCCACCGCGACGGTTGATGCCCTTGTGGTCGGACAGCGGGCCGCCTATCAGCACCGAGCAATGCAGCGAGTCGGCGGTGGCGGTTTCCACGCGCATGACCACACGGCCGTCATCGAGCAACAGCTCGTCGCCGACACCGCAGTCCTTGACCAGGTCAGGGTAGTCGATACCCACGACGTCCTGGTTGCCCTCGGTTAGCGGATGGCTGGTGGAGAAGGTGAAGCGGTCGCCGACCTTCAGTTCGATGCGTTTGTTGGCGAACTTGGCGATGCGGATCTTCGGACCTTGCAGATCGCCCAGCAGGGCGACGTGACGCCCCAGCCGTGCAGCGATCTCGCGGATCAGACGGGCGCGAGCCTTGTGCTCATCCGGTGTACCGTGGGAAAAGTTCAGGCGAGCGACATCCAGGCCGGCCTTGATCAGTTGTTCGATCACTTCCGGCGAGTTGGAGGCGGGGCCCAGGGTGGCAACGATTTTGGTACGGCGAACGGTCATGCACTGACTCCTTTATTGAAGCGCTGGCAAAGGCTACTCCTCAATTGCGCTGGCGTCATCGTTCCTCTGCACTCGATAGAGAGGATTTGGACAGAGACAGTTGGCGCGTGCCGGCATCGGACGCCCGGGTATTGAAGATTCCCGGCAACGGGTCGATAAAGCCTCATACCCCCTGCGGCAGGAGAGTCCCATGCGCGCGCTTGTATTGATTGCCCTGGCCATCGCGGTGTCAGGCTGTACCCGCTGGTCGATGGACCAGCACCTGAACAGCGCCTACCGCGCCTATGACGACGGCAACTGCGAAAAGGTCGTACTGGAGCTGTCCCAGGTCGACCGCAAGAGCCGTTCGCGGCCGTACGTGCAACCGGAAGTCTCGATGCTGCGAGGCCAATGCCTGGAGCGCCAGAAGCTCTACGTCGATGCGGCACAGACCTACCAGTACATCATCAATCGCTATCCCTCCAGCGAGTACGCCTACCGCGCCCAGGCGCGTCTGCAAACTCTGGATCAGCTTGGCCACGTGCGTCCCGGTGTGCCTGCACAGCCACGTCCGGCGGCATTCTGAGGTGAATTTCCTGTACCCTGAAACGATCTGGAAAACGCCTGGGACACCTGCACGGGTGGACCTGTGAAACGACAGAGGATGAACGCGACACTTATGCCGGATATCTACAGCAGACCCATCATGTACACCGAGCGTCGGATCGAACGGCACCAGTTGCCGTACTACCTGAAGGTCTACAACCGCTACACCGGCCGCGCCATGGGCTACATGGGCAACATTTCGGACGTCGGCCTGATGCTGATCAGCGAACTGCCGCTGTTGGTCGGTCCGGTGTTCGAACTGCAGGTGAAAATCCCCTCGGTCGAGGGCGAGCCCAAGCTGATCGACCTGTCGGCGCATTGCCTGTGGTGCAAAGAAGACGCGACCCCTGGTCACTACGATTCGGGCTTCGAACTGCAGGGCCCGGCGCCGACGGAGTTTCTCAAGCTGGTAGACGCGTTGCGCCACTATTTCACGTTCCATCCTCATGGCACGTCGGCCTGACGTAGAACCTGAAACTCAGGCGCGCGGCTGGCGCAGGCTTCGATAGCGCAGCAGCGCTTCGGTGGCGATCTCTCCCGGCCATGCATCGACGACAGTAACACCTGCCGCGACCAGCCGATCGTGCAGCCCCTGACGCCAGAGCAGCCGCTGCATCACCCCGCAATAGAGCAGGGCATCGCGCCGAGTCTTGACCGGCTGCTGACGCAGGCGCTCGAGGGCTTCGTCGCGCAAGCTGGCCAGCAGCACCGGATGGCGCACCGCGACCTTGGCCAACGCAGAGACCCGGTCCGGCTCGTCAATCTCCTGGAAGCCGGTGACCATGACCACCAGCACAATGGCCTGGTCTTCGACAAGCAAGGCATCCAGGGGCGCGGTCGAGTCCCCCGCCGTCGAGGAGGGTTGCAGATGCGCAAGCGCTTCGGCCATTCGCTGCAGCTGCTCGGCTCCGGATTGCGCTGCCAGGCTCACCGGCGTCACGCAGGATGACACCTGCAGGCCCACGGCATACCCGTCCGTCAGCGCTGCTTCGCTTACTTGCAGACACGCGTGCACGGCATGCCTCAGGTCGGTTTCGCGGTGGCCGGCCCAGGCGCCGCCGTCCAGCAGCATCATCACCACTGGGTCGGCCTCTCTTGCGGCCATACTCAAAGGACGGTTGATCCGCGCGCCGACCGACATCGGTCCCAGGCTGTCCCGCAGGCTTTGCAGTTGCGCCACCGCGCGGGTGAATGCTCGACTCGACAGACGTCGGTGGCCGGCTGGCATCAACGCGGCGCCAACGCTGCGGGTCGAATGCTGCGACAGTTGCGCCAGCACCTGCCACTGGTCGGCAACGGCGAGCTTGTCGAAGCCGGGATGATGCAGACACGCGCGCTGCAGCACGTCTTGACGCAGATGGCCGAGCAACGCCTGTGGACCCTGCTCGCGCAGACACTGACGTCCGTATCCACGTAGCCGGCGCAGCTGATGTCGGTCCAGCCCGTTCAAGCCCTGGTAGGGACGCCGCCGCGTCCTCATCCACCAGAGCCCCGACCCGGCGGCCAGCAACAGCACGACCAGCGCCCACGGCACGTATCGTCCAGGCTGATCGGCCGCCGGTTCGAACAGCCAGGTCACGTCACTGCCCTGATTCAGGTACCACAGCAGCCAGGCATTGTCGTAGCGCTGGATCTGCTCGCGCTTCCACAGTTGCGCATCGCTGACCAGGGTGATGAGACCGTCGCCGTAGGCCATCTGCATCAGATGGGTGGCGCCATTGCTGTTGGCCCATGCCTGAACCTTGCCGGTCGGGTCATCCAGATGGCGTTGCGTATCGAAGCTGAAATACGCCGGCGCTTCCTCGTCTTCCAGATAGAGCTTGGTCAGGCTCGGGTACTCATCGTCTGCAGCAGGGGGAAGCTGCGGCAGCTGCGCGCTCAACTGAACGCGGATCTGCAGGCGATCGAGCAGCGCATCGCCGCTGGTGGCGCTGGCTTCGTCCCACAGGGCGTCGGCCACCGTCAGCAGGCGTCCGCCGCGCTGTACCCAGCCCAACAGTCGGTCGACCTGCTGGATGGACAGCGGCGTTTGCCGGTCCAGCAACATCAGGCTGTTTCCCGCTGCAGGCAGGGTGTCGAGGGCGGCCCAAGTGGTTGTCGTGTGGTTGGCCAGCCCCTGAGCCCGCAGAAAGTCGCGGGCGCTTTGATAGGGCGTATTCCCTGACGGAGGCGAAGCGACGATGCGCGCGATGGATTGCCGGGCGCTCTGGCTGTCCAGCGTCTGGTCCAGCAGGCGCGGGCTGTCGGGACCGCTTGCGCCGGTCAGGCTGACCCACAAGGCCAGCGTGACGAGCAAGGCCGCAGAACGCCGGATACGCTGCCCCTGGGCTGGCCTCAACGGACCGCTACCAGGCTCAACAGGTGTCCGTCGAACCAGGCAAACTGCCCGTCGATTTCGAATCCGTCGCCAAACTCTGGTGACAGGTCGGTCAACAGGCGCAGCCGCGCATGCCCTTCGGCCGACCAGTACAGCACTTCGGCATGCTCGAAATAGAAGCGCTGCCCGACCAACGGGTACAACGCCTTGAACAGGCTTTCCTTGAGCGAGAAGGTCAGGGTGACCAGCGTATCCACCTGCGCCGGATCCATCCGCGTCATTTCCGCCGGGGTGAGGATTTCCGCGCAAAGCCGTTCGGCGCGCGCCGCTGGCAGCAGGCTTTCGATATCCAGACCCAGCCCCAGGCAGTGGTCCCGATGGGCGACCACGGCCGCTGCCCGACCACTGCCGTGGGTGATCGACCCGACGATTTGCTCAGGCCAGACCGGGGCGCGGTCGGCGCCGATGGCCGGCACCTGCGCCTCGCCGGTCAACGCCTGCAGCGCGTCACGTGCGCATACCCGTCCTGCCAGGTATTCGGCCTGACGCTTGGCCACCGAACGCTGAATCGACGCAGGCGGGGCAATGCCGCACTGCGCGAAGTCTTCGGCGGTCAGCGCGCGGTGGTCGAAACGGCTGCTGAACAAACGCGCGCCGGGCACGGCCTCGGGCAGGGGCCAGTGTTGTCGCAGGTCGCTCAGGCAAGCGGGGAGGGCTGTATTCATGTGCGCATTCTGCCCAGCCTGGTCGTGCAAGGGAATGGCGATCATTGCACGCGCGTTTCACCGCTGAACACCAGGGGCTGGCGACAGCGCCGGCACAGGTAGCGGCGACCTCTGCCGACCAGGCCATGGCGTTGCGCCGAAAAGGCGAACTCGCTCTCGGGGCAGGGGCATTTGTACAGATAGCGAATGACCTGGCGACGTTTCACGGCGTAGCTGTGGCAACGGTGCGGGGTCAGTTCGTAGACACCGCGCATGATCAGTTGCCATTCCTCGCCGTGAGGCGCGATGCGATCGCCGAACAGCTGGTGCGCCACCAGGTGCGCGACCTCGTGGGGCACGGTCTGCTTGAGGAAGTCTTCGGCATTCTCGCGGTAGAGCTGCGGATTGAAGCGCAGCAGGTTTTCGTGCAAGTGCGCCACACCGGCCTTCTGCCCGCGCAGCTGGGTGCTGACCACCGGGCGCCGGAAAGGGCGCTTGAAAAACAGCTCGGCCTGGCGAAAGCAGGCTTCGACGCGTTGATTGAGTTGCTCGGGCATTCTTCGACACACTCCAGGTGCAGCGATTATGCCGCAACCTCCGTGCAGTGCCGAGCCATCCGTCGGTGCCGTGCGGCCCTCACGCTTCGCAGACGGTACACGGCACGCGTCAAAGTGCGTAAAATGCCCGGCCTTTGTCACCCACCTCGCGGGATCCTGTCGCCATGGGCACTCTTTCAGTCAACCAGAACAAACTGCAGAAACGCCTTCGTCGCCTGGCCGGTGAAGCCGTCGCCGACTACAACATGATCGAGAACGGCGACAAGGTCATGGTCTGCCTCTCGGGTGGCAAGGACAGCTACACCCTGCTCGATGTGCTGCTGCACTTGCAAAAGGTCGCACCCATCCAGTTCAGCATCGTGGCGGTGAACATGGACCAGAAACAGCCGGGCTTCCCCGAGCATGTGCTGCCGGCCTATCTGGAACAGCTGGGCGTCGAATACCACATCGTCGAGAAAGACACCTATTCGGTGGTCAAGGAGCTGATCCCGGAAGGCAAGACCACCTGCTCGCTGTGCTCGCGCCTGCGCCGCGGCACGCTGTACACCTTCGCCGACCAGATCGGCGCGACCAAGATGGCACTGGGTCACCATCGCGACGATATCGTCGAGACATTCTTCCTCAACATGTTCTTCAACGGCTCGCTCAAGGCCATGCCGCCCAAGCTGCGCGCCGACGACGGGCGCAATGTGGTCATTCGGCCGTTGGCCTACTGCCACGAGAAAGACATCCAGGCGTACTCGGACTTCAAAGGCTTTCCGATCATCCCCTGCAACCTGTGCGGCTCCCAGGAGAACCTGCAGCGCCAGGTGGTCAAGGACATGCTGCTGGACTGGGAACGCAAAACGCCCGGCCGCACCGACAGCATCTTCCGCAGCCTGCAGAACGTGATGCCGTCGCAGCTGGCCGACCGCGGCCTGTTCGATTTCCACAACCTGCGCATCGACGAGAACGCCCCGGTGCGGATCGCCAATGTGGTGAACCTGTAACACCGCAGCGCCCCTTTCGCGGGCAGAGGCCTCAGCCGCCCGCCCGGCTCCCACACTGATCGCTGCGGGCTGGATTGCTTTTTGTGGGAGCGGGCTCTGCCCGCGAAGGCTACCGCGCTATTTCTCGCCAACCGCCCCCGCCGTGACCACCTGCACGCTCAGGCGCGGTGTCGCCAGGTCCAGTCCGGCTTCATCCAGCTGGCGCTTGAGCGCCAGATTGAAGGCCCGTGACACCTCCCACTGCTTGATCGGCCCGGTCTTGAACCGCGCGCGCAGGATCGCCGTGCCCGACTCGAAGCTTTCTACCCCCTGAAACTCCAGCGGGGACCAAATATCGCGCCGATGCAACGGATCGCTGCGCATCTTCTGGCCCACTTCGCGCATCATCTTGATGGCGTCGTCGATCCCCATGCTGTAGGGCACCGCTACGCGAAAGATGGCGTAGCCGAATTCCCGCGAGTAGTTCTTGATGCTCTTGATTTCGCTGAAGGGGATGGTGTGCACGATACCGTCGATGTCGCGCAGGCGAACCGTGCGGATGGTCAGGCCTTCGACAGTGCCCAAATGGCCGCCCACATCCACGTAGTCATCGATGGCCAGCGAGTCCTCGATGATGATGAACAACCCGGTGATCAGGTCTGCCACCAACGACTGTGCACCGAAACCGATGGCCAGACCGATCACCCCCGCACCCGCCAGCAGCGGCGTCACGTTCATGCCCATGTTGGCCAGGGCGATGATCGCGGCAATGATGAAAATGGTCACGAACAGCACGTTGCGAATCAGCGGCATCATGGTCTGCGCGCGCGCGTTGGCCATGCCCTTGCGCGAACGGGTGAGGGCGTGATGGATGCCGGTGTCGGCCAGAATCCACACCAGCCAAGCGAAAATCAGAGTGCCCACCAGGCTGGCCAGGCGCACCGAGATCTCGTGGCCATCGCCTTCGGTGAAACCGATCAGCGACATGCCCCACACACGCAGGCCCAGGTCGATGAACACCACCCAGATCAGCAGGTGCATCAGGGTGTAGGCAAAGTGACTCAGGCGCTCCGAATACAAGGCATGGCGCCTTGGACCCTTGGGCGGGCGCAGGGCATGGCGACGGATGAGGCCATTGATGACCATGCACAGGATCAGCAGCACCGCGCACATCAGCGACTGACGCAGCGCCGTACTGGTGTCGCCGGCCGAGAAGAACGTGGCGAACAGCGAGATGCCCACCAGCACCAGGGCCGGCAGGTACCAGAAGCTGCCGAGAATCTCGATGGTGTCGCTCAACGCCCGACGCGTCAGCCGGCGCGACAAGGGCTGGTTGCGGATCAGGTGGGCGATGGGCCGACGGAAGCGCAGAATGAACAGGCCGGTCGACAGGGCGGCCAGAACGTTGGCCAGGGTTGCCGCACTGTGGGCCAGGTGCTGACCGAGCGCGGCGACCATGCGCGGGTCACTGAGCGCCTCGCCGAAGGCGGCGAAACTGCCGATCAGCCACAGCGGCCGAAAGGCCCGGTGCCGCAGGATATTCAAGGCACGGTGCCGATGCGGACCGTCCAGCAGGGAAAACGCGATCACGCAGATCGCGGAGAACAGCGTGCCCACCACCAGTGCATAGGCCATGACCATGGCCAGGCTCTTGCCCAGCGACGAAGGCAGCGCGTAGCCCACGTAAACGGTAATGACCAGCGCCACCAGCCACGGCCCCAGCTTGCGCAAAGCAAAGCGCAGCAGGTCGAGGGTGCGTGGATGCTGCGGCAGTTCTTCCGACAGGCCGAAGCGCAGGCGCACGCGATGGCCGATCCAGATCAGACTGTAGGCGAGCAGGCTCCACACCAGCATGATCAACAAAAAAGCGCCGATGATCGGCGGCCATTCCGCCATGGGCAGGGCCAGCGCCAGCAATTCATCGTGGGCCAGGGCGACTTCCTCACCCCAGCGCCGGAACGGGCTGTTGTCCCCGGAAAACTGCTGGTCGACGTGGGCCAGGGCGCTGCCGATCATGCCCAGCACGCCTTGCTCGGCGGCCGGCTGGGCCTGCCGGGTACTGTCCCTGAGCTTTTTCAGGTCGCTCAACAGCTTGGTGCGTTGCTGGTCGTTTTCCAGGGTCTGGATCACCTGATCCAGTGACTGGCCCAACGGCTGGGCGGGCTGTTCGGCCGGCTTCTCCGAGCTGCCCCCCAACAGGCCGGGCAGGCCGACTGCCTGAGCGGTAATGGGCAGCAAAAGCAGGACGGCAAGCGCCAGGCGCAGGAAAAGGACCATCAGTGGAGTCACCTGTAGATCGGTGTTTGGGTGGTGCGCCCTGCGCGGACAGAGAACGACCTCTGCCCGCGTACGGGTGTTCAGGTCGGGCCACGTCGCGGCAGGGGCGTGACTAGGGCAGCTCGTTGCTGGCGTAGAAGGCACCCAGCACTTTGACCAGATGCGCCAGGTCATGGCTGCCAGCCAGCTCGCGAATCGAATGCATGGCGAAGGTCGGCAGGCCAATGTCGACGGTCCTCACCCCCAGGTGACTGGCGGTGATCGGACCGATGGTCGAGCCGCAACCCATGTCACTGCGCACCACGAAACTCTGCACCGGCACTTCCACCGCCATGCACAGGTGCCGGAAGAAACCGGCCGTCTCGCTATTGGTCGCGTAGCGCTGGTTGCTGTTGACCTTGATCACCGGCCCGGCATTGAGCTTGGGTCCGTGATTGGCATCGTGCTTCTCGGCATAGTTGGGGTGCACGCCGTGGGCGTTGTCCGCCGACACCAGCAGCGAACGCTGGATGCTGCGCACGTACTCGTCGCCTTCAGGGATCAGGCGTTGCAGCACCTGTTCCAGCATCGGACCGTCAGCGCCACAGGCGGAGCTGGAACCGATCTCTTCATGGTCGGTACACACCAGCACGCAGCTTTCGTCGCCTTGCGTATCGAGCAGGGCCTGCAGGCCCGCATAGCAGGACAACAGGTTGTCGAGCCGCGCGCCGGCGATGAAGTCGCCGTTCAGGCCGATGACCGCAGCACTTTGCGTGTCGTAGAAACTGAGCTCGTAGTCGAGCACCACATCGGCGTTCAGCCCGTGTTCGCGAGCCAGCTGTTCGGTCAGCAGTGCGCGGAAATCCACGCGCTCATCCCCAGCCACCTGGGCCAGCACGGGCGGCAGTTCGGTCTGGGCATTGATCGCCCAGCCCTGATTGGCCTCGCGGTTGAGGTGGATGGCCAGGTTGGGTATCACGGCGATCGGTAGGCGGAAATCGATCAGCTGGCTTTCGACCTTGCCGTCGCGGCGAAACGTCACCCGGCCGGCCAGCGACAGGTCGCGGTCGAACCAGGGTGCTAGCAGGGCACCGCCATACACCTCGACACCCAGTTGGAAAAAGCCTTGGCGCTGCAACTCGGGTTGCGGCTTCACGCGCAGGCAGGGGCTGTCGGTGTGGGCGCCGACCATGCGCAGCCCGTTGAGCAGCGGTGAGTGCTTGCCCAGCTTGACGGCGATGATCGAGGAATCGTTGCGGGTCACGTAGTAGCGCCCGCCGGGCACCGTGTTCCAGCTCTCGCGCTCGTCCAGCCGCTGAAAACCGGCTGCTTCGAGGCGTCGCGCCAAGGTGGCAGTGGCGTGGAAGGGGGTAGGGGAGGCCTTGAGGAAATCGATCAGGCCCTGGTTCAAAGCTTCGCGCATAGAAAACTCCAGACAGCAATGCAGCCAGTTTACCCGATTGCCCACGGATAGGGCTGCTCAATCCTTGGTGGCGAACCCCCTGCCCACGATGACCCCACCGCGGTACTTGTGGGATCGGGGCGGGCGGCGAGCCCTCTGCCCGCGAAAGCCCCGCCGCAGTGTATCCGGCGTACCCGCGAAGACCCCACCACAATTCAAAACGGCGCAGCACACTCGAATTTCATCCGCTCACCTGTCACCGGATGGGTGAATGCCAGCATGCTCGCGTGCAGGCACAGCCGCTCATGGGCCTCCAGCGCCTGCGGATGGGCATACAGCCGGTCACCCAGCAACGGATGACCGATCGACAACATGTGCACGCGCAATTGGTGCGAACGCCCGGTGATCGGCGTCAGCTCGACGCGGCACCACTCCCCGCAGCGTTCCAGCACCTTCCAGAAGGTCAGCGCATGCTTGCCCTGCTCGTGGTCCACAACATGCCGGGGCTTGGTCGGCGGGTCGTAGCGCAGCGGCAGGTCGACACTGCCGCTGTCCAGCGCCGGTTGCCCCCAGGCCAGTGCGGTGTAGGCCTTTTCAGTTTCGCGATCGTGAAACTGACGGGACAGCTCGCGATGGCTGTCGGCATCCCGCGCCAGCAGAATGATCCCGCTGGTTTCCCAGTCCAGGCGATGCACGATGCGGGCCTCGGGAAACCCGTTCTCCTGCAGGCGGGTGATCAGGCAGTCCTTGTTGTCTTCGGCGCGTCCAGGCACCGACAGCAACAGGGTCGGCTTGTCGATGACCAGCACGGCGGCGTCCTGGTGAATGATGCGAATGTTCGACAACGGCATGAAAGTCTATCTCTCAGAAACGCCAACGGCGGCGCGTCGACCCTTTTCAACAAAGGGCCGCCGGGCCGCCGTGGAGCCGAGCGCGAGGCTCAGCGGTCAGGCAAGGTAATGTTCAATTCCAGAATCGAGCAGCTACCCTGATTCTCGAGTGCAACCTGTACCTGGTCGCTCTCGATGTTCACATACTTGCGAATCACTTCCACCAGCTCTTTCTGCAGGGCGGGCAAGTAATCAGGGGTCGTGCGTTGGCCGCGTTCATGCGCCACGATGATCTGTAGACGCTCTTTCGCAACCGACGCGGTGCTGCCTTTCTTGCGATCGCGAAAGAAGTCGAAAATATTCATTAGCGACCTCCAAACAGGCGCTCGATCCAGCCCTTTTTCTTGAAATCAAGGAAACGGTGCGGCTTTTCCTTGCCCAACAAACGGTCGACGGCATCGCTGTACGCCTGGCCGGCGTCGCTCTGGTCGTCGAAGATCACCGGCGTACCCGAGTTGGACGCCTTGAGCACGGCCTCGGATTCCGGGATCACGCCCAGCAGACGGACCGAGAGGATTTCCTCGACGTCCTCGACGCCCAGCATTTCGCCCTTGCTGACGCGCTCGGGGCTGTAGCGGGTGATCAGCAGGTGTTCCTTGATCGGATCCTCGCCCTGTTCGGCGCGGCGCGACTTGCTCGCCAACAAGCCCAGCATGCGGTCCGAATCTCGCACCGAAGAGACTTCCGGGTTGGTCACCACGATCGCCTCGTCGGCGAAGTACATGGCCAGGTGAGCACCTTTCTCGATGCCCGCCGGGGAGTCGCACAGAATGTAGTCGTGGGTCTTTGACAGCTCGTTGATGATCTTCTCGACGCCTTCCTTGGTCAGGGCGTCCTTGTCGCGCGTCTGGCTGGCAGCCAGGATGAAGAGGTTCTCGACGCGCTTGTCCTTGATCAGGGCCTGTTGCAAGGTCGCTTCGCCGTTCACCACGTTGACGAAGTCGTACACCACGCGGCGTTCGCAGCCCATGATCAAGTCAAGGTTACGCAGGCCGACGTCGAAGTCGATGATGACGGTTTTGTGGCCGCGCAATGCGAGGCCGGTGCCGATGGCGGCGCTGGTGGTGGTCTTGCCCACACCACCCTTGCCGGATGTAACCACGAGAATCTTGGCCAAGGTGTATCACCTCTACTGAAAAAGGGACGGTTAATCCCCGAAAAAACATGACTTCAAAACATCGGCGGACTGCATGAGCCGGCGGTACTGGAAGCGGTACCGCGCGACAACCGCGCTATTTGAAAGTTGCGCTGAAAATGGCGGCAGTATCCGTTAAAGACGGGTGATGTTCAACACATCCCCGGATAAGCTGACCTGAACGGGCGAACCCCACAACGGGTCGCGTCGCAGGTCCTCGGAGACCTTGTATTGCCCGGCGATGGACAGCAGCTCGGCGCCCAGTTGCTGACAGAAGATGCGCGCCTTGCGGTCGCCCTTGATGCCGGCCAGGGCGCGTCCGCGCATCGGGCCGTAGACATGGATGTTGCCATCGGCGAGAAGTTCCGCACCCGAACTGACCGAGCTGATCACCACCAGATCGCAGCCTTGGGCATAGATCTGCTGGCCACCGCGGATCGGCGTGGTGATCACGCGAGTGGGCTGGATCAAAGGCTCGGGCGGCTTTTCCGGCTTCTTTTCTTCAACTTCCAGAGGCCGCTCGCGCGCGCCCGACGGCGGCAGCACGGGCAGGTCGATGGCGATCGCTGCGGCGATGTCTTCGATACGGCTGGCGCGCACTGCCAGGGTCCGCAGGCCATGATGACGGCAGATGCGCATCAGGCCGGGCAGGTCGATGCTGCCCTGGTTGGCGGGCAGCTTGTCCAGCGCCAGCACCAGCGGCGTGTTGCTGAAGAAGTTCGGTGCCTGGGCCACCTTGGCTGCCAATTGGCGGTCCAGGGCGGCAAGGTTGTTCTGCGCCAACTCAAGCACGGTGATGGCGAGCATGCTGCCCTTGAGTTGGAACACAGGTTCCTGGTCTAGCTGATCGGTCTGGCTCATGGTCGGCAAAACGCGCCTTGTAACTAAAAAAGTGCCGAGACTTATAGCGAGAACCACCTTCCCCTGCAAGCCGCGACGCAGCGATGGAAGGTCAACCCATGTAGAATGCGCGGCCTTGTTGCCTGTACGGAATCGTCAATGGAACGCCCGCGCTTTCGCCGATATTTTCTTCATCCGCGCTTCTGGCCCCTGTGGCTGGGGCTGGGCGGGTTGTGGCTGGTCGTGCAACTGCCCTACGGCGCGTTGCTGCGCCTGGGGCGCTGGCTGGGTCTGGGCATGTACCGCGTGGCCAGCGAACGTCGCCGCGTAGCGGCGCGCAACCTGGAGCTGTGCTTCCCGCAGATGCCGCCCGTCGAAAGAAAGCGCCTGCTCAAGGAAAACTTCGCCTCGACCGGCATCGCGTTTTTCGAAATGGCCATGAGTTGGTGGTGGCCACAGAAGCGTTTGGCCAAGCTGGCGCACATTGAAGGGCTTGAACACCTGCAGGCGGCCCAGCGTGACGGCGAGGGGGCGATTCTGATGGCCCTGCATTTCACCACCCTGGAGATTGGCGCGGCGCTGCTGGGCCAGCGTCATACCATCGACGGCATGTACCGCGAGCATCGCAATGCGTTGTTCGACTTCGTGCAGCGCCAGGGCCGCGAGCGCCACAATCTCGATTCGCTGGCGGTGGAGCGCGAGGACGTGCGCGGCATGATCAAGCTGCTGCGCAAGGGCCGCGCGATCTGGTATGCCCCCGATCAGGACTACGGCGCCAAGCAGAGTATTTTCGTACCGTTGTTCGGCATCGAAGCAGCGACGGTGACGGCGACCACCCACTTCGCCCGTCTGGGCAAGGCACGGGTCATCCCGTTCACGCAACGACGGCTGGAAGATGGCAGTGGCTATCGGTTGGTTCTGCATCCGCCGTTGGAAGGGTTCCCCGGCGAAAGCGAAGCGGCTGATGCATTGCGCATCAACCAGTGGGTGGAGCAGGCCGTGACCGAATGCCCTGAGCAGTATCTGTGGGCCCACCGGCGCTTCAAGTCACGACCGGCCGGTGCCCCCAAACTCTACGACAAGCGTCGATGAGCCAGCCCTGACGGCCTCTTCGCGCGGTTCCTGTGGGAGCAGGTTCTGCCCGCGAAGAGACCCGTCGCAGATGCACCTACTCGGCGATCTGCAGCTTGCGCGCCTCGGTATACACGTAGCGCACCTTCTCGTACTCGAACGGCGAGTTCATCTGGCCGTAGCGAAAGCTGTTGCTGTAGCGCCGATCCACGGCCCGCAGTGCCCACAGCTCCGGATGGTTGCTGCTCACCTCGGCCACATTGAGGAAGTTGATCTGGTTCTCGACGGCAAAGTCGAACACCAGGCCAGTGGTGTCACGCAGGTTGGACGGACCCAAAATCGGCAGCACCAGGTAGGCGCCGTTGGGTACACCGTAGAAGCCCAGGGTCTGGCCAAAATCCTCGGACTGCTTCTGCAGGCCGAACCAGGTCGCTGGATCCCACAGCCCTGCCACACCCAGCGTGGTGTTCACCAACAACCGTCCGGACGTGTCCAGGGCACGCTTGCCCTTGAACTGCAGCAGGCTGTTGACCAGGCTCGGCACTTCGCCCAGGTTGCTGAAGAAGTTGCTCACGCCGGTGCGCAGGAACGACGGCGTGATATAGGTGTAGCCATTCACCACCGGCAGGAACACCCACTCGTCGAAGCGGTAGTTGAAGTGGTAGAGGCGTCGGTTCAGGTTTTCCAGCGGGTCGTACACGTTCAACGCCGTCAGGGTGGAGCGCTCGAACTCGCGCTGATCCAGGCCCGGATTGAATTTGAGAACCTGCAACGGTTGCTTGAAGCCGTCGCTGTCGACCTTCTGTACGGTGCTGTCGTCGGCCTGAGCAAGGCCTGCGCAGAGCAGCGTTGCCATCAACAGGAATTTTCTAGCCACGGAAGAACTCCAGCATAGCGTCGCTGTTGACGCGGTAATTGAGGTTGCCGCAATGGCCGCCATAGGGGTAAACGGTCAGGCGATCGCCAAAGGTCTTGCGCAGGAAGCCCAGGTCGCCAGGGCCCAGGATCACGTCGTCGGCATTGTGCATGACGCTGATCTTGGGGCTGTTCTGCAGGTAGTCCTTGATGCCATACAGGCTCACCTGATCCACCAGCTGCAGCAGGCTGCCGCCATCGGTCCGGGCGCGCCACATCGGAATCACCTGCTCGGTCAGGTAGCAGTCGAAGTCGCACTGCAGCGCCCGGCGCAGGAACGGCGTGAGACTGGTGCCTTCACTGATCGGATACTTGGGCGGCGTGATCAGCCCGCGGCGGTTGATCAGGTCGGACGTGAAGGCAATGTCGGCGGCGGAGAAGCGGAACGAGGTGCCGATCAACATGGCCATCTGTTCATTGGACAGGTGCTGCTTGGACTGCTGGAAATCGTAGAGCAGGGCATCGTTGAGGTCGATGTAGCCCTTCTGCTGGAAGTAGCGCGTCAGCTTGTTCAGGACCAGTTCATAGAACGTGGTGCTGTTGTTGATGCCCTTGACCTGGGTCTGCACCAGTTTGTCGAGGTTGGTGATCGACGTGTACAGATTGACCGGCGGGTTGAGCAGCAGCACTTTCTTGAAATTGAAACTGCGGCGCGTTTCATCCAGTTGGCTGACGAATGCCGCGTCCAGCGCACCAAGGCTGTAGCCGGTCAGATAGAACTCGGTGATCGGCAACTTGGGATGCTGTGCACGCACGGCCTGCATGACTCGATACAGGTCTTCGGCATCTTCGCGGGTCACGCCCGGTGTGGCGAAGCGCGAGGCAGCGCTGATGAAGTCGAAGCTGGTCGGCGAGGACAGCTGAACAACGTGGTAGCCGGCCTGGTAATACAGTTTCTTCAGGTATTCGTTGAGCGAGCTGCTATAGGGCGCGCCGGTGCCGGCGATGAGGAAGATCAGCGGCGCGGCGTGGTCCTGCTGGGCCAGGCGATAACGCAGTTTCTTCACCGCCCAGAAATTGTCCGGCAGGATGAACTCGCGCTCCGGGCGCAGGTTCAGGCTGTAGTCGGCCTGATCGATGTCTTCGTCCAGAGGCAGCTTGGGGCGCAACTCCGGCGGCGTCGACGCGATGGTGGCCTCGAACGGGTTGGTGAGCGGATAGCCATAGGTGGCGGGGTCGATATCCTTCGCCAACGCGGACGCACTCATGATGAGGCCGCCAAGCAGGGCAGCGAAGCGCAATGATCGGAGCATGACGGAGTCCCTAGAGGAGAATGCTGTGTTGACGTTCGAGGCTAGGACAAGCGCACTGGTGGCAAGTTGCCAAACCGCTGAACTTTTAACGCGACCACTCGTCCTGACCGGCCGCACGATACACCGAAATCGCCCCGCGATGCGCGGGTGCCGATTTCCCTGCCAGCCAGGGAACCGCTAGCGCCGTTGCTTGCGTCGGCGCCACTGGCGGCTCACCCACCAGCGCCAGTACAGCATGGTCAACAGGTAGGCCAGGGCGCCCAGGACCACGCCTGTCACCACCGAGCCGAGCAGAAACGGCTGCCACAGCGTGGACATCTGGCTCATGACCCAGTCCCAGCTGTAGGAATCGGGCAGTTGCCGGGGCGGCTGGCCCAACAGCCACGAGCCCACCTTGTACGTGCAATAGAACACCGGCGGTATGGTGATCGGGTTGGTCAGCCACACCAGGCTGACCGCGATCGGCATGTTGCCACGCACCACGATCGCCAGCGCCGCAGCCAGCAGCATCTGCAAGGGAATCGGCATGAAGGCGGCAAACAACCCGACCGCCATGGCCCGGGCCACCGAATGACGGTTCAGGTGCCAGAGGTTGGCGTCATGCAGGAGGCGACCCAGAAATCGCAGCGACTTGTGTTCGCGAATCGTCTCAGGGTCCGGCATGTAGCGCTTGAACAGGCGACGCGGCATAGCGGTCTCGCACATATCTGTCTGGATGTGTCCGGCAGTATGCACAAGTTCCCCGACGTCGGAGCTCAGACTTTGTGACATTTGATAAGGCGCGCCGCGCTGCGATTCCCCTTAGCCTTGGCCGGCGGTTTTTCCAGGGAGGAAGGTATGCGCACGGCGATGTTGGCGCTGGCGACCGGGATGGTGTGTCTGCGCGGGCTGCCAGCCTTGCCGTCGCTGGGCTGGTTGATGGGGATGGCGGCGGTTGCATCGCTATTGCTGATGTCGCGCCGCTGGCACTGCGGGCTGTTTTTGCTGGGGCTGTGCTGGGCGTGTCTGCATGCCCACTGGGCGACGAACGATCAGTTGGCGCGGGCGCTCGACGGACAGACCCTGTGGCTCGAAGGCGAAGTGGTCGGCTTGCCAGCGGCGAACGGCAGCACCGTGCGCTTCGAGCTGACGGATGCCTGGTCGCGCCGCGCGCAGTTGCCGTCACGGCTGCGTCTGGCCTGGTACGGCGGCCCACCGGTGGCCAGCGGCGAACGCTGGCGCCTGGCGGTGAAACTCAAACGCCCGCGTGCGTTGGTCAATCCTGGCGGTTTCGACGCCCAGGCCTGGGCCCTGGCCAAGGGGTTCGGCGCCACGGGCAGCGTCAAGGCCGGCAAGCGGGTGCGTGCAGCCCGCCTGGCCTGGCGCGATGGACTGCGCCAGCGTCTGCTGGCGGTCGACAGCCAACAACAGGGCGGTACCCTGGCCGCCTTGCTGCTGGGTGACGGCTCCGGGGTCTCGCGCCAGCAGTGGGAAGTGCTCCAGGCCACCGGCACCGTGCATCTGTTGGTCATTTCCGGCCAGCATGTCGGCCTGCTGGCGGGGCTGGTGTATGGATTGGTGGCTTTGTTGGCCAAAGTCGGCCTGTGGCCGGCGCGGTGGCCGTGGTTGCCCTGCGCCTGCGTCTTGGCGTTCGCCGCCGCGTTGTCGTACGGATTGCTGGCCGGCTTCCAGGTGCCGGTACGTCGCGCCTGCATCATGATCGGCCTGGTGCTGACGTGGCGGCTGCGCTTTCGCCACCTGGGCGTCTGGTGGCCGCTGCTGCTGGCGTTCACCCTGGTGTTGCTGGTCGACCCACTGGTGAGCCTGCAGCCCGGCTTCTGGCTATCGTTCACTGCCGTGGGGGTGTTGCTGCTGACGTTCTCAGGGCGCCTCGGGGGGTGGCGCTGGTGGCAGGCCTGGACCCGTGCGCAGTGCTGCGTGGCCGTCGGGCTGCTGCCGGTGATGGTGGCCCTGGCCCTGCCGGTCAGTGTCAGCGGGCCGCTGGTCAATTTGCTCGCCGTACCCTGGATCAGCCTCGTGGTACTCCCGGTGGCCATGGCCGGCGCCGTGCTGCTACCGGTGCCCTGGATCGGCGAAAGCCTGTTGTGGCTGGCTGGCGGGGCACTGCGCGGTCTGTTTCAATGGCTGACCTGGACCGCCGAATGGAGTCCTCCCTGGCTGCCGCCCGGCGTGTCGCCAGAAGTGTGGCTGGTGCTCGCGATCGGCATCCTGCTGCTGTTGCTGCCAGCGGGCGTGCCGTTGCGCTGGCTGGGCGTGCCGATGGTCGGGCTGCTGCTGTTCGGCTCGCGTCAGGCGCCGCCCGTGGGCCAGGCCGATATCTGGGTGCTGGACGTTGGCCAGGGCCTGGCGGTGCTGGTGCGCACCGCCCACCACCAAGTGCTCTATGACACCGGTCCTGGGCTGGGCGAAGTCGATGCCGGCGCCAGTGTCGTCGTGCCCAGCCTGGTCGCGCTGGGCGTACGGCGTCTGGATGCGATGATCATCAGTCATGCCCACCTCGATCACTCTGGCGGTGCAGGCTCCGTGCGGCGACGCCTGCCCGTCACCCAGACATTGGCCGGCGAACCCGACGCGCTTCCGGCTGCGTGGCAGGCGCAGCCCTGCAAGCCGGGTCGTAGTTGGGAATGGGATGGGGTCAGGTTCGTGCTGTGGCGCTGGCCGTCGGCGGTGCCCGGCAATCCCGCTTCCTGCGTGCTCTGGGTCGAAGCCAATGGCGAACGGCTGTTGCTCGCAGGCGACATCGACGCGTCGGCCGAAAGGGCCCTGCTCGCTAGTGGTCTGGCGCCTCAGGCGCATTGGTTGCAGGCGCCGCATCATGGCAGCAAGACCTCATCGAGCAAGCCGTTCCTGGAAGCGGTGCAGCCTCACGCCGCGCTGATATCGCGTGGACACGACAACACCTTTGGTCATCCTCACGCTGACGTGCTGGCGCGTTACCAGGCATTGGGCATCACCCCTCACGATACGGCCGAGGCGGGCGCATTGCGCATCCAGCTGGGGGCCTATCGCCCCGTGCAGCGGCAGCGCGACCAGCGACGTTTCTGGCGTGACGCGGCCGTTAAGCCATGAGCTTCCCAGCGGTCATCGCGCACTTCGACCCGCCGCACCCCTATGGTAGAGTGGCGAACTTTTTCGAGGGGATCGCACCTGTGTGGGAATTGGTTAAGTCTGGCGGCTGGATGATGTTGCCAATCATAGTGAGTTCCATCGTTGCGCTGGCCATCATCGCCGAGCGCTTGTGGACCTTGCGTGCCAGCCGCGTCTCGCCCGCCCACCTGGTCGGCCAGGTCTGGCGCTGGAAGAAAGACAAGCAGTTGAGCAAGGAAAAGCTCAAGGAGCTCCGCGCCGACTCGCCCCTCGGTGAAATTCTCGCCGCTGGCCTGGCCAACTCGCGTCATGGCCGTGAAATCATGAAGGAAAGCATCGAGGAAGCCGCCAGCCGCGTCATCCACGAGCTGGAACGCTATATCAGCACCCTGGGCACCATTGCCGCGATGGCCCCACTGCTCGGCCTGCTGGGCACGGTCATCGGCATGATCGAGATCTTCGGCTCGTTCACCGGCGGCGCCGTGAGCGGCAACCCCGGCGTCATGGCCGGCGGTATCTCCAAGGCGCTGGTCACCACCGCGTCCGGCCTGATCGTCGCGATCCCGGCGCTGTTCTTCCATCGCCTGCTGCAGCGCCGCATCGATGAGTTGGTAGTGGGCATGGAACAGGAAGCCATCAAGCTGGTGGAAGTCGTGCAGGGTGATCGCGAGGTCGACCTGGCCGAGGAAAAAGCGTGAAGTTTCGTCGTCGCAGTCGGGAGAACATCGAGCTCAACCTGATCTCGCTGATAGACGTCGTCTTCGTGCTGCTGCTGTTCTTCGTGATCACCACCACGTTCACCCGCGAGACCCAGTTGCGTGTCGAGCTTCCCGAGGCGGTGAATGGCGCGCCGGAGCAGGCCAGCGACCTCAAGCGCATCGACATCGCCATCAGCGCCGAGGGCGTCTACGCGGTCAACAACCAACTGCTGCCCAAGAGCGACCTGCCGACCCTGATCGAGGCCCTGCGTACCGCGTCGGCGGGTGACAGCACGTTGCCCCTGTCGATCAGCGCCGATGGCAAGACGCCCCATCAGGCGGTGATCAGCGCCATGGATGCTGCCGGCAAGCTGGGCTTCAGCCAGATCAGCATGATCACCGTCGAGGCGCAGGCGAATCCCTGATGAGCTTCGCCGACCGCTTGTCCGCCGCCTGGTACACCGGCCATCGTGCGCTGTGGCTGTTGCGTCCGCTGGAATGCCTGTACCGCCACGTCGTGCTGCGCAAGCGGCGGCGCTTCGAGGCCGGGCAGGGCGAGATCTACCGGGCACCGGTGCCGGTGCTGGTGGTCGGCAACATTACCGTTGGTGGCACCGGCAAGACACCGATGATCCTCTGGCTGATCGAGCACTGCCGCGCGCGCGGCCTGCGCGTCGGCGTGGTCAGTCGTGGCTACGGCGCCCAGCCGCCGAGCCTGCCGTGGCGGGTCAGCGCCGATCAGGACGCAGCCGAGGCGGGCGATGAACCGCTGCTGATCGTGCGGCGTAGTGGCGTACCGCTGGTGATCGACCCCGATCGGGGCCGCGCCGTGCGTGCGCTGCTCGAAGCCGAACCCGTGGACCTCGTCCTCAGTGACGATGGCCTGCAGCATTACCGCCTGGCTCGTGACATCGAACTGGTCCTGATCGACGCCGCGCGCGGGCTGGGCAACGGCCGCTGCCTGCCTGCAGGCCCGTTGCGCGAACCCGCCGAACGCCTGCAGACGGTGGATGCCGTGCTGTGCAACGGTACCGCCGACGATTCCCCGCAAGGCTACGGCCTGACCCTGCAAGCCCAGGCGCTGATCAACGTGCGCAGCGGCGAACGCCGACCCTTGAGCCATTTCCCCCCCGGACAGGCCCTTCACGCCGTGGCCGGGATCGGCAATCCGCAACGTTTCTTCGACACCCTGCAGGCGCTACACTGGCAGCCTGTCGCGCACCCTTTCGCCGATCATGCCCGGTTCACGCCCCAGGCCCTGAGTTTCGAGCCGCCGCTGCCGGTGATCATGACCGAGAAGGATGCCGTGAAGTGCCGCGAGTTCGCCGCCGCGGATTGGTGGTACCTGGCCGCCGACGCCCAGCCCTCGCCACGCTTCATCGGTTGGCTCGACCAGCGTCTGACCGACCTTTTGCCCTGATTCCCTGCCTTGAAGGATTTTCCATGGACACCAAATTGCTCGACATTCTCGCCTGCCCGATCACCAAGGGTCCGCTCAAGCTCAGCGCCGACAAGACCGAACTGATCAGCAAGGGCGCAGGCCTGGCGTACCCCATTCGCGACGGCATTCCGGTGATGCTGGAAACCGAAGCCCGCACCCTCACCGACGACGAGCGCCTGGATAAATGAGCACGGCCTTCACTGTCGTGATCCCCGCCCGCTACCAGTCGACGCGCCTGCCGGGCAAGCCGCTGCAGATGATCGCTGGCAAGCCGATGATCCAGCATGTCTGGGAGCAGGCCTGCAAGAGCACCGCTGCGCGGGTGGTGGTCGCCACCGACGACGGTCGCATCGAGTCCGCCTGCCGTGCCTTCGGCGCCGAAGTGGTGATGACCCGTCCTGACCACGAGTCCGGCACCGACCGCCTGGCCGAGGTCTGCCAGGTGCTGGGCCTGGATGCCGACGCGATCGTGGTCAATGTGCAGGGCGACGAGCCGTTGATTCCGCCCGTGGTGATCGACCAGGTGGCGGCCAATCTCGCCGCCAGTCGCGAGGCCGCCATGGCGACCTTGGCCGAGCCGATCGCAGACGTGGAGGCGCTTTTCAACCCCAACGTGGTCAAGGTCGTCACGGACCTTAACGGCCTGGCGCTGACCTTCAGCCGCGCACCGCTGCCCTGGGCTCGCGATGACTTCGCCAACGATCGCGACGTCCTGCCAGCCCAGGTGCCCTATCGTCGTCACATCGGCATCTATGCCTACCGTGCCGGCTTCCTGCAGGATTTCGTGCAGTGGGGTCCTTGCTGGCTGGAAAGCACCGAGCGCCTGGAGCAGCTGCGTGCGCTCTGGCACGGTGTGCGCATCCATGTCGCCGACGCCGTGCAGGCGCCACCCGCCGGTGTCGACACCGCCGAAGACCTTGAGCGCGTGCGGCGCCTGCTGGCGTCATGAGTCTGGACATCCGCGCCAACCAGTCGCTCAAGCCCTACAACACGTTCGGCATCGACGTTCGAGCGGCGTTCTTCGTCTCCGTGCACAGCGATGGCGAACTGGAGCAGGCACTGGCGTGGGCGGCGACGAGGAATCTGCGCGTGCTGGTCATCGGTGGCGGCAGCAACCTGCTGCTGACCACTGACTTGAGCGAGCTGCTGGTGGTGCGCATGGACAATCGTGGCATCCGTGTGCTCGAAGAAAATGGCGATCAGGTATTGCTGGAAGCCGAAGCCGGCGAGCCTTGGCATCCTTTCGTGTTGCAGACGCTCGAGCTGGGTCTGGCGGGGCTGGAAAACCTCAGCCTGATCCCCGGCACCGTGGGCGCGGCACCGATGCAGAACATTGGGGCCTACGGTGTCGAGATCAAGGACGTGTTCGCCGGCCTGACCGCGCTGGACCGGGACACGCTGCAGGTCCGCGACTTCAGTGTCACCGACTGCGCCTTCGGCTATCGCGACAGCGTGTTCAAGCGCCAGCCCGGACGCTGGGTGATCCTGCGTGTGCGTTTCAAGCTGTCGCGTTCGGCGCCGGTGCATCTGGACTACGGCCCTGTGCGTCAACGATTGGCCGACCAGGGTATCCAGCACCCCACGCCCAAGGACGTCAGTGCCGCCATCTGCAGCATTCGTCGAGAGAAGCTTCCCGATCCTGCCGAGCTGGGCAACGCCGGCAGCTTCTTCAAGAATCCGGTAGTGACCGCGCCGATGCTGGACGCCATTCGCCGCGAGCACCCTGATGCAGTGGCCTATCCCCAGGCCGATGGGCTCTTCAAGCTGGCGGCCGGCTGGTTGATCGAGCGCGCAGGCTGGAAAGGCTATCGCGACGGCGACGCTGGCGTGCACCGCTTGCAGTCGCTAGTGCTGGTCAACTACGGCGGCGCCTCAGGCAAGCAGCTGTATGCGCTGGCTCAGCGGATCCAGGACGATATCCAGTCGCGCTTTGGCGTAGCGCTGGAAATGGAACCCAACCTGTATTGATCGCGACGCCATTCCATCTGCAGTGCGCCATGTGATCACCGGAGCTCAACGACATGTCAGCCATCATTGCACCTTGCGCCCTGATCCTCGCTGCGGGAGAGGGTCGGCGTTTTCAGGAAGCGGCAGGGCAGGGCAGCGACAAACTGCTCGCTCGATGTCGAGGGTTGGATGGCATCGAGCGCAGTGTCATCGAGCAGGTGCTGCGCAATCTCGGCGAGGCAGTCGAGCGTCGTGTGCTGGTCACCCGTACGCACAAGACACAAGTGATAGAGGTCGCCCAGGCTTACGGCTGCGAAGTGGTGCTGCTCGACTCCGCAGGCATGGGCGACAGCCTGCGCACCGGCGTCGAAGCCAGTGCCAACGCCGATGGCTGGCTGGTGTGCCTGGGCGACATGCCGTTCGTGACCGCTGGCACCTTCGCCAAGGTGCGCCGGTCCATGGCGCCGGAGCGCATCAGCATCGCCCATGGCCCGCAAGGGCAGGGGCACCCGGTGGGCTTTGGCCGCGCTTTCCGCGAACAGCTGCTGGTGTTGCGTGGCGATCAAGGTGCACGACGACTGTTTGCCGAAGAACACCTGCATCGTGTGGCGTGCGATGACCTGGGTATCTACCGCGATGTGGATCGGCCTGACGACCTGATTGAATAATCAGCGGTCGGGTAAAACGCAGGCAACAAAAAAGGCCACTTTTTCAAGTGGCCTTCTTCGTTGTTTGGTTGCGGGAGCCGGATTTGAACCGACGACCTTCGGGTTATGAGCCCGACGAGCTACCAGACTGCTCCATCCCGCGTCTGTGTGGGCTATTCTACAGCGCGGCGCGCGCTTGTCAAACCTTGATTTCGAGAAAACTCTTTTCCATCAATCGCTTAGCTTTGCCAATGGCCTGAAGAGGCAGGCGGGACGGGGCTTTCAGCGGTATTTCCGATGTTTTTTCGATGAGCCGAAACAGCGCCGTCAGGCTTTGGTGATGGCGCTTACTGCTGCGAGTGGGATAATACCGTGGTATGTGTACGATCCATTACCCGCCCGGTACCTCGCCCAGACCATGACGCAGCGCAAGATCATCCATGTCGACTGTGACTGCTTCTACGCCGCCATCGAGATGCGTGACGACCCGCGGCTGGCCGGCAAGCCCCTGGCCGTCGGCGGCTCCGCGGAGCGTCGCGGCGTGATCGCCACCTGCAACTACGAGGCGCGCGCCTATGGCGTGCGCTCGGCCATGAGTTCACGTCATGCGGTCAAACTTTGTCCTGACCTGACCATCGTCAAGCCCCGCATGGATGCCTATAAAGAAGCATCGCGGGAGATTCAGGGCATCTTTCGCGAGTACACCGACCTGATCGAGCCGCTGTCACTGGACGAGGCTTACCTCGACGTCTCCGACTGCCCGCATTTTTCCGGCAGTGCCACGCGTATCGCCCAGGACATTCGGCGCAAGGTTTCCAAGCGTCTGCACATCACGGTTTCGGCCGGGGTGGCGCCGAACAAGTTTCTGGCCAAGATTGCCAGCGACTGGCGCAAGCCCGACGGGCTGTTCGTCATCACCCCGCCACAGGTCGAGGACTTCGTTGCCGCCTTGCCGGTTACCAAACTGCACGGCGTGGGCAAGGTCACTGCGGACAAGCTGGCGCGCTTGGGCATCGACAGCTGCCTGGAGTTGCGTGAGTGGAGCAAATTGGCGCTGGTGCGCGAATTCGGCAGCTTCGGCGAGCGCCTCTACAGCCTGGCCCGTGGTATCGACGATCGTGTGGTGCAGAACGATAGCCGGCGGCAGTCCATCAGCGTGGAAAACACGTATGAGGCAGACCTTCCGGACTTGGCCAGCTGCCTGGGCAAGCTTCCGGAGCTGATGCAGACCCTGGCCGAACGCATCGGCCGGATCGACAGCAGCTATCGCCCCGGCAAGCCGTTCGTCAAAGTGAAGTTCCACGACTTCACCCAGACCACCCTGGAGCAGGCCGGGGCGGGCCGGGATCTGGAAAGCTACCAGCAGCTATTGGGTCAAGCGTTCGCCCGGGGCGGCAAGCCGGTGCGGCTGTTGGGCATCGGCGTGCGTCTGCTGGACCTGCGTGGCGCTCACGAGCAGCTGGAGCTGTTCAGCGAGCGCTGATCGGCGGGCTCAGGTCCCAGGATCGGCAACCAGTCGCCCGGTTTCCTTGCGCAGCGACTTGAGGAAATCCTGCTGCAATTCAGGGTCGTTGCGGGTCAATTCGATCAGGCTCTGTTCCAGCTCACTGGCTTCATCTTCCAGACCCAGTTCAGCCAGTCGCTTGACCCGAAACACCCACTGACCCACCTCGTCGCCTTCCAGGTCATCGAAAATCAGCCTGTGTGCTTCGGCAAGCTTGCCGCGCAGATCCGGGCTGACCGGCAGCAGGGCGCTGGCGCGGGTCTGGCTGTCCTCATCCACCACGCTCAGCTGCAAGCGCGTGACACGGGTCAGATCCTGTTCGGCGAACGGGCTGTCCAGCAGGTTGATGCGCAACACGCCGTTAGCATCGGTCTCCAGGTCGAAGGTCTTGCGACCGGTGCCGACCTGAACGGGCCGCTCGCTCCAGGGCGTGCTGTTGTGCTCCACGCGCTTGTCGGTCTGCACCTCGTCGATGCTAGCCAGGTTCTGCTCGGCGCGGCCGTTGGATTGCACGTTCATGAACGGATTGAGACCGGCAAATCCATAGCTGACCCAATCCTTGGTAACGCTATCGGGCAAGCTGCCGAATGTTGCCACGTTCACCACATTGGCGCCCACGCCCGCCACCACGGCAACTGCGCCCAGCGGAATCTCGTAGACCTCACGCCAGGGTTGATAGGGAGTGTAGCGATCGTAGTGACGGGTGGTCTCGAACGCCGTGACTTCGAAGTCCTTGAGTTCGCGAATGCGCACGCGGCGTTGCGGTGTCTGCAGGACCTCGGGCTTGCCCAGGTCGATCTGCAGGTTGTGTTCGAGCAGCTTGCGCTCGATCCGCTCTTCGTGTTCGTTGCGCTGCGACATCTGGTTGGCACAGCCACTGACCAGCAGGGTGCTGCACAGGGCAGCACCCCCGAGGGCCATGGTAGTTCGCTTGAACATGGTTTCTCGAGTCTGTCAGCGGCGCACGCGAGCCTGGATGAAAGACAGGACTTCGTCGACAGGCAAAGCCTGGGCTGCGTCCTCGGTACGGCTCTTGTATTCCAGGTTGCCTTCGGCCAGGCCGCGGTCGCTGATGACGATCCGGTGAGGAATGCCGATCAGCTCCATGTCGGCGAACTTGATGCCGGGGCTGGTCTTCTTGTCGCGGTCGTCCAGCAGCACTTCGAAACCCGCTTCGGTCAGTTGCGCGTACAACCGATCGGTGGCCTCGCGGACCTGTTCGGTTTCGTAGCGCAGCGGTACCAGTGCCACCTGGAAGGGCGCCAGGGTGTCGCTCCAGATGATGCCCCCGGCATCGTTGTTCTGCTCGATGGCCGCTGCGACCACGCGCGATACGCCAATCCCGTAGCAGCCCATGGCCAGAGTCACCGGCTTGCCGTTCTCGCCAAGTACCTGGCACTTCATGGCTTCGCTGTACTTGGTGCCCAGCTGGAAGATATGACCTACCTCGATACCACGTTTGATGGTCAGGGTGCCCTGGCCATCCGGGCTGGCGTCGCCGTCAACCACGTTGCGCAGATCGGCCACCTCAGGCAGCGGCAGATCGCGTTCCCAGTTGACGCCGAAGTAATGCTTGTCGTCGATGTTGGCGCCTACGCCGAAATCGCTCATGAAGGCGACGGAGCGATCGATGATGCACGGCAGGGGCAGGTTCAGCGGGCCCAGGGAACCTGCACCTGCACCGATGGCCTCACGCAGTTCGGCTTCGCTGGCCATGACCAGCGGGCTGGCGACCTGAGGCTGATTGGCCGCCTTGATCTCGTTCAGCTCATGATCGCCACGGATGACCAAGGCAATCAACTTGCCTTCTTCGGCGGCATGCACCACCAGCGTCTTGACGGTTTTCTCGATCGGCAGGCCGAAGTTTTCCACCAATTGCGCGATGGTCTTGGCATTGGGCGTGTCGACCAGGCGCAGTTCCTCCTGCGCAGCGCCACGCTCGGTCTCGCGTGGAATCGCTTCGGCCTTCTCGATGTTGGCCGCGTAGTCGGACGTATCGCTGAACACGATGTCGTCTTCGCCAGACTCTGCCAGCACATGGAACTCGTGGGAGCCGGCGCCGCCGATAGAGCCGTTGTCGGCTTCCACAGCGCGGAACTTCAAGCCCAGGCGAGTGAAGATGTTGCTGTAGGCCTGGTGCATGCGGTCGTAGGTGACCTGCAGCGACGGTTGGTCGGCATGGAAGGAGTAAGCATCCTTCATGATGAATTCGCGGCCACGCATCAGGCCGAAGCGCGGACGGATCTCGTCACGGAATTTGGTCTGGATCTGGTACAGATTGATGGGCAGCTGTTTGTAGCTGTTCAGCTCGTTGCGCATCAGGTCGGTGATGACTTCTTCATGGGTAGGGCCTGCACAGAACTCACGGTCGTGGCGGTCCTTCAGGCGCAGCAGTTCAGGACCGTACTGCTCCCAGCGACCCGATTCCTGCCACAGTTCTGCCGGCTGGATACCCGGCATCAGCACCTCGAGGGCACCGGCGGCGTCCATTTCCTCGCGCACGATCCGCTCAACCTTGCGCATCACCCGAAGACCCATCGGCAGCCACGTGTACAGGCCCGAGGCGAGCTTGCGGATCATGCCGGCACGCAGCATCAGCTGGTGGCTGATCACGACGGCATCGGAAGGGGTTTCTTTCTGTGTGGCGAGCAGATATTGACTGGTGCGCATGGTTGACCGTTGTCTTGGCGAAATTTTATCGAGGCCTGGCATTGTACGGGCGTGATTGGACGACGTACAGGCATAGGGCCGCGCTTTGCGGAGCACGGGAACCCAGACGCAGAAAAGCCCGGCGGGGCCGGGCTTTTCAAGGGTGCAGCTACCCGCAGCGAATTACATGATGCTGAGCGGATACTCGACGATGAAGCGCAGATCGTTGTTCGACGGACCGTAGTCGGCGTCGTAGGCGTTGTTGGCGCGGTAGACGGCGCTACGCAGGCGGAAGGACATGTCCTTGATCGGGCCCTGCTGAACCACGTACTTGGTCTCGAAGTCCCACTCGTGCTCTTTGCCTTCTTCGCCGTTGCTGGCTTCGATGTTGTCGCCAGTGATGTAGCGAGTCATGAAGCTCAGGCCCGGTACGCCGTAGGTAGCCATGTTGAGGTCGTAGCGAACCTGCCACGACTTCTCTTCGGCGCCGACGAAGTCGGAGTACTGCACGGAGTTGTTCAGGAACACGGTGCCGCCGCCGTCCACGCCGTAGGCGTAACCGGTGTCACCGGAGCTGCGCTGGTAGCCCAGGGTGAACTTGTGCGCGCCCAGGCTATAGGCAACCGCGGTGCTCCAGATCTTGTTGTCGACGTCGCCGCCCAGGTCTTCGCCCTGGCTCTTGGTGCGATAGGCGTTGAAGTCGAAGTTCAGCGACTGCAGATCGTCGATCGGCAGGGTGTAGTTAAGGTTGACGTACTGACGCTTCCAGTAGTCTTCCACGTCGGACGCTGCAACCGTACCGGTGAAGTTCTTGGTGAAGGCGTAGGTGGCGCCGGCGATGTCGGCGGACTTCAGGCCCAGGGAGTCGCGACCCATGCCGGTCTGTGCGCTCATCGAGGTGAAGCGGCCGATGTTCAGGGTCAGGTCCTGAATTTCGTTGCTGGTGATCGAGGTGCCGGTGGCGACTTCAGGCAACAGACGACCGTCATCGGTCGCGAAGACCGGGCTGGCGACGATCTGTTGGCCGTATTTGAGCACGGTATTGGAGAAGCGGAACTTGACGGCCGCGCCACCCTTGGTCTGGCTGTGCTCCAGGTTGCCTTCGTCATCGGCTGCGAACAGGCCGTTGCTGCGGCGACCGGTACCGCCGTCCAGACGTACCGAACCAAAGCCCATTGCATCCACACCTGCACCGATGGTGCCCTGGGTGAAGCCCGACTCGTAGAACATCTGGGCGCCAAGACCGGTGTCTTCGCGATAGCCCTTGTCGCTGCCAGCGGTAGGATTGCCCGCGCCGTGCTTGTAGTCACGGTTCATGTACAGGGCGCGCAGCTTGAGGTTCAGGGTGCTGTCTTCCACGAAACCCTTGGAATCGTCCTGGGCGGACGCCAAAGCCAACTGCGAGGTGCCGGCTGTTACAGCCAGTGCGATCATGCTCCACTTCATCACGCGCATCGTGATTTGCTCCTTTGGTTTTAAGAAGAGTAACCACTGCCTCACCTGTTTTTTTATCTGAGGCAGTTCTTTCTTTTTATGACGGCGCGGAACGTATACCACGCCAGCCATGTTGGCGATACTTTCAAGTTCGCGCTTGCAACTGCACTTCGCTTGCGCGTGTGCACTAACGCTGTTTCATCCGTCTTGCCTTTATGCACTGCCGTGAATTGAGTCGTTGACAATGCCAAGTTGCAAATGCATGAAAACGTCATACGGCGGTTTACTGTTTGTCCCCGGGTATCGTCTTCCCACGTCCCCGCTGAACCTTGCGATGATGAATGCAACAAGCGTGCACAAACGTGCCAGGCCTTCACATATTTTTCACTTTTCTTGCTTCTCCTCGGCGAAGCCCACGGGAATCCAGCCTGTCGAGCCATGTCCTGTTTTTTCGGTCACTGTGTCGTGATTGCGATCGCCTCCCATTTCGCAGCGCAAACGTTACCGTAGGGTGACAAGAGTGGGTAGATTCCGAAGTCTGCGTGCACCGACAGCGTCCCTGGTGGATCTTTTTGGTGCGAAAAGTGACGTCTCGAATCGCAAGGCTAGCCCAGCTTATGAAATTGGCAACGTGGCGCTGGCCTAAAGAAGTACCGCTGGTCAGGTAGTTACGTGTAGTACTGAATGGAACGCGTGAAGTCCGCACAGGGCGTGCCGCTCAGGGTTGAACGAGGCGGGCGATCCTGGGGCGAAGGGCACCAGGACTGTGCCCTGTTCCGGGCATACTGACGGGCTCGCGTGGCGCAGTAGATCAGCTGAATGTGCGACAACCTCGAAAAAAAGCGACCGGGCACGGTATCCTTGATGCTCGATGATTCGTGGCCATGGCCCGGTCCCCCATCCCGCTTTTTGGAGAACGCCCGTGTTCAGCCTGGATGCCCGACTTGCCCAAGACACTCATGTCCTGGGTGACTTCCCACTGTGTCGTCTGCTGCTCAGCAATGATGCCAACTATCCCTGGTTCATTCTGGTGCCACGTCGTCCCGATATCAGCGAAGTCTTCCAGTTGAACGAGGCGGACCATCAAACGCTGTGGAATGAAACTCATGCCTTGGCGAAGTTGCTTCACCAAGGCTATGCCGCCGACAAGATCAATATTGCCACCCTGGGCAATGTAGTCAGCCAGTTGCACATGCATGTAATCGTCCGGTATCGCGCCGATGCCGCCTGGCCTGCGCCGGTCTGGGGCAAGTTGCCAGCCGTACCCTATACCGCTGAGCAGCTGGCATCGGTTCGTGAAAAACTGGCAAGCCTGCTGGGCGACGAATTCGTTTTCGCGGAGGGCAGCGCATGAGCCTCGAAGATCGAGTGATGGAGCTGGAGACGCGCCTGGCGTTTCAGGATGACACCTTGTCCTCGCTCAGCGACGAGTTGATCCTGCAGCAGCGGGCCATCGAGCGCCTGCAGATGCAGCTCGCAGCCTTGCTCAAGCGGCAGGAAGAAATGGTCGGCCAGTTCGAGACGGCCACTCAAGAAGCGCCGCCGCCTCATTATTGAGATTTTTTCGAGGCAATAAAAAACGCGGGCAGTGCCCGCGTTTTTTGTTGCCTGCTGGATTCAGCGACGTGGCGATGCCGCAATCACGTCTTCGGCCTGCAGCCCCTTGTCACGGTTCATCACCGAAAACTCGACGCGCTGGCCTTCGACCAATACCCGATGACCTTCGCCACGAATGGCACGAAAATGCACAAAGATGTCGTCGCCCGAGTCACGCGAAATGAAGCCGAAGCCTTTGGACGTGTTGAACCACTTCACGGTGCCCGTATCGCGGTTGGTCATGTCGTACTGCACGGCGCTGGGCGCCGGTGACGCACGGTAGAAGCTGATCGACAGGTGCGCCAGGCACGCGAGCAGTGCGCACAGCAGACCCGGCAGGATGCCGATGGCCGGCAGCGGTACCAGCAATGTCAGGGTCTGGGTGATCACCGAGGCGACCAGCAGGACACTGACCAGGTTTTGCAACAGATGACGTGGACCTTTGTTCCAGCGTGGTATCACTGGAGCCAAAAGCAGATTGAGCAGACCGAACAGCGCCAGGTAGATTGCGTCGGGTTGTTGCAGGTAAGGCGCTACATCGGCCCGCAGGCTTGGTATGAAGGACAGCAGCACGGCCGCTGCGCCCGTCAGGAGGTGGACGATTTTCAACATTTGATTGGCTCACTCTAAGATCAGGCATACAGGAAGAGCTGATACCGCACCACGCACAGCGTTGGGGTGACAAGAATTGCCGGGCATCTGCAGGGATCAGCCTATGCACCGCGGCTTGATGAATCGCCGGGCGACACGCGGCCTATTTAACAGCAAAGCCGGATCCTTCTCAAATCGGCCAGAGTGCCGCCCACCGCCGTCGGGCGGATAGTCGACACAAAGCGAGCAAGGCAAAGGCTGCGCGGGTCGATGGGTCTTGGTAAAGTGGGCGTCCACCAGTGGGGTGTATATTCATCGTCTACAAGGACATTACATGGCAATCGATATTGGCATCAGCGAAGAAGATCGCAAATCGATCGTGGACGGCTTGTCCCGTCTGCTCTCCGACACCTACGTGCTCTACCTCAAGACCCACAACTTCCACTGGAACGTCACCGGCCCGGCTTTCCGTACGCTGCACCTGATGTTCGAAGAGCAGTACACCGAACTGGCGCTGGCGGTGGACTCCATTGCCGAGCGTATTCGTGCCCTGGGCTTCCCGGCGCCCGGTGCGTATTCCATCTATGCCCGTCTGTCTTCGATCAAGGAAGAAGAGGGCGTGCCCTCGGCCCAGGACATGATCCAGCAACTGGTCGAAGGTCAGGAAGCCGTTACCCGTACTGCCCGAGGCATCTTCCCGCTGCTGGACAAGGTCAGTGACGAGCCGACGGCCGACCTGCTGACCCAGCGCATGCAGGTGCATGAGAAGACCGCCTGGATGCTGCGTTCGCTGCTCGAAGGCTGATCCTTTTTGGTGCGGCGGCACCCGCGCCAGCAGGGTGTCCGCCGTATCGATCCTGGCGCTTTGCGCCCGGTCGAAGCATGGTTCGCTCCTACGCAACGACGCCGCCCTTCGCACACCTGCAACTCTTTATTCCTCTGTCGGCATCGCGCCTCGATACGCTTCCATAGATCCGTCAGCACACCTCCAGGGTTGGAGGTGGCGATCATCAAGGAGGCACGGATCCATGGAAGGAAACATCATCACCCGAGCACGACAGCTCGACCGATCGAGCAGGCTTGCCGTCGATCCCTACGCAGAAAACTTCGACATGGGCATGGCTCGACCCGTCTCCCGCTCGGTTCGCCTGAACGGGTTCGCCACGTGCCTGCGTCTGGAACGGATCTACTGGGAGATCCTGGAGCGCATCGCCCTGGCCAATGAGTGCACGGTGAACGCACTGCTTTCCTATGTCGACCGCGAAGTCCACCTGCGCCACGGCGGCGTGAAGAATTTCAGCGGGCTGGTGCGCGTGGTCTGCGTCACTCACCTGATGGGGCGCGATCGTGCGTCGTCTGTTACCTTGGACGGCTGCGCGGCGCCGATTAACCGGATATAATCCCGCGTTTCACCCTGGCGCCGCTCGCGCCGCGGTTATTTGGTTGCCGAGACACTACCCATGCCGATGTACGACTATCAATGTGCTTCCTGTGGTCACCAGATGGAAGTCATTCAAAAGATCAGCGCCGAGCCTTTGACCGATTGCCCTGCCTGCCAGGCGCCGGAATTGAAGAAGATGCTTTCCATGCCGGGTTTCCGCCTGAGCGGCACCGGTTGGTACGAGACCGACTTCAAGACCGGCAACAAGAAGAATCTGGCGGGTGGCGACAAGGCCGAGTGAGTTGTCCGGCTCCCGCCCGCTCCTGCACGATGTCCAGGGTGCCGCGTGTCCAGCTACACGCCGTCATCGAATCATGAATTACGAGAAGTGAAACCACTACTATGATGCGCAGCCACTATTGCGGCCAACTGAACGAGACCCTGGAAGGTCAGGAAATAACCCTGTGCGGCTGGGTCCATCGCCGTCGCGACCATGGCGGGGTGATCTTCCTCGACATTCGGGACCGTGAAGGCATGGCCCAGGTGGTCTTCGACCCCGATCGCGCCGACAGCTTCGCCGCCGCCGACCGCGTGCGCAGCGAGTACGTGGTCAAGGTGACCGGCAAGGTCCGCGCACGCCCGGCCGGTGCGGTCAATCCGAACATGGCGTCCGGCGCCATCGAAGTGCTCGGCTATGAGCTTGAAGTGCTGAACGAGGCGGAAACCCCGCCGTTCCCGCTCAACGAATACTCCGACGTTGGCGAGGAAACCCGCCTGCGCTACCGCTTCATCGACTTGCGCCGTCCCGAGATGGCCGAGAAGCTGCGCCTGCGCTCGCGTATCACCACCAGCATCCGTCGCTACCTCGACGAGAACGGCTTCCTCGATGTCGAAACGCCGATCCTGACCCGGGCCACACCCGAGGGCGCGCGTGACTACCTGGTTCCAAGCCGTACCCACCCCGGCAGCTTCTTCGCTCTGCCGCAGTCGCCCCAGCTGTTCAAGCAGTTGCTGATGGTGGCCGGTTTCGACCGTTACTACCAGATTGCCAAGTGCTTCCGCGACGAAGACCTGCGTGCCGATCGTCAGCCTGAGTTCACCCAGATCGACATCGAGACCAGCTTCCTCGACGAGAAGGAAATCATCGGCCTCACCGAAACCATGGTGCGCCAGCTGTTCAAGGAAGTGCTGGACGTCGAATTCGGCGAGTTCCCGCACATGACCTTCGAAGAAGCCATGCGGCGCTACGGTTCGGACAAGCCGGACCTGCGCAACCCGATGGAACTGGTCGACGTTGCCGACCAGCTCAAGGACGTCGAATTCAAGGTCTTCAGCGGTCCGGCCAACGATGCCAAGTGCCGCGTTGCCGCACTGCGCGTTCCAGGCGGGGCGAGCATGCCGCGCAAGCAGATCGACGACTACACCAAGTTCGTCGGCATCTACGGCGCCAAGGGCCTGGCCTACATCAAGGTCAACGAGCGCGCCAAGGGCGTCGAAGGCCTGCAGTCGCCGATCGTCAAGAACATCCCGGAAGCCAACCTCAACGTGATCCTGGATCGCGTCGGTGCGGTCGATGGCGACATCGTGTTCTTCGGTGCCGACAAGGCCAAGATCGTCAGCGAGGCATTGGGCGCGCTGCGCATCAAGCTGGGTAACGATCTGGACCTGCTGACCTGCGAATGGGCGCCGATGTGGGTCGTCGACTTCCCCATGTTCGAAGAGAACGAAGACGGCAGCTTCAGCGCGCTGCACCACCCGTTCACCGCCCCCAAGTGCACCCCGGCCGAGCTGGAGGCCAACCCGGCTACAGCGCTGTCGCGTGCCTACGACATGGTGCTCAACGGCACCGAGTTGGGCGGCGGTTCGATCCGTATCCACCGCAAGGACATGCAGCAGGCTGTGTTCCGTCTGCTCGGCATCGAAGCGGCGGAACAGGAAGAGAAGTTCGGCTTCCTGCTCGATGCCCTGAAATACGGCGCGCCACCACACGGCGGCCTGGCCTTCGGCCTGGATCGCCTGGTCATGCTGATGACTGGCGCGCAGTCGATTCGTGAAGTCATTGCCTTCCCGAAAACACAAAGTGCCGCCGATGTCATGACCCAGGCACCTGGTGTCGTCGATGCCAAGGCACTGCGTGAGCTGCACATTCGTCTGCGCGAACAGCCCAAGGCTGAGTGACGGCTGACAGGGCGCATCTTCGGATGCGCCCTTGCGTTGGGCAGTGGAAAACCTTGCCGAGGCAGGGTCGTATGGGTAACACACAGAAATCGGAGTTGCGTTATGGCTGGTCATTCCAAGTGGGCGAACATCAAGCACCGCAAAGAGCGCCAGGATGCCAAGAGGGGCAAGATCTTCACCAAGTGGATTCGTGAGCTGACTGTCGCAGCCCGTCAGGGTGGCGGCGAGCCAGGGTCCAACCCGCGTCTGCGGCTGGCGCTGGACAAGGCGCTGAGCGCCAACATGAGCCGCGATATCATCGATCGTGCGATCGCCCGGGGTACCGGAGCGGCGGGCAGCGATGACGTGGTCGAGTTGAGCTACGAGGGTTATGGTCCCGGTGGTGTCGCGGTGCTGGTCGAGTGCATGACCGACAACCGCAACCGTACCGCCGCCGCCGTGCGCCACGCGTTCAGCAAATGCGGCGGCAACCTGGGCACCGATGGCTCGGTGGCCTACCTGTTCGAGCGCAAGGGGCAGTTGTCCTTCGCTCCGGGCGTCGATGAAGATGCCCTGATGGAAGCGGCCATGGAGGCCGATGCCGACGACATCGTCACCCACGCTGATGGCTCGATGGACGTGTTCACCTCGTTCGCCAGCTTCTACGCGGTGGGCAATGCGCTGCAGGCAGCAGGTTTCAAGGCGGACGAGGCAGAAATCGTCATGGCCCCGACCACCAGCGCCGAACTGGACGCGGAAGGTGCCGAGAAGGTCCTCAAGCTGATCGACATGCTCGAAGACCTGGACGACGTGCAAAACGTCTATTCCAATGCCGAAATATCCGATGCCGTGATGGAACAGCTCGGCTGACCGGCCTGTTTGTTTCATCGAAGCCATGCTTCGACAGGGCTGGCCTTTTCGCGGGTAGATGACCCGCGAAGGCGTCAGCCGTGTTTCTCACTACTGCAGGCTTTATGACTTTAATTCTTGGAATCGACCCAGGCTCGCGCATCACCGGGTTTGGCGTCGTGCGTGAAACCGGACGAGGCTGCGAGTACGTAGCTTCAGGCTGCATCCGTACCGGCGGGGGGCTGCTGCACGATCGTCTGCAGATCGTTTTCCGCGGCGTACGTGAAGTGATCCAGACCTACGGTCCGGTGACCATGGGCATCGAGCGGGTATTCATGGCCCGCAACGCCGACTCGGCCCTGAAGCTGGGTCAGGCGAGGGGCGCGGCCATCGTTGCGGCGGCCGAGGAGGGGCTGGAGATTGCCGAGTACAGCGCTACCCAGGTCAAGCAGGCCATCGTCGGTACCGGCGCAGCCAACAAGGAACAGGTACAGATGATGGTCATGCACCTGCTCAAGCTGACCCAGAAACCCCAGATCGACGCCTCCGACGCCCTGGCGATCGCGCTGACCCATGCGCACACCCGGTCCAGTCTCATGCCCCACGGCCTGAGCACCGCCCGCAGCCGCGGTGGCCGCCTGCGTCTGTAGCGGCTTACATCGTTTCAAACTTTTTTGCTTGCAGCTCACCCAAGTCCTGCAATGATGGCCACGGATTCGAAGATCCGGCCAGCATGAGCAGGGCGTGACTGCGCCTTCCGACAAAGGATTCAAACGTGATTGGACGCCTGCGCGGTACCCTGGCTGAAAAGCAGCCTCCGCACCTGATTCTCGACGTCAACGGGCTGGGCTATGAGCTCGAAGTGCCGATGACCACGCTCTATCGCCTGCCGCCGGTCGGCGAAACCGTGACCTTGCACACCCATCTGGTGGTGCGCGAAGACGCTCAGTTACTCTATGGCTTCTATGAAAAGCGCGAGCGTGAGCTGTTTCGCGAGCTGATCCGCCTGAACGGCGTCGGTCCCAAATTGGCCCTGGCACTGATGTCAGGGCTGGATGTCGATGAGCTGGTGCGTTGCGTGCAGGCACAGGACACCTCGGCGCTGGTCAAGGTGCCCGGCGTAGGCAAGAAGACCGCCGAGCGCCTGTTGGTCGAGCTCAAGGATCGCTTCAAGGCCTGGCAAACTACGCCGAGCATGTTCGAACTGGTACCCAGTGGGCCGCAGGGGCCTGCGCCGGTCAGCAGCGCCGAGGCCGATGCCGTCAGCGCGCTCATCTCCCTGGGGTACAAGCCGCAGGAAGCCAGCCGCGCCGTGGCAGCCATCGATGCCAAGGGGCTGAGCAGCGAAGAATTGATCCGCCGCTCGTTGAAGGGAATGATCTAAGTGATCGAAGCCGACCGCCTGATCGCCGCCACTGGCCGCGATCGCGAAGAAGTACAGGACCGGGCCATCCGCCCGCTCAGCCTGGCCGAGTACATCGGCCAGCCCACCGTGCGCGAGCAGATGGAGCTGTTCATCCAGGCCGCACGCGGGCGCAGCGAATCCCTTGATCACACCTTGATCTTCGGCCCGCCAGGGCTGGGCAAGACGACCCTGGCCAACATCATTGCCCAGGAAATGGGCGTGTCGATCAAGAGCACCTCGGGCCCGGTGCTGGAGCGGCCGGGAGATCTGGCTGCCCTGCTGACCAATCTGGAACCCCACGATGTGCTGTTCATCGACGAGATCCACCGGCTGTCGCCCATCGTCGAAGAAGTCCTGTATCCCGCCATGGAGGATTTCCAGCTCGACATCATGATCGGCGAGGGGCCGGCGGCACGCTCCATCAAGCTTGATCTGCCACCGTTCACCCTGGTCGGTGCCACCACCCGTGCCGGCATGTTGACCAACCCGCTGCGCGACCGTTTCGGCATCGTCCAGCGTCTGGAGTTCTACAGCACGGCGGACCTTGCAACCATCGTCAGCCGCTCGGGTAACATTCTGGGGCTGGCGATCGAAGATGAAGGCGCCTTCGAGATCGCCCGGCGCGCCCGCGGTACGCCGCGAATTGCCAATCGGCTGTTGCGCCGGGTCCGGGACTTCGCCCAGGTACGGGGCAAGGGCCACATCACCAAGCCCATCGCCGACCTGGCTTTGAACATGCTGGACGTCGACGAGCGCGGCTTCGACCATCAGGACCGGCGCCTTCTGCTGACCATGATCGAGAAATTCGACGGCGGTCCGGTGGGCGTCGACAGCCTGGCGGCGGCCATCAGCGAGGAGCGGCACACGATCGAAGATGTTCTTGAGCCCTACCTCATTCAACAGGGTTACATCATGCGGACCCCGCGCGGGCGCGTCGTCACTCGCCACGCCTACCTGCATTTCGGCCTTAACATTCCCAACCGGTTGGGGGACATGCCTGCCGGTGATGCCCAAGCCGAGGAAGTCGACGCGTGAAAGGCCAATTGCGCAGCGATCTAATTCGGGTTTGCGTGGTCCTAGGGGCTGACGCAGCTTTCGCCTGCGCTTTGCCTGCACACGCAACGAAAAAACAGTTGCCTGGGCGGATTGGCAACCTGAGGAGTAAGCACTAGAGTATGCGCGCGCAAAACGGGGTTCAGGTGTTCGCCCATCAGTGTCGGGTCTATTACGAAGACACCGATGCCGGCGGCGTCGTCTACTACGTCAACTACCTCAAATTCATGGAGCGGGCTCGGACCGAGCGCCTGCGTGCGCTGGGGTTCGTCCAGTCGCAGTTGGCCGGAGAGAACCTGCTGTTCGTCGTCCATTCGGCAGAGGCGCGCTACCATGCGCCAGCGCGGTTGGACGACGAACTGAAGGTGACCGCCGAAATAATCGAATTGAATCGCGCCAGCCTGCGTTTCAAGCAGCAGGTATGGCGGATGAAGGACGCAACACTGCTCTGCGAAGGGCAGTTCATGGTGGCCTGTGTGCGCGCCGATAATTTCAAACCCCAGGCCATTCCCCCAGCCTTGCGTACGGCCCTCGCCGACGCGGGCGACCTGGGCAAATAATCCAATGCAGGAGATTAAGCGTGGAAGCTAACGTCGTCGACCATACCTCCATGTGGAGTTTGGTCAGCAATGCCAGTGTCGTGGTGCAGTTGGTCATGCTGATTCTGGTGGCCGCCTCGGTCACTTCGTGGATCATGATCTTTCAGCGCAGCTCGATGCTGCGCGCCGGGCGTCGTGCTCTGGACAGCTTCGAGGAGCGCTTCTGGTCGGGCATCGACCTGTCCAAGTTGTATCGCCAGGCTGGAAGCAATCCGGATCCGGATTCGGGCGTCGAGCAGATCTTCCGTGCCGGCTTCAAGGAGTTCTCCCGTCTGCGCCAGCAGCAGGGCGTCGACCCCGATGCGGTCATGGAAGGCGTCGGTCGTGCCATGCGCGTTGCGATCTCCCGTGAGGAAGAGAAGCTCGAGCAGGGCCTGCCGTTCCTGGCCACGGTCGGTTCCACCAGCCCGTACGTCGGTCTGTTCGGTACCGTATGGGGCATCATGAACTCGTTCCGCGGTCTGGCTTCGGCCCAGCAGGCGACGCTTGCGACCGTTGCACCGGGTATTGCCGAAGCGCTGATCGCCACGGCCATCGGCCTGTTCGCTGCCATTCCGGCCGTTATTGCCTACAACCGTTTCGCTGCCCGCAGCGAGACCCTGATCAACCGTTACTACACGTTCGCTGACGAGTTCCAGGCCATCCTGCACCGTAAAGTGCACACCAGCGAAGAGTGAGCAGGGATAACCCAATGACTCGAGGTCGTCGCCCAAAACGCAAGCCGGTCGCCGAGATGAACGTGGTGCCCTACATCGACGTGATGTTGGTACTGCTGGTCATCTTCATGGTCACCGCTCCGATGATCAACCAAGGTGTGAAGGTCGATCTGCCCAAGGTTTCCAGCGAAGCGTTGCCGCAGGACAACAACACTCAGGTGCTCACCATTTCCATCAAGGCCGACAAGACCTACTACTGGAACGTCGGCAAGGAAGTAGACACTGAAAAGCAGCAGGACAAGGCCATGACCCTGGCGCAGATGACCCAGGCCGCGACCGCGATCATCAACCAGGGCAATGCCAACGGGAAGAAGACCCAGGTCTTCATTCGCGGTGACAAGACCGTGGATTATGGCGCTGTCATGGGCGCCATGGGTGGTTTGCAGCAGGCAGGTGTCGGTAACGTTGGCTTGATTACCGAGGCCCCGTGATGCAAAAGCGAGAGCATTCAGCCTCGGAAAGCTTCTTCTGGCCCACGGTCTGGGCGGTAGCCCTGCACGTGCTGATTTTCGGGATGTTGTTCGTCAGTTTCGCCATGACGCCCGAACTGCCCGAAGCGCGCCCCATCGTGCAGGCTACGCTCTATCAGCTCAAGTCCAAGAGCCAGGCCACCACTCAGACCAATCAGAAGCTGGCGGGCGAGGCGAAGAAGTCTGCCGCGCGACAGACCGAAGTCGAGCAGATGGAGACCAAGAAGCTAGAACAGGAAGCCATAAAGGCAGCGGAACAAAAGAAAGAGGAAACCGCTCAAAAGGCCGAAGCGGCGAAGAAGGCCGACGAAGCCAAGAAAGCCGATGCCGCCGCCAAGGCGGAAGCGGCAGAGGCGGCCGCAGCCAAGGCTGAAGCGGCCAAGGCTGAAGCGGCTGAAAAAGCTGCCGAAGCCAAGAAGAGCGAGTTGGCCGATATCGCCAAGAAGAAAGCCGAGCAAGAGGAGGCCAAGAAGGAGGCGGCCGAGGAAGCCAAGAAGAAGGCTGCCGAAGACGCCAAGAAGAAGGCCGCCGAAGACGCGAAGAAGAAAGCCGAAGACGACGCCAAGAAAGCTGCCGCTGCTGCCGCTGCTGCCGAAGATGCCAAGAAAAAGGCTGCCGAGGACGCGAAGAAGAAGGCTGCAGCCGACGCTGCGAAGAAGAAGGCCCAGGATGCGGCACGCAAGGCTGCGGAAGACAAGAAGGCGCAGGCATTGGCCGATCTGCTTTCCGACAAGCCCGAACGCCAGCAGGCGCTCGCCGATGAGCAGGGTGATGAAGTCGCGGGCAACTTCGACGATCTCATTCGCTCGCGAGCAGCCGAAGGTTGGGCACGTCCGCCTTCTGCACGCAAGAACATGACTGTGGTATTGCAGATCAACATGTTGCCCGATGGTACTGTCACCAACGTCAGCGTTTCGCGCTCCAGTGGCGATGGGCCTTTCGACAGTTCGGCGGTTGCTGCGGTCAAGAACATTGGCCGTTTAACGGAAATGCAGGGTTTGAAACCAGCTGACTTCAACCCCTATCGTTCCTTCAAGATGACATTTACACCTGAGGATCTTGCCTTGTGATTACCCTTCTTCGAGGACTGCTCGTCGTCCTGTGCTGCGCCGCCGGCATGGCCTCTGCGGACGAAAAGAACATTCTGGTCACCAGCGGTGCCGACCGGGCGACGCCGATCGCGGTCGTCCCGTTCGGCTTCCAGGGTGGTAGCGTGTTGCCTGACAACATTGCCGAAATCGTCGGCAACGACCTGCGCAACTCGGGCTACTACTCACCCATTCCACCGCAGAATATGATCAGCCAGCCGTCCCAGGCCAGCGAAGTCATCTACCGCGACTGGCAGGCGCTGGGTGCCCAGTACGTCATGGTCGGCAGCATCACGCCGGCCGGTGGTCGCCTGCAGGTGCAGTACGCGCTGCTCAACGTCAACACCCAGCAACCCGTGTTGACCGGCAGCGTGTCGGGCACCACCGATCAGCTGCGTGACATGGCCCACTTCATCTCCGACCAGTCGTTCGAGAAGCTGACCGGGATCAAGGGTGCGTTCTCCACGCGCATGCTCTATGTCACCGCCGAGCGCGCCGGTACCAACGCTACTCGCTACACCCTGCAGCGTTCTGACTACGACGGGGCACGTGCCGTGACCCTGCTGCAGTCACGCGAGCCGATCCTGTCGCCACGCTACTCGCCCAATGGCCGCAACATTGCCTATGTATCGTTCGAGCAGCGTCGTCCGCGGATTTTCCTGCAGAACGTCGACACCGGTCGCCGCGAGCAGCTGACCAACTTCGAAGGCCTGAACGGCGCACCGGCGTTTTCACCTGACGGCAACCGTCTGGCGCTGGTGCTGTCCAAGGATGGCAACCCGGAAATCTACGTGATGAACCTGGCGTCGCGCGCATTGACTCGCGTGACCAACAGCCCGGCGATCGATACCGAACCCTTCTGGGGCAAGGACGGCTCGACGCTTTATTTCACGTCGGACCGTGGCGGCAAGCCGCAGATCTACAAGACCAGCACTTCCGGTGGCGCCAATGCCGAGCGTGTGACGTTCGTGGGCAACTACAACGCCAACCCGAAACTTTCGGCTGACGAAAAGACGCTTGTAATGATTCACCGGCAAGATGGTTTCACCAATTTCAAGGTGGCGGCGCAGGACCTGGAACGCGGAAGCGTAAAGATCCTCACAGATTCAACTCTTGATGAGTCGCCTACTGTTGCGCCCAACGGCACCATGGTAATCTACGCCACCCGCCAGCAGGGCCGGGGAGTCTTGATGCTCGTGTCGCTAAATGGCCGCGTGAGGCTCCCGCTTCCTACCGCTCAAGGCGAAGTCAGAGAACCGTCCTGGTCCCCTTACCTGAACTGACGCGGCGTAATACGTTGTACTTAACACACTGGGGTTCATTAGGAGTTTCACGATGGAAATGCTGAAGTTTGGTAAGTTTGCTGCGCTGGCCCTGGCCTTGTCCGTAGCTGTAGGTTGCTCGTCCAAAGGCGGCGAAGATGCTGGTCAAGGCGGCGCTGCTGTCGACCCTAACGCTGGTTACGGCGCAAACACCGGTGCCGTTGACGGTTCCCTGAGCGAAGAAGCTGCTCTGCGCGCAATCACCACCTTCTACTTCGAATACGATAGCTCGGACCTGAAGCCAGAAGCCATGCGCGCTCTGGACGTTCACGCCAAGGACCTGAAAGCCAACGGCGCTCGCGTCGTCCTGGAAGGTAACACCGACGAGCGCGGTACTCGCGAGTACAACCTGGCACTGGGCGAGCGTCGCGCCAAGGCCGTTCAGCGTTACCTGGTACTGCAAGGCGTTTCGCCAGCTCAGCTGGAACTGGTTTCCTACGGCGAAGAGCGTCCAGTAGCTACCGGCAACGACGAGCAGTCGTGGGCTCAAAACCGTCGCGTCGAACTGCGTAAGTAATTCGTCATGCGAACGTGCCGTCGTGCTGTAACTGTTCTGGCTTTCGCCCTGCCTGTGATGGCTTGGGGCGCGGTGCCTGTGGTCGATAGCAACAACAATGGAGGCTACGGTAACAGTGGCGCCGTTGGTGGCAGCTATCCGCCTGCAGGTTACGGTACGAACGGCGCCTCGGCCGGGTCAGGTGCGCAAGCGCCTGTCTCGGCTCAGGGCGAGCTGTTCATGCAACTGCAGCAAATGCAGGAAGACATCGCGCGTCTGCGAGGTCAGGTCGAAGTCCAGCAAAACGATATCCAGCGCCTGAAACAGGAAGGGCTCGAGCGGTATCAGGATCTCGATCGTCGGATTGGCGCTGGGGTTGCACCTGCACCCGCTGCCCAACCGGATAATTCTTCAGCCAGCGGCGCCTCCGGCGGCGCTGGTGCTTCATCGGCTGGCGGTCAATCGACAGCCAGTTCAGAGCCTGGCGATCCGGCCAAGGAGAAGCTGTATTACGATGCAGCCTTCGACCTGATCAAAGCCAAGGATTTCGACAAGGCCAGCCAGGCATTTGCCGCATTCCTGCGCAAATACCCGAACAGCCAGTATGCGGGCAATGCCCAGTACTGGCTGGGCGAGGTCAACCTTGCCAAAGGTGATCTGCAAGGCGCAGGTCAAGCCTTCGCCAAGGTTAGCCAGCTGTATCCCAAGCACAACAAGGTGCCGGATTCGCTGTACAAGTTGGCCGACGTCGAACGTCGCCTCGGTCATACCGATCGAGTCAAAGGTATTCTGCAGCAGGTTGTGACCCAGTATCCGGGTACTTCCGCGGCGCAATTGGCGCAGAAAGACCTGCAAAGATTGTGAAGCTTGCCGAGTGATTCGAAGAAACCCGCGCCTGGCGCGGGTTTTTTGTTAGAATTTGCCGCCATTTTATGAACACGCTTCCTGAAGCCACGCGAGCGCGGGCTGCTTGAAGTGCCCAACGGAGGCGGTCAGCCTGTTTCGCTGTCACGCCCGTGGACCCTATGCAAGACACACTACGTATCACCGAAGTCTTCTACTCCTTGCAGGGTGAGACGCGGACCGCTGGCCTGCCCACGGTTTTCGTGCGCCTGACCGGTTGCCCTCTGCGCTGCCAATACTGCGACAGCGCCTATGCATTCAGCGGGGGTATCCAGCGCACCCTCGACTCGCTCATGGAGCAGGTGGCCAGCTACAAGCCCCGCTATGTATGCGTGACCGGGGGCGAGCCGTTGGCTCAGCCCAATGCCATTCCATTGATGCAGCGTCTGTGCGATGCCGGCTATGAGGTTTCCGTGGAAACCAGCGGTGCGCTCGACATCAGCGCAGTGGACACTCGAGTCAGTCGGGTGCTTGATTTGAAGACCCCGGGTTCCCTCGAGGTCCATCGCAATCGCTACGAGAACATCGAGCTGCTGACCCGCAACGACCAGGTAAAATTCGTCCTGTGCTCGCGCGAAGACTACGACTGGGCCGTCTCCAAGCTGATTCAGTACGGTCTGGACCAGCGGGCTGGCGAAGTACTGTTCTCGCCGAGCAAGGATCAGTTGCGGGCAACCGATCTGGCCGACTGGATCGTGGCCGACAACCTGCCGGTGCGCCTGCAGATGCAATTGCACAAACTTCTTTGGAACGACGAGCCGGGGCGCTGACATGAACGACACAACCGAGCATCAGGAAAAAGCGGTCATCCTGCTCTCCGGCGGCCTGGATTCCGCCACCGTAGTGGCGATGGCCAAAGACCAGGGCTATGCCTGCTACACCATGAGTTTCGACTATGGTCAGCGCCATCGCGCCGAGCTGAATGCGGCGGCGCGGGTGGCTCGCGATCTGGGCGTGGTCCAGCACAAGGTCATTGGACTGAATCTGGACGGCATGGGCGGTTCGGCGCTGACCGATACGTCGATCGACGTTCCCGAAACCTTGGGCGAGGGCATTCCGGTGACTTACGTGCCGGCGCGCAATACGGTCTTTCTGTCGCTGGCACTGGGCTGGGCCGAGGTGCTGGAGGCGCGGGACATCTTCATCGGTGTCAATGCGGTTGACTACTCCGGCTACCCGGACTGCCGACCCGAATTCATCGAGGCCTTCGAGCGCCTGGCCAATCTAGCTACCAAGGCTGGTGTGGAAGGCAATGGCTTCACCATTCAGGCGCCGTTGCAGAACATGAGCAAGGCCCAGATCGTCAAGGCGGGCGTGGCACTGGGTGTGGACTACGGCCTGACGGTGTCCTGCTATCAGGCTGACGACGAAGGCCAGGCCTGTGGCAAATGCGACAGCTGCCGCTTGCGCGCGGAAGGCTTCACTGCAGCCGGTGTGAGTGACCCTACACGTTATTTTTGATTTTTTTTCTGTAGGGTGTTGAATTACCAAAAGAATTCGGTATTATACGCCCCACGAAACGGGTCGTTAGCTCAGTTGGTAGAGCAGTTGGCTTTTAACCAATTGGTCGTAGGTTCGAATCCCACACGACCCACCATTTCGAAACCCGCAGCTTGCAAAAGCTGCGGGTTTTTTTATGCCCGGAATTCGGTGGCTATCCTTGCAGCGATAGGGCTTTGCTAACACCTCGTTTCTCTGTAGCCTGCGCCAGCCCTCAAAAGCCTCACGAAAGCCAGGGCATATACTCCCAGGCCCTTGTCGGCCCGGTCTATACTCGACTCTCGCGCATCAGCGCTCGCAGGTCTTGCCCCATGACGCAGATATCCGAACGCCTTCTGGTTCAGGCTCACCTGGATGCCAAGCAGCCCAAGCCCCTGACACCGGAGCAGGAAGCCGACTACCGTTCAGCCATCGCTGCCGAGCTCAAGGCTCAGGACGCGGTGCTGGTTGCTCACTACTACTGCGATCCGGTGATCCAGGCGCTGGCCGAGGAAACCGGCGGTTGTGTGTCCGACTCGCTGGAAATGGCACGTTTTGGCAACCAGCACTCCGCTCGCACCGTGGTGGTGGCGGGTGTTCGGTTCATGGGCGAAACGGCGAAGATCCTCAACCCTGAAAAACGCGTGCTCATGCCCACCCTGGAAGCGACCTGCTCGCTGGACCTGGGTTGCCCGGTCGATGCATTCTCGGCTTTCTGCGATCAGCATCCCGAGCGCACGGTGGTGGTCTATGCCAACACCTCGGCAGCGGTCAAGGCGCGGGCCGACTGGGTAGTGACGTCGAGCTGCGCGCTGGAAATCGTCGAGAGCCTGATGGACAACGGCGAGAAGATCATCTGGGCGCCGGACAAGCATCTGGGCAACTACATCCAGACCCACACCGGCGCTGACATGCTGATGTGGGACGGTGCCTGCATCGTGCACGAGGAGTTCAAGTCGCGGCAACTAAGCGACATGCGTGCGCTGTATCCCGATGCCGCGATTCTGGTGCACCCCGAGTCGCCGGCAGAGGTCATCGCACTGGCTGACGCCGTGGGCTCCACCAGCCAATTGATTGCCGCTGCCCGTACGTTGCCGCAGCAGACGCTGATCGTGGCAACCGATCGCGGTATCTTCTACAAGATGCAGCAGGCCGTGCCTGGAAAGACGCTGATCGAGGCGCCCACGGCGGGCAACGGTGCTGCCTGTCGCAGCTGTGCGCATTGCCCGTGGATGGCCATGAACACACTTGAGCGCACGCTGGAATGCCTGCGCGCCGGCAGCAACGAAATCACTGTGGATCCGGCGCTGATTCCCCAAGCTGTTCGGCCGCTCAAGCGCATGCTGGACTTTACCCAGGCAGCGCGCCTGATAGTGGCTGGCAACGCTTGATCAAAGGCCTTTGCGGAGTACGACCACGGGCCTTTCGGACTTCGGCAGTTCAAGCTTTGGCAACTCAGACCGCGGACGGCCCAGTCGTTTGTTCAGTTCCAGCCATTCGGCCAAAGCCAGCATCAGGCCTGCGCCGACCAGCGCGCTCGCGATCTGCATCGCGAATAGATCATCTGTCAGGGCATTGGCCATGTCGGCCAACGGTGCCAGCACCACGCTGAGGCAGAAGACCTCGAGCGAATAGCGTCCCATCAGCCCGACTTTGCGTGCCAACAGGTGATGCACCCATGCGCCCTGAGGTATCAGCTTGGCCACACAGTAGGCCAAGGCCAGGAAGTGCAGAAGGCGTGACGGCGAGAGGTTGGTCTTGTCGATGGGGTAGAGCAGTTGGCTGAACCAGCCGGGCACCAGTGCCTCGTGCAGCATTGGCCAGCGCCATCCCAGGGCAACCAGCGCGCTAAATATCACGAGTATGGCGCACGCGAGGAACAGGGGTTGGCGGCTCAAGGGGCGGGTCTGCGCCGCCTGCCTGCGCGTCGAATGCAGCGCCGTGGCGCCACCCAGTACGAACAGCACCTGCCAGGCCAGAGGATTGAAATACCAGAGGCCGTTGTCGTGCGCAGGAATATTCCAGCCCAGCCATTGCACCATCAGGTACAACACCAGCGACAGGCCGATGGCCTGGGCCGGCCGCTTGACCAGCAACGGCAAGACGATCGGCAGGCCGAGCAGCAACACGATGTACAACGGTAAGGGGTCCATCAGGTTGGGTTTGAAGCGCAGCAGCAGTTCGTCGACCATCGCCTGTTGCGGGTTTGACACGAAATAGGTGAGGTTCATCTCCTGGATCATGTCGCGGGTTTCGACGTGATTGTTGGCGACGAAGATGATGCCCATCAGGACCGCCAGCAGGAAGATGTGGACCACGTAAAGCACCCAGGCGCGACGCAGGATGCGCATGCCGGCCACCAGATAGCCGTCGCGCAGGGCGATCTTGCCGTAGGCCAGCACGGCGGCATAGCCGGCGAGGAACACGAACACTTCTGCAGCATCGCTGAAGCCGAAGTTGCGCAGCGTGACGCTGGCCAGCGGGTTTTGCGGTATGTGATCCCAGAAAATGAAGATCAACGCCAAACCCCGATAGAAATCGATCCGATGGTCTCGATCGTTAGTCATGGCGACAGGCTCTTGCGAATAGGAAGGATGTAGTAGGGATGGGACAGCGGGCATTGCGGTTCCGCGTCGGCGGTCATTATCGACCAGCGGCGCGGAGGGTGGCGGGTTTCGCAACGAATTGCAAAAGTTTGGCTATTACGGAATGTCACAACGCCAAGTTACCGCAGCCCTGTAGCAGCGGCGCAAGCCGCGTCATCGGTGCATACGGTATGCCTGAACAGACGCGTTGAGGCCCAACGCGGCTTGCGCCGCTGCTACAGTGGGGGATGGATCAGCTGCTGGCGTAGCTCCGTGGTTTCTTCGCTCCAGTACACCGGCTTGCCAGCGATCAAGGCCGCCACGGGCAGCCCGTCGCGGTACAGCACGCGGTTGCTCGGCAGTGCTGGCACGGTCTTGTGGATCTGCTGGGGGTCGGCGCCGGGCAATGGCAGCAGGGTGCCCACCAGGTTCAATGGGTCGCTGGCCGAAATGGACACCAAGCTGCCATCCACAGGTCTTTTGCGTACCTCGCGCAGGGCTGGAATGGCCTCTGGCAAGGCGAATTGCTCGCCGGGCAAGCCGTCGATGAAACGCCCCCCGCGAATCTGTCCGCGCGCCTCCAGTCGCTGCAATGCCCGCAGCAGGTCGCGCCAGCTGGGCAGCCAGTCGGCTTCGCGTTGCAGCAGGCGCCAGAACACCACGCCGTAGCGACGCAACAGCACTAGCGCGATCTGTTCGACGGCTTCATCGGGGGCACTGCCGTTTGCCTGGAGCAAGGCCCAGCGCCCCGCATCGTCCATGCCGCCAATGAAAGCACCGCGACCACGGCGGCTGCTGCGCGCCTGACGTTTGCCGGCGGGTGTGATCAACGCGCGCAACCCGGCGAAACTGTCGGCATTCACGCGGCCTGCGGCGACCAGTTCCTGCAGCGCGTTCTCCACTTCGGTGCGCAGCAGGCGCACATCGTGGACGAGATCGTCGAAGAACATCGCGCCCTGCGCGGCCAGGGTTTGTTCGACCTTCTGCGCGCGCATGGACAATTCCTGCGGCTGGACTGTCGGAGCCAGGCTGCGCCACAGGGGCAGGCGCGCGCGGGGCAGCAGCACGATGGGCGTACCGCGCAGGGTGGTTCCTTTGCCGCTGCTGGCCAACCGCGCCCAGACCGTCTTGCCGCTGCGGCAGGCGCGGTCCAGCCACGATGGGTCGTAGCCACGCAGCCGTACGGGCAGCAGATCGCTCTCCCAGGCGCCAGCCGGGGCGCTGTACCCTTCGAACTGTTCCAGGATTTTGGGCAGGGCCTCCTCGCCTTGCAGGCGGGTGCCGGGCGCCAGGCACTGCCAGTCGAGCAGAAAACGCATGAACACTTGCAGGCTGACCGGTTCGATCTCCCGCCGCAGGCGCTTCACCGTATAGCGATGGATACGCGCCAGCAGGTGCCGCTCGCACCACTGGGTTTCCTCGATGTGGGTGAGAAACTGGCCGCGCATCACGTAACCCTGGGATTCCAGTTCCAGCAGCGCCAGTTCCACCACGGCAGGATGCAGGTTGAGCGGGGCGGCAATGTCCCCCAGTCGCTGCGGGCCGAATCCGCTCAAGCGGGCGCGTATCAACTCCAGCGTCGCACTCTCCTGGGTCCACGTCTGGGCCAGATGTGCCGGCACCTGCAGTGCGGGGGATAGCTCGGCGTTGGGGTAAAGGGTTTGCAGGCAGGCCATGCGCTCCAGGGCCAGCCACAGGCGATTCCCATCGCCCAGCGTCAGGCGCGCAGCACGGCCGGTGCGCGCCAGCGTCTTCAACAGCGCCAGCTCGCCGGGCTGGGCTTCGTGTTCGGCCAAGGCGCCCAGACTCATCAAGGCTTCGTGCATCTCGTCGCCGTTGATGGGGGCGGGCCATGCTTCGGCGGCCACGGCAGCGATGGCGTCCGTGTCCAGTTCACCCATGTCGTCTGGCGAGCGGGGTTCGTCCCAGCGTCGGTTGAGGACTGCCTGGGTGCGTCGCTCTTCCAGCGGCGCGTCGTCGAGGAACGCGTAGGGCCGCGCATTGAGAATAGCCGCCGCCAATGGTGAAGGGCTGGGCAGGTCGCGCTGGATGAGGGTGATCTGACCGCTCTCGATGCGCCGCAGCAGGGTCAGCCAGCCCGCGCTGTCCATGGCCTCGTGCAGGCAATCGTCGAGAGTCTGCTGGACCAGCGGGTGATCGGGAATCTCCCGCTCGCCGACGATATTTTCCAGGCAGGCGATCTGGTCCGGAAATACCGTGGCGATCAAATCCTCGCCTTTCATGCGCTGCAGTTGCGGGGCCACCTTGCGTCCGCCGCTGTAGCGGGGCAGGGCCAGGGCCGTCGCTGCGTTCCAGCGCCAGCGCACGCCGAACAGCGGCGCATCGAGCAGCGCCTGGATCAGTATCGCTTCAGCGCTGTTGCTGTGCAGGTAATGCCACACCTCCTCCAGCTCGAAGCTGTGGCTGGTCGACAGCGACAGCACGATTGCATCTTCGCTGGCGGCCGCCTGCAACTCGAAATTGAAGGTGCGGCAGAAGCGCTTGCGCAGGGCCAGACCCCAGGCGCGGTTGATACGGCTGCCGAAGGGCGTATGGATGACCAGTTGCGTGGCGCCGGAGGCGTCGAAGAAGCGCTCCATGATCAGGGTGTCCTGCGAGGGCAGGGCGCCCAGCGCCTGACGTGTGCGCGCCAGATAATCGAGCAGTTGCTCGGCGCTGTCCCGGCCCAGGCCCAGTTCGTCCTGCAACCAGGGCAGCAACGACTCGACCTGACCTTCACTGAGCGCCAGGCGCTGGTCGATCGATGCCTGCAATCGCGCCACGCTGGCCGACAGCTCGGCGCTGCGCCCCGGCATTTCGCCGAGCCAGAAGGGGATGTTCGGCGCCTGGCCGTGGGCGTCTTCGACCCTGACCTTGCCGCCTTCGATGCGCAGGATGCGGTAGGACCGGTTGCCCAGTTGGAAGATGTCGCCGGCGAGGCTTTCCACGGCGAAATCCTCGTTGACGCTGCCGATGCTCAACGCTTGGGGTTCCAGTAGCACCGCGTAGTCGGCGTTATCGGCAATCGCCCCACCGCTGGTGACTGCGGTCAACTTGCTGCCGCGTCGACCGCGCAGGGTGCGGGTCACGGCATCGCGATGCACATAGGCTGCACGTACGCCCTGACGTCCGCTGTAGCCCTCGGCGAGCATGCGCAGCAAGCCCTCGAAACGCGCGTCGTCGAGCCCGGCGTAAGGCGTGGCCTGACGGAACATCTGCAGCAGCGCCTGCTCCGGCCATTCCTGGCAACTGACCTCGGCGATGATCTGTTGGGCCAGCACGTCCAGCGGTGCCTGAGGAATCTGCAAGGTGTCCAGTTCGCCTTGGCGCACGCAGTCCAGCAAAGCCACGCATTCGATCAGGTCATCTCGCGACGTGGGAAACAGGCGGCCCTTGGGAACGCCACCGACATGGTGCCCGGACCGCCCCACCCGTTGCAGGAACGCGGAGATGGCGCCAGGCGAGGCGATCTGGCACACCAGGTCGACGTCACCGATATCGATACCCAGCTCCAGCGAAGCGGTGGCCACCAATACTTGCAAGTCGCCGCGCTTGAGGCGCTGCTCCGCATCCAGCCGGTGCTCCTTGGCCAGACTGCCATGATGGGCCGCGACGTGCTCACGGCACAGGCGCTCACTCATATGCCGCGCCACGCGTTCGGCCAGGCGCCGCGTATTGACGAACACCAAAGTGGTTCGATGAGCCTGTGCGAGGGCTGCCAAGCGGTCGTAGAGCAGATCCCAGACATCGTTGGGCATGACTGCGGCAAGCGGCACCGGGGGCACTTCGATCGCCAGGTCCCGAGGCCGCGCGTGACCGATGTCGACGATCGAACATGCGCGTTGCGCCCCCACCAGGAATTGCGCCACCTGGGCGATGGGCTTCTGCGTGGCGGACAGGCCGATGCGTCGCAAAGGCTGGCTGCACAGCGCCTGAAGACGCTCCAGGCTCAAGGCCAGATGACTGCCGCGCTTGCTGCCGGCCACCGCGTGGATCTCATCGACGATCACCGTGTGCACATCCGCCAGCATGCCTCGGCCCGAGTCCGAACCGAGCAGCACGTAGAGCGATTCGGGTGTGGTCACCAGAATGTGCGGCGGCTGCCGACGCATGGCGGCACGCTCCTTCTGCGGCGTGTCGCCGGTGCGTACACCGGCGACGATGGTCACCGCGGGCAGATTCATGGTCGTCAAGTGCTCGGCGATGCCCAGCAGCGGACGTTGCAGATTGAGCTGGATGTCGTTGGACAGCGCCTTGAGGGGCGAGACGTACAGCACGGTCGTGCGTTGCGGCAACCGACCCTGGTGCTCCAGGCCCCGTTTTACCAGTTCGTCGAGCACGGCCAGGAACGCCGTCAGTGTCTTGCCCGACCCGGTAGGTGCCGCGATCAAGGTCGAGAGGCCCTGCTGGATCAACGGCCAGGCTTGGACCTGGGCAGGGGTGACGGCCGCGAAGTGCTGGCTGAACCAGGCGCTTACTGCCGGGTGGAAGTGGGCCAGTGGCGAATCAGGCTGTTCAGGTAGGTTCATGATCTATTGATGGGGGGAGGGCGGCGAAGTTGCAAACCAGACAATGCAAACGGCGCACAACCTGCCGTATTTTCGACGCCCAAGAAAAAGGGCGACTTTCGTCGCCCTCTGTCCAGCCTGTTGCTTCAACCCCGACGGCGCAGCGCCTCGATACGGTCTTCCAGAGGCGGGTGAGTCATGAGCAGGCCGGCCAGGCCGTGCTTGAGACCACCGTTGATGCCGAACGCATTGAGCGAATCGGGCATCTGCACCGGAACGCCTTGCTCGGAGCGCAGGCGTTGCAGCGCGCCGATCATCGCGTTGGTGCCGGCCAAGCGTGCACCGGCTTCGTCGGCGCGGAACTCGCGGCGACGCGAGAACCACATGACGATGATGCTGGCCAGGATACCCAGCACCAGTTCGGCCACGATGGTCGCGATGTAGTAGGCGATCCCTTGGCCTTGTTCGTTCTTGAAGATGACCTTGTCGACGAAGTTGCCGATGATTCGCGCGAAGAACATCACGAAGGTGTTCACCACGCCCTGCACCAGCGCAAGGGTGACCATGTCGCCGTTGGCTACGTGGCCGATCTCGTGGGCCAGGACCGCCTTGACCTCATCGGGCGAGAACCGCTCGAGCAGGCCCTGGCTGACGGCCACCAGCGCGTCGTTCTTGTTCCAGCCGGTGGCGAAGGCGTTGGCCTCGTACGCCGGGAAGATGCCGACCTCGGGCATCTTGATGCCCGCTTCGCGCGACAGCTCCTCGACTGTCTGCAGCAACCATTGTTCGTGACGGGTGCGCGGTTGGGTGATGATCTGCGTACCGGTGCTCATCTTCGCCATCCACTTGGAGATGAACAGCGAAAACAGCGAACCGGCGAAGCCGAACACGGCGCAGAAGATCAGCAGCTGATTGAGGTTCAGATCCACCCCGTTGGCCGCCATGAACCCATTGAAGCCAAACAGGCTCAGGGTAATGCTGGCAATCAGCACCACCGCAAGGTTAGTGGCCAGAAACAGCAAGATGCGCATCATGGTTGTAACGTTCTCCTGACGGATAAAAGTGTTGCGTATGCGCTATATAAGGTGCGCGCCCGGTCGATTCAACCGGGGGACTATTTCAAACTGTGTATATGCAGACGGACACTTGAATACGTTCGGTTTTTACTGGCGATAATTCTTGAGGAAGCGGCCGATGCGACCGATGGCCTGCTCCAGATCATCGACTCGCGGCAGCGTCACCACGCGGAAATGGTCCGGGTTGGGCCAGTTGAACGCAGTGCCCTGGACCACCAGCAGCTTCTCCGATAGCAGCAGGTCGAGCACGAACTTCTCGTCGTTGTGGATCGGGCAGACCTTGGGGTCGATGCGCGGGAACGCGTACAGCGCGCCCATGGGTTTGACGCAGCTGACACCGGGAATGTCGTTGAGCAGTTCCCAGGTGCGGTTGCGCTGTTCCAGCAGGCGACCGTTGGGCAGGACCAGGTCGTTGATGCTCTGGTAGCCGCCCAAAGCCGTCTGGATCGCGTGCTGGCTCGGCACGTTGGCGCACAGGCGCATGTTGGCCAGGATGTCGATGCCTTCGATGTAGCTCTGGGCGTTGTGCTTGGGCCCTGAAATGGCAATCCAGCCGGAACGGAAACCGGCCACGCGGTAGGACTTGGACAGGCCGTTGAAGGTCAGGCAGAGCAGGTCCGGCGCCAGCGACGCGGTGCAGATGTGTACGGCATCGTCATAGAGGATCTTGTCGTAGATCTCGTCGGAGAACACCACCAGATTGTGCTGGCGGGCGATTTCCAGCATGCCCAGCAGCACTTCTTTGGAGTACACGGCGCCGGTCGGGTTGTTCGGGTTGATGATCACCATGGCCTTGGTGTTGGGGGTGATCTTGGATTTGATGTCGTCCAGGTCTGGCCACCAGTTGGCCTGCTCGTCGCACAGGTAGTGCACGGCGTGACCGCCGGCCAGGCTCACCGAAGCGGTCCACAGCGGATAGTCGGGCGCTGGGATGAGGACCTCGTCACCGTTGTTGAGCAGGGCCTGCAGCGACATCACGATCAGCTCGGACACACCGTTGCCCAGGTAGATGTCTTCGATGCCGACGCCTTCCACCTGCTTCTGCTGGTAGTACTGCATGACGGCCTTGCGCGCGCTGAACAGCCCCTTGGAATCGCTGTAGCCCTGGGCGGTGGGCAGGTTGCGGATGACATCCTGGAGGATCTCGACCGGCGCCTCGAAACCGAACGGCGCCGGGTTGCCGATGTTCAGCTTGAGGATGCGGTGGCCTTCCTCTTCCAGGCGCTTGGCGTGCTTGAGCACCGGCCCGCGAATGTCGTAGCAGACGTTGGCGAGCTTGTTCGATTTGCTGAACTGCATGGTGAGGTCCCGAAAGATGACAAGGCCCGCGCCGGCCCTGAAGATGAAAAAATTGAATCGCTGAAACGCGGGTGACAGACTGCTGTCCAAAGGCGCAATCATACGTGCCGCCCGATCGTTGCAAAAGACACAGATCGGGCTTTTTGAACCGCCGAGGTGTACCGATGGCCAAGCTCACGCGAACCGAACAAGAATGGAAGGAAATGCTCGACCCCGAGCAGTACAACGTCTGCCGGCTGAGCGCGACCGAGCGGCCGTTCACGGGCAAGTACAACGATTTCAAAGGTGACGGAATCTTCATCTGCGTGGGTTGCAATGAGCCCCTGTTCGATTCGCGCACCAAGTTCGATTCCGGCTGCGGTTGGCCAAGCTTCTACGCGCCGATCGGCGAGCAGGCGATGGTCGAGATCCGTGACACCAGCCACGGCATGATCCGTACCGAGGTCAAGTGCGCCACGTGCGAGTCGCACCTGGGCCATGTGTTCCCCGATGGGCCGGCGCCGACTGGCTTGCGCTACTGCATCAATTCGGTGTGCCTGGATTTCCAGCCGCGGGCCGAACAGCCTGCATGACCTCTGACAAGAAAGCGACCATGAGCAAAGATCTTCTCTCCATCCCATGCATCACCCTGGACGGCCAGCACAAGACGGTCGGCGATTTCGCCGGCAAAGTGCTGCTGGTGGTCAATACCGCCAGCCAGTGTGGTTTCACCCCGCAGTACAAGGGGTTGGAGGAACTGTGGCAGACCTATCGCAAGCAGGGGCTGGTGGTGATGGGCTTCCCTTGCAACCAGTTCGGCAATCAGGAGCCCGGCGATACGCTGGACATCGTGCAGTTCTGCGAGAAGAACTTCGGCGTCACCTTTCCGATGTTCCGCAAGATCGACGTCAACGGCGAGCTGACCCATCCGCTGTTCGCTCACCTGAAGAAAAGCGCGCCCGGACTGTTCGGTTCGGAAAAGGTGAAGTGGAATTTCACCAAGTTTCTGGTGGCGCCTGACGGCAGCGTCAAACGCTTCGCGCCTCTGACCAAGCCTGCCGACCTGGCGCACGAGATCGAGCGGGCGCTGGGCTGAAGCAGGTTGGGTGCCTGGCTATACGGGTACCCATTGGTCAATCAGCATCACCAGCTCTTCACGGCGAAACGGCTTGGCCAGGTAGTCGCTCATGCCTGCGGCGCGACAACGTTCGCGCTCTTCGGGCATGGCGTTGGCCGTGAGTGCCACGATCGGCAACTGTGGCCAGCGGCCGCTTCGACGGATTTGCCGGCTGGCTTCGTAGCCGTCCATGACCGGCATGTTGCAGTCCATCAGCACCAGGTCGAACTCGCGCTTTTCCAGCTCGCTCAGTGCTTCGCCACCATGGGCAGCCACTGTGACTTCGCACCCCAGCTTGCTCAGCATGCCCTTGGCCACCAGCTGGTTCACCGGGTTGTCTTCCACCAGAAGAATACGCGCGCGACGCTGCGCGCTACGCCGGTTGGCGAGATTGTCGAGCGTCGCCGGCTCATCACCCACCAGGCTGCGACGCAAGGCCTGATACAGCGCGTTGCGTGCCAGCGGTCGGGCTTGCTGCTGCAGCGGCATCAGCGCGTTGGCCTGCTCGGTCGGCAGGAAGTTGCCATAGGCAGTCACCAGCAGAATCGGCGCCTGGATGCCTGGGCGCAGACTGAACAGGCAGTCCAGGTTATCGGTGATCACCAGGTCCGGCGCGATGCCGGAGAGGTCCCCGCCCAGGTCGTAGCGCTGGTAATCGATGCCCCGCAGTGGCAGCACGTCCAGCAACAGCTCCGCCAGACCGCTGCCGGCATGCCCGACCAACACCACCTGGCCGCGCAGCAGCGGTGGCACCTGGGCAGGGCTGTGCGCAACCAGCGGCAGGTCGGCGTAGAACTGGCTGCCGAATCCGGCTTCGGAGCTGATGCTCAAGCGGCCCTTCATAGCCTCGCAGAGGTTGTTGGTCAGGGCCAGGCCCAGGCCGGTGCCGCCGAACTGGCGGGTGATGCCGGCGCCGGCCTGGGTGAAGGGCTGGAAGATCTTGACCTGGGCTTCCTGGGCGATGCCGATGCCGGTGTCGCTGACTTCGATGCGCACCCCACCTGGCCGGGTATAGAGGCGCACGTCGACCCGGCCGAAGCGGGTGAATTTCAGCGCGTTGGACAGCAGGTTGCTGACGATCTGCCGAACCCGAGTCGGGTCGCCCAGGACCAGTGCCGGAAAATGCGGGTCGATCAGGCAGGTCAGCTCGACACTGGGCGCTGCGTTCTGCGACAGCAGGTTGGCAGTGTCTTCGATCAGCGCGCCGAGGTCGAAAGGGATGCGCTCGAGCTCCAGCTGCCCGGCGTCGAACTTGGACAGGTCGAGGATATCGTTGAGCAACTCGACCAGCACCTTGCCCGAATCGTGCGCGATGGAGAGTTGCTGCCGCTGTTCGGCATTGAGCGGGCTGTCCAGCGACAGCGCGATCATGCCCAGCAACCCGTTGAGCGGGGTGCGAATCTCGTGGCTCATGTTGGCCAGGAACGAGGCGCGCGCCTGGGCCATGTCCAAGGCCGTACGGCGCGCTTTCTCCAGCTCCTCGTTGGACATGCTCAGGCGGGTATTGCTGGCCTTGAGCTCGGTGGTGCGTGCCGAGACGATGTTTTCCAGCTCGCCCAGGTACTCGGTCAGGCGGTTCTCGGCGCTGCGCCGCTGCTGGATTTCCGTGGCCATGCTGATGAACTGCTGGTTGGCGACCTTCACCAGTACGCCGATCTCGTCATGTTCGTGGCCCGGGGGAAAGTCCAGGCGCGCCGGTTTGGGTTGGTGCGGATCGCTATTGCTCAACGCGCGGATGACCCGGTTCAGTGGTTTGGTCAGCATCACGTAGAAAAAGCCCAGGAGCAGCGCGGTGAGCAGCGCCGTGCGCAGGAAGCCGCTGGCCAAGGTGATTTCGGCACGGCGCAGGAAGCGGTTGCCGATGGCGAAGGTGTCGACGGTCAACTGCAGGGTGCCGAGGCGGTCGTCGGGCATGTGCGAGAGGAACAGCGGGTCTTCGTACTGACGTTGGGCATCGAAGAGGATGTCGCTGATGAAGCGGTAGCTGCTTTCCAGGCGTGGCCGCTGCACGCTGGCCAGGATGTTGCCAGTGTTGTCCGTCAGCCGTGCAGCGGTGATCGACTCCGATTGCAACAGGCCCAGGGTCAGTTCCTTGGCCAGCTCGGCGTCGATGTTGTAGGCGATGCGCGAGGCGGGGTTGTGGCTGATTTCCAGCAGCGAACGCATTTGCCGATCGATGGTTTGATCGACGATGGAATAATCGATGCCGATCTGGATAACGCTGAGCAAAGCCCCCAGAATGAAGCCGACCAGTACCGTCAAGCGGGCTTGTTTATAGGACAGCCGCTGGGTGAATTTTATATCCATGGATACTGGGCCAATTTCCATTCCGTGCGCAGGGCCAAAGCATGGACCATGTCTGTGCGCCGCAGTGTGCGACGGCATGTCCCCTTGCCGAACCTTTTACACGCAACTTGCCTTGAGGAAAAGTCGTGGACTCTCGTTTGAATGCCTTTCTTGAGCGCGCCGAGTCCGTACTCGCGCGGCTTGAGCCGCTGCTGCCTGCGCTGCGCCCTGAAATCGACTGGCACCAGTGCCTGGCTGCGCGTTGGCAGCGCGAGGGCCGCAGCGGCTATCTGCTGCCGCTGGAGGTCAGTCTGGACATGCGCCTGAGCGATCTGATCGGGGTCGATCAACAGCGCCAGCAGCTGGCGCGCAACACGCAGCAGTTCCTCGACGGCCATCCGGCCAACCATGCGTTGCTGTGGGGGTCGCGCGGCACGGGCAAATCGTCGCTGGTGCGGGCGTTGCTTGCCGAGCATGCCGCCGCGGGCTTGCGCCTGATCGAGATCGAGCGTGACCACCTGGCCGATCTGCCGCGGGTGGTCGAGCGGTTGCAGAAGCTGCCGCAACGCTTCGTGCTGTTTTGCGATGACCTGTCGTTCGAGGCGGGCGAGGGCGATTATCGGGTGCTCAAGAGCGTGCTTGACGGTTCGCTGGAGCAGGCGCCGGACAACGTGCTGCTGTACGCCACGTCCAACCGCCGCCACCTGGTTCCCGAACATCAGAGCGACAACGAGAACTGGTCCCGGGTCGACGGCGAGTTGCACCCCAGCGAAGCGGTCGAAGACAAGATCGCCCTGTCGGACCGGTTCGGCCTGTGGTTGTCGTTCTATCCCTTCACCCAGGAGCATTTCCTGCGCGTGGTGGAACACTGGATCGGCGAGCTCGCCCGCGACAGCGGCCTGCAATGGTCCCGTGACGAGCAATTGGATATTCTCGCCGTGCGCTGGGCCACTGGCCGCGGCAACCGCAACGGCCGCTGCGCCTATCAATTCGCCCGCTACTGGGTGGGTCTCAAACTGTTGGAGCAACAACCATGATCGATCTGCACGCCGCAGGCGCGGGGCTGGAAGGCTACCGTATGCTGTGCGCTCAACTGGAATCGCTGCTGGCCGACGAGCGTGATTTCGTCGCCAATGCGGCGCAGTTTTCGGCATTTCTGTTCAATCAGGTCGATGACCTGAACTGGGCGGGTTTCTATCTGAACCGCAATGAGGAATTGGTGCTCGGGCCTTTTCAGGGGCAGGTGGCGTGCGTGCGCATCCCGTTCGGCCGTGGCGTGTGCGGTGCGGCTGCAGCCAGCCGCGAGACCCAGCGGGTCGAGGACGTGCATGCGTTCCCTGGCCACATCGCCTGTGACAGTGCGTCGAACAGCGAGCTGGTGATCCCGCTGCTCAAGGACGGCAGGCTGATCGGTGTGCTGGACCTGGACAGCCCGCGCCTCGCACGCTTCAGCGAAGCCGACCAGCAGGGTCTGGAACAACTGGCGGCGATTTTCCTGCAATCGACCGACTGCAGCCGCTACTGAAGCGCGACCGCTTTCAGTCGTAGTTGGCTTTCTTCTGGAACGGGTCTTCCTTCTCGTCGGCTTTCAAACCGTCGGTGAGTTCGTTGACCTCGTCTCCGGTCGGCTCCATTTCGCTGAGGACCATGGCGTTGGTGCGCTTGAGCATCTTCTGCAGGTATTGCAGTTGCTCCTGGTAGAGCACGGCGTCGGGTTGACTCTTGAGGTATTGCACGCCGCGCTCGAAGGCCAGGCGGGCGCGACCCGGCAGACCCTCTCCCAGCAGTTGCTGGCCCAGGTTATTGAAGAACTCGATGTGCAGCAGCACGAGGATGCCGCGGATTTCGTTCGCCCAGTGTTTGGTCTCGACGGTGCTGAGAAAGCCTTCCTGCCCGGCCCGGGTTACCTGGGCGTGCAGGGCTTCGAGCAGGAAGCGCACTTCCTTGGCTCGGTCTTCGGTCATGATCGGGAGAGGAGGGTTATTGATGGCAATGTCATCGCCCTTGGCGATTTCCGCCTGCAAAGCTTCCAGGCGAGCCTTTAGCGGTGCGTCCTGCTTGTCGAGCTGCAGCAGGCGCTGGCTGATGTTGAGTTCCAGTCGCGCGAGCAGTTGCTTGAGGGCAGGGGTCATCAGTTGACCGGGGAACGTCTCGTCGATACGGCCGCAGCGGCGCAGGCGATCGGTGAGCTCGAGCTTGTCGCGCGCCTTGGCCAGCTTGTTGCTCTCGACCATATTGTTGAGCAGGCCGATGACGATAAGGATGGCGATCCCCGTTACGATGAACAGGGTGATCATGAGTGGAGTCACCGGGGAGCTCTCGAGGTGGAATGAAGTTCAAGTGTAGGGCCGCTGTGCCGACACGGGTAGCCCAGCCCGCCCTGCCGCAGCCATGGGTTGCTCATGGAGGGGTGTGGCAACTATGGCTTTGTGCTACTAACGGTGTCAAAAGCTTATTGGTCCTCCTGCGCATTGCCGCTTGGCAGTGGCCTGCCACAGGGCCTGCAAAGCGCAGTGAAGTCATTGATTTAAATAAATTTATAACAGGGGGTTGACGACCCTCGAAAGCATCCATAGAATGCGCGCCACTTGCAGCGTAAAGCACACAGCGAAGCGCGGCAGGGAGTGAATGTTGTAGCGTGTCCCCTTCGTCTAGTGGCCTAGGACACCGCCCTTTCACGGCGGTAACAGGGGTTCGAGTCCCCTAGGGGACGCCATTGCGGGAATAGCTCAGTTGGTAGAGCACGACCTTGCCAAGGTCGGGGTCGCGAGTTCGAGTCTCGTTTCCCGCTCCAGTTTAAGCAGTGTGGCTCTCGGGCGGCACTGAGTGAAACCAGTATCCAGTCTTCGGACATGGGTCTGGGCGCCGTAATACACACCATGTGTTTCGGTCAGCGTGTCCCCTTCGTCTAGTGGCCTAGGACACCGCCCTTTCACGGCGGTAACAGGGGTTCGAGTCCCCTAGGGGACGCCATTTGCGGGAATAGCTCAGTTGGTAGAGCACGACCTTGCCAAGGTCGGGGTCGCGAGTTCGAGTCTCGTTTCCCGCTCCAAATTCAATGAAAACGCCGCTCAGAGATGAGCGGCGTTTTTGTTTGTGCGCGTTAGCGAGCCGACCGTAGGAGCGGTCATCGGCCGCAAAGGGCTCAGCGCGATTAATCCGGATCAGCCCGGCGTCGATGGGGAATGTCATCGTCGGCGATCAGGACCCGTTCCATCACGCGCGGGAAATCACCGTAGTTGTAGACCGGATAGTGCAGGGCGGCGCGGTTGTCCCAGAACGCTACATCGCCCGGCTGCCACTTGAAGCGCAGCTGGTATTCGGGGTTGCTCACTTCCTTGAGCAGCAGGCCGACGATCTCGCGGCTTTCCTCCAGTGACAGGCCGAGAATCTGCGGCGACATCGAAAAATTGATGAACAGGGCATCTTCACCCGTTTCGGGATGGGTACGCACCAGCGGGTGCGCGAGGATCGGATAGTTGTAGCCGACCTTGTCCAGCGAGGATTTGAAGTTGTGGGTGACGAAGGCGTTATCGATGCGTTCGCGCAGCGCCGTCGGCAGGCTGCGGTACACCAGTCCCGTGTCGGCCCACAGCGTGTCGCCGCCGGTTTCGGGCAGCGACACGGCGCGCAGCACGGCGCCGAAGGTGGGTTTGAGCATCCAGCTGGTATCGGTGTGCCAGCGCCCCTTGCGGGCATCGCCATAACGGTCGCGGGCTTCGCTGGCCAGGATCAGGTGAGCGTTGGGCCGCTCTCGGTCCTGTTTCTGAGTGGTTGGATGCTGGTAAAGCTCGCCGAATTGGCGAGCGAAGGCCAACTGCTGGGCGGTATCGATGTGTTGGTCACGGAAGAACAACACTTTGTGCTTGAGCAGCAACGCACGTATCTGATCACGGGTTTGCGCGTCGAGGGGGTGGCGCAGATCGACGCCTTCGATCTGCGCGCCGATGGTCGGCTCCAAGGCGGTGGCGCGGATCGCCGTGGCGGGGCGCTGTATTTTTTCGGCAAACATGGCAGGTGTCCTTTGCGATCGAGTGCCGGAGCCCACGGCCACGGCGGGTGGGGAATCGGTTTTCAGGCCACTTCTTCGTTGCGGCGCAGGGCCGCGTTGCGATTGGCTGGCACCTCGAGGCCGAGGTTGTCGCGCAGGGTCAGGCCGGGGTACTCGGTGCGCAACAGGCCGCGTTGCTGAAGGATCGGCACCACGTAGCGGGTGAAGTATTCGAGGCCGTCGGGCAGCAGCGAGTTGATGATGAACCCGTCGGCGGCGTGGCCCTCGAACCAGGCTTGCACGGCGTCGGCAACCTCCTCCGGCAGGCCGACGAAATCCCGCTCGGGTTTGGCAAAGCGCAGGGCCACTTCGCGCAAGGTGAGGTGCTCGTCACGGGCCAGTTGCTTGATCCGCTCGGACGTACCCTTGTGACTGTTGGCGCCCAGGTCGCCGAGGTCGGGGAAGGGGGCGTCCAGATCGTGGCCGCTGAAGTTGTAGTCGTTGAACGGGCGGCCCAGGGCGACGATGGCGTCTTCGATGCCGACCAGGTCTGCGGCCTCTTGATAGCGACGCTCCACCTCTTCGCGATCACGCCCGGTGATGGGGCTGATGCCCGGCAGGACGAACAGTTTGTCCGGATTGCGACCGGCGCTGGCAGCGCGCTGTTTGAGGTCTTGGTAATAGGCGCGCGACTCGGTGAACGACTCGTGTCGGCAGAAGATCGCATCGGCGTTCTGGGCGGCGAAATTGCGGCCGTCCTCGGAAACGCCGGCCTGGAAGATCACCGGTTGGCCCTGGCGCGAACGAGCGATGTTCAGCGGTCCCTTGACCTGGAAGAACTCACCACGATGGTTCAGGGCATGCAGTTTGCTGCGGTCGAAGAACTCGCCAGTGGCCTTGTTGCGGGTGAAGGCGTCGTCCTCCCAGGAATCCCACAGTCCCTTGACCACATCCACGTGTTCCCGGGCGATCTTGTAGCGCACGGCATGGGGTGGATGCTCGGCCTTGCTGAAGTTGTCGGCGGTGCCTGAAAGCCACGAGGTGACCACGTTCCAGCCGGCGCGCCCCCCGCTGATGTGATCGAGGGAGGCCAGTTGCCGGGCGACCTGGTAGGGCTCGGTGTAGCTGACCGTGATGGTGGCGACCAGGCCGATGTGCTCGGTGGTGGCGGCCAACGCCGAGAGCAGGGTCAGCGGCTCGAAGCGGTTGAGGTAATGGGGGCTGGAGCGCTCGTGGATGTGCAGGCTGTCGGCGATGAAGGCGAAGTCGAAGCGGGCGTCTTCGGCCAGCCGCGCCTGGTGCTGGTAGTAACGCAGGTTGGTGCTGGCGTCGGCCAGTGCCTGCGGATGCCGCCACTCGCCCCAGCCGTGCCCTACGCCGTGGATCATGGCGCCCAGTTTCAGTTGTCGTGTGCTCATGGAAATCTCCTGTTATGGCGCGCTGGCCAGCGGGGTCTGGGTGGGTGCGCGGAAGTCGTTGAAGTGTTTGTCGAAGCCTTGGGCGACTTTGACCGGCTGCGCCAGCACGCCTTCTTCCAGATAGATGTCGGCGGTCTGCTGCAGGTCGGCGATCACCGCGTCGGTGATCTCGGCGCGCGTGTAGCGGGTCTCGTTGACCGAGGCCAGGTGCACCGCCAAGGGCAGGCGGGTGACCTGGGCCTGAGCGGCGGCGAACTCGTCGTGGTGGGTATTGGCCCACTGGTAGGCACGCTCCAGGCGCACGACGAAGTCCTCGACCTGAGCGCGTTTGTTTTCGGTGGCCTGTTGGGTGGCCACCAGGTAGGTGTTGTTGGTCAGCAGGTCGGTGCCCTTGCGCAGGATGCGGGCGTTGCCCTGGTTCAGCGCGATGGTGGTGTAGGGGTCCCAGGTCGACCAGGCGTCGGCATCGCCGGGTTGCAGTGCGCCCTGGGCGTCGCTGGGCAGCAAATTGACGAAGGTGATGTCGGAGGTTTTCAGGCCCGCGTCGCGCAGGGCCTTGATCACCAGGAAGTGGCCGATGGAACCGCGGTTGGTGACCACGCGCTTGCCCTTGAGGTCGGCAACCGACTGCAGTGGCGAGTCCTTGGGCACCAGAATGGAGGTGGTGTAGCGGCCTTCGAAATGAGTGATGCTGACGGCTTTGAGCGGCGCGCCGGAACCCAGCGCGAATACATAAGGCGCATCGCCCAGGTAACCCACGTCTACCGCACCGGCGTTCAGCGCTTCGCCCAGGGGCGCGGCGGCAGCGAACTCGGAAAACTCGATGGGGTAGGGAACGTCTTTGAGTTCTCCCGCTGCGGTGAGCAACAGCTTCAGGCTTGATTTCTGATTGGCGACGCGCAACGGTTCGAGCTTGTCGGCCAAGGCCAGCGGGCCAGCGGCCAGCAGCCCCACCGCCAGAACGAGGGAAAGGACACGGGAACGGGTCATGGACAGCGACTCCTGAAGAGGGATTGAGTTACCTCCACCAGGCAAGGGGTCGGTCTGGGTTCAAACTAAAGCTCTAAAGGGGCGCTGTGAAATGACATTTAGTTCTATGTTAATTATTCTTTTTGTGGGTTTATCAAATACTAAATTATGCGTAATGCGCATATTGTGATCCTGCCCCATTTACTGCATCCCCGTAGGAGCGGTCATCGGCCGCGAACGCAACGCCGCGGTCTACCAGAAACCACGCGGTACCAGGTTCGCGGCCTATGACCGCTCTTGCGGGTTCTAGGCCAGGGCCCGTTGGCGCTTGCCGGGAACGGCGTCAAGCAGCGCTCGGGTGTAGGGGTTCGATGGCTGGTCGAACAGCTGGGCGGTGGGGCCCTGGTCGACGATGCGGCCCTGGCGCATGACCAGCACGTCATCGGCCACGTTGGCGATCACCGCCAGATCGTGCGAAACGATCACATAGGCGATACCCAGCTCGCGTTGCAGTTCGTCCAGCAGGTCGAGAATCTGCCGTTGCACCGAAACATCCAGCGCCGACACCGGCTCGTCCAGCAGTACCAGATCGGGCTGCAACGCCAGCGCCCGGGCGATGGCCACGCGCTGGCGCTGACCGCCGGACAGTTCTCTGGGCAGACGGTCGAGAAAATGCGCCGGCAAATGCACCCGTTCGATCAGCTCACGCGCGGCGCGATCCAGCGCCGCACCTTTGGCCAGCCCGAACGAGACCAGCGGCTCGACGATGCTGTCGAAGATCGACAGGCGCGGGTCCAGCGCTGCGAAGGGGTTCTGCTGGACTAACTGCATGCGCCGCCGCAACGGTCTGAATTGTCGCCAGCCGAAGTCGGTCACGATCCTGATCGGCGAACTGAACGCGACCGCTGTCGGCTTTCTCCAGGCCCAAGGCGATGCGCAACGCTGTGCTCTTGCCCGAGCCCGATTCGCCGACGATGCCCAAGGTCTGCCCGGCGCAGACCTTGAAGCTCACATCGGCCAGCGCCTGGAAACGCTCGGCCTGGCCGCGTATGCGTGGCAGGCGGTAATGCTTGTTCACCGCCGTCAGGGAAAGCAGGGGTATCTGTCCCGAGGCGAGAGCCGGGCGCGGTGCGCGGGGCTCGGCGAACGCCGGCGCGGCGGCGATCAGCGCGCGGGTATAGGGCTGTCTCGGGTTGGCCAGCACTTGGTGCGGCGTGCCCTGTTCGACCAACGCGCCGGCCTTCATCACCAGCACGCGGTCGGCTCGGTCGGCAGCCACGCCCAGGTCGTGCGTGATGATCAGCAGGGAAATGCCGCGCTCGCGTACCAGCCCTTCGAGATGGTCGAGGATGCGCCGCTGCACGGTGACGTCCAGGGCGCTGGTGGGCTCGTCGGCGATGATCAAGCGCGGGTTGCCGGCCAGGGCAATGGCGATCAGCACCCGTTGGCGCATGCCGCCGGACAACTCATGGGGGTACTGCCGGGCGCGCAGCTGCGGTTTGTCCAGACCCACCTGCGCCAGCAGTTCGCTGACGTCGGCGTCCAGCCCTTTGTAGCGCGCACCCTTGGCCAGCACCAAGGCTTCGGCGATCTGGCGGCCGATGCGCTGGGTCGGATTGAGGCTGACCATCGGGTCTTGCGGCACCAGGCCGATGGTGCGCCCGCGCAACTGGCGTTTGGTCCGTTCGCTGGCCTGGCTCAGGTCCTGACCAGCCACCAACAGGCGCCCGGCGGTGACCACGGCGCTGTCCGGCAGCAAGCCAAGAATGGCGTTGGCGATGGTGGTCTTGCCCGAGCCGGATTCACCGACGATGGCCAGGGTCTCGCCTTGCATCAGGCTGAACGATACATCGGTCACGGCCTGGGTCTGTTGCGGCCCGTGACGGTAGGCGATGCTCAGGTCGTGCACTTCAATGAGCGGATTCATCGCTTGATCTCTTCGAGGGTGCGGGCCAGGTGGTTGAGGCTGAACACCACTGCCACGACGAACACGCCGGGCAACAGCGCCACCCAGGGTGCGGTGATCAGAAAGTGCCGGCCGGTGGCGATCAGCGTGCCCCATTCCGGCGCCGGTGGTGCGGCGCCGAAACCCAGGAAGCTGAGCCCGGCGGTGGCCAGGATGGCCGCGCCGAAATCCAGGGTGGCGAGTACCGCGACCGGGCCCCAGGCGTTGGGCAGGATGTGCCGCCACAAGGTCTGCAGCCAGCTCGCGCCGCCCAGTCGTGCGGCCTCGACATAGGGCAGGGTCTTGACCCGCAGGACTTCGGCGCGGGTGGTGCGGGCAAAGCCGGGGATGATTCCCACACCCACGGCGAGGGCCACCGGCAAGGTGCCGAAGCCGATGGCGGTGACAATGGCCAGGGCCAGGAGCAAGCCGGGCAGGGCCAGCAGTACGTCGATCACGCGCATGATCACCGCATCCACGCGGCCACCGGCGAACCCCGACAGCACGCCCAGGGTCAGGCCTCCGAGCAGGGCCAGGCCGACGGCCAGTAGCGCAGCCTGGATCGACAGGCTGGCACCGTGTATCACCCGGGTGTAGAGATCGCGGCCCAACTCGTCGGTGCCGAACCAGTGGGTCGCGTTCGGCGCGGTGAGTTTGGCCAGCGGCGCGGTGGCATTGGGGTCGAAGCCGCTCAGCGCGCCCGGTGCCACGGCCGCGAGCAAGGCGAAGGCGACCATCAGGGCTGCCAGCAGGAAGCCAGGTCGGCGTGACGAGGGACGTGAGGCCGCGAGCAGGCGCGCCCAGCGACTGCGCCGCCGCCAGGCGGGCAGGACCGCTGTCGGTGGCGGCGCGTAGACCGTCGCAGCAGGCGCGGCCGGGATGAGGCGCTGGTCGAGATCACGCACGGCATTGGATGAAGGCATGAGGGAAGTCCTTGGCTGGCCTAGGCCGCTGTGGGCGCGGCAGGCGCGTGGGTGATACGGGGGTCGAAGATCGGGTAGAGCAGGTCCACCAGCAGGTTCACCACCACGAAGGCGGCGGCCGAGATCGCGACAATGGCCAGCACCACCGGGATGTCTTGGCGTAGCACCGCTTCCTGGGCCAGGCGACCGACGCCGTTGCGGCTGAAGATGGTTTCCACCAGCACCGCGCCGGACACGGTATTGCCGACCTGCAGGCCGAACAGCGTGAGGATGGGCAGCGCTGCGTTCTTCAGGCCGTGGCGGTACTGCACCTGGGCGCGGCTGAGGCCCTTGGCGTAGGCGGTGGTGATGTAGGGCTCGCGAGCCACGTGCTGAAATCCGCGTTGCAGCACCTGCGCATACACTGCCGCGCTGGGGATCGCCAGGGTGATGGCCGGCAGCACCAGGCTGTCCAGGCCTTGGCTGCCGGTGGCGGGAAACCAGCCGAGACCGAAGGCGAACACCTGGATCAGCAGCAGGCCCAGCCAGAACACCGGCACCGAGAACCCCAGCGACGGCAGGCGCGCCATGGCCGATTGCAGGGGTTGCCAGCGCACGTAGGCGGTCAGGTAGGCCAGGCCGATGCCGCCGATCAACGACAGCACGATGGCGGTGCCCGCCAGGGTCAGGGTTTGGGGCAGACGCTCGGCCAGCAAAGCGGTCACGGGCCGGTTGAGTGACAGCGACTGGCCGAAGTCACCCTGCAGGGCCTGCCAGAGCAGGTGCCCGTACTGCTCGAACAGACCGCGGTCCAGCCCGTAGTAGGCACGCGCCTTGGCCAGGTCCGCAGGTGACAGCGCATCGACCTCGATGCCCGACGCGCTGAGCATGATCGACAGCGTATCGCCCGGCAGCAGGTAGAGGATGAAGTAGGTGATGGTATAGGCGCCCCACAGCACCAGCAGCGCCTGGCCGACACGGCCCAGCAGGTAACGGTTCATGGCGTGCCGACCTCGATGTCACCGAGGAAGGCGAAGCCCTCGGCGGTCCAGTGGAAGTTCTTCACCCGCGCGGCGGTGGCGGCCTGCCAGACCCGCTCGTAGATCGGAAAGGCCGAGGCTTCGTCCACCAACAGGTCCTGCAGGTCGCCATAGGCCTTGGCGCGCTGCTCGGTCTGGGTGGCGGTGATGCCGGCATCGAACAGGGCGGTCGCGCGGTTGAGAGTGGCCGGTTCGTAGGTGTTGGTGGCCAGGGTCGAGCTGTTGGCGCTGCGCGGATCGAGAATGGTCTGCAGGATGATCGGGTCGGCGCGGGTCATGTAGGTGGACGTCAGGTCGTAGTTGCCCTGGGCGTTGGCCGCCGTCCATTCGGCGCGGGTCACCACGTTGAGCTTGAGGTCGATGCCCACTTTGCGCAGTTGGTCCTGCACCAGCACATCACCCGCCGTTTCACTGCCGTTGATGTTGTAGGCCAGGCTCAGGCGCTTGCCGTCCTTGTGCCGATAGCCGTCGGCAGCCGTGACCCAGCCCGCTTCGTCGAGCAGGCGCGCGGCACCGGCGGCATCGTAGGCCAGCTTGTCGCCCTGGGCCTTGAAGTACGGCGTGGTGCTGTCGTAGACGCCGGTCACCACCGGGAAATCGGCGTTGTACACGGTGCTGGCGTAGCTCTTGCGGTCGATGGCCTTGAGCAGTGCCTGACGGACCTTCTTGTCGGCCAGCACGCGGCCGTTGCGGGTGTTGGGGTAGAGGTTCAGGGCCGGGCCCGGCAAGGCACGGCTCTGGATGGTCGCGCCCTTGCTCTGGTACAGCTTGAGGTCGACCTCCGAGAAGGGGTTGCGCGGCCATAGCACATCGACCTTGCCTTGCAGGAACAGGCCATTGCGTACGCTTTCCTCGGCGATGTAGCTGATGTCCACCGCATCGAGATGAGCGTCGGCCTTGTTCTTCATGTTCGCCGACGCCCAGTGATAGCCCGTGCGACGGGTCAGGCGGGCGCCGCTCTCCGGTGTGTAGTGCTCCAGCACGAAAGGCCCGGTGCCGATGATCTGGCCCAGCGAGCGCTGCTTGGCGGTCAACTGGTAGGACGCCGGGGCGAGAATCGCCAGGTTGGTGGTGGACGTCGCCTGGAGGAAGCCGGCGTTGGGTCGCGACAGCACCAGTTTGATGGTGAAGTCGTCCAGCACCTCGGCGTGGTCGTAGCCGGCCAGGTAGGTGGCACCGAAGGTGGCCGGCAGTTCCTGAGCGAAGGCCTTGTCGCTGTCGAACGCCGTCTTGACCGCGTGTGCATCGAGGCGCTCGCCGTTGCTGAAGGTGACGTCGTCACGCAGGTGAAAGGTGTAGCTCAGGGCGTCGTCGCTGATGTTCCAGCTTTTCGCCAGCCAGGGAATGATCTTGCCGCTGTCGGGGTCCTGATCGGTCAGGGATTCGGCAACGTTGCGCAACAGCACGCGGTGTTCGAGCCAGTAGACCTGGAACGGGTCGACGCTGACCAGGGTGGTGTTGTCGCCGAAGAAGGCGATCTTCAGGGTCTTGTCGGCCTGCTCGGGGGCCGAGGGTGAGCAGCCCGCAAGCGATGCGAGCAGTACGCCGAGCGCTAGCAGGCGGGGGCGTTGGTGTGGGTTCGAAGCCGATGAGGGGGTTGGGTGGGGCATGGGTGAGGGTCCTTTGTAGTGCTGTGATCGGCTTGGGTTTGGGGTGGGGCCATTCGCGGGCAGAGCCCGCTCCCACAGAGGTTGGTGGTGCCTGTGGGGGCGGGGCGGGCGGCGAGTTCTTTGTGGGAGCGGGGCGGGCGGCGAGCCCTCTGCCCGCGAAGGGCTCACCTGGATTCAGGTCGCGAGCGCTCTGGGTCTGCTGGCCAGCGGCAGGGGCCCATCGGCCACCTGAGGCGGGCTGGCGTCCACGCCCAGCAGTCCGAGCAGACGACGGCGAATGGCATTGAAGGCCGGGGTGCCTTTTTCCCGAGGGCGATCCAGGCCGATGGGCAGCGCCTCGGCGATGCGCCCCTGCTTGAGCACGATGATGCGATCGGCCAGCAGGATCGCTTCTTCCACGTCGTGGGTGACGAGCAACACTGCCGGTCCGTGGGCGCGCCACAGGTCGATGATCAGTTGATGCATGCGGATACGGGTCAATGCGTCGAGGGCCGCGAAGGGTTCGTCCAGCAACAGCAGACGAGGCTCGCGCACCAGGCTGCGGGCCAGTGCCACGCGCTGGGCTTCCCCGCCGGACAAGGTGCCCGGAAAGGCATCGAGCCGATGCGCCAGGCCCACTTCGGTCAGGGCCTTGACCGCCCGCTCGCGAGCCTGCGGGTCGCGCACGCCGAGGGTAACGTTCTTCCACACCCGTTTCCACGGCATCAGGCGCGGTTCCTGAAACACTGCCGAGCGCGCCGCGGGCACCAGCAGGCGGCCGCCCTCGATCGGATCGAGCCCGGCCAGCGAGCGCAGCAGAGTGGTCTTGCCCGAGCCGCTGGCGCCCAGCAGGGCAACGAACTCGCCGGGCGCGATGTCCAGGTCCAGGCCGTCGATGACACGATTGGCGCCGAACTGGCGCACCACGTTCTGCAGGCTGACGGCGGGTTGGGGGTGCAGCGCGGTGTGTGCGGTCATGGGAATCAGCTCTTCACGAAGGAGGGGCGCCAGGCCAGGGCGTAGTGCTCCAGGGCGCGGATGATGCCGTCGATCACCAACCCCAGCAGGCTGTACACCAGCAGGCAGATGACGATGATGTCGGTGCGCATGAAGTCTCGCGCGTCGCTGGCCAGAAAGCCGATGCCGGAGGTCGCGTTGATCTGCTCGACGAACACCAGCGCCAGCCAGGAAATCGCCAGGGAATAGCGCAGGCCGACGAAGAAGGACGGCAATGCGCCGGGCAATATCACGTGCCAGACCAGTTCGCGGCGGTTCAGCCCCAGGGTATTGCCGGCTTCGATCAGCTTGGGGTCGATGCTGCGGATACCGGCGAACAGGTTCAGGTACACCGGAAAGGTGGTGCCCATGACGATGAGCGCGACCTTGGTGAATTCGCCGATGCCGAACCAGAGAATGAACAGCGGCACCAGCGCCAGTGACGGCACGGTGCGCAGCATCTGCATGGGCGAGTCGAGCAGCACTTCGCCGCGTCGCGACAGCCCGGTGAACAGCGCGGCGACGGTGCCGATGACGACTCCGATGGCCAGCCCCGACACCGCGCGTTGCAGGGAGATCAACAGGTGCATGGGCAGTTCGCCGCTGACCGTCAGGGCCCAGAAGGTCACCGCGATGCTCGACGGCGCGGCGATGATGCGCGGTGGAATCAGCCCGGCCCGGGAGGCCAGCTCCCACAGCACCAGGATCGCCAGCGGGCTCAGCAGCCTCAGCACGAAGCCTGGCACGCGCACGCCGCGGCGGGACGCACTGGGGGTGATGTCCAGCATCTGCAAGGGCGCTTGTGCAACCGGCTGGAGGGCGATTTCAGGTGGCATAGTCTTGGCCCTCGCGGTCCAGCTGACGGATCAAGGCGTCCCAGTGCAGCTGGATCTTGGGGTTGTCGCCGCTGGCGGCACTGGCGGACTGCTGGTGCACCTTGTCGATGGCCGCGTGCGGCGCCAGCAGCAGGTCGGCATTGCCGCCGGCCTGGGCGGCGATCTGGATGTTGCAGGCCCGCTCCAGGCCATGCAGTTCGCGAAAGGCGTGCTCCACGCTGACGCCACCGGTCAACAGTCCATGGTTGCGCAGGATGAGGATGTTGCTGTCGCCCAGGTTGCTGACCAGGCGCGTCTGTTCGTCGAGGTCCAGGGCAATGCCTTCATAGCCGTGGTAGGCCACGCGGCTGTAGTAGAGCAGGGCGTGCTGGGACAGCGGCAGCAGGCCGTTGCGTTGCGCCGACACGGCGGCGCCGTCGCGGGTGTGGGTGTGCAACACGGCCTTGAGGTCAGGACGCGCGCGGTGAATGGCGCTGTGGATCACATAGCCTGCGTGGTTGATGCCCAGGCCCAGGGGGTCGTCGATCAGTTCACCGTCGATTTCGACTTTGACCAGGTTGGATGCCGTGATTTCATCGAACAGCAGGCCGAAGGCGTTGATCAGGAAGTGCTCTTGATCGCCGGGTACCCGCGCCGAGAAGTGCGTGTAGATATGGTCGGTCCAGCGCAATTGCGCGGCCAGTCGATAGGCAGCCGCGAGCTTGACGCGCACCTCCCATTCCTGGGGCGTGACACGCTGGCGCAGCGTGGGCGTGGAATCGTGCAGAACGGACAACGAAGTCATTCGGGTCTCTCCTGAAAAACGTACAGACCGGCGGCGACGGCGCTGAGGCGCGATCGCCGCTCGGTCCGGTTTCATCAGGTCCCGAGCTGCCAGTGAGGTAAGGGGTGTGGCGCGGTCAGATCACCTTGAAGCCGTGGGTGCCATCCTTGGCCAGTTGCTCGACCAGACCGAACTCCCAGTCCAGATAGCCTTGCATGGCCTCGCGGGGGTTGTCGGTGCCCTCGTAGGGGCGGCGGTAGCGATCGCTGCGAGGCACCGCCAGATGATGCTCGCCTTGCTCCACCGGCAGGCCTGCCGCCACCCAGGCGGCGTTGCCGCCTTCGAGGAGGAAGACAGGTTTGCCAGTCAAGGCTCGCAGGTCGGCCACGGCGAAGCGCGCCAGCAGACCGCTGCCGCAGGTCACCACGTAGCGCTCGGCCACCGGTACATTCTCCAAGGCCTGGGGCAGTTGCGCGCGCAGTGCCCAGTGGGCGCCGGCGATGTGGCGCTGCACATGGTTGGCACTGGTGGTGAAATCGAACACCTGGGTGTCGCCCTCGCTCTGCCACTGGGCGAGTGTGGTCGGGCTGACCGTCGGCGCCTCGGGCAGGGGCGGCAATGGTGCCTGCCAGGCGCCAGTGGCGGTGAAGTCGCTGGATTGCGCATCGTCCAGCACGGACACGTCCCAGCCCATCTGGGCCAGCCACGACGCACTCATGTTGGCGCGCACACCGTCGTCGTCGACCAGCACCAGGCGCGCGCCGCGCACGCTGGCGAAGTGATCGGTTTCCTGCACCAGCTGACCGCCGGGCGTGGAGCGAGCCGCAGGCAGGTGCCCGGTCGCGTATTCTTCCGGGGTGCGCACGTCGAACACATAGGTGGTGCGCCCCTGTTCGGCCTGCCAGTTGCCCAGTGCCGCCAGCGTTGCCCGTTGCACGCCGGCCTTGTCTGCCACTGCGCGTGCCGACTGCGCCGCCGCGGCACGGGTGTGTTCGTCGACTTCACCGAAACGACGCTGCTGGCCGTGCTCCAGGGCCTGACCGGCCAGCGTCCAGCCAATGGTGCCGTTGCGCAGCGCCGCCACCGGGTTGGGAATCCCGGCGTTGACCAGTGACTGCGTGCCGATGATGCTGCGGGTGCGCCCGGCGCAGTTGACGATCACCTGTGTCTGCGGGTTCGGCGCCAGTTCGCGGATGCGCAGCACCAGTTCGGCGCCCGGCACGCTGATGCCGCCGGGGATGCTCATGGTCTGGTATTCATCGAAACGGCGCGCGTCGACCACCACCACGTCCGCCTGACGGTCGAGCAGTGCCTGAACCTCCTCGGCCGCCAGCGAGGGTGTGTGGCGACGGCTTTCCACCAGTTCACCGAACGCTTTGCTCGGCACGTTGACGTCGCGAAACAATTCTCCACCCGCCTCGCGCCAGCCGGCCAGACCGTTTTCCAGCAGGGCCACATCGGTATAGCCCAGCGCCTGCAAGCGTTGCGCCGCCAATTGGGCAAGTTCTTCGCCATCGTCGTAGACAGTGATCGCGGTATCCCGACGCGGTACGCGGGCATAGATGTCCAGCTCCAGGCGCGACAGGGGAATGTTGGCGGCGAACAGCGGATGCGCCTCGGCGAAGGGCGCTTCCTCGCGCACATCGATCAGGGCCAGCTCCTGCTTGTCCAGCAATGCACGGCGAATGGCGGAGTAGGGGCGTACGGCAATCTTGGTCATGCGGGCGATCTCTCTTTGATCGAGCTTTCGGTGGACGCAGGCTCTCTGGACAGGTCCCAGAAATTGGGGATGCCGGCATTGGAATAGCCGGAAATAAAGGGTTTTTCCTCGCCGCTCTCGCTGTACACGGCGCGCTTCACGGCACCGATGTTGGCGCCGTAGACATGGATGCTGATGGAGACACGGTCGTCGAAGGCATTGCTGACCTGATGGATATCGCCGACGCTGGGCGAGACCGCCTCGACCTGCCCCGGACCCAGACGCACAGGCGCACCGTCGGGCGCCAGGCGGCCATCGGCCGTGCGGCTGAAGCCCTGAGAAAATTCGGCGCCGCGCAACATGCCGATCAGGCCCCAGACGCGATGGTCATGAATCGGTGTGCGTTGCCCCGGGCCCCAGATGAAGCTCACCACGGAAAAGCGCTGGCGCGCATCGGCGTGCAGCAGGAATTGCTGGTAGCGTTGCGGATCCGGTTGCGCAGCGATTTCCGGCAGCCAGTCGTCATGGCTGACCAGTCGTTGCAGCAACAGCGCGCCGTGCTCCAGCACCTCGGGCTCGCTGGACGTGCGCTCGAGCAGCTCGGCCAGGTCGCCGACGAACTGGCGAAAACGGTCATAGCGCAGGGGATGAGTCATTTCAGTAGCCCTCGAACAGATTCGTTATTACCCTAGCAAAGGGGGTAAGCTTCCCGAAATTCAATTTGTTCATAAGCTAATATGCGAAAAGCGAATGAAGATAGATGACATCCAAGCGTTTCTGGCGGTCGTGCGATTGCAATCGTTGAGCGTTGCCGCCGAATCCCTGCAATTGACCCAGTCCGCCATCACCCGGCGTCTGCAGAGTCTCGAAGAGTCACTGGGGGCGATCCTGCTCGATCGCCACACCAAGCCCATGAAACCCACAGCCATTGGCCTGCGTGTGTACGAACGCTGCCAGGGCGTGATGCGCGAGATCGATTCGTTGCATGAGTTGGTGGCCGAAGATGCAGCGCCTTCCGGCACCCTGCGCCTCGGCGTGCCGCAGACCGTGGGCGACGCGGTGCTGCTCGATGCCCTGCAAGCCTTGAAGCAGCGCTTCGCGGATCTGCAGGTGCAGGTCGCACACGGTTGGGGTGGCCAGTTGGTCCAGCGCATTCAGCACCGGGAGCTGGACGCCGCTGCGGCGCTGTTCCCGGCCGGCAAGGTGTTTCCCGAGGGCGTGGTGGGTCACTCCCTGGCGCGCATGCCGCTGCTGGTGGTCGGCGCCAAGGGCCTGGACCTCGGTAAACGGTGCAAGCTCGCCGATTGCCAGAGTACCGGATGGGTTTTGAACCCTGATGGCTGCGGCTTTCGTGCTGGCCTTTCGCACGCCTTGGCCGAGCAGGGCCTGAGCCTGAAACTCAATCTGGAGATTTTCGGTACCGACCTGCAGCTGGGTCTGGCGGCCAGCGGCATGGGCCTGGGGCTAGTCCCGGCACCGCTGTTGCAGCACAGCCGACACCGCGATCAACTGCAGGTGCTGCAGATCTCGGATTTCAAACCCATGGTCGACCTGTGGCTGGTGCACGCCGCCTTCGTCGGCAATCTGCAGGGTGCGATTCGTGTGTTCGGGGAAACCGTGGCCCACGGCATGAACACGGACTGACGACAGTCATTGCTCGGTTTTCGCATATTAGGATATGACTAAATTGAATTTTACTCATGTCACGACGGATGGTTAGATGGGCGCAAATCAACGGCCGCGCGGCGGTGAGTCGCGCTGCCGCCGGCCTGCCGTTACTAAACGGCGCGACAGAGTTTTCCCATGACCCCACTCGACCCCATCGCCCTTGCCGCGCTGACTCAGCGAATGGCCCTGCACGCCGAGCGCTACGACCGCAGCGGCGAGTTTCCCCATGACAACATCGAGCACCTGCACAGCCTGGGCCTGCTCGCCCTGACCGTGCCCACCGCCTATGGCGGCGGTGGGGCCGACCTGGCCACGGCGCAGCAAGTGGTGGCGGCCGTCGCCAAGGGCGAGCCGGCCACGGCGTTGATTCTGGTCATGCAGTATCTGCAGCAGGCTCGCCTGCATCAAAGCGAGCGCTGGCCCAAGGCCTGGCAGCAACGCCTGGCTCTGGAGGCCGTGGAAACCGGAGCATTGATCAATGCCCTGCGGGTCGAGCCCGAACTCGGCACCCCGGCGCGCGGCGGTGTGCCCAACACCGTGGCGCGACGGACCACCGAGGGCTGGCGACTCAGTGGGCGCAAGATCTACTCCACGGGCAGCCATGGCCTGACCTGGCTGCTGGTGTGGGCGCGCAGTGACGACGATGATCCGCTGGTCGGCTCATGGCTGGTGCGCAGGGACACGCCCGGCGTCAGCGTCGAAGACACCTGGGACCACCTGGGCATGCGCGCCACCTGCAGCCACGACGTGGTCTTCGACGACGTGCTGGTGCCCCTCGACCAAGCGGTCAGCGTGAGCCCGGCCAGCGCTCCGCAGCCGGAGCTCGATGCCGAAGGCCTGCGCTGGATGGCGGTGCTGATGTCCAGCGTCTACGACGGTGTCGCCCAGGCCGCGCGGGACTCGTTCATCGACTGGTTGCAGCATCGTGTGCCGGCCAACCTCGGCGCGGCCCTGGCGACGTTGCCGCGCTTTCAGGAGCGGGTCGGCGAGATCGACAGCCTGCTGCTGGCCAACCAGGCGCTGCTGCAATCGTCCGCCGAAGGCCGCCTGCCCGCCGAACGCTTGCCGGCCATCAAGTACCTGGTCTGCAACCAGGCCATCCGCGCCGTGACCCTGGCCATCGAAGCCGGCGGCAACCCCGCGCTGGACCGCCGCAACGCGCTGGAGCGGCACTACCGCAACGTGCTCTGCGCACGCATCCATACGCCTCAGGATGACAGTGCACTGGTTGCCATCGGGCGGCAGGCGCTGTTGGCGTTTGAAGAGAGAAGGTAAGGGGGCACGAGTCTACGAGGAATGACTCATCCACTGGCGCCCTGGTAGATCCGGTTGTTTAGCCGTGATTTATAAAATACAATCCAGCTATGATTGAAATCAAGCAAACTGCCACTTACATGACCTGGGAGAGCAAGCTGAAAGATCAGCGAGCAAAAGCTGCAATTGCCGCTCGTATCTTCAGGTTGGCAAATGGTCTGCCCGGCGACGTTTCACCCGTCGGCCAGGGAGTCAGCGAGCTACGAATTCACTATGGCCCAGGGTATCGGATTTATTTCCAGCAGCGCGGGAATGAAATCGTCATCCTGCTATGTGGTGGAGACAAGAGCAGTCAGACAAAAGACATTGAGACTGCAAAACGCCTGGCGAATGAGTGGAGGCCACAATGAGCGAGCCAATCTATGACTACGATCCCGCACAGGCGCTCGACGGCCCAGAGGCGATAGCGGTATTCATGGCAGACGCCTTCGACACTGGAGATGCTGCCTACATAGCCAAGGCCATGGGTGTTGTTGCTCGTGCGAAAGGAATGACCGAACTGGCAAAGGAAACAGGGCTGGCCAGAGAACAGCTTTACAAATCTTTCAGTGAACGTGGAAACCCCACACTGAAAACCATGCTGACAGTGATGCGGGCGCTGGGAGTCGATTTGACTGCCAGAGCGCATGTGCAATCAGAAACGCCCGGCTGAAGCAATTTCAGGCGGGCAGAGCGCCGGCCATGCGACACGGCCCGTCGAACAGTCGGATCTAGCACGGTGGCCAGGGGCTCGAATAGAGGTCGTTGACTTGGAACCCTTCCGGACATAAACCGCTAACTGCCCGGCGCCCACACCTCCACGTTCACCGCGTCGATCCGCTTGGGAATCAGTTTCTCGTCGTGGAAGGCGTCGGCGATCTTCTGCTGCTCGGCCAGCCCTTCGCGGGTGACCGGCTGCACGTCGTAGCTGCGGCGGGCGTTGGCTTGCTGTACCACGGCCGGGTCCAGGTTGCCCCATAATGGACCCAGTATCGCGGCCGCTTCGGCAGGGTGCGACTTGACCCATTTGCCGGTTTCGGCCAGATCATCGAATACGGTTTTCAGAATGGCCGGGTTGGCCTGGGCGTAGGGTGTGCCGGCCAGGTAATAACGCTTGTACGCCGCCAGGCCTTCGCTGCCGGCCAGCACGCGCGTGGGTTGGTGCTGCTGCGCGGCGCTGAGGAAGGGTTCCCACGCCACCCAGGCATCCACTTTCTGGTTTTCGAAGGCGGCCCGGCCGTCGGCGATGGTCAGATAGGCGGGCTGGATATCGCTGAACTTCAGATCGGCTTTGCGCAAGGCGGCCAGCAGCAGGTAGTGCGCCCCGGCCGCCTTGGTGACCGCCACGGTATGGCCTTTGAGATCGGTCAGTGCCTTGAGTGGCGAGTCCTTTCGAACCAGGATCGCCTGGGCCTGCGGCGAGGCCGACTCGGATGCGTAGTAAGTGAGCTTGCCCCCGGCGGCCTGAGCGAACACCGGCACCGTATCGGCGACGTCGGCGGACAGGTCGACGTTGCCAACGTTGAGCGCTTCGAGCAGCGGTTGGCCGCTAGCGAATTCATGCCAACTGACGCGCACGCCTTGATCAGCCAGTTGTTTCTCCAACGTGCCTTGCTGCTTGAGCAGCACCATCAGGGTCGATGATTTCTGGTAGCCGATGCGCAGCTGCGTTTCGGCGTGGGCCGCGACGCTGAAAGACAAGCCCAGCGCAACGCTGAGGCTTGCGGCGAGCAGGTGTCGTGGGGTGAAGAGGGTGGACATGATGTAAGTCTCGTCTTCGACGCATCCGCTTGGCGCGGTCGGCTCGAAGAGAACAGGGGAGGGCATGCCCGGTGATCCGGTGAGGCGACTATAGAAGAACGACAGGGGGGAGGGTAATGGCGTTTGGTTATCAGCTTATGCAGACAGCACTTCGCCGTCATTGCGACGGCGAAGTGAAGCACGGTCAATGGTGGCTTTGCGGACCCGACATGGCCATCAATTGCTTCTCCTGATTCCAATCGAACGGCTCGTCGTTCTCCTCGGCCTCGAAGCGGCGTTCTTCCAGTGCTTGATACAGCTCGATCTCTTCGTCGGGCATGTAGTGCAGGCAGTCACCGGCGAAGAACCACAGCAGGTCACGTGGCACCAGGTGGGCGATCTGCGGGTAGCGGGTGATCACCTGACACAGGATGTCCTGGCCCAGGTACTGGCTTTCCACGGGGTCGACCGGCAGCTGCGCGCGCAGTTCATCGAAGCGTTCGAGGAACAACGCGTGGCTTTCCTCGGGTACCTGCTCCGCCTCGCCCAGCGCCACGAGGATGCCGCGCAAGTGGTCCAGCAGGACGAGGTGGTGTTCGAGATGGGCAGTGACCATGGTGGGGTCCTCTAGAGCGAAACGGGCGCGGGAGTATAAAGCTCCACGCGCCCGCTGTCTTATTGCAGATCCTCAGCGGACCTTGCCGGCGGTGGGCAACAGTTCATCCTTGCTGAAGTCGTCGACGTCGATCACTTTGCGTCGCGCCGCTTCGGCCTGTTGCAACGTCTGCGCCTCAGCCGGTTGCAGGACACCAGCCTCGAGCGCCGCATCGATCAGCGATTGCCCGGGCGTGGCGCTGAACTGGCGTGCCTTGTAGGCGTGTTGCAGCTTCTTGTGCAACGGCTGGCTGTCACGCAGCAGGTCGAAGGCGACCTGCAGGGCGCCGACCGGATCGTCCGCGCCTTGTGGGCGGTAACAGCCGGCCAGCAGCTCTTCCAGTGCCGGGTCGCCCTTGTGGCGACCGGTGATCGCGGCCACTTCGGCTTCCAGCTTGTCGGACGGGCCAGTGTGACGGCGACCGAACGGGAACACCACGCCGCGCAACAGGCAACCGAGCAGCTTGCTGGGGAAGTTCTTCAGAATGGCGTCCAGTGCGTGTTCGGCCTTGCCCAGGCTTTCTTCCATGGCCCAGCGCAGCAGTGGCTCCAAGTATTCGGGCGAGTTCTGGTCGTGATAACGCTTGAGCGCCGCCGAACTCAGGTACAGGTAGCTCAGCACATCGCCCAGCCGCGCCGAGAGGCGTTCACGACGTTTCAATTCGCCACCGAGCAGCATCATGCTCAAGTCCGCCAGCAGAGCGAAGGCGGCAGCCTGCCGGTTCAGAGCCCGGAAATAGCCTTGGGCCAGGCGGTCACCCGGCGCCTGTTCGAAATGCCCGAACCCCAGGTTGAGAATGAAGGTGCTGGCCGCGTTGCTCACCGCAAAACCAATGTGCTTGAGCAGCAGGGCATCGAATTCCAGCAGCGCCTGGTGTTGGTCTTCGCGTGCGGCCAGGGCCATTTCCTTGAGCACGAACGGATGGCAGCGGATGGCGCCTTGACCGAAGATCATCAGGTTGCGCGAGAGAATGTTTGCCCCTTCCACGGTGATGAAGATCGGTGCGCCTTGCCAGTTGCGACCCAGGTAGTTGTTGGGCCCCATGATGATGCCCTTGCCGCCGTGGACGTCCATGGCGTGGGTGATGCAGTCGCGTCCGCGCTCGGTGAGGTGGTACTTGAGAATGGCCGACAGCACCGAGGGCTTTTCTCCCAGGTCCACGGCGTTGGCCGTCAACATACGCGCGCTGTCCATCAGCCAGGCGTTGCCACCGATACGTGCCAGAGATTCCTGAATGCCTTCGAAGGCCGCCAGCGGTACGTTGAACTGCTCGCGCACCTGGGCGTACTGACCGGTCACCAGGCTGGTGTACTTGGCCGCCCCGGTACCGACCGCTGGCAACGAGATCGAACGGCCCACCGACAGGCAGTTCATGAGCATCATCCAGCCCTTGCCCAGCATGGGTTGGCCGCCGATCAGGTAGTCGAGTGGGATGAACACGTCCTTGCCCGAGTTCGGCCCGTTCATGAACGCGGCGCCCAAGGGCAAGTGGCGACGACCGATCTCGACGCCGGGCGTATCGGTCGGAATCAGCGCCAGGCTGATGCCCAGGTTTTCCTTGTCACCCAGCAGGCGCTCCGGGTCGTGGGCCTTGAAGGCCAAGCCGAGCAATGTGGCGACGGGGCCGAGTGTGATGTAGCGCTTTTCCCAGGTCAGGCAGATGCCGATGACTTCTTCGCCTTGCCACTGGCCTTTGCAGATGACGCCGACGTCGGGCATCGCCCCCGCATCCGAACCGGCCAGGGGGCCGGTCAGGGCGAAGCAAGGAATGTCGTCGCCACGGGCCAAACGTGGCAAATAGTGGTTGCGTTGCTCGTCCGTGCCGTAGTGCAGCAGCAGTTCGGCAGGGCCCAGGGAGTTCGGCACCATGACCGTGGAAGCCAGGTCGCCGCTGCGGGTGGCCAGTTTCATCGCCACCTGGGAGTGGGCATAAGCCGAAAAGCCTTTACCGCCATATTCCTTGGGAATGATCAGGGCGAAGAAGCCGTGTTCTTTGATATGCGTCCAGGCCGCTGGCGGAAGGTCCATGTCCTGGCCGATCTGCCAGTCGCTGACCATGGCGCAGAGCTGCTCGGTGGGGCCGTCGATAAACGCCTGTTCTTCTGCACTCAGCTGGACCTTGGGGTAGGCCAGCAACGTATTCCAGTCAGGTCGGCCGCTGAACAATTCGCCATCCCACCAGACCGTGCCAGCGTCGATGGCGTCGCGCTCGGTGTCGGACATCGGCGGCAGGGTCTTCTTGAACCAGCGGAACAAGGGCGCGGTGAACCACTTGCGGCGCGCCTCTGGCAGCAGGAGGGGCAGGGCACTGGCAATCAGCAGCAGCCAGAACACCGCCAGCAGCCAGCCTGGCGCGCGACTGGCCGCGCCCATGACCAGCAGGAAGACGGCGACGATGCCCATGGCAGGCAACGCGGGAATGCGGCGGTGAGCCAGCCAGGCGATGCCGACCACAAGGGCGACGATCCACAACAACAGCATAGTGTTTTCTCCGTGAAAGCCAGGTGGGACGAACCACCTGCGGACGCCGTCGAGAGAACGACGGCACACGGAAAAAAACGGTGGCCAGGCACGTAGCTTCGGTGTGGGACAGATCCAGGTCTTGCCTGGATAGTGACCATTGCGGGGTAGGGGAGTTCGCACAGCGCGTGGCGGTGGGCAGTTGCCCGGAACGTTCGCCAGCGGTTGTGGCCCTATGTGAATACCCAGACGCGGCACGCGTGAGACTGATGTCCACTATCGACAACGGTCACTTTACGACAGCGTAGACGGCACCCATCATGGCGTCCGTTCACACACATCTGGTTGCAAATCATCGCAGTCGCCCTCAATTCATCACCATTCTCAACACGGCGTATAGACCCCTTATGAGTTCTGCTCTGTCCATTCGACAGTTGACCAAAACCTACGGCAACGGGTTTCAGGCCCTCAGTGGCATCGATCTCGACGTAGCGGAAGGCGACTTCTTCGCACTGCTGGGCCCCAACGGCGCCGGTAAATCGACCACCATCGGCATCCTTTCCACCCTGGTCAACAAGACCAGCGGTACGGTCAACATCTTCGGTAACGACCTGGACCGCCAGCCGGCCGCGCTCAAGCGCAGCATCGGCGTGGTGCCCCAGGAGTTCAACTTCAACCAGTTCGAGAAGACCTTCGACATCGTCGTGACCCAGGCGGGCTACTACGGCATTCCAGCCAAGGTCGCCAAGGAGCGCGCCGAGCAGTACCTGACCCAACTGGGGCTATGGGACAAGCGCGATACGCCGTCGCGATCGTTGTCCGGTGGCATGAAGCGCCGCCTGATGATCGCGCGGGCGCTGATCCACGAGCCGCGCCTGCTGATTCTCGACGAGCCCACCGCGGGCGTGGACATCGAACTGCGTCGCTCGATGTGGAGCTTTCTCACCGAGCTCAACGAGAAAGGCATCACCATCATCCTTACCACCCATTACCTGGAAGAAGCCGAACAGCTGTGCCGCAACATCGGCATCATCGACCACGGCACCATCGTCCAGAACACCAGCATGCGCGATCTGCTCGGCACTCTGCACGTGGAGACCTTCCTGCTCGATCTGGGGCAACCGCTCAAGGCTGCGCCGCAGTTGCAGGGCTATCCCTGCACGCTGGTCAATCCGCAGACCCTGGAAGTGCAGGTCGACAAGGAGATCGGTATCACTTCGCTGTTCGGCCAGTTGGCATTGCTGAACATTCCGGTGCTGAGCCTGCGCAACAAGACCAATCGCCTGGAGGAGCTGTTCGTGTCCCTGGTGGAGAAGAATCTGAGGAAGGTTGCGGTATGAGTTCCGAATTTCAGGCCAACATGGTCGCCCTGCAGACGATCATCTATCGTGAAGTGCGCCGCTTCACGCGGATCTGGCCGCAGACGCTGCTGCCCCCGGCCATCACGATGGTGCTGTACTTCGTCATCTTCGGCAACCTGATCGGCAAGCAGATCGGTGGCATGGGTGGCTTCAGCTACATGGAGTACATCGTGCCGGGGCTGATCATGATGTCGGTGATCACCAACTCCTACGGCAACGTGGTTTCCAGCTTCTTCGGCGCCAAGTTCCAGCGCTCCATCGAGGAGCTAATGGTGTCACCGCTGTCGCCGCACACCATTCTGGTGGGCTATGTGGCGGGCGGTGTGCTGCGCGGCCTGATGGTGGGGATCATCGTCACCGTGCTGTCGCTGTTCTTCACCGATCTGCAGGTGCATCACTTGGGTATCACCGTGCTGGTGGTGCTGCTGACGGCCACGATTTTCTCCATGCTCGGCTTCATCAACGCGGTGTTCGCGCGCAACTTCGATGACATCTCCATCGTGCCGACCTTCGTGCTCACGCCGTTGACCTACCTGGGCGGGGTGTTCTATTCCATCAGCCTGCTGCCGCCGTTCTGGCAGACGGTGTCGCTAGCCAACCCGGTGCTGCACATGGTCAACGCTTTCCGTTACGGTATCCTCGGCGTTTCGGATATCAGCATCGGCGTAGCGGTGGCGTTCATGCTGGTGGCCACGGTGGTGCTGTACTTCGCCTGCGTGAAGCTGCTGGTCAGCGGCCGTGGCATGCGCAGCTGAGTTCCCCCGGCCGGACCGCAAGGCCCGGCCATGTCGTTTCTCGACGGTTCAAGGTCGTAGGTGGAGCATGATCATCGGCGCGTGAAGTCGATGATCAGTACGCCAACATTTGCCGTGCGGCATTCGTCGCGCGCAGCCTTATCGGGGAAGCAGAATGAGCATGAAGAAAGTTCTCGGAGCCAGTGCTGCTCTGGTTCTGGCCATGGGCTGCAGCTGGGCCAGTGCTGCCGCCAAGGAAGTCACCATCGGCTACGTCGATGGTTGGTCGGACAGCGTCGCCACCACCCATGTCGCCGCCGAAGTCATCAAGCAGAAGCTGGGCTATGACGTGAAGCTGCAGGCGGTTGCCACCGGCATCATGTGGCAGGGCGTGGCCACCGGCAAACTCGATGCGATGCTGTCGGCCTGGCTGCCGGTGACCCATGGCGAGTACTGGAGCAAGAACCAGGACAAGGTGGTCGACTACGGCCCCAACTTCAAGGATGCCAAGATCGGCCTGATCGTGCCCGAATACGTCAAGGCCAAGAGCATCGAAGACCTCAAGACCGACGACACCTTCAAGAACCGCATCGTCGGTATCGACGCCGGCGCCGGCGTCATGCTCAAGACCGAACAGGCGATCAAGGATTACGGTCTGTCCGGCTACAAGCTGCAGGCCAGCTCGGGTGCAGGCATGATTGCGGAACTGACGCGCGCCGAAAACGCCCAGCAGTCCATTGCCGTGACCGGCTGGGTTCCGCACTGGATGTTCGCCAAGTGGAAACTCCGCTTCCTGGAAGATCCGAAGGGCGTTTACGGCGCGGCGGAAACCGTCAACAGCATTGGCAGCAAGGGTCTGGACAAGAAGGCGCCAGAGGTCGCAGCTTTCCTGAAGAAATTCCAGTGGTCGTCCAAGGACGAGATCGGCGAAGTGATGCTGGCCATCCAGGACGGCGCCAAGCCTGACGCTGCCGCCAAGGACTGGGTCGCCAAGCACCCGGACCGTGTGGCCGAGTGGACCGCCAAGTAACCCCTCCCTGTAGGAGCGGTCATCGGCCGCGAATCAGGCACTGCGTTATATCGGGTCAACCCCGGTGCAGCCTTCGCGGCCACTGACCGCTCCTACGTTGAACCATGAAAGGTCGCCCCAGGGCGACCTTTTTGCGTCTGCGAGCCCCGATCTACTACTAAGGTCGTCTGGAGTGCGCCCCAGAGCAGCCTAAAGTGGAATACGTTCTATCCATCTATGCTGCGAGGACAAAAACAATGAACGACAGCATTTACCTCTCGATTCAAAACAGCCCGCGTTTCAAGGAGCTGGTGAGAAAGAGGGAGAAGTTTGCCTGGATACTTTCGGCGATCATGCTCGGACTGTATTCGGCCTTCATCCTGTTGATCGCCTATGGCCCCCACATTCTGGGCGCCAAGCTCAGTCCGGGATCGTCGATCACCTGGGGCATCCCCATCGGTGTCGGCCTCATCCTTTCCGCCTTCGTGTTGACCGCCATCTACGTCAAGCGCGCCAACGGCGAGTTCGACGACCTGAATCGTCTGATCCTGCAGGAGGCCAAGCAATGATGCGGCGTCTATTGGCAACAATGGGCGCACTCGCCCTGGCCCCAAGCGTGATGGCTGCCGAGGCGCTGACCGGCGCGGTGCAGAAGCAGCCCCTCAACGTCTCGGCGATCGTCATGTTCGTACTGTTCGTGGGTGCCACGCTGTGCATCACCTACTGGGCGTCCAAGCGCAACAAGTCGGCGGCGGACTACTACGCGGCAGGCGGCAAGATCACCGGTTTCCAGAACGGCCTGGCGATCGCTGGCGACTACATGTCGGCGGCATCCTTCCTGGGCATTTCCGCGCTGGTGTTCACCTCCGGCTACGATGGCCTGATCTACTCCATCGGCTTCCTGGTGGGCTGGCCGATCATCCTGTTCCTGATCGCCGAGCGCTTGCGCAATCTGGGCAAGTACACCTTTGCCGACGTCGCGTCCTATCGTTTGAAGCAGAAGGAAATCCGCACCCTGTCGGCCTGTGGTTCGCTGGTGGTGGTGGCGTTCTACCTGATCGCGCAGATGGTCGGTGCCGGCAAGCTGATCCAGCTGCTGTTCGGCCTCGACTATGCCGTGGCGGTGGTTCTGGTGGGCATCCTGATGTGCCTGTACGTACTGTTCGGCGGCATGCTGGCGACCACCTGGGTGCAGATCATCAAGGCGGTACTGCTGTTGTCCGGTGCGTCCTTCATGGCCCTGATGGTGATGAAGCACGTCAACTTCGACTTCAACATGCTGTTCTCCGAAGCGGTCAGGGTACACGCCAAGGGTGAGGCCATCATGAGCCCGGGCGGGCTGGTGAAGGATCCGATCTCGGCGTTCTCGCTGGGTCTGGCGTTGATGTTCGGTACTGCCGGCCTGCCGCACATCCTCATGCGCTTCTTCACCGTGTCCGATGCCAAGGAAGCCCGCAAGTCGGTGCTGTACGCGACCGGTTTCATCGGCTACTTCTACATCCTCACCTTCATCATCGGTTTCGGCGCGATCCTGCTGGTCAGCACCAATCCGGCGTTCAAGGATGCCGCTGGCGCCTTGCTCGGCGGTAACAACATGGCCGCGGTGCACTTGGCCGATGCCGTGGGTGGCAGCATCTTCCTGGGCTTCATTTCGGCCGTAGCGTTCGCCACCATTCTGGCGGTCGTTGCCGGCCTGACCCTGGCCGGTGCTTCGGCGGTGTCCCACGACCTGTACGCCAGCGTCATCAAGAAGGGCAAGACCAACGACAAGGACGAGATCCGCGTCTCCAAGATCACCACTGTCTGCCTCGGTGTCCTGGCGATCGGCCTGGGTATCGCGTTCGAAAGCCAGAACATCGCCTTCATGGTGGGCCTGGCATTCTCGATCGCGGCCAGCTGCAACTTCCCGGTGCTGCTGCTTTCCATGTACTGGAAGAAGCTGACCACCCGTGGCGCCATGATCGGTGGCTGGATGGGCCTGATCAGCGCGGTGACGCTAATGATCCTCGGCCCGACCATCTGGGTGCAGATCCTGCACCACGACAAGCCGATCTACCCGTACGAGTACCCAGCGTTGTTCTCGATGGCGATCGCCTTCGTGGGTATCTGGTTCTTCTCGATCACCGACAAGTCGGCAGCTGCCGACGAAGAGCGCGCACTGTTCTACCCGCAGTTCGTACGCTCGCAGACCGGTCTGGGTTCCAGCGGCGCAGTCTCGCACTGATACCCGCACCCATTGCCACGCAAAAAAAAATCCGATGCCCGCAAGGGCATCGGATTTTTCATTCCTGGCGCGCTGCCCCAGAAGGCCTGCACACCTGCAAGGCTATATCTTGCCGAGCAATACCAGAATCAGCAGGATGATCAGTACGGTACCGATGATACCCGACGGACCGTAGCCCCAACTTCTGGAGTGCGGGAATACTGGCAATCCGCCAATCAACAGCAGAATCAGAACGATGATCAGTATGGTGCCCATGGCGATTTCCTTATGTGGACAGTGAGAAGATTCGTCAGTAAAGCCACGCAGCGCTCGACTGCTTAATAGGTCGGACTGTGGCGCGTCATAAAAAGTCCCAAAGATTAAAAAATGTTTCTGCGATGGATGCGCTGTCGTATGCTGGCGCTCTGATATTTAGCTGGATGCCTCAGATGCTCAACTATTGCTGGTTTCTACTGGCCGCGCTTTTCGAGATCGCCGGCTGCTACGCCTTTTACCTCTGGCTGCGGCTGGATAAAAGCGCGTGGTGGGCGGTGGCCGGGCTGTTGAGCCTGACCTGTTTCGCGCTGGTGCTTACCCGGGTCGAAGCAGCCTATGCCGGACGTGCCTATGCGGCCTACGGCGGCCTCTACATCGTTGCGTCGCTGGGGTGGTTGGCAGTGGTCGAAAGGGTGCGCCCGCAGATGTTTGACTGGATGGGCGCTCTGCTTTGTGTCTTGGGTGCGAGCCTTATCCTCTGGGGGCCGAGATTGCAACAGGCTTAAGCCTGCCCAAGGTTTGAAAGTGTGTAAATATCCATACAAGATGATTGAAAGTGTATGGAGGGGTACAACTTTCTACTCCATGTCCCTTGTAAGTGCGAGTAAGTACGAAATATCTGACAGGGAATTTACTAACTTTCGTAGGCTTAAACTGTATTACCCTGATTGCCTTGTGGTGCGCGAAAACAGGGTCCACCCTCAACAAGCATTCATTTGAGGGAACAAAGCCATGCTGGTATTGACGCGACATGTGGGCGAACTCATCTCCATCGGAGATGACGTTTGGATCAAGGTATTGGACGTGCGCGGCAACACCGTGCGCTTCGGCATTCAGGCACCCAAGGACGTGGAGGTGCACCGTGCCGAGGTCTATCGACGAATCCAGGAGAAACACGGCAAACACGCCAAGCAGGTGCCTGTAGTGTAAGTCTCAGTCGAACAGCTCGGGCGCTATGTCGTGCTTGAGCATGAGCGTGCACTGCTGGCTTTCCGGGTCGAACACGATGAACGCCTGTTTCTTGCCCAGCGCATGACGCACGCGTTCGACCCGGGTCTGCAGCGGCGTTTCGTCGCCGTTGTCGGTCCCGTCCCGAGTCACGAAGTCTTCGATCAGGCGGGTCAGGGTGTCGGCTTCGAGATGGTCGTAGGGAATCAGCATGTCAGGTGCTCGCAGGGTAGGCGCGCAGTGTAACAGTGCCGCGCACCCCGGTGTCCGAAGCCTGACGGCAAGGGCAGGGTGGCGCGGGCATTGACGAGCGCATCAGGCTTCTCAGCTACTGGTTTTCTGCCCCAGTACGTCTTCAACCGCGGGCACGCGAGTGTCCGACTCCATCTGCGCATCGTGCTCCAGTTGATGGCTGAAGCGCTCGAGCGAGCCGGTGTTGGGCTTGGCATCGCTGGCGAACACCGGCGGGCTGAGCATGTAGGCCGTGAGAATCCGGCTGAGCGCACTCAGGCTGTCGATGTGGGTACGTTCATAGCCATGCGTGGCATCGCAGCCAAACGCCAACAGTGCCGTACGAATGTCATGGCCAGCGGTAACGGCGGAATGGGCGTCGCTGAAGTAGTAGCGAAACAAGTCGCGCCGCACGGGCAATTCGTTTTCATCGGCCAGGCGCAACAGGTGCCGCGACAGGTGATAGTCGTAGGGACCACCGGAGTCCATCATCGCCACGCTGACGGCATGCTCGCTCGACTGTTGGCCCGGGGCGACCGGCGCGATGTCGATGCCGACGAACTCGCTGACGTCCCAAGGCAACGCAGCTGCCGCACCGGAGCCGGTTTCCTCGGTGATGGTGAACAGCGGGTGACAGTCGATCAGGGGCTCGTAGTCGCTTTCGACGATCGCCTTGAGCGATGCCAGCAGCGCCGCAACACCCGCCTTGTCATCCAGATGGCGGGCGCTGATGTGGCCGCTGTCAGTGAACTCGGGCAATGGATCGAACGCCACGTAGTCGCCGATATTAACGCCCAGCGACTCGCAATCGGCGCGGGTCGCGCAATAGGCATCCAGACGCAGTTCGACGTGATCCCAGCTCACCGGCATCTGGTCGATGGCGGTATTGAAGGCATGCCCGGAGGCCATCAGTGGCAGCACGCTGCCGCGGATCACTCCGTTGTCGGTGAATACACTGACCCGGCTGCCCTCGGCGAAACGGCTCGACCAGCAGCCCACCGGGGCCAGCGAGAGGCGCCCATTGTCCTGCACGGCGCGCACGCTGGCGCCGATGGTGTCCAGGTGGGCGGACACGGCGCGGTCCGGCGAATTCTGCTTGCCTTTGAGCGTGGCGCGAATGGTGCCGCGGCGGGTCATTTCGAACGGAATGCCCAGTTCTTCGAGACGCTCGGCCACATAGCGCACGATGGTATCGGTGAACCCGGTAGGGCTGGGAATGGCAAGCATCTCCAGCAGTACTTTCTGCAGATACTGGATATCCGGTTCGGGAATTTTGGAAGTCATGGAAACTCCTGAGGTGGATAGAGGTGACGGCGAGGGTGTCACGGGCCCGGTAAAACAGGGGCGAGGTGCCTGCGCAGTTGACCCGGCAGGCACCATGCATGGCCGCTACATCGGGCGGCTATGGGGAAACAGCAGATCGACGAAGCGCTCTGCCGTGGGTTGCGGTTCGTGGTTGGCCAGTCCTACCCGCTCGTTGGCTTCGATGAACACGTACTCCGGCTGGTCGGCAGCCGGCACCAGCAGGTCCAGACCCACCACCGGGATGTCCAGTGCGCGGGCTGCGCGCACCGCTGCGTCGACCAGCACCGGATGGAGAATCTGCGTCACGTCTTCCAGGTGCCCACCGGTGTGAAGGTTGGCGGCCTTGCGTACCGTCAACTCCTGGCCGCTGGGCAGGATGCTGTCCATGTCGAAACCGGCAGCCTGTACGGTACGCAGGGTTTCCTGGTCCATCGGGATGCGGCTTTCGCCCCCGGTGGCGGCCTGGCGACGGCGACTCTGCACCTCGATCAGGGTGCCAATGTTGGTGTGCCCGTCACCGATGATCTGCGCGGGACGGCGAATGGCCGCTGCGACCACTTCGTAGCCGATGACCACGATGCGCAGGTCGACGCCCTCATGGAAACTTTCCAGCAGAACTCGGCTGTCGAACTGACGCGCGTGCTCGATGGCCTCCTGCACCTCCTCCAGCGTACTCAGGTCAACGGCCACGCCGTTGCCCTGTTCACCGTCCAGCGGCTTGACCACCACGCGACCGTGTTCATCGAGAAAATCCTGGTTGTCGTCGGCGCTGCCCGCGAGCTGCTGCGACGGCAGGCTCAGGTCAGCCGCCCGCAGCACCTTGTGGGTCAGGCTCTTGTCCTGGCACAGGGTCATGCTCACCGAGCTGGTCAGGTCGCACAACGACTCGCGGCAGCGGATCCGCCGACCCCCATGGATCAGGGTAAACAGGCCGGCTTCGGCGTCGTCTACCTGCACGTCGATGCCACGACGGAACGCTTCGTCGACGATGATCCGCGCATAGGGGTTGAGATCGGCCTGAGGGCCGGGGCCCAGGAACAACTTCTGGTTGATGCCGTTCTTGCGCTTGATGGCGAAGGTGGGCAGGTTGCGAAAGCCCAGCTTGGCGTAGAGATTCTTCGCCAGACGGTTGTCGTGCATGACCGACAGGTCCAGGTAGGCCAGACCACGGCTCATGAAGTGCTCGACCAGATGCCGAACCAGCACTTCGCCCACGCCCGGACGCGTGCAGCGCGGATCGACCGCCAGGCACCACAGGCTGCTGCCTTTTTCCGGATCGCGGAAGGCCTTGGCATGGTTGAGCCCCATGACGCTGCCGATCACATGGCCGGTGTCTTCGTCTTCGGCCAGCCAGTACACCGGACCGCCCTGGTGGCGGGGTGTCAGCAGGCTTTGATCGATAGGCAGCATCTTGCGCTTGAGGTACAGCTGGTTGATGGCCTGCCAGTCGCCTTCGGTTTGCGCCCGGCGAATGCGGAACCCACGGAAGACGCGCTGTGCCGGCCGATAATCACTGAACCACAGACGCAGCGTGTCGGACGGATCGAGAAACAGCTGCTGCGGCGCTTGGGCCAACACCTGCTGGGGCGCGGCCACGTACAGAGCAATGTCGCGCTCGCCCTGCTGCTCGTTGAGCAGTTCGGCCGCCAGTGCTTCGGGGTCCGGATACGTATGGCCGACGAGCAGCCGTCCCCAACCGCAGTGCAGCGGGCGCTGTTGCAGATCGTCGCTGTTGCCGTCTTCGGCGAAGCGCGCCTGCAGCCGCTCGTACGACGGCGACTGGCCGCGCATCAGGCGCTGATTGAAGGCCGTGGCGTGAGCTTTCATCGATCAGAGTCCTTGTTCGCTGAGCCACAGATTCAACGCCGCCAACTGCCACAGCTTGGAGCCGCGCAGTGGGGTGAGCTGACCTTGCGGGTCGGTCAGCAGGCGGTCGAGCATGTTCGGGTTGAACAAGCCGCGGTCCTGGCTGGGGTCCAGCAGCAGGTCCCTGACCCAGTTCAGCGTATCGCCTTCCAGATGCTTCAGGCCGGGCACTGGGAAATAACCTTTCTTGCGGTCGATGACCTCACTGGGAATCACCAGCCGCGCCGCTTCCTTGAGCACTTGCTTGCCACCGTCAGGCAGCTTGAACTTGCCGGGGATGCGCGCCGACAGCTCGACCAGGCGGTAATCCAGGAACGGCGTACGCGCTTCCAGGCCCCAGGCCATGGTCATGTTGTCGACCCGCTTGACCGGGTCGTCGACCAGCATCACCGTGCTGTCCAAACGCAACGCCTTGTCCACCGCCGCATCGGCACCGGGCATGGCGAAATGTTCGCGCACGAAATCGCCGGCTGCATCGTTCGCCGTCAGCCACTTGGGCGCGACGGTTGCAGCGTAGTCATCGTAGCTGCGGTCGAAGAAAGCATCGCGGTAGGCCTGGTACGGATCGCTGGCGCCGTCCACTTGCGGATACCAGTGGTAGCCGGCGAACAGTTCGTCGGCGCCTTGGCCGCTCTGCACCACCTTGCAATGCTTGGCGACTTCGCGTGACAACAGGTAGAAGGCGATGCAGTCGTGGCTCACCATCGGTTCGCTCATCGCGCGGAACGCGGCGGGCAGTTGCTCGATGATTTCGCGTTCTTCGATGCGCAGTTGGTGGTGCTGAGTACCGTAGTGCTTGGCGATCAGGTCCGAATACTGGAACTCGTCGCCGCGCTCGCCACCGGCGTCCTGGAAACCGATGGAGAAGGTCGACAAATCCTTCACGCCCACTTCACGCAGCAGGCCCACCAGCATGCTCGAATCGACACCGCCCGAGAGCAGCACGCCGACGTCCACGGCGGCCCGCTGGCGAATGGCAACCGCTTCACGGGTACTGTCCAGCACGCGGTCGCGCCAATCTTCCAGAGTCAGATTGGCTTCATCGGCATGAGGCCCGTAGGGCAGGGTCCACCACGTCTGCTGTTCGGTCTTGCCGTTGGCGTCGATGCGCATCCAGGTCGCTGGTGGCAGCTTTTCGATGCCCGCGATCAATGTGCGCGGCGCAGGCACCACAGCGTGGAAGTTCAGGTAGTGGTTCAACGCCACCGGGTCGAGGATCGGGCTGATGTCGCCGCCCTTGAGCAACGCCGGCAGGGCCGAGGCAAAACGCAAGCGCTTGTCGGTGCGCGACAGGTACAAGGGCTTCACGCCCAGACGGTCACGGGCGATGAACAGGCGCTGGGTGTCACGCTCCCAAATGGCAAAGGCGAACATGCCATTGAGCTTGGGCAGCAGCTTTTCACCCCAGGCGTGGTAGCCCTTGAGCAATACTTCGGTGTCGCCACCGGAATGAAAGCCATAGCCCAGCGCTTCCAGTTCGGCGCGCAGTTCGGGGAAGTTGTAGATGGCGCCGTTGAAGGCCAGGCTCAAGCCGAGATGGGCATCGGTCATCGGCTGCGCGGAGCCGTCCGACAAATCCATGATCTTCAGCCGACGATGGCCCAGGGCAATCGGCCCCTGCGCCTGAAAGCCCCAGGCATCCGGGCCGCGTGGGGCCAGGTCGTGGGTGATGCGTTCCACGGCCGCAAGGTCCGCAGGTTGAAAATCGAAGCGCAACTCACCAGCTAATCCGCACATAAGTCCTTACCGGTTTTTCCGTTGGGGAACGGCCGATGGAAGTTCGGCCAGGTATGAAACTGACCGAGGCAGGTAGCGAGAGTTTTAGATCGATCGGTTATAAGGGATCCATTTGCTGGGTAGGCATTTGCGGGTAGAACCCGCTCCCACAGGGTGTGTTGCCTGAGGGTTATTTGAGATTGCCGCTGAGAAACTGCCGCAGGCGTTCGCTTTTCGGGCTGCCCAGCACCTGTGCAGGCGAGCCTTCTTCCTCGACCAGGCCCTGATGCAGGAACAGCACCTGGCTGGAGACTTCACGGGCGAAGCTCATTTCATGGGTGACCATGATCATGGTACGACCTTCCTCGGCAAGGCCCTTGATCACCTTCAACACTTCGCCCACCAACTCCGGGTCCAGTGCCGAGGTCGGCTCGTCGAACAGCATGACCTCCGGCTCCATGGCCAGGGCGCGGGCAATGGCAACGCGCTGCTGCTGGCCACCGGACAGGAAGGCCGGATACTGGCTGGCCACGCGCTCCGGCAGGCCGACCTTGTCCAGGTAGCGCAACGCCCGTTCCCGCGCTTCGTCCTTGTCGACGCCCAACACCCGGCGCGGGGCCATGGTGATGTTGTCGAGCACGGTCATGTGGCTCCACAGGTTGAAGTGCTGGAACACCATGGCCAGACGCGTGCGCAAGCGCTGCAGTTCTTCGGCATCGGCGACGCGCATGCCGCCGCTGTCGGTGGTCATGCGAATGGCCTTGCCATCCAGGCTCATGGCACCGTCGTCAGGCTGTTCGAGGAAGTTGATGCAGCGCAGGAAGGTGCTCTTGCCCGAGCCACTGGCGCCGATCAGGCTGATCACGTCACCCGTGCTGGCCTTGAGCGAAACACCCTTGAGCACCTTGTTGTCGCCATAGCTTTTGTGCAGGCCATCGATGGTCAGTTTGTACATGCGCAACAGGTCCTCAGGGTTGAAGTAGATAGCCGCTGCGGCAGGCCTGGGTGCCGGCGACATGGGCGACCAGCATGCCCGCAGTGGCCATGCGACGCAGCGAGCGGGCGTACATCAGCCCCGGCTGGCGGTTGCGCACAGGGGTGACCGTATTGCTCAGCGGATCGATGATTTCGGCGATCAACTGCCCGGCTTCCAGGTACTGGCCGGGCACCGCAGTGAACACCAACAGTCCACCCACCGGCGCGGTCACCGGTTCCACGCCGGCCAGCGGCGTGGCGGCGGCGAGCAGGGCAGGCAACGGTGCCGGCGTGCGGTCGATGGCCCCGGTGCTGGCCAGGTAGTCGAGAATGGCCTGACAGTCGCCGCTGGCCATGGGGTGGTTGACGTCACCCTGGCCGCGCAACTCGACGGTCACCGAAAAGCTGCCCATGGCGATCGGGAAACGCTCGGCAAAGCGCTGCTGAAGTTGCCACCAGAACAGACTGAAGCATTCGTCGAACGACTGCCCGCCCGAGTCAGTGGCCAGCAGGCTGGCCTGAGCGCCCAGGTAGCGTGCCAATGGCTCTACCAGCGGCCAGGCTTCGGGTGTGGTGTACAAATGCTGCACGGCCTCGAAATCGCAGTGCAGGTCCAGCACCATGTCGGCATCGCATGCCAGGCGCTGCAGAGTCAGGCGCTGTGATTGCAGGGCTGTGGTCGGCTGCAACTGGTTCAGCGCCTGGCTCAGGTGCGTGCGGATCAACGCCGTATTGCGTGCCTCATCATCACCCAGCAGCGGCTCGACGGCGCAGCCGACCTGATCGGCCAGGTCGACGAAGCGCCGGTTGAAGTTCTCGCCGGTTTCCAGCTCGTAGCGGCCCAGTGGCGTGTCCATGACGATCTGATCGAGCCCGGCGGGGTTGGCGATCGGTACGATGACCACCTGCCGGCGCAGCAGTCCTGCGTCCTCCAGTTCGGCCAGGCGCTGGCGCAGGTGCCAGGCGACCAGCATCCCCGGCAACTCGTCGGCGTGCAGCGAGGCCTGGATATAGACTTTGCCGGCACCCGTCGGGCCGTAGCTGAAGCTGTGGATCTGGCGCGCGGTACCGGGCAGGCGAGCCAGCAATTCATGAATGTCGTGTTGCATGTTCAGGTCCTAGTGCGTCGGGCCGAGAAAGGCCAGCCAGCGGCGTTCGGCCAGGCGAAACAGTCCGACCAGGGCAAAGGTGATGGTCAGGTAGATCAGCGCGGCGATGCCGAAGGATTGGAAGGTCAGGAAGGTCGCCGAGTTGGCGTCCCGTGCGACCTTGAGGATGTCCGGGATGGTGGCAGTGAACGCCACCGTGGTCGAGTGCAGCATGAGGATCACTTCGTTGCTGTAGTAGGGCAGCGAACGGCGCAGGGCCGACGGCATGATCACGTAGGCATACAGCTTCCAGCCGCTCAGGCCATAGGCCTTGGCCGCCTCGACCTCGCCGTGGTTCATGCTGCGGATCGCCCCGGCGAAGATCTCCGTGGTGTAGGCGCAGGTGTTCAGGGCGAAGGCCAGGATCGTGCAGTTCATCGCGTCGCGGAAGAAGTCGTTGAGCAGGGGCTGCCCCCGCACGGCTTCCAGGCTGTAGATGCCGGTGTAGCAGATCAGCAACTGGATATAGAGCGGCGTTCCGCGGAACAGGTAGGTGTAGAACTGCACCGGCCAGCGCACCCAGCGCCGGCTCGAGACGCGAGCGATCGACAGCGGTACCGAAACCACGAAGCCGATCACCAGCGCCGCACTGAGCAGCCACAGGGTCATGGCCAGGCCGGTAATGTTCTGCCCATCGGAATAGAGGAACGGCCGCCAGTATTCTTGAAGAAGTTCGATCATCGCAGCGCCTCCCGGGTGCCCGCGCTGTAGCGTCGTTCAAGCCAGCGCAGGGCCATGTTGGAAGCACTGGTGATCAGCAGATAGATGAGCGCGGCCAGCACCAGAAAATAGAACAGTTGATAGGTGCTTTTGCCCGCATCCTGGGCGGCCTTGACCAGATCGGCCAGGCCGATGATCGAGACCAGCGCCGTGGCCTTGAGCATGACCATCCAGTTGTTGCCGATGCCGGGCAGGGCGTAACGCATCATTTGCGGGAAGACCACGTAGCGGAAACGCTGCGAGCGCTTGAGGCCGTAGGCCGTGGCCGCTTCGAGCTGGCCGCGCGGCACGGCGAGCATGGCACCACGGAAGGTTTCGGTGAAATAGGCGCCGTAGATGAAGCCCAGGGTAATGACTCCGGCGGCGAAAGGATCGATTTCGATGTAGTCCCATTCCAGGGCTTCGGTCAGGCCGGTCAGCCAGGTCTGCAGACTGTAGAAAATCAGCAGCATCAGCACCAGGTCGGGCACGCCGCGGATCAGAGTGGTGTAGAGCTGGGCAGGCACGCGCAGCACTGCCGTACCGGACAGCTTGGCGCTGGCGCCGATCAGCCCCAGCACCACGCTGACCAGCAGCGACAGCAGGGACAGCTTGATGGTCATCCAGGTGCCTTCGAGCAGCAGCGGGCCAAAGCCCTTCAAACTGAACGCGGACAACCCGAGGTACTGCAAAAGGTCGTCGAACATGAATCTGGCCTGTGCCGGTCAAAAAAACGCCCATCCCCGAGCGGGAATGGGCGCTGTCACAGCGGTACTTACTTGCCGCTGTACAGGTTCAGCTCACCGAAGTGCTTCTTCTGGATTTCGGTGTAGGTGCCATCATCGTGTAACGCTTTGATACCTTTATCGATCAACGCCTTGAGTTCCTTGTTACCTTTGGCGATACCCACGGCGGTCTTGGACGGCAGCAGCTCGCTGTCGATCGGCTCGCTGACTTCATAGCCCGCGCCCTGCGGCGATTTCAGGAAGCCCAGTTCGGCTTGCAGCATGTCCTGGATCGAAGCGTCCAGACGACCCGAGATCAAGTCGGCGTAGACCTGGTCCTGGTTCTGGTAGGCCTGGGTCTTGATGCCTGCCTTGTCCAGCACGGCCTTGGCGTAGGCTTCTTGGATCGTGCCCTGTTCGTAGCCTACGGTCTTGCCCTTGAGCGAGGCCAAGTCAGTGCTCAGGCCTGCACCTTTCTTGAACACCAGCGAGGTCGGGCCGGAGAACAGCTCGTTGGAGAAGTCGATGACTTTCTCACGGGCAGGGGTCACGGTCATCGAGGAAATCACGCCGTCGAACTTCTTCGCCTTGAGGCCTGGAATCATGCCGTCGAAATCGCTTTCGACCCATTTGCAGGTGACCTTCAGCTCCTTGCAGATGGCATTGCCCAGATCGATGTCGAAGCCCACCAGGCTGCCATCGGCTGCCTTGGATTCGAACGGTGCGTAGGATGGATCGACCCCGAAACGCAACTCCTTGTATTCCTTGGCCATCGCGCTGCCGGCCGAGAACGCCAGGGCCAGAGCAGAAAGGGTCAGCAATGCTTTTTTCATCGTGCAGTCCTTAAAACCAGTTGAATGCGTTGGGTGAGGGCGATGTGCGTTACCGGCGAGTGCCAGACATCATTCTGATAGCAATTTCCGCACCATAGTCCCAGTGCAGACCGGCTTGAGTAAGGTTGTGTCGCGTCGCTGCAACTTTTCTGCGGGCTCGCACGCGTCGGCTCGCTCGAAGCGCGTGCCATTGGTACAGCAATGCCCCGAAATAATCCATGGCAAAAAAATGCACCGTGGCGGTGCATTCAATAGGTCAGGCCAGAAGGTCCTGCAGGGTCGCCAAACTGTCGGCTTCGGCTACCGGTTTGTCATGGCGCCAGCGCAACATGCGCGGGAAACGTACGGCGATGCCGCTCTTGTGACGCTTGGACAGGGCAATCCCTTCGAACCCCAGTTCGAACACCAGCGTCGGCGTCACGCTACGCACCGGGCCGAATTTCTCTACGGTAGTCTTGCGCACGATCGCGTCGACCTTGCGCATCTCCTCGTCGGTCAATCCGGAATAGGCCTTGGCGAACGGCACCAACGTGCGCTCGGACGCTTCCGGCGGACCATCCCACACGGCAAACGTGTAGTCGCTGTACAGGCTCGCCCGGCGCCCATGGCCGGCCTGGGCATAGATCAAAACCGCGTCGACGCTGAAGGGGTCCACCTTCCACTTCCACCAGGTGCCCATGTCCTTGGTCCGGCCCACGCCATAGAGCGAATCGCGCGCCTTGAGCATCATGCCTTCGACGCCCAGTGCCCGTGACGCCTCACGCTGTCGGCCCAGATCCAGCCAGTCTTCGCCGGTCAATACCGGCGAAGGACGCAGTACCGGATCGGCCGCCTGCGCAATGACCTGTTCCATCTGTGTGCGACGTTCGTGTTGCGGACGGCTGCGCCAGTCTTCCCCGTGCCATTCGAGCAGGTCATAGGCGAGCACCACCACGGGAATCTCTTCGAGAATCTTCTTGCTCAAGGTCTTGCGACCGATGCGCTGTTGCAGCAGAGCGAACGGCTGCACCGCCGGTGCATCCGCCGAGGTGCTCGATGCATCGTCCAGGCTGAAATCCTCGGGCGCCACATCTGCCGGTGGCGGAGTCTTCCAGACCACGATCTCGCCGTCGATCACGGTACCGTCAGGCAGGCTCGCGGTGAGGGAATGCAGCTCGGGAAAGCGATCCGACACCAGCTCCTCGCCTCGCGACCAGATCCACAGGCGTCCGTCCCGCTTGACCAGCTGCGCGCGGATCCCATCCCATTTCCACTCCACCTGCCAGTCACTGCTGGGACCCAGCAGGGTGTCGAACTGATCGACCGGTTGTTGCAGCGAATGGGCGAGAAAAAATGGGTACGGCTGGCCGCCACGCTGGGCATGTTCGTCCGAGGATTCCTCGGCGATCAGCTTGAGGTAGCTGTCGGCGACCGGACGGTGCGAAAGGTCGGTGTAGCCCACCAGGCGCTGGGCCACGCGTTTGCTGTCCCGACCGGCCATCTGCGCCAGCGCTCGGGTCACCAGCAGTTTCGAAACGCCCACGCGGAAGCTGCCGGTGATCAGCTTCAGGCACAGCATCAGGCTGGCACGATCAAGCTGAGCCCACAGCGGCGGCAAGCGCTGGTGCAATTCTTCAGGTGGCAGCCCGCGCAAGGGCAGCAGGGCATTCTCCAGCCACCAGGCCAGGCCTTCGTCACTGGTCTGTTCTGCTTCGGGCAGCAGCAGCGAAAACGTTTCGGCCAGATCCCCTACCGCCTGATAACTTTCTTCGAACAACCATTCAGGCACGTTCGCCAGCTTGATGGCCAACTCGCGCAAGACCTTGGTCGGCACCAGTTGCCGGGGTCGGCCGCCGGAGAGGAAATATACCGCCCAGGCCGCATCGGCCGGCTGGGCCTGACGAAAGTAGTCTTCCAGAAACTGACGCTTGGCATTGGTCGAAGTGGTTTCGTCGAGATTGGCATACAACTGTGCGAACGCTTTCAAGACGCGGCCTCCTGAGGTTCCTCTTCGTCACCGTATTCGGTGGTGAAGCCCTGGGCGTCCAGGCCGATGTCGCGCAGGTAGCGCACCAGCACTTCCACCGAGCCGTGAGTCACCATCACCCGCTCGGCCCCGGTCTGCTCGATGGCCCACAGCAGCCCTGGCCAGTCGGCGTGGTCGGACAGCACGAAGCCACGGTCCACGCCGCGGCGCCGACGGGTACCGCGCAGACGCATCCAGCCACTGGCGAAAGCATCGCTGTAGTCGCCGAAGCGGCGCATCCAGGTACTGCCACCCGCCGAGGGCGGCGCAATGATCAGGGCATTGCGCAACGCCGGGTCGGTTTTCTTGAAATCGCCGGCATACTGGGTTTCCGGGATGTAGACGCCGGCATCGCGGTAGACCCTATTGAGCGGCTCCACCGAACCATGGGCCAGGATCGGGCCGATGCTGGCATCGATACCGTGCAGCAAGCGCTGAGCCTTGCCGAACGCGTAGGCGAACAGAACGCTGGCTTTGCCTTGCTCGGCGTTGGCACGCCACCACTGGTTCACTTCCTCGAAAATCTCCGCCTGCGGCTGCCAGCGATAGATCGGCAGGCCGAACGTCGATTCGGTAATGAAGGTGTGACATTGCACCGGCTCGAAGGGCGCGCACGTACCGTCCGGCTCGACTTTATAGTCACCGGACGCGACCCACACCTCACCCTTGTATTCCAGGCGAACCTGGGCCGAGCCCAGTACGTGTCCAGCCGGATGAAAGCTCAGCGTCACGCCGTTGTGCTGCAGGACTTCCCCGTACTCGAGCAACTGCAGATTGATGTCCTGGCCAAGACGGGTACGCAGGATGCCTTCACCCGGCGCTGCCGCCAGATAGTGTTCATTGCCGGTGCGTGCATGGTCGCCGTGTCCATGGGTGATCACCGAACGCTCGACGGGCCGCCATGGGTCAATGTAGAAATCCCCGGCAGTGCAATACAAACCTTCGGGACGCGCGACGACTAGGTCCATGGCAGGTGGCCAGGTGATGGGTGTGTTGTTATGAGCGAGGAGGGCGGGGGAAAGTTCGGGTGCGAAGGCTTGAGGATAGATAGCTTGCATTGAGTCGGACGTAAGAAATGATCCTCGCTTCGTCGACGACGTGGTCGGCGCTCACGACTAAAACCGGTCGTCCCATCGCTGTGACTGATTTACAGTCGAAATGACGCAGACCGGCCCGGTTTCCAGCATTGCAAAATAACCCGGCAAACACGAAAATGAGAGTCATTATCACATAAGCCTTCCCAGGTTTGAGCCATGTCTTGCGTCGACCACCTGCATAAACAGACCGTACACACCCTGTACCTCGATCATCATCGCTGGTTATGTGGTTGGCTGCGCCAGCGCCTGGGCTGCGTCGATCACGCGGCTGACATGGCGCAGGACACCTTCATGCGGGTACTGACCCAGCGCAAGGCCCACGAACTGCGTGAGCCGCGTGCGTATTTAAGCACCATCGCACGTAGCCTGATGATTGATATGTTCCGGCGCCGCACGGTGGAGCAGGCGTATCTGGAAACCCTGGCATCCCGACCCGAAGCGTTGGATATTTCGCCGGAAACACGCCTTCTGATCATTGAAACGCTATTGGAAATCGACCGAATTCTGCACGGCCTCGGTGCTCGAACTCGACAGATTTTCCTGATGGCCCACCTGGATGGCTTGAGCTATGTGGAAATCGGACGGCAACTGCAGGTATCGGTCAACACCGTCAAGAAACACGCGGTGCGCGCTTTGATGCATTGTTTGTTAGCCACCGAGGATTAAAGCGTGGCACTGGAGACCGCGATCCTTGAAGCCGCCGCGCGCTGGTACGTCGATTTGCGATGTGATGACGCCGATAACGCCACTCGGGAAGCGCATCTGCGCTGGCTTGAGAGTGCGCCCGGCCATCGCCAGGCCTGGGAAAGGCTGATCCGATTACAGGAACGCTTTGATCAGATCGGCCCTGGAATGGCCGAGCCAACGCTCAAAAGTGCTCGAATCAAACGCCGCGAAGCGCTCAAGGTGCTGTCGCTATTGCTCGCGGCCGGAGGAGCTGGCACGTTGGCCTGGCGTAACACAGCCCTGCCGTCATTGATAGCAGATGAGCACACCATAACGGGTGAAAGCAAAAGCCTGTCCCTGGAGGATGGCAGTCAGGTACGCCTCAATACCGCCACCGCGGTGAACATCCACTTCGGCCCAAGCCTTCGCGAGCTGCAACTGCTCAATGGAGAAATCTTCGTGGAAACGGCGCGCGATTCTCTGGCGCGGCCTTTTGTGGTGCACACCCAAGAAGGCAGCATCCGCGCGCTGGGTACACGCTTTATCGTGCGCCGCCTGGACGCTCGAACCCAAGTCTGCGTGCTCGAACAGGCCGTGGAAGTGCGCAGCGCAATTCTCACGCCGACCGTGCGGGTGGAGGCGGGCCAGCAAATGTGGTTCAACCAGGACCAAATGGGCAACGTGCAGGCTGCTAGGCCCGACGCCGACGCCTGGACTCGCGGCATGCTGGTCGTCAACAACTGGCGGCTGGAAGATTTGATCCTCGAGCTCCAACGCTACCGTCCCGGGCATTTGGGCTGTCAGGCGCAGATCGCAGAGTTGCGCATCTCGGGGGCGTTTCAGTTGCGCAATATCGATACGATCCTGGAAAACCTTTCCTCGACCCTGCCCGTGCGTATTCGCCGATTCAGCCGTTATTGGACGCGCGTGGAGTCGGTCTGAACCAATACCACAAAATAAATAGCCGCTTGGGGTTGTCGATTCCAGTTTTCATTCGACTTGGTAGATAGAAGCGCATCACACGGCGCTGTCACTCTACTGCCACTGGGCGAAAGGAAACGGTATGTCCGGACACAAGCCAATCACTCAACGACCTCCGTCACTGACCCGCATCGTGCGCCGCACGTTGCTCGGCATCGCGTTGGGCGCACCGCTGACCTCGGTCATGAACGCTGCGCCCGCCTGGGGGCAGACGGCCGCGACCCTTCAGTTCGATATCCCTTCCGGCACGGTCAACGCCGCGCTGGCGCAGTTCGCGACTGCGGCGCAAATCAATGTGTCTTTCGATCCAGCCCAGGCACAAGGACAACGCTCGCCGGGTCTGCATGGCGTCTACACCGTGGACTCAGGCTTGCGCCAGTTGTTGTCCGGGAGCAAATTGCAAGCCGTGCCGCTGAGCAACGGCAGCTACTCGCTGATCCCTGTCATCGACGCAACGCTGCAATTGGACCCCACGAACATCACCGGCAGATCGGCTGACTCAGCTGCCAGCCCGGTGGAGGGTTACGTGGCCATTCGTAGCAGCGCAGCTACCAAGACCGATACACCTATCATCGAGATCCCGCAGTCGATCTCGGTAGTGACCCGTCAGCAGATGCAGGCTCAAGGCGTGCAGACCGTCACCGAAGCGTTGCGTTACGTGCCTGGCGTCAAAGTGGAAGCCTACGGTCTGGACCCCAAAGGTTTTGACTGGTTGTATATCCGCGGCTTCAACGGCCAGGCAAGCAGTGACTATCTCAACGGGCTGCGTCAGCAGAACAACAGCTACGCGTTTTTCCGCAGCGAACCCTATTCTCTGGAGCGCATAGACGTCGTACTAGGCCCGGCCTCCAGCCTGTTCGGTCAAGGGGACGCGGGTGGCATCGTCAACCGTGTGAGCAAGAGACCCGAGGCCAACCACGTCAACGAAGTGCAGTTGACCGGTGGCAACCATGATCGCCTGCAAGGCCAGTTCGATGTAGGCGGTGTGCTCAGCGACGACCAACATTTGATCTACCGTATGGTTGGCCTCGCCCGCGAAGCCGATACCCAGGTGGATTATGCGGATGGCCACGCGCTGACGGACGACCGCTTGTACATAGCGCCGTCTCTGACCTGGGCGCCGGACGAAGACACCAGCCTGACCATGTTCAGCGACTTCATGCGCGATTCGAACGGCGGCTCGCTGTTCGCCTACAGCACGCCGAGCGGTCATACCACCAACACGCTGATGGGCGATCACAGCTTCAACCATCTGGACCAGGAGCAATTCAGTCTGGGCTACGAATTCCGCCATCGGCTGAGCGATACTTGGGAGTTTCGCCAGAACGCCCGCTACGGACAGGTCGACTTGATCTTCCAGAACTTGCTACCGGCCGCTGTCGACACCACCACAGGCAATGTGACACGGATCGCCGACCGCTTCGATCAGCACCTCAACACGTTCAACCTCGACAACCAATTGCAAGCCGATTTTACCACCGGCCCACTGAGCCACACCCTTCTGATGGGCGTCGACTACACCTGGCAAGACGCCGATATCTCGCGCTGGCGCACCCGAGCGCCAAGTCTGAACCTGACTGCGCCACAGTATGGCCTGGCGATCGCTCGTCCCAGCGCTGGCAACAGTCTGAGCTCGATCGATTACGACCAGACCATCGAACAGGCGGGCGGTTACATTCAGGATCAGATCAAGTTCGACGATCGCTGGATTCTCACGGCCGGCGGGCGCTATGACTATGTTCGCAACGACCTGGACAACCATGTAGGTGCCTCATCGAACCAGAAGGACACTGCCTTTACCGGACGCCTTGGTTTGACCTATCTCACGGAGTTTGGTCTGGCGCCCTACGTCAGCTACGCCGAATCGTTCACGCCCAATACCGGCACCGACCGCAGCGGTAGTGCGTTCGACCCCAGCACGGCGCATCAATGGGAAGTGGGTGTGAAATACCAACCCAGCGATGCCATCCTGATGACCCTGTCTGCTTATGACCTGACCAAGACCAATGTGCTGACCACTGAAATCATTGGTGGTGTGAACACCGGCTTCACCATTGCGTCGGGCGAGCAGCAATCGCGCGGCATCGAAGCCGAGATCAAGGCGCGGCTGGATCAGCACTGGGACCTGATTGCGTCCTACACCTACACCCACGCTGAAATCACCAGGAGCAATCGTGGCGACGAAGGCAACCGGCCAGCCAACGTGCCCAAGCACATGGCGTCCACCTGGTTGAACTACACGTTCGACGACAGCCCGCTCAAGGGGCTGAGCCTGGGTGGCGGTGTCCGTTACACCGGCGTGCTGTATGGCGACAACGGCAATACCTATCACATCGACAACTACACCCTGTTCGATGCCGGCGTCAGCTATCCGATCAACAAACACGTGACTGTCTCGGTCAACGCGCAAAACCTGTTGAATACCGAGTATGTGGCCACCTGTGACGACTCCTACGAGTGCTACCCTGGCATGCGACGCACGTTGCTGACCAGCGTCAAGTACATTTGGTGATCGCCGAATTCGATCCGTTCATGCCCGTCTTCTTCAAGGTGCCAAAACGAAAAAACCCGCCATAAGGCGGGTTTTTTGGTGATGTCAGAGTGGGTAGGAACCCTCTCTGACATCTAGTTTGGCTCCACGACCTGGACTCGAACCAGGGACCCAATGATTAACAGTCATTTGCTCTACCAACTGAGCTATCGCGGAATCTGCTGCGTATGTTACTGATTGCTAAGGGGAAGTCAAGCCTCCCCCAGGCAAAAAGGCTACAGCACCTGAACGATGGCCTTGATCACGCCATCGATGTTGCGCTGGTTCAGCGCGGCCACGCAGATACGTCCGGTGTCCAGTGCGTAGATGCCGAACTCGTTGCGCAGGCGAGCGACCTGCTCGGCGCTCAGTCCCGAATAGGAAAACATGCCGGCCTGACGGGCAACGAAACCGAAATCGCGGTTCGCACCCTGGGCCGCCAGCCCCTCGACCATTTGCAGACGCATGCCGCGAATGCGCTGGCGCATCTCGCCCAGCTCGTCTTCCCACATGGCGCGCAGCTCCAGGCTGTTCAACACGTTGGCGACAATCATTGCGCCATGGGTCGGCGGGTTGGAGTAGTTGGTGCGGATGACGCGTTTGATCTGCGACAGCACGCGAGAGGTCTCGTCGCTCGACTGGGTGACGATCGACAATGCGCCGACACGCTCGCCATACAGCGAGAACGATTTGGAGAATGAGCTGGACACGAAGAAGCTCAAACCCGACTCGGCGAACAGGCGCACGGCCGCGGCGTCTTCATGGATGCCTTCGCCAAAACCCTGGTAGGCCATGTCGAGGAACGGCACGTGGCCCTTGCGCTTGACCACGTCCAGCACGTTGACCCAGTCGGATGCGCTGAGGTCGACGCCGGTCGGGTTATGGCAGCAGGCATGCAGCACGACGATGGAACCGGCGGGCAGGGCGTCGAGGTCTTCGAGCATGCCTGAACGGTTCACGTCGTTGCTGGTCGCATCATAGTAGCGATAGTTCTGCACGCTGAAACCGGCGGTCTCGAACAGGGCACGATGGTTTTCCCAGCTTGGGTCACTGATCGCGACCACGGCGTCAGGCGACAATTGCTTGAGGAAGTCGGCACCGATCTTCAGGGCGCCGGTGCCGCCGACGGCCTGCGTGGTCACCACGCGACCTGCCGCCAGCAGCGGGGACTGGGCGCCGAAGATCAGGGTCTGTACAGCCTTGTCGTAGGCGGCGATACCGTCGATGGGCAGGTAGCCACGTGCGGCGTGCTGTGCAACGCGCTGGGTTTCGGCTTCGATGACCGCGCGCAGCAGGGGAATTCGCCCCTCTTCGTTGCAGTACACACCAACGCCCAGATTCACCTTGTCGGTGCGGGTGTCGGCGTTGAATGCTTCGTTGAGGCCCAGGATAGGATCGCGGGGTGCCAATTCGACAGCGGAAAACAGGCTCATTTTTACCGTAGCTCTGATCGGGAGTGAAGAGGATGCACGCTTCATCCATGCGGCACGAAGCGGTGCACGAGTGGGGAGTCAGTATAAAGACGCTTGGCCCATGGGGCGACAGGTTGCACCTGGTTTTACCGATTTTTGCCGATTATTTTTCGACCATTGGTCCCGTGCTTGCCGAAGGTCTTGGGCCATGCCCTTGAAACTTACCGCAACAGGTGCCAATTAGGGTTAAGTACTGTCTATAAATACAGTCGGAAAAGTCCGGCTGTAGCGACTCATGAGGTGTGGCATGTCCGAGTTTCAACTGGTTACCCGTTTCGAGCCGGCCGGCGACCAGCCGGAAGCCATTCGCCTGATGGTGGAGGGTATCGAAGCGGGTCTGGCGCACCAGACCTTGCTGGGGGTAACCGGGTCGGGCAAGACGTTCAGCATCGCCAACGTGATCGCGCAGGTTCAACGCCCGACGCTGGTGCTGGCGCCGAACAAGACCTTGGCCGCTCAGCTGTACGGTGAGTTCAAGGCGTTCTTCCCGAATAACGCGGTCGAATACTTCGTCTCCTACTACGACTACTACCAGCCCGAGGCCTACGTGCCATCGTCGGACACCTTCATCGAGAAGGACTCCTCGATCAACGACCACATCGAGCAGATGCGCTTGTCCGCGACCAAGGCGTTGCTCGAACGCAAGGACGCCATCATCGTCACCACTGTGTCCTGCATCTATGGTCTGGGCAGTCCCGAAACCTATCTGAAAATGGTTCTGCACGTCGACCGCGGCGACAAGCTCGACCAGCGCGCACTGCTGCGCCGGCTCGCCGACCTGCAATACACCCGCAACGAGATCGACTTCGCCCGTGCCACCTTCCGCGTGCGTGGTGACGTGATCGACGTGTTCCCCGCCGAATCCGATCTGGAAGCCATCCGTATCGAGCTGTTCGACGATGAAGTCGAGAACATCGCCGCGTTCGATCCGCTGACCGGCGAGGTCACGCGCAAGTTGCCACGGTTCACCTTCTACCCCAAGAGCCACTACGTCACCCCACGGGAAACCCTGCTTGGCGCCGTGGAAGGCATCAAGGAAGAACTCAAGGACCGCCTGGACTACTTCCGCGACAAGAACAAACTCGTCGAAGCCCAGCGTCTGGAACAACGCACGCGCTTCGATCTGGAAATGATCCTGGAGTTGGGCTACTGCAACGGTATCGAAAACTATTCCCGCTACCTGTCCGGACGTCCTGCTGGCGCAGCTCCGCCCACCCTCTATGACTACCTGCCCCCTGACGCCTTGCTGGTGATCGACGAGTCCCACGTCAGCGTTCCGCAGGTGGGGGCCATGTACAAGGGCGACCGTTCACGCAAGGAAACCCTGGTCGAATACGGTTTCCGCCTGCCCTCGGCGTTGGACAACCGACCCATGCGTTTCGACGAATGGGAAGGGGTGAGCCCCCAGACCATTTTCGTCTCGGCCACCCCCGGCAACTACGAGGCCGAGCATGCCGGGCGAATCATCGAGCAGGTGGTACGGCCGACCGGTCTGGTCGATCCCCAGGTCGAGGTGCGGCCCGCATTGACCCAGGTCGACGATTTGCTGTCGGAGATTCGCAAGCGGGTGGCCAACGACGACCGCATTCTGGTCACCGTACTCACCAAGCGCATGGCCGAGGACCTTACCGATTACCTCGCCGACCACGACGTGCGCGTGCGCTACCTGCACTCTGACATCGATACCGTGGAGCGCGTGGAGATCATCCGCGACCTGCGTCTGGGCGCATTTGATGTGATCGTTGGGATCAACCTGCTCCGCGAAGGCCTGGACATGCCCGAGGTTTCGCTGGTGGCCATCCTCGATGCCGACAAGGAAGGGTTCCTGCGTTCGGATCGCTCGCTGATCCAGACCATCGGCCGTGCCGCGCGAAACCTCAATGGGCGGGCCATCCTCTATGCCGATCGCATGACCGGCTCGATGGAGCGCGCCATCGGCGAGACCGAGCGTCGTCGCGAGAAGCAGATCGCATTCAACGAAGCCAATGGCATCGTGCCCAAAGGCGTGGTCAAGGACGTCGCCGATATCATGGAAGGCGCCACCGTGCCTGGCTCGCGCAGCAAGAAGCGCAAGGGCATGGCCAAGGCCGCCGAGGAAAATGCGCGCTACGAAAACGAGCTGCGTTCGCCCAGCGAGATCACCAAGCGCATCAAGCAACTGGAAGAAAAGATGTACCAATTGGCCCGCGACCTGGAATTCGAAGCCGCCGCGCAGATGCGCGACGAAATCGGCAAACTGCGCGAGCGCTTGCTCAAGGTCTGATCCCAAGCCGTTCCCATTCGCGGCCGCTGACCGCTCCTACGAGAGATCTGCAAATGCACGATCTGTAGGAGCGGTCAGCGGCCGCGAAAGTCCGCACCAGAGCCAACCCGCAGGCGCACGATCTGTAGGAGCGGTCTGCGGCCGCGAAAGTCCGCGCCAGAGCCAACCTGCAAGCGCGCGATCTGTAGGAGCGGTCAGCGGCCGCGAAAGTCCACACCAGAGCCAACCCGCAAACGCAGAACCTGTGGGAGCGGGGCAGGCGGCGAGCCCTCTGCCCGCGAAGGCCACACCACCGTCCCCAAACCGAACGCCCATACCCCCCGCCACACGATTCTGGAGCCTGCCCCCCAAGCCCTGCTAACATCGGCGTTTCGATTCAACCTGCTCGAGACCTTCAATGACCGTTCGTACGCGTATCGCCCCATCGCCCACCGGCGACCCCCATGTCGGCACGGCCTACATCGCCCTGTTCAACTATTGCTTTGCCAAACAGCATGGCGGCGAGTTCATCCTGCGCATCGAAGACACCGACCAGTTGCGCTCGACCCGCGAATCCGAGCAGCAGATCTTCGACGCCCTGCGCTGGCTCGGCATCGAATGGAGCGAAGGCCCCGACGTAGGCGGCCCGCACGGTCCGTACCGGCAGAGCGAGCGGGGCGACATCTACAAGCAATACGCCCAGCAACTGGTCGACATGGGCCACGCATTCCCGTGCTTCTGCACCGCCGAAGAACTCGACCAGATGCGCGCCGAACAGACCGCCCGTGGCGAAACCCCTCGCTACGACGGCCGCGCGCTGTTGCTGTCGGCCGAGGAAGTCCAGCGCCGCCTGGCCGCCGGCGAACCCCACGTCATCCGCATGAAGGTCCCCACCGAAGGCGTCTGCGTGGTTCCCGATATGCTGCGTGGCGACGTCGAAATCCCCTGGGACCGCATGGACATGCAAGTCCTGATGAAGACCGACGGCCTGCCTACCTACTTCTTGGCCAATGTGGTCGACGACCACCTGATGGGCATCACCCACGTGCTGCGCGGCGAAGAATGGCTGCCGTCGGCGCCCAAGCTCATGAAGCTTTACGAATACTTTGGTTGGGAGCAACCGGCGCTGTGCTACATGCCGCTGCTGCGCAATCCGGACAAGAGCAAGCTGTCCAAGCGCAAGAACCCGACCTCGGTAACCTTCTACGAGCGCATGGGCTTCATGCCCGAAGCCATGCTCAACTACCTGGGCCGCATGGGCTGGTCGATGCCTGACGAGCGCGAGAAGTTTTCCCTCGCCGAAATGGTCGAGCACTTCGATCTCTCCCGCGTTTCCCTGGGTGGTCCGATCTTCGATATCGAGAAGCTCTCGTGGCTCAACGGCCAGTGGTTGCGCGAGCTGCCGGTACAGGAGTTCGCCGCACGAGTGCAGCAGTGGGCGTTCAATCCCGACTACATGATGAAGATCGCCCCCCATGTGCAGGGCAGGGTAGAGACCTTCAGTCAGATCGTTCCGCTGGGCGGCTTCTTCTTCGCCGGCGGCCTGCAACTGGATGCCTGCCTGTTCGAGAGCAAGAAGCTGTCTGCCGACCAGGTGCGGCAGCTGATGCAATTGATCCTCTGGAGGCTGGAAAGCCTGCGCCAGTGGGACAAGGAACGCATCACCGCAACCATCCAGGCGGTGGTCGAGTCGCTGGGCCTGAAGCTGCGTGACGCCATGCCTCTGATGTTTGCCGCGATCACCGGGCAAGCCAGTTCGGTGTCGGTCCTGGACGCCATGGAAATCCTCGGCCCCGACCTGACCCGCTTCCGCCTGCGCCAGGCTCTCGATCTGCTCGGCGGTGTTTCCAAGAAAGAAAACAAGGAATGGGAAAAGCTCCTGGCCGCAATCGCCTGACCCCCGACGCGGCTCGCGCCGCTGCTACAGAAGATCGCGGGCCCGGGTGCATCCGGTGCACCACCATCCCTGTAGCAGCGGCGCAAGCCGCGTCGCTCTTCGCCCAAACCCAGCAAAACCGGTAAGTCCCTGTAATCGCGATAAAAAACTTCGAAATAATTCTGAAAATAAGTTTGACACCCTGGCGAGGTCGTCTTAATATGCGCCCCGTCCACACAGCAACACACTGTTTGGGGCTATAGCTCAGCTGGGAGAGCGCTTGCATGGCATGCAAGAGGTCAACGGTTCGATCCCGTTTAGCTCCACCAAATTCCAGGCTTGATGTCGCAGGTTGACAACGAGCCGATCAGTTCCAGACTGATCTTGGTAGAAGGTATGTCCCCTTCGTCTAGTGGCCTAGGACACCGCCCTTTCACGGCGGTAACAGGGGTTCGAGTCCCCTAGGGGACGCCAGTTGTACAGCTACAAAGAGTAAAGAATGCCGAGTGAAGTCGGTATTCCGCCGCAGGGCGATAAATTCGGGGCTATAGCTCAGCTGGGAGAGCGCTTGCATGGCATGCAAGAGGTCAACGGTTCGATCCCGTTTAGCTCCACCAATTTGCCAGAGTTCGCGTTAGCGGGCTCGACTGAAGGTTTTGCGTCCCCTTCGTCTAGTGGCCTAGGACACCGCCCTTTCACGGCGGTAACAGGGGTTCGAGTCCCCTAGGGGACGCCACGATTACCCGCTCTGCGGGACTTATAAGGCTCATTCGATTATTGAATGAGCCTTTTGTTTTTCTGCCCTCGTCATATCCGCCTGTTCCTAATTCTCCAGGAGCGCCCATGAACTGGGATCGGCCCGCCCCCTTCGTCATAGCCCTGACAGTCCAGCCCGAGGACATCGACGGCCTCGGACATGCCAACAACGCCGTCTACGTCACCTGGCTCGAACGTTGTGCCTGGCAGCATTCGCAGCACCTGGGTCTGGATCTTGCGACCTATCGACAACTCGATCGCGCCATGGCCGTGGTCCGCCATGAAATCGACTATCTTGCCAGCGCCCACGAAGGCGATGAGCTGGAATTAGGCACTTGGATCCTCGACTGGGATCGACGTCTGAAGATGACGCGCCATTTCCAATTACGGCGTCCCCGTGATGGCGCGATCGTGCTCAGGGCGCGCACCACCTTCGTCTGCATCGAACTGTCCAGCGGCAAGCCCAAACGCATGCCGGCCGAGTTTCTGGATGGGTATGGTCAAGCCATAGTCCTCCAATCCTAGGCTCTGTGTGAAAAGCCTTGATACTCGGTGATGCGGCGTTGAAATCAGCCTCGGAATGCTCATTTACAACCGGTAAACTCCGCTTCCTCGGCTGTTTTCGCCTTGCTTGACCTTCGTCTCAAGACTTTTCACACAGACCCTAGAGAGCCCGCCCGCGCGCGGGCTTTCTGCTAGAATCCGCTCCCTTTCACGCCCCTGTTCGAGAAACACCTCATGCAATTAGCCTTGGCGCCCATGGAAGGCTTGGTCGACGATATCCTGCGCGACGTCCTGACCCAGGTCGGCGGCATCGACTGGTGCGTTACCGAGTTCATTCGCGTCAACGAACGCGTGCTCACTGCGGCCTACTACCACAAGTTCGGCCCAGAGCTGCTGACCGATGCCAAAACACGCGCTGGCGTGCCGTTGCGTGTGCAGTTGCTGGGTTCGGACCCGGTGGCGCTCGCCGACAACGCCGCGTTCGCCTGTACTCTCGGTGCGCCAGTAATCGATCTGAATTTCGGCTGCCCGGCCAAGACGGTGAACAAGTCGCGTGGCGGGGCAGTGCTGCTCAAGGAGCCGGAACTGCTCCATCGCATCCTGCGTGAAGTGCGCGCTACGGTGCCTGCGCACATTCCCGTGACGGCCAAGATGCGCCTGGGTTTCGACACCCCCGACAGCGCCATCGAGTGCGCCACGGCACTGGCTGAAGGTGGCGCCGAGGTGTTGGTCGTGCATGCGCGGACCAAGGTCGACGGTTACAAGCCGCCAGCGCATTGGGAATGGGTCGCCAAGGTCCAGGACGTGGTGAAGGTGCCGGTCTATGCCAATGGTGACATCTGGACCGTCGCCGACTGGCAGCGCTGCCGTGAAGTCAGCGGTGCCAAGGACTTCATGCTCGGTCGCGGGCTGGTATCCAAGCCCGACCTGGCGCGGCAGATCGCCGCTGCGGAGCAGGGCATCGAGCTGCCAGACATGACCTGGGCCGAGCTGCTGCCGCTGATCCGCGAATTCTGGCGCCAGGCCCGTGCGCAGCTCACACCACGACAGGCACCGGGCCGGCTGAAGCAGTGGCTGGCCATGCTGACCCGCACCTACCCCGAAGCGTCCGAGCTGTTCACCCTCGTGCGCCGCGAACAGGATTGTGACGCGGTCGAACGCCTGCTGCAGCCGGGCTAGCCAGTCGGCTGGTCACAAGAAAACTCTTCGCATTGCGAAAGAAAATTTTCCTGGAAGCTCTTGAAAGCGTTTGGGTGGTCCCTATCTATGGGTTACGCGATGCCGAATTCGGGTCGCGGAGACAATCACTCGCTGAGATTCAGGAGAAACACATGGCTACTGCATTTTCCCTTGCTCCACTGTTCCGCCACTCCGTGGGCTTCGATCGTTTCAACGATCTGTTCGAGTCTGCCGCACGCAACGAGTCGGCCAGCAGCTACCCGCCCTACAACGTCGAAAAGCACGCCGATGATCAGTACCGGATCGTCATCGCCGCCGCAGGCTTCCAGGAAGAAGACCTGGAGCTGCAAGTCGAAAAGGGCGTTCTGACCGTCAGCGGTGGCAAGCGCGAGGCCGAGACCACCGACGTGACCTACCTGCACCAAGGCATTGCCCAGCGCGCGTTCAAGCTGTCGTTCCGCCTCGCCGACCATATCGAGGTCAAGGCCGCTGCGTTGACCAACGGTTTGCTCAACATCGACCTGCTGCGTGTCGTGCCTGAAGAGGCCAAGGCCAAGCGCATCCCGATCAACGGATCTGCGCAGACCCGTCTGCAATAACGCTTGAGCTGTAGAAGAAAGGGCGCTTGGTGGAGCGCCCTTTTTATTGCCCTTGATTTGGCAGATGTGTCAGGCGTGTCGACGCGGCTCGCTCAGCACTGGCACGCTACCGGCGGCAGGAAACAGCACCAGATGGTCGGCGGCGACCTGAATGCCCACCTCAGCGCCTGGCAGGTAATCCAGGTGACTGGGAAACACGGCTTCGAGCTGGCTGCCGGTGGGCAGCTGCAAACGATACAGGGTTGCCGCACCCTGGAAACTCTTGCCGACGATGCGCGCCTTGAGTGAGCTGTCGGGCGCATGCACGATGTCATCGGGACGCAGCAGCAGGTCGACAGCGCTGCCAGCAGGCCATGTGTAGGCGCGGTTGCCACGCAGCACGCCCAGCTCGGTGGTCACCGTCTCCGGATCCACCAACTGACCTCGAATGAAATAACCCTGGCCGATGAAACTCGCCACGAACGGCGAGGCGGGTTCGTGATACAGGTTGTACGGCGTATCCCATTGCTCCAGCCGACCCTCTTTGAACACTCCGACGTGGTCGCTGACGGCGAAGGCCTCTTCCTGATCATGGGTGACCAGGATGGCGCTGGTACCCCGGCGCTTGAGAATGTCGCGCACCTCATGGCTCAGGCGACGGCGCAGCTCGACGTCGAGGTTGGAGAACGGCTCGTCCAGCAACAGCAGTTGCGGCTCCGGTGCCAGAGCCCGGGCCAGCGCGACACGCTGCTGCTGGCCTCCCGACAACTCATGGGGATAGCGCGCGTCCAGCCCGCCAAGGTTGACCAGTTCGAGCATGTCGCCGATCACCTGTGCCTGCCGGGGGTGCTTGCGAATGCCGAAAGCGATGTTCTGGGCAACGGTCAGATGGGGGAACAGTGCATAGTCCTGAAAGACCATGCCGATTCGACGCTTTTCCGGAGCCAGGGTATGGCCGGGCCGGGAAATGACCTCGCCGTCGAGGGTGATCTCGCCTTCATGGACCGATTCAAAGCCGGCAATGGCGCGCAGGGTCGTGGTCTTGCCGCAACCGGAAGAGCCGAGCAGGCAGCCAATGTCGCCCGCGTTGAGGTGCAGGTTGAGGTTCTGGACTACACGCTGAGCGCCATAGCCGCACGCCAGGTTGCGCAGTTCGAGCAGCAATGCGGTGCTCATTCAGGGCGATATCCGGGAGCGACCAGAAATTCCAGCAGCGCTTTCTGTGCATGCAGGCGGTTCTCCGCCTGGTCCCAGGCCACGGCGCGGGGATCGTCGAGCACATCGTGGCTGATCTCCTCGCCACGGTGGGCCGGCAGACAGTGCATGAACAGCGCATCATCGGCCGCCAGATCGAGCAGTTCGCGGGTCACCTGGAAGGGCTTGAACAGTTTCAGACGCCGCGCGGTTTCCTCTTCCTGGCCCATGGATGTCCAGACATCGGTGCTCACCAGATGGGCGCCACGCACGGCTTCGCGAGGATCGCGGACCACGCTGACGCGCTCCGGCGCCATGGCCACGAAGCGTGCGTCCGGCTCGAAGCCTTCAGGGCAGGCGATGCGCAGCTGGAAATCGAACTGGATGGCCGCTTCTATATAGCTGTGGCACATGTTGTTGCCATCACCGATCCACGCCACGGTCTTGCCCTGGATGGCGCCGCGGTGTTCGAGAAACGTCTGCATGTCGGCCAGCAGCTGGCAGGGGTGCAGGTCATCGGACAGACCGTTGATCACCGGTACGCGCGAATTGGCCGCGAACTCGGTCAGTGTCTGGTGGGCGAAGGTGCGGATCATCACCGCATCGAGCATGCGCGACATGACGATGGCGCAATCGGCGATGGACTCGCCACGGCCCAGCTGCGTGTCGCGCGGGGACAGGAATATGGCCTGGCCACCGAGCTGGATCATGCCGGCTTCGAAAGACAGACGGGTGCGCGTCGACGACTTCTCGAAGATCATGCCCAGTACGCGGTTCTTCAAAGGCTCGAACAGCACGCTGCGCTGGCGCAGGTCCTTGAGCTCGATGCCTCGACGAATGATGCTGATTAGCTCTTCGGGCGTGCAATCCATAAGGGAGAGAAAGTGCCTTGCGCTCATCATTGACTACCTTTTGCCACGGACCGCAGGTGCTCGAAAACAGGTTTTTCGGAAAAACGAGTGAGACCTGCGGCGAAAGCCGCACGGGGCGACGAAATAAGGGAAGGCGCCATCCTATAAGGAACTGTCGCCTTTTACCAATAGCCGCTGAAGTTTTAACCGGCACGCACAAGTTTCCGAAGGTTTCGATCGCCGGATGTTTCTGCCGACCATCTGACGTTTCCTAAACATCGTCTGTGAGTTATAAATGCGTATTGAGAAGCACACGGAGTTTGCGGAATGGAATCGAAAGAACAACAACTGCTGGAGCTGCTGGGTCTGACCGCCCGCACCCTGACCCACCTGACGGCGTCCATGACCTCCATGTCGTTCGAGCTGCTGCGCAGTTCCGACGAGGTCACACGTTCTGCCGGCAAACACATGATCGATCGCATGGCGACCATCAGCACCGGACTGGACGACCACTGGCGACTCATCGGCGAACTGACCGGCGTGCATGTTGCCCAGGAAGAAGTCGAGACGGTGCTGGAAATCCAGATGCAGGCATTGCCTTCTTCTGTGCCGATGAACTGAATCGGTCGACCACCGCAAGCTCTTCTCCCAACGCCCCGCGCTGCAAGAGCCCGAGCGTTGCGCTCGGCTTTCCGTTACAATGCCTCACCGTGCCGACGACAGTGTCGGATAGACAAGCCGAGCGAGGTGCTCCATGGATATTATCGAAACGATCAAAGAGCAGATTGCCAACAACACAATCCTGCTTTACATGAAAGGCTCGCCGAACGCGCCTCAGTGCGGTTTCTCGGCCAAGGCTTCGCAGGCAATCATGGCCTGTGGCGAAAAATTCGCCTACGTCGACATCCTGCAGAACCCTGAAATTCGCGCCAACCTGCCCAAGTACGCCAACTGGCCGACCTTCCCGCAGCTGTGGGTAGCCGGTGAACTGGTAGGAGGCAGCGACATCGTGGCCGAAATGGCTGCCAACGGTGAATTGCAGACCCTGGTCAAGGAAGCTTCGGCCAAGGCCGCTCAGCCAAAAGCCGACGCCTGATCCCGTGAGTGGCCGACATTCAAGTCGGCCAGGAACGAAAAAAGCCCCGCCTGTTCACACAGCGCGGGGCTTTTTCATGGTGCCGCTTCGGCAGCGCAGTGGGATCAGTCTTCTTCGCCCATGCTCGACTGCAGGTAGTTCTCGATTCCAACCTTGTCGATGAGGCTCAGCTGGGTTTCCAGCCAATCGATCTGCTCTTCCTTGCCTTCAAGGATGTCTTCGAGCATTTCACGGCTACCGAAGTCACCGGCAGTCTCGCAGTGGGCGATGGCGCCTTTCAGATCGGCCAGACCCTTGTATTCGATTTTCAGGTCGCAGCCGAGCATTTCGCTGGCGTGTTCACCGATCAGGATCTTGCCCAGTTCCTGAAGGTTGGGAATCCCCTCGAGGAAGAGAATGCGCTTGATCAGCTTGTCGGCGTACTTCATGGCATCGATCGAGGCCTTGTACTCGTGCTTGCCCAGCTTGTTCAGACCCCAATCTTCGTACATGCGGGCATGCAGAAAGTATTGGTTGATGGCGACCAGCTCGTTTCCGAGGATTCTGTTGAGATGCTGGATGACGCTGATTTCGCCTTTCATGGTCGGAGAGCCTGCGCGGGAATAGGAGTAATAGCGCGAAGTTTGGCCTCAGGAAGTTGCCATGTCAAACCTAAGTTATTGAATACTATATGAAAATTAATCGGAATAAGAATGACTGAGTTCCGCGTTTGTTGCTAAGTCATTGTATTTCAGACATAAAAAAACCGGGCATGGCCCGGTTTCTCAAAAGGGGGGTGCTTCAGGCAGGTGTAAATTCCACGGGGTAGGACAGGGTGGATGCCTGGGCAGTCTGGATTTGCGTCAGCGTATCGCGTACCACTTCCTTGGCAAGGCAGGCACATTTACCGCATTGAGTAGCAACGCCGAGGGTTTCGCGCACATCACGATAGCTGCAGCAGCCTTCGTAGATTGCATCGCGAATCTGACCATCGGTGACACCCTGGCAAAGACAGACATACATACGTAAGAACCGCCGCTGTGTTGGTTTCAGTGCGGACGATCCTAATGTTAATGAGAATGCTTGTCAAAACAACTCGCGACTACGCTTGTGACAATCGATGAACGGTGCAGGAGCGCCGGCCGTTGCCGGCAGCTCCTGCGCAGGTGCTCAATCGTTGAAGTCCTGCCAGCCGCCCATCTGCTTCCAGCGGTTGACGATGCCGCAGAACAGCTCGGCAGTCTTTTCCGTGTCATATCGCGCGGAATGGGCTTCGCGGCCGTCGAAGTCGATATCCGCGGCCTGGCATGCTTTTGCCAGAACGGTCTGACCGTAGGCAAGGCCCGCCAGGGTGGCGGTGTCGAAGCTGGAGAAAGGATGGAACGGGTTGCGCTTCATGTCGGTACGCGCGACCGCAGCGTTGAGAAAGCCAAGGTCGAAGCTGCTGTTGTGGCCCACCAGGATCGCGCGCTTGCAGCCGTTGGCTTTGAGCGCCTTGCGGATGCCGCGGAAGATGTCGGTCAGTGCTGTCTCTTCGCTGACCGCCATGCGCAGGGGGTGATCCAGCTTGATACCGGTGAACTCCAGCGCCGCGGCCTCGATGTTGGCCCCTTCGAACGGTTCGACGCGGAAGAAGTAGGTGTGGTCGGGAAACACGAAACCCTTCTCGTCCATGCCGATCGTGGTCGCGGCGATCTCCAGCAAGGCATCGGTAGCGCTGTTGAAGCCGCCAGTCTCCACGTCCACGACTACCGGCAGGTAGCCACGAAAACGGGCGGCCATGGGATGGCGCGAGCCCGTACCCGCATTGCCCGTGTCTTCGTCGTCGTAGTTGTCTTCACTCACGCATCTTTCTCCAGCAGGCGCCAGCGCAGTTTTTCACCGGCGCGCAGCGGAATGACGACCTGCTCACCGAAGGGCAGGCTGGTTGGGGCGGTCCACTCGTCGCGGACCAGGGTAATGGTGTCGGTGTTGCGGGACAGGCCGTAGAAGTCCGGGCCGTGCAGGCTGGCGAAGCCCTCGAGTTTGTCCAGGGCATTGCGCTGCTCGAACGCCTCGGCATACAGCTCGATGCCGGCGTATGCACTGTAGCAACCGGCGCAGCCGCAAGCGGCTTCTTTCGCATGCTGGGCATGGGGCGCCGAATCGGTACCCAGGAAGAACTTGCCGCTGCCGCTGGTGGCGGCGTCGAGCAGGGCGACCTGATGGGTATTGCGCTTGAGGATCGGCAGGCAATAGAAGTGCGGCCGGATTCCGCCCACCAGCATGTGATTGCGGTTGTAGAGCAGGTGCTGAGGCGTGATGGTCGCGGCGACATTGGCCGGGGCGGCCTTGACGAACTCGGCGGCCTCGGCGGTGGTGATGTGCTCGAAGACGACCTTGAGCGTCGGGAAGCGCTCCACCAACCGGCGCATGTGCTCGTCGATGAAGATTTTCTCGCGGTCGAACACGTCGACGTCACCACGAGTGACTTCGCCGTGAATCAGCAGGGGCATCCCGGCATCGCTGAGCGCTTCGAGCGCCTCGGTGATGTTGTCCAGGCTGGTGACCCCGGAATCGGAATTGGTGGTGGCGCCGGCCGGGTACATCTTGGCCGCCTTGACGAATCCGCAAGCGGCGGCGGCACGGATGTCGGCTGCGCTGGTGCGGTCGGTCAGGTACAAGGTCATCAGCGGTTCGAAGGCGCTGCCTGCGGGGCGTGCGGCAAGGATGCGCTGGCGATAGGCATCGGCGTCGGCGGCGGTGCGCACCGGCGGTACCAGGTTGGGCATGACGATGGCGCGGGCGAAGATCCGCGATACATCGGCCACGGTATGCGGCAGCACGGCACCATCACGAAGATGTATGTGCCAGTCGTCGGGACGCAGAAGGGTCAGGCGGTCGGACATTGGGGATTCCAGGCGGTTCGAACTCGCCGCGAATGCTACCGGAAAACGCCGCCCACGGCATCCGCTATCAAGTTTTGCAGGCCATGTCCGATACCTTGGAAGTACCCCGTTCGAACCCGTGGAGCCTGTCGTGCGCCAGCGTTATCTTGCCCTGCTCAGTGTGTTTGCCAGCCTTCCGGCCCTGGCGATGAATTTCCAGACCCGTCTGGAGAACGTCGAGTGGAAAGTGGCGGGCGATCAGTTCGAGTGCCGGTTGGGCCAGCCGGTTGCCAATTTCGGCTCGGCGGAATTCGTGCGGCGTGCGGGTGAGCAGGCGGTATTTCGCCTCAACTCGGCCAGCCGTCTGCTGGGGACGGGCTCTGCGACCCTTCTGGCTGCCGCAGCACCCTGGCAGCCGGGCCGTGGCGACATCAACCTGGGCAGCGTCCGGCTGGGCCATGGCGAAGCCCTGCTGACCAGCTCGCAAAGCCAGGCCAGTGGTCTGATGAACGGGCTGCTGGAAGGGCGCATGACCCTGATACGCAGCCAGTCCGGCGGACAGCCGGTGGAAATCCGCCTGCTGTCGGCACGCTTCGGCCAGGCTTTCGGCGAGTACCAGGCCTGTGCGGCTAAGCTGTTGCCGATGAACTACGACCAGATTCGCCTGAGCGAAGTGGGCTTTCCCCGCGGTCTCGAACTCGACGCGCCGGCCAAGGCGCGTCTGGACAAGCTTCTGGCCTTCATGAAAGCCGATCCCAGCGTCAATCACGTGCAGCTCGACGGCCATTCGGACAACAGCGGCAACCGTCTGGTGAACCGCGACCTGTCCAGGCGCCGGGCGCTGGCCGTTCAGGACTACCTGTTGGCCCATGGCATGAGCGAAAGCCAGATCACCTTGCGCTTTCACGGCGAAAGCTATCCGCTGGTGGCCAACAGCAACGCTGCCAATCGGGCCCGAAACCGTCGCGTGAGCATCGAGTTGGCTCGTGTGGAGGCGCCGCCAAGCGCTGCCCCGGCCGCCGATTCGCCCGCCGTTCTGGCCACCGACAAGCCGCCAGCGAAACCATTGTGACTGTCGCGTGTTCAACCAAAGCTGTCGCGCCCCTGTAAATTCGTAGCCTTGGGCGGTAGAATCGACGGCTTTCCGTAGAACCCCGTGGAGTGATGGCATGGCGGACGTAAACAAGGTCGTTCTGGCGTATTCCGGCGGCCTGGACACTTCGGTGATCCTCAAGTGGCTGCAGGACACTTATAACTGTGAAGTAGTGACCTTCACTGCCGATCTCGGCCAGGGCGAAGAGGTCGAGCCGGCACGCGCCAAGGCGCAGGCCATGGGCGTCAAGGAAATCTACATCGACGACCTGCGCGAAGAGTTCGTGCGCGACTTCGTGTTCCCGATGTTCCGTGCCAACACCGTGTACGAAGGCGAATACCTGCTGGGCACATCCATCGCACGGCCGTTGATCGCCAAGCGCTTGATCGAAATCGCCAACGAAACCGGTGCGGATGCCATCTCCCACGGCGCCACCGGCAAGGGCAATGACCAGGTGCGTTTCGAGCTGGGTGCCTATGCGCTCAAGCCGGGCGTCAAGGTCATCGCGCCATGGCGCGAGTGGGACCTGCTCTCGCGTGAAAAGCTGATGGACTACGCCGAGAAGCACAACATTCCGATCGAGCGCCACGGCAAGAAGAAGTCGCCGTACTCGATGGACGCCAACCTGTTGCACATCTCCTATGAAGGCGGCGTGCTCGAAGACACCTGGACCGAGCACGAAGAAGACATGTGGCGTTGGACGGTCTCGCCGGAGAACGCCCCGAATACCCCGCAGTATCTGGAGCTGACCTACCGCAACGGCGACATCGTCGCGCTGGACGGCGTCGAGATGACACCTGCCACCGTGCTGGCCACCCTGAACCGCATCGGCGGCGAGCACGGCATTGGCCGGCTGGACATCGTCGAGAACCGCTATGTGGGGATGAAGTCCCGGGGTTGCTACGAAACCCCAGGCGGCACCATCATGCTGCGCGCCCACCGTGCCATCGAATCCATTACCCTGGATCGCGAAGTGGCGCACCTCAAGGACGAGCTGATGCCCAAGTACGCCAGCTTGATCTACACCGGCTACTGGTGGAGCCCTGAGCGCGTGATGCTGCAGCAGATGATCGACGCCTCGCAGGTCAACGTGAACGGTGTGGTCCGGCTCAAGCTGTACAAGGGCAACGTGATCGTCACTGGCCGCAAGTCCGATGACTCGCTGTTCGACGCCAATATCGCGACCTTCGAGGAAGACGGCGGCGCCTACAACCAGGCCGACGCGGCGGGCTTCATCAAGCTCAACGCCTTGCGTATGCGCATTGCCGCGAACAAGGGCCGCACGTTGTTCTGACAGCTGTTTTCACAGCAGCGGTCGCGATACCCGCCAGGCGTGTCCCGAAAACCCCGGTCTCGACCGGGGTTTTTTATTATCCCAACAGTACCGTCCACTTCAGTCGGTTCGGTTGCAACGCCGCGACCTGGCAATTGAGCCTGGCCAGTCGCGCCGCCAGCGCATTGGACAAGGGGGGCGGGGGAGTCTGTCCTACCAGCACGATCAGCAGAGGTCTGGCGTGCTTGCGCGTCTCGAGCGCACTGGCCAGCCGTTCAAGATTGGCCGTCATGCGCGCTCGCGTTGGCAGGCTACTGGTGTCGATGATGTGCAAGTCGTTGTGCGCCAGCGTCACCCGATTGTCGACATGATGTTTATGAACGTCCACTTCGGTATCCAGACTTTCCATGAAGTAAGCCGAACTTTCGAAGTCCGATGGCGAGTAAAGCGCTCGGCGATTGAAGTTGAGCGTGGCGAAAAAAAGAATGGCCAGGAAAGTTGGAAAGCCCACCAGAAACCATATATAGATCGTCTGGCTGGTTTCATCCAGAAAGGGCAGGCTGGCCAAGGCGGATGCCTCGACCATCGCTGTGAACAAGGCGATGATGCCGAGCGGGTTGGGACGGGTGATTTTCTTGTGGGCCACGAATGCCTCGCAGGGCCGCATGGGCCGATGGTTGCTTGGCCACCGATAGTAGTAGGCTCGCCGGGCTGCGCAGGATGCATAATTATCCAACCGACAAAGCCGCGGGACCCTGAGTAGGCAGAAGGCGTCAGGAGCCGTCGTGAAGGCTCTGGCGCGGCGCTTTGCTTCCGAAATGGCGAGCGTTTCCAGGTGGTATTTATCCTGCAACAGCTTGGCTGGTTTACAGGGCACGGCTCAATTGAAGCGGCAGGGCAATTATGCAATGCTCCTGCTCCTTAGTTTCATAAGCAGAGCTCGAAGCCGTCAGGCACTGTACAAGAATTTTCACAGGCTCAATATGTAGGAATATTCTCCTGTCATTGTAGGAAGTGTCTTAGTTATTGCCTGCCCGGATTCTGAATCGTCGAAGACGGCAGGTGTCTGGGGTAATGTGCGGGCTCTAGAATTCGAACCGCGAAAAATTGGATCTTCCCATGAATAAAGTGCTGATCGTGGACGATCATCCGGTCATCCGCCTCGCCGTGCGGCTGCTGATGGAGCGCCATGGCTACGAGGTGGTTGCCGAGACCGACAATGGTGTCGATGCGCTGCAACTGGCCCGTGACCATGCGCCCGACATCGTCATCCTCGACATCGGGATTCCCAAGCTCGATGGGCTGGAGGTGATCAGCCGGCTGACGGTAAGCGAACCTCAGCTCAAGGTGATGGTGCTGACCTCGCAGGCGCCGGGGCATTTTTCCATGCGCTGCATGCAGGCGGGTGCGGCGGGTTATGTGTGCAAGCAGCAGGATCTCACCGAGTTGCTCAGCGCGATCAAGGCGGTACTGTCTGGCTACAGCTATTTCCCCAACCAGGCCTTGCACTCGGTGCGAGCGAGCCTGGGCAATGCCTCGGAGGCCGACATGGTGGATCGCCTGTCGGGGCGAGAAATGATGGTGTTGCAGCAACTGGCCAAGGGCAAATCGAACAAGCAGATCGCCGATGGCATGTTTCTGAGCAACAAGACCGTGAGCACCTACAAGACGCGCTTGCTACAGAAGCTCAATGCCCGGTCGCTCGTCGATCTGATCGAGTTGGCTCAGCGCAATGGGTTGGCCTGATCTGCAGGCAGGCCGTGTGGCCTATAGATCGAAATCGTAGTCAGCCAACTGCCGTTGCAGACGTCTTTCCTCGAGCAGGTTATCGATCGTACGGCGCTTGCTCAGATTGCTCTTGACGGGCTCGACGACGGGCTCGGCTTCTTCACTCTCAGCGGTGATGAAGTCGTCTTCCGTTTCCAGCACTTCTTTATCGGTACTCATGACGTCAGCTCCAGGCATGTGCTGCCAATGGCGGACCTTATAGCGATATTCGAAGACGGCGTAAAAAAGATTTTTTCAATCGAGAGCCGAGCTCTTACAGGCAACCTCAATCGTCGCTGGTCTTGTGCTTGTATTCACACAGGTCTTCGATGCGACAGCTGCCGCAGCGGGGCTTGCGTGCCTGGCAGACGTAACGCCCGTGCAGGATCAGCCAGTGATGCGAGTCGAGCAGGTAAGGCCGAGGGACGAACTTCATCAGTTTCCGTTCAACTTCCACCACGTTCTTGCCGGGGGCGATTCCGGTCCGGTTGCTAACGCGGAATATGTGCGTGTCGACGGCCATGGTCAGTTGTCGAAACGCCGTATTGAGCACCACGTTGGCGGTCTTGCGGCCGACCCCGGGAAGCGCTTCGAGGGCCTCGCGGGTTTGTGGCACCTCGCCACCGTGCCTTTCGACGAGCAAGCGACAGGTCTCGATGACATTGCGGGCCTTGCTGTTGTAGAGACCGATGGTCTTGATGTAGCTCGATAGCCCCTCGACACCCAGCGCATGCATCGCCTGGGGCGTCGGCGCGACGGGAAACAGCTTCGCAGTCGCCTTGTTCACACCGACGTCGGTGGATTGCGCAGAAAGAATCACCGCGATCAGCAATTCGAAGGGTGAACCATAGGCCAGTTCAGTCTTGGGCTCAGGGTTGTCTTCGTGAAGCCGGCGGAAGATTTCCTGGCGTTTCGTGGCGTTCATGGGGCGGATTGGTCCTTCGCGGGCGGGGCTAGAGTGATTGAAGCGCTGTGAGCCGCTCTTCAGCGGCCTCATGTTCGCGGCTCAGAGCTTCGAGTATGAGGAACTGCTCGAACGTGGGTGGGGTCACGAAAGCCTTCTGGGTTTTCGCCAACTGCGCACGGCTCATGGCCACGGCGATTCTCGCCTCTTTCAGAGCGCCATCGCCAGTGCTTGCCTGGGCCGCCTTTGCCGCCTTGATCCGCTCGATCGCCGACATGGCCGGGGACGGCGGTAGCGCGAGGGTCGCCGCTCGCTGCGGCCTGGTTGATCGCTCGGCGTGGCGTGCCGCCTGGACTTTTTGCAGGCGCTGGTTCCGGGCTTCGTAGCGTTGGCGGGCGCGATCGCGCTTGTGCAGACGCACACGTTGCTGTTGCGTGCTGCAGCCGGGGTCGCTCGCCAACGACGTGAACGCTGACGCTGGTGAGGGGCGCATTTCGATGCAATCGACAGGGCAGGGTGCAACGCACAGGTCGCAACCGGTGCATTCGTCGACCAGCACGCTGTGCATCAACTTCGCGGCGCCGAGAATGGCGTCCACCGGACAGGCCTGGATGCACTTGGTGCAGCCGATGCATTCGGCTTCGCGTATATAGGCGATCTGGGCGGGGGCCGTACCATGGGTCGGGTCCGGCGCCAGCACCGGTACCTCAAGCAGCTGCGCCAAGGCGGCGATGGTCGCCGTACCCCCCGGCGGGCAACGGTTGATCGGCTCGCCGGCCTCGATGCCGGCTGCGTAGGGCCGGCAGCCAGCATGGCCACATTTGCCGCACTGAGTCTGTGGCAGCAATGCGTCAATGCGTTCGATCAGGTTCATGGAAGGCCGGAATGCAAAGGGAGGCATGTGTCGATGGTGAGATGGCGGCGATCCCGCCGCTCGTCTTGCGATGAAGACAAGCGGCAGGGCGCGTGAGCCTTGGCTTACTTGATACGCTGGCCCGGCTTGGCACCGCTGTCGGGGCTGAGCAGGTAGATCTCCTCGCCGCCAGGGCCTGCGGCCATGACCATGCCCTCGGAGACGCCGAAGCGCATCTTGCGAGGCTTGAGGTTGGCAATCATCATCGTCAGTCGACCCTCCAGCGCAGCCGGGTCCGGATAGGCGCTCTTGATCCCGGAGAAGACGTTGCGTTGTTCATCGCCGATGTCCAGGGTCAGGCGCAGCAGCTTGTCCGCGCCTTCGACGGCTTCGGCCTTGAGGATCAGCGCAACGCGCAGATCGACCGCGGCGAACGCATCGAAATCGATTTCGGCAGCCAATGGCTCCTTGGCCAGCTCACCGTTACCAGTGGCCGCTACGGCAGGATCCTGAGCAGCGGCCAGGTCCTGCTTGGAAGCGTCGGTCATGGCCTGCACCTTGACCGGGTCGATGCGGGTCATCAATGCCTGGAACGGGTTGAGCGAGTGCTCGGCGAGCCAGGTAGTGTGGTCGTTCCAGGTCAGTGGCTCGATATTGAGGAAACGTTCGGCTTCCCGTGCGAGCTCGGGCAGGACCGGCTTGAGGAAGATGATCAGCTGGCGGAATAGGTTGATACCCACTGCGCAGACGGCCTGCACTTCGTCGGCGCGGCCTTCCTGCTTGGCCAGCGACCAAGGTGCTTTCTCGGCGATCCAGGCATTGGCACGGTCGGCCAAGGCCATGATTTCGCGCATGGCGCGGGCGAAGTCGCGCACTTCGTAGGCTTCGGCGATGCTGGGCGTTGCGTCCAGGAATGCCTTGGTCAGCTCCGGTGCGGCATTCGCGGCGACCAATACGCCGTTGTTGCCCTTGTGGACGAAACCGGCACAACGGCTGGCGATGTTGACCACCTTGCCGACGAGGTCGGAATTGACCTTCTGCACGAAGTCGTCGAGGTTGACGTCCAGATCGTCCACGCCACGGCCCAGCTTGGACGCGAAGTAGTAGCGCAGGTACTCGGGCGCCAGGTGATCCAGGTAGGTACGGGCCTTGATGAACGTGCCACGGGACTTGGACATCTTTTCGCCGTTGACCGTCAGGAAGCCGTGCACGTTGAGCGCCGTCGGCTTGCGGTAGCCGGCGCCTTCGAGCATGGCTGGCCAGAACAGCGCATGGAAATTGATGATGTCCTTGCCGATGAAGTGGTACAGCTCGGCTGTGGAATCCTTGGCCCAGTAAGCATCGAAGTCCAGTTCCGGACGGCGGGCGCAGAGGTTCTTGAAGCTGGCCATGTAACCGATCGGCGCATCCAGCCACACATAGAAGTATTTGCCGGGTTCGCCCGGAATCTCGAAGCCAAAATACGGTGCATCGCGGGAAATGTCCCACTCCTGCAGGCCCGCATCGAGCCATTCGGCGATCTTGTTGGCCACCGCGTCCTGCAGGGTGCCACTGCGGGTCCAGCCTTCGAGCATCTGCTGGAAGTCGGGCAGCTTGAAGAAGAAGTGCTGTGAGTCCTTGAGCACGGGCGTGGCGCCCGAGATCGCCGATTTCGGATCCTTGAGCTCGGTGGGCGCGTAGGTAGCGCCGCACTTTTCGCAGTTGTCACCGTACTGGTCGGGCGCTGCACACTTGGGGCAGGTGCCTTTGATGAAACGGTCGGCGAGGAACATCTGCTTCTGCGGGTCGAAATACTGGGTGACCGAGCGCTGGGCGATATGGCCGGCATCGCGCAGCTTCAGGTAGATCTCGCTGGACAGCTCGCGGTTTTCTTCACTGTGGGTAGAGTGGAAATTGTCGAAGTCCACAAGGAAGTCGGCGAAGTCGGCGCTGTGCTCGGCCTTGACGTTGGCGATCAGTTGCTCGGGCGTGATGCCTTCCTTTTCCGCACGCAGCATGATGGCCGAGCCATGGGCGTCGTCTGCGCAGACATAGACGCACTGATTGCCGCGATGCTTCTGGAAGCGCACCCACATATCGGTCTGGATGTACTCCAGCATGTGGCCAAGGTGGATGGAACCGTTGGCATAGGGCAGGGCGCTGGTGACGAGAATCTTGCGTGGCTCGGACATGGGGCTCGGCTACTGGAAGTGAAACGAAGACCGAACACTATAAAGGCGCGAGGGGATTTTTTCACCTCTTGTCAGGGCCTGCGATGCCGCCAGCCAGTGGGGAGCGCTATGTCATGGCCTGCATGACTGCGACAAAATGTCTCAAGTTGCCGCCGCGGCTGCCGACAACCTGGGATTAGGAGACCTCCCTCATGATTCCGCCCCTGATTCCGATCAGCGTCGTGCCGGTGACCTCGCAACTCGACCCGGTCAAGCCAACGCCGAGCATCGCACCTGTGGCGCCGGCTCAGCCAGGCTCCAATGACAATGCCATCGATCTGCGTCATCACGATGCCGATCAAGCGGCGCTGGTGCTGCGCGAGGAGCAGCGACGGCGTCAGCGCGAAGGCCGACCACCGGATCCGGATGAGCACGCGCCGGTGCCGGGCGACTCGCTCAACGCCGACAACACGGTACCGGTGGCCCCCTTGGTCGAGGACCCGCCGCGCCAGGGACTGTGGGTCGACATCCAGGTCTAGGCAGGGCCGTTCGCGCGCTGCATCATGAACGATTCTTTTCGCCACCGATTCGACACCGCCATGAGCCAAGACGACAACCTGATCGATTTCGCCAGCGAACGCGGCAAGCGTATCCACGACCTCAAGGACAAGCGCCTCAACGAGATGCGTCAGGCCTTCGAACAGGCGCTTCCTCTGGATCCGGCCAAGTCCAGGAAAAAGACCAAGAAGCCGAAGAAGCGTTGACCTAGGTCAATCCAGGCAACGGCGTGCCCGCGTAGGGTGACGTTTCGAGTGGATGCGGGAACGACCAGCGATGATGTTCGATGACATTTTTTTTGCCGGGGCACTGACCTTCGGCCTCGCGACCTTGCTCACGGTCGGCGTTGCGCTGTACATCTGGAGAGATTCCTACAGTGACCGGTGAGCGGTGGCGGATCAACGAAAGGGGCGACTAGGGTCGCCCCTTTTTTGTGGGTCGCGTTCAGGCGATGGTGATGGGTGGCGGGCTGACCAGGGTGACGGTCTGCTGCTTGCGTGGGGCAAGGATTTCAGCTTCGCCGTCGACGACCAGCTCATCGCGCTGATTGAACACGCGGGTGGCGATGCGGACACGGAACTTGGGCAGCTTTTCGAGGATTTCCAGGCGCACGGTCAAGGTGTCGCCCAGTTTCACCGGTTTCTGGAAGCTCATCTGCTGACCCAGGTAGATGGTGCCCGGTCCGGGCAGCTCGCACGCGACAGCGGCGCTGATCAATGCACCGCTGAACATGCCATGGGCGATGCGCTCCTTGAACATGCTGGCGGCGGCGAACTCGGCGTCCAGATGAATCGGGTTGTGGTCTCCCGACATCGCGGCGAACAGCTGGATGTCGCGCTCCTGCACGGTCTTGCTGAAGCTGGCGGTCTGGCCGACTTCGAGCGCTTCGTACGGAGTATTGCTGACTTGGGTCATGGGGGTGCGGGTTCCTTGGCTTGACGGGACCGGTGCCGCGTCAAATAGATTCACGATGTTAACAGGAGGGTCGTGCGCATTTGCGTCGGTTGCGGCAGCTGCTAACGTCGGCAGCATACCGCAGGCGCAATGGCCGGGCGGGCTTCGAATCAGAGGACAATAATAATGCATCCTGATTTCTGGAACGACAAGCGCCCGCCGGGCGTGCCCCACACTCTTGCGGTCGGTGAATTCACCTCCATTGTCGATGTGTTCGACCGCTCCTGTACCACTTTTGCCCAGCGTCCGGCCTTCAGCAACATGGGCGTGACCCTGAGCTATGCCGAGCTCGACCGGTACTGCGCCGCTTTCGCCAGCTGGTTGCAGCAGCACACCGACCTGATCCCCGGCGACCGCATCGCGGTGCAGTTGCCCAACGTCCTGCAATACCCCATTGCGGTGTTCGGTGCATTGCGCGCCGGCCTGGTGGTGGTCAATACCAACCCTTTATACACCGCGCGCGAAATGCGCCATCAGTTCTCCGATTCCGGAGCACGGGCGCTGGTCTACCTCAACCTGTTCGGCGACAAGGTCGAGCAGGTGCTGCAGGACACGAAGCTGGAATACCTGATCGAAGCCCGTCTGGGCGACCTGATGCCCGCTGCCAAGGGCTGGCTGATCAACACGCTGGTGAGCAAGGTCAAGAAGCGCGTCCCTGCCTACCATTTGCCCCAGGCGATACCCTTCAAGACGATTCTGGCGCAAGGCGCGGGGTCGCCACCCCGTCCGGTGACGCCGACCCTCGATGACCTCGCGGTGCTGCAATACACCGGCGGCACCACTGGGCTGGCCAAGGGCGCCATGCTCACTCATGGCAATCTGGTCGCCAACATGCTGCAGGTGAGGGCCTGTTTCCGCCAGCTCGACGAGCAGGGCCAGACGATCCTGCGCGAAGGCCACGAGGTGATGATCGCGCCGCTGCCGCTCTACCACGTGTACGCGTTCACGGCGAACTGCCTGTGCATGATGGTCACCGGCAACCATAACGTGCTGATCACCAACCCCCGCGATATCGGCGCCTTCATCAAGGAGCTGAAGAAATGGAAGTTCACCGCCTTGCTGGGCCTGAACACGCTGTTTGTGGCATTGATGGAGCATGCCGAGTTTCGCTCCCTGGATTTCTCCCATCTCAAGGTCACCAACTCCGGTGGTACGGCGCTGGTCAAGGCCACGGCCGAGCGCTGGGAAAGCCTGACCGGCTGCCGCATCGTCGAAGGCTACGGCCTGACCGAGACGTCGCCGGTGGCCTGCACCAATCCCTATGGCCAGAGCGCGCGCATCGGCAGCGTGGGCATTCCCGTGGTCGGCACCGGGCTGAAGGTGATCGACGACCAAGGGGCCGAGTTGCCGCTGGGCGAGCGTGGCGAGCTGTGCATCCAGGGTCCGCAGGTGATGCGCGGCTATTGGCAGCAGCCCGAGGCGACCGCCGAGGCGCTGGACGCGCACGGCTGGTTCAAGACCGGCGACATCGCCGTCATCGATCCCGATGGCTACGTGCGCATCGTCGACCGCAAGAAGGACCTGATCATCGTTTCGGGTTTCAACGTCTATCCGAACGAAATCGAGGACGTGGTCATGGCGCATCCTCAGGTTGCCAATTGCGCGGCCATCGGGGTAGCGGACGAGCGCTCCGGCGAGGCGGTCAAGCTGTTCGTGGTGGCCCGTGATCCACAGCTGACCACGGCTGAGCTGATGGCCTACTGCAAGGCCAACTTCACCGGCTACAAGCTGCCACGGGAAATCGTCCTGCGCGACGCCTTGCCGATGACACCCGTGGGCAAGATCCTGCGACGTGAACTGCGCGACGGTTGATGTAGCTGATGAGGTTGTCGCTGGCGTGGTAGACGGGCGCCAGCGAGCTCGAATACAACCTGAAGTCGATGTGACCCAAACTGTAAATCCGGTCACAATGGTGACCGATTGGCCACCTTCAGCCTCTAGTCGCCTCATGGCAAAGCTGCTACTCTCGGCGCGCTTTTCGGCATTCGGACCTGTATGGGTCGTGCTGACATATCAATAATAATCGCATCGAATGCGGTGAAGATTCGCTGGCGCTGGAGGAGTGGGCTTCCATGATCGAAAATTTCTGGAAGGATAAGTATCCGGCTGGAATCGCGGCGGATATCGATCCAGACATGTATCCCAATATCCAGGCAGTGCTCAAGCAGTCCTGCCAGCGCTTCGCCGACAAGCCGGCGTTCAGCAACCTGGGCAAGACCCTCACCTACGGTGAGCTTTACGAGCTATCGGGAGCCTTCGCCGCCTATCTGCAGCAGAACACCGACCTGGTGCCGGGTGATCGCATTGCGGTGCAGTTGCCCAACGTCCTGCAGTATCCGGTGGCGGTCTTCGGTGCGATTCGCGCAGGCCTGGTGGTGGTCAATACCAACCCGCTGTATACCGCGCGGGAAATGGAGCACCAGTTCAAGGACTCCGGCGCCAAGGCCCTGGTGTGCCTGGCCAACATGGCGCACCTGGCGGAAAAGGTCGTCCCCAAGACGTCCGTCCGCCATGTCATCGTCACTGAAGTCGCCGACCTGCTGCCGCCGCTCAAGCGTCTGCTGGTCAACAGCGTGATCAAGTACGTGAAGAAGATGGTCCCGGCCTATCATCTGCCACGGGCAGTGAAGTTCAACGATGTGTTGAGCAAGGGGCGCGGCCAAATCGTCAACGAGGCCAACCCGGCCAGCTCGGAAGTGGCCGTGTTGCAGTACACCGGCGGCACCACCGGCGTGGCGAAGGGGGCGATGCTCACCCATCGCAACCTGGTGGCCAACATGCTGCAGTGCAAGGCCTTGATGGGGTCCAACCTCGACGAAGGCTGCGAAATACTGATCACGCCGCTGCCGCTCTACCATATCTATGCCTTCACCTTTCACTGCATGGCCATGATGCTGATCGGCAACCACAACGTGCTGATCAGCAACCCGCGCGACTTGCAGGCGATGGTCAAGGAACTGTCGAAGTGGAAGTTCAGCGGCTTCGTCGGGCTCAACACGCTGTTCGTGGCCCTGTGCAACAACGAGGCGTTTCGCAAGCTGGACTTCTCGGCGCTGAAAGTCACGCTGTCGGGCGGCATGGCCTTGCAACTGGCCGCCGCCGAGCGCTGGAAAGAAGTGACCGGCTGCGCCATCTGCGAAGGTTACGGCATGACCGAAACCAGCCCGGTGGCGACGGTCAACCCCAACCAGCGCATCCAGATCGGTACCATCGGCATTCCCGTGCCGTCCACTCTGGCCAAGATAATCAACGATGCAGGCGAAGAACTGCCATTGGGTGAGATCGGCGAGTTGTGCATCAAGGGCCCGCAAGTCATGAAGGGCTATTGGCAGCGCCAGGAGGCCACCGCCGAGATCCTCGATGCGCAGGGCTGGCTGAAGACCGGCGACATTGCGCTGATCCAGCCCGACGGCTACATGCGTATCGTCGATCGCAAGAAGGACATGATCCTGGTCTCGGGCTTCAACGTGTACCCCAACGAACTCGAGGACGTCCTCGCCACCTTGCCGGGCGTGCTGCAGTGCGCCGCCATCGGCATACCGGACGAAAAGTCCGGCGAGTCGATCAAGATCTTCGTCGTGGCCAAACCTGGTGTCACCCTGACCAAGGAAAAGGTCATGGAACATATGCGCGCCAACGTCACTGCCTACAAGGTTCCGCGCACGGTTGAATTCCGTGATGTGCTGCCGACCACCAACGTGGGCAAGATCCTGCGCCGCGAGCTGCGCGATGAAGAACTGAAGAAGCTGGGCATCAAGAAATCGGCTTGATCCCTGCCGGGTGCCGGGTGCCGGGTGCTACCGACACAACCCCCGCAAATCTGCGACAATTGCGGGGTGTGACCTTCGACGTACCCCACCAAGACCTCTGCGTACCTGATGACCGACCAAACCGCTTCGATTGACCAGCTGCTGAAAAACCTCGACCAGGCCATGATCGGCGACCGTCACCGCCTGCGCCGGCAGTTGCATGAACTGCGCAAGCGGCCCGACGAGGCAAAGCTTGGTCAGTGGGTCGAGAAAGTCCAGGCTTCGTTCGCTCGCGTCGAGGCGCGTCGGCTGAGCGTGCCGACCGTGCGCTACGACGACAGTCTGCCCATTGCCGCCAAGCGCGATGAAATCAAGAAGGTGCTCGCCGAGCATCAGGTGCTGATCATTGCCGGCGAAACCGGCTCGGGCAAGACCACCCAGTTGCCCAAGATCTGCCTGGAGCTGGGCCGCGGCCAGCATGGCTTGATTGCCCACACTCAGCCACGCCGGATCGCTGCGCGCAGCGTGGCCAGTCGTGTCGCCGAGGAACTGGCGACGCCGCTGGGCGGGTTGGTGGGTTACCAGGTGCGTTTCGAAGATCAGAGCGATGCCAATACCCTGGTCAAGCTGATGACCGATGGCATCCTGCTGGCCGAGACCCAGCATGATCGTTTTCTCGAACGCTACGACACCATCATCGTCGACGAGGCCCACGAGCGCAGCCTGAACATCGATTTCCTGTTGGGCTACCTGAAGACCCTGCTGCCACGGCGTCCCGACCTCAAGGTCATCATCACGTCGGCCACCATCGATCTGCAGCGCTTCTCCGAGCATTTCGACGATGCGCCGATCATCGAGGTGTCCGGGCGCACTTTCCCGGTCGACACCTGGTACCGACCGCTGACGGCCGAGCAGGACGAAGAAGGCAACCAGATCGAGAACGACCTGACCGTCGACCAGGCGATTCTGGCGGCGCTCGACGAAATCGCCGCCTTCGAGCGCAGCGAGCGCAAGACGCCGGGCGACGTGCTGGTGTTCCTGCCCGGCGAACGCGAGATCCGCGATGCTGCCGACATGCTGCGCAAGGCTCAACTGCGGCACACGGAAATCCTGCCGCTGTACGCGCGCCTGTCGCCGGCCGAGCAGCAGCGCATTTTCCAGTCCCATCCCGGGCGTCGCGTGGTGCTGGCCACCAACGTGGCGGAGACCTCGCTGACCGTGCCCGGCATCCGCTACGTGATCGACAGCGGCACCGCGCGCATCAGTCGCTACAGCTACCGGGCCAAGGTCCAGCGTCTGCCGATCGAGGCGGTGTCCCAGGCCAGCGCCAATCAGCGCAAGGGTCGCTGTGGCCGAGTCGAGCCCGGCATCTGCATCCGCCTGTACAGCGAAGAGGATTTTCTCTCGCGCCCCGAATTCACCGATCCCGAGATTCTGCGCACCAACCTGGCGGCGGTGATCCTGCAGATGCTGCACCTGCGCCTGGGCGAAATCGACCGCTTCCCGTTCATCGAGCCACCGGACGGCAAGGCCATCAGCGATGGCTTCAACCTGCTGCAGGAGCTGTCCGCGGTCAACCGCGAGAACCAGCTGACGCCGATGGGCCGACAGTTGGCGCGCTTGCCGATCGATCCACGGTTGGGACGCATGCTGCTCGAAGGCGCGCGCCAGGGCAGTTTGCAGGAAGTGTTGATCATCGCCAGCGTACTATCGGTGCAGGATCCGCGCGAGCGTCCGCCCGAGCGTCAGCAGGCGGCCGACCAGGCCCACGCGCAGTGGAAGGATGCCGACTCGGATTTCGCCGCGCTGGTCAACCTGTGGCGTGGTTTCGAAACCCAGCGTCAGGAACTGGGCTCCAGTGCGTTGCGCAACTGGTGCCGCAAACAGTTCCTCAATTACCTGCGCCTGCGCGAATGGCGTGATGCGCACCGTCAACTGAGCCTGATCTGCCGTGACCTGCAACTGCAAGTGAACAAGGACGCTGCGGACTATCCCAAGTTTCACAAGGCGGTGTTGTCCGGCCTGCTCAGCCAGATCGGCCAGAAAACCGAAGACGGCGACTATCTGGGCGCGCGACAGCGTCGTTTCTGGGTGCATCCGTCGTCGGGCATGGGGCGCAAGAAGCCGCAGTGGCTGATGGCCGCCGAGCTGGTCGAGACGACCAAGCTGTATGCGCGCATGGTCGCCAAGATCGAGCCGGACTGGATCGAACCGCTAGCCGGGCACCTGATCAAGAAAAACCATTTCGAGCCGCATTGGGAGAAGAAGCGCGGTCAGGTGGTGGCGTTCGAGCAGATCACCCTCTACGGCATGATCGTGGTTGGCCGTCGCCCGGTGCATTTCGGACCCATCGACCCGGTGGCGTCGCGCGAGCTGTTCATTCGCGAAGGGCTGGTGCGCGGCGAGATCCAGTCACGGGCCAAGTGCCTGACGGCCAACCGCCAGCTGCTCGAGCAGCTCGACGAGCTGGAGGCCAAGGCCCGCCGACGCGACATTCTGGCCGACGAAGAAACCCTCTACGGGTTCTACGAGGCGCGCCTGCCCGCCGAGATCCACCAGACGGCGACGTTCGACAGCTGGTACAAGATCAACAGCCAGAAGAACCCCGATCTTCTGATCATGCGCGAAGAGGACGTACTGGCCCGCGAGGCCAGCGAAGTCACAGCCGCGCAATATCCTGACACCCTGCGTCTGGGCGATCTGAGCCTGCAGCAGAGCTACCACTTCGAGCCCAATCACCCTCGCGACGGCGTCACCCTGCGCGTGCCCGCGCCGCTGCTGCCGGCCTTGCCGGGCGAGCGCCTGGAATGGCTGGTGCCGGGGTTGCTGGAGGCCAAGTGCATTTCCCTGGTGCGCAACCTGCCCAAGGCCCTGCGCAAGAATTTCGTGCCGGTGCCGGACTTCGTTCGCGCCGCCCTCGCACGTCTGACCTTCGGCGAAGGCTCTTTGCCCCAGGCCCTGGGCCGCGAACTGCTACGCATGACCGGCGCGCGGGTCAGCGACGAGGCATGGGCCGAGGCCGCGCAGCAGGTCGACAGCCATCTGCGGATGAACATCGAAGTGCTCGACGGCCAAGGCAAATTTCTTGGTGAGGGACGTGACCTGGCCGAGCTGACCGCGCGTTTCGCCGAGGCCAGCAGCGCCGCATTGGCGGTGCCGAATACCGCGAAGAGCCAGCAACCGGTGCAGGCCAAGGCGTTCGCCAAGGTCGAGCAGACCACCCAGCAGAACATCGCCGGACTGTCGATGACGGTCTACCCGGCCTTGGTCGAGGAAGGCGGCACGGTCAAGGAAGGGCGGTTCTCGACCAGCGCCGAAGCCGAGTACCAGCACCGACGCGCCCTGCAGCGGCTGCTGCTGCAGCAACTGGCCGAACCGGCCAAGTTCCTGCGCAGCAAGTTGCCGGGCCAGACCGAACTGGGCCTGCTGTACCGAGAACTCGGCCGTGTCGAAGCCCTCGTCGAGGACATCCTGCTGGCCAGCCTGGACAGTTGCGTGCTGGAAGGTGAAGCAAGCCTGCCGCGCGACGGTGTGGCGCTGGCGGCACTGGCCGAGCGCAAGCGCGGAGCCTGGGCAGAGCACGCCGAACGTCTGGCGCGCCTGACGTTGGATATCCTCAAGCTGTGGCATGGCTTGCAAAAGCGCTTCAAGGGCAAGATCGATCTGACCCATGCCGTGGCGCTGAACGATATCAAACAGCAGTTGAGCCATCTGGTCTATCCCGGTTTCGTGCGCGATACCCCGGCAGCCTGGCTCAAGGAAATGCCGCGCCTGCTCAAGGCGGTCGAGCTACGCTTGGAGAAGCTGCCGGGTCAGGTGCAGAAAGATCGAGTCTGGAGCGGCGAGTTGGCTAATCTGTGGAGCCAGTATCAGACACGCCTGAACAAGCATGGCCAGGAGGGCAAGCGTGATCCACAGCTGGAGGTATACCGCTGGCTGCTGGAGGAGTATCGAGTGTCGTTGTTCGCGCAACAGTTGGGCACCAAGGTGCCCGTGTCGGACAAGCGCTTGAGCAAGCAGTGGAGTGCAGTGGACGCCTGAGTGCGGCCCGGTCTTTCGACTCGGGCTTGCGTGGCATTCATCTGATTGAGTTGCCCCTAACAATAGAGGAACGACCGTGCATAACGTCGTCATCAGCGGCACCGGCCTGTACACACCGGCCCAGAGCATCTCCAACGAGGAGCTGGTCGAGTCTTTCAACACTTATGTAGCCGCCTTCAACCAAGACAACGCTGCGGCCATCGAGCGCGGCGACGTGCAGGCACTGGCCCCCTCCAGCGCGGCCTTCATCGAGAAAGCCAGCGGCATCAAGAGCCGCTTCGTCATGGACAAGGCGGGCATTCTCGATCCGCAGCGGATGAAACCCAACCTGCCCGAGCGCAGCAACGAAGAGCAGTCGATTCTGTGCCAGATGGCCGTGGCTGCAGCGGAGCAGGCGCTGCAACGCGCCGGTCGCACGGCTGCCGACGTCGACGCGGTGATCGTTGCCTGTTCCAACCTGCAACGGCCTTACCCGGCGGTGGCCATCGAGGTGCAACAGGCGCTGGGTATCCAGGGCTTCGGTTTCGACATGAACGTAGCATGTTCGTCGGCCACCTTCGGTATCCAGCAAGCCAGCAACAGCGTGCAGTTGGGACAGGCGCGGGCGGTGCTGGTGGTGAGCCCAGAGATCTGCACCGGGCACCTGAATTTCCGCGACCGCGACAGCCACTTCATCTTCGGCGATGCGGCCACTGCCGTGTTGGTGGAGCGTGCGGACTTGGCGACCTCGGCCCACCAGTTCGACATCGTCAGCACCCGTCTGCAGACCCAGTTTTCCAACAATATTCGCAACAACTTCGGTTTTCTGAATCGGGCGGAGGCGCTGGGGCCTGGTGGAGAGGACAAACTGTTCGTCCAGGAAGGTCGCAAGGTGTTCAAGGAAGTTTGCCCGATGGTTGCCGAGCTGATCGCCGCCCACTTGGCGCAGAACGACATTGCCGTGCAGGCCGTCAGGCGGTTCTGGCTGCACCAGGCCAACCTGAGCATGAACCACTTGATCGTGAAGAAGCTGCTGGGCCGCGATGCCAGCGTCGAGGAGGCGCCGGTGATTCTCGACCGCTATGCCAACACCAGTTCGGCCGGCTCGGTGATCGCCTTGCATACCCATCAGGACGACCTGGCAGCGGGTTCGCTCGGCGTGCTGAGCTCGTTCGGTGCAGGCTATTCGATTGGTAGCGTGATTCTGCGCAAGCGCTGATCGACGGCGGCATTGGCAATGAAAAAGGCGCAACCTGCGATGCACTCGCAGCTTGCGCCTTTTGTCTGAAGCGAGGAGAGCAGGCTTAGAACTTGGCTTCCAGGTCCAGCTGCAGGGTGTTCACGTCGGCATCGGTACGGGTACGACTGGCGACGTCGGATTCGGCCAGGAAGTAGGTGGCACCGACGGCGAAGTTCTTGTCGATCTCGTAGCCCAGCTTGACCTTGTGGCCGCGCGAGCCGGTGAAACCGTTGGCGAAGTCGGAGTCGGTGAATGCGCCCACCACGGCATTGCGTTGCACGTCGCGGTAGTTGTAGTCCAGGCCGAAACCGGCGAACTTGGTCTTGAAGCCGGTCAACCATGCGGTGTCCTGCTTGCCGACGGTGGCGGTGGCTTCGGCATCGCCGTTGACCACGTACTGGCCATAGATCGACAGCGGCAGGGGCAGGCCGGTGATGTCCAGCTGACCGAAGCCTTCGTACAGGGTGAATTCGGTCGAGGCGTTGCCGTTGACGGCCAGTACGGCAGCGGCGTTGGTCGCGTTGTCGTTGTCGTAGGAATAGACGCTGCCGCCCAGGGTCATCTTGACGTTGTCGCCCAGCGCGAAGCGCGCGCCGGCCTGGCCGGTGTACATGCGCAGGTCATGTTCGAACTGGCGACCTTCACCGTCGATGTTGTCGGTCAGCACGTAGTAGCCGGTGCTGCCGAACAGTTCGGCGCCGCCCAATGGCAGCTTGTAGGTGGCGGCCACACCCTCGGGGTTGATGTCGCCGTCCCAGATCACGTCGCCCATGCTGACCCAAGGTTGGCTCATCTTGCCGCCGATCAGGTGCAGGTCCTTGACGGCCGTTGGGTGCCAGTCCAGGTAGGCCTGATCGAGCCAGATGGATTTCTTGCTGAAGGCGCCATCCAGGCTCTGGTTGGTGGAGCGGGCATCGGCGCTGCTGCCGGTGGCGACGCGGATACCGGCATCGACCTGCGGGTTGATCTCGCTGTAGACGCCCAGACGTGCGCGGATGCGCTGGCGGTCCTGGTTGCGGTCGCCGCTGGAACCATCACGTTCGCCGTCGACGTTGATGCTTTCATGACGCAGGCGCACGTCGCCCTTGATCTGGGTCTTCGCGGCCCAGGCGACTTTTTGGTCGAATGCGCTCATCTTCTTCGATTGTTCGGCGGCAGCCACTTGTTGGGCCTGTTTCTCACTGTCCAGCTCGGTCTTCAATTCGGCGTATTGCGCGGCGTTGATCGAGCCGTTGGCGCGCAGCATGTCGAGCAGCTTGGCATCGACCGCAGCACTGGCCTGGCTGCTGATGGCCATCAGAACGGTGGCGCTCAGGCTGACCTTGGTGAGTGTTGAAACACGACGCATGACATTCTCCCTATCGCAAAAAAAGGCCGGCAAGCGCCGAACCTGAAAGTGCTTTCGGACACGCCTGGCAGATGGCGTGGCAGACCCCGAAAAACTGGCGCAAGTATTGCGAGGGGTGATGACAAAACAATGTCAGAACAATGGCTTAGTGATGACATTGAAAAGACGGTATGCATTGATCCAGAGCGTTCGCCGAGTGATGGCACCGTATTGGCGGGTGACCGCAGGCAGATGCTGCGCGATACTGCTCGGCACGTCTCATCCATTGGAGCCTACCGATGCCGTTGCATGTTGCTGCCAGCTTGTCCGCCGTCGACGCCGCGCAATGGGACGTGCTGCTGCCCGAATCCCAACCGTTCCTGCGCCATGGCTTTCTCAGCGCACTGGAAGACAGTGGCAGTCTGGGCGAGCGCTCCGGTTGGGCGCCGGAGCACTTGGTGCTGATCGAAGAGGGGCAGCTAGTGGCGGCCTTGCCCAGCTATCGTAAATGGCATTCGTATGGGGAGTATGTGTTCGATCACGGCTGGGCCGACGCCTGCGCGCGGGCCGGTATCGACTACTACCCCAAGCTGCTGGGGGCGGTGCCGTTCAGTCCGGTCAGCGGCCCACGCTTGTTGATGCGCCGGCCCGAGTATGGCGTCGAGTTGCTGCGCAGTGTGCCGGGGTACCTGGAGCTGGAAGGACTCAGTGGTGCGCATGTCAATTTCACCGATCCTGCCTTCGATGCGCTGATCGGCGCCGAGGAAGGCTGGATGGAACGGCTGGGTTGCCAGTATCACTGGCATAACCGCGGCTATCGGGATTTCGAGGATTTTCTCGATGCACTCAGCTCGCGCAAGCGCAAGCAGATGCGCAAGGAGCGCGAACAGGTACGGGCGCAAGGCATCGAGTTCGAATGGCGCGAGGGCGGGCAGGTCAGCGAGGCCGAATGGGATTTCGTCTATGCCTGCTACGCCAACACCTACCATGTGCGTGGGCGCTCGCCTTACCTGACCCGAGACTTCTTCAGCCTACTGGCCGAACGCATGCCCGAGGCGATACGCGTGGTGTTGGCGACCCATGAACGTCGGCCGGTGGCGATGGCTTTCAGTCTGTTGGGTGGCGACAGTTTCTATGGTCGCTATTGGGGATGCCTGGCCGAATATGACCGTCTGCACTTCGAGACCTGTTTCTTTCAGGGCATGGACTATGCGATTGCCCACGGTATCCAGCGTTTCGATGCCGGGGCCCAGGGTGAGCACAAGTTGATCCGCGGGTTCGAGCCGGTGATCACGCGGTCATGGCACTACCTGCGGCATCCGGGATTGCGGGCTGCGGTGGAGAATTTTCTGCAAGAGGAGCGGGTGGGGGTGCTGGGGTACGCGGAGCAAGCGCGGGAGGCGTTGCCGTATCGGCAGGCCTGAGTCATTCATTGACCGGTTCTACAGGGGTGCTCCCATGGCCCTGTGAGCCATGGGAGCGCCAGGATCAATCCATCCCAACGAAACCGCCGGTCTGATGGTGCCAGAGGCGTGCATACAGGCCCTGCTGTGCCAGGAGCTCGGTATGGCTGCCGATTTCCACCACCTTGCCTTTCTGCAACACCACCAGGCGATCCATCTTGGCGATGGTCGACAGCCGGTGGGCAATCGCAATCACGGTCTTGCCCTTCATCAAGGTTTCCAGGCTTTCCTGAATCGCCGCCTCGACTTCGGAGTCGAGCGCCGAAGTCGCTTCGTCCATGATCAGGATCGGTGCATTCTTCAGCAGCACGCGAGCAATGGAGATGCGCTGGCGCTGACCACCGGACAGCTTCACACCGCGCTCCCCGACATGGGCATCGAAACCGCGACGACCCTCACTGTCGGACAACAACGGCAGGAAATCATCGGCACGCGCCTTGCGCACTGCTTCCCAGACCTGCTCCTCGGTGGCATTGGGCTTGCCGTAGCGCAGGTTGTCGAGAATGGAACGGTGCAGCAGCGACGTGTCCTGGGTGATCAGGCCAATCTGCTCGCGCAGGCTTTCCTGGGTCACGTCGGCAATGTCCTGGCCATCGATCAGGATGCGCCCGCTGGGCAGGTCGTAGAGACGCAGTAGCAGGTTGACCAGCGTCGATTTGCCCGCCCCGGAAGGCCCGATCAACCCGATCTTCTCGCCCGGACGAATATCCAGGGTCAGGCCTTCGATGATGCTGTCGCCCTTGGGGTAGTGGAAATGCACGTCTTCGAAACGCACGTTGCCGCGGTCGACCTTGAGCCGTGGCGCGCCCTTCTTGTCGGTCACGCTGACCGGTTGGGCGATGGTCTGCAGGCCGTCCTGGACCATGCCGATGTTTTCGAAGATGCCGTTGACCACCCACATGATCCAGCCGGACATGTTGACGATACGGATCACCAGGCCCGTTGCCAGAGCGATTGCCCCCACGGAAATCAGCGACTGCGTCCACAGCCACAGGGCCAGGCCCGTAGTGCCGACGATCAACAGACCGTTGATGGTGGTGATCGCGAAATCCATGGCCGTGATCACCCGGCTGGCCAGTTGGGTTTTCTCGGTCTGCTCGCTGATCGCGTCACGGGCGTATTGCTGCTCCATGCTGGTGTGGGCGAACAGCTTGAGCGTTGCGATGTTGGAGTAGCCATCGACGATGCGCCCCATCAACTTCGAGCGGGCGTCGGAGGACACCACCGAACGTTCCTTGACCCGCGGAACGAAGTAATACAGCGAAATCACATAGGCGATGATCCACAGAATCAATGGAATCATCAGCCGCCAGTCGGCTTCGGCGAACAGCACCAGCGCGCTGATCGCATAGATGAGCACATGCCACAGCGCATCGACCGCCGCCACCGCCGAGTCGCGCAGGGAGTTGCCGGTCTGCATGATGCGCTGGGCAATGCGTCCGGCGAAGTCGCTGTGGAAGAAGTTCATGCTCTGTTTGAGCACGTAGTTGTGGTTCTGCCAGCGAATGAGGCTGGTCATGCCCGGGCTGATCGCCTGATGCACCAGCAGGTCATGCAGGCCGATGAAGATGGGCCTCAAAACCAGCGCAACCACCATCATCCAGGTCAGCTCCAGCGCGTTGTCGCTGAAGAAGTGCACGTTGGGTGTGCCCTGGGCCATGTCGATGATGCGACTGAGGTAGCGAAACAGCGCGACCTCGATCAGCGCGCCGATAAGGCCCACCACCAACAGCGTGGCGAAGCTGGGCCAGACCTGCTTGAGGTAGTAGATGTAGAAGGCCAGGACCTTGTTGGGAGGCGTTTCCGTAGGCGCTTCGCGGAAGATATCGATCCATTGTTCGAAGCGGCGATAAATGCTCAAGCGTGCTCTCCTGTGCGGGTTGACGGTCCTGGCTGAGACATGGCCGGCAGGACGCGCGGCTTAGTCCACGCGTTTCGCCGATTTGATCATGATCGGATCACTGGGCACGTTCTGCATGCCGCTTTTGGTGGTCGTCGGCGTGTTGGCGATGTTGTCGACCACTTCCATGCCTTTGACCACCTTGCCGAAGACCGCGTAGCCAAAATCGCGACCACCGTGGTCGAGGAAATCGTTGTCCTTCTGATTGATGAAGAACTGGCTGGTGGCCGAGTCCTTTACTTGAGTGCGCGCCATCGCGAGGGTTCCCCGCACGTTGTGCAAACCATTGTCGGCTTCGTTCTTGATCGGGGCCTGGGTGGGCTTTTCACGCATGTTGGCGTCGAAGCCGCCGCCTTGCACCATGAAGCCCGGGATCACTCGGTGAAAAACCGTGTTGTTGTAATGGCCCTTGTCGACGTAGGCGAGGAAGTTGGCGGTGCTGATCGGCGCCTTGACCGCGTCCAGTTCGACTTCGATTGCGCCCATGCTGGTGTCGATCAACACATGGGGGTGCTGGGCATCGGCAGCCATCAGGTGGCCTGCGAAGGAGAGGGAGCAGGCGGCCAGGAGGATTTTCTTCAGCATCTGTACGAGGTCCTTGAGGGGGAGAGGCATAGGCTTTGAGCCGCAAGCGGCGCAAGCGTTCGGGGCAATGTAGCAAGCGTGCCGCCAAAGGGCGGCCCAAGCGAGCGGGGATGGAAAAAATGAATGTTACTTAATGTTCGCAAGACGGTCAGTCGTCATGCCCCATGAGGGCATTGGCCTGTTCAAAAGCCGGAATCGGCACGTCCAGGGGCGCGGTGTCGAAGGTGCGTAGCAATTCGACGAGAATTTGTGTGGCCGGACCCAAGGGCTTGTCCCGGTTCGAATACAGATAGAAGGTTGGGTGCCGACTGCCACCTTGCTCAAGCGGCAAGGCGGCGAGTGTGCCCTCGCGCAGTTCGCGTTCGATCATGTGCCGCGGCAACCAGGCGAAGCCCAGGCCGCTGCCGACGAAACTGGTCGCCGTGGCCAGACTGCCGACCGTCCAGCGCTGCTCAGCGCCCAGCCAGCCCACATCACGCGGTTGCTGGCGGCCCGAATCGCGGATCACCACCTGCATGTGGCCGTGCAGATCCTGCACGCTGAGCGCGCGACCCATGCCCAGCAACGCGTGCTCGGGGTGGGCCACGGCGATGAATTCGATAGCGCTCAGTTCGGTGCCTAGGTAGCCCGGTATGCCGTAGCCGCTGATCGCCAGGTCGGCGACGCCTTCCTGCAGCACTTCCTCGACCCCCGACAGCACTTCTTCGCGCAGCCGTACGCGACAGCCGCGGCTCTGCGGCATGAACGCGGTAAGGGCGCGGATCAGCCGTGCATTGGGATAGGCTGCGTCGACCACCAGGCGCACTTCGGCTTCCCAGCCCTGCTCCATGTGGTGGGCGAGGTCTTCCAGCTGGCTGGCCTGGTTGACCAGTTGGCGGGACCTGCGCAACAGCACCGCGCCGGCATCGGTGAGCACCGCCCTGCGGCCGTCGATGCGCAACAGCGGCACGCCGAGCTGGTCCTGCATGCGCGCCACGGTGTAGCTGATCGACGACTGCGAACGGTGCAGGGCTTCGGCAGCCTGGGCGAAGCCGCCGTGGTCGACCACGGCCTGCAGGGTTCGCCATTGCTCAAGGGTGACGCGGGGCGCTTTCATCTTCGACTCCTGGTGTCCTAAGCTGGCAGCCCGCCACGGAGACTGCTCGATGATCAAATGCTGCGTTGTAGTGCTGGCCCTGCTGCCAGGCGTGTGTTTCGCCTACCCCATCGACGTGCAGAAGCAGCTCGACGACACCGACATTCTGGTCACGGCCCATGACACGGCTCCCGACATGGCCGCCGTGACCCTGCAGAACTACGGAGCCCGCGCGGCGCAGTGCAGTGTGCGCTTTCGCAATGGCCCCGAGCCGGTGCGGACCCGGCGGGTCAGCGTCGCCGCAGGGGCGTCGGCCGATGCGGTGGCCAGCTTCAAGCGCAGCATTCTCAGGTTGCGAATCGAGGTGCAATGCCAGCCGAGCGTGTAGCCACCCGCATAGATGCGACACAGGGTAGAGCAATGATCGGCCAAGACAACTCATTTGATGAATCACGGTAGCGATCCAAGGCTGGCTTCACTGGCCTGATCCGGTCCAGATGCGCTAAGGTCCGCGCCTCGCCAATTCGGGACGCACCATGCAATACCTTCTGATCGTCACCCTCATCCAGGCTTTCTCTTTCAGCTTGATCGGCGAATACCTCGCTGGCCACGTCGACAGCTATTTTGCCGTCCTCGCTCGGGTGCTGCTCGCCGGGTTGGTGTTCCTGCCGCTGACGCGCTGGCGTCAGGTCGAACCGCGCTTCCTGCGCGCCATGCTGCTGATCGGCGCGCTGCAGTTCGGCATCACCTACGTCTGTCTGTACCTGAGCTTTCGGGTCTTGAGCGTGCCGGAGGTGCTGCTCTTCACCATCCTGACGCCAGTGCACGTGACGCTGATCGAGGACGCGTTGAACCGTCGCTTCAACCGCTGGGCGCTGATGGCGGCGCTGGTCGCGGTGGCGGGGGCCGCAGTGATTCGTTTCGACCGCGTCAGCCCGGACTTCTTCATCGGTTTCCTGTTGCTGCAGCTGGCCAACTTCACCTATGCGGCCGGACAGGTGCTGTACAAGCATCTGCTGGCACGCCACCCCAGCGACCAGCCACAGTACCGACGCTTCGGCTACTTCTACGTCGGTGCCTTGCTGGTGGTGCTGCCGGCCTTCCTGCTGTTCGGCAACCCCCACAATCTGCCGCAGACGCCGGTACAGTGGAGCGTGCTGGCGTTCCTGGGGCTGGTGTCAACGGCGCTTGGCATGTATTGGTGGAACAAGGGCGCCAGCCGCGTGCCAGGCGCCACGCTGGCGGTGATGAACAATCTCCACGTGCCGGTCGGCCTGCTGCTCAACCTGCTGATCTGGAACCAGGACGAGCCTTTGGGGCGACTGTTCCTCGGCGGTGGGGTGATCTTGTTATCGGTCTGGTTGAGTCGGTTGGGTGCGCGCGCCCAGATCGCTAGCCGATAGTGGGCGCAGGGCGGGAAGGTGATGCAAGCAGCCCTGCATGCAGCGAGATACCCAGTGCACGCGTCACCTTCAGTATCGTCGCGAAGCTCGGATTGCCGTCCTCCGAAAGAGCCTTGTACAGACTCTCCCGACCCAGCCCGGTGTCCCTCGCCACCTGGGCGATGCCCTTGGCGCGCGCAATGTTGCCCAACGCCTTGGCAATGAATGCCGCGTCATCACCAGCTTCGGCCATGCAAGCATCGAAGTACATGATCATGTCTTGATCGGTTTTGAGATGTTCGGCGCTATCCCATTCCCGTAGCTTGATTTTCATCGTTCCTGTTCCTGAAGTTGGTGTGCCATGCGCTTGGCGATAGCAATGTCGGAGGACTGTGTCGACTTGTCGCCACCGGCCAACAGCACTATCCAGCACTGCTCGTGTTGCATGAAGTACAGGCGGTACCCTGGCCCAAAATGAAGCCGCATCTCGCATACGCCTTCTCCCACTGACTGCCAGTCACCCCAGTTTCCGTCTTCCAGCCTGTCGATCCGGGCCTGGATCCGTATGGCTGCCTGGCGATCGCGCAATCGAGTGAACCAGCGCTCAAACGCATCCGTTGTGGCGATCTTCATCAGCATAGATCCGTATCCCATGGGATACAAATTTTCTCGATCGCTGATTCCGAGGACAAGCCTGAAACTGTGTACCGAGGTTTCCAGGTATCGTCTTCTACTTTAATACGCGAGGTGGGCGACCGCATTGTGCCTACCGTATGCGGGGCGTAGAATCCGCCGCATCTGGCGTCGCCTCTCAACACTCATAACAATCATTCATTGCATGCTCCGCTTGGCTTGAAGGTCCGGCGGCACACGTATGCGTGGTGTTTGTTAAGGCGCGACCGTTCCCACTATTTTCGAGAGTCGCTGAAGCCATCCAATGAATACGCCTTCGAATACACCCACAGGCAGTTGGTCCAGCGTGATTGCGTTGGCCCTTGCGGCTTTCATCTTCAATACCACGGAGTTCGCGCCGGTCGGGCTGTTGACCTCGATCGGTCTGAGCTTTGCGATGCCGACGGCGCAGGTGGGGCTGATGTTGACGGTGTATGCCTGGGTGGTGTCGCTGATGTCGCTGCCGATCATGCTGCTCACGCGCAACATCGAGCGGCGTCGGTTGCTGATCGGGGTGTTCATCCTGTTCGTGGCCAGCCATGCGGTGTCCAGTATCGCCTGGAGCTATGGCGTGCTGCTGGCCAGCCGTATCGGCATCGCGTTCGCCCACGCCTTGTTCTGGTCGATCACGGCATCGCTGGCGGTGCGGCTGGCGCCACCGGGCAAGCAAACCCAAGCCTTGGGGCTGCTGGCGACCGGCACGTGCCTGGCCATGGTGCTGGGCGTGCCATTGGGGCGGGTGGTCGGTGAAGCGTTGGGCTGGCGCACCACGTTCGTGGGAATCGGCGTGGTGGCCACGCTAGTGGCGCTGTGGCTGGCGAAAAGCCTGCCGGCGCTGCCCAGCCAGAATTCAGGTTCGCTGCGCAGCTTGCCCATGCTGCTCAAGCGGCCGGTGCTGGTGGCGTTGTATGTGACGACCGCGCTGGTGATCACCGCGCAGTACACGGCGTACAGCTACATCGAGCCGTTCGTGCAAGCCGCGGCGCAGATGAGCGGGGAAATGACCACGACGCTGCTGTTGCTGTTCGGCGGTGCCGGGGTGATCGGCTCGCTGGTGTTCAGCCGCTACAGCGGTCGCTATCCGCGTGGTTTCATGGTGGCGTCGATCGCGTTGCTGGCCCTCTGCCTGATGCTGTTGCTGCCGTTGGCGCGCTACGCCACCTATCTGGGTGGGGTGAGTGTGGTCTGGGGCATTTCGATCATGTGCTTCAGCCTGGCGATGCAGTCCAAGGTCCTGGAGCTGGCCCCGGATGCCACGGACGTGGCCATGGCGCTGCATTCGGGGATCTACAACGTCGGTATCGGCGGTGGGGCGTTGCTGGGCAGTGTGGTGATCACCCAGGTGGGCGTGGCCAACATCGGCCTCGTTGGCGCGTTGATGGCAGGGGCGGGTCTGCTTCTGTGTTGGCACACGACCTATCGGCGCGTTCAGTCAGCGCCTGCCTCGGGTTGATCGGTCTGCAATACCGCGTCGNTGATGGCAGGGGCGGGTCTGCTTCTGTGTTGGCACACGACCTATCGGCGCGTTCAGTCAGCGCCTGCCTCGGGTTGATCGGTCTGCAATACCGCGTCGATCCCGGACGCGGCTCGCGCCGCTGCTACAGGGGATGCGTTGATGCTGGACGCGGGTTGGCCGTTGGTGCATGCAAATGCGTTGTTGCCGGACGTGGCTTGCGCCGCTGGTGCACGGAATGCGGTCTCTGTAGCAGCGGCGCGAGCCGCGTCGGCGGTGCACGCGGTTTGTCTGGCTGAACGCATTGCGGCCGAATGCAGCATCGAGGGCGTAACTAACGGTTCCGCTGCAAACCCTTTTTAANCCGCGTCGGCGGTGCACGCGGTTTGTCTGGCTGAACGCATTGCGGCCGAATGCAGCATCGAGGGCGTAACTAACGGTTCCGCTGCAAACCCTTTTTAAAATACAATCGATCTCATTTACATCTGACAGGGTGCCGATGATGGTCGAGCCGGCGAGGGTGGACGCTCGGGCGTTCGAGACGCTCTATCGCGACAATCGCAGCTGGCTGGAGCAATGGCTCAGCCGGCGCCTGGGCAGTGCCTGGGATGCGGCGGACCTGAGCCAGGATACGTTCATCCGGGTGCTGGCCAGTTCCCAGTCGGTGGCCGAGTTGCAGGAGCCGCGTGCTTACCTCAAGACAGTCGGCAAACGGCTGCTGATCAATTTCTACCGTCGGCGCAGTCTGGAACAGGCCTATCTCGACGCGCTCGCCACCTTGCCCGCCGATGTCGCCCCTGCGCCGGAACAGCGCTGGCAGGTGTTGGAAACCCTGCACGCTCTGGATCAACTGCTCGATGGCTTACCGGCCAAGGTTCGCCGGGCCTTTCTGCTCAGCCAGCTAGAAGGGTTGGGCTATCGAGAAATCGCCGAGCGCTTGAAGGTCACCGAGCGCAGCGTCAAGCGCTACATGGCCCAGGCCTACGAACATTGCCTGCTGGCCGAACTGTGCTGAATGCCGAGCCGAGTGACGAAGCACGCCAAGCTGCCCGCTCGGCGGCCCGCTGGTGGGTGTGCATGGAGTCTGGCGCCGTCACGGAACAGGACCTCGCCCGCCTGCAACGCTGGCGCCAGGCCAGTGAGGCGAATGAGTCCGCCTGGCGCCGGGTAGCGGCGCTCAAGGGCCGCTTCCAGGTTCTGCCCCCGGCGCTGGCAATGGCCAGCCTCGATCGTCCCGGCCACGGCCGCCGCGACCTGCTCAAGGGGTTGTTGGGGCTGGCCGTGGCCGCGCCAGCCGCCTGGTGGGTTATGCGTGAGCTGCCCATCGATGCCTGGCGCGCCGACGTGGCCACCGCCACCGGCGAGCGACGTCAATTGACCTTGGCCGATGGCAGCGTGTTGCACATCAATACCGCCACTGCGGTCGATATCGACCCTGGCCAACGGCGACTCACGCTGCTGCGCGGGGAGATTCGGTTGCGCCTGGCCAATGCCATGCCGTTCGACATCCGTACGCCGCTTGGCAGCGTGACGCTGGACCAAGGTGAAATCAATGTGCGCCAGGACGAAGGCCTCTGTCGGCTGTCGGTATTCGCCGGGCAGGCCGATGTGCGGCCTACCGGTTTTGCGCCGCTCACCTTGCGCGCGGGCCAGCACGTTCAGTTATCCGGCACCGGTCCAGGTCCGATCGAGCGCTTCGACCCTCGCCAGCCGGGCTGGCGCGAGGGCGTGATCGTTGCGTTGAACCAGCCCCTGGGGGATTTTCTGCGCGATCTGGATCGCTATCGTCCCGGCATCCTGCGCTGGCAGCCGGAGCTGGAAGCACTGCGCGTCACGGGCAGTTTCCGCCTGGAAGATCCGGATCAGGTGCTGAACCTGCTGGCTGTCAGTCTGCCGCTGCGGGTCCAGTGGCGCACACGCTATTGGGCCACGCTGGTGCCACAGGAAAAACCTGCCTAGCGCCTGTCCCCTTTTTCGCGCTCGCTTGTCATGGAGAGGTAAGCACACTCAAAGAGCCTTCAGCCATGCCCCCACGGCCCCCTTGTTCGTTTCTCCGTTACAGCCGCACATCCTCGGCGCACTACGCGCGGGCCTTGCCCCTCAGCCTGCTGATCGGCCTTGCACCAGTGCCCATGCAGATGGCCTTTGCCGACGACATGGCGCGTGTCTACAACATACCCCGAGGCGAACTCGCCGCCTCGCTGACCCGCTTTGCCAGCCAGGCGGGCGTCAGCCTGTCGGTGGCGCCTGCCTTGGTCAACGGTCGGCAGAGCGCTGGCCTGGTCGGCGAGTACAGCGTGGAAGGCGGCTTCGCTCAACTGCTGGCCGGCAGCGGTCTGCGCCTGCAAGCGGTGGGGGAGGATGCCTATACGCTCGTGGCTGCGCCCTTGGGTGCCGACGTGCTGGAGATCACGCCCACCACCGTGACCGGTGCCGCACAAGGCAGCGTGGCGGAGCAGCCCTATGCCGGTGGGCAGGTCGCGCGCAGCGGCGCCCAAGGTTTGCTCGGCGCACGTGACTTCATGGACACGCCCTTCAGCATGACCAGCTACACCAGCGAGACCGCGCGAAATCAGCAGGCCCGCACCCTGGGCGATCTGGTGGCCAGCGACCCGGCGGTGCGTACCACCAACCCGGCCGGCGGGCGTTTCGAGCAGTTCACCATCCGCGGCTTCAGCCTGTTCAACAGCGATGTGTCGTACAACGGGCTATACGGGATACTGCCCACGTACTCCATCGACATGGAGATGGCCGAGCGGGTGGATATCCTCCGTGGGCCCAGCCAGTTGATCAACGGCATCTCCCCTCGGGGTAGCGTCGGCGGCGGTATCAACGTGGTGCCCAAGCGCGCCACCGACACGCCGATCAACGAGTTCACCGCCAGCTATGCCTCCGACAGCCAGGCCGGTGGCGCCGTGGACATCGGCCGACGTTTTGGCAAGGACAACCAGTTTGGCCTGCGCCTGAACGCGGTGAAACAGGCGGGCGACACTACCTGGGACAAACAGAGCGTGGACCGGGAAATGGCCGTGATCGGCCTGGATTTCCGCGGCGAACGCCTGCGGCTGTCTGCCGATGTGGGGCATACCGAGCGTGATACCGATGCGCCTCAGGAGCGTGTTCAGGTCGGCGCCAATGCCCGCGTGCCCGGTGCCAACCATGTGCGCGACAACTATGCGCAGGGCTGGAGCAAGGCGCGTACCCAGGACACGTTCGGGGCGTTCAATGGTGAGTATGATCTGAGCGATTCGTTGATGCTGTACGGCAGCGTCGGTGCCCGGGAGAGTAATCATGATTTCCTTCGGCACAACGTGTCGGTCATCAATGATGCCGGCGATTTCGACGTGCTGCCCCGCGACTTCACCCGTGATGAAAGCGTACGCACGGCCACGCTGGGCGCGCGCAAGTGGCTGCAGACCGGCCCGGTCAGCCACGAGCTGAACCTGGCTGTCAGTCATTTCTACATGGACTTCACCAACGGCGGCGCGCGCTACGCCAGAGGGCGCAGCAATCTCTACGCGCCCGTTGCCACGGCGACGCCGTCCAATGCCACCCGTCAGGATCCCAAGGTCTATACCGAGAACCGGTTCGACGGCGTGGCCCTGTCCGACACTCTTGGCTTCTTCGACGATCGGCTGCTGTTGACCCTCGGTGGGCGCTGGCAGCGGGTCAAGGTGGATGACTGGAGCGATGGGGTGAAAGGCGATACGGCTTACGACGAGGAAAAGTTTTCACCGTCGGCGGGCGTGCTCTACAAGCTCACCAACGAGCTGTCGTTGTATGCGAACTATCTGGAAGGTCTGAGCCAAGGCAAGATTGCGCCTTCCACGTCGATCAACGAAGACGAGATATTCCCGCCTTTCATCAGCCGGCAGGTCGAGGTAGGTGCGAAGTACGATCTCGGCAGCCTGGCCATCACCGCCGCTGCTTTTCGCATCAAGCAGCCGGCGTACGAAACCAACGCGCTCACCCGCACCTTCGGCCCTAATGGCAAGCGCGAGAACAATGGCGTGGAATTGAGTGTGTTCGGTGAACCGCTGACGGGCGTGCGCCTGCTGGGCGGGGTGATGTACATCGACAGCGAGTTGACGGGCACCAGCGCAGGGGCCTTCGATGGCAACCGCGCACCGGCCACGCCCGAGCTCAATGTCAATTTGGGGGCGGAGTGGGACGTTCCGGCATTGCCCGGGTTGACCCTCACCGGGCGCGGTATCTATTCCAGCTCGCAATACCTGGATCAGGCCAACAGCAAGGAAATCGACAGTTGGGAGCGGTTCGATGTGGGTGCCCGGTATGCATTCAAGGTGCAGGGCAAGGCAGTCACCCTGCGCGCCAATGTCGAGAACGTACTGGACAAACGCTACTGGGCCTCGGCCGGCGCCTCCGACGACAGCGAGCCCGGCTTGACCCTCGCTACCCCGAGAACCTATCTGGTTTCCGCCACGGTCGGCTTCTGACTGTCTATGGGACCGGCTATCGGTGCAGCCGGCCATCTGTAGAGCCCGCCATGTGTGGGAGCAGCTATATGTGAGAGCAGCCATCTGTGGGAGCGGGCTCTGCCCGCGAAAAGAGCACCGCGGTGTGTCAGGCGTACCGCGGTGAAGCATTCGCGGGCAGAGCCCGCTCCCACAGTGGAGCGGTTCTAGCCTGCCCCATTACGCGGTGCTGCTAACCTGTGGAGCACCGACAAATTGTGGGAGCGGTTCTAGCCTGCCCCATTGCGCAGTGCTGATAACCTGTGGAGCACCAACAAAATGTGGGAGCGGGCTCTGCCCGCGAAGAAGGCGCCCTGGAGACAGCACGGCCATCACGGCCACCGGTGGCAGTTGCGGTTGCGGTATAGAGNCCGACAAATTGTGGGAGCGGTTCTAGCCTGCCCCATTGCGCAGTGCTGATAACCTGTGGAGCACCAACAAAATGTGGGAGCGGGCTCTGCCCGCGAAAGGAGCGCTGCGGTGGGTCAGGTGTACCGCGGTGAAGCCTTCGCGGGCAGAGCCCGCTCCCACAGTGGAGCGGTGCGAGCCTGCTCCATTGCGCGGTGCTGCTAACCTGTGGAGCACCAACAAATTGTGGGAGCGGTTCTAGCCTGCCCCATTGCGCAGTGCTGATAACCTGTGGAGCACCAACAAAATGTGGGAGCGGGCTCTGCCCGCGAAGAAGGCGCCGCGGATTTCGGCGTCACACCTTGAAGCGTCCGACCAGGCCGCGCAGGTTCCCGGAAATGTCCGTCAGACGCCCCGACCCCGACTGCGCCGTGTGCGCATACTCCTCGACCAACTGAGCATCGGCATGAATCTGCGCGATGTGCCGGTTGATCTCTTCGGCCACCTGATGCTGCTCCTCGGCGGCCGTGGCGATCTGGTTGTTCTGGTCGCGTATCGAATCGACCGAAGTACGTATCTTGTCGAAGCTGTCCCGCGCCGACTGGATGCATTCGACGCTGTCCTGGGACACCTGCAGGCTGCCCTGCATCTGCTGGGTGATCACCTCGGTGCGGCGGGCAAGGTTGCCTAGCAGCCCATCGATCTCGCCGGTCGAGTCGGCCGTACGCCGCGCCAGCGCCCGTACCTCATCGGCGACCACCGCAAAACCGCGACCCTGATCACCGGCCCGAGCCGCTTCGATGGCCGCATTCAGCGCCAGCAGGTTGGTCTGCTCGGCGATCGAACGAATGGTGTCCAGAATGCTATTGATGTTCTTGCTGTCCTGCTGCAGCAGCTGCATGGTTTCGGTCGATTGCTGCAGCTCGGAACTCAGCCTGAGCACGCTGGTGGTCGCCTCGCCGATGCGCTGCTGGCCGTCATGGACTTGCTGATAACCGTTGTCCGCGCTGGTGGCCGCCTGCCCGCAGGAGCGGGCCACTTCGTTGGCGGTGGCGACCATTTCGTTGAACGCGGTGCTGACCAGTTCCACCGCTTCGCGCTGGCGACCGGCGACTTCGTCCATGTTGCGAGCCACCTCCTGGGTGTCGGCAGCGGCCACCTGCAGATCGGAAGACGCGGTCCCGATGCGTTGCACCAATTGAGCGATCATCCCCACGAACTGGTTGAACCAGCCCGCCAGCGCCGCCGTTTCATCCTTGCCCTGTACCTTGAGCTGGCGCGTCAGGTCGCCTTCGCCCTCGGCGATCTCCTGCAGACCATTGGCGACGCCACGGATCGGACGCACGATGACACCGGCGAAGCTGGCGCCAACTAAGGCGAACACGACGGCCAGCACTGCCGCGATGGCCGCGATCAGCCAGGTCAGGTTCGAAGCCTGGGCCATCACTTCTTCGCGCTCGATCAGGCCGATGAACCGCCAGCCGAGTCCGGCCGAGCTGACGATGTTGGCCATGTAGACCTTGCCGTCGATCTCGATCTGAGTCGAACCATCGCCATGCCTGGCCAACTCGGCGTAGTTGCCACCCAGGTCGGCCAGCGGTTTGAAATTGTGCTTCGCATCGCTGGCATCCACCAGCACGTTGCCATTGGCTTCGATCAGCATCAGGTAGCCGCTGTTGCCCAGCTTTATGTTCTTCACCAGTTCGGTCATCTGCTTGAGCGACACATCCAGGCCGACCACGCCGACCACCTGGCCTGCGGCGTCGGTGACACTGCGCACCGTGCCGATCAACGACACATCGTCCGGTGCCCAATAGTAGGCGTCGGTGCGCACCGTGGTTCCCGGAGCGGCCATCGCAGCCTTGTACCAGGGTCGCTGGCGCGGGTCGTAATTGGCGATCTTGGGATCATCGGGCCAACTGGCATAACCACCGTCGCTCAAGCCCAGCGACAGGTAAGCCGTGCTCGGATGGGTCTTGGCGAAGCCGTCGAAGATGTCCAGCAGGCGCCGATTGCTCTCGGTCAGAGGCACCTGCGCTGCGTCCGCGCCTGTGTAGTTCTTCAGATCCCTGGCAGCGACGATACGAGGATCCTTGGCGATGTATTCGACGTTCTGGCTGATGCCGTCGAAGAGCTGTTTGATGCCATTGTCGATCTGCCGGATCTCACGGCCGCTGCTGTCGACGAAGTCGGCCCTGGCCGCCTCGCGCAAGTTGAAGACGACGAGCACGGCCACCACGATGACCGGGAGGCAGGCGATGACCGCAAAGCCCCAGGTGAGTTTTTGCTTGATATTCATGGACTATTCCGCTGGTGTTGTAAGTGTTGGTCGGCAGAAAAAGACAAGACGTGCAGCGTGAAATTTGGGCATATTCTTTTGAGTGTTTTCTAACTATCGGCGACGAACGGCAAATCTGAATGAGGCCCATCGGCGACCGGACAGACGGAGGGGCGGAGTATCGAAAAGAGTGAGGGATGAGCGTTGTTCGGCGGTACTTTCCCAACCGTGCAGGGTCTACAGAGCGACCTTCCTCACAGAGCCTTCGCGCATGCCCACCGTACCTCGCCTTCCTCTGCTCGCCGCTGCGCTGGCAGCGGTCATGCAACCCTGCCTGGCTGAGCCGCGCAGCGTGCCTTCCATCGAAACCGAAGATGCCGCATTGGGCAGTGTCGAGATCGGCGAGGCCTCCGGTCGCTTTCACCCGCAGTTGAGCATCGATGCCCGCAATGGTGATTTCGCGCGAGGCAACTACGACGATGACGCCGCCAGCCTCGATCGGATTCCGTTGCATGCCCAGGCCGGCTTCGCCCTGGACCTGCACCAGGCCGCCGACGGCAGCGCCGATGCCTGGCTGGTGTTCAGCACCAGCAACGGTTTCCATAGCGCGTCGAGCGACGAAACGGTGAGCCCGCGCCGTTGGTACGAGAGCAACAACCTGCTCGGTCTGGTGGTTTCGCCCAGCGAGGGGCTGCGACTGGGCTTCGTCTATACCGTCAAGACCAGCCCCAACGATGTCGCCGCCACCACTCAGGAGGCAAGCTTCACTCTGGCTTACCAGGCCGACATCGGCTTCGGCGCGTGGCGACCAGGACTGGCCATCACCAGCCGCACTCAGGGTGACAGCGGCCTCTACACCCAAGGCACGCTGGAGCCCGGCATGGATTTGAGCGATGCAGGCCTGCGCTTGAGTTTCCCCAGTGCCCTCGGAGTCGGCTGGAACGGTTTCTACGGTCCCGATTCAGGCGATCGCCTGTATGCCCGTACCGGACTGGCGCTCGAGCAGCCCTTCCAGTGGAGCGAAACCCGCTGGAGCGCGCGCGCCGAGGCCTTGGCCATCTATCGCGATGGTGCCTTGCGAGAACTCAGTGGCCCGGACGGAGAGACCGACAGCGTCGTGCCTCAGGTGACCCTGAGTCTGTCCATGGCGTATTGACTAGCGCCTATGGGAGAGGGGCGGGTGGCGAGCCTTCTTTAAATGCCCGCCCATATTTACAAACAGTTGCAATTGCGCGCGATCGGCAGGCAGAATCCTGATTGTTGTACGATGACAGACAAGAATAGTCATCTGCGATTTTTCCCATTGTGTCCTACAACTACAACAAAAGGATCTATGCATGAAAAAGCTGACATTGCTGGTAGGTTTTCTGTGCCTCTTCACGGGTTATGTAGCAGCTGCGGTTCCCGACGAAACTGACGTCGCCGCTGCCGTAGATAAACTGACGCAGGCTATGTGGCACAAGGATATTGCGCAACTCAATGCACTCACGGCCGAGAACCTGACCTACGGGCATTCGAGTGGCAACATTCAGGACAAAAAAGCATTCATCGCCGACATCGAAACCGGTAAAAGCGCCTTCAACGAGCTGAAGATGCTCAATCAGAAGATCACCCTTTCCGGGGATGTCGCTCTGGTACGCAATCATTTTTCTGCCCAGGCCGTGAACAGCGGAAAAGTAGTGCCCACTGAGATCGAAAACTTTCAGATCTGGCAGAAACAGAAGGGCGAATGGCTATTGATCGGCCGTCAGGCCTTTCGCTTCTAGCATTTGATTCCAAGCGCTTGGCAGTTCTGTCCTGGAGCTGTCACCGGCCGGTGCCCTCGAATCGCCGGCTTGGCGGACGCGCTTCACTAAGACACACCTTGACTTAAGAATCCTCGCTTCGGCCAAAACCGGCAAAGGTATGATCTCCCGCATCCCCATCCCTTGCAGAGGTTTCCATGTCGTCCAGACTGATCGCTTACCCGGCCGTGTTCGCGTTGACCGTGCTTCTTGCTGGCTGCGACGCGGCCGAGAATGCTGCGAACAAAGTCATCGAAACGTCCAAAGCACAACTGGTCGAAGCTGCGCGCGACACCTTCAGCGAATCCGCCAAGCAGATCAACGAGACGATCGACAAGGCACAGCAAAGCGCCAAGCCGTGGATAACGGACGGTGACAAGGAAGCAGAGACCCAGCATTCGGCTGCGGAGCGGGAGGAGAAGGCGAAGTCGGAGGGGTGAGTCTGGTTCGTTTCCACTGAGGCACTGGCATCCCGTAGGAGCGGTCATCGGCCGCGAAGGGCGCACTGCGTAGTTCCTGGTACACCGCAGCGCCTGGTTCGCCTCCACAGAGGCTGCGGCATCCCGTAGGAGCGGTCATCGGCCGCGAAGGGCGCACTGCGTAGTTCCTGGCACACCGCAGCGCCTGGTTCGCGGCCACGGACCGCTCCTACGAAGGGCGTGGCTTTCAATGCGGGCCAGCCACCGCCACCAACCCACCGCGCAAATCGGCGCCGCTGGGCTTCTGGTACACGCTCAACCCGAACTCCGGCAGCACCGCCAGCAGGTAATCGAAGATATCCCCCTGAATCCGCTCGTACTCGGCCCAGGCTGTGGTGCGGGTGAAGCAGTAGATTTCCAGTGGTACGCCTTCGGCAGTGGCTTCCATCTGCCGGACCATGCAGGTCATGTTCGGCTGGATGTCGGGGTGGGCGTTGAGGTACGCCAGGGCGTAGGCGCGGAAGGTGCCCAGGTTGGTCATGCGGCGCTGGTTGGCGGACAGTTCTGCCACTTCGCCCTGGGCTGCGTTCCAGGCCTTGAGTTCGGCCTGCTTGCTGCTGACGTAGCCGCTGAGCAGATGCACCTGGGTCAGGCGTAGCTGTTCCTGTTCGTCGAGAAAACGCACGCCGCTGGCATCGATGTTCAGCGCCCGCTTGATGCGCCGGCCGCCGGACTGCTGCATGCCGCGCCAGTTCTTGAACGATTCGCTCATCAGCCGCCAGGTGGGGATGGAGACGATGGTCTTGTCGAAGTTCTGGATCTTCACCGTGTGCAGGGTGATGTCGACGACGTCGCCGTCGGCGCCCACCTGGGGCATCTCGATTCAGTCGCCGACGCGCAGCATGTCGTTGCTGGTCAACTGCACGCTGGCCACGAACGACAGCAGGGTGTCTTTGTAGACCAGCAGGATGACGGCCGACATGGCACCCAGCCCGGACAGCAGCAACAGCGGCGAGCGGTCGATCAACGTGGCGACGATGATGATGGCACCGAAGATGTACAGGATCATCTTGGCCAGTTGCACGTAGCCCTTGATCGAGCGGGTGCGGGCGTGTTCGGTGCGGGCGTAGATGTCGAGCAGGGCATTGAGCAGGGCGCCCAGCGCCAGCACCATGAACAGGATGGTGAAGCCCAGCGCGATGTTGCCGATGACGTGCTTGCTGTTGTCGCTCAGCACCGGGATCAGGCCCAGGCTGAACTGCACCACCAGCGACGGCGTCATTTGCGCCAGGCGGTGGAAGACCTTGTTGTGCAGGAAGTCGGTGAGCCAGTGCAGCGAACGTCGGCGGCTGAGCAGCTTGACCGCGTGCAGGGTGAGAAAGCGTGCCAGGCGGCCCAGGGTGAAGGCGGCGATCAGCAGCAGGAACAGCGACACACCGGCCTGCAGGATCGGCTGGTCGTCGAGGCCCGTGATGAAGGTGACGGTTTGTTGCCAGAGCGATTCGATATTCATGGGTGGGCGTGCAGCTCCCGAGTTGAAAAGGGGGCGGGGATTAAAGCCCATTGCGCAGGGCAATCGCCACGCCTGGAAAGATTTGCATGCAATTTACCGAGTTACGGGTAAAGAAATTCGGCTAATCGTCCGCAAACCGGTACCCTATGCAGTCGAATTTATGTACTCCGTCGAGGTAACACCCGTGTTTTCCCAATTCGCCCTGCATGAACGCCTGCTCAAAGCCGTCGCCGAGCTGAAATTTGTCGAGCCGACGCCGGTGCAGGTAGCGGCCATTCCTTTGGCCTTGCAAGGGCGCGACCTGCGGGTGACGGCGCAAACCGGCAGCGGCAAGACCGCGGCATTCGTGCTGCCGATCCTCAATCGCTTGATGGGTCCGGCCAAGGTCCGCGTCGACATCCGTGCCGTGATCCTGCTGCCGACCCGCGAGCTGGCGCAGCAGACCTTGAAGGAAGTGGAGCGCTTCAGCCAGTTCACCTTCATCAAGGCCGGCCTGATCACCGGTGGTGAAGACTTCAAGGTGCAGGCCGCCATGCTGCGCAAGGTGCCGGACATCCTCATCGGTACGCCGGGCCGTCTGCTGGAGCAGTTGAACGCTGGCAACCTGGACCTCAAGAACGTCGAGGTGCTGGTGCTCGATGAAGCCGACCGCATGCTCGACATGGGCTTCTCCGAAGACGTGACGCGCCTGAGCCAGGAGTGTGCCCAGCGCGAACAGACCCTGCTGTTCTCGGCGACCACCGGCGGCGCCGGTCTGCGCGAGATGATCGGCAAGGTGCTCAAGGACCCCGAGCACCTGCTGATCAACAACGTCAGCCAGCTGGCCGAGGGCACTCGCCAGCAGATCGTCACGGCCGACCACAACGTCCACAAGGAGCAGATCCTCAACTGGCTGCTGGCCAACGAGACGTACCAGAAGGCGATCATCTTCACCAACACCCGGGCCATGGCCGATCGTATCTACGGCCGTCTGGTGGCGCAGGAATACAAGGCTTTCGTCCTGCACGGCGAGAAGGACCAGAAAGACCGCAAGCTGGCCATCGACCGCCTCAAGCAGGGTGGCGTGAAGATCCTCGTGGCCACCGACGTAGCGGCCCGCGGCCTGGATGTCGATGGCCTGGACCTGGTGGTCAACTTCGACATGCCGCGCAGCGGCGATGACTATGTGCACCGCATCGGCCGCACCGGCCGTGCCGGCAACGAAGGCCTGGCAATTTCCCTGATCTGTCACGGTGACTGGAACCTGATGTCCAGCATCGAGCGCTACCTCAAGCAGACCTTCGAGCGTCGCGTGATCAAGGAAGTGAAAGGCACCTACGGCGGACCGAAGAAGGTCAAGGCGTCGGGCAAGGCAGTCGGCGTGAAGAAGAAAAAGACCGACAAGGACAAGAAGGGCGACAAGAAAAGCGTCGCCAAGGGCCCGACCAAGCGCAAGAGCGTCAACCGTCCCAAGGCCGATACCCCAGCCTTGGTGAGCCAGGACGGCCTGGCGCCGCTCAAGCGCCGCAAGCCTGCCGTCAGCGAGTAACCTGCGTAGGGCAGGTCTGCTTCCCTCCGGAGGCCAGACCTGCCAAAACACCCCGCAAAGCCGTCTTCCCGCAACTCCCCCGCACACACCCGGTCCCATGCCTGGCAAGCCCTTTCACTCATGTGTTGGAGGTTCTTCCGGATGACCACTTACAACTGGCAATTGATCGAGCGTCTGTTGCACGAAGTGCAGAACGGCGCCCATCAGGATTTCACCCCAGATATCTACGCTCAGGACCACGCCGAGGCGACCACCGCGCAGGGTGATACGTCGGCCGCTGTCGATCAGTTGGCGACTCAAGCGAGCGATTATCAAGCGCTGTTGCTTGAGCGGGGCTTCATCGAGCAGCGTCCGGACAGCGAGGGCGGCACGGGGCGCAATTTCCAACTGACCTTGCGCGGATCCAGTCTGCTGAGCCTGATAGATAGCAGTATTCCGGATAATGACCACGGGCTCGAAGTGCTCGATGATCAGGATGATGCGCTGGACCCGGCGACTTTTGATGAAGTGGCCAGTAAGCCGCAGATTGTTTGAGTTGGGGCGGATAATTCGGTAGGGCGGTCTGCCTGAAACTTCGCGGCGCCTGCTTCGCGGGCAGAGGGCTCGCCGCCCGCCCCGCTCCCACAGGGTGTTTTGCCTGACAGATCGCGGGGTTTGCTTCGCGGGCAGAGCCCGCTCCCACATGAATCCGTGCCGGAGCGGTCATCTTTCGGAATGCTTGGTACCGTTGAAGGCCTTGGGATGAATGGCTTGATACACTGGTGTTTTCCTTGCGGGAGAGCACTGTGATGCCGAGGTCATTCGTCCCATGAGCGCAGAACGTCGTCAGACCGATGGCTTCGCCCTCAAGGTCATGCTGGGGCTTTGCCTGATCTGGGGGATCCAGCAGGTCACCATCAAATGGGCCGCTGCCGATATCGCCCCGGTGATGCAGGCGGCCATGCGCTCGGGCATTTCCGCCGTGTTGGTGGCGATGCTGCTCTGTTGGCGCGGTGGTTGGGGGCACGTGCCCTACACTTGGCGTGCCGGGCTGGCCGCCGGCTCGCTGTTCGGTCTGGAGTTCCTGTTCATCGCCGAAGGACTGAAGCTGACTTCGGCGGCGCACATGTCGGTCTTTCTTTACACCGCGCCGGTCTTTACCGCACTCGGCCTGCATGCGCTGCTACCAGGGGAGCGACTGCGGCCTTTGCAATGGCTGGGCATCGCCCTGGCGTTCAGCGGTATCGCATTTGCCTTCGCGGGAGGCATCTCCTGGGAGCATCTGGATCGACGCATGCTGCTGGGGGACGCCATGGGCTTAATGGCGGGGCTCTGCTGGGGGGCGACCACGGTGGTGGTACGCACTTCACGGCTGTCCGAAGCGCCCGTTGCCCTGACCTTGTTCTATCAGCTGATCGTGTGCGTGGTTGGATTGTTGATCATCGCCCTCGCCACGGGCCAGTTCAGCCATGTCACCTTCACGCCCATTGGCACCGCCAGCGTGTTGTTCCAAGGCGTTGTGGTCTCCTTTGCCAGCTTTCTGATCTGGTTCTGGCTGCTGCGCCGCTACCTGGCGTCCAACCTTGCCGTGTTCTCGTTCATGACGCCCTTGTTCGGCGTGACCTTCGGTGTGGTATTGCTGGGCGAGCCGTTGAGCATGAACTTCATTCTGGGGGCGGTTTGCGTGCTGTTGGGCATCACCCTGGTCAGCGCCGAGCAGTGGGTGCGCCGTCGGTTACGAATCTGGATAACGTAATGAATTACTCGCCGGGTCGATGATCAATTAATAGGACTGCGACTTTTCGACACAAGTGCGTGCATGCATCCTACGTCGCTTAGCGCTATGATCGAACAGAAGCGACGGACCATGACCGTCGTTAGGGTTTTCCCTGAAGGGGGGCGATATGAACGGTAACTTGTACAACTGGCTCCATGATTTGGCTGTCGCATTGGGGCTGGTGCCACCGCCGCCGCAGCCTGTGCCCATCCCGGCCGATAACCACCGACCACGACAGCGTCCACGGCGCTGAGCCTTTTCGGCCCGCCTCGCGCCATGCAAAACGCCCCTTACGGGGCGTTTTTCGTTGTGGGCATCGCTGGCGTGGTTCAAGCCGCCTGAGTATTCGCGCGGCTGGCGTCGATCTTGGCCAGGTAGGCGTCTACCCGAGCGATTGCCGCGTCGTCTACGAACAAGCCCAGCTTGCTGCGCCGCCACAGGACGTCGTCGCTGCGTGTGGCCCATTCCTGCTCGTACAGGTAATCCACTTCGCGGCTGTACAGGCCTGCGCCCAGTTCTTCGCCCAGATCGGCCAGCGACTGTGCGCCTTCGATCAGGCGCCAGCTGCGGCTGCCATAGCTGACGGCCCAGCGTTCGGCCAGCCCGCTTGGCAGCCAAGGTGCCTTGGCGCGCATGGCCTGGGCCAGTGCCTGGGGCGTGGTCATGTCTTCGCCGCCCGGCAGGGCACTGGTCGCCGTCCAGCTGCCGCGCATCTGCGTGAAGAATGGCTTGAGCTGCGCCATGGCCGATTCTGCCAGTTTGCGATAGGTGGTCAGCTTGCCGCCGAACACCGACAGGATCGGCGCTTCACCCTGACCGCCGCTGAGCGACAGGGTGTAGTCGCGGGTAATGGCCGATGGATTGTCCGACTCGTCGTTGCACAGCGGGCGAACACCTGAATAAGTGCGCACGATGTCGCTGCGGCTGACCTGCTTCTTGAAGTGGGCGTTGACCACCTTGAGGATGTAGTCGGTTTCGGCGTCGGTAATTTCCACCTTGGACGGATCGCCGGTGTACTCGCGGTCGGTAGTGCCCAGGATGGTGAAGCGGTCCAGGTACGGAATGGTGAAGACAATCCGCTGGTCTTCGTTCTGCAGGATGTGCGCCTGCTCGCCTTCGTACAGACGTGGCACGATCAGGTGGCTGCCCTGGATCAGGCGGATGCCGTACGGGGATTGCAGTTGCAGGTCGTCACGGATGAACTTCGCTACCCATGGGCCGGCTGCGTTGACCAGGGCGCGAGCCTTCAACGTGAAGGTGCTGCCGTCTTCGCGCTGCAGATTGACTTGCCATACACCGTCCACACGCTTCGCATCGATGCAGCGGGTGCGGGTGTGGATGTGTGCACCTTTTTCCCGCGCGGCCATGGCGTTCAATACCACCAGGCGGGCGTCGTCCACCCAGCAATCGGAGTATTCGAAGCCACGGGTAATCTCTGGCTTGAGTGCACTGTCGGCACCGAAACGCAAGCTGCGCGAGCCGGGCAGTTTTTCCCGCTTGCCCAGGTTGTCGTAGAGGAACAGCCCGGCGCGGATCATCCACGCAGGACGCAGATGAGGTCGGTGTGGAAGCACGAAACGCATCGGCTTGACGATGTGCGGGGCCTTGGCCAGCAGCACTTCGCGTTCGGCCAGCGCTTCGCGCACCAGGCGGAATTCATGGTGTTCCAGATAACGCAGGCCACCATGGATCAGCTTGCTGCTGGCCGACGAGGTGTGGCTGGCAAGGTCGTCCTTCTCGCAGAGAAAGACGGAGAGCCCACGCCCGGCAGCGTCGGCGGCGATCCCCACACCATTGATACCACCACCGATCACGGCGACGTCGTAGATTTCAGCCAACGGTTGGCGGGGCAAGGTCGAATGGGGCATGGCAGCCTCCTGCGTTTATCAAGGAGCGTTCGAATGAGTGCTTTGAATTCGAACATCAATGTTCAATTTCGAAAATACTAGCCCAATACGTAGGGGTTAGCCAGTCGAAGATGATTGAATTTGTTGATCGTCGCAGGCGAAAGCGAAGAAATGTGAACATCAGAGGTGCACGCAACCGAACGCGAGCCTTGCCGGGTGGGCTTCGCGGGCGAACGGGCGGGAGACGGGCGCGGCTTGCGCCGCTGCCACAGGGTCAGACGATGTCGAGACGGATCTTGTGCTGTTGTAGCAATTGCAGCAGGGCGGGGACGGGGGGCTGGTCGGTGACCAGGCAATCGATCAGGCTGATCGGGCCCAGGCGAACCATGGCATTGCGGCCGAACTTGCTCGAGTCGGCGGCCAGGATGACCTGCCGCGCGTTGGCGATGATCGCCTGGCTAACGCGAACCTCTTGATAGTCGAAGTCCAGCAGGCTGCCGTCTTCGTCGATGCCGCTGATGCCCACCAGGGCGAAGTCGACCTTGAACTGGGTGATGAAATCGATACTGGCCTGGCCCACCACGCCGCCGTCGCGACGCACGTTGCCGCCGGCCAGCAGCACATCGAAATCGTCCTTGCCACTGAGGATCGAGGCCACGTGCAGGTTGTTGGTGATGATCTTCAGATGGCTATGGTTGAGCAGGGCGCGAGCGATGGATTCGGTGGTGGTGCCGATGTTGATGAACAGCGAAGCGTGGTCGGGGATCTGGGCGGCGATGGCTTCGGCGATGCGTTGTTTCTCGTCACGCATCTGGTCGGCACGCATGGCGTAGGCCGTGTTCTCGATGCTCGAGTCGTAGGCGGCGCCACCGTGATAACGGCGCAGCAGGTTGACCTCGGCCAGTTGGTTGATGTCACGCCGAATGGTCTGCGGTGTCACGATGAACAGCTGGGCCATTTCCTCGATGCTGACATAGCCGCGTTCGCGTACCAGTTCCAGGATCTGCTGTTGGCGGGGAGGCAGGTTCATGGGGCTTCCTTTGGCTGCCATGCAAAAGCATGCATGATGCCGCAGGAAAGGCCCCCATCGCCAGACTTGATTGCAGGGGCCGGCATTGCATCAATCCGCGAGGCACCGGCCGGATTGCCCGGCCGGTGCCTGCTCGATCACTGTTCTTCGTGCGGTTCCCAGTCGCGGGTGCGTTCGACGGCCTTTTTCCAACCGGCGTAGAGTTTTTCCTTGCCGGCTTCATCGAGCAGCGGCTCGAAGGTGCGCTCGATCACGGCCTTGCCGCGCAATTCGTCCAGGCTGCCCCAGAAGCCGCATGCCAGGCCTGCGAGGTAGGCGGCGCCCAGCGCCGTGGTCTCGCGCATCTGCGGACGCTCCACCGGCGTGCCGAGGATGTCGGCCTGGAACTGCATGAGGAAGTTGTTGGCCACCGCGCCGCCGTCCACGCGCAGGGCGCTGAGGCGTTCGCCGGAGTCCTGTTGCATGGCGTCGAGCACGTCGCGGGTCTGGTAGGCGATCGATTCCAGTGCGGCGCGAATGATGTGGTCCACGCGCACGCCGCGGGTCAGGCCGAAGAGTGCGCCACGGGCATAGGGGTCCCAGTAGGGCGCGCCCAGGCCGGTGAAGGCCGGTACCAGGTACACGCCGTTGGTGTTCTTGACCTTGCTGGCGAAGTATTCGGTATCGTAGGCGTCGTTGACGATCTTCAGTTCGTCGCGCAGCCACTGCACGGTCGAGCCGCCGTTGAACACGGCGCCTTCCAGGGCGTAGGCCACTTCGCCACGCGGGCCGCAGCCGATGGTGGTGAGCATCCCGTGTTGCGAAGTCACGGCTTTCTTGCCGGTGTTCATCAGCAGGAAGCAGCCGGTGCCGTAGGTGTTCTTGGCCTGGCCGGGTTCGACGCACATCTGGCCGAACAGGGCGGCCTGCTGGTCGCCGGCGATACCGGCAATGGCGATGCCGCTCTTGGTGTGACCGTAGACTTCCGACGACGACTTGACCTCTGGCAGCATCTCGCGGGGGATGTCCAGGGTCTGCAGCATCTTCTCGTCCCACTCCAGCGTGTGGATGTTGAAGAGCATGGTGCGCGAGGCGTTGGTGTAGTCGGTGACGTGGACCTTGCCGCCGGTGAATTTCCAGATCAGCCAGCTATCGATGGTGCCGAACAGCAGCTCGCCGTTGCGGGCGCGCTCGCGGCTGCCTTCGACGTTGTCCAGAATCCACTTGAGCTTGGTGCCCGAGAAGTACGGATCGACGACCAGGCCGGTGGTCTGCTTGATGTAGTCTTCCAGGCCATCGCGCTTGAGCTGCTGGCAGATCTCGGTGCTGCGTCGGCACTGCCAGACCACGGCGTTGTAGATCGGACGACCGCTGTTCTTGTCCCACACCACGGTGGTTTCACGCTGGTTGGTGATGCCGATGGCTGCGACCTGGGCGTGGCTCAACCCGGCCTGGGCCAGGGCTTCGACCATGGTCGCGCTCTGGGTGGCGAAGATTTCCATCGGATCGTGCTCGACCCAGCCTGCCTGCGGGTAGTGCTGGGCGAACTCGCGCTGCGAGGTGCCGACGACGTTGGCATCGCGGTCGAAAATGATGGCCCGCGAGCTGGTGGTGCCTTGGTCCAGGGCGATGATGTAGTTCTTGTTGTCGGTATCGGTCATGTCGATGGCCTTGCGCAAGTTTGAAATAGATGCGGAATGAAGTAGCTGTGCAGGCTCAGGAGGCCTGCACCTTCGATGCGGCCACCTTGGCCGACTCGTTGAGCGAGTTGGGCAGGTGGCGGGCGATCAGTACCCGGTAAGCGCCGGCGCCCAGGCAGGCACCTACGATCGGCGCCACGATGGGCACGATGAAATAGGGGATCGTACGGCCACCGGTGAAGGCTATTTCACCCCACCCGGCGATAAAGGTCATCAACTTGGGACCGAAATCCCTGGCCGGGTTCATGGCGAAACCGGTCAGCGGGCCCATGGCGCTGCCGATCACGGCGATCAGCAAACCCACCAGCAACGGTGCCATGGCGCCGCGCGGAAGGCCATTGTGCTCGTCGCCCAAGGCCATGATCACCCCCATCAGGATCGCGGTGATGACCATCTCAACCAGGAAAGCCTGACCGATGGACAGCGCCGCGTGCGGATAGGTGGAGAAGATGCTCGCCGTTTCCAGGCTCGCCTGCGTGCCGCGGACGATGCCGTGGGTCTGTTCGTAATCGAAGAACAGGCTGCTGTAGAGGGTGTAGACCAGCGCCGCCGAGCAGAACGCGCCGGCAACCTGAGCCAGAATGTAGAAGGGCAGCTTGCGCTTTTCGAAACCGCCGAACAGGCACAGGGCGATGCTGACTGCCGGGTTCAGATGCGCTCCGGACACGCCAGCCGTCAGGTAGATCGCCATGCTCACGCCGACGCCCCAGATGATGCTGATTTCCCATAGGCCGAGGCTGGCCCCTGCGACCTTGAGCGCCGCGACGCAGCCAGTACCGAAGAAGATAAGCAGTGCGGTTCCGAGAAACTCGGCAATGCACTGACCCGACAGGGTCGGTTGTTGCTGTGCGGTCATTGTGTGTTACCCCAATTGTTTTTTTTGTCTGACGCCGTTTTTGGCGCCTGGAATCTGCCGTCGTGTGATCCCCATCGCACGCCGGATTACAACCTTTCAGCACATTGTACTATCGTGCCTATCTTCACAAACGAAAAAATATAGACAAGAAACGCCGCTGTCAAAGGTCGAAAGTGAACGAGTTCATTCAATGATCGAGAATGGATTCGCCTATTTGCGGCAAAGCCACGGTTGGCGTGGCTTGCCTGCCTGTGTCCTAATGCCGGGCATCGGTTTTATTTGTCTGGAGTCCCTGCATGACACCCGCCCTGGACCTCTTGAAGAAGCATCGCGCCGACCATCGGGTGCATGCCTATGAACACGATCCCAAGGCCGCCTCCTACGGATTGGAAGCGGTCGAAAAACTCGGTCTGGCTCCGGCGCAAGTGTTCAAGACCTTGCTGGCGGCCACTGAAAAAAGCGAACTGCTGGTGGCAGTGGTGCCTGTGACCGGCTCTCTGGACCTCAAGGCACTGGCACAGGCGGCGGGGGTCAAGAAGTGCGAGATGGCAGACCCACAAGCCGCACAGCGCGCCACCGGCTATCTGCTGGGCGGCATCAGCCCATTGGGGCAGAAAAAGCGCCTGCGCACGTTCATCGATCAAACCGCAGCGACGTTGCCCAGCGTGTATGTCAGCGCCGGCAGGCGCGGGTTGGAAGTGGAATTGGCGCCGCAGTTGCTGGCCGAGCATACCCAGGGCTGCTTCGCCGATATCGGTCGTGCTGGATGAACGCAAGAAATTATTCATCGACTCCACGAGTCGAACGCCGATAGCCCACGGCCTGGGCGCTACCCCTTTCCGCTACAGCGAGGAATGCCATGCAACTGGATTTCCATCAGGTCGATGCGTTTGCCCAACATCCGTTTGCTGGCAACCCGGCCATCGTCTATCGCCTGGACAGCTGGCTGGCCGACGAACTGATGCAGAAGATCGCTGCCGAACACAACCTGGCCGAGACCGCGTTCATGGTGCGCGAGGCTCAGGGCTGGCACATCCGCTGGTTCACGCCGCGCACTGAAGTGCCCTTGTGCGGTCATGCCACTCTGGCCAGTGCCTACGTTTTGTTCCACGTCTATGGCGAAACCGCGACCAGCCTGTCGTTCGCCAGCCGTTCCGGCACCCTGACCGTCAGCCGCGAGGGCGACCGCCTGTGGCTGGATTTCCCGGCCATGATGCCTGAAGAACAACTGGGCCTGACGCTGGATGTGGAGCGTGCGCTGGGCTGCGAGGCGGTCGATGTGATGGCGGCAGCGTCCCTGTTCGTGCTGCTGGAGTCGGAGCAGGCAGTGCGCGAATGTCAGCCGAACATGGCGGCGCTGGCTCGCTTGCCCTGGCCTGGGGTGATCATCACCGCACGGGGTGATCATCACGATTTTGTCTCGCGCTATTTCGCCCCGGCCATTGGCATCGATGAAGACGCGGTGACCGGTTCCACCCACTGCAGCCTCATTCCGTACTGGTCCAAGCGCCTGGTCAAGACCAGCCTCAGCGCGTACCAGTGCTCGGCCCGCGGGGGCGAGCTGTTTTGCCGCAGGGAAGGCGATCGGGTCAAGATCGGCGGCTATGCCACGCTGGTCAGCAGCGGCCGGCTACTCCTGGGCCCGCAGCTCTGATTCATCCGCCGCCGAAATGCTGGCCTGGCCATCGAGCAACGCCATGAAGGCCCGGGCGGCGTTCGACAGGGTTCTTTCGGTGTGCAGGATGTAGCCCAGCTGCCTACTCAGCTGCACACCGGGCAGTACGAAGCGCGCCACCTGATCGTCGAGCATGGTGCGCGGCAACACACTCCATGCCAGCCCGATCGACACCATCATCTTGATGGTTTCCAGGTAGTTGGTACTCATGGCGATGTTGGGGCTCAGGCCCTGAGCCTCGAACAGACGGCTGACGATGTGGTGGGTGAAGGTATTGCCGCCGGGAAACACCGCCGGATGTTCGGCGATATCGCTCAGCTTCACCGCGTCCTGCAGGGCCAGCGGGTGTTCGGGGGCGGCGACGAAATCCAGCAGGTCATGCCACACCGGCACCGAGCGCACCAGGTGGTGGGGCTCGGGTGCCAGGGTGATCACGGCCAGCTCCGCCCGGCCGTGGAGAATCTCCTCATAGGCCACTTCCGAATCGAGAAACTGAATGTCCAGGGCGACCTTGGGGTACATGCGCGTGTAGGTACGCAGCAGCGGGGGCAATCGGTGCAGGCCGATATGGTGACTGGTGGCCAGCGTGAGCCGACCGGTAACGTCACCGCTGAGGTTGGTCAGGGCGCGACGGGTGTCTTCGAGCACGTCGAGAATTTGGTAGGCCCGCGGCAGCAGCGCTCGGCCAGCCTCGGTCAGATTGACTTCCCGACCCAGCCGGTCGAACAGGCGCACACCCAACTGCTGTTCCAGACTGGCAATGCGTTTGCTGATCGCAGGTTGAGTCAAATGCAGGCGATCCCCGGCCCTGGAGAAGCTGCCCACTTCGGCGATGGCAATAAAGGCATTGAGACTGGCCAGGTCCATGAACCGATTCCTTTTGGTTATCCAAAGTATGAAAATTATGAATTTGAGTTATTCAAGATAACCCCATAGCATCATCCCTACAAGCCAAGCGGTTATTGGCATAGAAAGATTAGAAACACTGATGAGGAAACGTCTGATGGCCGGCAAAACGCTCTACGACAAGCTCTGGGATTCGCATTTGGTCAAGCAGCGCGACGATGGTTCGGCGCTGATCTACATCGACCGTCACATCATCCACGAAGTGACTTCGCCCCAGGCGTTCGAAGGGTTGCGACTGGCCGGCCGCAAACCATGGCGCATCGATGCCAACATCGCCACGCCCGATCACAACGTGCCGACCACCCCGGAGCGCAAGGGCGGCATCGGTGCCATTGCCGACCAGGTGTCGCGTCTGCAGGTTCAGACCCTGGACGACAACTGCGATGAATACGGCATCACCGAATTCAAGATGAACGACGTGCGCCAGGGCATCGTCCACGTGATCGGTCCAGAGCAGGGCGCGACCTTGCCCGGCATGACCGTGGTCTGTGGCGACTCGCACACCTCGACCCACGGTGCCTTTGGTGCCCTGGCCCACGGTATCGGTACTTCGGAGGTCGAGCACGTGCTCGCCACGCAGTGCCTGGTGGCCAAGAAAATGAAGAACATGCAGGTGCTGGTCGAAGGCACCTTGCCGTTCGGCGTCACCGCCAAGGACATCGTGCTGGCCGTGATCGGCAAGATCGGCACCGCCGGCGGCAATGGCCATGCCATCGAGTTCGCCGGCAGCGCCATTCGCGATCTGTCCGTGGAAGGCCGCATGACCATCTGCAACATGTCCATCGAGGCCGGCGCCCGCGTGGGTCTGGTGGCCGCCGATGAAAAGACCATCGCCTACGTCAAGGGCCGCCCGTTCGCGCCCCGTGGCGGCGATTGGGACAAGGCTGTGGAATCTTGGAAAGGGCTGGTGTCCGACGCCGATGCCCATTTCGACACCGTGGTGCATCTGGATGCCGCGCAGATCAAGCCACAGGTCAGCTGGGGCACTTCGCCGGAAATGGTCCTGGCCGTGGATCAGAACGTGCCGGACCCGGCCCGTGAGGCGGATCTGGTCAAGCGTGGTTCCATCGAGCGCGCCTTGAAATACATGGGCCTGACCGCCAACCAGGCGATCACCGATATTCAGCTCGACCGAGTGTTCATCGGTTCGTGCACCAATTCGCGCATCGAAGACCTGCGCGCCGCCGCCGTCATCGCCAAGGGCCGCAAGGTGGCCTCGACCATCAAGCAGGCGATCGTCGTGCCGGGCTCGGGCCTGGTCAAGGAGCAGGCCGAAAGCGAAGGCCTGGACAAGATCTTTCTCGAGGCGGGCTTCGAGTGGCGCGAACCGGGCTGCTCCATGTGCCTGGCGATGAACCCCGACCGGCTGGAGTCGGGCGAGCATTGCGCGTCGACCTCCAACCGCAACTTCGAGGGCCGTCAGGGCGCCGGTGGGCGTACCCACCTGGTCAGCCCGGCCATGGCCGCCGCCGCCGCCGTTGTCGGCCGTTTCGTCGACGTTCGTGAATTGATCCAGGGGAGCGCAGCATGAAAGCCTTTACTCGTCACACCGGCCTGGTCGCTCCGTTGGATCGTGCCAATGTGGACACCGATCAGATCATTCCCAAGCAGTTCCTGAAGTCGATCAAGCGCACCGGCTTTGGTCCGAACCTGTTCGACGAGTGGCGCTACCTGGATGTGGGGCAACCTTACCAGGACAACTCCAAGCGCCCGCTGAACAAGGATTTCGTGCTCAACCATGAGCGTTACCAAGGCGCCAGCGTGTTGCTGGCGCGGGAGAACTTCGGTTGCGGCTCCAGTCGCGAGCACGCGCCGTGGGCGTTGGACGAGTACGGTTTCCGCACGGTGATCGCGCCCAGCTATGCCGACATTTTCTTCAACAACAGCTTCAAGAACGGCCTGCTGCCGATCATCCTCAGCGATGCGGAAGTCGATGAGCTGTTCAAGGAAGTCGAGGCGGCGCCGGGTTACCAGCTGACCGTGGACCTGGCCGCGCAGACTGTCACCAGCCCGAGCGGCAAGGTGTACAGCTTCGAGATCGACGAGTTTCGCAAGCATTGCCTGCTCAACGGCTTGGATGATATCGGGCTGACCTTGCAGGACGGGGAAGCCATTGCGGCGTTCGAGGCCAAGCATCGGGCGAGCCAGCCTTGGTTGTTTCGCGATTGATTGATTGATGTAGGCAGGTTTGGCCTCTTCGCGGGCAGAGCCCGCTCCCACAAGAGGCTCGGCGCCGATGTGAGAGCGGGGCGGGCGGCGAGCCCTCTGCCCGCGAAGAGGCCGGCAAGGCCACCACAAACCCAGGCACAAGGAAGCCCAGTCCATGACCCAGCACAGCCAAGTCGTGCAGAAACAGTTCGGCGAACAGGCCTCGGCCTACCTGAGCAGCGCCGTTCACGCCCAGGGCGCGGAATTTGCGCTGCTTCAGGCGGAACTGGCCGGCCAGTCCCACGCTCGGTTGCTGGATCTGGGTTGCGGCGCCGGGCACGTCAGCTTTCACTGCGCGCCACTGGTCAAGCAGGTGGTGGCCTATGATCTGTCGCAGCAGATGCTCGATGTAGTCGCCAGCGCCGCTCGTGAGCGAGGGCTGGGTAACGTCGACACCCAACTCGGTCCGGCCGAACAGCTGCCGTTCGCCGATGGCGAGTTCGACTACGTGTTCAGCCGCTACTCGGCTCACCACTGGAGCGACCTGGGCCTGGCCCTGCGCGAAGTGCGCCGGGTGCTCAAGCCCGGTGGCGTGGCCTGCTTCATCGACGTGATGTCGCCGGGCAGCCCGCTGCTCGATACCTATCTGCAGAGCGTCGAAGTGCTGCGCGACACCAGTCATGTGCGTGACTACAGTGCCGGCGAATGGCTGAGCCAGGTCAATGCGGCCGGGCTGCAGGTGCGCGGGCATACACGCCAGCGCCTGCGCCTTGAATACGTGTCCTGGGTCGAGCGCATGCGCACCCCCGAGGTCATGCGTGCGGCCATCCGCACCTTGCAGCAAGCCGTAGGCGCCGAGGTGCGCGAGTATTACCAGATCGACGACAATGGCTCGTTCAGCACCGACGTGCTGGTGTTGTGGGCCCAGCGTTGAGCATTCATTCACGGCCTGCCCGAGGGCGCGCCGTATTACCGGAATTAACGAGGAAAGCATGAGCAAGCAGATTCTGATTCTCCCAGGCGACGGCATCGGCCCGGAAATCATGGCCGAAGCGGTCAAGGTGCTGGAGCTGGCCAACGACAAGTTCCAGCTGGGCTTCGAGCTGGCCCATGACGTGATCGGTGGCGCAGCCATCGACAAGCACGGCGTGCCGCTGGCCGACGAAACCCTGGAGCGCGCCCGCGCCGCCGATGCGGTGCTGCTGGGCGCCGTGGGCGGGCCGAAATGGGACAAGATCGAGCGCGACATCCGCCCGGAGCGCGGTCTGCTGAAAATCCGTTCGCAGTTGGGCCTGTTCGCCAATCTGCGTCCGGCCATCCTCTACCCGCAACTGGCGGACGCTTCCAGCCTGAAGCCGGAAATCGTGGCCGGGCTGGACATCCTCATCGTCCGTGAGTTGACCGGTGGCATCTACTTCGGCGCCCCCCGTGGCACCCGTGAACTGGAAGGCGGCGAGCGCCAGGCGTATGACACGCTGCCCTACAGCGAGAGCGAGATCCGCCGCATCGTGCGCGTGGGCTTCGACATGGCCCAGGTGCGCGGCAAGAAGCTCTGCTCGGTGGACAAGGCCAACGTATTGGCGTCCAGCCAGCTGTGGCGCGAAGTGGCCGAAGAGATCGGCAAGGATTATCCCGACGTCGAGCTGAGCCACATGTACGTCGACAACGCCGCCATGCAGCTGGTGCGCGCGCCGAAACAATTCGACGTGATGGTCACCGACAACATGTTCGGCGACATTCTTTCCGATGAGGCGTCGATGCTCACCGGCTCCATCGGCATGTTGCCCTCGGCCTCCCTGGACGCCCATAACAAGGGTATGTACGAGCCGTGCCACGGTTCGGCGCCGGACATCGCCGGGCAGGGCATCGCCAACCCGCTGGCGACCATCCTCTCGGTGTCGATGATGCTGCGCTACAGCTTCAATCAGCACGCGGCCGCCGATGCCATCGAGCAGGCCGTCAGCCTGGTCCTGGACCAAGGCTTGCGCACCGGCGACATCTGGTCCGAAGGCAACGCGCGGATCGGTACGCAGGAAATGGGCGATGCAGTAGTCGCCGCGCTGCGGAATCTGTAATCTCTTGGGCCCGCTGCGACTTTCAATCGAAAGCAGCGGCCCACTTTTCAAGAAGGTGTAGTTGCGATGAAACGTGTAGGTCTGATCGGTTGGCGCGGCATGGTCGGTTCCGTGCTCATGCAGCGGATGCTGGAAGAGCAGGATTTCGATCTTATCGAGCCGGTGTTTTTCACCACTTCCAATGTGGGCGGCCAAGGGCCTGCGGTGGGCAAGGACATTGCCCCGCTCAAGGATGCCTACAGCATTGAAGAGCTGAAGACACTCGACGTGATCCTGACCTGCCAGGGTGGCGACTACACCAGCGAGGTATTCCCCAAGCTGCGCGAGGCCGGGTGGCAGGGCTACTGGATCGACGCCGCCTCCAGCCTGCGCATGCAGGATGACGCGGTGATCGTGCTCGACCCGGTCAACCGCCGCGTGATCGACCAGCAGCTCGATGCCGGCACTAAGAACTACATCGGTGGCAACTGCACCGTGAGCCTGATGCTAATGGGCCTGGGCGGCCTGTTCGAGGCCGGTCTGGTGGAGTGGATGAGTGCCATGACCTATCAGGCGGCGTCCGGTGCCGGTGCGCAGAACATGCGCGAGCTGATCAAGCAGATGGGCAGCACCCACGCCTCGGTGGCCGATGACCTGGCCAACCCGGCCAGTGCCATTCTGGACATTGATCGCAAGGTGGCCGAGGCCATGCGCGGGGAGGGTTATCCGACCGAGAACTTCGGTGTGCCGCTGGCCGGCAGCCTGATCCCGTACATCGACAAGGAGCTGCCGAACGGGCAGAGCCGTGAAGAGTGGAAGGCTCAGGCCGAGACCAACAAGATCCTGGGTCGCTTCAAGAGCCCGATCCCGGTGGACGGTATCTGCGTACGCATCGGCGCCATGCGCTGCCACAGCCAGGCGCTGACCATCAAGCTGAACAAGGACGTGCCGATGGCGGACATCGAAGGCCTGATCAGCCAGCACAACCCGTGGGTCAAACTGGTACAAAACAGTCGTGAAGCGAGCATGCAGGAACTGACCCCGACCCAGGTCACCGGCACGCTGAACATTCCGGTCGGGCGCCTGCGCAAGCTGAACATGGGCTCGCAATACCTGGGCGCGTTCACCGTCGGCGACCAGCTGCTGTGGGGCGCCGCCGAACCGTTGCGCCGCATGCTGCGGATTTTGCTGGAGCGTTGATTTCCTCAGGTTCGCTGGGTTCCCCCAGCCGAACCGCACCGACCGCYGACGCGGCTTGCGCCGCTGCTACAGGGTGCGCGGTCTCTGTAGCAGCGGCGCGAGCCGCGTCCGGGTTCATCGCGTTCTTYCAGGCATACCGCGTTCAYCGCTGACGCGGCTTGCGCCGCTGCTACAGGGGGCGTCGGCGGTTACCGGTTTTCGAAGGCTTCCAGCGCGTGGTTCAGGCTGGCGGTCGACAGCTCGCCCAGATGGCTGCCCAGCAGCTTGCCGTCGGCGCTGTAGAACAGCGTGGTTGGCAGTGCGACCGAACCCAATGCGCGGCCCAGATCGCCCTGGCTGTCGAATGCCACCTGTTGCAGATCCAGCCCCATGGTTCCCGCAAAGCTTGTGATGATCTGCGCGTTTTCGCCGTGGTTGACGAACAGAAAACGTACCTGCGGATGGCGTTTCTGCATGTCCAGCAGTACCGGCATTTCCCGTCTGCAAGGTGGGCACCAGCTGGCCCAGAGATTGATCACCAGCGGCTGCCCTGCGTAGCTGCGCAGCGCCACAGGCTCACCTGCTGCAGTGTGCAGGGTGACGTCGGGTAATTGCGCGTGGTGTTCCTGCAGGTACCACTGGCTGGCCAGACTGGTGACGGCCCAGAACATCAGGCCGCTGACCAGGCTTGTGCCCAAGGTGACACGCGCCAGTGGGCGCCGCCAGGCATACACCAGCGCCGTCACGCCGCTGACCGCCAGCCCCGGCCAAAGCAGGAAGCCGCCATCGCGGATATCGGGAATCTGCCACGGATCGGCACGGTACTGCGCCCAGTAACGCATCACGAAAGCGGCGCGTGCCACCACCAGGCACAGCAGGAACAGGCGAAAGATCAGCACTTCAGGATTGCTGCCCAACCCGCGCCGCGACATCTGCCAACCCACGACGCTGGCCAGGCCCAAGGCCAGCAGTATCAGCAGGTGATGCAGGGAAAGCGCGAATGGCCCCATGGAAAGGCTCAGCATCGGCAGGGGTCTCTTGAGGTGATGAAGCAAGTATGGCGGCACTCAGGTTAACCGACGGTTAACCCAATCCGCATGAGCGGTCCGCGGCCGCGAACGGGCAGCCCGGCCCCGACAGTCACACCGCGCTGCATTTTTCGCGGCCGATGCCCGTCGTCACGGGCGTTTGGGCGCATAATGTTGTGTTAATCACGGCCTGTCACCGTGGGCATTTATCCTTCGAGCGCTGTCATGCACGTATTGCTTTGCGAAGACGATGACCTGATCGCCAGCGGCATCGTTGCCGGGCTCAATGCCCAGGGTCTGAACGTCGATCGAGTGGCCACGGCTTCTGCCGCCCAGGCCATGCTGCAGGCCGCCAGCTTCGATGTGATGGTGCTCGATCTGGGGCTGCCCGACGAGGACGGCATCAAGCTGCTGCAACGGTTGCGCCACAAGGGCGAGGCGCTGCCGGTGCTGGTGTTGACCGCCCGCGACAGCGTCAGCGATCGGGTTGCCGGTCTGCAGGCCGGCGCCGACGACTACCTGCTCAAACCCTTCGATCTGCGCGAACTGTGTGCGCGCCTGCACACCCTGCAGCGCCGAGTGGCCGGGCGAACCCTGAACATGATCGAGCACGGCCCACTGCAGCACGACCCCAGCACCCGCCAGACCTGGCTGGCCGGCCAGGCCGTCGATCTGTCCCGTCGCGAGCAGGCGCTGTTGTACGCCCTGCTGCAGAACCGAGGCCGCGTGCTCTCCGGCGAGCAGCTCAAGGACAGTGTCTATGGCTTCAGCGACGAAGTGGAAAGCAACGCCCTGAACGTGCACATCCACCATTTGCGGCGCAAGCTGGGCAACGGCATCGTCGAAACCGTCCGCGGCCTGGGCTATCGCTTGGGGCCGGCCCAAGCCGCAGCGCAGGAACCGCAATGAGCCTGCGCCTGCGCTTGAGTCTGATTCTGGGCACGGCCTTCGTGCTGATCTGGGCGCTGGCTGCGACCTGGATGTTCCGCGACTTGCGCAGCCAGATGATGTTCTCTCTCGACCAGCGCCTGGTGGCGTCGGCGCGCATGGTCGCCGGCCTGGTCGATCGGCTGCCGCAACCGTTGTCCGCGCAGGGCGAGGGCACCCGCTTCAGCGCCGATCAATGGAGCATCCCCGACGGTATCGCCTGCCAGGTCAGCTCGCTGCGTGGTGAAATCCTTGCCCGCAGCCACGGCAATGCCGATCAGGTGCTGGATGACCAGCGCACCGGTTTCCACGATCAGGAGATCGATGGCGAACACTGGCGCAGTTTCACCCTGGCTCGGGACGATGTGCGGATCACCACCGCAGACCGCGAGCTGGAACGCGAGGCGTTGAACCGTTCGGTACTGCTGGCCGCTTCCGCACCGGTACTGATGGCCCTGCTGGGTAGCATCGCGATGCTCTGGCTGGGCATCGGCAAAGGCCTGGCGCCCCTCAATCGCATGTGCGAGGCGCTGCGCAAGCGCGACGTCGATGCCCTTGAACCGCTGGCGCTGAAGTCGCTGCCCAGTGAGTTGCAACCACTGCTGGAAACACAGAACCAGCTGTTCCTGCGCATCGGCCGTACCCTGGAACGAGAGCGGCAGCTGACCGGTGATGCGGCCCATGAACTGCGCAGTCCCTTGACCGCGATCAAGACCCACCTGCAGGTCGCCCGCATGACGGCCGGGCTCGCCCACGAACAGGCGCTGGGCCATGCCGAGGAGGGCGCCGACCGCCTGCAGCGCACCCTCGAACAATTGCTCTTGCTGGCACGGGTCGAAGGCAGCCTGTCGTTCGACGATGGCGCACCGTGCAGCGCCGAACAGGTGGCGCGCCTGGCCATCGGCGACGCTCGTCCTGAGGACCGCTGGCGGGTCGAGTTGCACGTCCCGCCGCGGCTGCCATCGATAGCCCTGGGCATGCCATCGACTCTGGCAGTACAGGCGCTGCGCAACCTGATCGACAACGCGTTGCGGCACAGCCCCGATCAGGGGCCGGTCTGGCTGACACTGGCCACGGAACCCGGCTGCGTGTGCTTCACGGTCCGTGACTTCGGCCCTGGCATCGCCGCGCAAGACCTGGAACACCTGACCCAGCGCTTCTGGCGCAGCCGTTCCAGCAGCGGTTGCGGGCTGGGCCTGGCCATCGTTCAGGCGATCGCCCAGCGTTGCGGCTGTACCTTGCACTTCGACAGTACCGAAGACGGCTTGCGCGTCAGCTTCAAAATCCCGTTCCGACCGGTGTGAACGTCTTTGGCTCAGCGTGCCGACAGCGCGCTGGCCAGTTGCTGAGGATCGTTGAAGGTCTTGATGTCCACCACCACGCCATCCTTGAGCTCCAGCCACTGCACGGTTTCGCGGTCGCCTTCGTAGCGCGGTGCGACGCGGCCTTCCTGGTCCAGCAGAATGCGATAGTTGAGTTTCTTCATGCCGGGAATGGCGATCCACTTGGCCACCGACGGCATGCGCTCGATGTCGGCGATATAGGCCGCATGTCGCGACTCGAGAAAGTCCTTGGGCCGTTTTTCCATGGCCGTACCCATCAACTGGGCGGCGTCCATGCTGCGCGCGACGATGATCAGTTGGGTCTCGTCGCTGAGCGAGTAGGGTTGTTCAAACTGATCGAGCAGGGTCCAGGGGGCCAGCCGTTCGCCAACTTCCGTGGCCTGGGCGGTAAGGGACAGCAAGCTGAAAAGTAATGCGCAGCAGTATTTCATTGCGGCAGGGTCCTGGGACAGTGGGGCTCACATTAGAGCGGATCGGCCACCGGGGTACAAAGGTTTAGCGGCCCGGTGCGCGACTTTTTCGCACGCGCGCGTCCGGCCCGGTATTGTCGCCACGCGGCCTCATGGCACAATTGCGTATGTCCAGACCTCAATGCCCTCGCTGCCAACGTCCTCAGGCCCTGTGCCTGTGTGCGTTGATCCCGAACCTGCCCAGCCGAACGCGGATGCTCATCCTGCAGCATCCCAGCGAGGTGAATCACGCGCTGAATACGGCGCGCCTGGCCGCGCTTGGACTGCAGAACTGCGAGATCAGGGTCGGCGAAGTCTTCGCTGATCTGGCCAGATGGCTGGCGCAGCCAGGCTATCAGCCCTGCCTGTTGTTTCCCGACGAGCGCAGTGAAGCTTTGAGTGTCTACGCGCCTGATGCCCAGCCAAGGTTGCTGGTGGTGCCCGACGGCACCTGGCGCAAGGCGCGCAAGCTGCTGCATCTCAACCCGTTGCTCGCCGACCTGCCCAGGGTTCAGCTGGCCGCTGCCGAGCCCTCGCGTTATCGGCTGCGCAAGGCGCCTGGTCCGGGCGCGCTGTCGACCCTGGAGGCCATCACCCAGGCTCTGGAGGTACTCGAAGCACCGGCCTCGTTCCAGGCGCTGCTCAAGCCCTTCGACGCACTCATCGAAGGGCAGATCGCCGCCATGGGTGAAGAGGTTTATCTGCGCAACCATCAACGCCAGTAATCATCAACGCCAGTGATGAATCGGCCAGCCAGCCTTCTCGGCGTGCTCGCGCAGCACCGGGTCAGGATTGACCGCATGAGGGAAGGGCACTTCCAATAGCAGCGGCAGGTCGTTGCGTGAGTCCGAATAGAAGCTGGCCCCCTCCAGGGTTTCGCCCTCGTCGTGCATCCATTCGCGCAGGCGCTTGATCTTGCCCTCGCGGTAGGTCAACACGCCGACCGTATTGCCACTGTAGCTGCCGTGGTTGAGTTCCAGGTCGATCGCCAGCACGTCGTCGACACCCAGGCGTTCGGCAATGGGTTGAACCAGATGAACACCGGAAGCGGAAATGATCAGAATGCGATCGCCGGCGGCGCGATGGGCGGCGATGGTGCGGGTCGCATCGCTGAAAATGATCGGCTCGATGAAGTCCTCGACCCAGGGCCCGACCAGGTGTTCGACCTCCTCAGGGGAGCGCCCCAGCATCGGCTCCAGGCTGAACGCCATGTAGTCTTCCATGGCCAGCCGGCCTTCGCTGTAGGCCTGCATCAACTCCTGGTCGCGTTGCATGAAGGACTCGGGGTCGACCCAGCCCAGGCGACCCATCTGCTCGCTCCAGAGTGAAGAACAGTCGCCGTGGATCAGGGTTTCGTCGAGATCGAAAATCGCTAGAGCCATATGAAACCTCCCTTGGAAAGGTGCTCAGGCTACCGCACAAAGCGCATCCGGCCCAATCGTCAGCGACACCCGCTGGCCGTCGGGCAGCAGGTCGGCGGCGGTGCGGTTGAGCACATCCACCACCAGCAGTACGCCATGGGCCTGCACGCGGTAGCGGATCACGTTGCCCAGCAGGCTGTGGCTGCGGATTTCGCCCTCCAGCGTGCCGCTCGAACCCAGCTCGATGGCTTCCGGACGAATCGCCACCCGGGTATGGATAGGTCGCTGCAACAGGGCACTGGCCTGGGCGGCATCGAGCAGGTTGTAGTTGCCGATGAAACCGGCGGCGAAGGCGTCCGCCGGTGCCGTGTACAGGCTCTGCGCGTCGCCGCTCTGGACGATGCGGCCCTTGTTCATCAGGAAGATGCGGTCGCTCATGGTCAGCGCCTCTTCCTGATCGTGGGTGACGAAAATCGTGGTCAACCCGAGTTCGCGCTGGATCTGCCGGATCTGTTCGCGCAGGTGTTTGCGGATGCGTGCATCCAGCGCCGACAGGGGCTCGTCGAGCAGCAGCAGACGCGGCCGGGTGACCAGCGAGCGGGCCAGGGCGACCCGCTGGCACTGCCCGCCGGACAATTGATGGGGGTAACGCTTGGCGTACTCGTCCAGTTCCACCAGCGCCAGCACCTCGGCCACGCGGCGGGTGCTTTCGGCGCCCTTGACCTTCTGCATGCGCAAGCCGAACGCCACGTTCTGTTCCACGTTCATGTTGGGAAACAGCGCATAGCTCTGGAAGACCATGCCGATGTCGCGCTTCTGCGGACCGAGCGGGGCGAGGTCCTGGCCATCGAGCAGGATGCGCCCGCCGTTGATCGGCGTCAGTCCGGCGATCGCCCGCAGCAGGGTCGACTTGCCGCAACCCGACGGCCCGAGCAGGGTGATGAATTCGCCCCGTTCGATGGTGAAGCCGATATCGCTGAAGACTTCGGTGTTGCCGTAGCGCTTATCCAGTCTTTCGACGCTGACGAAGCTCATATCAGTCTTTGTCCTTGTTCAAGCGGTTCGCACCCCAGGTGAGCAGCAACACGAAGAAGAAATAGGAAATCACCAGCGCGCTGTTGAAGTGGCCGCTGCTGTTGCGCATGTTGTTCAAATAAACCTGCAGGGTTTCGTAGCGCGTGCCGACCAGCAGGTTGGCGAACACGAACTCGCCGAACAGGAACGAGAACGACAGCAGCAGGGCGATCATCAGGCCCTTGCGCAGGTTGGGCAGCACCACCAGGAACGCTGCCTGGAAGGTGCTGGCACCCAGCAACTGGGCAGCGTCCATCAGGTCGCGCAGGTTGATCGCCTGCAGGTTGTTGGTGATGGCTCGGTACATGAAGGGCAGGGCCACGGTGAAATAGCAGCCGATCAGGATCCACGGCGTGCCGACCATGGCCAGCGGTCCCGAGCCGTACAGGTTCAACAGGCCCACCGAGGACACCACCGGCGGCACGGCGAAGGGCAGCAGGATGAGGATGTTCATCAGCGCATCCAGCCTGGGGAAGTGGTAGTGCACGGCGAACAGCAGCGGCAGGATCAGCAGCACCGACAGCACCAGCGCGCCCACGCAGACCACCAGCGATTGAGCGAAGGCCTGCAGGAACCGCGGGTCGCCCCACAGTTGCAGGTACCACTTGAAGGTCAGGCCACTGGGCAGGATCGACGCCGACCAGCTGGTGGCCAACGAATACAGCAGGGTGCCGGCCAAGGGCAGCAGCAGGATCAGGAACAGCAGCCACACCACGACTCTGTGGTAGAGGCCGGGGGCGTTGTGTTCAGCGCGCGACATGGTAGCTCCTGCGCAGCAGCCATTGATGGGCCAGGGTGACCAGGGTCATCAGCCCCACCAGAATCATCGCCAGGGCGCTGGCCAGGTTGGGGTCAAGGCTGATGTCGCCGGCCACCATGGCGGCGATGCGGATCGGCAGCACATTGAAATTGCCGGTGGTCAGGGCGTACACCGTAGCGTATGCGCCCAGGGCATTGGCCAGCAGGATGACGAAGGTGCCCAGCAGCGCCGGGGTCAGCACCGGCAAGCCGATGTAGCGCCAGTAGGCCCAGCCGTTGGCGCCGAGCAGGGCGGCGGACTCGCGCCAGTCTTCGCGCAGGGCGTCGAAGGCGGGGTACAGCAGCAGGACGCCCAGCGGGATCTGGAAATAGGTGTAGGTGATGATCAGGCCGGTCTTGGAGTAGAGGTTGAAATCATCGATCAGGCCACTCTGCTTGAGGGCCAAGGTGATCGCGCCGTTGAAGCCCAGCAGGATGATGAAGGCGAAGGCCAGCGGTACGCCGGAGAAGTTGCTGGTCATGTTGGCGAAGGCGCTGACGAAATCCCGCAGCCGCGAGTCGACCCGGCGCAGGGAGTAGGCACCGATGACGGCGATGACGATGCCGAACAGACTCGACCAGAAACTGATTTCCAGGCTGAACTGGATGGCCTGGCGGTAGAAGCGCGAGCCGAAGGCCTTGCTGAAGTTGTCCAGGCTCCAGCCGGCATCGGTTTGCACGCTGTGGATGGCCACCCAGGCGAGCGGGGCGATCTGGAAGACGATGAAGAACAGGGCGAAGGGCGCCAGCAGGAGCAGGGCCAGGGTTCTGCCGCGGGTGGGGGTGATCACTGCTGGAGGGCTCCGGGGTTGCGGGGTGTCAGGAGGGGTGGTGGTGGGTTCTTCGCGGGCAGAGACCCGCTCCCACAAGGAGTGACGCTTCTGCTCCTGTGGGAGGGCCAGGGTTCTGCCGCGGGTGGGGGTCGTCACTGCTGGAGGGCTCCGGGGTTGCGGGGTGTCAGGGTGGGTGGTGGTGGGTTCTTCGCGGGCAGAGACCCGCTCCCACATAGGCGCAGTCCGAGTCTTTGTGGGAGCGGGTCTCTGCCCGCGAAGGGGCCCTACCTGATTCACCACAGGCAATCACTGCATCTCGAAGATGACCTGTTCCTGCCACTGCTGGGGCAGGGCCTTGGCGCTGGCTTCCCAGACGTCCGGGTTCTTGATCGGCGTGACGTTGCGGTACTGCTCGGCCGGCAGCAGCTTGGCCGCGACATCTTCCGGCAGCTTGATGTGGTCGGCCCGGATCGGCCGCGCATAGCCGCGCGCCAGGTTGATCTGGCCGGCATCGCTGAGGATGTACTCACGCGCCAGCTTGGCTGCGTTCGGGTGCTTGGCGTACTTGTTGATGATGGTGGTGTAGCCGGAAATCACCGAGCCATCCGAGGGGATCAACACGTCGAAGCGTTTCGGATCGATCTGATCGCGGTAGCTCAGGCCGTTGAAGTCCCAGACCACACCCACCTCGATCTCGCCTTTTTCCAGGGTCTGGATGGTCGGATTGGCCAGCGACAGGCGCTTCTGTTGCGCCAGTTCGGTGAACAGTTGCAGGCCAGGGGCCAGGTTGCTTTCGTCACCCTTGAACGCGATGGCCGCCGCGAGGACCCCGTTGGCCGCCTGGGCTGCTGTGCTGACGTCGCCGATTGCCACCTTGTACTTGCCGTTCTTCAGATCCGCCCAGCTTTTGGGAGCGTCTTCGGCTTTGACCAGTTGCTTGTTGATGATGAACGCGATGGTGCCGGTGTAGGCCAGCATCCAGTGGCCATCGGCGTCCTTGGCCCAGTCGGGGATCTGCGCCCAGGTGGAAGGCTTGTACGGCTGGGTCACGCCCTGTTTGGTGGCAATGGGGCCGAACGCTGCACCGACATCGCCGATATCGGCACTGGCGTTGTCCTTCTCGGCGGCGAACTTGGCCACTTCCTGGGCCGAGCTCATGTCGGTGTCCATGTGCTTGAGGCCGTACTTGTTGGCTAGGTCTTCCCAGGTACCCTTCCAGTTGGCCCAGGCATCGGGCATGCCGACGCTGTTGACCATGCCTTCGGTCTTGGCCGCGGCTTCCAGGGTTTGCAGATCGGTATCCGCGGCCGAAGCCAGGTTGCACAACGCGATGCTCGAACCTAACAGTGTAGCCAGGAAAAGCTTTTTCATCCGGTGCTCCTATGGGCGCCTATCGAAACGAGGGGACTGTCGACGATTGGATTGATCAGGATCAGCAATACCCGAGCCAACGTAGGGGACGCGCATGACATTTTGACGTCGAGCGCGTCGGCCGCAGGCATGCTCAGGGCTGTCAGGCCCCTGGAAATCAAGCGTAGACGAGATTTGCCGTTTCGATCGATACGGCGCGAGGGCGGTTGCAAGCAGGGATGTACGGAGCGCTAGCCGGGCAGGGCCGCCAAGCGGGCCCCGCAAGGCGCAGGGGATCAGTGGTTCACGGTAAAGGCCAGCATCGCCGACAGCTGACACATCGGCCGACCGCTTTCGGCATGCCATTGGTTGAATGCGGCCTGCACGGCCGCCTGATCGCGCTTGGAGCTGGGCACCTTGTCGACGATCTCCTGGGCGTTCAGCGCGGCCACCACGTCCCAGCTGGGGATGAAGGTGTCCTTACCGATCATGCGCAGGAAGCGCGGTGCCGACAGCCCACCCATCTGATTGCCGTGCTTGGCGATGTACTGCCACAAGCCGGTGATGTCTTCCACCGGCCAGTCGGCGATGAAATCACCGAAACTGCCGTGCTCCATGGCCACGTCGAGAATCATCTGGGCGTTGCGCGGGACGCTCTTGAGCTTGCCGAAATGGCGAATGATGCGGGTGTCCTGCATCAGCCGTTCCAGGCGCTCGGCGCCCATGAGCACGATCTTCTCCGGGTCGAAGCCGAAGAACACCTCTTCGAAGGCAGGCCACTTCGAGTCGACCAGGCTGTGCTTGAGGCCCGCCCGAAAGACCCGCAGGGCCATGGTCGACAGGTAGCGGTCGGCGCTGATCTTGCGCAGTTGCGCCGGGGACTTGGCCGTGGGCAGACGCGCCTCCAGCGCTTTCTGCGAGCCGAAGCGATTAAGGCAGTACTCGTTCAGCCACTTGTAGTCTTGCATGGAACCGGTGTCCTCAACTGCTGGATGAATGCACGGGCAGGTCGCCTTCGCGCAGCCAGACCTCGTCGATGCGGTGGTCCGGTGCCTTGTGCAGAACCATCTGCGCCCGATCGCGGGTCACCAGGATGTTTTCCGTGAGGTTCTTCAGGTTGACCTCTTCCCACAAATAGTCGGCGCGCGCCTGTGCAGCGTCGCCCGATAGAGTGGTCAGGCTCATGAAGCGTTCCATGTACCAGTGACGAATGTCGGCGGTAGGGGCATCCAGGTAGATGGAGAAGTCGTGGGCGTGGTCCAGCTGGAGGATGTTCAGCCCCTCCAGAATCAGGATGTCCGGCTGATCGATCAGGTGGAAGTGCTCGTCGATGTCCTTGATCGCCTGGGAATAGACCGGCACCTGCAAACCACGAACGCCCTGCCTGAGATCATGCAGGAACGCTTTCAGGTCGTCGGTGCGGTAGCTTTCCGGGAAACCCTTGCGGGGCATCAACTGACGCTCTTCCAGGATCCGGTTGGGATACAGGAATCCATCGGTGCTGACCACCTCGACCCGCGGTGCTTCCGGCCAGCCCTCGAACCGTTCCTTGAGCAGCGTGGACAAGGTGCTCTTGCCCACGGCGACGCTGCCGGCGATGGCCACCACGAAGGTGTGCCGATGGCCTTGATAGTGCTCGCGGATGTGTTCGCTGATCCAGGCCAGCGGCGACTCGTCGCCGAACGCCATGGCGGGGTACTTGGTGTAGGCGTGGATGCTCAAGCGTGGCCCGCCATCGTGCGATGCACTCTACGATCGGACTTAGCCACGCGCAGTGCTCAGCAGCTGTGCGGTCTGGCCCAGGCGTTTGCCCAGTGCCCGACACAGGGTTTTCTCGTGCTCGTCGAGCGCGCGCTTGCCATCGGCACCGGCATGATGGCTGGCGCCGTAGGGGGTGCCGCCGCCCTGGGTTTCCACCAAGGCCGACTCGCTGTAGGGCAGCCCGGTGATGAGCATGCCGTGGTGCAGCAGGGGCAGGAGCATCGACAACAGGGTGGTTTCCTGACCGCCGTGCAGGCTGGCGGTGGACGTGAACACCCCGGCCGGCTTGCCAACCAGGTCGCCGCTGAGCCACAGGCTGCTGGTGCCGTCGAGGAAGTACTTGAGCGGCGCAGCCATGTTGCCGAAGCGCGTCGGGCTGCCCAAGGCCAGGCCGGCGCAGTTCTTCAGGTCGTCGAGGCTGGCGTAGACCACGCCCTGCTCGGGGATCGAGGGCGCCGCGGCTTCGCACTCGGTCGAAACCGCCGGCACGCAGCGCAGGCGCGCTTCCAGCCCACTGGCTTCGACGCCGCGGGCGATCTGGCGGGCCATCTCGGCGGTGGCGCCATGGCGGCTGTAATAGAGCACCAGGATGTAGGGTGTGTTCACGCAATGATCTCCAGTACGTTTTCCGGTGGCCGGCCGATCACCGCGCGTTCGCCGTTGACCAGAATGGGCCGCTCGATCAGCTTGGGATGCGCGGCCATGGCTTGCACCAGGTGTTCCTCGCCCAGGGTGGCGTCGGCCAGGTCCAGGGTTTTGTATTCTTCTTCACCGGTGCGCAACAGTGCTCTGGCACTGATGCCCAGCTTGCCCAGCAGCGTGTGCAGGGTGGCGGCATCGGGAGGCGTTTCCAGATAGCGCACGATGACGGGCTCGAGCCCACGGGCTTGCAGAAGTTCCAACGCCGCGCGGGATTTGGAGCAGCGCGGGTTATGGTAAAGGGTCAGATCGGTCATGGGAAAAGTCGCCTCCGGCATCCAGTGGCGGGTATTCTAACCACGTGGCGATGATCGGTCGCCTTTTTCGCATAGCTGCAGGAATGAGGAAGGGTAGATCCATGAAATGGCGTATCAAGGCCCGCTTCGCACCGTTGGCGGGCCTGCTGTTGGCGGCCGCGCTGCTGGGTGGTTGCGGGGGCGACTACGGCCCTGATCAGCATGGCAACCCGGTCAGCGCCCAGACGCTGGACAAGCACTGGCTGGTGGTCAACTACTGGGCGGTGTGGTGCGGACCCTGCCGCCGCGAGATTCCCGAACTCAATGCGCTGTCACAGAGCCTGCAAGGGCAGGGCGTGCGCGTGCTCGGGGTGAATTTCGACAACCTCCAGGGTGAGGAATTGAGCGCCGCCGCCCAGACGCTGGGGATCGATTTCCCGGTGCTGGCCCAGGACCCGGCGCCGCGTTTCGTCCTGCCGCGCAGCCAGGGGTTGCCGGTCACCTACATCATCGATGACCAGGGCAAGCTGCGCGAGCAATTGATGGGCGAGCAGACCGCCGCCGGCATCAAGGCGCGTCTGGCGGCGTTGCAGGGCAACGGCAACTGAGTTGCGGTCCGGGACCGTGCTCACCTTACGCCATTTCGTTCCAGACGATAGGCGCTGACCGCCTCGTACACCGCCTTGCGCAGGCGGTTGATGCCGCCGATGGGGCGATGCGCCTCGATCCCGTGCCAGGGGCTGAAACTGAAGTTGTCGCACATCAGGTTTTGCTCGGGTGTGTCGAAATCCTGAGCCGGCACCTGGATGTGGGCCACGGTCTGGAAGGGCGCATCGCTTTCCTTCCACTGCACGCTGGTGTCTTCGATGGGCATGTAGCGCGTGGCGTCCTGCGTCTGGATCTGCAGGGCGAAGCAGGCTGGCTGACGATCGGTGGACAGTTGCTGGTACAACGCCGAGCGCAGGAAGTTGGGCACGTCGCGGTTCTGCGCCGGTGGCGTATACGCCGGGCACGTTCCCGCTTCCGGGGTGACACGGAACTTGGCGTTGAGGTTGCCGAACTTGTACGGCGACACGGAAAAGTAGGTGGTCAGCAGCGGGCTGGGCGGTGCTTCGGACAAGGTCGCCAGGGCGATGAACAGGTGCCGCACCTGCCATTGGCGCGGGTCCCAGCCTGGCAGAAAGGCCATCACCTTCTTGCCGTCGGCCTGGGCCGCCACGTTCTGGCGATACTCGGCCACGTCGCTGACGAAGAAGTTGGCATGGTTGAACATGACGAAATCCTGCTCGCCGCGTCCCTGCTGGCTGGGCAGCAGCTGATCGCCGGGCACGCCCAGCAGCTTGATGGCCATGCCGCGGGCGTCCTTCATGTTGTCGAACTGCGGATAGGCGTTGCCGTTGGACAGCCGCATCCAGGCTTGCCAGGTCTTGCCCGGTTCGCTGAACACACCCTGGCGCAGTGCCGGATCCAGGTCGGTGGCCACGCTGACCTGCGCCTGCACGCAGCCGTGCGCCTTGGCGTGGGCGTCGCGCAGGTAGCGGGTGGGTTCGCGGTGCTGGTCGACGATGCGGATGGCGGTCTGGATGATGTCCTGGGTCATCGCCGCCTCGCCGGCGGGAATCTGCTCCTGGGCCGAGACCGGCCCGGAGAACTTCCACGCGTACCACGCCGTGGCCAGCAGCCAGCCCAGCAGGCCCAGGACGATCAGCCCCAGCACCGTCCTGAACAGCCAGGTACCCAGACGCAGCCAGAAGCGGCCGATGGGGCCGGGCGGCGTCGAATCGATCGAGGGACGGTTGATCATGGCAGTCGTTTCTCCAGTGGTCCACCCAGGACCTTGAGGTATTCGAGCAGCGCCCAGCGCTCTTCGGGCTGCAGCAGGCGACCGATCACCCCGGCCCCCAGCGGGCCGTCGCGGAATTCGTGGCCGCTGTTGGCGTTGCCGGTCAGGCGCGTGTCGTAGAGGAAGCCACCGGGGAAGGCTTCGCTGCGGTAACCCAGGTGCGCCGGGTCGAATTCCAGGTTGCCGCGGTAGAAGGTCACCGAGCGCTCGTCTTGCGGCGACAGCAGTTGATAGAGGCTGGGCACCGAACCGTTGTGCAGGAACGGCGGGGTGGCCCAGACGCCGGCCAGGGGCCGGGCCTTGTACGCGCGCAGTTCACGCACGCCGATGTCCATGCCGAAGCCGTTCAGCCTTGCCTGTTCCTGCGGGCCGATGCCGGCCTGGCGGTAGGCCCGCGCCTCGACGAAGGCGGTGACGTAGGCCAGTGCCTTGGCCACGGAAATGTGCTTGAGGTCGAGCGGCTCGCTGGGATCTTCCAGCTGCACGTTCATGGTCTTGAGGGCCTGCACGTCCCAGTTCAGCGCGCTGACATCGAAACGATGATCGGCGATGTTGTTGGCAGCGGTAGGGTCGGTGCCCATGTAGTCGACCGAGCGCATCTGCAGCTTGGCCACGGGGCGCGGTCCGCTGTGATCGACCGGGGGCACGTGGCAGGCCGCGCAGTTTTCCTGGAACAGCTGCCGGCCCTGGGCGGCACGGGTCAGATCGACCTGGCCCAGCACCGCTTCGGGCCACTGCGGCGCGGGCAGACGCTCCACGGCTTGTTCGATGCGGTACAGGTCCATGACCCGCACGCTCGAGGGGTAGCGTTCGTCGCCCATCAGGGGCTGGCCGTGGGCGTCGAAGAACTCCAGGGTCGCCCCCACGCCCAACGCCTCGCCGATGTTGCGCGCCATCGGCTGCTGGGCCGAACCGTTCCACTGCACCCAGTCGAAGGTCCAGATGTCCCACAAGTGTGGATAGTCGACCGGCGCGTTGGCGACGCGATAGTTGTCGGCACTGATGGCGTCGCCGAAGGTGGCGTTGGCGATGCGGCCGAACGCATCGGCGCGGCCGGGCCCTTCCTGAACGGGGTACAGGCCGCGATGGGTGTCGTTCCAGGCGGTGTGCAGGATGCTGTTCAGCGAGGCCTTGAGCGCTGCACGCAGCGCTTCGTGCCCGGCCTCGTAGCCTTGCTCTCCGAGCACCGCCAGGGCGAAGCGCTTGAACTTCCAGGGATTGTAGTAGGTGGCCGCCATGCTCGCCGCCAGGGCCTGGCCGAAGTCGCCGCCGCGCAGGGTCGGCACCGTGGCGGGCAGCACGTGCTGCGCGGTGCCGCCGTCTACCCGCAGCGCCGTACCGTTGAAGCGCAACTCACCGGTGTGGCAGGCGGCGCAGCTGATGTCGAGAAACTGCGTGTCGCCGTTTTCGCCGGGGTGCCGGGTGAAGCCTATGGGCAAGTCGTGCGGATTCTGGGCGTGGCCCGGTTCGATCAGGAAGCCGAAACGGCCGAGGTTTTCCGGCGCCGCGAAACGCTGCGTGGAAAACGGCTGTTCCAGGTTGACGAACCAGTCGTAGTGCAGGCCCTTGACCTGGGTCCCCTGGGGGGTGAAGTAGTAGGTGTCGCGGTCGGCGTCGCTCCACTCCTGCAGATAGTGCAGGTCGCGGGCAGGGCTGTAGGCCGGCAGGTTGGGGTAGGCGATGTAGTAGGCGATGACGGCGACGGCCAACAGCGCGGCCACCAGCACGATCAGTACGCCTCGAATGAGCAAGCGCATGGGCACGGTCCTTGTGATAAGCGCGGCTTTATGCCTGAAAAAACCAGTGATGGCAACTGGCCTTTAGTCTAGTCCCAGCAATCTTTCCATAGAGCGCAGACGCCCGTCGCATCGGTGCCAGCCGGTGGTGCGCGACGCACATAAAGGGTGCAGGTCGCGGTCGATACGCCCGACCTGCGACCGGCTGCTTCGGTTCTTCGCTGAGGTTCAGGTGATTGTGGCGCATGGATTGCAAGCCTGCGCACTACACAATGCAATCGATGCCGATTGCCTCCCACACGACAACGGTGCCGTGCTGCCCGCTCTGATGAGCGCAGGCAGCTGGCGCCGTTTTTGTTTTTGTCGCCAGCAGCGAGGAGGGTCGATGACCGCCACTTCAGTGCGTAGCGTGTGCCCCTACTGCGGCGTCGGCTGCGGTATCGTCATGACTGTCGAGAGCGGCCGCGTGGTCAAGGTCAGCGGCGACAAGCAGCATCCGGCCAACGCCGGACGCCTGTGCACCAAGGGCAGCACCTGCGCCCAGCCGCTCAGCGATCCGGGGCGCATGCAGCACGCCTACCTGCGCGAGAACCGTGACCACGAGCCGGTGCAGTCGAACATGGACGTCGCCATCGCCGCGGCCGGCAGCCGCCTGCGGCAGATTCTCGATGAGCATGGCCCCGATGCCTTGGCCTTCTACGTCTCCGGGCAGATGTCGCTGGAAGCCCAGTACCTGGTCAACAAGCTTGCCAAGGGCTACGTGCGCACGCGGCATATCGAATCCAACTCGCGGCTGTGCATGGCCAGCGCCGGCAGTGGCTACAAGCTGTCGTTGGGTGCCGATGGCCCGCCCGGCTCATACGATGATTTCGATCAGGCCGAGGTGTTTCTGGTGATCGGCGCGAACATGGCCGACTGTCATCCAATCCTGTTCCTGCGCCTGCTCGATCGCCTCAAGGCCGGCGCCAAACTGATCGTCGTCGACCCACGGCGCAACGCCACTGCAGACAAGGCCGACCTGTTCCTGCAGATCGAGCCCGGCACCGACCTGGCGCTGCTCAACGGCCTGCTGCACCTGCTGCACGCCAACGGCGCGACCGACCCGGCGTTCATCGCCGCGCACACCGAAGGCTGGGAGGACATGCCGGCTTTTCTGGCCGATTACACGCCAGCCCGAGTCGCCCAGATCACCGGCCTCGACGAACAGGCGATCCGTCAGGCTGCGCAGTGGATCGGTGGCGCGGCCAACTGGATGAGTTGCTGGACCATGGGGGTGAATCAGAGCATCCACGGCACGTGGAACACCAACGCGCTGTGCAACCTGCACCTGGCCACCGGTGCCGTCTGCCGTCCGGGCAGCGGACCGTTCTCCCTGACCGGCCAGCCCAACGCAATGGGCGGGCGCGAAATGGGCTACATGGGCCCAGGCCTGCCCGGCCAGCGTTCGCTGCTGGTGGCGGCCGATCGGGCCCACGTCGAAACACTCTGGGGCATTGCCCCCGGCAGCTTGCGTGACGAAGGCAACGCCGGCACCGTCGACCTGTTTCGGCAGATGGGCGAGGGCGCGATCAAGGCGTGCTGGATCATCTGCACCAACCCGGTGGCCAGTGTCGCCAATCGCCAGCAGGTCATCGATGGTCTGCAGGCCGCAGAGCTGGTGATCACCCAGGATGCCTTTCTCGACACCGAGACCAACCGCCATGCCGACGTGCTGCTGCCCGCCGCGCTGTGGGCCGAGGCCGAAGGGGTGATGATCAACTCCGAGCGCAACATGACCCTGATGCGCAAGGCCGTCGATGCACCGGGGCAAGCCCTGCCGGACTGGCAAATCATCGCCAGGGTGGCGTGCGCCATGGGCTTCGCCGAGGGCTTCGACTACACCAGCGCCGAGCAGGTCTATGAAGAGCTGCAACGCTTCGACAACCCGCAGAGCGGTTACGACATCCGCGGCGCCAGCTACGCGCAACTGCGCCAGCAGCCGCGCCAATGGCCCGCGCTGCCAGGGCAGGAGGGTGTGCGCAGCCCGATTCGCTACCTGACCGAGGCAGGCGTGCGCTTTCCCACCGCCAACGGTCGTGCTCGGTTCTTCGCCCGTCCGCACCTGCCAGGGGCCGATCAGCCCGACGCCGAGTTCGCCATGGTGCTCAACACCGGTCGCTTGCAGCATCAGTGGCACACGCTGACCAAGACCGGCAAGGTCGCCACCTTGAACCGGCTCGACCCTGGGCCGTTCATCGAGCTTCATCCCGACGACGCCGAGCGTCTGGGCATCGGCGAGGCCGATCAGGTGCAGGTCCGCTCGCGGCGCGGCCAGGCGGTATTGCCGGCCCGTCTCAGCGACCGGGTACGGCCGGGCAATTGCTTCGCGCCGTTTCACTGGAACGACGTGTACGGCAGCGATCTGGCCATCAATGCCGTGACCAGCGACGCCACCGATCCGCTGTCGCACCAGCCGGCGTTCAAATTTGCCGCCGTGGCGCTGCAACGCGTCGGCTCGCCGAAAATCGCCCTGCAGAACCTCGATGCCGACGCGCCTGAGGCTGTCGCGGCAAGCGACGGGCAGGCGGCCATCCAGGTGCTCTGGGCTTCGCAGACCGGCACCGCGCAGGCCATCGCCGAACGCTGCGCGCAGACCCTGCGCGAGCGTGGCGCATCGGTCGCTCTGCGTGGCCTGCACGAGATCACCCCGGCCGAGCTGCTCGCCGCCCGTGACCTGTTGCTGATCACCAGCACCTTCGGCGATGGCGATGCACCGGACAATGCCGCGCGCCTGTGGGCCCAGTTGCAGGCCATGCAGGCCGAGCCGTGTGAAGACCTGCGCTATGCCGTGCTGGCGCTGGGCGATTCCAGTTACGCACAGTTCTGCGGCTTCGCCCGCAAGCTGGACGAGCGCCTGACCCAGCTGGGCGGCGAGCGTCTGCTCGATCGCGTCGAGTGCGAGCCTGACGATCAGGCGCCTGCCGAGCGCTGGATACAGGCCGCCAGTCTGCTGCTTGCCGGACCAGCGTCCAGTTCAGTGGCTGAATCGGTGGCCGGTCCGGTTGCGGCAGAAGCTGCGTTGTATACCCGTCAGCGACCCTGGCTGGCGCGCGTCCTGCACAATCAGGTGCTCAACGCCGCCGGCACCGAGAAGGAAGTGCGCCATGTGGTGTTCGACTTGAAGGACAGCGGCCTGGTCTATGAAGCCGGTGATGCCCTTGGCGTATGGCCGAGCAACTGCATGAGCCTGGTCGAGGAACTGCTGGCCTGCCTGGGCCTGGACAGCAGCGAGCGGGTCCTGCTCAAGGGGCACGGCGAGCAGCCGCTGGCAGTGGCTTTGCACAAGCATCTGGATATCACGCGCATTACGCCGCAGTGGCTGGCATTCCTGGGCGAGCGCTGCGCTGATCCGTTGTTGGCCTCGTTGCTCGAACCGGACAATGCTGGCCAACTGCAGCAGTGGCTGTGGGGGCGGCAACTGATCGATCTGCTCGAAGCCTTTCCGGTGACGCTGACCACCCAGGAACTGCTCGGCCTGCTCAAGCCCTTGCAGCCGCGGCTGTACTCCATCAGCTCCAGCGCCCGCACCGACCCGCACCAGGTGCACATCACCTTGTCGACCGTGCGTTACCAGTGCAACGAGCGCGTGCGCAGTGGCGTCTGCTCGGGCTTTCTGGCCGATCGCTCGGCGGCGGCGCTGGTGCCGATCTTCGTTCAAAAGACCCGTCAGTTCCGCGTGCCCAGCCAGGCCGATACGCCAATGATCATGGTCGGTCCGGGCACCGGCATCGCGCCGTTTCGCGCCTTCCTTCACGAGCGCCAGGCGCTGGGTCATCAAGGGCGCAACTGGCTGTTGTTCGGTGAGCAACGCGAACACAGCGACTTCTACTACCGCGACGAACTGCACGCCTGGCTGCGCAGCGGGCATCTGCACCGGCTGGATACGGCGTTCTCCCGCGACCAGGCGGAAAAGATCTACGTCCAGGACCGCTTGCGCCAGCAGGGCGCCCAGGTGTGGCAATGGTTGCAGCAGGGCGGGCATTTCTATGTCTGCGGCGATGCCAGCCGCATGGCCAAGGATGTCGACTCAGTGCTGCGCGACGTAGTGGCCGAACACGGCGCCATGAGCACGCAGCAGGCCGAGGCCTATCTGGCGCAGTTGAGCCGTGACCGGCGTTATGTGCGGGATGTGTACTGAAAGGGTGCAGTGTGCACTGGGGTGGGGCTTTGTATCAGGCGGGCCTCTTCGCGGGCAGAGCCCGCTCCCACACTGAAATCCTTGTGGGAGCGGGGCGGGCGGCGAGCCCTCTGCCCGCGAAGAGGCCCCAACTCACACTCCCCAGACAAACCCTGGCACGCAACCTGCTTCCACCCTGACAAGTCCCCGGTGCTCAACGACGATCACCCCACCGGACACCCACATTTCGACGATCAGGCAAAGGCGCCTGGAGCATTCGCTCCAGGCGTTTTTTTTTGCCCGATGGTCAAGACACCGCAACGTGCCAGGAGATACCCATGAACGCGCTCGTGAACCTCAAGCCCCGGCAGAAACTCATCGTCGTCGGCAACGGCATGGTGGGGCATCACTGTGTCGAGCAGTTGATCGAGCGCAGCGCGGTCGATCGCTACGAGATCCATGTCTTCGGCGAAGAGCGCCAGCGGGCGTATGACCGGGTGCACCTGTCCGAATACTTCGGCGGCTCGTGCGCCGAAACCCTGGCCCTGGGCGACGCCCAGTTGTACAGCAGGCACGGCGTCACCCTGCACTTGGGCCAGCCGGTGATCGAGATCGACCGTCAGGCCCGTGAAGTGGTCACCGCCAACGGGCGGCATGCCTACGACGTGCTGGTGCTGGCCACCGGTTCGTTCCCGTTCGTGCCGCCCATTCCGGGCTGTGAGGGCAACGCGCGACTGGTTTACCGCACCCTGGATGATCTGGACGCGATCCGCGCTGCGGCGGTCGGGGCGCACCGTGGCGTGGTGGTCGGCGGCGGGCTGCTGGGCCTGGAGGCGGCCAACGCCTTGAAGTCGCTGGGGCTGGAAGCGCACGTGGTCGAATTCGCTCCGCGGCTGATGCCGGTGCAACTGGACGCCGAAGGGGGCGCGGCGTTGCGCGCGCGTATCGAAGCCCTGGGCGTGGGTGTGCACACCGCGCGCGCCACGCAGAACGTGGAGGCCGGCGAGACCCATCGCTATCGGATGAATTTCGACGGCGGCGAGTATCTGGAAACCGACCTGATCGTGTTCTCGGCCGGTATCCGTCCTCAAGACGCACTGGGCCGCGCCAGCGGGCTGGAGATCGCCGCCCGCGGCGGTATCGTCATCGACCCGCACTGCCGCACCAGCGACCCGGCGGTGTATGCGATCGGCGAGTGCGCCTCCTGGAACGGCAGCATCTTCGGTCTGGTAGCGCCCGGTTACAGCATGGCCCGCAACGTCGCCTGCGAATTGGCCGGGGAAAGGCCGGTGGCGTTCAGCGGCGCCGACATGTCCACCAAGCTCAAGCTGCTCGGGGTCGACGTGGGTTCCATCGGCGACGCCCATGCCAGCACGCCGGGCGCCAAGAGCTACCGTTTCATCGACGAAGCCAGCGCCAGCTACCGGCGCCTGGTGGTGGACGCCAGCGGCAAACGGGTTCTCGGCGCCGTGCTGGTCGGCGACAACAGCTACTACGACACCCTGCTGCAATACGCGCAGAACGGCATCGCCTTGCCGGCCGACCCGTCGACGCTGATCCTGCCGCTGTCCGACGGCGCACCGGTTCTCGGCGCCGATGCATTGCCCGATACGGCCATGATCTGCTCCTGCCACAACGTCAGCAAAGGCGCGATCTGTTCCGCCATCGACGGCGGTTGCGGCGACCTCTCGGCGCTCAAGTCGCAGACCAAGGCCTGCACCGGCTGTGGCGGCTGCGCGGCGCTGCTCAAGCAGGTCTTCGAGCATGAACTGACGGCCCGTGGCGTGACCGTCGACAAGAGCCTGTGCGAGCACTTCGCCTACACCCGCGCCGAGCTGTACGCGCTGGCCCGTGTCGAAGGCATCGCCAGCTTCGAGGACATGCTTGCCCGCCACGGCCGCGGCGCCGTGGGCTGCGACGTGTGCAAGCCCACCGTCGGCAACATCCTCGCCTCGTGCTGGAACCAGCCGATCATGGACCCCTCGCTGGTGCCGCTGCAGGACACCAACGACACCTTCATGGCCAACATGCAGAAGAACGGCACCTACTCGGTGGTGCCGCGCATTCCCGGCGGTGAGATCACTCCGGACAAGCTCATCGCCATCGGCGTGGTGGCGAAGAAATACGACCTCTACACCAAGATCACCGGTGGCCAGCGCATCGACCTGTTCGGCGCGCAGTTGCACGAGCTGCCGGAGATCTGGAGCGAACTGATCGAAGCGGGCTTCGAAACCGGGCATGCCTACGGCAAGTCGACCCGCACCGTGAAGTCCTGCGTGGGCAGCACCTGGTGCCGCTACGGCGTGCAAGACAGCGTGGCCATGGCCCTGCGCATCGAGGACCGCTACAAGGGCCTGCGTTCGCCGCACAAGCTCAAGTTCGCGGTATCGGGCTGCACCCGCGAGTGCGCCGAGGCGCAGAGCAAGGACATCGGCGTGATCGCTACGGAAAAGGGCTGGAACCTGTACGTCTGCGGCAACGGTGGCATGCGCCCGCGTCACGCCGAGCTGTTCGCCACCGACCTGGATGACGAGCAACTGATCCGCTACATCGACCGCGTGCTGATGTTCTACATCCGCACCGCCGACAAGCTGCAGCGCACCTCGGTGTGGCGCGAGAATCTGGAAGGCGGCCTGGAATTCCTCAAGCAGGTGGTCCTGGAAGACAGCTTGGGCGTGGGCGCCGAACTCGAAGCGCAGATGCAGCGGGTGGTCGATCACTATGAATGCGAATGGGCCAACGCCCTTAAGGATCCGGAAAAGCTCAAGCGCTTCCGCACCTTCGTCAATGACAAACGCGCGGACCCTGGTGTGCAGTTCGTCAAGGAACGCGGCCAGCGCCGCCCCGCCCATGCGGGCGATGTCGTGACGTTGATCCCGGTGGTCGAGGAGGTGGTGTGATGCAGGCAGTCGAAGCTGTGCAGGCGATGACCTGGCAAGCAGTGTGCGAGCGGTCGGACCTGATCGCCAATTCCGGTGTGGTGGTGTGGCTGGACGGTGACCAGATCGCATTGTTCTACCTGCCCGAAGCAGGCGAGGGCAGGGTGCTGCACGCCATAGACAACCACGACCCGCGCTCGGGCGCCAACGTGCTGGGCCGTGGAATCGTCGGGTACCTGCAGGGGGAGTTGGTGGTGGCGGCGCCGCTGTACAAGCAGCATTACTGCTTCAGCGACGGGCGCTGCCTGGAGGCGCCGGATCAGCATGTCAGGGTCTGGCCGGTGCGCTTGAATGGGGATCGGGTGGAGATTGGCAGGTTGTAGGTAGGTCTTGCTGGCCTCTTCGCGGGCAGAGCCCGCTCCCACAATGGTCCGGCGTACGCACACTAATGTGGGAGCGGGCTCTGCCCGCGAAGAGGCCCTCACTACCAAAGCAAACCCCATGGCCCAATGCTACGATTGGCGCCATGAACCTCGACAGCCGCATCAAATTCCGCCACCTGCTGTGCTTTCTCGAAATTGCCCGTCAGGGCAGCTTCGCCAAGGCCGCCGACACCTTGTCCATCAGCCAGCCGGCGATTTCCAAGACTCTCAAGGAGCTCGAAGACCTGCTGCAGACCCGCCTGTTCGAGCGCGACAAGAGCGGGGTCGAGCTGACGGCCGCAGGCGTGCGCTTCATGCGCTACGCCGGCCCCTGCGTACAGGCCCTGCGCGACGGCGTCAGCAGCCTGCGCGGCGAGCCGCACGAAGCGCCCCAGGTGCGCATCGGTGTGCTGTCCACCGTCGAAAGCCAGTTATTGCCCGAAGTGCTCTGCCGCCTGCACGCGCGCCACGCCGCGCTGGTCGTCAGCGTCGCGACCGGGCCGGGGGCCTACCTGCTGGCGCAACTGCACGTGGGCGAACTGGACCTGGTGATCGGCCGCATGACCGACAGCCCGCAGATCCAGGGCCTGTCGTTCGAGCACCTGTACAGCGAGTCGATGACCCTGGTGGTACGTCCGGGCCATCCGCTGCTCGAAGCGCGCCCGTTGGACGCCGAACAGGTCGGCGCCTGCCCGTGGGTGCTGCCGCTGGCTGGGACGACCATCCGCAAGCACGCCGACAGCTTGTTCGTGCAATGCGCGATCACCCCGTCTGCGCAACGTCTGGAAACGCTTTCGCCGACCCTCAGTCGACGCTACGTCGCCAGCAGCGATGCCATCTGGGTCGCGCCACGCGATGCGGTGCAACGCGACATCGCCACCGGCCAGTTGTACGAACTGGATCTGGGCGTGCACGAGCCGGGCGGCTCGGTGGGCATCTGCCGCAACGCCGCGCTGCAGCTGTCGATGCCGGCGCAATGGCTGTGTGAGGTGGTGCGTGAAGTGGCTGCGCAGTATGAGCAGTCCTCCACCTTCCCATGACACATCTTTCATAGAGCCGCTGCCGAGCCACTTTCCTTTTCCTGGCCTGAACTTATCGGCTTTTTGCCTCTCTCATGCCGGTAGCCATTGGTCGTGGCCGCCTGATAAGCTCGCGGCCTCACTCGATTGCCCTTATGGCGCATGAACAAGGAAATAGCATGAAACAGCATCGGTTGGCGGCGGCAGTTGCCTTGGTCACCCTGGTCCTCGCAGGTTGCGATTCCCAGACCAGCGTCGAGCTCAAAACCCCGGCGCAAAAAGCTTCCTACGGTATCGGCCTGAACATGGGCAAGAGCCTGGCTCAGGAAGGTATGGACGATCTCGACTCCAAGGCCGTAGCCCTGGGTATCGAAGACGCCGTCGGCAAGAAAGAGCAGAAGATCAAGGACGATGAGCTGGTCGCAGCTTTCGCCGATCTGCAGAAACGCGCTGAAGAACGCATGACCAAGATGAACGCCGAGGCCCAGACCGCCGGCAAGAAGTTCCTCGAGGAAAACGGCAAGAAAGACGGCGTGGTCACCACCGCTTCGGGCCTGCAGTATCAGGTCATCAAGAAGGCCGACGGCGCTCAGCCCAAGCCGACCGACGTGGTCACCGTCCATTACGAAGGCAAGCTGATCGACGGCAAGGTCTTCGACAGCTCCATCGAGCGCGGCGCCCCGATCGATCTGCCGGTCAGCGGCGTGATTCCAGGCTGGGTCGAAGGCCTGCAACTGATGCACGTCGGCGAGAAGGTCAAGCTGTTCATCCCGGCCGATCTGGCCTACGGCGCCCAGAGCCCGAGCCCGACCATTCCCGCCAACTCGGTGCTGGTGTTCGACCTCGAGCTGATCGCCATCAAGGACGCTGCGAAGGCTGCTGCCGACGCTGCTGCCGAAACCGACGATGCCGAAGTCGAAGAAGCCGCACCCGCCAAGTAAGCGCCATTGCTGCGAAGCGTCACGGCTTGATGAAACGCCCCGTCTCGACGGGGCGTTTTCGTTTGAACCGGGCCTTGGCCAATGGGTCTGAGATGAAGCTGCATTAGCCGTTTTCGGAACACTGCGTCAAGAATTTTCGTGGCTTTTTTGTGTGAGTAAAAAACGCCCGATTTGACCTCAGCCCTTGAAAACCGGGCGGGTCAGGCGCGAAAAGCGGCTCTGTTCACAAGGTTATCCACAAATACTGTGGATAACCTGAAACCACCATTCGGCACCGGAGGGCTCATGAAGGCACCTTGGAATTTCACCCGTTTTCTGCCCATTGCCGAACGCATCCTGAGTCGGGGCCGCTTGCCGGCCTTGATCTTCGCGGTGGCGCGCAAGGGCAAGGGCTATCGGCTGGGCGCTCTGAAGGAAGACGTGCAACTGCTCCAGGCCCTGTGCCTGGCCTACTGGCGGGGCGAGTACCGCAACATCAGCCCGAAGGCGTTGCTGTCCATCGTCGCTGGCCTGGTCTACTTCGTCAGCCCCATCGATGCCATTCCCGACTGGCTGTTGGGCGTCGGCATGCTGGACGACATCGCGGTCCTGGCCTGGGTAATGAAAACCCTGTCCGGTGAACTGGACACCTTCCGCGCCTGGCGCGAGCGGCAGTCTCCGGAGAAGCTGCGGGTCGTCGAACGCCTGCCGGCTTCGGAGCAGGAGCTGGAGCTGGAAAAATCCCACCGCTGATACAGCTGCCGGCTTCGGTGCGCAGTTAACGCCCCGAAGTCGGCGATCCCCTGTTAACATCCCCGCATTACGCTTGCATCATCCGATGTAGGCAGCCATCGTGCGGGAGGATGCAATGGGGGTTCAGGTGATAAGCCGTGACGGCCAGCCGGAATACGCGGTGGTGCCATGGGCCGAGTATCAGCGGCTTCTGGCTGCCGCCGCAGGCAGCTCGGTCGAGCAGTCTCCAGACATCGACGTGTCACGCGAACCGACCGCTCCGGCCGCTCACGTCCCGCCTCCCAGCTTCCAGCGCCTGCGCGAATTGCGCGAGACCCAGGGCGTGCCTCTGGACAGTCTGGCCCGCGCGGTCGGCATCAGTCCTTCCTACCTGTCGATGATCGAAACCGGCGAGCGCGAGCCCGATGCTGCCATCCGCCGCAGCCTTGCCTGGGAATTGGGGGTGCCGGGCTGGAGCAGCGAGTCGTGAGCGTGCGCATCAGTCGGCAGCAATGGGAGGGCCTGCTGAGCGAGCTCGACGTTGCACGGCACCAGCGCCACTTGCTCACCTACCGCGCGCTGCTTGAACGTCTGGCATTGCCCACGCCTGCCATGCAGACCCTGACGGCGGCGCTGGAATACCTGGCCATGCTTGATGCCCGCGCGGACCAACCGTTGCGTAGCTCGCTGGTGATCAGCCAGGGCGCGAGCCGGCTGCCGCGTCCCGGCTTTTTCGAGTGCGTCGAAAAGCTCGGGCGCTTCTCCGGTCCATCGGATGGCGTGGCGGCTGCCGCCTGGCACGCCTCGGAAGTGGTGCGCGTGTTCGAGCACGTCTATCCGCCCAACACGGCGGTCTAGGCTGGCCCGGTGATCAGTCTGAGTACGTCGATCAGTCGCCCCAAGCCCAGGTATCGCCCTCCCTGAACGATCACGAAGTCCTCTTCGATCCGTTGCCGTGCACGCCCGGTCAGTAGGCGACTGACCTGTTGCAGGGACTGCTTGATGTCGACCGCGAGGAATTCACTGTTCATCAGCCGGCTGATCGGCTTGCGCGCGAACGGGTCGGCGGCAAAGGGCTTGAGCAGCGCATCCGACAGTGCGTACCGATGGACGACGCCACAGGGGAGGCCCTCGTCGTCGACCACGGCTAGGGTGTTCAGGTCGGCCTGCAAGCGGAAGGCTTCCAGCACTTGCCGGGTCGAGGTATCGCGCTGCACCGCGGCTTGTTCGATGATCAGCGCGGCCAGGTCGCTGCCGTCTCCGCCCACGGGAGGGTGACTGTCTTCCAGATCAGGAATCAGCGCCCGGGCATCCCGTGGCGGCTGCTCCTGGGGACGGCAGAGCAGATAGCCCTGGACCAGGTCGACGCCCATCTCGATGAGCACCAGCAACTCCTCCTCCAGCTCGATGCCCTCGGCGATCACCTGGGCTTTGGAGGCCTTGGCGATCTGCAGGATGGAGCCGACGAATTCGCGCTTGAGGGCGTCCTGGTGAATGCCATCGATGAAGTGACGGTCGATCTTCACGTAGTCCGGGCGCAATTCCGACCACAGGCGCAGACTCGAATAGCCTGCCCCCAGATCGTCCAGGGCAATGGAAAACCCCATGGCGCGGTAATGATGCAGCGCATTGAAGAGCAGTTGAAAATCGTCGGTGGGGGTCTGTTCGGTGAGTTCGATGACCACCTGGTTCGGGCTGATGCCGTAGCGTTGCAACAACTGCAAGGTGCGGCCGTTTTCGTGCAGCGGTTCGAGCAGCGACTCAGGCGACACGTTGAGAAACAGTTTGCCGTCCAGGCGCTGTTCGCTGAAGCGGCGGCAGGCGGTTTCGCGGCACATCATCTCCAGCTCGTTGAGCCGCCCGGCCTGGCGGGCGACGGCGAACAGATTGATCGGCGAGTGCAGCGGGCTGTTCGACGGCCCTCGACTCAATGCCTCGAAGCCCAGGATCTGTCGCTGGGACAGTGACACGATGGGCTGGAACAAGCTGTGCACACCGCCTTGGGCCAGAATGGTGTCCAGGGCGCTGAGCTGTTCAATGACGGTCATCGGTACGCTACCTTGCTGAAGGTCGTTCTGACCGATGCGTGAAACAGGTTGAAAGCACCGGGCCAGACGCAAAAAAAGACCCGCTGCTCACGCAGCGGGTCCCTATTTCACGACAGCTTCATTTCGGTTTGATGACGCAGGTGTCACGTTGCAGTCATTACTTCCGCGGATCAGTGCTTGGCCACCGACGTATTGAGTTTCAGGTAGTCGAGCAGGATGCGCCCGGTCTCTGCCAGGTAAGCGTCGTCTTCCGGTTTGGTCTTGTCCGGATCGGCGCCCAGTGCGTCTTCGTCTTCCTTCTTCAGCTCTTTGAGCGGCTCTTCGCCCTTGGCCTTGCGACGGGTGTTTTCCAACGCCAGTTGCTTGGCTTCGATGTCGCTGTGCTGGGCACGACGATCGGCCTCGTTCAGGCTCACGGTCTTCTCTTTCATCAACTGCTCGGCCAGGGCCAAACGATCGCGGATGTAGATGAATTCCGGATCCTTGACGGTGCGCGCGTCATGATCGGCGGTCAGCTTGGCCAGGTATGGCTTGAACGGATCGCTGGCCGGCTTGATGGCAGGACGGATGGTGTCCCATGGCATCGCTTCGGGCAGGGCGCTCTCGCCGATTTCCTTGGTGTCGATGATCGACGGGTAGGCGATGTCCGGCAGCACGCCCTGATGCTGGGTGCTCTGTCCGGAAACCCGATAGAACTTGGCCAAAGTCAGCTTGAGCTCGCCGTGGTTGAGCGGCTGGATGGTCTGCACCGTGCCCTTGCCGAAGGTCTGTCCGCCAACGATCAGAGCGCGGTGATAATCCTGCATGGCACCGGCGAAAATCTCCGAGGCCGAAGCGGACAGACGGTTCACCAGCAGCGCCAGCGGGCCTTTGTAGAACGCGCCGGGGTTTTCATCCTCGAGCACGTCGACACGGCCATCGGCGTTGCGCACCAGTACGGTCGGGCCTTTCTCGATGAACAGGCTGGTCAGTTCGGTGGCTTCCTGCAGGGAGCCGCCGCCGTTGTTGCGCAGGTCGATGACCACGCCGTCGACTTTTTCCTTCTGCAACTCAGTGAGCAGCTTGCGCACATCGCGGGTGGTCGACTTGTAGTCCGGGTCACCGGCGCGGAACGCCTTGAAGTCCAGGTAGAAGGCTGGAATCTCGATCACGCCCAGCTTGTAGTCGCGGCCGTTTTCCTTGAGGTTGAGGATCGACTTCTTCGCCGCCTGCTCTTCGAGCTTGACCGCTTCGCGGGTGATCGAGACGATCTTGCTGGTCTGATCGTTGGGCGCATTGGTGTGCGGAATCACTTCCAGGCGCACGGTGGAGCCTTTCGGCCCGCGAATCAGCTTGACCACTTCATCCAGGCGCCAGCCGACCACGTCGACCATTTCCTTGTCGCCCTGGGCGACGCCGATGATCTTGTCGGCAGGGGCGACCTGCTTGGTCTTGTCGGCCGGACCGGCAGGGACCAGACGCACGATCTTGACCTGATCGTTATCGCTTTGCAGAACCGCACCAATGCCTTCGAGCGACAGGCTCATGTTGATGTCGAAGTTTTCCGCATTGTCCGGCGACAGGTAATTGGTGTGCGGATCGTAGGACTGGGCGAAGGTGTTGATGTACGCCTGAAAGATGTCTTCGGCGCGGGTCTGGTCCAGGCGCGCCAGCTGGTTCTTGTAGCGCTTGGACAAGGTTTCCTGAATCTGCGCGGCGTCTTTTCCGGCGATCTTCTGACGAAGCACCTCATCCTTCACGCGCTTGCGCCACAGGTCGTCCAGCTCCGCTTCGTTCTTCAGCCAGGGGGCGTCCTTGCGATCGACCAGCAGGGTTTCCTTGGTGGTGAAGTCGAATTTGTCGACGCCCTTGTTCAGTTCCGCCAGGGCAAAATCCAGGCGGGCCTTGACCCGATCCAGATAGCGCTTGTAGATGATGAAGCCGGGATCCAGGTTGCCGTTCTTCAGGAAGTCGTCGAACTGAGTCTTCCATTTGTCGAACTCGGCGATGTCGGCTGCCGTGAAATAGCTGCGCGAGGGATCGAGCAGCTTGATGTAGCTGTCATAGATGATGACCGAGCGCGCATCGTTGAGCGGCGGCTTGCTGTAATGATGGCGCTTGAGCAGCTCGACCACATTGAGGCTGGCCACCACTTCGTCGCGATCCGGCTGAAGTTTGTCCCAGCTGTTGGCGGCCAAGGTATTGGCGGACATCGACAAACTGCCGAGGCCGATACACAGCGCCAGGGCACTGCCGGGAATGAAATGCTTCATGCTGATTCGACGTGGGGGCAATTGATCACGCATATTAGGCCGTCTTTGAATTCGCCGGTTCCGTTGAAGCCGGACGCATAATGCGAAAAGCCCGGCGCCAAGGCGTCGGGCTCAGTCATGACTCAACTATGGAGGCACCGTGAAGGCATTGCAAGGCGTGGAAGGACATGTGGAGTGGAGCGAACGGCCGAGCCCGACGTGTGACGTAGGTCAAGTGAAGATTCGTGTCGCCGCGGCCGGTCTCAACCGGGCCGACCTGATGCAGCGCGCCGGCCTGTACCCGCCGCCACCGGGCGCCAGCGATATTCTGGGCCTTGAGTGTGCAGGCGTCATCAGCGAGGTCGGCGTCGGTTCGTCCTGGCAGGTTGGCGACAGGGTGTGCACGTTGCTGGCCGGGGGGGGCATGGCCGAGGAGGTGGTGGTCGATGGCCGTCACGTGCTGCCCGTGCCCGAGGGGCTGAGCCTGCACGAGGCCGCAGGCATCGTCGAGGTCTACGCGACGGTGTGGCTGAACCTGTTCCAGCTGGCCGATCTGCAACCGGGCGAGAAGGTCCTGCTGCATGCTGGCGCCAGTGGCATCGGCTCGGCGGCAATCCAGCTGTGCAAGGCATTCGGCAACCCGACCTGGGTCAGCGTCGGCTCCGCCGAGCGCCTGGCCTACTGCGAAGCACTGGGTGCACAGGGCGGCGTGGTGCGAGGTGAGGGCCTGGAAGGGTTGAAGGACCTGGGCCCGTTCGATGTGATCCTCGATCCGGTGGGCGCCAATTACAGCGAGCTGAACCTGGACGTGGTGGCGCTGGATGGACGCTGGGTGATGATCGGCCTGATGGGCGGCCGCGAGGCGCAGTTCGACCTGGCCAAGGTGCTGACCAAGCGCGTGCGCTTGCAGGGTTCAACGTTGCGCAGCCGTGACGATGCGTTCAAGGCCGACCTGCTCAGTGACCTGGGCCAGCAGGTATGGCCATTGTTCACCGAAGGGCGCTTGAAGTCGCAGTTGGCCAAGACGTTCCCGATCGCCGACGCTGAAGCGGCGTTCGAGGCGCTGGCAAGCAATCAGATTTCGGGGAAGGTGGTACTGGTGATCGACGAAACCCTGAGCTGAGCCCAGGGCTGTCGTTGGACGAAATCCGTGACCGGCTGCGAACGAGCGGCCACGGGTTTCGCCATGGCGGCATCAGCGCATTTCAGGCAGACGCGCTTCGCTCTTCACTTCGGTCAGCGCCACGGCTTCAGCCGGCAGCACGACGCGAGTCTTGGCCAGCAGCTCACCCATGTTGGAGAGCACGCGATACATCGAGTATTCCTCGGTGTAGCGGACTTCAGCGTAGCGGGTGTTGGCGGTGTACAGCTCGTTTTCACTGTCGAGCACGTCGAGCAGGGTCCGCTGGCCCAGACCGAACTGGTCCTGATAGGCCGCACGCACGCGCGTGGTGGTTTCGGCGTATTCGCGGGCATACGGGATTTGCGTGCCGGCGTTTTTCATCGCGTTCCACGACAGCGCCAGGTTTTCGTTCAACTGACGCAGGGCGTTGTTGCGGATGTCCATGGCCTGGTTGATGCGGTGCGCGTCACCCTGCAGGCGAGCCTTGTCGCTGCCGCCGCGGTACAGGTTGTAGCTCATGCTCACGCCTGCACGCCAGTCGGTGTTGTTGTGACCGCGCTCGCCGGACAGGTTGTTGTTGGCACCGGTGGCCAGTTCGGCATCGACCCGTGGGTAGAACGCGGACTTGGCGCCTTCATACTGGCTCTCGGCAGCCTGCACGTCGGCCTGGGCCGATTTGAGGTACGGGTTGTTTTCCATCATGGACTGGCGCGCGGCGTTCAGATCGCCCGGCAGTTCACCTCGGATCGAAGGCAGGGGTTCCAGCTCGTCGGGCATACGGCCCACGGCGCTGAAGAACGCGGCTTCGGCATCGGCCAGGTTGACCTGGGCGGTGTTGTAGTTGTTCTCAGCCAGGGCGCGACGGGCACGCGACTGGTCGACGTCAGCCGTGCTGCCGACGCCGCGCTCGCTGCGCAGGCCGATCTGGTCGTTGACGCGCAAGTGCGCCTGCAGGTTGTTCTTGGCCAGGGTCACCAATTCGCGGTTGCGCAGTACATCCAGGTACACCTGAACGGCGCGCAGGGCCAGGTCCTGGGCGGTGGCCTGGACGTAGTAGGCACGGGACGTAGCGGTGGAGCGAGTCCGGCTGATTTCGCTGGAAGCGCTGGAACCGTCGAACAGCATCTGGCGCAGACGCAGTTCCGACTGGGTGTAGTTCAGCGTTTCCTTGTTGTGGTCACCACGGGCGCGGGTGTTCAGGTTGTCCGAACGCTCGCGACCGTAGCCGGCAACGAAATCAACGCTGGGGCGGTAGGCGCCCTGGGCGATTTTCGTGTCCTCATCCGCGGCCAGGCGACTATTGATGTTGGATGCCAGCTCAGGATGGTTATCCACGGTGCTCTGGATCGCCTGGGTGAGTGACATGGCTTGCGCGTGCGAGCACGCCATGGCCAACAAGATCGCGCTGCAGATGGGGGTGAAAACGCGCATTCGGGTGCTTCTCCGTTATGTTTGAAGTCAGGCATACGCCAGAATGTTGGCGAACAACTTGGTTAAAAGTCCGTTTAAGGTTTGTGATAGGCGCAATCGAGGCACCGAGGGCAGCGCTTTCAACGGAATTTTCACATGATATAGAGCAAAAAATAGTTATGCCATCATTCCTTGCGATGATGGCAAATAGATTTCATAGCGGCTGAAGAGCAAGCAGGGAGCGGGGTTGCGTGGGGTACAAGGCTTAGGGCCAGCGTTTTGGGGGGTGGCAGGCTGCGCCAAAGCTAAGGCGGGAAGGTGGAGTCAAAATAGTGACGGAAAACTGTCATTTTTAGGCGTCTGTATCACCGCTGATCCAGACTTATATTAAAGATTAGCTAATTGATTTAATTAAGTTTTTATCGCGGCATGACCATTCGTCGCCAATGACCGGAGTCATGTGCGTGTTTTCTGCAAAGCGATATAAACAGTGACTGCCAGCGCCACAGCTATCATCAGCACTCCCAGCCATGGCCATGGCACGAGCCAGCACGACACGGCGATGCTGATCCACATCGAACCGATCGCCAGCACCTTGGCTTTCAAGGGAATGCCTTCGCCGTTCAGATAGGCTTTGAGCAAAGGCCCCAGCCGTGGATGGCCAAGCAGCCAGGCGTGGAAGCGCGGCGAGCTGCGTGCGAAACACGCAGCCGCCAGCAGGAGGAATGGGGTGGTGGGCATGATCGGCAGGAAGATGCCGATGACGCCCAGGCAGACGCTTGCGCAACCAATGCCCAGCAGCAGGTAGCGCAGCCAGGCTGGCCGGGCTCGAGCCACGGCCGTTGCTTAGTGGTGGCGCGGCTTGAGAATCGCCGGTTTTTCATCCGGGGCGTTGCACAGCAGGTAGAGGGCCGTCAGCGCCTCGGGGATCTGCACGATCATGTCGTCCATCAGATTGGCGTCGGCGGCGATGTCGGAGAACTCCGGCTGCTCGTCGAACAGGCCGGAGCCGACCATGATCGGCAGGAGCATTTCGCTGACTTCGTCCTCGGCGGTTTCGAACCAGGCGGCTTCGCGCAGAAATACGCCCTCCATGAAACCGATGCACCAGCCGCGCAGGTCGGAATCGTCCGGCTCATCGCCCAGATCGAGATCGCACGGCAGCTCGAATTCTTCGTCGCTGGCCAGCTGGCGAGCGATATGCGCCTTGAGCTGGATGAGGGTGCCTTCGATCTCTTCACGCTGGGCGTCGTCGCTGTAGTGAGGCGGCTCGGCGAAGAGGGCATCGATCCACTCACGCTCAGGGACGTCTTCGGAACAGATCGACAGGGCGGTCAGGTAGCCATGGGCGGCGACGTAGTCCAGCGCCTCGTCATGCAGCTCATCGGCGTCGAGGAAGGCTTGCAGGCGGGTCAGTTGCTCGGCGAAGGACATTAACAGGTTACCTTGGAAGACTATGCGGATAGTGAATTCTAGGCCTTGTTAGGCCTTGTGCGCCACCCAAGGGGTGAAATGGCAGGATGTCCGGCTGCCGCGCGACGCTGCAGGCACTGGGGTATACTGCCGCGGTCTTTCGCTCAGGCCCCGAATCCACGGGGTGGTAACCCGCGCTTACGCAATGGCGGATGCAGCGAAAGCGGTTTTCATCCAGCCTGTACGGCCCGGGTGGTTTTACGATTTCTGGAGTGACCCATGCTCGAACAGGCTCAACGCGTTCTTAAGGACATCTTTGGCTACGACAGCTTCCGCGGTCGCCAGGGTGCCATTATCGAGCGTGTGGCCCGCGGTGGCGATGCCTTGGTATTGATGCCCACCGGTGGCGGCAAATCGCTGTGCTTTCAGGTGCCGGCGCTGTTGCGCGACGGCCTGGCGGTGGTGGTCTCGCCGCTGATCGCCCTGATGGACGACCAGGTCGCCACCCTCGAGGAGCTCGGGGTGGCCGCCGCGGCGCTCAATTCCACGCTTAGCGCCGACGAGCAGCGCGAGCTGGCCGCGCGCATTCGTCGTGGTGAAATAAAGATGCTGTACCTGGCGCCCGAGCGTCTGGTGCAGCCGCGCATGCTGGATTTTCTCCGCGGCCTGGACATTGCCCTGTTCGCCATCGACGAAGCCCACTGCGTTTCCCAATGGGGCCACGATTTCCGTCCCGAATACCTGCAGTTGGGCCAGTTGGCCGAACAGTTTCCCCACGTGCCGCGGATCGCCCTGACCGCCACCGCCGACAAGCGCACCCGTGAAGAGATCGTCACCCGTCTGCACCTGCAGGATGCCGAACGTTTTCTTTCCAGCTTCGACCGGCCCAACATCTTCTACCGCATCGTGCCCAAGGAAAGCCCGCGCAAACAGTTGCTGGCATTCCTCGCCGAACGGCGCAGCGACGCCGGCATCGTCTATTGCCTGTCACGCAAGAAAGTCGACGAGGTCGCCGCCTTCCTGTGCGAGAACAACTTTCCGGCGCTGCCGTACCACGCCGGCCTGCCGGCGGCGACGCGGGCCGCCAACCAGAAGCGCTTCCTCAACGAGGAAGGCTTGATCATGGTCGCCACCATCGCCTTCGGCATGGGCATCGACAAACCGAACGTACGCTTCGTGGCGCACATGGACCTGCCCAAGTCGCTGGAGGCCTACTACCAGGAAACCGGTCGCGCCGGCCGCGATGGTCTGCCGGCCGATGCCTGGATGGCCTACGGGCTGCAGGATGTGCTGATGCTCAAGCAGATGCTGCAGAATTCCGAAGGCGACGAGCGGCACAAGCGTCTGGAGCATCACAAGCTCGACGCCATGCTGGCGTTGTGCGAAGAAACGCGCTGCCGTCGACAGGCGCTGCTGGCCTATTTCGACGAAGACATGCCCCAGCCCTGCGGTCACTGCGACAACTGTGTCGACGGCGTGCAGACCTGGGACGCCACCGAGCCTGCCCGTCAGGCGCTGTCGGCGATCTACCGCACCGGGCAGCGCTATGGCGTCGGCCATCTGGTGGACGTGCTGCTGGGCAAGGACACCGAGAAGGTGCGCAGTTTCGGCCACGACAAGCTGGCGGTGTTCGGTGTCGGCAAGGGCCGCTCGGAAGGAGAGTGGCGTTCGCTGTATCGCCAGGTGGTCGCGCGCGGTCTGGCCGACATCGACCTGGAAGGCTATGGCGGTCTGCGCCTGAGCGACAGCTGCCGTCCGCTGCTGCGCGGCGAGGTGACGCTTGCGCTGCGCAAGGAGCTCAAGCCGCATACGTCCTCCACCCGTGGCAGCGGCTCGGCCAGCCCGGCCAGCCAGCTGGTGCGCGGCGAAGAGCGCGAACAGTGGGAAGCGCTGCGTACCTTGCGCCGCAACCTGGCCCAGGAGCATGCGGTACCGCCCTATGTCATCTTCCCTGACTCGACCTTGCTGGAAATGCTCCGCAGCCAGCCGACCAGCATGGCCGAAATGGGCCGGGTCAGCGGCGTCGGCGCACGCAAGCTGGAGCGCTACGGCGAAGCCTTCCTGCAGGTTCTGGCCGGTACGGGCGGCGGAGAAGCGCCACGCGAGGTGGCCGATATCCGCCACGAGCTCATCAGCCTGGCCCGTGCGGGCATGACGCCGCTGCAGATCGCCGGCCAGTTACAGTGCAGTGAGAAGAATGTCTACAGCCTGCTCGCCGAAGCGATTGGCCAACAGCAACTGTCGCTGGAGCAGGCGCTGGACCTTCCCGAAGAATTGATGAGCGAAGTACAGGACGCCTTTCTCGACGGCGAGGGGGAATTACCCGCTGTCGCCGAGATTGCAGGGCAATTCGCCGGTCGTGTGCCCGAAGGCGTGCTGTATTGCGTGCGCGCAGCGTTGCAGTCTGAATTCGAAGTGTGAACGAGGCTGCCACTGGGCATGAGTCTTGCCTGTGGGCTAAGGTCATGATTAGCTGACTAATCATCAGCTCCGGCCTTCACGCAGGCGCTGCTTGTGCGAGGCTGTTTTTTCAAGAGAGATCTATGCCGTTAACTGATCAACATCGCTTCGGAATGCAGCTGGCGCACATGTCCCGTGGGTGGCGGGCCGAACTGGACCGCCGGCTGGCCGGATTGGGATTGTCGCAGGCCCGTTGGCTGGTGCTGCTGCACCTGGCGCGGTTCGACGAGCCTCCGACCCAGCGCGAGCTGGCGCAGAGCGTAGGCGTCGAGGGGCCGACCCTGGCCCGGCTGCTGGACAGCCTCGAAGCCCAGGGCCTGGTCGAGCGCCAGGCCGTGGTCGAAGACCGCCGCGCCAAGAAGCTCATGCTCTGCCCGCCGGCACGGCCGCTGATCGAGCAGATCGAAACCATCGCCAACGCCTTGCGTGTCGAACTGTTCACGGGTGTCGACGAAGAAGAACTAAGCACCGCCATGCGGGTACACAGCCGCATCCTGGCGAATCTGGAAAAGAAATCCTGAAGTCAACGGGCCGTCATCCGCTTGGAGCAAGCGGGTTGCACAGGCTATAAAGTTATTGGATGTCGATCTTCAAGGGATTCCCATGCAAGTGCGTATACCGTCGCGTTCAAGGTTCGCCTCACTTCGTCTGCTGGCACCGGTATGGGCCTTGGCGCTGTGCTATTCCACGGCCGCGTCGGCCCTGGGCCTGGGCGAGCTGACACTGCGCTCGTCGCTCAACCAGCCGTTTCGCGCCGACATCGCCTTGCTCGACACGGCTGGGTTGGAACAGGACGATATCAGTGCCAGCCTGGCGACAGCCGAAGAGTTCGCCAGGGCTGGGGTGGAACGCAGCTTCTTCCTCAACGACCTGAAGTTCACGCCCGATTTCAGTGGTGGCCGCAAGGTCATTCACGTCAGTTCCAGCAAAGTGGTCACCGAGCCGTTCATGAGCTTCGTGATCCAGGTCGGTCGGCCAAACGGGCAGTTGTTGCGGGCCTTCACGGTGTTGCTCGATCCGCCGGGAATGGGCCCGGGTCTGGCCGACCGCGCGCCGCAGCGTACGTCGGTGGCACAAGCGAACACCCCGCGGCTCGCTGAAGCGCCGGCCAAGCCCCGCACCTCGAGTCAGCCTGCGAACGAGCCGGCCAGGCAGGCATCTGCCAAGGCCGCTGCGCCGGCGCCTTCGCAGGATGCTGCGCAACTGGCAGCGGCTGCGCTGGAAAACCAGCAACTGCAAAAGAATTTCGACGACGTGCAGGCGCGCCTGCAGAGCCTTGAGGCGCAGGTCGCCGACAAGGACAAGGAGGTCGCCCAGTTGCAGGCGCGGTTGGCTGAAACGCCGGCCGCATCTTCCCCCGCTGTCGTACCCGGGACTGCAACCGCGACTCCTGCGCCCGTAGTGTCGCCAGCACCTGCTGCACCGGTCTCGGCGCCTGCGCCGGTCGCCATGCCAGCGCCCACGTCCGCAGAAGACAGTAGCGGTTGGCTGAATATCCTGGCGCTGGTGGCTGCCTTGCTGCTGATCATCGCGTTGTTGCTGCTGTTGCGTCGCCAGCGGCAACGCAAGTCGGCAGCATCGCTTGAGGCTTTCGAGCCGGTGCTGACCCAGCCGGTGCAGCCTGCGCCGCTGGTCGCTGCCGCAGCACCCACGGTAGTGGAAGCCTCACCGCCCAAGCGCGCCGAGCCTGCGCCGGTGCCACGCCGGGAAGCCCCGACGGCCACCGACGCCCTGGACGGCGCAAGCATCTATATCGCCTACGGGCGCTTCAATGAGGCCTTGGGTATTCTGCGCGACGGTCTGGCCAGGCAGCCGGAGCGCACCGATCTGCGCGTGCGCATGCTCGAAGTGCTCGGCCAGCAGGGCAATGCCAAGGGCTTTGCCGAACAGGAGACCCTGCTGCTTTCGGCGGGGTTCAACCCACAGACGCTGAGCGAGATACGCGGCCGCTTCCCAAACCTCCAATCTGCTCCGGCACCTTCGTCTCCGGCCGCCACGGCCCCTGCCAGTCTGGCGCCCACAGCCACGGCGGCAGTGCTGGCCACCACTGCCGCCGCTGCGGCCACTGCCGCGCCTGTGCACGCCGAGCCCCAGCCCGCGCCTGCGCCCGAATCTGCCCCGGAAGCCGACTTCGATTTGTCCGATTTCGATCTGGATGCACTCGACACCCCGGCCGAAGCCGCGCCAACGACGCAGCAGGACGATGAATTCCAGCTCAACCTGGATGACCTGTCCATGGATGCCGACTGGGCGCTGGTCAGCCCCTTCGGTGACACGCCGGCGCCCAAAAGCAAGCCGGCTGCTGTGCCTATGGCCGAAGAGGCAATGGACCCGGAGTTCACCAGCAACCTCAAGGAGCTGCCGGAAGTCTTCGAGATGCCCGAGGAGCAGTTTCTCAGCGATTTCGCCGAAGTCGAAGAGCTCCCGCCAATCGACGAGCCCCAAACCGAGGACGTCCCGGCCGGCAAGAGTCAGGAAGACATCGACAACGAATTCCTCGACAGCTTCATCGCCGACAGCGATCTGCCAGAGCTGGATGCCCTGACCGTCGATTTCGATGACCTGGAACAGCAGCACGCGTCGGCGCAGAAACTCGATCAGGCCCAGCAGTTGTTCGACGAGGGCGATGCGGACGAAGCCAGCGCCTTGCTGCACGAACTGCTGGAGGACGGCGACGAGTCCAGCAAACAGGCGGCACGCCAGTTGCTGGCGCGGATGGGTGAGGCATGAGCGAGGTCATCGCCGCCAAGCCCCAGGTGGTGATCACCTACTGCACCCAGTGCCAGTGGTTGCTGCGTGCCGCTTGGCTGGCTCAGGAACTGCTCAGCACCTTTGGCGAGGACCTGGGCCAGGTCGCCTTGGCGCCGGCCAGTGGGGGCACCTTTCACATCACCTGTGACGGCGTGCAGGTTTGGGAGCGCAAGGCCGACGGTGGTTTTCCTGAAGCCAAAGCGCTCAAGCAGCGCATTCGCGACCTGATCGATCCGGCCCGTGACCTTGGCCACAACGAGCCTGCGCGCCCAGCTTCCTGAATGCTGCCCGGCCGACCCCGATCAGTGCCGCCAGAACGCCGGCATGCACAGGATCAGCACGGTGATGATTTCCAGTCGACCCAGCAGCATGCCCACGGCCAGTATCCACTTCGCCGCATCGGGGAGGGTGGCGAAGTTGCCAGCCGGGCCGATCACCTCGCCCAAACCGGGACCGACGCCGGAGACCGTGCTGGCGGCCCCGGTGAGTGCAGTCATCCAGTCCAGGCCCAGCAGCGACAGCGCCAGCGCGATGATGCCGACGGTGAAGCCGAAGAAGAACGAGAAGGTCAGGATCGACCGCACGATCTCTTCGTCCAGGCGATGGCCGTTGTACTTCTGCTTGATCACCGCGCGCGGATGGATCAACTGATTGAGGTTGGACTTGAGCAGGATGTAGGCGACCTGAAAACGGAAGATCTTGATCCCGCCTGCCGTGGAGCCCGAGCAGCCGCCGATGAAGCCCAGGTAGAAGAACAGCATCAGGGAAAAGTTGCCCCACAGGCTGTAGTCGCCCAAGGCGAAGCCCGTGGTGGTGACCACCGAGGTGACGTTCAGCGCCACGTGGCGGAAGGCCGTCCACCACGGCAGCTCGGTGGTGGCCCAGTACCAGGTACCCAGCACCAGCCAGGTGACCACCAGCAGGATCAGCATGCCTTGCACCTGCTGGTCGCGCAGCAGGGCCTGGCGGTTGCCGCGCAGGGTGGAGACGTAGAGGGCGAAGGGCAGGCTGCCCAGGATCATCACCACGATGGCCACCCAGTGCACGGCGGGCTGCTGCCATTTGCCCAGGGACAGGTCGGAGGTCGAGAAACCGCCGGTGGAGATCGCCGACATCGCATGGTTGACCGCATCGAACGGGCTCATCCCCGCCAGCCAGAAGCCCAGGGTGCCCAGCGCGGTGAAGCCGACATACACCAGCACGATGAACTTGGCGACCATGTGCGAGCGCGGCATGACCTTTTCCGAGCGATCGCTGGATTCGGTCTGGAACAGGCGCATCCCACCGATGCGCAACAGCGGCAGGATCGCCACGGCCATGCCGATGAAGCCGATGCCGCCGAGCCAGTGCAGCATCGAGCGCCACATGAGGATGCCGGGAGACATTTCGTCCAGGTGGCTTAGCACCGTCGAGCCGGTGGCGGTGATCCCCGACATGCTTTCGAAGAAGGCGTCGGTGTAGCTGATGTGGTTGGTCAGCAAAAAGGGCAGGGCGGCGAACACGCAGACCACCACCCAGCTGCTGACCGTCAGCAGGTACATGTCGCGCGGCCGCAGGTTGACGTTGTCGGGGCGTCCCGGCAGTACCAGCATCAGGCCGGCAACGAAGGTGATCAGGCTGGCCCATAGAAACGACTGGATGTCTTCGGTGCGCTCGAACACCACCAGCGTGCCCATGGGCACGACCATGCTCACGGCCAGGGTGATCAGGAAGATGCCGATAATGAAACCGATGATGCGCAGGGTCGGCAACGCCATGGGGTCAGCTCTGGCCATGAAGGAAAGGGCCGCCATTCTACCTGCGGGCCACAGCATGTAAACCCGGCAGGCGGAGGCCGCTTGGGTCTAGAATAGCGGCTTATCGTTCCACAGGAGGTTGCCCATGGAGGCGCTCGAGGTTTTGCTCAATCGTGTTTCCGCTCCCCGGCTCATGGCGCCTGCGCCAAGCGCTGCGCAGCGTGAAGTGCTGTTCCAGGCCGCGCTGCGCGCGCCCGACCACGGCCAGCTGCGGCCGTGGCGCTTTCTCACCGTCGAGGGGGAGGCCTTGCACCGGCTCGGCGAAGTGCTGGCCGAGGCCACCGCGCTCAACCCCGAGGCCGGCGAGGCAGCGCTGGAGAAAGCCCGCAACATGCCCTTGCGCGCGCCGCTGGTCGTGGTGGTGATCGCTCGCCTGCAGGAGCATCGCAAGGTGCCACAGAGCGAGCAACTGCTGGCGGCCGGCTGCGCCGCTCATGGCATTCTGCTTGCGGCCAACGCTCAGGGGCTGGGTGGCGTCTGGCGTACCGGCGAGCTGTCCTACGCGCCTTATGTCGCGGACAAGCTGGGCCTGAGCGAAGGCGAGCAGATCATCGGCTTCCTGTACCTGGGCACGCCTGCGCGCGAACTGCGCGAAGCGCCTGCACTGGCCACCGCCGACTTCGTGCAGGCGTGGGGCGCCTGATCGTACTCGTCTAGGCCACCACCACCGGCACCGGTGGCAAGTCCAGGGTCGCGATCAGGCCGCCCTGGGCATGGTTTTCCAGGTGCAGACTGCCGCCATGCCGTTCGGCGGCGCGGCGGGCTATGGCCAGACCCAGGCCATGGCCCGCTGCGGTCTGCCCTGGCGCGCGAAAGAACGGCTCGCTCAGGCGCGCCAGATGTTCCTCCGCCACCCCCGGGCCGTGATCGCGGACGCTGATGCGCACCCGGCCATCCACCTGTTGCGCCGACAGCACGACCGGCAACGGCCCGGGGTTGAAGCGCTGGGCGTTGCGCAGCAGGTTGTCCACGGCCCGTTCGATCATGGTCGGCCAGCCCTGCAACGCCAGGTGCGGGGCAATGTCCAGTTCGATGGATTGCTCCGGCACGGCCACCAGCGCGTCCTTGCGTACGGCGTGCAGCAGGGCTGGCAAATCCACGTCTTCAGCGGTGGCCTGTTCCGCGTCGACCCGCGCCAGTACGAGAATCTCGCTGATCAACGCTTCCAGACGATCGCACTCGCGGGTCAGGCGTGGCCACAGCAGGTCGCGCTGAGCGGGCTCGGCGCGTTCCGCCAGGGCCAGGGCGATGCGCAGCCGAGCCAGGGGCGAGCGCAGTTCGTGGGACACGTCGCGCAACAGCTGGCGCTGGCTGCCGATCAGGCTCTGCAGGCGTGAGCCCATGCGGTTGAAGTCGCGCGCCAGCACACCGAACTCGTCACGACGACTGGCCAGCTGTGCCAGGCTGTTCTGCTGATAGGTGGTCTGCCCCAGTTCATGCACGGCGCCGCGCAGCCGGCTCAGCGGGCGGGTGATCGACAGGGTCACCATCAGACTGAACAGCGTCAGCACGACCAGTGCGATCACCAGTGCGCTGATGGGCATGAGCAGGGAGTCGCGATGCCAGGAATCGAGCTCGGGGTGAGGGATGCGGTAGATCAGCAGGTACGTGTCGCCCGTGGTGGGGCTGGTGTATTCCGCTGTCAGGCGTCGCCATGGCAGGTCGCGGTCGTTGTCGTTGTGGCGCGCCTCGAAGGCTTCCGCGCGACGGGGGAAGGTTCCCGGCACGACCGCTTCGCCAGCCTCGTTGAGCACCTGAGTGTCGATGCGGTAGCGCCGCTTGCGTTGTTCGAGCAGTTCCTGGGCAGCTTCGCCACCCTTGCTTTCATAGCGCTCCACCCAGTCCTGGGCGAAATGCTTGACCGCCGGATGCCGACTGAGGATCCAGGTGTCCTGGTTCAACATGTGGCCCAGCAGCACCGAGAGGCCGGCTACCAGGGCGATGGCCAGCCAGAAGCTGGCCAGGATGCGCCAGAACAGTGAACGCAAGGCAAATTCCTCAATGAACGAAGCCCGGTACGCGTGAGCGTACCGGGCTGGGGCGTGCGCCGATATTACTGGGTTTTCTTGCCTTGCTGGGCTTTCCAGGCCTGGAATTCGGCCCACTCGGCGCGGCGCTGGTCCTCTTTCTTCTTCATCTCGTCGAACTGCTTCTGCTGCTCGGGCTTGAGCACGGCACGTACATCGGCCTGGGCCTTGTCGTGGTTGGCCTTGATTTCATCTTCCATGGCCTTGCGATCGGCCGCTGGCAGCTTGTCCAGGTACTTCTTGGTGATCTCGCGCTGTTGATGGCGTTCTTCGCCCATCAGCTTGCCGACCTGGGTGCGTTGCTCGTGGGTCAGGTCGAGCTGGGCGAACGGCTCACCGCCACGAGGGCCTGGGCCGCCTTTGCCTGGGCCTGGGCCGAAACCCTCGGGGCCGCCTTGGGGCATGGCCATGGCCAGGGTCGGCAGGGTAGCGGCGAACAGCATTGCGAGGGTGGTCTTGCGCATGGTGAATCTCCTGTCTGGTTCCCGGTCGTTACCGGATGTGGCCAGTTTAGGGAGATCAAGGTCAGGCGCGGTCAAGGCCGCGTAAAGCTTGTGTAAAGGGATGACACGGTCGTTACTGACAAATCCCTGCGCGTTCAGGCGCCGAAGTGGACGGCGCGATCGGTGCGATGCGCCGACCGGTTACTGCGCATAGAAATAGCCACGGCTGCGCAGGGCCATGATCCGCGGACGGCCGTCGGCGTGGGGGCCGATCTTCTTGCGCAGGTTGCTGACGTGCATGTCCAGGCTTCGATCATAGAGGGTGAGCTTGCGGCCCAGGGCGATCTGCGCCAGTTCCTGCTTGTCCAGTGGCTCGCCTGGCTGGCGCATGAGCGCTTCGAGCAGGCGGCTTTCGGAAACGGTCAGGTTGATATCGTGCTGATCGATACTGACCACGCCGCGAGCCGGGCTGAAGCACAGATCGCCCAGTTCCATCTGACCTGCCACCGCCACCGGGTGGCTGCGGCGCAGGACAGCACGCAGGCGAGCCGTCAGCTCCCGCGGATCGCAGGGTTTGGCCAGGTAATCGTCGGCGCCCAGCTCCAGGCCCAGGATGCGATCCAGCGGTTCGCCCCGCGCCGAGAGCATCAGCACCGGCAGGTCAGGGTGTTCGCTGCGCAACTGCTTCAGCAGCTCCAGGCCGCTGCCGTCGGGCAGCATCACGTCGAGCACCACGGCCGCCGGTGCCAGCTCGGCGAGGGCCTTGCGTGCGCTGCTGCCATCATGGCAGGCCCTGACCTGGAAACCTTCCTGGCTCAACCAGCTGTTCAGCAGCTCGCACAGCTCGACGTCGTCGTCGATCAGTAACAGGTCGCTCATCTAAACCTTCATTCAGGCGCAGGCAGGGTCTGCTTGAAAGGTTTGACCAGCACGTCCTGGTAGACACCGGCGGCCACGAATGGGTCGGCGCCAGCCCAGGTCTGGGCTTCGTCCAGCGACTCGAAGTGGGCAACGATGAGGCTGCCGCTGAACCCGCTTTCGCCGGGGTCATTGCTGTCGATGGCTGGGTGTGGACCGGCCAGGACCAGACGGCCGGCGGCTTCCAGCTGCTTCAGACGCTCCAGATGCTCGGGCCGTGCGGCCAGGCGTTTTTCCAGGGAGTTGGGCGTGTCGGTGGCAATGATGGCGTAGAGCATGTCAATCCTCGGTTTTCGGTGTTGTACGATCGGAATCATGCAGGTGACGGGACAGGTAGATGCCCTGGCCCACCAGGAACAGCAAGGTCATGGCCAGGCTGCCGAACACTTTGAAGTCGACCCAGAACTGCTCGAAGGTAAATGCCACGAACAGGTTGGCAGCGCCGCAGAACAGGAAGAAGACCACCCACGCCACGTTGAGTTTCGCCCAGATCGGGTCGGGCAGGGTCAAGGCATGGCCCATCATGCGCTTGATCAGCAGTTGCCTGCCGATGAAATGACTGCCGGCGAACGCCAGGGCGAACAGCCAATTGACGACAGGTGCCTTCCATTTGAGGAAGGTTTCGCTATGGAAGGCCAGGGTCAGGGTGCCGAACACCAGGCAGGCGATCAGGGTCAACCACTGGCCTTTTTCCAGCTTGCGCTGCTTGATGAACAGCAGACCGTAGACCACCACCGAGCTGGCGATCAGCACTTTGGTGGCGCTGAAGATGCCGCCCAGTTCAAAGCTGTAACCGGCCAGGTCGACCATGTGCGGGTCGGTCTTGTAGACGATGAGGAACAGGAGCAGCGGGATGAAATCGATCAATTGTTTCACAATGGCAGCCAGAAGCAGGATGTGGCGGCATAATAACAAACATCAATGACTGCGAAAGCGCCACTATGAATGTTGACCTGCACTGCCACAGCACCGCTTCCGACGGCGCCCTTGCGCCTGCCGTCCTGGTGCAGCGAGCCTTCGATCACGGCGTGCAGACCCTGGCCTTGACCGACCATGACACCCTGGAAGGCCAGCCAGAGGCCCGTGCGGCCGCGACAGCACTGAACATGCAGTGGGTCAGTGGTGTCGAGATGTCATGCACCTGGGGCGGCGCGACCATCCACGTGCTCGGTTACAATTTCGCTCTGGATGCGCCGCCTCTGGTCGCCGCGCTCGACAGCCTGCACCACGGTCGGTGGCTGCGTGCCGAAGAAATCGACCGGCGCCTGGCGCTTAAGGGCATGCCCGGTGCCCTGGAAGGCGCACGCGCCATCCAGCAAGGTCTGGGCGACAGCGGCAATGCGCCGGCCCGCCCGCACTTCGCCGATTTCCTCGTGCAGCAGGGCTACGTCAAGGACCGCCAGGAGGCGTTCCGCAAGTGGCTGGGCGCCGGCAAGCTGGGTGACGTCAAGCAGCACTGGCCCACCCTCGAGGACACTGTGCGCACGTTGCGCGAAGCCCGGGCCTGGATCAGCCTGGCGCATCCGTTGCACTACGATTTCACCCGCAGCAAGCGGCGCAAGCTGATCGGCGACTATATTCAGGCCGGAGGCCACGCGATCGAGGTGGTCAACGGCATGCAGGCGGCCGAGCAGGTCGGCACGCTGTCCATTCTGGCTCGCGAGTTCGGCCTGATGGTCAGCGCCGGCAGTGATTTCCATGGTCCGGGCGCCTGGGGTGAAATCGGTGTCTATCGACCCTTGCCGGTGGACCTGCCGCCGTTGTCCGCGCGGTTCAAGCACGATCCGTCAATCTCCGCCTGAACAGGATGCCAACGTGAGTCAATTCTTTCAGATCCACCCAGAGAATCCGCAGCCGCGGTTGATCAAGCAAGCGGTCGAGATCATTCGCAAGGGCGGCATCGTGATATACCCCACTGATTCCTCCTACGCCATCGGTTGCCAGATTGGCGACAAGAGCGCGGTGGAGCGGGTGCGCCGCCTGCGCCAGCTGGACGACAAACACAACTTTGCGATCATCTGCTGCGACCTGTCGCAGCTGGGGCTGTTCGCCAAGGTCGATACCGCGGCGTTCCGCCTGCTCAAGGCGCATACGCCAGGGCCGTATACCTTCATCCTCAGTGCCACCCGCGAAGTGCCGCGACTGCTGTTGCACCCCAAGCGCCGTACCATCGGCCTGCGCGTGCCCAGTCATCCGATCGCCCTGGCCCTGCTGGAAGAACTGGGCGAACCGCTGATGAGTGTGAGTTTGATCATGCCCGGTGACAGCGAGCCGCTCAGCGATCCGTACGAGATGCGTCAGCTGCTGGAAAAACATGTCGACCTGATCATCGATGGCGGCTTTGGCGGGACCGAAGCGTCCACCGTGATCAACCTGGCTGACGGCGATCCGCAGGTGATACGCGTGGGTTGCGGCGACCCGGCTCCGTTTGCGGCCATGGCGTGAGTGACCTGAGCGCGGTCGAAGAGCCGTCGTCCGGCCTTGCCCAAGGCTCGCCCGAGCAGCTGCAACTGGCGCTGGTCTATGGCCAGGCGTTCACCCAGATGCCGCAGGACCTGTACATCCCGCCGGATGCGCTGGAAGTGTTTCTGGAGGCGTTCGAAGGTCCGCTCGACCTGCTGCTGTACCTGATCCGCAAGCAGAACATCGATATCCTCGACATTCCCGTGGCGGAGATCACCCGTCAGTACATGGGCTACGTAGAGCTGATGAAGAGCGTACGCCTGGAGCTTGCCGCCGAGTACCTGGTGATGGCCGCCATGCTCGCCGAGATCAAGTCGCGCATGTTGCTGCCGCGCAGCGCCGTGGTCGAGGACGAAGAGCACGATCCGCGTGCCGAGCTGATTCGCCGCCTGCAGGAATACGAGCGCTTCAAGGCGGCTGCCGAAGGGATCGATACCCTCAAGCGGGTAGGTCGCGATCTCTACGTGCCCAAGCTCGATGCGCCCCAGGCCAAGGTGCGCAAGCTGCTGCCCGAGGTCAGCCTGGAAGAGCTGCTGATGTCCATGGCCGACGTGTTGCGCCGCAGCGACATGTTCGAAAGCCACCAGGTCAGCCGTGAGGCGCTGTCGACCCGTGAGCGCATGAGCCAGGTGCTCGAACGCCTGCGCGGTGGCGGCTTCGTGCCTTTCGTCGAGCTGTTCGGTGTCGAGGAAGGCAAGCTCGGCGTGGTGGTGACCTTCATGGCCATCCTCGAACTGGTCAAGGAGCAACTGATCGAACTGGTGCAGAATGACGCCTTTGCCGCTATCCATGTGCGTGCCCGAGCCGAACAATGAATTTGACTGACCCGCGCGATCTGGCGCCGCTGCTTGAAGCCTTCCTGCTGGCTTCCGGAAAACCCCAGTCCCTGGAACGCCTCCATGAGCTGTTCGAGGAGGCCGAGCGGCCGGAGCCGGCGGTGTTCAAGAAGGCCCTTGAAGTCCTGAGCAAATCCTGCGAGAAGCGCGCGTTCGAACTGGTCGAGGTTGCGTCCGGCTACCGCCTGCAGATCCGCGAAAAGTACGCGCCCTGGGTCGGCCGGCTCTGGGAAGAACGGCCGCAGCGCTATTCCCGTGCCCTGCTGGAAACCATGGCCCTGATCGCCTATCGCCAACCCATCACCCGCGGCGAGATCGAAGACGTGCGCGGCGTGGCGGTGAACAGCAATATCGTCAAGACCCTGGTGGAGCGTGAGTGGATCCGTGTGGTGGGTTACCGCGACGTGCCGGGCCGGCCGGCGATGTTCGCCACCACCAAGGCCTTCCTCGATCACTTCAACCTCAAGAGTCTCGACGAATTGCCGCCGCTGGCGGTTCTGCGCGAGATGGAACCCGAGTCCGTCCTCGACGATCACGACGAAGACGCGCCGGTGCCTGCCCATCTGCAGGCGTTGGCCGATGCCAGTGCCGAGGGTGAGGGCGAGGCACCGCCCAAGGACGAGACCAGCTTCCGCTCGTTGCTGGTGGAACTCGATTCGATGGAGCAGGGGCTCAAGATCGACTTCGATGATCTGCTCGAAGATCCTGTCAAGACTGACGACGATCGCTGATACCGCGCTGCGCTTTTCGCGGCCAGTGACCGCTCCTACAGAGGATTGCTGTTTTCCGGTGGATCGCGCTTTTACGGTAGGAGCGGTCATCGGCCGCGAAAAGGGCAGCGCGGTGTGCCAGGTTGAGCTGCGGTGCAGTCGCGATCCATGCTCTGCTTGAGTGCATCTGAGGCCTGCAATACCTGAACGACACCCGCCGCCCCACACATTTCCTACCTCTGCCAGACGCACCAATGCGGACATGGATTGCCCTCCAATGAAGCATTTAATTCATTAAAATTAAAACTTGAATTATTTGATTCTTGCTCCTAGTCTCGTTCACGACAGGCCTGCGCAAGTACCCAGGCCGCCATTGGCACTGACGTGAATCGGGGAGCTGGACATGAGCGTGAAAGTACTTTTGAGCATGGCTGTGGCCACTGCTTTTTCGGCCTCGGCACTGGCTGCCGATTGGACCGTCGGTGCCAACGTCGGCAACGTCCCTTGGGAGTTCCAGGACGCCAAGGGCGACATCGTCGGTTTCGAAGTCGATGTGGTGAAGGAAGTCGCCAAGCGCGCCGGCAAGACCGTGGAATTCGTCAACATTCCGTTCAACGGTCTGTTCAGCGCCGTGCAGTCCAAGCGCGCGGACATCGCCATTTCTTCGATCACTATCACCCCCAAACGCCTGGAATCGGTCGGGTTCGCCCAGCCGTACTACGACAGCGACCAGTCGCTCTCGGTGCTGACCAAGTCCGGCATCAAGGGCCTGGCCGACATGAGCGGCAAGGTAGTGGGTGTGGACACCGGTTCGACTGGCGACATGTGGGCCGCCCAGCACCAGGGTGAGTACAAGTTCAAGGACATCTCGCGCTACGAAGGGTTGTCGCCGGCCATGCTCGACCTGGCGTCCGGGCGCATGGACGGCTACATCAGCGACATTCCCGCCGTGCTCTATTACATCAAGGACAAGCCGCAGTATGCCGTGGTCGCGCGCATCCCCACCGGCGAGAAATACTCGCTGATGCACGCCAAGGGCTGGGCCGAAGGCGAACGCGTGAACACGATCATCAGCGAGATGAAAAAAGACGGCGTGATCGCCGACCTGCACAAGAAGTGGTTCGGTGCAGCTGCCGCAGACGATTCCAGCACCGTGAAGGTCGTCGACGTACCCAAGTAAGTTCAGCCTTTCGCCCCGCCCGCTACCGGCTCACGACCAAGGGATCCGTTCATGGAGTTGCTACACACTTTCTTCAACTGGGACGTGTTCGTCGATGCGCTGCCGTTGATGCTGCGCGGCCTTGGCGTGACCATCCTGCTGGGCGTGGTGAGTATCGTGCTGGGCCTGGTCGGCGGGTTGCTGCTGGCCATGCTCAGGCTGTATGGCTACACCCCCGTGCGCTGGCTGGCGCGGGTCTACATCGACGTGCTGCGCTCGATCCCGCTGCTGGTCCTGCTGGTGCTGATCTACTACGCCTTGCCCTTCGTCGGCATTCGGCTGTCGTCTTTCGCCGCGGCGGCGGCCGCGCTGTCTCTGGTGTCGTGTGCCTACTCGGCGGAAATATTCCGCTCCGGCATCGAGGCCATTCCCAAGGGGCAGTTCGAAGCGGCGGCTTCCCAGGGCATGAGTTTCTTCAACACCATGCGCGACGTGATCCTGCCCCAGGCCATGCGCATCGTTCTGCCGCCGATGACCAGCAACTGCATCAACGTCATGAAGGACACCGCCCTGGCCTCGGTGGTGGCCATGCCCGACCTGCTCAAGCAGGCCACCCAGGCCCAGGCGCTGTCGGCCAACCCTACACCGCTGGTGGGGGCGGCGATCATGTACCTGTTGTTGCTGCTGCCCCTGGTGCAACTGGTCAGTTGGGTCGAGCGGCGCAACGGCAACGGAGGCAAGCGCGCATGAGCAACGTCATCGAAATCGAACGGCTGGACAAGTTCTACGGACCTTTCCAGGCCCTCACCGATATCAACCTGACCGTCGCCCAGGGCGAGGTGGTGGTGATCCTCGGTCCGTCGGGGTCGGGCAAGTCCACCCTGATCCGCTGCATCAACCTGCTCGAACCCTATCAGGGCGGCGACATCCGGGTGTCCGGGCAGCGCGTGGAAAACGGCGCCAAGCTCGCCGGTATCCGCTGCGAAGTGGGCATGGTCTTTCAGAACTTCAACCTCTATCCCCACCTCACGGTGCTGGCTAACGTGGCCTTGGCACCGGTGCGGGTGCGCGGCATGAATCGACGCGACGCACAGGAGCGCGCGCGACTGTTGCTGGAGAAGGTCGGCATGGGCAGCCACGCCGACAAGTACCCCAGTCAATTGTCCGGCGGCCAGCAGCAACGGGTCGCGATTGCCCGGACCATGGCCATGGAGCCGCGAGTGATCCTGTTCGACGAACCCACCTCGGCTCTAGACCCGGAGATGGTCGGCGAAGTGCTCGACGTGATGCAGAACCTGGCTCGGTCCGGGGTGACCATGATCGTGGTGACCCACGAGATGGGCTTCGCGCGCAAGGTCGCCGACCGGGTGATCTTCATGGAAACCGGCCGCATCATCGAACAGAACGCTCCGCAGGCATTCTTCACTGCGCCGCAGGAACCGCGAACCCAGGCGTTCCTGCAGGCCATCCTGCATCACTGACAGGCTTGACCCCTGACAAGCAACCGGGAGACTCACTTTGACTGCCCTCGATATCGACTACGTTCGTCGCCAATTCCCTGCACTCGCCGACGGCTACGGCTACCTGGACAATGCCGGTGGTTCGGCAGTGCTCAAGCCGGTGGCCGAGCGCATCACCGAGTACCTGCTCAACCACGCGGTGCAACTGGGCGCCTCGTACGCGCCATCGGTCAAGGCCGGTGAGAAAGTGCTGGAAGCACGCGCCTCGGTGGCCCGGCTGATCAATGCTCGCCACTCGGAAGAGTGCGTGATGGCCGGCTCGACCACGCTGCTGCTGCAATTGCTGGCACGGGCGATTGCACCCTCGATCGGGGCGGGCGACGAGATCATCGTCACCCACAGCGATCACGAAGCCAACATCGGCCCTTGGCAGCGTCTGTGCGAAGAGCGCGGGGCCACGCTGCGCGTGTGGTTGGTGGACCCGTCCAGCCTGGAGCTGGAGCTGCACGACCTCCAAGCACTGCTGGGGCCACGCACCCGTTACGTGGCGATGACCCACGCGTCGAACATTCTGGGCAGCGTCAACCCGGTCGCGCAGGTCGCCGAGCACGTGCATGCTTGCGGTGCGAAGCTTGTGGTGGACGCGGTGGCGTACGCGCCGCACCGTCTGGTGGACGTACAGGCCAGTGGCGCCGACTACTACGTGTTCAGTTTCTACAAGGTCTTCGGTCCCCATTTCGCCGTGCTGTGGGGCAAGCGCGAGCTGTTGCTGGAGCTGCCCAGCCTCAACCACTTCTTCATCGGCCAGGACGTGCTGCCGTACAAACTGCAGCCGGGCAACGTCAACTACGAGCTGTCCTATGGCTGCATCGGCATCAGCGACTACCTGCTGGACATCGGTCGACGCTTGGGCGGCGAAGGCAGCGAGCGACAGATCATGCAGGCAGCCTTCGATGCGTTCGAAGTGCAGGAGAACGTGCTGGCCGAGATTCTGCTGGGCTATCTGCGCGAGGCCGACGGCGTCCGCATCATCGGTAAGCCGCGCGTCACCGCAGGTGACCGGGTGCCGACCATCAGTTTCGTGGTCGAGGGCGTGCAGTCCGAGGCGATCGTACGCCGCGTCGATGCAGCGCGTTTGGGCATCCGTTTTGGTGACTTCTACGCCCGTCACTTGATCGAAGCACTGGGCCTGGCGCCTCAGGGCGGGGTGGTGCGTGTTTCCATCGCGCACTACAACACCGTCGACGAAATGACCCGACTGGTGGAATGCCTGGCCCACGCCATCGCAGAACTGCGTCCCCGCTGACCGTCATCGAGCCATTGAGCTATCGAGCCACAGAACCATGCCATTACCGCAAACCCTTGAAGAGCTGCGCAGCGCCATCGCCGTCGGCCAGGACAAACTCACCGCGCGCATGCGCGATGCCGCGCAGTACGTGATCGAGCACCCCCATGACGTGGCGCTCAACACGGTCGCCGCCCTGGCCGCGCGTTCGCAGATTCCCGCTTCGGCCTTCATTCGTCTGGCTCAGGCCTTGGGCTATGGTGGCTTCAGCGACCTGCAGCGCGTGTGCAAGGCGCCGTTGGAAAAGGCCGGGCAGGGCAGCTTCAAGGAGCGTATCCGTCACTACCGCGGCGAGCAGCTGCTGGACGATCCGACCGACGTGGGCGCCATGCTCGGCGCCTTCAGCCGGGCCAATATCGTCTCCCTCGAACACCTCGCCGAAGGGCAGCAGGTGCAGGCGCTGGAACAGGCCATCGCCCTGCTGCAACAGGCGCGAACCACCTTCGTGGTCGGCATGCGCCGCTCGTTTCCCATGGCCGCGTACCTGAGTTATGCCTTGAGCCGGGTCGGCCGCCGCGCCGTGCACATCAGCGGCCTGGGCGGCAGCCTGCGCGAGCAGGTGGGGGCGCTGCATGGCGACGACGTACTGGTGGCCGTCAGCTTTCCGCCCTATGCCCAGGAAACCATCGACGCCTGCAATCAGGCGGTCGCGGCCGGCACGCCGATCGTGGCCATCACCGACAGCCTGTTGAGCCCGATCGGCCAGTGCGCTGCGGTGATGATCGAAGTCGACGACGCCGAGCTGCTCGGTTTCCGCTCGCTGACCGCGGCGTTCTGCGTCGCCCAGACTCTGGCCATGGGTCTGGCCTTCGGTGATGGCCGCGACCATGAAGCCCTCAAAGACATCGACTGCTGAGGCCCCAGGCCCGGCTTTTTGCCCAACCTGCTGGAGAGCCGTACCGTGACATTCCCCCTCAGAGATCTGGTCGGTTATGGCCAGCAACGTCCCCAAGGTACTTGGCCCAATGGTGCCCGACTGGCGATCAGTCTGGTCATCAACTACGAGGAAGGCTCCGAGCGCTCCCTGGCCATGGGTGATCCCGATCAGGAAAGCATGACCGAATGGGGCAGCTATCAGTTTCCCGATGGCGTGCGCAACCTGGCCATGGAATCGATGTACGAATACGGCTCGCGGGTCGGCATCTGGCGGATTCTGGAGATCTTGCAGAAGGCCAACGTGCCGTCCACCTTCCATGCCTGCGCGGTGGCGTTCGAACAGAATCCAGACGTCGCCCGCGCGGCGGTCGAGCTGGGCCATGAGGTGTGCAGCCATGGCTATCGCTGGGAGGAGGTGTTCCGCCTTACCGAGGAGCAGGAGCGCGAGCACATTCGCCTGGCCATCGAATCCTTCCAGCGCACCTGCGGCAAGCGCCCGGTGGGCTGGTACTGCCGCTATGGCGCCAGCGTGCGGACCCGTCGCCTGGTGGCCGAGGAGGGTGGGTTTCTCTACGACTCGGACGCCTACAACGATGACGTGCCGTACTTCGTCGACGTGGAAGGCAAACGCCACCTGGTGGTGCCGTACACCAGCGACGTCAACGATTTCCGTTACTGGAATTCACCGGGCCTCTCCCAGGCTTCGGATTTTCTCGAGTACATGAAGGAAAGCTTCGAGGTGCTGCACGAGGAGTCCGCGAATGGCTTGCGCATGATGTCCGTCGGCCTGCACCCGCGCATGGTCGGCCGCCCAGGCCGAGTGCGCGCCCTGCAGAAGTTCATCGAATACGCCCAGGGCCACGAAGGCGTCTGGTTCGCCACCCGCGAACAGATCGCCCAGGCCTGGCTGGAACGTGACGCCGCCGCAGTGTGAAAGCGGCTCTCTTTACCCGAAGACACTCTCCCACCTGATCGCGCTGTGCTGTTCCTGGCTCAGGTCCAGCACGCTTTCCACGTGGGCGAGGTGATGCAGCATCAGGGCAATAGCGCGTTCCTCGTCCTGCGCTTCGATGGCGGCAACGATTGCACCGTGTTCGTCCTCCGGGCAGGCGTGCATCTGCGGACCATCGTAGAGTGCATGCATCAGTGAGGTGACCGGACACAACTGGCGCATGATACGGGTAATGAAGCTGTTGCCGGCGATCTCGGCCAGCAGGCTGTGGAAATCGCCGGACAGCTTGATCAGCGCGCGGCGGTCCTGGTTCTTGCGCGCCATGGCCTCCTTTTTCAGGTGTGCATGCAGTGGCTTGCGTTGGGCCTTGGTCGAGCGATGGATGACGTTGCGAATGATCTCCGGTTCCAGCAGCCGGCGGGTGGCGAACAGGTCGCGGGTTTCCTGCACGGTGGGGCTGGTGACGAACGCGCCGCGGTTGGGGTGGAGCTTGACCAGACCTTCCTTGGCGAGCGCCATCAAGGCCTGGCGGATCTTGTTGCGACCCACGCCGAAAGCGATCGCCAGCTTCTCCTCGGCCAGCTTGATACCCGGCGGCAGGCGGTGCTCCATGATGGCGATGGTGATGTGTTCGGCGATGCCGTCGGCATCCTGTGGTGTGCTCAGATCCATATCCGTTTCCTGACGTACCCTTGCCCGCGGTCACCCGCGGATGCGTCGGCTGATGCCGGTCAATTTTTCCATCACGATCATCATCACCAGGGTGACAATGACCAGCACGCTGGACAGAGCGGCGATGGTTACGTCCAGCTTGCTCTCCAGGTCCTGCCACATGCGGATCGGCAGCATGTCGGTGCGCGCGTCGCGCAGAAACAGCGAGACGGCAGTGTTATCGAACGACGACATGAACGCAATGAATGCCCCGGCCGCGATGCCCGGCGCAATCAACGGCAAGGTAATGCGCCGCAACGCGTGAGCTCTCGAGGATCCCAGGCTGGCCGCGCTTTCCAGCAGCGCCGGCGGTAATTGCATCAGCGCCGAAGAGGTGGTTCGGATGACGTAGGGTACGCAGACCACGGTGTGACCGATCACCAGCGTGGTCATCGACACCGGCACGCCCAGCTCGCTGAAAAAGATCAGCGCCGACAAGCCGAACGCCAGCCCCGGCAGAATCAACGGCGACATGAACAGCGCGTCGAGGCAGCGCGCTTTCTTGCTTGTGGAACGGGCGATTGCCAGCGAGGCGGCAGTGCCCATGACCACACACAAGAGCGTGGTCATCGACGCCACCAGAAAACTGTTCCACGCCGCGAAATGCAGGGTGAACGCCTTGAGCAGGGCGACATACCAGCGTGTCGAGAAGCCTTGGGGCGGAAAGCGCAGTGAATAGCTGTCGGTGAACGAGACGATCAGCACGATAAGCGTAGGCGCCAACAGCAGAATCAAGGCGGCCCAGGCCACCAGATAGAGTGTGGCCTTGAGGACGATATCAGACAGGTCGTTGCGACGTCCCATGCTCATGTGGTTGCGTACCCCTTGCTGAGGCGGCCCAGGTAGCTCAACAGCGTCACGCAGCCGATCACGGCCACCAGAAACACTAGTGAGATAGCCGCCGCGTATGGCCAGTTCTGCAGGGACGACGCCTGCTGGTAGATGTACATCGGCATGAACAGCATCTGCCCGCCGCCCACCAGAGACTGGGTGATGAAGGCGGTGATGGTCGCCGAGAAGGTCAGCAGGCTGCCGGCGATGATGCCCGGCAGCGACAGCGGCACGGTGATCCGCCGGAAGGTGCGCCAGGCATTGGCGCCCAAGGCGGCGGAGGCATCCTCCAGATTGCTTTCCAGGCGCTGCAAGGTAGTGATCAGGGGCAGGGTCATCAGCGGCAACTGCACATTGGCCAGCGCCCAGATCAACCCTTCTCGGGAGTAGAGCAGGCGCAGCGGCTTGTCGATCCATGCCCAGCTCAGCAGCAGCTCGTTGACGATGCCCTGGCGCCCGAGGATCACCACCCAGGCGAAGGTGCGCACCACCACGCTGGTCAGCAGAGGCATGACGATGATCATCATCAGCACCTTCTGGGTGGTCGGCGAGCTGCGCACGTAGGCCCAGGCCAGAGCGTAGCCCAGGCCGAGGCACAGCACGGTAACCTGCACGCCGAGCCACAAGGTATCGCCAAGCACGCGCAAGGCCAGGCCTTCGCCAAAGATCTTCGCGTACTGCGCTACGCCCCAGACGCTGACGGCGGCGTCGTCGTGCAGGCTGACCAGCACCAGCAACAACAGCGGCGTGATGAAGAACAGCACGAAGAATGCTGCCAACGGCAGACCGTAGCGCAGGCTGTACACGGTGACGTCATGGTTTCGGGCGCTCACGTGCCGGACTCCTCACAGCGGGAAGGGATGGCTTCAGGCATGGCTCAGACCTGGATGTCCTTGTTGAAGCGCTCGATCCAGGCCGCCCGGTTCGGATTGATCACCTTCCAGTCCTGAAAGCGAAACCGGGATTTCATTTCTGCCTGGTCCTTGGCCAGTGATTCGGCTATCTCGCCAGACATCTTCACCTGCATGTTGGTCGGCACTACCAGGTAGGGCGCTTCCATCAGCTGCGATTGCACCTGGGGCGACATCGACGCCTCGATCAAGGCGAAAGCCAGATCGCGATTCGGTGAGTTCTTGACGATATGGATACTGGTCTTGAAAGCGATCGCGCCTTCCTTGGGCGCCACCCATTCCACCGGTACGCCACGGGCCTTGAGGATCTGGATGGCGTTGAAGTTGCCCGGGCTGATGTCGATCTGGCCTTGCTGGAACAGCGAAGCCAGTTGACCGGGGTTGGCGGCGACGGCGGCCAGGTTGGGCTTGAGTTTGGTCAGCAGTTCAAAGGCCGGCTCGATGTTGCTGTCCGAGCCGCCATGCAGTTTGGCCAGCTCGACCATGAAGCCGGTGCCCAGAGAGGAGTTCATGTTGGTGATGCCTACCCGGCCCTTGTACTCGGGCTTCCACAAGTCCATCCAGGAGTCGGGAGGGGTCTGGATGGTGTCCGGGTTATAGGTCAGGCCAACGATCTGATAGAAGATGCTCGGCCCCATCGGATCTTGGGCTTCGGGCATCAACTGCTGGTAGTAGGCGCTGTCCGCCACCGGGTAGGGCTCGATCAAGCCCTGTTCGATGGCGGTCAGGGCAGGGCCCGGATCGTGCAACATGACGTCGATAGGCGGATGTTCACGGGAGGCCATGACCTTGGAAATCTGGTCGACTGAGATCATCGGGTCGAGAATGACGTTCGCGTCTTTCATGTGTTCCAGCGCGGCAGGCACCAGCACAGCCTTGTGGGCTTCTTCCCAACTGCCGGTAAACGTCGCGAACACCAGATTGCGCGCTTGAGCCATGGTCAGCTGCGGGAACAGCTGCAGTGCGCCCAAGGCCAGGGCGGATTGCATGATGCGTCTGCGGGAAATATCCATCGTCGATTCCTCGTGCGGGTCAGTTCAGGGCTACAGGCTGGGCGCGGTAAACGTGGTGATCGCGTGGGCGCTGATAGGCCGCAGGCCCACCTGAGTGCCGGGCTTCAATGGCTCGGCACCCAGGCCGCGTGGCGAAGCGATCTTGATCCGCTGTCCGCCGGGCGTGAGCATTTCGTGGACGATCGAAGGGCCCAGTGGCAGGCCTAGTTCGACCTGGACGGGAAACCCGTCGCCTGCGGTGGTCAGTTCCAGGTTCTCGGGGCGGATGCATGCCACTACGGCGCTTCCGGGCCGAGCGTCCTGCGGGGTGCGGCAGGCCAGCAGGCTGCCGTCGGCCAAGCGTACTTGAGCCGACTCCCCGGCGTAGCTTTCCAGGGTCCCGGGCAGCACGTTGGCGTTGCCGACGAAGGTATTGACGAACAGGCTGCTGGGCGAATCGTAGATCTTCGACGGCGCGGCGAACTGCTCCAGGCGGCCGGCGTTCAGCACCGCCACACGGTCGGCCATCGACAGTGCTTCTTCCTGATCGTGGGTGACCATCACGCAGGTCACGCCCGACTGGCGCTGGAGCCGCTTGATCTCGATCTGCATGTCCATGCGCAGGCTTTTGTCCAAGGCCGAGAACGGCTCATCGAGCAACAGGATTCGCGGTTCCACGGCCAATGCCCGGGCCAGTGCTACACGCTGCTGCTGACCGCCGGAGAGCTGACGCGGATAGCGATCGGCCAGATGGCCGAGCTGGATCAGGTCGAGCATTTCATCGATGCGCGGCTTGCGCCGGGCGCGTGGAACGCGGCGAGCGTCCAGGCCGTAGGCAATGTTTTCGGCCACGCTCAAGTGAGGAAACAAGGCGTAGTTCTGGAACACGATGCCGATGTCGCGATGATGCGCAGGCAAGTGGTCGACGAGCTTGCCACCGATCACTACCTTGCCGGAGGTTTGCGGCTGGAAGCCGCCGATGATGCGCAGCAGGGTGGTCTTGCCACAGCCGGACGGCCCCAGCAGCGCGACCAACTCGCCGGCAGCCACTTCCAGGGTGATGTGGTCGACCGCCGGTGTGGCGCCGGCGTACTGGTGGAAGATGTCGTCCAGGGTAAGGTCGAAACCGGCGGTGGCAGTCTTCATGCGGGAGCTCGCAGTGCTGAACTAGGTTATATGGCTCGAAGCAATGCATGTGCCAAGCAGGACAGAGCCGGTCTTCGCACGGTTTAACTCGTTGTTTTAAATGAATCGATGCTTGTGTGCAGGCTATCCTGGAATCTGGATTGTGCACAAAATAGTGAACTAAGAATTGCACTGGATCAGTACTCAATCTGCTGGTGTTCACCATTATGTTGCTTGCCAGCCGCCCCGAACTGCTTGCCCGCACCCGCTGTTACGGCACCTGAGCGCGGCGGCGCGGATCTTGCTGAAACAGCGGTATCAGCCTTTCGCAGTGGAGTGAACCATGGATATTCATCGTCTCAAGGCGCAGCAGATCGCTCACTTGGTCAACACCCGTCAGCTAAGCGCGGTCGAGGTGGCGACAGCGGTGTGCGATCGTCTCGAGCGGTTGAATCCGTCGCTCAATGCGTTCATCGATTATCAGCGGGCCGACGTGCTGGCTCGAGCGCGTAGCAGCGACCAGCGGGTCGCCGCCAAGGAATATCTGCCTTTGGCCGGCGTACCGTTCAGTGTCAAGGACAACCTCTGGTTGGGCGGCCGACCGGCGACTTTCGGTTCCAGCGTGTTTGCCGACTTCGTGGCGCCGCGCGACTCCTGGTGCGTGCAACGCCTGAACGAGCTGGGCGGGGTTGCGCTGGGGATGACCAACTGTTCCGAGTTTGCCTGCAAGGGCATCACCACCAACCCGTTGCACGGCACCACCCGCAACCCGTGGAACCTGGCACTGACTCCAGGTGGATCGTCAGGGGGCGCGGTGGCTGCGGTGGCGGCCGGATTGGGGCCGTTGGCCCTGGCGACCTACGCGGGTGGCTCCACGCGGCGTCCCGCCGCGCACACCGGGCTGGTCGGCTTCAAACCGAGCCTTGGCGCCGTACCCAATCCTTGGGGGTTCGCCGACCCCAACCATCTGCTCTCGGTGATCGGCCAACTGGGGCGCGATGTCGAGGACGTTACCCTCATGGCTCGCAGTCTGTTCGCCTGGTACGCCGCCGACCCCTTGTCACAGCCGCATTTCAGTGCCCAGTCGCTGGCTCGACAGTCACGGGACCAGCGGTCGCTGCGGGTCGCCTGGTCGCCGGACCTGGGCCTGGGCATGGCGCTGGACAGCGATGTGGCCATGGCCATGGCGGCCGCATTGGCGACACTGCAACGCGCTGGCTGGTCCATCGAGATCGCCAGTCCCCGCTGGCCAGGCGGCCTGGAAGGTTATGCGTTGCTGGGCTTGCAGCATACGGCTTTGGCCGCACAGTTCGGGGGGCTTGCAGATGATCAGTTGCAGCGCCTGGACCCAGACATCCTGGCGCAGATCGAAACAGGTCGGGCGCTTTCCGGCGTACACACGGCCCGCTTGCTGGAATTGCGCAACGGACTGTCGCTGAGCCTGGCCACATTCTTCGACGACTATGATCTGCTGCTGTGTCCGACCGCGCCGGTGGAAGCCTGGGCCGTGGGGCAATTGGGCCCCGCGACCATTGGCGGTCAGCCCGCCGGGCCGCGCGGACATGCCGGTTATACCCCGGTGTTCAACTACTGCGGGGTGCCCGCACTGTCGTTGCCTTGTGGCTTCGGCAAGCACGGGCTGCCGGTGGGGCTGCAGGTGGTTGCCGCGCGCTACATGGACGGGCGCGTGCTTCAGGCCGCCGCGGAAATGGAGCGGGTGCTGGGCCTGTCGTTCGAGGCGCCCATGCTGCGCAACCAAGGTATCCCCCAACCCCTGTAGCAGCGGCGCAAGCCGCGTCGGCGGCACATGCGGTTTGGCAGACACCCAGCGGTCACCCCGGACGCCACTACAGGAGGGCCTGTAACCCCGCTGGCAAGCCTTGGTTGGGTTTGGCCGGCGGGCGGGCAAAGCTGCCTTGGGTGGCCCGACCGGCCTGCAGGCGGTGCAACAACTGCGCCTGGGCCACGCCGCACGATACGCCGTCCACCACCGGAACCGGCAACCGCCCGGCCAACCCCCGCGCCAGCCCAGCCAGTGGGGCACCGGCGAGGATCAGCACGTCGGCGCCATCTGCGTTCACCGCCAGGTGGCTGAGCTCCAGTAGGCGCTCGGCATGATCTTCCTGAACGCTGCCAGCGTCGCGCAACGGGCGGTCCAGATGGCGAATGCTGGCCAGGCGGTCGAGCATGCCGTTCTGTGCCACGCACTCACGGTACCAACTGGTGATACGCCGGGAGATGGCGATGATCGAGATCCTCTGGCCCAGTTGGGCGGCCGTCATCAATGCCGCTTCGGTCATGCCCACCACCGGCACGTCCAGTACCTCCTTGAGCGCAAGCAGCCCGGGATCACCGAATGCTGCCACCAGTACTGCGTCGTAGCTGCCCAGGCGCTCCCCGGCGATCACTGTGGCTGCGTGGGCGCCGAGCAGGGCTTCGAAGCGGGTCTCGATGTAAGCCACACCGCTCGCCGCGGTCGCCATCTGGATCTGCGTATCCGCAGCCGCAGTGCGGTGCGCTTCTGCCTCGATCAGGTCGGTGACACTGTGGGAGATATTGGGATTGATGATCAGCAGTCTCATGGCGGTTCCTGGGGGTCCGGTTGCGTGGGGCGTCAGCCGAAAATTGCCTGCAGGTCGACTTCGGCTTCTTCTTCAACCGATAGGTCCAGCGTCGCCTCGATGTGGTCCAGGTGCCCCAGCATCAAGGCGATGGCTGCCTCGACCTGGCCTCGCTCCATGGCTTCGACGATTTCGGTGTGCTCATGGTTGGGGCAGGCAGGCACGTTCGGCGAGTCGTACAGCAGAATGATCAGGCAAGTCAGCGAGGACAGCTCGCGCATCAGTTTGACCAGGGGTGGGCTGTCGACCATCTGCGCGATCAGCAGATGAAACTCGCCGGACAGGCGAATCACCGCGCGCTTGTCGCCTGTCTCGCGAGCGGCGCGTTCTTCAGCCACGTGGGCGTGCAGGCGACTGAACTGCTGGCTGTCGGCCTTGGCCACCAGGCTACGGATCAGCGCCGGCTCCAGAATGCGCCGGGCCTGAAAGACATGCCGGGCTTCCTCCACTGACGGGCTGGCGATGAACGCACCCCGATTGGGAATGGTGGTGACGACTCCCTCATGGGCCAGGCGCGCCAGCACCTCGCGGATGCGTGTGCGATTGACCTGGAACACCCCGGCCAGCTTCTCCTCCACCAGCTTGGTACCGGGGATCAGGCGGTGCTCCATCACGGCGTTGAGGATGCGCTCGTAGATGCCATCGCGGGTGCTGCCGGTGCCCAGGATCTGCCCGGTACTGCGAACACGACGCGAGCGGGGGGAGAATGTTTGTTGATCGAGCACGTAAAGGCTCCTCGTAAGCTTCGTTACTGTCAGATGGCGGATTGTCACAAAATGGTGTGTGGTTGTCCAAACATGCACCACGGCGACCCATAGGCGGGCAGCGATCGCTTTCCCGCCCATGATCAGCCCGTACTCACGGGCGCAGTCTGCGACCGCGAAAACCGCTGCGTGCGGTTAGCGAGGCCCCGCTGTGCAGCCCCTGAGCTCCATAGGCCTGCTTTGAAACCAACGCGGTTTCCGGCCAGTGCCACAAACATGGCATAACGGTTGCAAACTCTTTGCCACAAAGCCTTAGCCTTTAGTGACAATTGGAGAAGCCCGATGCCAGCTATTCGTTCGTCCACTACCTTGCTCAAGCGTGCCTTTTCGGCCTTGGTGTTGAGCCTCGGCATGATGGCCATGTCCCATGCCGACGAAGCCAAACCGGTCAAGCTCGGTTACGCCAAGTGCGCCCACTGCACGCCGTTGTCCCTGACGCCGCAAAACGCCACCGGGGTGAAACTCGACGCCATTGCCTTTAACACCGGCAACGACGTGCTCACGGCGCTGCTGTCCAAGAGCATCGACGTGGCGCAGGTCACCTACCTGCATTACGCCACCGCGCTGGACAAGGGGTTCGACGTGGTGGCCGTGTCCGGGCAGATCAACGGCGGCTCACAGATTCTGGTGGGCAACGACCTGCCGCTGCAGCCAGGCGACTGGGTCGGCTTGAAGGCGCTCATCGACAAGTACAAGGCCGAAGACAAGCCTTTCCGTGTCGCCGCTTCGCGCGGCAACGCCCAGGATATCCATATGCGTGGGGCGTTCCTCAAGCACGGCATCGATATCAACAAGGATGTGCAATTCATCAACATCCCCAACCCGTCTGACCACGTGCAGGCACTGCGCCGCGGCGAAGTGGAGCTGATCACGTCGGTGGACCCGTTCGCCACGCAGATCCGCGAGGTCAAGGCGGCCAAGTTCTTCGACTTTCCCTACGATCAGGCTGCTGGCAAGTTGACCAACCTGATCGTTACCCGCTCCGATGTGATTGAGGACAACCGCAAGGGCGTCGAGGAAACAGTGCGTTCCATCGTCAAGGTCAATGACCTGATGGCCAACGACAAGCCGCTGTTCATCGACACCATCCAGAAAGTCACCGGGCTGGACAAGGCCATCGCCACTGGCGCGGTCGACAACCTTTACCCCGACTACGCCATGCACCGCGCCTCGGCGGTGGCCATTGCGCAAATGATGCGTGACCTCAAGTACATCAGCACCGATGTCAGCCAGCAGGTAGAGAAGAACCTGGACTACAGCTTTCTGGAAGCGGTGACCGGCAAGCCGAAAACCGAGCTGGGGTACTGATATGAAAAGTACCGCCATCAAGGCGCACGGGGGCGGGCGAAGGCATGGGCTATCCCTGAGCCTGCGCCTGTACAAACGCATCGAGCGCGGCATTGTGCCGGTACTGCTGCTGGTGGGCTGGGAGATCTTTTCCCGCTCCGGGATCTTGCCGCGGGCGCTGCTGCCGGCGCCGTCCCAGGTCATGATCGCCTGGGCAGACTGGGTCTTCGCCACCGATGGCAACACCCAGAGCTACAGCGGCCACTGGATCCTCGATGTAGCCGCCAGCTCGTTCCGGGTGTTCGCAGGCTTCGCTATCGCGGCTGTGCTCGGCGTCGGCGCAGGCATGGCCATCGGCTGGTCGCGCACCGCAGAAAACCTGTTCGAGCCGGTGCTGCAGATTCTGCGCCCGATACCGCCGGTGTCCTGGATTCCCCTGGCGATCATCTGGTTCGGCATCGCCGACAAACCGGCAATCTTTCTGGTGTTCATGGGGTCGTTCTTCCCGGTGCTGTTGAGCACCATTCACGGTGTCAAGAACTGCGACCGCAACCTGTTGCGCGCAGGCGCCATGACCGGTGGTACGCCAAGCAAACTATTGCTCTACATCGTCTTCCCGGCGGCGCTGCCGAGCATCTTCTCGGGTCTGCGCATCGCCATCGGCTCGGCGTGGATGCTCACGGTCACAGCGGAAATGGTCGCGGTGAAAAGCGGCGTCGGCTATGTGCTGTGGGATTCCTATTATTTCCTGCGTTACGACATCGTCATCGCCTCCATGGTCAGCATCGGCCTGCTGGGTTTTCTCAGTGACTATGCGATCAAGCGGGTGGGCGCATACCTGTTGCGCTGGCAGCGCGGTTCCACGTTGCAGAAGGAGGGCTGAGGCATGGCACTGATCACCATCGACCGCGTCTCGCGCGTGTTCGACGACCCTAAGCGACCTACCGGCATCGTTGCCCTGGACGACGTCAGCCTGACAGTGGCGCGCAACGAATTTCTCTGCCTGCTGGGCCCCAGTGGCTGCGGCAAGTCGACCCTGCTGAACATGATCGCCGGCTTCGATCACCCTACCCAGGGCACCGTCAGCGTGGGCGGGCAGTCGATAACCGCGCCGGGGGCCGATCGTGGCGTGGTGTTTCAGCAAGCCAACCTGATGCCGTGGTTGCCGGTCTGGGAGAACGTCGCCTTTCACCTGAAGATGCGCAGCGTGGGCAAGGACATACGTCGTGAGAAAGCGCAGAAATTCATCGAAATGGTGGGCCTGACCGGCTTTGAGAACCACTTTCCCAGCGAACTCTCCGGCGGCATGAATCAGCGCGTGGGCATCGCCCGCGCATTGCTCATGAACCCTGAAGTGATCCTCATGGATGAGCCGTTCGGTGCGTTGGACGAACAGACCAAGATGGACATGCACGCCGAGCTGATCCGGATCTGGCGCGAGAGCCAGAGTACTATCGTATTCGTCACCCATGGCATCGATGAGTCCTTGGCACTGGGTACCCATGTGGCGGTGATGTCGGCCCGCCCAGGGCGCATCCGCGAGTTGCTGCCGATCGAGCTAGAACGTCCGCGCGACCCCACCAGCAAGGCCTTCAACGACTACAAGCGGCACATCCTGGCGCTGCTGCGCCCGGAACCGCTGCGGGAAAACGCCTGAGATGAAAACGCTGATCACCGGCAGCAGTGGCTTCGTCGGCCTGGCCTTGAGCGAGCATTTGCTGACGGCGGGTGAAGAAGTGATCGGTTTCGACCTGGGGCCGATTCCGGACGCCGCGCGCGCGATTTTCGCCAAATTGCCGGGACGTCTCATCGAGCATCAGGGCGATGTGCGGGATGCGAGCGACCTGCGCACGCTCATGGGTCGCCATCGTCCCCAGCGGGTGGTGACCCTGGCCGCCATCACCGCCGACGCCGAGCGCGAGCTTCTGGCGCCACAGGCGATCTTCGAAGTGAACGTGGGCGGGGTACTCGCGGCCATTGGCGCGAGCGCCGAGTGCGGTGTGTCACGGGTGGTGCACATCAGCTCGGGCTCGGTCTACGGCAGCACCGGGCGTCACGCGCCGTTGCTCGACGAAGCCCGTTCCGCCTTGGCCCCCGAGGGCCTCTACGGCCAATCCAAGCGTAGCGCCGAGGATGCGGCGCGGCGCCTTGCCCAACTGCATGGGTTGCCCTTGGTTATCGGCCGCCTGGGCACTTGCTTCGGGCCCTGGGAAGCCGACAGCGGCGTGCGCGACACCCTCAGCGCGCCCCTGCAACTGTTGCAAGTGGCCCGCCGTGGCGGCACGGCGATCCTGGCGCGCGACAGCCTGCGCGACTGGCTGTATGTCCGCGACGCCGCGCAGGCCATCGGCTGCCTGCTGGACCAGCCGCAGTGGCGATATCCCCTCTATAACCTGGCAGCTGGTTTTCAATGGCCGCTCAGTCAATGGTGCACTCGCCTGGCCACACGCTTCCCGGACTTCCGCTGGCGTCTGGCGGCGCCAGGGGAAACACCGAACATCGAGCTGTACGCCGACTATGACCGGGCGAGCATGGCGGTCGACCGTCTGCGCGAAGACTGCGGCTTCGCTCCGCGATTCGACATCGACGCTGCCGATCACGATTTTCATCACTGGCTTGCCCAGGCGGCAGGCCCCCAGACAAGGGTGAACCCATGACTCCCACCCCTTTGGCGAACTCGTCGAGCATGGCGGGCCAAGTGTGCATCGTCACCGGTGCGGCATCCGGCATCGGCCGCGCCATTGCCTGGCACCTGGCAAGCCACGGTGCCTGCGTGGTCATCGCCGATGTCACCACGGCTGTCATCGAGGGCGGCGAGCCAACTGCCGACCTGATTCGCGCCGCTGGCCATCAAGCCCTGTTCGTGCAGACCGACGTTGCCGACAGCGCTCAGGTCGAAGCCTTGGTCGAGACCACGGTAGCGCGCTTCGGGCGCCTCGATGTGCTGGTCAATAACGCCTGCATCCGTCACGCGCGGCCCTTGCTCGAGCTTGACGAGGCCGACTGGCAGCGTGTCCTGGACGTCAATCTCGGAGGTGTCTACCGCTGTTGCCGGGCTGCCGTGCGGCAAATGGTCGGCCAGGCGATAGTCGGTGAAACCCGCGGACGCATCGTCAACCTGTCCTCGCAACACGGCATGATTGCCGCGCCCCACGACTTGGCCTATGGCGTGAGCAAAGCGGCTGTGGATTACCTCACCCGGCAGGTTGCCGGCGACTATGCCGAGCAGCGTATCGTCTGCAACGCGGTGGCGCCCGGCAAGATCCAGACCGGCGCCGGTGGCCGGGCGGTAGACCCGGCGGTGATGGCGCGGGCCGCGCGGCGTACCCCCTGGCCGCGGTTGGGCCATCCCGACGATGTCGCCAAGGCCGTGCTGTTTCTGGCCAGCGCCGAGGCCAGCTTCATCACCGGCACCACGTTGATGGTGGACGGCGGGTGGATGGCCGCATGATCGACAACCCACTGGATCTACTGATTACCGGCGCGGTGCTGCTGGACCCGGTCGACGGCCGTGCGCAGTCCGCGAGCCTGGGCATCCGTGGCCAACGCATCGCCCACGTCGGGCCAGCCCACCAGGCTGCTCCCAAAGCCGTGCGGCATCTGCACCTGCCGGGCCGGGTGGTGGTGCCCGGCTTCGTCAATACCCATTACCATGCTGGCCTGAATTTCGTCCGTGGAGTGGCGCCGGACTGCGGCTTCGCGCCGTCCTACACCCCCGGCTTGCCACAGGCTTCATGGCTCAGCCCGGAAGAAGCACTGGCGTTGTCCCGCCTCGGTGCACTGGAAGCGCTGCGGGCGGGTTGCACGACGCTTGTGGACAGCTTCGTGCATGCCGAGCACACAGTGGCAGGCATGGCCGAGACAGGTGTGCGCCTGTTCGCCAGCCAACGTTTGGCCGATGTCGATTTCGCCTCGGTGCTGCAAGGCACGCGGCGCTTCGACCTGAAGCGTGGCCTGGCCCAGCTGGACCACGCCGAGGCCTTCGTCGAACGCTGGGCAGGGCAAGCCGACGGACGTATCCAGGCCCACCTGACCGCTCACGCGCCCGATACCTGCTCGCTGGAGTTCCTGCGCCAGATCGATGCCTTGGCCCGCCGGCATGGTCTGCAGATCAGCACGCACCTGGCGCAGAGCCAGGACGAATTGGATTGGGTGCGCGCTACCCACGGCCGCTCGCCGGTGCAACTGCTCGATGAGCTGGGCATGCTCGATTCGCGCCTGCTGGCCGGTCACTGCATTCACGTGAATGACGAGGACATCGCCCGCATCGGCGCCTCGGGTGCTCATGTCGTGCACATCCCGGTCGGCAACGCCATGTCCGGACGGGTGGCGCCGACGCGTCGCCTGCTGCAGGCCGGCGCGCGCCTGTGCCTGGCTACCGACACCATGCACGGCGACATGATCGAGGTCATGCGCTGGGCGCTCGCGGTAGGGCGGTTGAGTGCCGGGCAAGTAGCCGGCGATTGGCAACCACGCGACGTGCTGCGCATGGCCACCGTCAACGGCGCCGCGGCGCTAGGTTGGGGCGAACACCTGGGTCGATTGGCGGTCGGCCAGTTGGCTGACCTGGCCATCCTCGACTATCGACAGCTCCACCTCACTCCCTGCATCGATGCGCTGGGCAGTTTGGTGCACAACGCCACCGGGGCCGACGTCGAAACCGTGATCGTCGACGGTCGGGTGGTGATCGACCAAGGCCGCTCGACCCAGGTCGACGAAGCCTGTGTACGTGCCGCAGCCGACACCGTGTGCCGCGACCTGTGGCAACGTTGCGAAAAGCCTTTGCGCGCCTATCCTTCCTCGCACGCGATCACTGGAGGTCCAGCATGACCCGCCGTATTCGCCTGGGCGTGCTTACGCCTTCCTCGAACACCGCACTGGAGCCACTGACCCAGGCGTTGATAGCCGGCCTGCCGGAAGTCAGCGTGCATTTCTCACGCTTCAGTGTCACTCAGATCGCCCTCAGCGCCGACGCGCTGGGCCAGTTCCAGCTCGAGCGGATTCTGGACGCGGCGCGCTTGCTGGCCGATGCCCATGTCGACGTAATCGGCTGGAGCGGCACATCTGCCGGATGGCTGGGTTTCGAGACCGACGTTGCGCTATGCCAGGCCATTACCGAGGCCACGGCGATACCGGCGACGACCTCGGTGCTGGCACTGAACAAGGCGCTGCAGCGCTTCGGCATTCGCCGCCTGGGCCTGGTCTCGCCGTATCTGGCGGAAGTACAGGCGAAGATCGTTGCCAACTATGCCGCGCTGGGCATCGATGCCAGCGCCGAAAGCCACCTGTCGCTGCAGGACAATTTCTCCTTTGCCGAAGTGGACGAAGCCACCTTGGATCGTCAGGTGGCCGACGTGGTCGCGGCCGGTGCCGAGGCCATCACCACCTTCTGCACCAACCTGCACGCCGCCCACCGTGCCGAACCCTGGGAGCGCCAGCACGGGGTACCGGTGTTAGACACGGTGACGACGGTGCTCTGGGACATGTTGAACATGACCGGCGTGGACACACGTCGCTTGACCGGCTGGGGCCGGCTACTGCTTGAAGAGGCTTGATATGCAACCTTTCGATACGGTTATTCGCAACGCTCGCGTGGTCACTGCCGCAGACACCTTCACCAGTGACATCGGCATTCGCGACGGGCGCATCGTCGCCCTGGCGTTGGACCTGCCCCCAGGCCTCAAGGAAATCGATGCCGCAGGTCGGCATGTGACCCCGGGCGGCATCGACAGCCATGTGCACCTGGACCAGCCCACCGGCGATGGCTCGGTGATGGCCGATGATTTTTTCAGTGGCACGGTGTCGGCGGCCTGCGGCGGGACCACCACAGTGATTCCTTTCGCCTGTCAGCAGAAAGGTGAAACCCTGCGTGCAGCAGTGGATGACTACCATCGCCGGGCAGGCAATAAGCCGGTCATCGACTACGCGTTCCACTTGATCGTCACCGACCCGACCCCGCAGGTCTTGCGTGAAGAATTGCCGGCACTGATTGCCGAGGGCTATACCTCGTTCAAGATCTACATGACCTACGACGCGCTGAAACTGGGCGATCGAGAGATTCTCGAAACTCTGTCCGTGGCCCGCCGCGAAGGGGCCATGGTCATGCTGCATGCCGAGAACAGCGATTGCATCGCTTGGCTCACCGAGCGGCTGCTGGCGGCCGGGCTCAGCGCGCCGCGCTACCACGCCAGCTCGCGACCGATGCTGGTGGAACGCGAGGCCACGCACCGCGCCATTGCCTTGGCCGAACTGGTGGATGTGCCCATCCTTATCGTCCACGTATCGGGTCGCGAGGCCGTCGAGCAGATTCGCTGGGCGCAGAACCACGGCTTGAAGGTGTATGCCGAAACCTGCCCGCAATACCTGTTTCTGACCGCCGACTCGCTGGGCTGCGACGACAGCTTCGAAGGCGCCAAATGCATCTGCAGCCCACCGCCTCGGGACGCCGCAAACCAGCAGGTGATCTGGGACGGGCTGGAAAACGGTTCGTTCGAGATCTTCTCGTCCGACCACGCGCCGTTTCGGTACGACGGCCCCGATGGCAAGAAGGCCCACGGCGAAGACGTGTCGTTCGACCAGATCGCCAACGGCATTCCCGGTGTCGAAACCCGCATGGCGCTGTTGTGGTCCGAAGGCGTGCGCACCGGGCGCATCACGGCGCAAAGCTTCGTCGCGCTGACGTCGACCAACGCTGCAAAGATGTACGGGCTGTACCCGCGCAAGGGCAGTATCGCCATCGGCGCCGATGCCGATCTGGTGATTTGGGACGAAGGGCAGCCGGTGTCGATCAGCAACGAAATGCTGCACCACAACGTCGACTACACCCCTTACGCCGGCATGCAATTGAGCGCCTGGCCGGCCATCACGCTGTCGCGCGGCGAGGTGGTATGGGACGGTGAGCCTCGGGGCGAAGCGGGGCGCGGGCAGTTCTTGCCCTGCGAGCGTCCGGCACCGGCGCAGGTACGTCGGCGCAAGACCGAGTTGCCGGTATAAGCGCGGTCGAGCAGGTGGCCGAGCGGCTGACCCGCGCCTGGCGCGAGCATCGGCGGCAGCCGGTCGACGGTGTGCGCCTGGACACCCAAGCGCAGGCGTATGAGGTGCAGCAGCGGGTGGCCGAGGCAATGGGCTGGTTCGCCCACGCGCCCGCACGGGTGTGGAAGCTGGGCGGTGCGCCCGCAGGTTTCATCAGCGCCGCCGGCGTGCCGGCCAGCGCGGTGCAGGCGTCCGGTTGGCAGGTGCCACCGGGCCACTGCCACGGGTTCGGTATCGAGGGCGAACTGTTCGTGCGGCTGTCCAGGGATCTGGATGAACACACCGACCTGGCTGGGGCGTATGCAGCGATCGACACGTGGATGCCTGGCATCGAGTTGTGCGACACGCGCTGGGAGAACGGCGCCCAGGCCGATGCTTTGCTGCGACTGGCGGACCAGCAACTGAACCGGGGGTTGATTGTGGGCATGCCGGTGGCTTTGGCGTCCATCCCCGACTGGTCGGCCCAGGCCGCAACGCTGCGCGTCGACGGCGAACAAGTGGTGCGTGGCCTGGGTAGCCACCCGTTCCGCGAACCGTTGAACTCCCTGCCGTGGCTGGCGCGACACGCTGTCGCACTGGGCAACCCCCTGCGCGCGGGCGATCTGATCGCCACCGGAAGCTGGACCGGCATCCACTGGGCGCCCCCAGGCGCCAGCATCGAAGTCGACTTCCCTGGCATCGGCAGCGTAACCCTCGCCACCTGACCGCCTGCGCTGGCCCCTTCGCGGCCACGGACCCTCCCACGGGAGGGGCGGGTGTGGCGCTGGTCACTGGCCCCGCGCATTCGCCGGGAAAAAAGAGTAGAGTGGCGCGCTTTTCCGATCTGCCCAAAGTTTTTCATGAAAAGTTCAGCTCCCGCTGCACCCAAGCGTTTCACTCTCAAGGTCGCCCTCTGGCTGCTCGACAGCCCCCGCCTGGGCCACAAGGCCAACGTCAAACACCTTGCCGGGCGCATGCTCAAGCAACCCGCACGCGAAGGGGTAGTGGTCGCGCAAAGCCGGCTTGGCCAGTTGATGTGCCGTGACTGCGGCAACGCCCGCGACCAGCGCATCGGCCAGGAACTTCTGCGCCAGGCGGCTCGCGCCGGCGATCCGGCCGCCCAGACCGCGTTGAGCCATCTGCGCCGCAGCTGACACCCGGTTTGCCCCGAAAGGCCAATGGCCTCAGACTGCCGCTCATCGACCCTGCATGAGAGCAAACCATGGCCCTGGACGTGACCAGCCTGTTGATCGGCCTGCTGGCGGCCGCCTTACCGTGCCTGGCACTGGCCTGGCAGCTGCAGCGCAAAAGCACTGCCGCCCTGGCCCAGGTCGCCTTGCTCGACGAGCGCCTGAGCAACGCGCAGTTGGCTCAGGACGGCCTGAGCGCGCAGCTCGATGCCTGCCGCGACGAGGTCAGCGACCTGAGCCAGGCCAACTCGGCCAAGCAGGCCGAACTGGCCGGCCTGCGCCGCGAGGTCGAGCTGCTGCAGAACGAGCGCGACAATGCCCGCGATGCCGCCCACGCCTGGAGTATCGAACGCAGCACCCGTGAAACCGAATTGCGCCGTCTGGATGCGCAATGTGCCGGCCTGTCGGCTGAACTGCGCGAACAGCAGGACAGCCACCAGCAGCGCCTGAACGACCTGCAGGGTTCACGGGACGAACTGCGCGCGCAGTTCGCCGAACTGGCCGGCAAGATCTTCGACGAGCGCGAACAGCGCTTCGCCGAAAACAGCCAGCAACGCCTGGGTCAACTGCTCGATCCGCTCAAGGAGCGCATCCAGTCGTTCGAAAAACGCGTGGAAGAGAGCTACCAGAACGAGGCGCGCGAGCGCTTCTCGCTGAGCAAGGAGCTGGAGCGTCTGCAACAGCTGAACCAGCGCCTGAGCACCGAAGCGACCAACCTGACCCAGGCCCTCAAGGGCCAGAAGACCCAGGGTAACTGGGGCGAGCTGATCCTGGAGCGGGTGCTGGAGCATGCCGGGCTGGAAAAGGGCCGCGAGTACCAGACCCAGGTCAGCCTCAAGGGACCGGACGGCGAGCGTTTCCAGCCGGACGTGTTGATCATGCTGCCCGGTGACAAACAGGTGGTGGTCGATTCCAAGGTCAGCCTCACCGCCTACCAGCAGTACATCGCCGCCGAAGACGGTGCCATCGCGCAGGCCGCGCTCAAGCAGCACGTGCTGTCGTTGCGCAACCACGTCAAGGGGCTGTCCGGCAAGGACTACAGTCGCCTGGACGGGCTGCACAGCCTGGATTTCGTCCTGCTCTTCGTGCCCATCGAAGCAGCTTTCTCTGCTGCGCTGCAGGCCGAGCCCAACCTGTTCCAGGAAGCCTTCGACCGGCAGATCGTCATCGTCAGCCCCACCACCTTGCTGGCAACGCTGCGGGTCATCGACAGCCTCTGGAAGCAGGAACGGCAAAGCCAGAATGCCCGCGAAATCGCCGAGCGCGCCGGGTGGCTGTACGACAAGTTCGTCTTGTTCATCCAGGACCTCGACGAGGTCGGTAACCGCCTGCAGCAGCTGGACAAGGCGTACGGCGCGGCGCGCAACAAGCTCACCGAAGGGCGCGGCAACCTGGTCAGCCGCAGCGAGCAGCTCAAGTTGCTTGGCGCCCGTGCCAGCAAGAGCCTGCCGCCCGACCTGCTCGAACGCGCCATGACCGAAGCGCGTCAGGACGCCGGCGCCGAGGCCGATGCCGACGGCGTGTCAGTGCCGGCCCAGGTACCGGTTGAGTAGCGCCCGCAAGGCCGCCGGTTTGACCGGCTTGGCCAGATAGTCCAAGCCTGCGGCATGCACCTGCGCAACGGTTTCGGGGCGCACGTCGGCGCTGATCACCACGCCCGGCACCGGCTCGGCCAGCGCAGTGCGCAGCCAGGCCATCAGGTGCGTCCCGGTCTCGCCTTCGTCCAGATGGTAGTCGACCAAGGCCAGTTGCGGACGCTTGCCTTGGGCCAGCAGCGCCGCACACTCCTGGCGGTTGCGCGCGGTCCACACCTCGCACCCCCAGCGGCTGAGCAGGCTGTGCATGCCCAGCAGGATGCTGTCTTCGTTGTCGACGCACAGCACTCGCGCCCCGCCCAGCGGCTGGCTCACGGGCGCCGGAGCGGGCAGGGCGTTCTGGGTGTCGACGCCGGCCAGCGGGACCGTCACGCTGAACACGCTGCCATGACCCGGCCAGGAGCGCACCTGCAGCGGATGGCCGAGCACCCGGCACAGCCCGTCGGCAATCGCCAGGCCCAGGCCCAGACCCTTTTCGGCCCGGGTCTGGTGGCTGTCCAGGCGCTTGAATTCCTCGAAGATCGTTTCCAGCTTGTCACGGGCGATGCCCGGGCCGCGGTCCCACACCTCGAGGCTCAAGGCGCCGGGCTTGCGCCGCACCCCCAGCAGGATCGGCCCGCGGCCGTAGCGGAACGCGTTGGTGAGGAAATTCTGCAGCACGCGGCGCAACAGCTTGATATCGCTGTCCACCCGCAAGCGGCTGCCGCGCACGCGGAAATCCAGCTCCTGTTCGCGGGCCTGCGCCTTGAATTCCGGCCCCAGCCCATCGAACAGTTCGCTGAGGGCGAAGCCCTTGCGATCCGGGCTGATCTTGCCGTTCTCCAGGCGGGAGATATCCAGCAGATCGCTGATCAGGTCTTCGGCCGAGCGCAGTGAATGGTCCATGTGCTGCACCAGTTGGCTGGCCTCGGTCGATAAACCGGGCTGGTGCGACAGCGCGGCGGAGAACAGCCGTGCGGCATTGAGCGGCTGCATCAGGTCATGACTGACCGCGGCCAGGAAACGGGTCTTGGACTGGTTCGCCAATTCGGCATGACCCTTGGCCTCGGTCAGCGCCTGGTTCAGTTGCGACAGTTCATGGGTGCGCTCGGCGACCCGCTGTTCCAGTCCTTCGTTGGCATCTTTGAGCGCCTGCGCGGCCTCCCGGTAGGCGGTGATATCGGTGAAGCTCATGACGAAGCCGCCGCCCGGCATCGGGTTGCCGATCAACTCGATCACCCGACCGTTGGGAAACAGCCGCTCGGAAGTGTGCGCGCGGCCCTGGCGCATCCAGTGCAGGCGCCGGGCCACATGGACCTGCGCTTCACCGGGTCCGCACAGGCCGCGCTCGGCGTTGTAGCGGATGATGTCGGCAATCGGCCGACCCACGCTGATCAAGCCGTCCGGGTAATTGAACAGCTCCAGATAGCGGTGGTTCCAGGCCACCAGGCGCAGCGACTGGTCGATCACGCTGATGCCCTGGGTGATGTTTTCGATCGCGCCCTGCAACAGCGCGCGGTTGAATTGCAGCACCTCGCTGGCTTCGTCGGCGATGCGCACCACGTCTTCGAGTTGCATGTCACGACCTTCGATGGCCGCCTTCACCACCGCGCGGGTCGATGAACTGCCCAGTACGCCCGCCAGCAGCCGTTCGGTATGGGCGATCCACTGGCCGTCGGCGTTCTGGTTGGGGTTGAAGCCCTTGCCCTGGCGGTAGGCGTAGCGAAGAAAGCTCTGCCGAGCGCGCTCTTCACCCACGAAGCGCGCGGCCAGGTTGAGCAGGTCGTTGATCTGCACCGCCAGCAGCGAGCGCCCATGGGGACCGGCGTTGATCTCCTGACCGATGAAACGCCCGGCCTGCCAGTGCTCGCTGACACGGGTGCGCGACAGCACCGAAACCCAGGCGAAGAGGATGAAGTTACCGGCCAGCGACAACACCACACCTTGGGTCAACGGGGTGATCGGCAAACCGAAGGGGTTGCCGTGGATCCAGGCCAGACCAGGAAAGAGGTTCAGCGGCAGGTTCAGGCTGTGCGCCGCGACCGGCAGCACCAGGGTATAGAACCAGAGGAAGATGCCCACCGCCAGCCCGGCGAAAACCCCGCGCCGGTTGGCCTGCTTCCAGTACAGCGCACCGAGCATCGCCGGCGTCAGTTGGGTCACGGCGGCGAAGGCAATCTGGCCGATGGTGGCCAGGCTGGCGGTGGAGCCGAGCAGGCGATAGCTGACGTAGGCCAGCAAGAGGATCACCACGATGCTCAGCCGGCGTACGCTGAGCATCCACTGGCGAAACACTTCGAAAGGCCGCTCCGCACTCTGCCGACGCAACAGCCACGGCAGCAGCATGTCGTTGGAGACCATGGTCGACAGCGCCACGCTGGCGACGATGACCATGCCGGTGGCCGCCGATGCGCCGCCGATGAACGCCAGCAAAGCCAGGGCCGGGTGGGCTTCGGCCAGGGGCAGGCTGATGACGAACGAATCCGGAATCACCGAGCTGGGCAGCAGCATCTGCCCGGCCAGCGCAATTGGCACCACGAACAGCCCGGCCAGGATCAGATAGGCGGGAAACACCCAGCGCGCCAGGCGCAGGTCCTGGGGATCGGTGTTCTCCACCACGGTGACGTGGAACTGCCGGGGCAGGCACAGGATGGCCATCATGGCCACGCCGGTCTGCACCACCATCGAGGGCCAGTTGATGGTTTCCTTCCAGTACGCTTCCAGGCGTGGCGCCAGCATGGCTTGATCGAGCAGATCATCGAACCCGTCGTACAAGCCGTAGGTGACGAAGATGCCCACGGCCAGGAATGCGAACAGCTTGACCAGCGCTTCGAAGGCGATGGCCAGGACCATGCCGCGGTGGTGCTCGGTGACGTCCAGCGTGCGCGTGCCGAAGAGAATGGTGAACAGCGCCAGTACCAGGGTGACCACCATGGCGGTGTCCTGCACGCGGGTGCCGGTGGCGTCGGCACCGGCACCGATCAGCAGGTTCACGCCCAGCACGATGCCCTTGAGCTGCAAGGCGATGTAGGGCAGCACACCGATCAGGCAGATCAGTGCCACGACCACCGCCAGGCTCTGCGACTTGCCGTAGCGCGCCGCGATGAAGTCGGCGATGGAGGTGATGTTTTCCTGCTTGCTGATCATCACCATTTTCTGCTGCACCCAGGGCGCCAGCAGCATCAGCAGTACCGGCCCCAGGTAGATCGGCAGGAACGCCCAGAGCTGCTCGGCCGCCTGGCCCACCGCGCCGAAGAACGTCCAGCTGGTGCAGTACACCGCCAGCGACAGGCTGTAGACCCAGGCGCGCACCCGCGGTGGCAGCGGCGCGCTGCGGCGGTCGCCGTAGAAGGCTATGGCGAACATCACGGCCATGTAGGCCAGGGCAACGGTGGCGATCAATCCGCTGGACAACGACATCGATGACTCCGGAACGGGACGGGCAGGTGCCCATCGCAACGGGCATCCGCCAGTCTCGCACGGCAGGCGCTGCGACGTCAGTGCCGACCATGGTCGCAACCGCTGTCATCCAGTTGGGCGATGGACGGTATAGGGTTATGCTGTGCGCCGACGAAGACACCTCTCAAGTGCAGGTCATGAATGCCGTACAGGGCCTCGTCGCCACGCCACACTACCCCCATGGCCAGCCCACTCGGCATCATTCAGGGACAGGATCGATGAGTCAGCAGTCGCAGTTCGCCTTGCTCGGCAAGCGCCGTTTCCTGCCGTTTTTCGTGACCCAGGCCCTGGGTGCCTTCAACGACAACATCTTCAAGCAATCGCTGATCCTGACGATCCTCTACAAGCTCGCCATCGAAGGCGACCGCAGCGTCTGGGTCAATCTCTGCGCGCTGCTGTTCATCCTGCCGTTCTTTCTGTTCTCGGCGCTGGCCGGGCAGTTCGGTGAAAAATTTCCCAAACACCGCTTGATCCGCGCCATCAAACTGGCCGAGATCGTCATCATGGCAGTGGGCGCGGTGGGGTTCGCATTCGACCACCTGTGGCTGATGCTCGCCGCGCTGTTCGCCATGGGCACCCACTCGGCGCTGTTCGGCCCGGTCAAGTACTCGATCATGCCCCAGGCACTGCGCCCCGAAGAACTGGTGGGGGGCAACGGCCTGGTGGAAATGGGTACATTCCTGGCGATCCTGGCGGGCACCATCGGTGCCGGGGTGATGATGTCGTCCTCCCACCACGCCGGTGTCGTGGCCAGCGCCGTGCTGCTGGTGGCGCTGGCGGGCTATCTCGCCAGCTGTGCCATACCGCCGGTGAGCGCCGCCAATCCTGGGCTGGTCCTGGACTGGAATATCGCCCGGCAGACCTGGGTCACCTTGCGCCTGGGCCTGGGGCAGACCCGGGCGGTCTCGCGCTCGCTGATCGGCAATTCCTGGTTCTGGTTCGTCGGCGCCATCTACCTGACTCAGATTCCGGCCTACGCCCAGCAGTGGCTGGACGGGGACGAAACCGTGGTCACCCTGATCCTGACCGTGTTCTCCGTGGGCATCGCGCTGGGCTCGATGCTGTGCGAGCGGCTGTCCCGGCACAGGGTCGAGATGGGCCTGGTGCCGCTGGGCGCGCTCGGCCTGACACTGTTCGGGCTGCTGCTGTGGTGGCATTCGAACGGTCACGTGCCAGCGACGGCGCCTCAGACCTGGATCGGGGCGCTGGGACAGGGTCAGACCTGGTGGGTCTTGCTCGACATCCTCGGTTTGGGCGTCTTCGGCGGCTTCTACATCGTGCCGTTGTACGCGTTGATCCAGTCGCGCACCGCCGCAGACCAGCGCGCCCGAGTGATCGCCGCCAACAACATTCTCAACGCGCTGTTCATGGTGGTGTCGGCGATCCTGTCCATCGTCCTGCTCAGCATGGCCAAACTGACCATCCCCCAGCTGTTTCTGGTGGTGTCGCTGGCCAACCTGGGCGTCAACGCCTACCTCTTCAGTGCCGTGCCCGAATTCATCTCGCGTTTTCGGCTGTGGCTCCGCGGTCGGTGATCGCCCGGCGCGGGCCGCTGTCGTGGGGTCGATTGGCGAGCAGCCTGCTCGGTGTGTGCCTGATCGTCTCGCAGGGCCTACAGCCGGTGTGCGCCGCAGACGACTACGCCATCGAATCGAGCCGCGCCGCACACGGCCTGATGCTCGACGTCGTCCAGGCCGGTCGGCGGTTGGTTGCCGTAGGTGAGCGTGGGCACATTCTGCATTCGGCAGACCAGGGCCTGACCTGGCAGCAAGCTCGCGTGCCGACCCGACAGCTGCTCACCGCGCTGTACTTCGTCGACGGCCAGCATGGCTGGGCGGTGGGTCATGACGCGGTGGTCCTGGCCACCTCCGACGGTGGTATCAGCTGGCGCAAACAGCACGAAGATCCGGACCGTGAAGCACCTCTGCTGGATGTGTGGTTCCAGGATGTCGACGACGGCTTCGCCATCGGTGCCTATGGTCTGGTTCTGCAGACCCACGATGGCGGGCAGACCTGGAAAGAGGTCAGCGAGCGCCTGCCCAACGACGATCAGTACCACCTCAACGGCATCGCCATGATTCCGGACGGCGGCCTGTTCGTGGTCGGCGAGCAGGGCAGTCTGTACCGCTCCGCCGATGCTGGCGCGAGCTGGACCGCGGTGCCCAGCCCCTACACCGGCTCCTGGTTCGGCGTGATCGACACCGGACTGCCGCGCACCCTGCTGATCTACGGCCTGCGCGGCAGCCTGTATCGCTCCGAGGATTTCGGCGACAGCTGGCAATCGGTGGAGGTGAGCGACGCCCAGGGCGTGCTGGCGTCCGGCCTGGCCGGGGCGGCGCGGCTGGACAGTGGCGAAATCCTGCTGGTGGGCAACGCTGGCAGCGTCCTGCGCAGTCGTGACCATGGCCACCGTTTCAGCCTCTACCGCCGCGCCGACCGGCGGGCCTTGGCAGGCGTCACAGCGGCCGGACCGGATCGCTGGGTACTGGCCGGGCAGGGCGGGTTGGAACGCGTCGACGGCGACGGCGCGCCGGTGGCACCGTGACGGGCTCTCAAGGTGAGGTGCCCCAGCCGCAGCCTGCGCTCGATGAGCAGCAAGGGTCGTGGCTCGAACGGCTGATCTTCGATCACCGTCCCGCCGTCATTGCCCTGTGCCTGCTGATCAGTCTCGTGCTGTGCTGGCAGGCCATATTGATTCGCCCGGCCACCAGCTTCGAAAAGATGATTCCGCTGCAGCACCCGTTCATCGAGAACATGCTTGCCCACCGCGACGATCTCGCCCACCTGGGCAACAGCGTGCGCATCGCTGTGCAGGCCACCGACGGGGACATTTTCAGCGTGGCCTACATGGAAACCCTGCGCCAGCTCCACGACGAGGTGTTCTACCTGCCAGGTGTGGACCGTGCCGGCTTGAAGTCGCTGTGGAGTCCCAGCGTGCGGTGGACCGAGGTCACCGAGGAGGGCTTCGCCGGCGGTGAGGTGATCCCGCAACGCTACGACGGCATGGCGGCGAGTCTGGAGGCGCTGCGCAGCAACGTGCTGCGCTCGGGGCAGGTCGGCCGCCTGGTGGCCAACGATTTTCGTTCGAGCATCATCGAGGTCCCGCTGCTTGAACGCTATCCTGATCCGCAACGTCCCGGCAGCTTGCTGACACTCGATTACCAGCAGTTTTCCCATCAGCTCGAAGACCGCATTCGCGAGCAGTTCCAAGCGCGCAATCCGCAGGTCAAGGTGCACATCGTCGGCTTTGCCAAGAAGGTGGGTGATCTGATCGATGGCCTGATGAAAGTGGCCTCGTTCTTCGCCGTGGCCGTGCTCATCACGACGCTCCTGCTCTACGCATTTACCCGCTGCGTGCGCAGCACCGTGGCCGTGTTGACCGCGACCCTGGTGGCCGTGGTCTGGCAATTGGGCCTGATGCACGCGATCGGTTTCGGCATCGATCCGTATTCGATGCTGGTGCCGTTTCTGATCTTCGCCATCGGCATTTCCCACGGGGTGCAGAAGATCAACGGCATCGCCCTGCACGCGAGCACTGCCGATGACGCGCTGACGGCCGCGCGACGGACCTTTCGGCAGCTGTTCCTGCCTGGAATGGTCGCCATCCTGGCCGACGCCGTGGGTTTCATCGCCTTGCTGGTCATCGACATCGGCGTCATCCGCGAGCTGGCGATCGGTGCCTCGATAGGCGTTGCGGTGATCGTCTTCACCAACCTGATCCTGCTGCCTGTGGTGATTTCCTACATCGGCATTCGGCCACGCGCAGTGGCCGACAGTGCGCGCGAGCAGGCTTTCTGGCGCGTCTTTTCACGCGTGGCCAGCCCGCGCGCGGCAGCGGTCTCGATCGTCATGGCAGTGCTGGTGGGCGCCGCAGGCCTGTGGTACAGCCAGAACCTGCAGATCGGCGATCTCGATCAGGGCGCGCCCGAACTGCGTCCCGATTCACGCTACAACAGCGACAACCGGTTCATCATCGATCACTACGCTACCCGCGCCGACGTGCTGGTGGTGATGGTCAAGACACCGGTCGAAGGCTGCTCGACCTACCCGACGATGGCGGCCATCGACGACCTGATGTGGACCCTGGACAACACCCCTGGGGTGCAGTCGACGGTTTCCCTGGTCAGTGTGGCGCGGCAGACGATCAAGGGCATGAACGAGGGCAACCTCAAGTGGGAAACCCTGAGCCGCAACGCGGCCGTGCTCAACAGTGCCGTCGCACGGGCAGAGGGTCTGTACAACGCCGACTGTTCGCTGGCGCCGGTCCTGATCTATCTCGACGATCACAAGGCCCTCACCCTGGACCGCGTGGTGGACGCGGTCCAGGCGTTCGCCGCGCAACATGATCGCGACGACCTGCAGTTCCTGCTGGGCGCCGGCAATGCCGGAGTCGAAGCGGCGACCAATCAGGTGATCCAGGCCCGTGAGCCGCAGGTCCTGATGCTGGTCTACCTGTGCGTCGCGGTCATGTGCCTGCTGATCTTTCGTTCCTTTGCCGCGACCCTGTGCATCGTTCTGCCGCTGATGCTGACCTCGGTGCTGGGCAACGCGTTGATGGCGTTCATGGGGATCGGCGTGAAAGTCGCCACCTTGCCGGTGATCGCCCTGGGCGTGGGCATCGGCGTGGACTACGGCATCTACCTCTACAGTCGTCTGGCCAGCCACCTGCGCGCCGGACTGCCGTTGCAGCAGGCCTACTACCAGACGTTGCGATCCACCGGGCGAGCGGTCCTGTTCACCGGGTTGTGCCTGGCATGCGGGGTGGTGACCTGGGTGTTCTCGGACATCAAGTTCCAGGCCGACATGGGCCTGATGCTGACCTTCATGCTGCTGTGGAACATGCTTGGCGCCTTGTGGTTGTTACCGGCCCTGGCGTGGCTGCTGGTCCGGCCTACAGCGCTTCGGCCCGCCCCAGCACCACACTGAGTGCATTGCGTGCGTCGTCCAGCTGGACCAGCGTGGCATGCCGGGCCCCCAGGGCATCGCGGTTCTCGATGGCGGTGAGGATCGCCTTGTGCCGCGGCAGGGCCAGCTCGTGCAGGTTGGGCCGCTGGTTGGAATGACGCAGGGCCTCGCGCAGCGCCAGCGACAGCATGTTACACAGGTGCGCGAGCAGGTCGTTGTGGGTGGCGTCGGCGATTCGGCTGTGGAAATCCAGGTCGGGCTGCAGCACGTCGTCGACCGATCCGGCCGCTTCCATGCGCTGGTAGGCCTCGCCGATCGATGCGACCTCGGCGTCGGTGGCATGCTGGGCGGCCAGCGCCGCTGCTGCCGGTTCGATGATGGTGCGCACGCTGGTCAGCAGGGCGAAGAATTCGTTCTGCGGCGTGCTTTGCATGACCCAATGCAACACGTCCGGGTCGAGCATGTGCCATTCACGGCGCGGTTTGACCACCGAGCCCACCCGCGGCTTGGAGTACACCAGACCCTTGGCCACCAGGACTCGGGTGGCTTCGCGCAGCACCGGGCGGCTCACCGCATACTCTTCACACAGCAGGGCTTCGGCGGGCAGGCGGTCGTCGGGCTTGAAGCGACCGGAGACGATTTGCATCCCTAGTTCCTGGACGATCCGCGAGTGCATGCTTTTGCGATCTGAAGGCTTGCGATAATCCATGGGGCGCATTCGGTCCTTGGGGCAGGTAATGCGCGATGATAGCACCTGCGCACCAAGTATTCGGGCGGGCTGTCAGAGCCCTTGTTGCAGGTTCTTGCGCAACGACAGCAGGCTGGCCTGCAAGGCACGCAGCTCCGCACTGCTGTGGCAACTGGCTTTGACGATGTTCAGTGGCACGGACTCGGCCTGGTCGCGCAGCGCCCGGCCCTGAGGCGTGAGCTCGACGATGACCACGCGCTCGTCATCCTTGCTGCGGGTACGGCTGAGCAGGCCTTCGGCTTCCAGGCGTTTGAGCAGGGGCGTCAGCGAGCCGGGGTCGGTCAGCAGCCGCGTACTGATTTCGCCCACGGTCATGCCGTCTCGTTCCCACAACACCATCATGGTCAGGTATTGCGGGTAGGTCAGGCCCAGCGCTTGCAGCAGGGGTTTGTACACCTTGGTCATCAACAGCGATGTCGAGTACAACGAGAAGCACAGCTGATTATCCAGCAGCAGGCTGTCGTCCGCGGTGACTGCCCTGTCATGAGTGGATTCGGTGTTCATGCTGATCCTTTTTCCAATAGTGCGAGAGCATTGCGCGATTCGCCGATGGCAGGGCTGGCGGCTCGCTCGTTCCGTGATGAGGCTGCTGTTGATTTCGAGCTACAAACGTCGCCCATAGTTCGTTCGAGGTTGTGCCCGACGTGCATGCCCATCGACGGCGGTCACACTGGTAGGATGCACGGCTTGAGGGTGCACCCCGGATAGAGAGAGGCGGTATGTTCGAAACATTGCTCTACATTGCACTGGGTGCGGCGATGGGCACGCTGGGCGGCGTGTTCGGCATCGGCGGCGGCCTGATCGCGATCCCGGCCCTGGGCCTGCTGTTCGGCGTGGACCAGCAACTAGCGCAGGGCACGTCGCTGGTGATGGTGGTGCCCAACGTGCTCCTGGCAATGTGGCGCTATCACCAGCGCCGTCCCATTCCCTGGCGGCACGCCTTGCCCCTGGCCGTGGGTGGTCTGGTCTGCGCCTGGCTGGCCTCGATGCTCGCATCCGGGCTCGACCCGGGATCGATGCGAGTGGGCTTCGTGGTGTTCCTGTTGGCGCTGGTGGTCTACAACATCGCGCAGATGTTTCTACGGCCGGTCAGTGGCACGGGCGAGATGCGTCATGCCTGGCCATGGCTGGGCGTACTGGGTGGCTTTTCCGGGGTAATCGGCGGCTTCTTCGGCGTCGGTGGCGCTGTGCTGGCCACGCCGGTGCTGACCAGCGTCTTCGGCACCTCCCAGATCATGGCCCAGGGCCTGTCGCTGGCCCTCGCTGCGCCGAGTACCAGCGTGACCCTGCTGACCTACGCGGTGCACGATCACGTCGACTGGGCCATGGGCATACCGATGGCCTTGGGCGGTCTGCTGAGCATCAGCTGGGGCGTGAAGATCGCCTACAGCCTGTCGGAAAAAGTCCTGCGGGGTAGCTTTTGCGTATTCCTGTTGCTGTGCGCGGTCCTGCTGCTGTTCAAGGTTTAGTGTTCAGGGTCTAGCTCGAATCGACCGCACGGGGTGCCCGGTTTCGGTGGATTAATGCCACAATCGGCGCTTCAATTCGCCGCGACGAGCCCTCAGGTGGAAGATCAAGACACCCTGCAACCCCGCGAACGCACCGAGCACGTACTGGCCGAGGTGCACGACGCCTGGGGCATGATCCGCGTGCTGGAAGTGGCGGACTACCGTTTCCTGGAGTTCGGCGACGCCATCGAGCAGAGCTGCACTTTCACTGCCGACCCCAGCTGGCTGGAGTACGACTACACACGGGCCATGCTGGTGGGCGCACTGTGCCATGCCGAACCCGAAAGCGCCCTGTTCCTGGGCCTCGGCGCAGGCACGTTGACCCAGGCTTGCCTCAAGTTCCTGCCACTCGAAGACGTCGAATGCATCGAACTGCGCCCCGACGTGCCCCGGCTGGCCATCGAATACATGGGCCTGGAAGACGATCCCAGGCTGTACATCCGGGTCGGCGACGCACTGGAACTGCTGCCCAGCGCCGAAACCGCCGACCTGATCTTCGTCGACCTGTATACTGATCACGGCCCGGCGCCCGCACATCTGGCCTGGCGCTTTCTCGAACAGTGCCAGCAACGCCTGAACCCGCACGGTTGGCTGATCATCAACCAGTGGGCCGGCAACGATGGCAAGCCGCTCGGCGCTGCGTTGCTGCGCGGGCTCTACCAGCGCCACTACTGGGAATTGCCGGTGAAGGAGGGCAACGTGATCGTGATGGTACCGGCCGATATCGAGCAGCAGCTGGACCTGCCCGGTCTGCGCCAGCGTGCCGAAGCCCTGGCGCCGCAGTTGGGCTATTCCCTGCAGAGCCTGATCGACCTGATCCGCCCGGCGACCTGACACGCCGCGTCGACTCGATGCCCCCTGCTACTGGCCGACGAACACGGCAGGGCGCTGCTGCTGCATCGCCGCCAGGCCCTCGTGCGCGTCTTCGCTGGCGAACAGCCGTCCCGTGGTCGTTGCCAATTGGCGGCTGGCGGCCACTTCGCCGTCGCTGATCGCCAGGCGCGCCGACGCCAGGGTCGCCTGCACGCCCAGCGGCGCCTGCCGGGCAATCCGCTGGGCCAGGGCGAGCGCGTTGGGCAACAGGTCTTCACTGGCCATGACTTCCTGGACCAGCCCCAGGCGCAGGGCCTCGTGAGCGTCGAACTCATCGCCGGTGAGCAGCCAGCGCATCGCATTGCCCCAACCGGCGATCTGTTGCAGGCGCAGAGTGGCACCGCCGAACGGGAACAGCCCGCGCTGCACCTCCATCTGGGCAAAGCGGGTATTGCTGGCGCACAGGTTGATGTCGGCCGCGAGCATCAGTTCGATGCCCACGGTGAGGCAGTACCCCTGCGCCGCGACGATGACCGGTTTGCTGACTACCGGCCCCCCGGACACCCGCCAGGGATCGCAGCCGCCGGGCGGTACCTGCCAACCCTGGCTCAGACGCGTGCTCACCGCCGTCAGATCCAGCCCTGCGGTGAAATGGTCACCGTGGCAATACACCAGCGCCACCCGCGCCATCGGCTCGCGCTCGAACGCGCCGTAGGCCAGGCTCAGGGCATCGAGCATGGGCAGGTCGAACGCGTTGCGTTTGGCAGGGCGGTCAAGGCCGATGAGCATGACGTGCTCGCGCAGCTCGCAGCTGACCTTGCCGGGGCAGGGGGTGGGCATGACGGCGTTCTCCGAAGGTTTTGGATGAAAGGTTTCAGCCGCCGCACCTGCGCAGGCGCCTTCGCTAAAATAGACCGTGATGCCGATTCGCGCAAAGCCCGCGTGGCTCTGCCGTGCATGCGGCACCAAGGTACAAAAAAGTCTCACCTTGCGGCCGTTTTCAGGTATAGTGCGCGCCGGTCTTTAACCAGGCCACGTTTAGGTAGCGCAATCCCCCGAAGACAGCTTCGGCTGCATGTCCGTTCCGCGGACTCTCCCTAACGATTCTTTCATTCAATCGTTTTCGCAAATCCCCGCCGACAAAGCTGCCAGGGTGACTCTCGAGTCTTACAAGGCATGCGCAGCTTTGGAGCATGGGTCTTTGCGGATGCACTTAGAGGCAGACCCATGACCCAGGAAACCGGCGGCTTCGCCGCTCTCGAACTTCATCCGAACATTGTTGCTGCTGTGGTCGCTACCGGCTACGAAGAGCCTTCGGCTATCCAGCAACAATCGATCCCGATCATTCTCGCCGGTCATGACATGATCGGCCAGGCGCAGACAGGCACCGGTAAAACCGCCGCCTTCGCTCTGCCGATCCTGCATCGTATCGACCCGAGCAAGCGCGAGCCGCAAGCCCTGATCCTGGCGCCAACCCGTGAGTTGGCGCTACAAGTAGCCACTGCATTCGAAACCTACGCCAAGCAGATGCCTGGCGTTACCGTAGTGGCCGTGTACGGCGGTGCCCCGATGGGCCCGCAATTGAAAGCCATCCGCAACGGCGCGCAAATCGTCGTCGCTACCCCCGGCCGTCTCTGCGACCACCTGCGTCGCGACGAGAAAGTCCTCGCTACGGTGAACCACCTGGTGCTCGACGAAGCCGACGAAATGCTCAAGCTGGGCTTCATGGATGACCTGGAAGTCATCTTCAAGGCCATGCCCGAGACTCGCCAGACCGTACTGTTCTCGGCAACCCTGCCGCAGTCGATCCGTGCCATCGCCGAGCGTCATCTCAAAGACCCCAAGCACGTCAAGATCCAGACCAAGACTCAGACCGTCACCGCGATCGAGCAGGCTCACCTGCTGGTTCACGCCGACCAGAAGACCTCGGCTGTCCTGCGCCTGCTGGAAGTCGAAGAGTTCGATGCGCTGATCGCTTTCGTGCGCACCAAGCAAGCCACCCTCGACCTGGCCAGCGCCCTTGAAGCCAAAGGCTACAAGGCTGCGGCACTCAACGGTGACATCGCCCAGAACCAGCGCGAGCGCGTCATCGACTCGCTCAAGGATGGTCGCCTGGACATCGTCGTCGCTACCGACGTCGCTGCCCGTGGCCTGGACGTACCGCGCATCACTCACGTGTTCAACGTCGACATGCCGTACGACCCCGAGTCCTATGTGCACCGTATCGGCCGTACCGGCCGTGCCGGTCGCGAAGGCCGTGCGCTGCTGCTGGTGACTCCACGTGAGCGTCGCATGCTGCAGGTCATCGAGCGTGTCACCGGCCAGAAGGTCGCTGAAGTTCGCCTGCCAGATGGCCAGGCCGTGCTGGATGCGCGCATTCGCAAGCTGACCAACAGCCTCGCGCCGTTGGTGGGTGATGCCGAAAGCACCCACGGCGAGTTGCTGGATCGCTTGACCGCCGACATCGGTTGCAGCCCGCGTGCCCTGGCCGCGGCCCTGCTGCGCAAGGCCACCAATGGCCAGGCGCTGACCCTGGATGCTGTCAACAAAGAGCAGCCACTGGTTCCGACCAGCGCTCCACGCGAACGCACCAGCGGTGATCGTCCTGACCGTGGTGACCGCGAGCGTCGCGCTCCCATGCCACTGGGTGAAGGCCGCGCACGCTGCCGTACTGCCCTGGGTGCTCGTGACGGCATCGCCGCGAAGAACCTGCTGGGCGCCATCCTCAACGAAGGCGGTCTGGCCCGCGAAGCTATCGGTCGCATCCAGGTGCGTGACAGCTTCAGCTTGGTCGAGCTGCCGGAAGAAGGTCTGGAAGGTCTGCTGAGCAAGCTGAAAGACACCCGCGTCGCTGGCAAGCAGTTGAAGCTGCGTCGCTATCGCGAAGACTGATTGCGTATAGTCTTCAGGCATAAAAAATCCCCGACTGGTTCGGGGATTTTTTTTGTCTTGATTGCGGCGCGTTCATCGCCAGGTCGAGCTCGCTCCTGTGGGAGCGGGCTCTGCCCGCGAAGCGGGCGCCGCCGATCAATCAGTTCTTGGCAGGCGGCACCTGGGTAGCAGGGGTGGTGCCTGGGGCTACGGGCATGCTCGAGTCGGACTTGGTCGCTTCCTGAGCTGCAGCCTTGTTCGATTCGGCAGCCGCTTCGTTGGCCTTGGCGTTTTCCTTGGCGGCGTCGTTCATTTTTTCTTGAGCCGAGTCCATTTTTTCCTGCGCTTCCTGACGATGCTCTGCAGCGTCCTGAGCCTTGTCTTCGGATTTCTTGTCGCAAGCAGCCAGACCAAGGGTGGCAGCCAGCATCAGGGAGTAAGCGAGTGTCTTGCGCATGGTGTTTCTCCTTATTGGGTATCTACGAGGCTAAGAGGGTGTGCCCCGGATATAAGTTCCGTCACTACGGTTATATATAAGTGTCGGATCGCAATGAGGTTTTTCTGCAGCTGTGCTGTACCGTTCAAGCACTCGTCCGGTTTTCACAGTGGCCCTGGGTGAAAGAAGCCGTTCACGGGTGCTGGCTCATCCGTCTACCGACGCCACCCTTGAAATACCGATCGGTGGCCCCATCTCCTTGTCATCCCGCCGCTCATCGGCGGCACCTGCCATCTGATTGGAGTTTGATGACCATGAGTGTGGAAACTCAAAAGGAAACCCTGGGCTTCCAGACCGAGGTGAAGCAACTGCTGCACCTCATGATCCATTCGCTGTATTCCAACAAGGAAATCTTCCTTCGCGAATTGATCTCGAACGCCTCCGACGCCGTCGATAAGCTGCGTTTCGAAGCGCTCGCCAAGCCTGAGCTGCTCGAAGGCGGTGGCGAGCTCAAAATCCGTGTCAGCTTCGACAAGGACGCCAAGACCGTCACCCTCGAAGACAACGGTATCGGCATGAACCGTGACGATGTCGTGACCCACCTGGGCACCATCGCCAAGTCCGGCACTGCCGACTTCATGAAGAACCTCACCGGCGATCAGAAGAAGGATTCGCACCTGATCGGTCAGTTCGGCGTGGGCTTCTACTCGGCCTTCATCGTCGCCGATCAGGTCGACGTCTACAGCCGTCGTGCCGGCACCCCGGCCAGCGAAGGTGTGCACTGGTCGTCCAAGGGTGAAGGCGAGTTCGAAGTCGCCAACATCGAGAAGGCCGAGCGCGGTACTCGTATCGTGCTGCACCTGAAAAGCGCCGAAGACGAATTCGCCGACGGCTACCGTCTGCGCAACATCATCAAGAAGTACTCCGACCACATCGCCCTGCCGATCGAGCTGCCCAAGGAAAGCGCGCCGGCCGAAGGCGAAGAGGCCCCGGCGCAGGAGTGGGAAACCGTCAACCGCGCCAGCGCCCTGTGGACCCGTCCTCGTACCGAGATCAAGGACGAGGAATATCAGGAGTTCTACAAGCACGTCGGTCACGACTACGAGAACCCGCTGAGCTGGAGCCACAACAAGGTCGAAGGCAAGCTGGAATACACCTCGCTGCTGTACGTGCCGGCCCGTGCACCGTTCGACCTGTACCAGCGCGAAGCCCCGCGTGGCCTCAAGCTGTACGTGCAGCGCGTGTTCGTGATGGATCAGGCCGAATCCTTCCTGCCGTTGTACCTGCGTTTCATCAAGGGTGTGGTCGACTCCAACGATCTGTCCCTGAACGTGTCGCGTGAGATCCTGCAGAAAGATCCGATCATCGACTCGATGAAAACGGCCTTGACCAAGCGTGTTCTCGACATGCTGGAGAAACTGGCCAAGAACGAGCCCGAGCAATACAAAGGCTTCTGGAAGAACTTTGGCCAGGTCCTCAAGGAAGGCCCTGCCGAAGATTTCGCCAACAAGGAAAAGATCGCCGGCCTGCTGCGCTTCGCTTCCACCAGCGACGACAGCGGCGAGCAGAGCGTCGGCCTGGCCGACTACCTGGCACGGGTCAAGGAAGGTCAGGACAAGATCTACTACCTGTCCGGCGAGTCCTATGCGCAGGTCAAGAACAGCCCGCACCTGGAAGTCTTCCGCAAGAAAGGCATCGAAGTGCTGCTGCTGACCGATCGCATCGACGAGTGGCTGATGAGCTACCTCACCGAATTCGATGGCAAAGGCTTTGTCGACGTTGCCCGTGGCGACCTCGACCTGGGCAAGCTGGACTCCGAGGAGGACAAGAAAGCCCAGGAAGAAATCGCCAAGGACAAGGAAGGCCTGGTCGAGCGCCTGAAAGCGGCTCTGGGTGATTCCGTCAGCGAAGTGCGGGTTTCCCACCGTCTGACCGATTCGCCCGCGATCCTGGCCATCGGTGAGCAGGATCTGGGCCTGCAGATGCGCCAGATCCTGGAAGCCAGCGGCCAGAAGGTGCCGGATTCCAAGCCGATCTTCGAGTTCAACCCCAACCACCCGCTGATCGCCAAGCTGGACGTGGAGCAGAGCGAAGATCGTTTCGCCGACTTCTCCCACATCCTGTTCGATCAGGCGGCGCTGGCGGCCGGTGACAGCTTGAAAGATCCTGCCGGATACGTGCGGCGGCTGAACAAGCTGCTGGTCGAGTTGTCCGTTTAAGCAGTCCAGGTAAAAGCCCGCTTCGGCGGGCTTTTTCGTTTTCAGTCAAGACCTTTTGGGGGTACAAGCATGAGCACATTGACCGTTCAATCCGTGGTCTACCAGATCGACGGGCAGGCGTACGAAAGCCGTCTGGTGTACGACGCCGATATCGTTTCTCCACGTCCGGGGCTGGTGATGGCGCCCAACTGGATGGGTGTCAGCGAGGGTGCCGAGCGCATCGCCCATGCCGTGGCTTCCAAGGGCTATGTGGTGCTGCTGGTGGACTTGTATGGGCAGGGCGTGCGCCCGAGCAACAACGACGAAGCCGCAGCGGCCATGACTCCGCTGAAGAACGACCGCGCCCTGCTGCGCAAGCGCATGCAGGTGGCGTTGCAGCAGTTGCATGAGCAACCCCACGCAGCTGTCGATCCTGCACAGTCCGCAGCCTTCGGTTTCTGCTTCGGCGGTTGCTGTGCTCTGGAGCTGGCACGTACCGGCGCAGCGCTCAAAGCCACCGTGTCGTTCCACGGCACGCTGGACACGCCCAATCCGGCCGATGCTCATGACATCAAGGGTTCGGTCCTGGTACTGCACGGCGACGCCGACCCACTGGTACCTGCCGAGCAGTTGCCTGCGTTCCGTTCCGAAATGAACTCGGCGGGCGTGGATTGGCAGTTGACCAGCTACGGCGGTGCCTACCATTCGTTCACCGACACCGAGGCCAACAACCCGGGTGTGCAGATGTACGATGCCACAGTTTCGGCGCGCGCTTTCCAGGCCATGCACAACCTGCTCGACGAAGTGTTCCAGGCCTGAGTCAGCATGTGACTGGGAATGCCTGTTCGCGGCCACTGGCCGCTCCTGCGGAAATTGCGTAGGAGCGGTCAGCGGCCGCGAAGGACCCCACCTAAGCCTCCGCCAGATACGTCTCGATATCGATCACCGCGCTGGTCATCAGTTTGTGCACCGGACAATGATCGGCGACCCGGTCCAGGTCATGGCGTTGCGCTTCCGTCAGATTGCCCAGTAGCGTCAGTTTGACCCGCAGGCTGTACTTGCCGGTCGGCTCCTGGCTGTTGTCGCGCTTGACCTCGATGTTCACCCCGGTCAATGGGATGTTTTTGCGCTGCGCATAAAGCTTGAGGGTCAAGGCCTTGCAGGCACCCAGTGCAGCGTCGAAATAGTCATGGGGCGAGGGGGCCGAATCTGCGCCACCCAAGGCTTCGAGCAGGTCGGTATGGAATGAGTGGCGGCCATCGATGTCGATGCGGTGGCGAAATCCGTCGCCGGGTTCGGTAGTCACGGTGATAGACATGGAGATCCCTTCGTTAGAGTGCACAAACCACACTGTATAGAGGCTTGTGCCGCCAAAGGGGTTCAACTGTCATCAGCCGACCGACTGCAGGCAAAAAAACGGCGCCCGCAGGCGCCGTCTTCAAGCAAGGCTATGAGCCTTACTGGCCGGTCCAGCGCTTGAGCACCAGGGTAGCGTTGGTGCCGCCGAAGCCGAAGCTGTTGCTCATCACGGTGTTGATCTCGACGTTTTCCTGAGTAACGGTCTGCACTGGCAGATCGGCCACGGCAGGGTCCAGTTCGTCGATGTTGGCGGAGCCTGCGATGAAGTTGCCTTCCATCATCAGCATGCAGTAGATCGCTTCGTGCACGCCAGCGGCGCCCAGAGAGTGACCGGACAGGCTCTTGGTCGAGCTGATGGCCGGATACTTGCCAGCGAAGACTTCACGCACACCTTTCATCTCGGCTACGTCGCCCACCGGCGTGGAAGTGCCGTGAGTGTTCAGGTAGTCGATCGGGGTGTCGACGGTGGACAGGGCCTGCTGCATGCAGCGGATGGCGCCTTCGCCGCTTGGCGCGACCATGTCGTAGCCATCGGAGGTCGCGCCGTAGCCGACGATCTCGGCGTAGATGTGCGCGCCGCGGGCCAGGGCGTGTTCCAGTTCCTCGACCACCACCATGCCACCGCCACCGGCGATGACGAAGCCATCACGGTCGCTGTCATAGGCACGCGAAGCTTTCTCGGGCGTGTCGTTGCGCTTGCTGGACAGGGCGCCCATGGCATCGAACAGGAACGACTGGCTCCAGTGTTCCTCTTCACCGCCACCGGCGAACACGACGTCCTGCTTGCCCATCTGGATTTGTTCCATGGCCGTACCGATGCAGTGCGCGCTGGTGGCGCACGCCGAGGCGATGGAGTAGTTCAGGCCCTTGATCTTGAACGGGGTGGCCAGGCAGGCCGACACGGTGCTGCTCATGGTCCGGGTGACACGGTACGGGCCGACGCGCTTCACGCCTTTTTCGCGCAGGATGTCGAGTGCTTCCATCTGGTTCAAGGTGGAGGCGCCGCCCGAACCTGCGATCAGGCCGGTACGAGGATTGGAGACCTGCTCTTCGGTCAGGCCGGAATCCTTGATGGCATCCTGCATGGCCAGGTAGGCGTACGCGGCGGCATGGCCGACGAAGCGGTACACCTTGCGGTCGATCAACTCTTCCAGATTGAGGTCGATGGAGCCGGAAACCTGGCTACGCAGACCCATTTCGGCATATTCCGGGTTGAAGCGGATGCCAGGGCGGCTTGCCCGCAGGTTTGCGGAGACGGTGTCTTTGTCATTGCCCAGGCACGAAACGATGCCCAGACCAGTGATAACAACGCGGCGCATGCGGATAACCCTTAGAAATTTTCGGTGGATGTAAAGACGCCAACCCGAAGGCCGTCGGCGGTGTAGATCTCGCGACCGTCGACACTGACCGAGCCATCGGCGATGGCCATGTTCAGCTTGCCCTTGAGCACGCGTTTGATATGAATGTTGTAGGTGACCTTCTTGGCGGTCGGCAGCACCTGGCCGAAGAACTTCACTTCGCCCGAACCCAGCGCACGGCCGCGGCCCGGCAGGCCTTGCCAGCCCAGGAAGAAACCGACCAGCTGCCACATGGCATCCAGGCCCAGGCAGCCCGGCATCACCGGATCGCCTTCGAAGTGGCAGGCGAAGAACCACAGGTCCGGGGTGATATCCAGCTCGGCGACCAATTCACCCTTGCCGTACTTGCCACCTTCGGCGCTGATATGGGTGATGCGGTCCACCATCAGCATGTTGGGGGCGGGCAATTGCGCGTTACCTGGGCCGAACAGCTCGCCACGACTGCAGCGCAGCAGATCTTCCCGAGTAAAGGCGTTTTGTTTGGTCATGCGAGCTCCTCAATAGTCCCTGGTGGCAGGGGGCAGATCTTCCCTACCGACCAGAAGGATCAAAGCCTGGGTCGGCAGCCTACACATAGACTATTGCGTTGTAGTGAAAGTCACAGCGCAAGCGATACGGAAGTACACTTGTTCACTGAAATTATAATGCCAGACGACAGGCTTTGTCCGAATGGATGTACAAGACTGCCGCACTTTAACATTTCTTGCCAGCAACGGGCGTTATCTGGAGGGTATCGGGTGGTCATTCAGCGGCGCGTTTTCAGCTCGTCCAGCGCAGCAGTACCTGTTGCAGGTCTGCACGTTTGAACGGTTTGGCCAGGTAATCGTTCATTCCCGCTTCCAGGCAGGTGTCGCGGTCGCCGAGCAAAGCGTTGGCCGTCAGGGCGATGATCGGCAACTCGGCCCTGTCGGGTATCTGGCGGATCTGCCGCGAAGCGCCATAGCCGTCCAGAATCGGCAGGCGGCAGTCCATCAGCACCGCCGAATAGAGCCGTTCACGCACTTGGTCGACTGCTTCGGCACCGTCGCTCACCACATCGACGTCGTACCCCAGGCTGCGCAGCATGGCTTCGATCACGGTCTGATTGACCGGGTTGTCTTCCACCAGCAAAACGCGGTGACCGGTGCCATCGTCGTGGGCGCACGTGTTGGGCACGGGTGCCGGACGCGCCAGACTCTGCTGGCTCAGGGCCAAGGGCATCTCCAGGGTGAACAGCGAGCCTTTACCCTCCTGGCTCTGAGCCCGCAACGTGCCGCCCATGCGTTCGGCCAGCGTGCGTGCGATCGGCAAGCCCAGACCGGTACCGCCGTAGCGCCGTGAGATCGAACTGTCGGCCTGGGCGAAGGCGACGAACATGCTTTCCAGGCGATCTTCGCCAATGCCAATGCCCGTGTCGCGCACGGTGCAGGTCAGCCAGATCAACTGGTGATCCAGTACCTGCCACTGCACGCCGACGTGCACGCCGCCGTCGTCGGTGAACTTCAGCGCATTGCCAATCAGGTTGACCAGAATCTGTCGGATACGGGTCGGATCACCTTCGACCTGAAGCCCTGCAATGCCTTCGGGCAGCGCCAGCTCCAACGTCAGTTTTCGCTGTCGTGCGGTGTGCTGGAAGGCCTGCACGCAACTGGTGATCAGTTCATGCAAGCTGAAGCCGATGTGCTCCAGTTCCATCGCTGCCCGTTCGATACGGGAAAAATCCAGGATGTCGTTGATGACCTTGAGCAGGTGCTCGGTAGACTCGGTAGCCACCTGGGCATAGTCGCGCTGTTCGTCGCTCAGGGTGGTGGTTTCAAGCAACTGGAGCATGCCCAGCACACCATTCATCGGCGTGCGCAGTTCATGGCTCATCATCGCCAGGAAGTCCGACTTGGCGCTGTTGGCGCGTTCGGCCTCCTCGCGGGTCTGGATAAGTTGCTGCATGGCCTGATGCTGCTCCTGGCTGGCTTTGGCCAAGGCGCTGGCCAGGTTGTTGATGTGCCCGGCCAGATGACCCAGTTCGCTGTCGTCGACGATCGGCAGCGGCGTGTCGAAGCGGCCCTGGCCGATGGCCTTGACCACCCGGCTCATTTCGCTGATCGGCTGGGCCAGGCTGCGCGCCAGGCGCCGGGCCAGCAGGTAGGTGAACAGCAGGGCAAACAGCGCCAGTACGCCGGCCTTGAGCACGATCTCCTGCTGGCGCTGACTGAAGGCATCGTCGGACATGCCAACGATGACCCGCCCCAGATAGTCGCCACTGCTGGCGCTCACCAGGTGTTGCTGCACCTGTGCCCGATGGTCTTCCATGAACGCGCCGCGGATCTGGATCGGCGCCTGGAATACCTCGACATGGGCCGAGCGATGCTCGTCGCCAACACGCCGTTCGACGTAGGCCAGGCGCTGATCGGTCTGGTCCTGGATCTCCAGAAAGCGTACATGTGGAGTGGCCAGAGTGGCGCCGAGCAAGCCTTCGAGCACTGCGGCATTGTCGGTGACCACACCGTACTCGGACGCGGGGGCGAGCTGGTTGGCGATCAACTGGCCCGTGTGGTTGAGTTCCTGACGCAGGTCCTGCAGACGCACGAAGGTAAAGAAGCCGATCAGCAACAGCGTCAGCAGCAGCGCCGGCCCGACGCTGATGATCTGGGTGCGCGTATGAATGTCGCGGTTCAGGCGCAACTTCATGTCAGGGCGCGAGGCAATGGGAAAATGGCGAACACGACAGGGCCTGATTCGAGTTGAACAGTCAGGCATGTTAACCGGTCAGGGCGACAATTCCAGTCGTAATGTTGCCGGGGAGCAGGCCGGGACTGGTCGTGTCGGGACGCCTCCGTATAATGTCGTCAATCGCCTTCAACTCGACCAAATGGATGGGATATGACTCAAGAGCAGCCGATAGCCGTGCTGGGGGGAGGTAGTTTCGGCACCGCCGTGGCCAACCTGCTGGCCGAGAACGGCCATTCGGTCCGGCAATGGATGCGTGATCCGGAGCAGGCCGAGGCCATTCGGCTGAACCGGGAAAACCCGCGCTACCTCAAAGGTATAAAGATCCTGCCGGGGGTGACGCCGGTCACGGACCTACCCGCAACAATCGCCGGCAGCGAGCTGATCTTCGTCGCGCTGCCTTCCAGCGCCCTGCGCAGCGTACTGGCCGTGCACGCCGAGCAACTGACGGGCAAGATGCTGGTCAGCCTGACCAAGGGCATCGAGGCGCAGACCTTCAAGCTGATGAGCGAGATCCTCGAAGACGTCGCGCCGGGCGCGCGCATCGGCGTGCTGTCCGGGCCCAACCTGGCCCGCGAGATCGCCGAGCATGCCTTGACCGCCACCGTGGTGGCGAGCGCCGACGAAGCCCTCTGCGAACGCGTCCAGGCCGTTCTCCATGGCCGCACCTTTCGCGTCTATGCCAGCAGTGACCGCTTCGGCGTCGAACTGGGCGGCGCCCTCAAGAACGTCTACGCGATCATTGCCGGCATGGCCGTGGCATTGGGCATGGGCGAGAACACCAAGAGCATGCTGATCACCCGCGCGCTCGCCGAAATGACCCGCTTCGCCGTCAGCCAGGGTGCCAACCCCATGACTTTCCTGGGCCTGGCCGGAGTCGGTGACCTCATCGTCACCTGTTCCTCGCCCAAGAGCCGCAACTATCAGGTAGGGTTCGCGCTGGGCGAAGGCTTGAGCCTGGAAGACGCCGTGTCGCGCCTGGGCGAAGTGGCCGAAGGGGTCAACACCCTGAAGGTGCTCAAGGCCAAGGCGCAAGAGCTGCAGGTGTACATGCCGCTGGTGGCGGGCCTGCATGCAATCCTCTTCGAAGGGCGTACCCTGAATCAGGTCATCGACCTGCTGATGAGGGCCGAACCCAAAACCGATGTCGACTTCATTTCCACCAGCGGCTTCAACTGAGGAGCAATTCATGAACCGTTCTTTCAACGATCCGGACCGCGAGGCCATCGTACTGCGTGTGCTCTGGATGGTGGTGTTCGTGCTGGTCTGGCAGGTCGCCCAGTTCCTGCTCGGCGCGCTGGTGCTGGTGCAGCTGATCTATCGTCTGGTCTATGGCGCGCCGAACGCGGGCATGATGGCCTTCGGCGACAGCCTGAGCCAATACCTGGCCCAGATCGGCCGCTTTGGCAGCTTCCACACCGAGCACAAACCCTGGCCGTTTTCCGACTGGCCCCAAGCGCGTCCAGCCGACGGCGAAACGGCCCACCCGGCAGGCGCGGGTCGCCCGCTGGCCGATGACGAGCCCAAACCATGAAGCTCTGGGTCCTGCGTCATGGTGAGGCCGTCAGCCATGCCCGCAGCGATGCCGAGCGTGCCCTGACTTCCATCGGCGAGCGCCAGGCACTGAGCAGCGCTGCGCACCTGCACGATCAAGCGCTGGACGCCATCCTTGCCAGCCCCTATGTGCGCGCACAACAGACCGCAACCCTGGTTCATGGCGCCCTGCAGGCGGCTCCACCGATACAGACCGTGCCCTGGCTGACGCCCGACAGCGATCCTCTGGCGGTCATCGGCCACCTGGAGGCGCTGGGTCTGGACAACGTCCTGCTGGTCAGCCATCAGCCGCTGGTAGGCAACCTGCTGAGCCTGCTCGTGCACGGCAACCTGCGTCACCCCGAGCCCATGCAGACGGCCAGCCTGGCCGAGTTGCACGGCGACTGGCCGCTCGCGGGGCTGATGTCCCTGCAAGCGGTTCGTCATCCCTAACCTGTCAGGAATACACCCATGAGCCTGTGGCGCACCGAACCGGATCTGGAACGCTTGAATGCCGCGCAGAAAAACACCATCGGCGAGTTGCTCGACATCCGCTTCGAAAGCTTCGATGGCCAGTCCCTGACCGCCAGCATGGCGGTCGACGCACGTACCCACCAACCATTCGGCCTGCTCCATGGCGGCGCCTCGGTGGTGCTGGCCGAAAGCCTGGGCTCGATGGCCAGTTTTCTGTGCATCGATACCGAGCGTTTCTACTGTGTGGGCCTGGAGGTCAATGCCAACCATCTGCGTGGGTTGCGCAGCGGCCGCGTGACAGGCGTGGCTCGTGCCGTGCACATCGGCCGTACCACCCACGTATGGGACATCCGCCTGCAAGGCGACGACGGCAAGCCCAGCTGCATTTCACGCCTGACGGTGGCCGTCGTGCCGCTGGGGCAGAACCCTCCGGCGCGCTGAGTCGTGTCTGCGCCGGTCCGCGAAATCCGTCTGTCGCTGCCCCATATCGAGCTGGCCGCTCAGGTCTACGGACCCGAAGACGGCAGGCCGGTGCTGGCGCTGCATGGCTGGCTGGACAACGCCAACAGCTTCGCCCGCCTGGCGCCGAAGCTGACCGGGCTGCGCATCGTCGCCCTCGACCTGGCCGGGCATGGTTACTCCGGGCATCGCCCGATCGGCGCCGGTTATGCCCTGTGGGACTACGCCCACGACGTGCTGCAGGCGGCTGACCAGCTTGGGTGGCAGCGCTTTTCCCTGCTGGGGCACTCGCTGGGCGGGATCGTCGCCACCTTGCTGGCCAGCGCCATGCCCGAGCGAATAGAGCGCCTGGCGCTGATCGACGGTGTGGTGCCGCCGCTCGGTGCTGCCGAGGAGGGGCCACTGCGCCTCGGCGAAGCCCTGCAGGCGCAACAGGCGTTGGCTCATAAGCGCAAATCGGTGTATCCCGACATCGCCCGGGCGGTGTCAGCGCGCAGGCATGGGCGTATCGCCGTCAGCCACGAGGCGGCCGAGTTGTTGGCGGCGCGAGGGCTTGAAGTCGTGGCCGGTGGATTCAGCTGGCGCAGCGACAGTCGCCTGACCCTACCGTCGCCGGTCCGCTTGAGCCAAGAGCAGGCACTGGCGTACGTTCAGGCGATTCGCTGTCCCAGCCTGTTGATCCTCGCGCAGGAGGGCCTGCTGGTGAACAATACCGCGCTGCTGGCCCGGTTGGGGCTCCCTGTGCAGCAGTTGCCCGGAGGCCATCACCTGCACCTGAATGACGACACCGGGGCCAAGCTTGTCGCAGACTGTTTCAATCGCTTTTTTGCGATACCTTGACTTGCAGCGGTCAACTGCCGAGGCTTGTCAGGTTGAAACAGGAGAAGACCCCCGATGGAACTCGCTGCTATGCTCGTCTACGGCCCTTTGGCCCTTCACGCCCTGCTGCCCTCATGAACGCCCCCAAGCGGCTGCTGCCGGTACTCGCCGGTTTGCTGTGCACCGCAGCGCTGAGTACCGCCGCGTTCGCCGCCCAGGTGCCGGGGCCGGTCGACGCCAAGGTCGTCGACCAGCGCCCTGCGGTCGACAAGGACCGCATCTATCCGTTGGGGTCGCTGCGCAAGATCAGCGGCAAGCTGCGCATGGATGGCCAGGTCAACGCCAAGGGCCAGGTCAGTTCCACCACTTACGAGCTTCCCGAAACCCAAACGGCGGGTCAGGCGTTCACCGACGCACGCGAGGCCTTGCAGCAGGGTGGGGCGCATACGCTGTACTGGTGCCAGGCGCGCGACTGTGGGGAAAGCAGCTTGTGGGTCAACGATGTCTTCGACGGCGCACGGCTATCGGGGGCCGACGATCAGCAGGCGTTCGTGCTGCTGCGCCAGGCCGCTCCAGACGACAACACCCTGACCGCCCTCTACGCCATCACCCGCGGCAACCGTCGCGCCTATCTGCATGTCGAAACCTTCGTCGCCGACGCGCCGCTGGGTACCTTGCTGCCTACGCCGGCCACGGTGCTGCACGAACTGCGCAGCACCGGCGATCTCGACTATCCCGCCCTTGGCGAAACCCCCGACGACACCTGGGTGGCCTTGCTGGCCCGCAGTCTGCAACTCGACAGCTCGATTCGCGCGAGCGTCTCCGGCGTCTCGCCTGCCTCGGCGGCCGCCTGGCGCGATGCCCTGGTAGCCAAGGGCGTACGCGCCGCCCGTCTGGAAACCGGAAGCGAGAGCGTCAAGGGGCTGCACCTGGAAATCATTCGTTGAGCCTGTTTCGGCCTTTGGAGCCTGAATGCTGAGTAACGACCGCCTGCTGGTACAGATCGTCTTGCTGGCCTTGCTCGGTGCCTGCCTTTGGGTATTGGCGCCGTTCTGCTCGGCGCTGCTGTGGGGGGCGATCCTGGCCTATGCCAGTTGGCCGCTGATGCGTCTGCTGACCCGCTGGCTTAACGGACGCGAGTCGCTGGCCGCGGGCATTCTCACGGGCTGCTGGATGTTGCTGGTGGTCTTGCCGCTGGTGTGGCTGGGTTTCAACCTGGCCGACCATGTGCGCGATGCGACGGCCTTCATCCGTGATGTCCAGGTCGATGGGCTACCCGATGCGCCCGATTGGCTGGCAGGCATTCCTCTGGTCGGTGGCAGCTTGGTCGGCCTGTGGAACACCCTCGACGAGCAGGGCGCGGCGCTTCTGGCCAGTGTGCGGCCGTACCTGGGGCAGGTCGGCAACTTTCTGCTGGCCCGCAGCGCGCAGATCGGTGGCGGGATTCTCGAACTTACCCTGAGTCTGGTCTTCGTGTTCTTTTTCTATCGCGACGGGCCGCGGATGGCGGCCTTCGTGCTCAGGCTGCTGCAACGGCTGATCGGCGAACGCGCTGGGTACTACATCGACCTGGTGGCTGCCACGGTGCAACGGGTGGTCAACGGGGTGATCGGCACCGCCGCCGCTCAGGCGATCCTGGCCTTGATCGGCTTTCTCATTGCCGGTGTGCCGGGGGCCCTGGTGCTGGGCATCGTCACCTTCCTGCTCAGCCTGATTCCCATGGGACCGCCACTGGCCTGGATCCCGGCCACCGCCTGGCTGGTGTGGCATGGCGACTACGGTTATGCGATTTTCCTCGGCATCTGGGGGACCTTCGTCATCAGTGGCGTGGACAACGTGCTCAAGCCCTACCTGATCAGTCGCGGCGGCAACCTGCCTCTGGTGATCGTGCTGCTGGGGGTGTTCGGCGGGCTGCTGGCGTTCGGTTTCATCGGCCTGTTCATCGGCCCCACCTTGCTGGCGGTGGCTTACAGCCTGTTGCATGACTGGACCCACACCGAACACAAACCGCTCTAGGCTCTGTGCGAAAAGCCTTGATACTCGGTGATGCTGCGTTGAAAACAGCTTCGGAATGCTCATTTACAACCTGTAAACTCCGCTTCCTCGGCTGTTTTCGCCTTACCTGACCTTCGTCTCAAGACTTTTCACACAGACCCTAGATCCCCACCCTGTGGGGGTCATTTTGGATACAGCGGCGGCAACCCGGCGTTGTCAGCCGCCGGATCCAGGGCCGGGCCGCTGCGCAGGATACTGCCGATCGCGCGCCACAGTTCCTCGCCTTGCCAATACTGGCCGCTTTCACTGTAGAGCGCTCCATTGAGCCCATCCAGGGCGTCGGACAACGGCACGAAGCGCGCCGCCATGTCGGCCAGTGTCTCCGGTTGCTGACGCGCCCAGGCGTCCAGGGCCTGACGTGTGGCCTGAGCGTCATTGGCCTGGCACGCGCGCTTGAGGTCATCAAGCAAGGTGCGCGGGCTCGGTCCGCTTTGCGCTGTGCGCAGCACCGCTGGCTGGCCCCGGGCCCGCCACCACAGTGCAAAGCCGATCATCGTGGTGAATAGCAGCATCACGCTGGCCAGTTTCCAAGGCCAGGCCACGTCCGGCTCGGCATCGCCGTTGCCGACCGGCGCATCGACCATCAGGCCGGCGTTGCCGGCGACTTCCAGGCTGCGCGCCGGCAGAGCGGTACGTTCCAGATGGTCTTCATGGGTATTCCACCAGACCACCTCGACGCTCGGTAATTGCAGGGTGCCGCTGCGTGAGGGTACCAACGCTTCACGCTCCTGGCGGCTGCCGGTCAGGCCTCGCTCATCGGTCCGATTGCTCAGCTGGGGCTGATCCGGGTAGCGGCGCAGGCCTTCCACCTGGGTATCCGGCAGGTCCGGCAGCTGCGCGCTGGAAAGGCCTTCGGCCTTGACCTCCAACGTACGGGTCAGGGAGTCGCCGACCTGGCTGCTGGGCGGATCGGGGTTCCAGCTTTCGCTCAGGCTCAAGCTGCGTGCCGGCAACCAGGGCACATCGGCAGGGTAGGCCGCAGGGACACCGTTCACGGTCAACGATATCGGGGCGGACGTCACCCGGATCTGCTTGCCTGGCTGCGGCGCGTTGTTGCCGCTCTCGCCCGGTGCGGCCGGTTCGACGGTGGTGGCGGTGAACACCAGCGCCGGAATCGACACCTCGCCACTGCGTTGCGGATAAATGGCATAGCGCGTCTCGATGACGCCGTGGCGGACACCGTTGATGATCTTCTCGAACGTTCGCGACCCACCCAGCGGCTCGACGCGTGCATCGGCCAACTGCAGGGGCGTCAGGTTGCTGTCATCGTACAGTGGCACCGAGTGATAGATGCGCACGGTCAACACCGCCTGGGCCTGCACATAGACACTGTCGCCATCCAGGCTGGCATCGATGAACACTGGCGCCATGTTTGCCCGCGGCGGCTGGTCACTGTGCAGCACCTGCAAGAGGATCGGCTGGCTGCGCAGCTCACCCAGTTGCAGGGGGGCGATGGTCACGCTGCCGGTCTGGCGCGGAAGCAGGGTGATGATCCAGCGGGTCGTCGCCTGGTGGTCGCCATCCAGGCTGGTGAGGCGGTTGACCTGACGCGTGTCGCGCACCTCGAACGGACCTTCGAGCGGCGTCAGATCGGGCTTGCCGAACTGCGTGACATCGTTGGTTTCCAGGGTCAGCTCGACCGTTTCCCCCGAGTTGAGCCGCGAGCGATCGACGCTGGCTACCAAGGTGGCGGCCTGCGCCCATTGGGCCAGTACGGCCAGGGTTGCACTGATGCAGAGGGCACTGAGGCGACTCATCGAATCTTGTCCTGATGCTGTTGCTGTTCGTACCAGAATTTACGCCGCAACAGCTCGGCCGGATCGTCCGGAATCTGCCGCAACCATTGCTCCAGTGCCTGGCGTTGTTCGGCATCCAGGCTGCTCTGGGGCGGGCGTGGTGGTGGTCGGGTCGTGGAATCGTCGCCTGGCGGTTGGGTCGGTGGCGAGGATTGTGCCTGATTCTGATCCCCCCCGGCTTGCCCGGCAGGGCTTTCCTGACCACTCTGGGTCTCGGTGTCCTGGGCGTGCTCGTCGGCCGTGGCGGACGAATTCGGCTCCTGCCCGTCTGGCGCCGTGGCACCCGGTGCCTGCGGTTTGTCGGGGGGATTGGCGGAAGTTGCGGCAGGCTCGGTCGGCGCCTGGCGCAGCAACTGTTCCACCAGCGCACGGTTTTCCAGTGCTGGCCGCAGGTCCGCCTGACGCTCCAGGGCCTGGTCGTAGGCGTCCAGCGCCGCTTCCAACTCGCCGCTGCGGGCCAGGGCATTGCCGCGGTTGTAGTGGTCACGGGCGCTGTCGCCCTGAGCGAAACGCTCGGCGGCCGCCTCGTAGTCGCCGGCCTCGTACAGCGCCATGCCTTGCCACTGCGCATCGCTAAACCGCCGCGCGGCCTGGGCCGGACGCTGCTGTTCGAGCAAGGCCTGCCCTTGCTGATCACGGCGTAGCCAAAGGTCCTGGAACTCGAAGGCATAGCCGGGCTGAGGCGCCATCATCAAGCACAGCGGCAGGCAGAACAGCCAGCCGCGACGGCCAGCAAGGGCGGCCAGAAACAGCAGGGGCAGCAGCAACCAGTGACCCTGATCGGCCCAGCTGTCCAGCTGTTGCGTGGTGCCATTGCTGCGCAACACTGCAGGGCGATCGAACAGTCCGAGGTTGCGCAGATCCAGGTCATCCATACGTGCCTGGCGGTACAGGCCGCCGACGTCGGCGGCGAAGCTGCGCAGCCCGGCCCCGTCGAGGCGGGACAGGCGGATCGCACCTTGTTCGTCTTTGAGGAAGTCGCCGTTTTCCTGCTTTACCGGCGCACCGTCGCGGGTGCCGATACCCAGGATCAACAACTGTGGCGAGTGGTTGTTCAGACGCTGGGCAATACCCCTGCGCTCTGCTTCGGACAATTGCGACGTCAGCAGCAGAATGCGTCCCTGGCCCTGTTCGGCCTGGTCGAGCAGTTCGAGGGCCCGTTGTACACCGAGGTCGGCGCGCTGGCCTTCGACCGGCATGATCGAAGGCTTGATCGCCTCCAGCAGGTTGCGGCTGGTGCCCAGGTCGTCGGACAGCGGCACCAGCACGTGGGCGCTGCCGGCGTAGACGATGAGGGCCGTCTGCGCATCGCGACGTGCGTTGAGCAGGTCCAGCAGCTTGCGCCGGGCCTGTTCCAGGCGGTTGGGCGCCACGTCGGTGGCGAGCATGTCGGGGCTCAGCGCCAGGACCACCACCAGCGGGTCGACGACCGTTCGGCCGGGCTGCTCGATGCGCTGCCAACTGGGGCCCAAGAGGGCTACGCCCGTCAACAGCCAGGCCAGGCCCAGCACGATCCACGGCGCCTTGCTCTGGCGGCCGCTGCCACCGCCCAGCAATACCGCGTGAAAGTGGCGCGGCAGCAGCAACTGCCAGCGCCCGGCGCGTTTCTGCCGGTGCCACAGTTGCCAGAGTAGCCAGGCCAGCGCAGGCCAGGCCAGTAACCACCAGGGCCGAAACCAATGCGGCCACGCCTCGATCATTTGCGCCTCCGCAACTGCAGCCGCTCCAGGCGCTCGCGCCACTGCGGTGCGGTCGGCAGAAACCGGCGCTGGCGCAGAAATCGTTGCAGCGGATTGTTCGGCCAGTTCTCGCGCACCACCAGCAATACGCTGAGCAGCAACGCCGCGCTCAACGGCCAGATGTACAGGGCCTGCGCCGGACGGGCTTGGGTGGGCTGCTGGTCGACCGGTTCCAGCGTATCCAGGCTGGCGCCGATGGCCTGCAGCTGGTCGCCGTCGCGGGCACGGAAATACTGACCGCCGGTGATCTGTGCGATCTCTCGCAGGCTCGGCTCGTCCAGATCCAGGCTAGGGTTGAGGCCGAGCATGCTCAGCGCGCCATCGGCGCTGGGGTCGGCGCCGATGCCGATGGTATGGATGCGCACATGCTCCTGAGCCGCCAGGCGCGCCGCCGTGATGGGGTGGATCTGACCGCCGTTGTTGGCGCCGTCGGTGACCAGAATCAATACCCGGCTCTGCGCCGGGCGCTGGCGCAGACGCTTGAGCGCCAGGCCGATCGCATCGCCGATCGCGGTGTTCTTGCCGGCGATGCCGATGCGCGCTTCGTCCAGCCATCTACGCACCGTGCGTCGGTCGAAGGTCAGCGGCGCCTGCACATAGGCCTTGCTGCCGAAGAGGATCAAACCGACCCGATCGCCCTGGCGATGTTCGAGAAAGTCGCCCAGCAGGCGCTGGACCAGCTCCAGCCGGCTGACGTCCTCGTTCTGCCAGCGCATGTCGGGGTAATCCATGGATCCGGACACATCCACCGCTACCAGCAGGTCGCGACCGCTGGCCGCGATGGGCAGGGGATCACCCAGCCACTGCGGGCGTGCCGCGGCGATCAGCAGCAACAGCCACAGCAGTACGTAGGGTGCCTGTTGCGGCCAGGTCGGCAGGCTGATCCGTGCGCGGCGACCGGCCAGACCTTCGAGTTCATCGAGAAAGCTGACCTTGAGCGCCGCCTCGCCGCTGTCGGCTGGCGGCAACAGCACGCGCAGCAGCCAGGGCAGCGGCAGCAGGGCGAAGACCCACAGCCAGGCAAACTCAAACATGCTTGCGTATCCAGGTTTCGACCGACTGCTGCAGGCCGGCGATGGCCTTGTCGTCAAGCTTGCATTCGGGTTTGTAGACCCCTTCCACCAGCACCATCCAGCGCGTGAGGCCGGCGGCGGGGCAGCGGTTGTCGAGAAATGCCAGCCACTGGCGGCCATTGAGCACATGGCTGTTGGCGTTCGGATAATGGTTGCGGCACAGGCGCTTGAGCAGCCCGTTGATCTGCTGCAACCAGGCGCCTGCGGGGGCGCCGTCGTAGGGTCTGGGCAGGCGCGCCAGCTCTTCCAGCGCGCCCTGGCGAACGGGATCCAGGGGTTGCTCGGCTGCAACAGGCAGCACGATCTTGCGCCGCCAGCGGTGACGCCAGTGCCAGCTGGCCCATGCCAGCGCCGGCAGGAGCACCGCGAGCAGCCACCAGCCAGGCGCCGGTGGCCAGAGGCCGATCGGCGGCGGCGCGATCAGAGGCTGCAGTTGCTCGAGCGTGCTCATTTGAGTTTGCCCGGCCGTTGCGGATTGAGGTACTCACGCAGCTGCTCGATCATTTCGCTTTGAGTGCTCAGAGGCATCAGCAGCACGCGCAGTTTCTGCGCCAGGCGTTCCCACCGAGCGATGCGTGCCTCGCTCAGGGCGCGATAGGCCAGGCGCATGTCCGGATTCAGCGTATCGATGTCCATCTGCCTGCCGCGCTGGGCGAAACGCAACAGCCCGGCGGCCGGCAGCGCATGGTCGAGCGGGTCGGAGACTGGCAGCAACAGCAGGTCGCAATGACGCGAGAGCAAACTGAGCTGCTGCTCGGCGCCATCGGTGAGCGCCCGTTCGTCACAGATGACGATGGCCAAACTGCCAGGGCGCAGCACCTCCCGTGCCCGGCGCAGGGCCATGCCCAGCGCATCCTTCTCGGGCAACGCTTCGGTGTGCAGTGATTGATTCACATGGACCAGACGGTTGAGCAGCTGCAGCAGGCTCTGCTTGCTGCGCCGGGGCTTGATTTCATAGTGCTCGCCATCGCCGAACACCAGCCCGCCGACCCGGTCGTTATGCCCCAGCGCGGCCCAGCCGATCAGGGCGGCCGCCTGGGCCGCGAGTACCGACTTGAACATCTGGCCGGAGCCGAAGAACAACCGTCGGCTCTGTTCGACAAGAATGAAGATCGGCCGCTCGCGCTCTTCATGAAACAGCTTGGTGTGCGGCTCCTGGGTGCGTGCGGTGACGCGCCAGTCGATGCTGCGCACATCGTCGCCGGCCTGATAAACCCGCACCTGGTCGAAATCCACACCGCGTCCGCGCAGCTTGGAATGATGCAAACCGATCAATGGGCTGCGCTGGGCCGGGGTGGAGAACAACTGCACCTCGCGCACCCGATGGCGCATTTCGATCAGCTCGGCCAGGCTGATGCGAATGCCAGGCTCTGGCCTCGGCTCCTGGCTCATGGGCTCAGGCGACGGCCACGACGTCGAGGATGCGCTGGATCACGCGATCCTGGTCGACACCGGCGGCTTCTGCCTCGAACGACAGGATGATGCGGTGGCGCAGCACGTCGAAGAGCACGGCCTGGATGTCTTCCGGGCTGACGAAGTCACGTCCTGCCAGCCAGGCGTGGGCCCGTGCGCAACGGTCCAGCGAGATGGACCCGCGCGGGCTGGCACCGTAGGCCAGCCACTCGCCGAGTTCGGCGTCGAACTTGCTCGGGGTGCGCGTCGCCATGACCAGTTGCACCAGGTATTCCTCCACCGCGTCGGCCATGTACAGCCCGAGGATTTCCTTGCGCGCGGCGAAAATCGCCTGCTGACTGACACGCCGCTCCGGCTTGGTTTCGCCATTGAGCGCCTCGCCCCGGGCCTGCTGCAGAATGCGCCGTTCCACGGCTGCATCCGGAAAGCCGATCTTGACATGCATCAGGAACCGGTCCAGCTGTGCCTCGGGCAGGGGATAGGTACCTTCCTGTTCGATCGGGTTCTGCGTGGCCATCACCAGAAACAAGGGCGAGAGGTCGTAGGTGCTGCGCCCGACACTCACCTGGCGCTCGGCCATGGCTTCGAGCAGCGCCGACTGGACCTTGGCCGGCGCCCGGTTGATCTCGTCGGCGAGCACCAGGTTATGAAAGATCGGACCCTGCTGGAACACGAAGCTGCCGGTTTCAGGTCGATAGATCTCGGTGCCGGTGATGTCGGCGGGCAGCAGGTCTGGAGTGAACTGGATACGATGGAACTGCGCTTCGACGCCTTCGGCCAGTTCCTTGATCGCTTTGGTCTTGGCCAGCCCCGGCGCGCCCTCGACCAGCATGTGACCGTCTGCCAGCAACACGATCAGCAGGCGCTCGACCAGTTTCTCCTGGCCAAGGATCTGCGTGGAAAGAAAGGTTCGCAGCGCGATCAGCGCTTCACGATGTTCCATCGTTGACGGTTCCTGAAGAAGGGACCGAGTACGCGGGTGAGGGCGTCTTGGCCGGGGGCAGCTACTTTAATGCATTGGGGGGTGGGAGAGGAATCGGCGTGTTCGACCGGGCACCTCTGAGTTCCGTAGGAGCGGCCAGTGGCCGCGAACAAGCTTGCACGGCCACAGAGATCGGTTGCGTCGGCCGGCCATTTCGCGGCCACTGGCCGCTCCTACACGTATGCAGATAGACAGGGCTGCGGAGAGCGAGGTCAGTTGATTTCCAATGTCCCGACACCCGCCAGCAAAGTCCTCAACGTCTCCCCGATCTCCGCCAGTTCCGCCGCATCGCTGGCATGCTCGATTTCCAGCAGATCATCGCCACCGAACACATCGGCATCTGCAGCGGCCACTTCCACCAGCAGGCGGTTGGCGCTCAGGGTCACCTTGAGGTCACGCAGCAGGTAAGGGTCTTCGCCGAGGGTGATTTCCAGCTCTTCTTCGTCCGGAAAACGCGTCATCAGAAACATTTCCCCTTCGCTGCCATGGCAGCAGAGCAGGGCCATGTCGTCTTCTTCTTCGTCGCGAGGGTTGGCCATCAGCAGGGAGGCGGTCATGCGCATGCGGGAGGTCCCATTGTAGGAAAGTGGCGTGATTATACCGGTAAAGCTGCAAGGTGGCTGGAACGCCCGTGCCAGCGGGCTCGTACGATAACTCCTGCATGACCGAATATGTCGCCGCACCGCAAGAGTGCATGCCGGGCTCTGGGTAAGCTAGGTCGTTGGACCTCTTGAATGTCGCCCTGCAGCGCCGGATTGGCTATGGTTGATCCGAACCGGGGTGACCTGCGACGCTTCACCCAATAACAAAGCCCAAGCGGAGTACCACAGATGGCGTTCTTCACCGCAGCCAGCAAAGCCGACTTCCAGCATCAACTGCAATCGGCCCTGGCTCAGCACATCAGCGAGCAGCAACTGCCACAAGTGGCGCTGTTCGCCGATCAGTTCTTTGGCATCATCTCGTTGGACGAACTCACCCAGCGTCGCCTCAGCGACCTGGCCGGCTGCACCCTGTCGGCGTGGCGCCTGCTGCAGCGCTTCGATCATGCCAAGCCGCAGGTGCGGGTCTACAACCCCGATTACGAACGTCACGGCTGGCAGTCCACCCACACCGCCGTCGAGGTGCTGCATCACGACCTGCCGTTCCTGGTGGACTCGGTGCGTACCGAGCTCAACCGCCGCGGCTACAGCATTCATACCCTCCAGACCACCGTGCTCAGCGTGCGCCGCGGCAGCCAGGGCGAGCTGCTCGAAGTGCTGGCCAAGGGTGCCCAGGGCGAAGACGTCCTGCACGAATCGCTGATGTACCTGGAAATCGACCGCTGCGCCAACGCCGCCGAACTCAACGTGCTCGCTCGCGAGCTGGAGCAGGTGCTGGGCGAGGTGCGCATCGCGGTGCAGGACTTCGAGCCGATGAAGGCCAAGGTCCGCGAAATGATCACCCTCGTGGAGCAGACCGCGTTCGCCAGCGACGAGCAGGAAAAGGGCGAGATCAAGGCCTTCCTCGAATGGTTGACCGACAACCACTTCACCTTTCTGGGCTACGAGGAATTCGTGGTCGATGCCGACGCCCAGGGCGGTCAGCTCAGCTACGACCCCGCGTCCTTCCTCGGCCTGACCCGGCTGCTGCGCGCCGGCCTGAGCAGCGAAGAACTGCACATCGAAGACTACGCCGTGCAATACCTGCACGAGCCGATGCTGCTGTCCTTCGCCAAGGCGGCCCATCCAAGCCGCGTGCATCGTCCGGCCTACCCGGACTACGTGTCGATCCGCCAGATCGATGCCGACGGCAAGGTGCTCAAGGAATGCCGCTTCATGGGCCTGTACACCTCGTCTGTGTATGGCGAGAGCGTGCGCGAGATCCCCTACATTCGCCGCAAGGTCGCCGAGATCGAACGCCGCTCTGGTTTCCATGCCAAGGCGCACCTGGGCAAGGAACTGGCCCAGGTGGTCGAAGTGCTGCCGCGTGACGACCTGTTCCAGACGCCGATCGACGAGCTGTTCAGCACGGTCATGTCGATCGTGCAGATCCAGGAGCGCAACAAGATCCGCGTGTTCCTGCGCAAGGACCCTTACGGCCGTTTCTGCTACTGCCTGGCCTACGTGCCGCGCGACGTCTATTCCACCGAAGTGCGGCAGAAGATCCAGCAGGTGCTGATGGACCGCCTCAAGGCCACGGACTGCGAGTTCTGGACGTTCTTCTCCGAGTCGGTGCTGGCGCGTGTGCAGCTGATTCTGCGTGTGGATCCGAAGAACCGCATCGACATCGACCCGCAGCAGCTGGAAAACGAAGTGATCCAGGCCTGCCGTTCGTGGCAGGACGACTACGCCAGCCTGACCATCGAAAGCTTCGGCGAGGCCGCCGGCACCAACGTGCTGGTCGATTTCCCGAAAGGCTTCCCGGCCGGTTTCCGCGAGCGCTTCGCGGCGCACTCGGCAGTGGTGGACATGCAGCACCTGCTGGCCCTGTCCGAAGCCCGCCCGCTGGTGATGAGCTTCTACCAGCCACTGGCGCAGAGCGGTGAACGCCAGCTGCACTGCAAGCTGTATCACGCCGACACGCCGCTGGCGCTCTCCGACGTCCTGCCGATCCTGGAGAACCTGGGCCTGCGCGTGCTCGGCGAGTTCCCGTACCGCCTGCGTCATCGCAGCGGCCGCGAGTACTGGATCCACGACTTCGCCTTCACCTACAGCGAAGGCTTGAATCTGGACATCCAACAGCTCAACGACACGTTGCAGGATGCTTTCGTGCACATCGTGCGCGGCGATGCCGAGAACGATGCGTTCAACCGGCTGGTGCTGACCGCAGGCCTGCCGTGGCGCGACGTTGCCCTGCTGCGTGCCTACGCGCGCTACCTCAAGCAGATTCGCCTGGGCTTCGATCTGGGCTACATCGCCAGCACCCTGAACAACCACACCGACATCGCCCGCGAACTGACGCGGTTGTTCAAGACCCGCTTCTACCTGGCACGCAAGCTGGCCGGCGACGACCTGGACGACAAGCAGCAGCGTCTGGAACAGGCGATTCTCACCGCCCTGGACGACGTTCAGGTGCTCAACGAAGACCGCATCCTGCGTCGCTACCTGGACCTGATCAAGGCCACTCTGCGCACCAACTTCTACCAGCCGGACAGCAATGGCCAGGTGAAGTCGTACTTCAGCTTCAAGTTCAACCCCAAGCTGATTCCCGAGTTGCCCAAGCCAGTACCCAAGTTCGAGATATTCGTCTACTCGCCACGGGTCGAAGGTGTTCACCTGCGCTTCGGCAACGTCGCTCGTGGTGGCCTGCGCTGGTCGGACCGCGAGGAAGACTTCCGCACCGAAGTGCTGGGCCTGGTCAAGGCGCAGCACGTGAAGAACTCGGTGATCGTGCCGGTGGGCGCAAAAGGCGGGTTCGTTCCGCGCCGCCTGCCCCTGGGCGGCAGCCGCGACGAGGTGCAGAACGAGGCGGTGGCCTGCTACCGCATCTTCATCTCCGGGCTGCTCGACATCACCGATAACCTCAAGGATGGCAGCGTCGTGCCGCCGGCCAACGTCGTGCGTCACGACGATGATGATCCGTACCTGGTGGTGGCTGCGGACAAGGGCACCGCGACCTTTTCCGACATCGCCAACGGCATCGCCATCGACTACGGTTTCTGGCTCGGCGACGCGTTCGCTTCGGGCGGCTCGGCAGGCTACGACCACAAGAAGATGGGCATCACCGCCAAGGGTGCCTGGGTCGGCGTGCAGCGGCATTTCCGCGAGCGCGGCATCAACGTGCAGAAAGACAGCATCACCGTCATCGGTATCGGCGACATGGCTGGTGACGTGTTCGGCAACGGCCTGCTGATGTCCGACAAGCTGCAACTGGTGGCGGCGTTCAACCACCTGCATATCTTCATCGACCCCAACCCGGAACCCGCCAGCAGCTTCGCCGAACGTCAGCGCCTGTACGACCTGCCGCGCTCGGCGTGGAGCGACTACGACACCTCGATCATGTCCGCCGGTGGTGGGATCTTCTCGCGCAGTGCCAAGAGCATCGCCATCAGCGCGCAGATGAAAGAACGCTTCGACATCAAGGCCGACAAGCTGACCCCGACCGAACTGCTCAATGCGCTGCTCAAGGCACCGGTCGACCTGCTGTGGAACGGCGGTATCGGTACCTACGTCAAATCCAGCGACGAAAGCCATGCGGATGTTGGCGACAAGGCCAACGATGCGCTGCGCGTCAACGGGAACGAGCTGCGCTGCAAGGTGGTGGGCGAGGGCGGCAACCTGGGCATGACCCAACTGGGGCGTGTCGAGTTCGGCCTCAACGGCGGTGCCACCAACACCGACTTCATCGACAACGCGGCGGGGGTGGATTGCTCCGACCACGAGGTCAACATCAAGATCCTGCTCAACGAAGCCGTGCAGGCCGGCGACATGACCGAGAAGCAGCGCAACCTGCTGCTGGGCAGCATGACCGAGGAAGTCGGCCATCTGGTGCTGGGCAACAACTACAAGCAGACCCAGGCGTTGTCGCTGGCGGCGCGCAAGGCCTATGAGCGCCTGGCCGAGTACCGTCGTCTGATGGCCGACCTCGAGGCGCGTGGCAAGCTCGACCGGGCCATCGAATTCCTGCCGACCGAGGAGCAGCTCAACGAGCGCGTGGCGAACAAGCAGGGCCTGACCCGGGCCGAGCTGTCGGTGCTGATCTCCTACAGCAAGATCGACCTCAACGAAGCGCTGCTGGCCTCGCCGGTACCCGACGACGTCTACCTGACCCGCGACATGGAAACGGCGTTCCCGCCGTCGCTGGTCAGCAAATACGCCGAGGCCATGCGCAGCCACCGCCTCAAGCGCGAGATCGTCAGCACCCAGATCGCCAACGACCTGGTCAACAACATGGGCATCACCTTCGTCCAGCGTTTGAAGGAGTCCACGGGCATGACGCCGGCCAGCGTGGTCGGCGCCTACGCCATCGTGCGCGACATCTTCCACCTGCCGCACTGGTTCCGCCAGATCGAGGCACTGGACTATCAGGTCTCCGCCGATGTGCAGTTGGCGTTGATGGACGAGCTGATGCGCCTGGGCCGTCGCGCCACCCGCTGGTTCCTGCGCAGCCGCCGCAACGAGCTGGACGCCGGTCGCGACGTGGCGCACTTCGGTCCGCACATCGCGGCGCTGGGCCTCAAGCTCGACGAACTGCTCGAGGGACCGACCCGCGAGCGCTGGCAGGCCCGCTACCAGGGCTACGTCGAGTCGGGCGTGCCGGAATTGCTGGCGCGCATGGTCGCCGGTACCAGCCACCTGTACACGTTGCTGCCGATCATCGAAGCATCGGATGTAACTGGTCAGAACGCCGCCGAAGTGGCCAAGGCGTTCTTCGCCGTGGGCAGCAAGCTGGACCTGACCTGGTACCTGCAGCAGATCAGCAGCCTGCCGGTGGATAACAACTGGCAGGCGCTGGCCCGCGAGGCGTTCCGCGACGACATCGACCTACAGCAACGGGCGATCACCATCTCCGTGCTGAAGATGCAGGATGCGCCTGGCGACGTCGAGGAGCGCCTGGATCTGTGGCTGGAACAGCATGAGGTGATGGTCAAGCGCTGGCGCGCCATGCTCGACGAGATCAAGGCGGCAACAGGGACCGATTACGCCATGTATGCGGTGGCGAATCGCGAGTTGATGGACCTGGCGTTGAGCGGGGGTGTGCAGGTCAGTTGAGGCCAGCGTTGATTTCTGCAGGTCCTTGTGGGAGCGGGCTTTTCCCGCGAAAGCGTCGGACCTGCTGACTGCGACATTTACCTCCACCCACAAAAAAACCCGTCAAATGACGGGTTTTTTTGTGCAGCTCATTTCAGCGTGGCATCAAGCCTGAACCACCGGAATGTTCGCATTGGCCGCGGCATCGCGGAACTCGGCGATCTGGTCGAAGCTCAGGTAGCGGTACACATCGGCAGCCATGCTGTCGATGCTGGCCGCGTACTCCATGTACTCCTCGACAGTCGGCAGCTTGCCCAGGATGGAAGCAACGGCAGCCAGCTCGGCGGACGCCAGGTACACGTTGGCACCGTCGCCTAGGCGGTTCGGGAAGTTACGGGTCGAGGTCGACACCACGGTGGAGTTGGGTTCCACGCGTGCCTGGTTACCCATGCACAGCGAGCAGCCCGGCATCTCCATGCGCGCGCCAGCCTTACCGTAGATGCCGTAGTAGCCTTCTTCGGTCAGCTGATGGGCATCCATCTTGGTCGGCGGTGACAGCCACAGACGGGTCGGCAGTTGGCCCTTGACCTTGTCGAGCAACTTGCCGGCAGCGCGGAAGTGGCCGATGTTGGTCATGCACGAACCGATGAACACTTCGTCGATCTTCTCGCCCTGAACGGTGGACAGCAGACGTGCATCGTCCGGGTCGTTCGGTGCGCACAGGACCGGCTCTTTCAAGTCGCTCAAGTCGATTTCGATGATCTCGGCGTATTCGGCGTCGGCATCGGCACCCAGCAACTCAGGGTTGGCCAGCCAGGCTTCCATGGCCTGGGCACGACGCTCCATGGTCCGCGCATCGCCGTAGCCTTCGCTGATCATCCAGCGCAGCAGGGTGATGTTCGACTGCAGGTACTCGGCGATGGCCTTTTCCGGCAGCTTGATGGTGCAACCGGCGGCGGAGCGCTCGGCCGAGGCGTCGGACAGTTCGAATGCCTGCTCGACGGTCAGGTCGTTCAAGCCTTCGATTTCCAGGATGCGACCCGAGAAGGCGTTGATCTTGCCTTTCTTCTCGACGGTCAGCAGGCCTTTCTGGATGGCGTAGTACGGAATCGCGTGGACCAGGTCGCGCAGGGTGATGCCTGGCTGCATGGTGCCTTTGAAGCGCACCAGCACCGACTCGGGCATGTCCAGCGGCATGACGCCGGTGGCGGCCGCGAAAGCCACCAGGCCGGAACCGGCCGGGAACGAGATGCCGATCGGGAAGCGGGTGTGCGAGTCACCACCGGTGCCGACGGTGTCCGGCAGCAGCATGCGGTTCAGCCAGCTGTGGATGATGCCGTCGCCTGGACGCAGGGACACGCCACCGCGGGTGCGGATGAAATCCGGCAGGGTGTGGTGGGTGGTCACGTCGATCGGCTTTGGATAGGCCGCGGTGTGGCAGAAGGACTGCATGACCAGATCGGCCGAGAAACCCAGGCACGCCAAGTCTTTGAGTTCGTCGCGGGTCATCGGGCCAGTGGTGTCCTGGGAGCCGACGGTGGTCATCTTCGGTTCGCAGTAGGTGCCGGGACGCACGCCCTTGCCTTCGGGCAGGCCGCAGGCCTTGCCGACCATCTTCTGTGCCAGGGTGTAGCCCTTGCCGGTGTCGACCGGGGCTTCGGGCAGCTTGAACAGATCGGTCGGGCCCAGGCCCAGCTCGGCGCGTGCCTTGTCGGTCAGGCCGCGGCCGACGATCAGCGGGATACGGCCGCCAGCGCGGACTTCGTCGAGCAGTACGGGGGTCTTGAGTTCGAAGGTGGTGATCACCTCGTCGCTGTCGTGCTTGCAGACTTTACCCTGGTGCGGGTAGAGGTCGATCACGTCGCCCATGTTGATGTTCGACACGTCGAACTCGATTGGCAGGGCGCCGGCGTCTTCCATGGTGTTGTAGAAGATCGGAGCGATCTTGGTGCCGAAGCAGAAACCGCCGGCACGCTTGTTCGGCACGTACGGGATGTCGGTACCGAAGAACCACAGCACCGAGTTGGTGGCCGATTTACGCGACGATCCGGTACCGACCACGTCACCCACGTAGGCCACGGGGTAGCCGTCGGCGTACATCTGGGCAATCTGCTTCATCGGGCCGATCGAGCCCTGGACGTCGGGCACGATGCCTTCGCGGGCCATTTTCAGCATGGCCAGGGCGTGCAACGGGATGTCCGGGCGCGACCAGGCGTCAGGCGCCGGGGAGAGGTCGTCGGTGTTGGTTTCGCCGGTGACCTTGAAGACCCGCAGGCTGATCTTGTCGGCCAGGGTAGGACGCTTCTTGAACCACTCGCCATCGGCCCAGGACTGCAGCACGCCTTGAGCGTGGGTGTTGCCGTTCTTGGCTTTTTCCGCGACGTCGTGGAAGGCATCGAACATCAGCAGGGTGAACTTGAGCTGTTCGGCAGCCACCGGCGCCAGGGTGGCGTCGTCGAGCAGTTCGACCATGGTGGCGATGTTGTAGCCGCCCTGCATGGTGCCGAGCAGTTCCACGGCACGCTTGCTGTCGATCAGCGGGGAGGTGGCTTCGCCCTTGGCCACGGCGGAAAGGAAACCGGCCTTGACGTAGGCGGCTTCGTCCACCCCTGGTGGTACGCGGTTGGTGATCAGGTCGACCAGGAAGGCTTCTTCGCCGGCGGGAGGGTTCTTCAGCAGCTCGACCAGGCCTGCGGTTTGTTCGGCGTTAAGCGGCTGGGGCACGATACCCTGGGCGGCACGCTCTTCGATGTGTTTGCGATAGGCTTCAAGCACAGTTATTACCCTCATCAGTGGTCCCGGAAGGGACGCTCATCCAGGGAATGCCTGCATCCATGCGCACGGACTTTTCGGCCGTTCAGCCAGGAGGGCAGGTATTCCTTACAGAAGCTGTTTTCAAAGTTTTACGCCTGTAGAAGGGAAAACTGATGAGGGCTGGCACCGGATGAACGGTGCCAACACCCTTCTACTGGATCGACTGTGCTCGTGACGCTTTGAAAACAGCTTCCAATGGACATTGGCGCCTAAAAAGGCTGCATGATTCTACGTTAATTCGCGCAGGAAGTTAAGTTAAGCCCCACGATTTCTGGGGTGACCCCTGTTAGACAAAGGACTAACATGCGCCCGGTGTTCCACCGTCCAGTGTGCCGATTCGCCATGTCCAACCATTCCATCAAGACGCCCTGCGTGGGCCTGTGCTCGACAGTGTACGGGGACCTCGTGTGTCGTGGCTGCAAGCGCTACCACCATGAAGTCATTCACTGGAACGGCTACGACGAAGCGCAGAAACGCGCGGTGTGGGTGCGGCTGGAGCAGTTGCTCGTGCAGGTCATGGTGGCCAAGCTGGAAGTGTTCGACCCCTTGAAGCTGCGCCAACAACTGGAACAACGCAAGATACGTTTCGTCGAGCGGCAGTCGGAGTACTGTTGGGCTTACCAGCTGATTGCCCGTGGAGCCCGGGTGATCAACAACCTGGAAGCCTATGGCCTGGTGCTGTTGCCCGAGTTCCGCGACTGGGATCTGCCACAACTGCGCGATGCCATCGATCGGGAGTTCTTCATTCTGTCGGAGGCGCATTACCAGCGCTATATCGCGCCATCGTTCGTGCGCGAGCTGACCGAACAGCGCATTATCTGAAGCTGACTCCGTGGCGATGCCTTCGCGGGCAGAGACCCGCTCCCACAGGGACCGCGCTCGCTCTTGCGTGGGAGCGGGTCTCTGCCCGCGAACAGGTTACCCCGCTCCCACAGGGACCGCGCTCGCTCTTGTGTGGGAGCGGGTCTCTGCCCGCGAACAGGYTACCCCGCTCCCACAGGGACCGCGCTCGCTCTTGTGTGGGAGCGGGTCTCTGCCCGCGAACAAGCTACCATCACTCTATATTTCTGGATACCCCATGCTCATAGTCGCCGACGAAAACATCCCGCTGCTCGACGCTTTCTTTGAAGGTTTTGGAGAAATCCGTCGCTATCCCGGCAGGTCGATCGATCGCGCGGCGGTTGCCGAGGCCGACGTTCTGCTGGTGCGCTCGGTGACCCAGGTCAACCGCGCCTTGCTTGAAGGCAGCCCGGTGCGCTTCGTCGGCACCTGCACCATCGGCACCGACCATCTGGATCTCGACCACTTCGCCGAGGCCGGCATCCGCTGGGCCAGCGCGCCGGGCTGCAATGCCCGTGGTGTGGTCGACTACGTGCTGGGCAGCCTGCTGACCCTGGCCGAGGTCGAAGGGCTGCCGCTGAGCGGGCGTTGCTACGGCATCGTCGGTGCCGGGCAGGTCGGCGGGCGACTGGTCCAGGTACTACGTGGGTTGGGCTGGGACGTGCGGGTGTGTGATCCCTTGCGCGAGGCCGGCGAGGGCGGTGACTTCGTCAGCCTGGAACACATCGTCGAGCACTGCGACGTGATCAGCCTGCACACGCCGCTGACCCGCAGCGGCCCTCATCCGACCTGGCACCTGTTCGACGAAGCGCGTCTGCGCGCCCTCAAACCGGGCACCTGGCTGATCAATGCCGCGCGCGGCCCGGTGATCGACAACGTCGCACTACGTCACGTCCTGCTGGCGCGCGAAGACCTGCAAGCGGTACTCGACGTCTGGGAGCGGGAGCCTGCGGTCGATCGCGAACTGGCCGACTGCTGCGTGATCGGCACGCCGCACATCGCCGGCTACAGCCTCGACGGTCGCCGCCGTGGCACGGCGCAGATCTATCAAGCCTTGTGCGAGTTCCTCGGGCGCAATGCCGACGTGCAGTTACAAGACCTGTTGCCCAAACCCTGGCTGGGAGAGGTGAACCTGAGCGCCGACACCGATCCGGACTGGGCGCTGGCCATGCTGTGCCGCGGTGTCTACGACCCCCGTCGTGATGATGCCGATTTCCGCCGCAGCCTGGACGCGGACACCGATCGGCAGCGACTCGCCTTCGACCAGTTGCGCAAGCATTACCCACCACGCCGCGAGATCGAAGGCCTGCGCGTACGTATCGACGGCCCGGCACCTGTGCTCGAACGCATCGTCGCCGCCCTGGGTGCGGTCCTGGTTTAGCCGAGCCCTAGAAACACGAACCCGGCCGTCTGTCATTTCTGTCAGGGCCGGGTTTGTAAGGCAGTGAGACGGGTGGTTCGATCAGACGTTGCCGGTGGGTTTGACGACGTGCTCTTCCAGCTCGCGACAGGCTTCCTGCACCATGTCTTCGGTAATGGGCACTTCTCGGCCCTGCTCGTCGATGATCGAACCACCGACGGGCTCATGGGGATGCACCCGTACCACTTCGATGCTTTTCTGCGTGTCGTCATGCGAGCTCATGGCCTGTCTCCTCTTCAGGTGTTTGCGCCGTTTGTTACGGCCTGCTTCCTAGCTGACTTTGTGCGATTCATGGAGTTCCACTGTAGTCGATCCCGCGTCCGGGTGTAGGCTTGTGGACCCTCTGAATACGGATCATCCCCCTTGCAGCTATTGTCTTCAAGTCAACGTCGTGGCCTGCGCCTGGCGTGGCGTTTTGTACGCCCTTATCGATGGCAGGCCATCGGCGCGCTGCTGGCGTTGCTGGTCACCGCCGGTATCACCCTGTCCATGGGGCAGGGCATTCGGATGCTGGTCGACCAGGGCTTCATGACCCAGTCCACGCATCTGCTCAACCGCTCCATCGCGGTGTTCATGGTGTTGGTACTGGCCCTGGCGACGGGGACCTTTGCGCGGTTCTACCTGGTGTCCTGGATCGGCGAGCGCTGTGTCGCCGATATCCGCAAGCAGGTCTTCGATCATCTGATCCACCTGCACCCGGCGTTCTACGAGAACAACCGCAGCTCCGAAATCCAGTCGCGGCTGACCACCGACACGGCCTTGCTGCAATCGGTCATCGGCTCGTCGCTGTCGATGTTTCTGCGCAACCTGCTGATGGTGATCGGCGGCGTGGTGCTGCTGTTCATCACCAATCCCAAGCTCACCAGTATCGTGGTAGTCGCCTTGCCGCTGGTGCTGGCGCCGATCCTGATGTTCGGTCGCCAGGTGCGGCGTCTGTCGCGACAGAGCCAGGATCGCATCGCCAACGTCGGCAGCTACGTCGCCGAAACCCTGACCCAGATCAAGACGGTGCAGGCCTACAACCACCAGGGCGAGGACCAGCGACGCTTCGCCGTGACCGTGGAGCAGGCTTTCGACACGGCCAGGCGGCGCATCGTCCAGCGCGCCTGGTTGATTGCGCTGGTGATCGTGCTGGTGCTGGGCGCGGTGGCAGTGATGCTGTGGGTGGGTGGCATGGACGTGATCGGCGGACGCATTTCGGCCGGCGAACTCGCTGCGTTCGTGTTCTACAGCCTGATCGTCGGCAGCGCCTTCGGCACCCTCAGTGAGGTCGTCGGTGAACTGCAACGCGCCGCTGGCGCTGCGCAACGGATCGCCGAACTGTTGCAGGCGCGCAGCGCGATTCAGCCGCCCACCGAGGGCTTGCAGCAGTTGCCGTCTCGGGTGACCGGCGCGTTGGCCTTGGAGGAGGTGGTTTTTGCCTACCCGACGCGGGAGGACGCACCGGCCATCCGGGGCATGAGTCTGACGGTTCGGCCGGGTGAGACCCTGGCATTGGTCGGGCCTTCCGGCGCCGGCAAGTCGACGCTGTTCGAACTGTTGCTGCGGTTCTACGATCCGCAGCAGGGCCGTCTGCTCATCGACGATATCGACATGCGCCAGCTTGACCCGCAGGACCTGCGTCGACATTTCGCCATCGTCTCGCAAACACCGGCGCTGTTCTTCGGCAGTGTCGAGGACAATATCCGCTATGGTCGCGCCGACGCCACCGCCGAGCAGGTCGAGACGGCTGCGCGCATTGCCCATGCCCATGATTTCATCGTGCAGCTGCCGCAGGGCTATCAGACACCGCTTGGCGATGCCGGCATGGGACTTTCAGGCGGACAGCGCCAACGCCTGGCGATTGCTCGGGCCTTGCTGGTCGACGCGCCCATCCTGTTGCTGGACGAAGCCACCAGTGCCCTGGACGCGCAGAGCGAACACCTGATCCAGCAGGCCTTGCCTACGTTGATGCAGGGCCGCACGACGCTGGTCATCGCCCACCGTCTGGCGACGGTGCAGAACGCCGACCGCATTGCCGTGATTGATCAAGGATGTCTGATGGCGCTGGGGACCCACGCCGAGCTGGTGGCCAGCAACCCACTGTACGCGCGCCTGGCGCACCTGCAACTCGGTCGCTAGAGCGGACGGCCCCCAGGGCTGGGGGCCGGAATCATCAACGGTACTGGCAGAGGTAGGCGGTTTCCACTTCCACGGTCAGCTGAAACTTGCTGTTGGCCGGTACATCGAACTGGCTGCCGGCGGTGAAGGTTTGCCAGTCGCTGGCATCGGGCAGCTTGACCGTCAGGGCGCCGGATACCACGTGCATGACTTCGCTCTGGGCCGTACCGAATTCATACTCGCCCGGCGCCATGACGCCAATGGTGGCGGGGCCGTCAGCCTCGGTGAAAGCGATGGACTTGACGGTGCCGTCGAAGTATTCGTTGACCTTGAACATGAGTCGGTTCCTTGCGAAAGGGGTGGAAAGGGCTGGCCAGTATGCCCAAGCCCTGGCAGGCCGTCATCCGCTTTACGGCGCCAGCACCATTGGCAGCAGGCGCGCGGTGTTGCGCGCGTCTTCCAGGGCCCGGTGCTGCTGGCCGCTGAACTGCAGGCCGGCCAGTTGCAGAGCGCTGGTCAGGCCCAGCGGGCGCGGCAATTGGCGGGCCTTGGCGAAGCGCTGCTTGAGATTGATGTGCGGCACCCGCGCCAGCACGCTCTCCAGGTTGTGCTGCTGCCAGTCCTGCAGCAACTGCAGGCGGTCATAGTCGCCCCAACTGACCCAACCCTGCAGTTGCCCTCGATGAGGCGCCAGCCACTGCTCGAAGCTTCTCCAGACCTGAGTCAGGACCGCTGCAGCGTCCACGTCCGCCTGGCCGATGTGCGTCAGCTCGCGGCAGAACGGCGTCAGACTGGGGCGGCGCACCGGTTTGACGAACCGCTGGAAGTGGTCGACCTCACTGCCATCGCGGTTGACCAGGCTCGCACCGATCTCGATGATTTCCATTTCGGTGACCGGCCAACCACCTTCGTCGGTGGTGGCTTCCAGATCGATGACCAGCCAATGCGGCATACCAGGCTCCCAGGCACATGCGCTTAGAGGCTAGAGCGCAAGTCGGTGCAAAGAGTTCCGGGATCCCTGAAACAGGGGAACAGGGCGGATCGTTACAGGCGGCGGCTGGCAGGGGCGAAGGTGTCGAGGGCACGTACAGGGTTTAGCAGTTGTCAGCCCGACGTAAAACCCCTAGCGTACGTGCTTCGCAAAACGGCTGGTGAGGGTTCTCTGTCTTGAAGTACGGTTATCTTAAGGCGGCCCTGCCACGTCTGTTGCTGGCTGGATGGGCCTTTTGGGTTCTGGGCGCGCAGGCGGCCCAGGAAGTGCGTGTCGGCGCCGCTCATTTTCCACCCTATGTCGTGCACCCCGAACAAGGGAGCGACGAAGGCCTGCTGCCCCTGCTCATCGATCAGCTCAACCAGGTGCAGACCAACTGGCACTTCGTTCTGGTGCCCACCTCGATCGCTCGACGGTATCAGGACTTCGAGAAGGGCAGGGTCGACATGGCGATGTTCGAGAACCCACTGTGGGGCTGGCAGCGCATCAAGCACAGCGCGGTCGATCTGGGGCTGGAAGATGCCGAGGTCTTCGTGGCGCTCAAGGACGGCAATGATCAGGAGGTTTTCGACGACCTGAATGGCAAGCGCATGGCGTTGTTCTACGGCTATCACTATGCATTCGCGGATTTCGACGCCAACCCGCAGTACCTGTTGCGCCGCTTCAACGCCGTATTGACGTATTCACATGAAAGCAACCTGATGATGATCGTGCGCAAGCGTGCCGACATTGCCTTGGTAACGCGGTCGTTCCTGGCGGATTTCATCGCTCACAATCCGGAGGTCGGCTCGCAGTTGCTGGTCTCCCAGCGAGTCGATCAGATCTATCGGCACTATGCGCTGTTGCGCCCCGGTGCGCCCATCACGGCCGAGGAGTTCACCGCGCTGATGCAGCAGATGCATGCCAGCGGCAGACTGCAGCCCATCTTTACACCCGCCAAGGTAGCGGTACTGGAGCAACCCGCCCGTCGAGTTGCAGTGCGTCAACCGGCCGCCAAGCCCTGAGGGGGTCAACGGTAGGATTGGCGTCCTGATACGCGGATGACGTAGGCCCGGCTCTCGCGCTCTGCTTCCTCGCGAGTTGCGAACGGGCCTTCGAGGGTGTTTTCCCGCGTGCTGAAAAAGTAGAAGCCGTTGACCGTACTGAACCGTTCGGCACGAAAGTGCGTGGTTTCAACGAGGTCCTGCGCACGCTTGCCGAACATGATGGGAATCCTGTGTAGGGTTCGATCTTTGACGTGGATCAAGTGTGTCCACCGCTGGCGCCATCGAGGAAGTACGAAGGCGCTGGCGGCGAGAGCTTAAAGCATTTCTTCGGGTCGCACCCACTGATCGAACTCGGATTCGCTCAGGTAACCCAGCGACAATGCGGATTCGCGCAGGGTCAGGCCTTCAGCGTAGGCCTTCTTGGCAATCTCGGCGGCTTTATCGTAGCCAATGTGCGGATTGAGCGCCGTGACCAGCATCAGCCCGCGCTCGAGGTGCTCGCCCATCTGCTGCGCATCCGGTACCAGGCCTGCCACGCAGTGCTCCTGGAAATTGCGGCAGCCATCGGCAAGCAGCTTGATCGATTGCAGCAGGTTATGGATGATCACCGGCTTGTAGACGTTGAGCTGCAGGTGACCCTGGCTTGCGGCAATCCCGATGACCACATCGTTGCCCATGACCTGGCACGCCAGCATGGACAGCGCCTCGCACTGGGTTGGATTGACCTTGCCGGGCATGATGGAACTGCCTGGTTCATTGGCAGGCAACTTGATCTCGGCCAGTCCTGCACGAGGTCCGGAGCCCAGCAGACGGAAGTCATTGGCCAGTTTCATCAAGGCCACGGCGAGGGTCTTGAGTGCGCCCGACAAGCTGGTCAGGGCCTCATGGCCAGCCAATGCCGCGAACTTGTTCGGCGCGGTGACGAAGGGCAGCCCGGAGAGCGCCGCCAGTTCGGCGGCGATCGCTTCGCCGAAACCTTTGGGTGCATTGAGCCCGGTGCCCACCGCCGTACCGCCCTGGGCCAGCTCGCATACCGCGGGGAGGGCGTTGCGGATGGCCTTCTGTGCGTACTCCAGCTGTGCCACATAGGCCGAGACTTCCTGGCCGAAGGTGATCGGCGTGGCGTCCATCATGTGCGTGCGACCGGTCTTGACCAGTTGCATATGTCGCCCGGCCAGTTCGGCCAGGCCCTCACCCAGCACGGCGATCGCCGGCAATAGATCGGCGTGCACGGCCTGGGCGGCAGCGATGTGCATGGCGGTCGGGAAGCAGTCGTTGGAACTTTGCGAGCGGTTGACGTGGTCGTTGGGGTGCACTGGCAACTTGCCGCCACGCCCCTTGCCGGCCAGTTCGTTGGCCCGACCGGCAATCACTTCGTTGACATTCATGTTGCTCTGGGTGCCGCTGCCCGTCTGCCAGACCACCAGAGGAAACTGATCGTCATGCTCGCCGGCGAGCACTTCGTTGGCGGCCTGCTCGATCAATCGGGCGATATCGGCCGGCAGATCGCCGTTGCGATCGTTGACCCGCGCGGCGGCCTTCTTGACCAGCGCCAGGGCGTGCGAAACCGGCAGCGGCATGCGTTCCTCGCCGATGGCGAAATTCACCAGCGAACGCTGGGTCTGGGCGCCCCAGTACGCCTCTTCAGGAACTTCGACCTGTCCCAGGCTGTCTGTTTCGATACGACTCATGCTGTTTATGCTCCTTGTTGTCGATCTCGCGTCACACCCCGACGATGCACGGGCGGGTCTTGCTGCGGTTCACCGGCAGCCTTGGCTGTTAGGGTACGCGCCCAGCTTCAGGTTCCATGAAACTGTAAGTGCCGTTCGTAGCCCGGGGTTGAGTGACGCACGAACATGAGCGCAGAATGATCGTTTCTGGGGTTCTACCTCGCCTGCTAGATAAGGAAACTCGATGACTCGTTTTCGCGCCATCTGCACCGCGGCTGTTCTCGTCTGTGCCAGTGGCCAGGTCCTTGCCGACACCGCCAGCCACAACGCCAGCGCCGAAGCCTTCCTGATGATGGCTCATGCGGACAAGCTGGGTACACCGGTGTACATGCAAGTACAGCAAATGTTCGCCCAGCGCTTCGAGCAGACCAAGGCACCGGCCAGCAAGCAGGCCACCCTGGAAACCTACCAGGCCAAGGCCAACGCCGCGCTGGATCAAGCCATCGGCTGGCCGAAGCTCAAGCCCGACATGGTCAAGCTGTACACCAGCAACTTCTCCGAGCAGGAGCTCAAGGACCTGGTCAAGTTCTACCAGTCGCCACTGGGCAAGAAAGTCCTGGAAAAAATGCCGGCCGTGACCCAGCAGTCCGCCCAGCTGACCCAGCAGAAGCTGGAAAGCGCGGTACCCGTGGTCAACAACCTGCTGGCTGACATGACCAAGGAACTGGACCCACAGGGCGCTGCCAAGGCTGCTGCCGGTGCGGCCAAGCCTGCGAAGCCATAACGGAGTCGCTGGCGATGTCGATGAAGGAACGCATCGTGTCCACGCTGCAGATGCTGCAACCCGAGCATCTTGACGTGCTCGACGAGAGCCATATGCACAGCCGTGGCACCGAGACGCACTACAAGGCGGTTCTAGTCAGCGAACGTTTCGCCGGCCTGAACAGTGTCAAGCGCCACCAACTGGTGTATGGCACGCTCGGCGAGCTGATGGGCGAGTTCCATGCCCTGGCGTTGCATACCTACACGCCGCAGGAATGGGCGCAGGTCGGTGCTGCACCGGCGTCGCCCACCTGCGCCGGCGGTGGGCGCTGAGCCCTGAGCACTGGGCTTCGAAACTTGCTAGAATCCAGAACCCGCCAGCGGCATGCCGCTGGCGGGTTTTTTCATTCAGGTACCCTTGAAACCTGTTCCCCGACCTGTCTCGTGACTTGTCACCTGAAAACATACCGGTCCGGCCCTTGCGCGGTCGACCACCTGGAGCGTTTTACCCATGACCCAAGCTATCGTCGTGGCGGCACTGTACAAGTTCGTCACCTTGGAAAACTACGTCGAGATGCGTGAGCCGCTGCTGCAGGCCATGCTCGACAACGGCATCAAGGGCACCCTGTTGATTGCCGAAGAAGGCATCAACGGCACGGTGTCCGGCACCCGCGAGGGTATCGACGGGCTGCTGGCCTGGCTCAAGCTCGACCCGCGCATGGACGACATCGACCACAAGGAGTCCTACTGCGACGAACAGCCGTTCTATCGCACCAAGGTCAAGTTGAAGAAAGAAATCGTCACCCTTGGCGTACCCGGTGTGGATCCCAATCGTACGGTCGGTACCTACGTCGAGCCACAGGACTGGAATGCGTTGCTCGACGATCCTGAAGTCCTGCTGATCGATACCCGCAACGACTACGAGGTCGCCATCGGCACCTTTCAGGGCGCCGTGGACCCCAGGACCGCGTCGTTCCGTGAGTTCCCCGACTACATCAAGGCCCACTTCGACCCCGCCGTGCACAAGAAGGTCGCGATGTTCTGCACCGGCGGCATCCGCTGCGAAAAAGCCTCCAGCTACATGCTGGGCGAAGGGTTCGAAGAGGTCTATCACCTCAAGGGCGGCATTCTCAAATACCTGGAAAAGGTGCCCCAGCAGGAAAGCAAGTGGGAAGGCGACTGCTTCGTCTTCGACAATCGCGTCACCGTACGTCACGACCTCAGCGAAGGCGACTACGACCAATGCCATGCCTGCCGCACACCGATCAGTGTCGAAGACCGTGCCAGCGATCACTACCTACCAGGCGTCAGTTGTCCGCATTGCTGGAACAGCTTGAGCGAGAAGACCCGCAAGAGCGCCATTGATCGTCAGAAACAGATCGAACTGGCTCGCGCGCGCAATCTGCCGCACCCTATCGGGCACAATTATCGCAAAGCCGCTCAGGACTGAGTCATGTCGCGCAACCGCCTGATCTACGTGATGGACCCGATGTGCTCCTGGTGCTGGGGCTTCGCCCCCGTGGCTCAGGCCCTGATCGATCAGGCCGAGGCCGCAGGGGTCAAGACCCATATCGTGGTGGGCGGGCTGCGCAGCGGCGGCGCGGCGTTGGAACCCACCACTCGCGATTACATCGTCGAGCACTGGCACGCCGTGCATGAGGCGACCGGTCAACCCTTCACGTTCGAAGGGGCCTTGCCAGCAGGCTTCGTCTACGACACTGAGCCGGCGTGCCGAGCGATCGTGGCGGTCCGCGAGCTGGCGCCCGACCTGGTGTGGCCGTTGGTCCAGCTGATCCAGCAGGCGTTCTACACCGAGCGCCTGGACGTAACCCAGCCAGCGCAACTGGCCAGCCTGGCCGAGCGGGCAGGGGTGCCGCGCATCGAATTCGTCGAGGCATTCGACAGCGATCACAGGGTGCGGGCCACCCAGGCGGATTTCGCCTGGGCGCAGGGGTTGGGCATTGCAGGTTTCCCGACTCTGCTCGCCGAGCGAGAGGGTCAGCTGGCCTTGCTGACCAATGGTTATCGACCGCTGGCCGAGCTGTCGCCGCTGTTGGCCCGCTGGCTGGAACGTGCTGCCCATGCATGACCGCCCCGGCCCCGTCGGGGAGACAGGTTTACACGGGGCGGCAGACCGCCTGAGCTGGGGTGAAATTCGCCGCCTGGCCCTGCAGCACAAGCGGGCACTATGGACCGCCAATGGGGTAGCCGTGCTGGCCACCCTGTGCAGCGTGCCGATTCCGCTGCTGTTGCCGTTGCTGGTCGATGAAGTGCTGCTCGGTCATGCCGGCAGTGCCACACGGTGGATGAGCCAGGTGCTGCCCAGCGCCTGGCAGATCCCCGTCGGCTTCATCGGCTTCATGCTGGTGGTCAGTTTCACCCTGCGCTGCGGCGCGTTGCTGTTCAACGTCGTGCAGGCGCGGCTGTTCGCCGGATTGGCCAAGGACGTGGTCTATCGCTTGCGATTACGCCTGATCGAGCGGCTCAAGCGTATCTCGCTCAGCGAATACGAAAGCCTGGGCAGCGGGACCGTCACCACGCACTTGGTCACCGACCTGGACACCCTCGACAAATTCGTCGGCGAAACCTTGAGTCGCTTTCTGGTCGCCATGCTGACCCTGGCAGGCACTGCGGGCATCCTGATGTGGATGCATTGGAAACTGGCCCTGCTGATCCTGCTGTTCAACCCCTTGGTGGTGTACGCCACGGTAGTACTGGGCAAGCGCGTCAAGCACCTGAAAAAACTCGAGAACGACAGCACGGCGCGCTTCACTCAGGCGCTCAGCGAAACCCTGGACGCCATTCAGGAAGTGCGCGCCAGCAATCGTCAGGGCTATTTCCTGGGGCGGCTGGGCCTGCGGGCTCGCGAGGTCCGCGACTTTGCCGTCGCGTCCATGTGGAAAAGCGACGCATCGGGCCGCGCCAGTGCGTTGTTGTTCCAGTTCGGCATCGACATCTTCCGCGCCGCTGCGATGCTCACGGTGCTGTTCTCCGACCTGAGCATCGGTCAGATGCTGGCAGTGTTCAGCTACCTCTGGTTCATGATCGCGCCAGTCGAACAACTGCTGAACCTGCAATACGCCTACTACGCGGCAGGCGGGGCACTGAACCGGATTAATGAATTGCTCGCCCGTGCCGATGAACCCAGGTATGAGGGCGGCAGCGATCCGTTCCGCGACCGCGAGACGGTGGGTATCGACATTCGTGGCCTGAGCTTCGCCTACGCCGAAGAAAAGGTACTGGACCGCCTGGACCTGTCCATAGCGGCCGGGGAAAAGGTCGCCATCGTCGGCGCCAGCGGAGGCGGCAAGAGCACTCTGGTGCAGTTGCTGCTCGGGCTCTATACGCCACAGGCGGGAGAAGTGCGCTTCGGTGGCGCGCTGCAGCAGGCCATTGGCCTTGAGACCCTGCGCGATAATGTCGCGGTGGTGCTGCAGCATCCGGCACTGTTCAACGACACCATTCGCGCCAACCTGACCATGGGGCGCGACGCCGGTGACCAGGCGTGTTGGGACGCCTTGCGGATCGCCCAGTTGGACGGCACGGTACGGGACATGCCGCAGGGGCTGGACAGCGTCGTCGGCCGCTCGGGCGTGCGTCTTTCCGGAGGTCAGCGACAGCGTCTTGCGATTGCGCGGATGGTGCTCGCCGAGCCCAAGGTGGTCATCCTCGACGAGGCCACTTCGGCACTCGATGCGGCCACCGAGTACAACTTGCACCAGGCCCTCGGGCGCTTCCTGCGAGGACGCACTACAGTGATCATTGCCCACCGGTTGTCTGCGGTGAAACAGGCCGACCGCGTGCTGGTGTTCGACGGCGGTCGGATCGCCGAAGATGGCGACCACCAGCAACTCATCGCGGAGGGCGGGTTGTATGCGCGTCTGTACGGTTATCTGCAGCAGGTTTGATTCGCCCCTGGCGTCACGACGAGCTATGGAAAAAACATTCGACGCCGAAGAAAACGGTGCCGGTCCTTTCCGAAACTAGCCTAAAGTGTGCCAGCGGTGATTGAAGTTCTGACTTGGACGTTGCCTGGATTGCTGAAGCAAGGAACCTCATGAAGCACACGCAGACTCTCGATACGCCGAGATTACTGGGGATCGTCTGGCCATTTATCGCCGTGGTGGGATTGATGGCAATGCTGGGTTGCATCAGCCTTTACGCACTGTCCGCAGTGCGTAGTTATGTCGCGGGCGAAAGTTTCTGGTCCAAGGGTCAGAAAGACGCGATCTACTACCTCAACCTGTATGCCGACAGCCGGGACGAAGACGTTTTCCAGAAATACCTGCGGGCCATCGCCATTCCCCAGGGCGGTCATCAACTGCGCCTGGCCCTGGACCAGCCCGAGCCCGATCTGGCAGCGGCGCGGGCAGGCATTCTGAAGGGTAACAATCACCCCGACGACATGCAGAACATCATCTGGCTATACCGTCACTTCAGCGATGTCAGCTACATGTCCAGGGCCATTGCGCACTGGAAGACCGGTGACACCTACCTGGTCCAGCTCGACGAACTGGCGCAGCGCATGCACGCCGCACAGCAGGCCGGCACCGCAACCGAAGCGGACATGGCGCGCTGGAAACACCAGATCATGACCATCAACGACGCGGTCACACCCGCCGCCATGGCCTTCAGTGTGGCCCTGGGCGAAGGCTCGCGTGCGGTGCAATACCTGTTGGTGGTGAGCAATCTGCTGGTCGCCTTGCTGCTGATCGTGCTCGCGCTGTGGCGCACGCACAAGCTGCTCAATCAGCGCCATGCCTTTGCCTATGCGCTGCAGCTGGAAAAAGATCGCGCCCAGGTGACCTTGGCATCGATCGGCGACGGGGTGATCACTACCGATGTCGAAGGCGCGATTCTCTACATGAACCCGGCCGCCGAGCGTCTCACCCATTGGAGTGCCGACCAGGCCGTCGGGCTGCCGCTGGCGGCGCTGTTCAATCTGCTCGACGAGAACGCCGAGAAGGACAGCTTCACCCTTATCGACCACATCGTCAGCGGCGACCTGCGCGGCGGCAGCGAGCACGCCAAGTTGATCCAGCGTCTGGACGGCAGCACGGTCTCGGTGACGCTGGTAGGCGCGCCCATCCAGACCGACCAGCACATCAGCGGGACCGTGCTGGTCCTGCACGACATGACCCAGGAACGTCAGTACATCGCCAACCTTTCCTGGCAGGCCACCCACGATGCACTGACCGGATTGGCCAATCGCCGCGAATTCGAGTTCCGCCTCGAACAGGCCCTTACCGCGCTGCAACGCTATCCGGGTTGTCACTCCCTGATGTTCCTGGACCTGGACCAGTTCAAGCTGGTCAACGACACCTGTGGCCATGCCGCAGGCGACGAACTGCTTCGGCACATCTGCGCGTTGCTGCAATCCGGGCTGCGCGAGGGCGATACCCTGGCGCGTCTGGGCGGGGACGAATTTGGCATTCTCATCGAGAACTGCTCCACCAGTGAATCGGAGAAGCTCGCCGAAACGCTGCGCCAGACCGTGCAAAACCTGCATTTCGTGTGGAAAGGTCGGCCTTTCGTGACCACCGTAAGCGTCGGCATGGTGCACCTGACCCAGGCACCGATCACCCTCGAAGCTTCGATGCGCGCCGCCGACATGGCCTGCTACCTGGCCAAGGAACGGGGCCGTAACCGGGTCCAGGTCTACCATGCCGCCGATAGCGAGCTGACTGTGCGGGTCGACGAAATGGCCTGGGTCCAGCGCCTGCACATGGCCCTGGAAGAAAACCGCTTCTGTCTCTATGCACAGGAAATCGCCGCGCTGGGCATACAGGACGGCCCACCGGGTGGACACATCGAGATTCTCCTGCGCCTGAGCGATGAAACCGGCCGCATCATCATGCCCGACGTGTTCATTCCAGCCGCCGAGCGCTACGGCTTGATGACCGCCCTGGACCGGTGGGTAGTGCAGAATGTATTCAAGGTGGTACGCCAGACCCTGGATCAGCCCGATCAGGGCCCCTTGGCGGTCTGCGCCATCAACTTGTCAGGGATCAGCATAGGCGACGAGGAATTTCTCGAGTTCCTGCAAGAACAATTTCGCCTGTACGCGATTCCAGCTGAATTAATATGTTTCGAGATCACCGAGACCAGCGCGATTGCAAATCTCGGTAGCGCGATCCGATTTATCAATGAATTGAAGAGCTTAGGATGTCATTTTGCCCTCGATGACTTCTGTGCCGGTATGTCCTCTTTTGCCTATTTGAAACATTTACCTGTCGATTATTTGAAAATCGATGGCAGCTTCGTTAAAGATATGTTGGACGACCCGATCAATCGGGCGATGGTGGAAGTGATCAACCATATTGGCCACGTCATGGGCAAGCGCACCATTGCCGAGTTTGTCGAGACGCCTCTGATAGAACAGGCCTTGCTGGAAATTGGTGTGGACTACGCACAGGGATACTTGATCGAGCGACCGCAGGTATTTACCTGTGACAGTCTGCGCCGGCATCTGGGCAGACTGCGGCCGTCGCGATTCGGGGTTCCCGACACTTTCCGATAAGGGCAATTTGCCGCTGTTCTTCACTCAATTAAATGGAGGTTTGCCAGTGAACGATCCTTTTATTCGACTGGGTCCGCTGATGGACGCAAAGAGTTATCCCGAATGGGCACAGAAACTCATCGAAGACTGTGCGCCGAACAAGCGGCGGGTTGTCGAGCATGAAGTCTATGCACGAATGCGCGACAACCAGCTGAGCTCGCGCACCATGCGCCACTACCTGATCGGCGGCTGGCCGGTGGTGGAGCAATTCTCGCTGTACATGGCGCAGAACCTGACCAAGACCCGCTTCGCCCGGCATCCGGGCGAGGACATGGCGCGGCGCTGGTTGATGCGCAACATTCGTGTCGAGCTCAACCATGCCGATTACTGGGTACACTGGAGCCAGGCCCATGGCGTCAGCCTGCAGGACCTCATCGCCCAGGATGTGCCGGCCGAGCTGCATGCGCTCAGCCATTGGTGCTGGCAGAGCTGCGCCACCGATTCGCTGGCGGTTGCCATGGCGGCGACCAACTATGCTATCGAAGGGGCCACCGGCGAGTGGTCGGCGGTGGTCTGTGCCGACGACACCTATGCCCAGGCGTTTCCCGAGCAGAACCGCAAGCGCGCCATGCGCTGGTTGAGCCTGCACGCCCAGTACGACGATGAGCATCCATGGGAAGCCCTGGAAATCATCTGCACGCTGATCGGCAACCACGCCACCGAAGCGCAGCAGACCGAACTGCGCAACGCCATCTGCAAGAGCTACGACTTCATGTTCCTGTTCCTGGAACGCTGCATGGCGCTGGAGCAGCAGCGCACTACGACGCTGGACAACAGGGTCGTGGCGTGAAGGCCGTAGCGGCTTGATGACGGTCTAGCAGGATCACCTCAGGCGGCGCCATGGTTGCGCGACAGGCTGGCTGGCCGGTCGCACGGAATGGCGCCTGTCCTGAGGACACATTTCACTGGGCGTCGAACGCCTGGCCATTGATCCCGGCACTGTCGGGTCCCATCAGATACAGGTACACCGGCATGATCTGTTCGGGTAGCGGATTGCGGCCCGGGTCCTCGGCCGGGTAGGCCTGCGCGCGCATCGCCGTGCGCGTTCCGCCGGGGTTGATGCTGTTGGCGCGTGCGGCGCTGACACCTTCCAATTCGTCGGCCAGCGTCTGCATCAAGCCCTCAGTGGCGAACTTCGACACGCCATAGGCGCCCCAGTGCGCACGTCCCTTGCGACCGACGCTGCTCGAGGTGAACACTACCGAGCCATCTTCGGCCTGCTTGAGCAGGGGCAGCAGTGCGCGAGTGAGCATGAAGGTCGCATTCACGTTGACCTGCATCACCTGGATGAATTCGTCGTCGGGCAGCACGTCGAGGGGCGTTCGCGGGCCGATGATCGAGGCGTTGTGCAGCAGTCCGTCGAGGCGGCCGAATGTTTTCTCGATCATCTGCGCCAGTTCGGCGTACTGCGCGGTGTGTGCGCTGTGCAGATCGAACGGGATAACCACCGGCTGGGGATGCCCGGCCGCTTCGATCTCGTCATACACGGCCGTCAGGTTGGACTCGGTCTTGCCCAGCAACAGCACGATAGCGCCGTGGGCAGCATAGGTTTTCGCGGCGGCGCCACCGATGCCGCGACCGGCACCGGTGACCAGTATGACGCGCCCGGCCAGCAGGTCGGGGCGGGCTGAGTAATCGAACATGGGATCTCCTGAAAAAAGGTGGCTCAGCAGCCGCAGAGGGCCTGGTCCAGCACGCGGCGCAGGTCGGACGGGTGGTCCACCACCACATCGGCACCCCAGTGATCGGGGTTGTCGTTGGGGTGAATGTAGCCGTAGCGCACCGCTGCAGTCTTGGTCCCGGCATCGCGGCCTGATTCGATATCGCGCAGATCGTCACCAACGAACAGCACGCTGGACGGGTCCAGCTCGAGCTTGCTGCAGGCCAGCAGCAGCGGTTCGGGGTCCGGCTTGCTGCGGGTCACATGGTCGGGGCAGATGAGTATTGCCGAACGTTGTGCCAGGCCCAGTTGCTGCATGATGGGTTCGGCGAAGCGCAGCGGCTTGTTGGTCACTACGCCCCAGATCAGCCTGGCCTGCTCGATGTCCGCCAGCAACTGCGCCATGCCGTCGTACAGGTGGCTGTGCACCGCGCAGCCGTCCTGATAGCGTTCGAGGAATTCCAGGCGCAGCGTTTCGAACTCCGGCGCCTGCGGCGACAGGTCGAACGCAGCCTGCACCATGGCCTTGGCGCCGCCTGAAATCACGTCGCGTATCCGTTGCTCGTCGATGGGCGGCAGCTGGCGCGCAGCGCGCATGGCCTGGCAGATGGCGATGAAGTCCGGCGCGGTGTCGAGCAGCGTGCCGTCCATGTCGAAGAGTACCGCTCGAAGGCGCATGCTCATTCCTCGCGAAGGGTCTGGATCATGTAGTTGACGTCGACGTCCGCGGCCAGCTTGTAGTGCTTGGTCAGCGGGTTGTAGGTGAGGCCGATGATGTCCTTGACGGTCAGTCCGGCCTCGCGGCTCCAGGCGCCGAGCTCGGAAGGGCGGATGAATTTCTTGAAGTCATGGGTGCCGCGCGGCAGCAGCTTCATGATGTATTCGGCGCCGATGATCGCGAACAGGTACGCCTTGGGGTTGCGGTTGATGGTCGAGAAGAACACCTGGCCACCGGGTTTGACCATGCGGAAACAGGCGCGGATGACCGACGAAGGGTCCGGCACGTGCTCGAGCATTTCCAGGCAGGTGACAACGTCGAATTTTTGCGGGCATTCGGCTGACAGGGCTTCGGCAGTGATCTGGCGGTATTCCACTTCCACGCCGGATTCGAGCTGGTGCAGGCGAGCGACCGCCAGCGGCGCCTCGCCCATGTCGATGCCGGTCACCTTGGCGCCGCGCAGGGCCATGGCCTCGCTGAGGATGCCGCCGCCGCAACCGACGTCCAGCACCTGCTTGCCCGCCAGGTTGACGCGCTCGTCGATCCAGTTGACGCGCAATGGATTGATGTCGTGCAGCGGCTTGAACTCGCTGTTGCGATCCCACCAGCGGTGCGCCAGGGCTTCGAACTTGGCGATTTCAGCGTGGTCGACGTTGCTCATTGGGTGTCCTCTAAACGTTGTGATTCCAGAATTCGAGAGTGCCGGGGTCTTCAGCCTTCATTGCCCTGCGGCAATGCGCTCGCCCCAGGCGCCGGCCATGTCGCGCAGCCTGTTTTCGTCCAGGCGCGTCAGTCGGCCTTCGTCAAGCAGGTGTTTGCCCGCCACCCACACATGGCGGACGCAATTGCGGCCGCTGGCATAGATCAATTGCGACACCGGGTCGTACACCGGTTGCTGGGCCAGTCCGGACAGGTCGAAGGAGGTCAGGTCCGCCGCCTTGCCAATTTCCAGCGAACCGATGTTCGCTTCCATGCCCAGCGCGCGGGCGCCGTTGAGGGTGGCCATGCGCAGCGCGCGATGGGCATCCAGCGCAGTCGCCGAACCCGCCACGGCCTTGGCCAGCAGCGCTGCGGTGCGCGTGTCGCCAAGCAGGTCGAGGCTGTTGTTGCTGGCGGCACCATCGGTGCCCACTGCAACATTGACCCCGGCCTGCCAGAGTTTTTCCACTGGGCAAAAGCCACTGGCCAACTTGAGGTTGGACAGCGGGCAATGCACGACGTTGCTGTTGCTTTCCACCAGCAGGGCGAGGTCGTCGTCATCCACCTGGGTCATGTGCACCGCCTGGAACCGCGGGCCGAGCAAGCCGAGCCGGGCCAGCCTGGCCAGCGGACGCTCGCCGGTCTGCTGTAGGGCATCGTGCACTTCGCCGGCAGTTTCGTGGACGTGCATCTGGATGGCGGCGTCCAGCTCATCGGCCAGCACGCGGATCTTCTCCAGGTTCTCGTCGCTCACCGTGTAGGGCGCATGGGGGCCGAAGGCAATGCTCACGCGGGGATGGTGCTTGAGGTCATTGAACAGCTCGACGCCCTTGTGCAGCGCCTCGTCGGCGTCCCGCGCGCCGGGGATGGGGAAATTCAGCACCGGCACGCTGATCTGGGCGCGCATGCCGCTGGCGTGCACACGCTCGGCGGCCACTTCGGGAAAGAAGTACATGTCCGAAAAACAGGTGATGCCACCCTGCAGCTGCTCGGCGATGGCCAGGTCGGTACCGTCGCGCACGAATGCCTCGCTGACCCAGCGGGCCTCGGCGGGCCAGATGTGGCGTTCGAGCCAGGTCATCAGTGGCAGGTCGTCGGCCAGGCCGCGGAACAAGGTCATGGCCGCGTGACCATGGGCATTGACCAGCCCCGGCGCGAGCAACTGTCCGGGCAATTCGCGGATTTCACGTGCCTGCAGCCGGGCAGCCGCGCTGCGCGGGCCAATGAAGACGATTTGCCCATCACGGATGCCCAAGGCATGCTCCTGAAGCACGACACCGGCAGGCTCGACCGGTACCAGCCAGGTTGGCAGCAACAGCAGGTCCAGGGCGGTATCGACGTCGAGCATGGCAAGTTCCGGGCTTGTGCAGGTGGTGGCGAAGTATACCCGAGCGTCTTGGACGGGGGCTCGCTATAATCGAGCGCTTTTGGCGTCTGAGTACGGAGTTGGGGCATGCGTGATCGATTGTTGGCGGCGGAACGGGTCAAAGCCGTTGATTGGCGAGGTGACGCGTTGCACCTGATCGACCAGCGTGCGCTTCCGGGTCAGGAAGTCTGGCGCGCTTTCGTCGATGCGCCCGGCGTCGCCGGCGCGATCCGCTCAGGCGTGGTGTCCGGGGCTTCGGCGGTCGCCATCTGCGCTGCCTATGCCGTGGTACTCGCCGCGCGACTGCACCGCACCGCCGCAGCCGATTGGCGTGCCGCGCTGGACCAGGACCTGCGCCTGCTGGCGGCGATCCGCCCGGCCACGGCTCATCTGTTCTGGGCGCTGGAGCGCATGCGCGAACGTCTGGGCCGAGTGCGCGCCGACGAAGACCCGGTGCCGGCCTTGGAAGCCGAAGCCCTGGCCATTCACCAGAGCGATCGCGAAGCCAACCTGACCATGGCGCAGCTGGGCGTCGATGTGATCCGCCGGCACCAGGGCAATCTGCAGACCGTGCTGACCCACGCCAGTGCCGGCGCGCTGGCCAGCGGCGGCTTCGGTACGGCACTCGGGGTGGTGCGCGGGGCCTTCCATGAAGGCATGCTCGAGCGTGTCTATGCCGATGAAACCCGGCCTGGGCTGCAAGGCTCGCGCCTGTCGGCCTGGGAGTTGTCCAGCGAGGACATCCCGGTGACCGTGACGGCCGATTCGGCGGCGGCGCACCTGATGAAGAGCAAAGGCATCACCTGGGTGATCGTCGGCGCCGAGCGGATTGCGGCCAATGGCGATATCGCCGGCCCGATCGGCACCTATCAGCTGGCGGTCTGCGCCATGCATCACGGTGTTCGGTTCATGGTCGTGGCCAGCAGCGCGGCGATCGACCTGGCCCTGGAAAGCGGCGAAGACATTCCCTTGCTCGAACGCGATGGTCGCGAATTGCTGGAAGTGGCCGGAACGCGCGTCGGCGCCGACGTCGATGCATTCAATCCGATCCACGACGTGACCCCGGCCGATCTGATCGACGTGATCGTCACCGAAAAAGGCATCGTCGAACGACCCGATGCGGCGAAGCTGGCGCAATTGATGTGCCGTCGACGCCTGCATTGAATTCGCCGCAGTGGCAAAACGCTCGCTTTTTTCCTCAAGAAAGGTCTGCAAGCGCCGCAGCGCCATGCCAGAGGCTCGATACGACTCGATCAAGGGTCCTGTCAGGGTTTAAGGGGATAGGTGTCTGACGGCGATTGTGCTAACATCCGGCGGTTTTCGGGGGTGCATCGAGGTGCTCCCCCAGCGCCGTCGGTCCAAGGCGTAACTCGTTGATTTGTCGTAAGTCGCCGTTGGCATCGGCCAGCGGTGGCAAGCTTCGTTCTTCTCACAGGGAGGCAACGGAGTTTCACCAGAAAAAGGAATCAGGCTTCTCATGGGCGAACTGGCCAAAGAAATCCTCCCGGTCAATATCGAAGACGAGCTGAGACAGTCCTACCTCGACTACGCCATGAGCGTGATCGTGGGTCGTGCACTGCCTGACGCACGTGATGGCTTGAAGCCCGTGCATCGCCGCGTTCTGTTTGCGATGAGTGAACTGGGCAACGATTGGAACAAACCCTACAAGAAGTCGGCCCGTGTGGTCGGTGACGTGATCGGTAAGTACCACCCGCACGGTGATACCGCGGTCTACGACACCATCGTGCGCATGGCCCAGCCATTCTCCCTGCGCTACCTGCTGGTGGACGGCCAGGGCAACTTCGGTTCCGTGGACGGCGATAACGCTGCGGCCATGCGATACACCGAAGTGCGCATGACCAAGCTGGCCCACGAGCTGCTGGCCGACCTGCACAAGGAAACCGTCGACTGGGTGCCCAACTACGACGGCACCGAGCTGATCCCGGCGGTCATGCCGACGCGTATCCCCAACCTGCTGGTCAACGGCTCCAGCGGTATCGCCGTGGGCATGGCGACCAACATTCCGCCGCACAACCTGGGCGAAGTGCTCGACGGCTGCCTGGCGGTCATCGACAACCCGGACGTCACCATCGATGAGCTGATGCAGTTCATCCCGGGCCCCGACTTCCCGACCGCCGCCATCATCAACGGTCGCCAGGGCATCATCGAGGCCTACCGCACCGGCCGCGGCCGCATCTACATGCGTGCCCGATCGCACGTCGAGGACATCGACAAGGTCGGTGGTCGCCAGCAGATCGTCGTCACCGAGCTGCCGTACCAGTTGAACAAGGCCCGCCTGATCGAGAAGATCGCCGAACTGGTGAAAGAGAAGAAGCTCGAAGGCATCTCCGAGCTGCGCGACGAGTCCGACAAGGACGGCATGCGTATCGTCATCGAACTGCGCCGCGGTGAAGTGCCGGAGGTGATCCTCAACAACCTCTATGCACAGACCCAGCTGCAGGCCGTGTTCGGTATCAACATCGTCGCCCTGATCGACAACCGTCCGCGCATCCTCAACCTGAAAGACCTGCTCGAAGCCTTCGTGCGCCACCGTCGCGAAGTCGTCACCCGTCGCACTGTGTTCGAGCTGCGCAAGGCGCGCGAGCGTGGGCACATTCTCGAAGGCCAGGCGGTCGCGCTGTCCAACATCGATCCGGTCATCGCCCTGATCAAGGCCTCGCCGACCCCATCCGAAGCCAAGGAAGCGCTGGTCAGCACGCCGTGGGAATCCAGCGCCGTGGTGGCCATGGTCGAGCGTGCCGGCGCCGAGTCCTCACGTCCGGAAAACCTCGATCCGCAGTACGGTCTGCGCGACGGCAAGTATTTCCTCTCGCCGGAACAGGCGCAGGCCATCCTCGAGCTGCGCCTGCATCGCCTGACCGGTCTGGAGCACGAGAAGCTGCTGGCCGAGTACCAGGAGATCCTCAACCAGATCGCCGAGCTGATCCGCATCCTCAACAGCGCCGAGCGCCTGATGGAAGTGATCCGCGAGGAGCTGGAACTGATCCGCGCCGAATACGGCGACGTGCGCCGTACCGAGATTCTCGACTCGCGTCTGGACCTGACCCTGGGTGACATGATCCCGGAAGAAGAGCGCGTGGTGACCATTTCCCACAGCGGCTACGCCAAGACCCAGCCACTGTCCGCCTATCAGGCCCAGCGCCGTGGCGGCAAGGGCAAGTCGGCCACCGGCGTCAAGGACGAGGACTACATCTCGCACCTGCTGGTCGCCAACAGCCACGCCACACTGCTGCTGTTCTCCAGCAAGGGCAAGGTGTACTGGCTCAAGACTTACGAAATTCCCGAGGCCTCCCGTGCCGCCCGCGGCCGTCCGCTGGTCAACCTGCTGCCGCTGGATGATGGCGAGTACATCACCACCATGCTGCAGATCGACCTCGAGGCCCTGCAGGCCACCGCCGGTGCCGACGAAGAGCTGGATGACGCCGACGACACCGTGCTCGAAGGCGAGATCGTCGAGCCGGAGGAAGTCGTCGAGGCCGCCGAAGGCGAAGACGGTGACACCCCCGAGCTGGTGGCCGAGCCGACCGGTGCCTACATCTTCATGGCGACCGCATTCGGTACCGTCAAGAAGACCCCGTTGGCCCAGTTCGCCCGTCCGCGCTCCAGCGGCCTCATCGCGCTCAAGCTCAAGGAAGGCGACACCCTGATCGCCGCTGCCATCACCGACGGCGCCAAGGAAGTCATGCTGTTCTCCGATGCCGGCAAGGTGATCCGCTTCGCCGAAGGCGTCGTGCGTCAGATGGGCCGTGGCGCTCGCGGTATTCGCGGCATGCGTCTGGGCAAGGGTCAGCAACTGATCTCCATGCTGATCCCCGAGTCCGGTGCACAGATCCTCACCGCTTCGGAGCGCGGCTTCGGCAAGCGCACGCCGTTGAGCAAGTTCCCTCGTCGCGGTCGCGGCGGTCAGGGCGTGATCGCCATGGTCACCAAGGAACGCAACGGCAAGCTGATCGGCGCGATCCAGTCCCAGGAAGGCGAAGAGATCATGCTCATTTCCGACCAGGGCACGCTGGTGCGTACCCGCGTCGGTGAAGTGTCGAGCCTTGGCCGAAACACCCAGGGTGTGACCCTGATCAAGCTGATCACCGACGAGAAGCTGGTGGGCCTGGAGCGGGTTCAGGAGCCATCGGAAGTCGAGGAAGACGAGCTGGAAGAAGGTGTCGAAGGCGTTGAAGGTGTCGAAGCTGTAGAGCTGGACGATTCCGAATTGGCTCAGGGTGACGTCGAGCCCGATGCCGCGGACGAAGCGCCCGAGGAGTAAGCTGTAGGGCAGTTGATCGGCGGTGCGCCCTTCGCGGGCAGAGCCCGCTCCCACAGGATTCGTGAACACTTGTGGGAGCGGGGCTCTGCCCGCGAAGGGCGCACCGCCGATCTTCCGACAGACACACCCGGGTCAGCCCCGAATTCAAGCAGAGCGAGAGTGGATGTGAGCAATCGAGCCTTTAACTTCTGCGCAGGCCCCGCCGCGCTTCCCGAAGCCGTACTGCAGCGCGCCCAGGCTGAAATGCTGAACTGGCGCGGCAAGGGTCTCTCGGTGATGGAAATGAGCCATCGCAGCGAGGACTACACCGCCATCGCCGAAAAGGCCGAACAGGACCTGCGCGATCTGCTTGGCGTCCCGTCCAACTACAAGGTGCTGTTCCTGCAGGGCGGTGCCAGCCAGCAGTTCGCCGAGATCCCCCTGAACCTGCTCCCCGAAGGCGGCACGGCGGACTACGTCGAAACCGGCATCTGGTCGAAGAAGGCCATCGAGGAAGCCCGTCGCTACGGCAATGTCAACGTCGCGGCCAGTGCCAAACCCTACGACTACCAGGCCATTCCCGGCCAGAACGAGTGGACACTGACGCCCGGCGCGGCCTACGTGCACTACGCGTCGAACGAAACCATCGGCGGCCTGCAGTTCGACTGGATTCCGCAGACCGGCGACACCCCGCTGGTGGTCGACATGTCCTCGGACATTCTCTCGCGGCCCGTCGACGTCTCCCAGTTCGGCCTCATCTACGCCGGTGCGCAGAAGAACATCGGCCCCAGCGGCCTGGTCGTGGTCATCGTGCGCGACGACCTGCTGGGCAAGGCCCGCAGCGCCTGTCCGACCATGCTCGACTACAAGATCGCGGCCGACAACGGCTCGATGTACAACACGCCTGCGACCTACTCCTGGTACCTCTCGGGCCTGGTGTTCGAGTGGCTCAAAGAGCAGGGCGGCGTTGCCGCCATGGAAGCGCGCAACCGGGCCAAGAAAGACCGCCTGTACGGCTTCATCGACGCCAGCGCGTTCTACAGCAACCCGATCTCGGTCAACGCCCGGTCGTGGATGAACGTACCGTTCCGCCTGGCCGACGAGCGTCTGGACAAGGCGTTCCTGGCCGGCGCCGACGCGCGCGGCCTGCTCAACCTCAAGGGTCACCGTTCGGTCGGTGGCATGCGCGCCTCCATCTATAACGCCCTGGGCCTTGACGCCATCGAAGCGCTGGTCGACTACATGGCGGAGTTCGAAAAGGAAAACGGCTGATGTCCGAACATGAACTCAAGGCCCTGCGGGTCCGCATCGACAGCCTCGACGAAAAGATCCTCGAGCTGATCAGCGATCGCGCCCGCTGTGCCGAAGAAGTCGCACGGGTCAAGATGGCGGCGCTGCCCGAAGGCGAGGTGCCGGTGTTCTACCGGCCCGAGCGCGAGGCGCAGGTGCTCAAGCGCGTGATGGAACGCAACAAGGGGCCGCTGAGCAACGAGGAAATGGCGCGTCTGTTCCGCGAAGTCATGTCCTCCTGCCTGGCCCTGGAAAACCCGTTGAAGGTGGCCTACCTGGGTCCGGAGGGCACCTTCACCCAGGCCGCTGCGATGAAGCATTTCGGTCATGCGGTGATCAGCAAGCCGATGGCCGCGATCGACGAGGTGTTCCGCGAAGTGGTCGCTGGCGCCGTGAATTTCGGCGTGGTGCCGGTGGAGAATTCTACCGAAGGCGCGGTGAACCACACCCTCGACAGCTTCCTCGAGCACGACATGGTGATCTGCGGCGAGGTCGAGTTGCGCATCCACCATCACCTGCTGATCGGCGACAACACCAAGACCGACAGCATCACCCGCATCTACTCCCATGCACAGTCCCTGGCGCAATGCCGCAAGTGGCTGGACGCGCACTACCCGAACGTGGAGCGCATCGCGGTGGCCAGCAACGCCGAGGCGGCCAAGCGGGTCAAGGGCGAATGGAATTCGGCGGCCATCGCCGGCGACATGGCGGCCGGCCTGTATGGCCTGGAGCGCCTGGCCGAAAAGATCGAGGACCGCCCGGACAACGCCACGCGGTTCCTGATCATCGGCAACCAGGAAGTACCGCCGACCGGCGACGACAAGACCTCGGTCATCGTGTCCATGAGCAACCGCCCCGGTGCGCTGCACGAGCTGCTGGTGCCGTTCCATGACAACGGTATCGACCTGACACGCATCGAGACGCGTCCGTCGCGCAGCGGCAAGTGGACCTACGTGTTCTTCATCGACTTCATCGGCCACCATCGCGACCCGTTGATCAAGGGTGTGCTGGAACAGATCAGTCAGGAAGCCGTGGCACTCAAGGTGCTCGGCTCGTACCCCAAAGCGGTTCTCTAACAGAAGGGTTAGCACGCATGACCGATTTCCTTGCCCTGGCCCAGACCGGTGTTCAACAGCTTTCCCCGTACGTTCCCGGCAAACCGGTGGACGAACTGGCCCGAGAGCTGAACATGGACCCGGCCAGCATCATCAAGCTGGCCAGCAACGAGAACCCATTGGGCGCAAGCCCCAAGACCCGCGCCGCGATCGAGCGCGAGCTGGCCGAACTCACACGCTACCCCGATGGCAACGGTTTCGACCTCAAGACCCTGCTGGCTCGGCAGTGCCGCGTGCAGATCGACCAGGTGACCCTCGGCAACGGCTCCAACGACATTCTCGAACTGGTCGCCCGCGCCTACCTGGCGCCTGGCCTGAACGCCGTGTTCAGCGAGCACGCCTTCGCCGTCTATCCGCTGGTCGTGCAGGCCGTGAATGCCGGCGCGCGGGTCGTCCCGGCCAAGCAGTTCGGCCATGACCTGCCCGCGATGCTGGCAGCGATCGACGACAAGACCCGCATCGTGTTTCTGGCCAACCCGAACAACCCGACCGGGACCTGGTTCGGACCGCAGGCGCTGGAAGACTTTCTGGCGGCGGTTCCGCCCAGCGTCCTGGTGGTGCTCGACGAGGCCTATATCGAATACGCCGTAGGAGGCGACTTGCCCGACGGCCTGGACTACCTGGCACGCTACCCCAACCTGCTGGTGTCGCGTACGTTCTCCAAGGCCTATGGTCTGGCTGCGCTGCGCGTCGGTTACAGCCTGTCTTCTGCCACGATTGCCGACGTGCTCAATCGCGTGCGCCAGCCGTTCAACGTGAACAGCCTGGCGTTGGCTGCCGCGTGCGCCGCGCTGACCGACACCGAATATCTGCAGCGCAGCCGCGAACTGAACAGCGCTGGCATGCAGCAGCTGGAGGCGGGTTTCACCGAGCTGGGTCTGCAGTGGATCCCGTCCAAGGGCAACTTCATTGCCGTGGATGTGGGTCGCGACGCCGGTCCGGTGTTTCAGGGGCTGCTGCGCGAGGGGGTGATCGTGCGCCCGGTGGCCGGCTATGGCATGCCCAATCACCTGCGCGTGACCATCGGCCTGGCCGAAGAAAACAGCCGCTTCCTTGAAGCATTGCGCCAGGTGCTGGCTCGTGTCTGATTTCACGCAATTGCAACCCGGCGCTGCCAGAATAGGCCGCCTGGTGGTAGTGGGATTGGGACTGATCGGCGGCTCCTTCGCCAAAGGCATCAAGCAAAGCGGCCTGGCTGATGAAGTGGTTGGGGTCGATCTCGATCCGCGTTCCTGCCAGCGCGCCGTCGAGCTGGGTGTGGTAGACCGCTGCGAGGCGGAGCTTGCCAAAGCCTGTGTGGGCGCCGATGTGATCCAGTTGGCAGTACCGATCCTGGGCATGGAGAAACTGCTGGCGGCGCTGGCTCGACTCGATCTGGATCGGGCGGTGATCACCGATGTCGGCAGTGCCAAGGGCAACGTGGTGCGAGCTTATCGTGACGCTTTCGGCGGTGACCTCTCACGCTTCGTGCCGGGCCATCCGATCGCCGGTTCCGAGCAGAGCGGGGTGGAGGCAGCCAATGCCGAGTTGTTCAAGCGGCACAAGGTGATCCTCACGCCGCTGGCCGAAACCTCGCCCCAGGCGCTGGACCGGGTCGACGGCCTGTGGCGCGCCCTGGGGGCGGACGTGGAGCACATGCAGGTCGAGCGCCACGACGAGGTGCTTGCCGCCACCAGTCACCTGCCGCACCTGCTGGCGTTTGGTCTGGTCGATTCGTTGGCCAAGCGCAGTGAAAACCTGGAAATCTTCCGCTACGCTGCGGGCGGTTTCCGCGATTTCACCCGAATCGCCGGCAGCGATCCGGTCATGTGGCACGACATCTTCCTCGCCAACCGCGAGGCAGTTTTGCGCACACTCGATACATTTCGCAGCGATCTCGACGCCTTGCGCGACGCGGTCGATGCAGGGGATGGGCATCACCTGCTGGGCGTGTTCACACGCGCCAGGGTGGCCCGCGAGCATTTCAGTAAAATCCTGGCCCGTCGGGCCTATGTGGACGCTATGAACTCCAATGACGACCTGATCTTCCTGGGCAAACCCGGCGGCAGCCTCAATGGCCGCATCCGCGTACCGGGCGACAAATCCATCTCGCACCGTTCGATCATGCTCGGCTCCCTGGCCGAAGGCACCACCGAAGTCGAAGGCTTCCTGGAAGGCGAGGACGCTCTGGCGACCTTGCAGGCCTTCCGCGACATGGGCGTGGTCATCGAAGGCCCGAACCAGGGCCGCGTGACCATCCACGGCGTCGGTCTGCACGGGTTGCAGGCGCCGCCAGGGCCGATCTACCTTGGCAACTCCGGGACCTCGATGCGCCTGCTCGCCGGCATCCTGGCAGCGCAAAGCTTCGACACCACGCTGACCGGCGATGCCTCGCTGTCCAAGCGCCCCATGAACCGCGTGGCCAACCCGCTGCGGGAAATGGGCGCGGTCATCGAGACAGCTGCCGAAGGCCGTCCGCCGATGGTCATTCGTGGCGGACAGCGGCTCAAGGCGCTGAATTACACCCTGCCGATGGCCTCTGCCCAGGTCAAATCCTGCCTGCTACTGGCTGGATTGTGGGCCGAAGGCAAGACCACCACCACCGAGCCCGCACCGACCCGCGACCACACCGAGCGCATGTTGCGTGGTTTCGGCTACCCCGTGCACGTCGACGGCCCGCAGGCGTCGGTCGAGTCCGGGCACAGGTTGACCGCGACCCATATCGAGGTGCCGGGCGACATCTCCTCGTCCGCCTTCTTCCTGGTGGCTGCTTCGATCGCCGAAGGTTCGGACCTGACCCTGGAACACGTCGGCATCAACCCTACGCGTACGGGTGTCATTGATATCCTGCGTCTGATGGGCGCTGACATTACCCTGGAAAACCAGCGTGAAGTCGGTGGCGAACCGGTTGCCGACCTGCACGTGCGGGCTGCCCGGCTCAAGGGCATCGAGATCCCCGAAGCGCTGGTGCCGCTGGCGATCGACGAATTCCCCGTGCTGTTCGTGGCAGCCGCCTGCGCCGAGGGGCGCACCGTGCTGCGCGGCGCCGAAGAGCTGCGGGTCAAGGAATCCGACCGTATCCAGGTCATGGCCGATGGCTTGCAAGCCTTGGGCGTCAAATGCGAGCCGACCGCGGACGGCATCATCATCGACGGCGTCGGTCACGGGGTGCCTGCCATGGGCGGTGGCGAAGTCCACGGCCACGGTGATCACCGCATCGCCATGGCCTTCAGCGTCGCCTCCCTGCGCGCCAGCGCGCCGATCCGCATCCACGACTGCGCCAACGTCGCCACGTCGTTCCCCAACTTCCTCGGCCTGTGCGCCCAAGTGGGCATCAACGTAGCCGAAGAGGGCAAGTCGTGAACGTGGCGCCAGTCATCACCATCGACGGGCCCAGCGGTTCGGGCAAGGGCACCGTCGCCGGTATCCTGGCCAAACGTCTGGGCTGGAAGCTGCTCGATTCGGGCGCGTTGTATCGGCTGCTGGCCTACGCCGCACGCAATCATGGCGTGGATTTGAGCAACGAAGCGTCGTTGATGGTCATGGCTGCGCACTTGGACGTGCAATTCATTGCCGCCGCCGATGGCCAGCCACAGCGCATCGTCCTGGAAGGCGACGATGTCACCCGGGACATTCGTAACGAGCAGATCGGCGCCTGCGCTTCCCAGGTCGCTGCCCTGCCAGCGGTACGCGATGCCTTGCTGCAGCGTCAGCGGGCGTTTCAGGAACTGCCTGGCCTGGTCGCCGATGGTCGCGACATGGGCACGGTGGTGTTCCCCGATGCGCCGCTCAAGATGTTCCTGACCGCGAGTGCCGAGGAACGTGCGCGCAGACGTTACTTGCAGTTGAAGACAGCCGGCAACGATGTTAGTCTGTCGAGTCTGCTAGATGAGATACGTGCACGCGATGAGCGTGACACCCAGCGCGCAGTGGCCCCGCTCAAGCCGGCGGCCGATGCCATACAGCTGGATTCCACGGAGTTGTCCATCGAGCAGGTGTTGGAACGCATCATGAGCGAGATCGCACTTCGCGATATCGCCGGGTGACGAAGAAGCCATACGGGAACCCAGTCAACATCCCGGTGGCTTTCTTTTACTTGAACGAAACCCACGTTGTCTGGAGCGTGGCTGATGGGCGTATGTTTCGCCCAAATCTACAGGAATTAAAATGAGCGAAAGCTTTGCAGAACTCTTTGAAGAAAGCCTAAAAACTCTCAATCTTCAGCCAGGCGCAATCATCACCGGTATCGTCGTCGATATCGACGGTGACTGGGTTACTGTCCACGCCGGTCTGAAGTCCGAGGGTGTCATCCCGCTCGAGCAGTTCTACAACGACGCTGGCGAACTGACCATCAAGGTCGGTGACGAAGTCCACGTTGCGCTGGACGCGGTAGAAGACGGCTTTGGCGAAACCAAGCTGTCCCGCGAAAAAGCCAAGCGCGCCGAGTGCTGGATCGTTCTGGAAGCAGCTTTCGCCGCCGAGGAAGTGGTCAAGGGCGTTATCAACGGTAAGGTTAAAGGCGGCTTCACTGTCGACGTTAACGGCATCCGTGCGTTCCTGCCTGGTTCCCTGGTCGATGTCCGCCCTGTGCGCGACACCACCCACCTGGAAGGTAAAGAGCTCGAATTCAAGGTCATCAAGCTGGACCAGAAGCGCAACAACGTTGTCGTTTCCCGTCGCAGTGTCCTGGAAGCCGAGAACTCCGCCGAGCGCGAAGCTCTGCTGGAATCCCTGCAGGAAGGTCAGCAAGTCAAGGGTATCGTCAAGAACCTCACCGATTACGGCGCATTCGTCGATCTGGGTGGCGTCGATGGCCTGCTGCACATCACCGACATGGCCTGGAAGCGTATCAAGCACCCATCGGAAATCGTCAACGTTGGCGACGAGATCGATGTCAAGGTTCTGAAGTACGATCGCGAGCGTAACCGCGTATCGCTGGGCCTGAAGCAACTGGGCGAAGACCCATGGGTTGCTATCAAGGCACGTTACCCGGAGAGCACTCGCGTCATGGCGCGCGTGACCAACCTGACCGACTACGGCTGCTTCGCAGAGCTGGAAGAAGGCGTGGAAGGCCTGGTACACGTTTCCGAAATGGACTGGACCAACAAGAACATCCACCCTTCGAAAGTCGTACAAGTCGGCGACGAAGTGGAAGTCATGGTTCTGGACATCGACGAAGAGCGTCGTCGTATCTCCCTGGGCATCAAGCAGTGCAAGTCGAACCCGTGGGAAGACTTCTCTGGCCAGTTCAACAAGGGCGACAAGATCTCCGGCACCATCAAGTCGATCACCGATTTCGGTATCTTCATTGGTCTGGACGGCGGCATCGACGGCCTGGTTCACCTGTCCGATATCTCCTGGAACGAAGTGGGCGAAGAAGCCGTACGTCGTTTCAAGAAGGGCGACGAGCTTGACACCGTCATCCTGTCGGTAGATCCAGAGCGCGAGCGCATCTCCCTGGGCATCAAGCAGCTGGAAGACGATCCGTTCTCCAACTACGTTGCTGTCAACGACAAAGGCGCTATCGTTCGCGGTACCGTTAAGGAAGTTGACGCCAAGGGCGCTGTGATCACCCTGGCCGACGACATCGAAGCCACTTTGAAAGCTTCCGAAATCAGCCGTGACCGCGTTGAAGACGCGCGCAACGTCCTGAAGGAAGGCGAAGAAGTCGAAGCCAAGATCATCAGCGTCGACCGCAAGTCCCGCGTCATCCAACTGTCGATCAAATCGAAAGACGTTGAAGACGAGAAAGAAGCTATCCAGAGCCTGCGCGACAAGCCAGCTACTTCGGATATCGCTGCCGGTCCGACCACTCTGGGCGACCTGCTGCGTGCTCAGATGGAAAAGCAGAACTAAGTTCTGTTTGACCTGTAGAAAAAGGGCGACTTCGGTCGCCCTTTTTTGCGCCTGCGATTTGTGTTTCGTCCCGTTCAGCAGAAACGGATGCCGAACTTAAAAGTGCCTGGGAGGCTCAAAGGCATAAGTGAATACCCAAGGACCTCCAGGGATGAAAACCGTAGTAACCGCGATGCTGTTCGTAGTAGTTGGCCTGACGTCCGGGTGCTCCACCACATCGGTGGTCAAACGAGATTATCGGGGCATGCAGGCGTTGCAAATCAACTGCAGTGGCTTGGGTTCGTCATGGGGCAAGTGCTATGACAAGGCCCATCAATCGTGCCGCTCGGCAGGCTACAAGGTCTTGGCGAAGACATCGGATATCAAGGAGGAACCGGAGGACGGGTTCCTGGGCTGGAATCCCGGAATGGCCAGCAGGACCATGTTCGTGCGCTGCAATAGCCAGGGATGAGAGGCCAGCGAGGTGTCGTACGAATAGTTACAATCTTTCGAGTCATCGCACTGAAACCCGCCTGAAGTAAATTAGCAATCGGCCAGCTACTTGGATAGGGTAGGTGGCCTGTCGTTGTTGATCGATTTCGCCGTTACTCCTGAACCCGTGTCCATCCTGAAGTAGACAAGGCCCGAGTCATGAAATTTACCTTGCTCATCGCAGCATTGCTGCTGGTGACTGCCTGCGCCGCCACCTCCACCTCCCACGGCAAACGTGGTAACCGCGGATTGCACATCAACTGTTCGGGGCTCACTTCGTCCTGGGCACAGTGCGAGAAAGAGGCGGAGTCCGCCTGTGGACCTGCGGGCTATCGCACCCTGGCCAAGTCCAGTGACGCCAAGGAAGACCCCGATGACTACGTCTTTGGTCTCAACCCTGCCGGTTATTCCACGCGCAGCATGATCGTCAAATGCCGCAAGAGCAGTGCGTTCAAATAGTGCACCCACAACTGATTGCGAAGAAGTCAAGAGTCGGGCTGTTCAAATCTGTCAAGCCATGCTAAAACCTTCTAAGCGCTGATCTAGCTGCTTGATAAAGAAGGGAAAAAATATGACGAAGTCGGAATTGATCGAACGTATTGTCACCCATCAAGGTCTACTTTCATCCAAGGATGTGGAACTGGCCATCAAGACCATGCTTGAACAAATGTCCCAGTGCCTTGCCACGGGTGACAGGATCGAGATACGCGGTTTCGGCAGCTTTTCCCTGCACTATCGCGCGCCGCGTGTCGGGCGTAACCCGAAGACAGGTCAGTCAGTAAGCCTGGACGGCAAGTTCGTTCCGCATTTCAAGCCCGGCAAGGAATTGCGCGACCGGGTGAACGAGGACGAAGAGCTCGTTTGATCGACGTTGAAGGAGAAGGCTTTGCGTAATCTCAAGAAGTTGCTGCTGGTGCTGATCTTCCTGGCAGTCGCCGCTGCCGTGCTGATATTCGTGCTTGAGAACCAGCAGCCCATCACCCTGAGCGCTCTTGGATGGTCCAGCCCTTCGTTGCCGGTTTCTGTCTTCGTATTGGCAGGTGTGCTCGCAGGCATGGTGTTGGGCCCGTTGTTCGGCTGGTATATCGCAGCCACCAGCAAGTATCGCTGGCGCAAGCAGTTGCGTGCCAAGGCTCGCGCCGAGCAACGCGCCGCACTTGCGACCGTGCCTCTTGATTCTGCAGCCGCTACTGGCGCTCCTGCGCAGCCTGTGACTCAGCCGCCCGCAGTCAAATAAGCACGCAGTCCATGGAAACAGCCCATGGAAACATTGCGTATCACCGCACGTCCTGATTGAACGGTATTTCATGCGCCCCATGCGCATGTTCTGTTGCACAATAGCCGCAGACTGTTTTCCAGGACTCCAAATGTCACTCCCATTTCCTTTCGGACGTTGCCTCCCAGGCGCTTTGCTGGCAACTGCATGGCTTGGCCTGGCAGGGTGTTCCTCGCCCAAGACCGCCATCTACGAACACGAAAACTTTGCCGACTCGGGTACGTTCTCGCGCAACTATCCCGTCAGTGACGTAGCGTCCTGCGAGGCCGCCCGGCGTGGATTGCTCAGTCAGGGCTACATCATCACCAGCAATGATCCGCGCCAGGTTAGCGGGCACAAGAGCTTCCAGCAAACCGGCGAGAGTCATCTGGAAATCAGCTTCAACGTGGTCTGCGTAGCCGATGCCAGCAGTGATCACAGTTCCACCGTGTTCGCCAACGCCCTGCAGGATCGCTACGCGCTGAAGAAGGTCAACAACTCCGCCAGCGTGGGCGTGGGGGTGCTGGGTTCGGTGTCGATGCCGATCGGGTCCACCGACGACTCCATGGTCAAGGTGGCTAGTGAAACAGTGGCGTCGGATACGTTCTACGACCGCTATTTCGCCTTGGTCGAGAGCTTCATGCCGTTCAAAGCCAAGAAGGCGGCAGCGCCGCAGCCAGCCCAGGATGAGCTGGGTGTGCCCGACACCGCACCCGCTGCTTCCCTGGCGCCTGCAGTAGCGGCGCCATCGGCTGCGCAAACGCCGTTGGCGCAGCCGACGCCAGCGGCCATCCAGGCGCCTGGGGTAGACGCGGTGTCTGAACAGGAGGCCTCGCAGCCGGTGGCACCTCCGGCGCAACCGGCACCGATCGAAATCATTACACAGCCCGAAACGCCGCAGGCAGTCCCCGAGGCCGCCCCTGAAACGCCTGCCGCCGACACGCCTGTCTCGCAGCCTTGAAGACCATGTACGTACGGGCCATCAACGGTTCGTGCGGCGGTACTCTCCGGGCGTGACCGCGCACCAGCGCTTGAACGCACGCTGGAAGGCTTCGGCTGAGGTGAACCCAAGTAGATAGGCAATTTCGCCGAAGGCCAGCTCGGTGTCACGGATGTAGGTCTGTGCCAGGTCCCGACGGGTGTCGTTGAGAATCGAACGAAATTGCGTGCCTTCCTGGGTCAGCTTGCGGCGCAGGGTCCAGGACGGCATTTTCAGGCAAGCGGCGACTTCATCCAACGTGGGCTCGCGCCCGCCATTGAGCAAGGGGCCGAGCAACTGGCTGACCCGTTCGGCTAAAGTTCGGATACGGGTCAGCCGTTCCAGTTCCTGCTCGCACAGTTGCAACAGATGCTGCCAGGTGCTGGGACAGTGCTCGGGGTTGCGCAGGCTGAGGCTGGCGTGGGTGAGACGCAGTTGATTGTGCTCGCAGTCGAAGCTGGTGTTGGCAGGGTAGTGGTCGGCGTACTGCGGCGCGGCGAACTCGATCTCCAGCCGCTGCGCACGCACGTTCTGCCCCGCCAGCACGCTCAGTTGCCGCAGCCAGCCGGTCAGCAGCGAATCCACCACGAACCGGTTGTAGGCGTTGTAGGGGCTGATCGAATAGAAACGTAGCCATGCGCCTTCGCGGTCTTCGTGAAAGCTCGACTGTCCACGGTAGTTGGCTGCATACAGTGCTTCGAAGCGAATCAGCGTACGGGCGGCTTCGCGCACCGTTGGCGCCTGTGCGGCCGTGATACCCGCCAACCCCGCCTGGCTCAAGCGACTGGCCTGACCGATGCGCAGGCCCAGGGCGGGGTCGCTGGTGAGTGCAATGGCCGCATGCCCCAGGCGCATATAGCGGGCGATGGTCAACCGTGCACCGGCCACGTTGAGCCGACTGGGCTCCAGTCCGTATTGGGCCAACAGGGGCGAGGGGTCATGACCGTGGCTACGTACTGCCTCGGCCAGGCTTTGAGTGAAGCCGACCGACAGGTCGCCGAGTTTGATGCGCTGGCCCGTCACGCGCCTAGAGCCACAGGTTGATCAGGCGCGCGCCGCGCCCATCGCCGACTTGCCCGAACCGTTCACGCTGACGCGCGAAACTTTGCCCTTCGTAGAACTGATTCCAGAAATGCCCGCCCATGAACACGGTCATGCTGGCCAAGGGCGCGCTGGCTTCGCTCAGACGTTGCCAGGCGTGTGCCTCGCTGACTTCGCGAGGTGATACGGCGACATCGGTGGGCGCCGGGCTGATGCGGAAGCCACGCCACGGGCTGGACCAGCGGCCCCGGCCCAGCACCGATGCTGGCACTGCCAGCAATTGCACGTCCTGCCGGCGTAGTTGGGCGTGACTGGCTGGGTGCCAGCTGTCGGTGCCGATCAGTACGGCGAGTTTTCCCGCCGGGGTGTCGAAAACGTTGAATGGCGCATCGCCCAGGGGTTCCACATAGCGCCGGGTAGGGTGACTGGTGAAATGCTGTAGCTGCGGCTGACCGAGGATGGAGCCATCGGTGGCGAACACGACGCTGGCGTTGTACAACGGCCCGCTGTCGGTTCGCAGGCGACCGTTGGCAACCGAAGGCTTGGGCAGAATGATGGAGCCCGCGACCAGCGTCACACCGAACTGCCTGGCGAGGCCGCCGAACAGTTGCTGGTATTGATCGGCCATGCGCGCCGCCTTCATGCGCAGGTAGGCGTCGGCGAAGCGGTCCTCACCATGGGCTTGGGCCAATCCGGCGAGCAGGTCCAGCGGGTTGCTGGCGGCGAGCCATTGTTCGGCATCGCGGCGTTGCGCGGCCTGGTAGAACTCGTTCTTCTCGCCCACGGCCCACAACCAGGTGCCGATGTGCTCGGGCAGCACGACGATGGTCTTGCCGTTGAGCAGCCCGGCGTCCTGGGCGTGTTGCAGATAACCGGCCAGTTTCAGGCGCAGGCGTTCGACACTCTGGTAGTCCGCCGGGAACAGTTCGGGCTGAACGCCCAGTAGATTGCCCCGCCCGGCCGGCACGCCGTCGCCCCCCTCGAACGTGACGCGCAGGTCCGACAGGTAGTGGCCCACGGGCCGCTGGGTCGTCCACAGCGCATAGGTGGTCAACGCCGCCAGGCAAAGCAGGGCGACCACGGACATCAGGATTTTGCGCATGAGGGACAACAATCAGCTCCTGTTGGTGAATCCGCACTAGGGTAGACGTCGCGTGCGGCATGATCAATGACTTGTCATTTCTGGTCATTGAGACAGACGGCTCGGGTCTTTACTGTCAGACACTCGTCGTGACCGAGCCCGCTGAAAGAGGCTTGGCACCTATCCGTGATCCTGCCTGTGGAGATCCCATGGCCGCTGCTCCCTATCCTCATCTGCTGGCACCCCTGGACCTGGGTTTCACCACCTTGCGCAACCGAAGCCTGATGGGTTCCATGCACACCGGTCTTGAGGAAAAACCGGGCGGGTTCGAACGCATGGCCGCGTATTTCGCCGAACGTGCGCGGGGTGGAGTAGGCCTGATCGTCACTGGCGGCATTGCTCCGAACGAAGAAGGCGGAGTGTATGCCGGGGCGGCCAAGCTGAGCACGCCCGAGGAGGCGGAAAAGCATCGGATCGTGACCCAGGCGGTGCATGAGGCCGGCGGCAAGATCTGTCTGCAGATCCTGCATGCCGGGCGTTATGCATACAGCCCCAAGCTGGTGGCGCCGAGCGCCATTCAGGCGCCGATCAACCCGTTCAAGCCTCATGAACTTGATGAGGAAGGCATTCAGAGGCAGATCGCCGACTTCGTCGCCTGTGCTCGGCTGGCCCAGTCGGCGGGCTATGACGGTGTCGAGATCATGGGCTCGGAAGGCTACTTCATCAATCAGTTCCTGGCGGCTCACAGCAACCAGCGCACCGACCGCTGGGGCGGTAGCTACGCCAATCGGATGCGCCTGGCGGTCGAGATCGTCAGTCAGGTAAGGCAAGCAGTCGGTCGCGAGTTCATCATCATCTTCCGCCTGTCCATGCTCGACCTGATCGAAGGCGGCAGCATCTGGGAGGAAGTGGTCGAGTTGGCCCAGGCCATCGAGGCGGCGGGCGCCACGCTGATCAATACCGGCATTGGCTGGCACGAAGCACGTATTCCGACCATCGCCACCAAGGTGCCCCGCGCGGCGTTCAGCAAGGTCACGGCGAAGTTGCGCACGGCGGTGCGGCTGCCGCTGATCACCACCAATCGCATCAACACCCCGGAGGTAGCCGAGCGCATCCTGGCCGATGGCGACGCGGACATGGTATCGATGGCGCGGCCATTTCTGGCCGACCCTGAATTCATCAACAAGGCCGCTGCCGACCGGGGCGACGAGATCAACACCTGCATCGCCTGTAACCAGGCCTGCCTGGATCACACCTTCGCCGGCAAGCTGACCAGTTGCCTGGTCAACCCGCGCGCCTGCCATGAAACCGAGCTCAATTATCTGCCCGTGACCCAGGTGCGCAGGATTGCCATCGTCGGTGCCGGCCCGGCCGGGTTGGCGGCGGCCACGGTGGCGGCCGAGCGCGGCCATGCGGTGACGCTGTTCGACTCGCGCGACGAGATCGGCGGTCAGTTCAACGTGGCCAAGCGCATTCCGGGCAAGGAAGAGTTCAACGAAACCCTGCGCTATTTCGATCGCAGGCTGACGCGCCTCGGCGTGGACGTGCGCCTGGGCGCGCGGGTCGACGTAGCCGCGCTGACAGCCGGAGGTTTCGACGAGATCGTGCTGGCCACGGGCATCGCCCCTCGGCTGCCGGACATCGAGGGTATCGACCATCCCATGGTGCTGGGTTACCTGGACGTGCTGCTGCAACGGCACCCGGTGGGTCAGCGTGTGGCGGTGATCGGCGCCGGTGGCATCGGCTTCGACGTCAGCGAGTTCCTGGTGCATCAAGGGCCGTTCACCAGCCTTGATCGTGAGGCATTCTGGAAGGAGTGGGGCATCGACCTGACGCTGCACGCCCGCGGCGGTGTGGCTGGGGTTGCGGCGCAGACCCACGCGCCGGCGCGCGAGGTCTACCTGCTGCAGCGCAAGGCGGGCAAGGTGGGTGAAGGCCTGGGCAAGACCACCGGCTGGATCCATCGCGCCGGGTTGAAGAGCAAGGGCGTGCGCATGGTCAACGGGGTCGAGTACTTGAAGATCGATGACGCCGGCCTGCATGTGCGCGTGGCCGGGGGCGAGCCGCGGGTGCTGGCGGTGGACAACGTGGTGATCTGCGCGGGGCAGGATCCGTTGCGCGAGCTGGAGCAGGGGCTGATCGAGGCCGGGCAGCGAGTGCACCTGATCGGTGGCGCGGACGTGGCCGCGGAACTGGACGCCAAACGCGCCATCGACCAGGGCTCGCGCCTGGCGGCTGTGCTGTAGAATGAGCAGCGCGCCGGGTCGGTCCCGGCGCCGCTGCATTCCCACGTCCAGCTTGTCAGGCACCCATGCTTCTTGATCTACCACGCGCTCCGTTGCAACCCTTGCGATTGTCCTGGCTCGCCGAGGCCGGCATCGAGGCGGCCATACTCCGGCTGGACCTCATCGATCCGCTGATCAGCGGCAACAAATCGTTCAAGCTGCAGTATCACCTACTGGCCGCTCGGGCCGCTGGCTGCAGGGGGCTCATCAGTCTGGGCGGTGCCCATTCCAATCACCTGCATGCCCTGGCGGCGGCCGGTGAGCGCCTGGGTCTGCGCACGGTCGGCTTGCTGCGCGGCCACGCCCAGGTGACGCCGACCGTGATTGACCTGCAGCGGTGGGGAATGGAGCTGCACTGGTTGGGTTACGAGGGGTATCGACAGCGCCACCGGGAGGATTTCTGGGCACCCTGGCAGGCACGCTACCCCGATCTGCTGCCGGTGCCCGAGGGTGGCGGAGGGTTGCTGGGGGCCAAGGGGTGTGCAGCTCTGAGGGTTCAAGTGCAGGCGCAACTGGCAGATATCGGCTGGGACGATTTCGAGGCATGGTGGCTGGCCGTGGGTACCGGTACGACTCTGGCCGGCTTGGTCCTCGCCGAAGGCGGGCAGCGTCGGGTTTACGGAGCGCTGGCGGTCGGACCGGGGCATGGTGTGCAAGAGCAGGTGAATGCGCTGTGTGGCGAACGGGGTCACACCCTGCTCGATGCCAGTCGCGGCGGCTTTGCCAAGATGGACAGCGCGCTGCTGGCGTTCATGCGCGACTGCGAGGCCGAGGCCGGTATTCCTCTGGAGCCGGTGTACACGGCCAAGGCGTTGTGGGCCTTGCGCGAGGCAGCAACGGCGGGCGTGCTCGCCGCAGGCAGCCGCGTGGTGTTCGTGCACACCGGCGGCCTGCAGGGTTGGCGGGCCGCGCCGTGACGTTTCAGTCGCGCTGCGGCAGTATGCGGCGAAGGGTATTGTCGCCGCGCAGGTAATGATGGCCCAGGCCCAGCAGGCCGTGCAGGCCGATCAGCCAATAGCCCCAGCCGGCGATGCGCATGTGCCATTCCTGCAGGCGCCCACCGAGGTCACGGTCCTCGCCGATCAGGTGAGGCAACTCGATGCCCCAGAACGAGACGGGCCGGTTCTGCGCGCTGAGGATCAGCCAGCCCAGCAACGGCAGGCCGATCATCAAGGCGTAGAGTGCAAGGTGCATCAGGCTGGCCAGGCGGGTCTGCCAGGCGGGGAGGGGCGGAACGATGCGTGGGGTGACCCCCAGGCTTCGTGCCAGCAGACGCAGCCACACCAGCAGGCCCACGCTCAGGCCTAGCATGAAGTGAAACTGCACGATCAGTACGCGTGCGCCGCTGCCTCGCTCGAATTGTCCGCGCAACTCGATACACGCATAGGTGGCGGCGAGCAGGACAAGCATCGACCAGTGCAGGGCGATGGACAGGCTGCCGTAACGCGCGTGGGTGTTTCTCCAGGTCATCGGGCGACTACTCGAGCGGTGATGCACAGGGTATCGGGCCGGCCGTGGACATCTTTAGCCAGCCCCGTGCTTTAAACGCCCGGCAGGGCTGGCCAGGGGTCGGCGACCAGGAAGACCCGCTCGGCTTCCTGCCAGTCACCATGAGCGTCGTGGGTCAGACGCACGAGCATCTGCGCGGCGGCGAGTGGGTCCAGTTGCTGCAGCCAGGCGTGGAGCTGGTCGGGTGCCCAGGCGTCGGCGGCGGCGAGGCGAGCCGGTGCTAGCCAGGCATCGCGCGGCAGCGGCTGCCAGCGTCCGTCCGGGCGTTGCTCGACGAAGATCGGCCAATCGCGCTGATGCACCCAGCGTCCGCGCAAGTGGTCGGGGTGGGCATGTTCGGGCGCGCTCGCTGCACCTGGCCAGGGGTAGAACAGGTAGCCGGCCAGCCACAGGTGGGCGTCGAACTGCTCTATGCCCAGGTCGTGCAAGACTTCGCGGCCCTGACTGGACGTGGAAATGGGCAACTGGTGCTCGGCCAGGTGGTTGAGCTTGCGACCCAGCCGATCCTGGGTGTTGGGGCCCAGCCACTGGAAGGCGTCGTGGCCGTCGGCGGCCACCGGCCCCAGGTACAGCTTGATGGCCAGTTCCAGGTGATGCACGCCGTCGCGGTCGCGAATCACCATGTCGAGCTCGCCCAGCGTGTGTCCACCCTTGCGGATCGGCAGGTTGGCGGCGAGCAACTCGATACCGGGCGCCTGGTGCAGGGCGAATTGCCAAAGGCGTTCGTAGTACAGGCCAAGGCGTCTCGTGGGGGCCTGGGCCAGCCAGTCGACCAGGGGTTGGCTGGCATCGTCCAGGGCCAGCAGCCACGCCTGCAAGTCTTCAGGCCGTTCGGCCCAGCGGCTGCCGGCCAGGGGATGGCGTTGCGTCCAGGGTGCTGTGTGCAGCAGCGGCGGGGCGAGGATGACCCACGCCAGATCGCGCACCTGGGGCTGGCGCAGGTGGCGCGGGAAGTCGGCGAGGGCGGCAAATGGATTCATGGGACGATCCCGGTCGATGGCGCGGTGGCTGAAAGGGTTTTGTGCGGCAACGGCTTTACTCCATAATCCAGATCCGTATTTGTGTCCGCAACCGCTGGTTGCGCGACAGCGTTGTGGAATGTGCCTGGCGCATCCCGATAGCCAGAACAGACCCGAGCAGGAGCCTCATGGAGCAATTTCGCAATATCGGTATCATCGGCCGCCTTGGCAGCTCGCAGGTGCTCGATACCATTCGCCGCCTCAAACGCTTCCTGCTGGACAGGCACATGCACGTCATCCTCGAGGACACCATTGCCGAAGTACTGCCCGGCCACAACCTGCAGACGTCTTCGCGCAAGATGCTCGGCGAAGTCTGCGACCTGGTGATCGTGGTCGGCGGCGACGGTAGCCTGCTGGGCGCGGCGCGGGCATTGGCCCGGCACAACACGCCGGTGCTGGGCATCAACCGCGGCAGCCTGGGTTTCCTCACCGACATCCGCCCCGACGAGCTTGAGGTCAAGGTAGCCGAGGTACTGGATGGACACTATCTGGTCGAGAATCGTTTCCTGCTCGAAGCCGAGGTGCGCCGGCATGGCGAGGCCATCGGCCAGGGCGATGCGCTCAACGACGTTGTGCTGCACCCGGGCAAGTCGACCCGCATGATCGAGTTCGAGATCTACATCGACGGGCAGTTCGTCTGTAGCCAGAAGGCCGACGGCCTGATCCTCGCCACGCCGACCGGCTCGACCGCCTACGCACTGTCGGCGGGCGGGCCGATCATGCACCCCAAACTCGATGCGATCGTGATCGTGCCCATGTACCCGCACACGCTTTCGGGTCGGCCGATCGTCGTCGATGGCAACAGCGAGATGAAAATCGTTGTCTCAAAGAACATGCAGATCTATCCGCAAGTCTCATGTGATGGTCAGAACCACTTTACCTGCGCACCGGGCGATACCCTTACGGTGCGCAAGAAATCGCAGAAACTGCGTCTGATTCATCCCCTGGACCACAATTATTACGAAGTGTGCCGGACCAAACTCGGCTGGGGCAGCCGGCTCGGCAACACCGGAGGCGATTGATGCTCGACCCGGCGCGAAGTTACGACCTGATCGGCGATGTGCACGGTTGCGCACACACCCTCGAACATCTGCTCGACAGGCTGGGCTATCGCAAGCAGGGCGGCGTCTGGCGCCATGGGTCGCGCCAGGCGTTGTTTCTCGGCGACATCATCGATCGCGGGCCGCGGATCCGCGAGTCCCTGCACATCGTCCATGACATGATGGTGGCCGATCAGGCGCGCTGCATCATGGGCAATCACGAGTTCAACGCCCTGGGCTGGAGCACGCCGGCCCTGCCGGGCAGTGGCAAGCACTATGTGCGCGAACATGTGCCACGGCATGAACGCCTGATTCAGGCGACCCTCGACCAGTTCGCTCAGCACCCTGGTGACTGGCATGATTTTCTTGGCTGGTTCTACGAGTTGCCGTTGTTTCTGGATGCCGAACGCTTCCGGCTGGTGCACGCGTGCTGGGACGCAGGCCTTATCGAGCCGCTGCGCCGACAGCACCCGGATGGCTGCATCGACGCGCATTTTCTCCAGGCATCGGCGGTCAAGGGCAGCTTTGCCAGCCAGGTGTTCGACCGCCTGCTGCGCGGCACCGACATGCGTCTGCCCGGTGGTCTCACCCTGACCGGGGCCGACGGCCTGAGTCGGGCCTTCTTTCGGACCAAGTTCTGGGAAGACGATCCGCAAACCTACGGTGATGTAGTGTTTCAGCCTGATGCGCTGCCAGACGAGGTGGCCTGCGCGCCGTTGAGCGAGGAGCAGAAGAACGCCTTGCTGCGCTATGGAGTCGACGAGCCGTTGCTGTTCGTCGGCCATTACTGGCGCAGTGGGCGACCGGCGGCGATACGGCCGAACCTGGCTTGCCTGGATTACAGCGCGGTGCTGTACGGCAAGCTGGTGGCGTACCGTCTGGACCAGGAAACCCGAATCGACCCACGCAAGTTCGTGTGGGTCGAAGTCGAACGCCCGGAGGCGCTTTCATGAGTGCAATCGCTGTATTGCGTCTGCCGCTGAGCACTGACCTGAGTGGTTTCGTAGGTTTGCTGAGACGTCTGAAGGTGCCCCATCGGGTCAGCGAAGAGCAGGGTAGCCAAGTGCTTTGGGTGCCCGACGAACGCCTGGCGCAGGATATTCGCGACCTGTACCAGCGCTATCCGCAAGGCAACGCCGAAGTCGATCCGCAATTGATGGCCCGGCATGCGCCGGTGCAGAGGCCGGGTTTCGTGCAGCAGCTCAAGGCCAGCCCGGCCACGGCTGCGGTGCTGCTGGCGTGCCTGGTGGTGGCGGCAGTGACCCTGCTGGGGGACAACCTGGGCAGTCTGCGCTGGCTGACCTTTCTCGACTTTCAGGTGCAGGGCGAGTACCTCTACTTCACGCCGCTGGCCGATACCTTGGCGAGCGGGCAGTGGTGGCGTCTGTTCAGCCCCATGCTGATCCATTTTGGTTTGCTGCACCTGGCGATGAACGCGTTGTGGTACTGGGAGCTGGGGCGGCGTATCGAAGCGTTGCAGGGGCGGATCAATCTGCTCGGGCTGACCCTGTCGTTCAGCCTGGTCTCGAACGTGGTCCAGTACCTGGTCAGTGGGCCGAGTTTGTTCGGCGGGTTGTCGGGCGTGCTGTATGGCTTGCTCGGGCACTGCTGGCTGTACCAGTGGCTGGCGCCCAACCCGATCTACCGTTTGCCCCGTGGTGTGCTGGTGATGATGCTGATATGGCTCGGGCTGTGCCTGAGTGGGCTGGTGAGCGTGCTGGGCTTCGGCGAAATTGCCAATGGTGCGCATGTTGGCGGTCTGTTGATCGGCTGCGCCACGGGCCTCATGGGCGGCCTGCTGGCCCGGCGCAAGTCCCGGTAAGCCTGTCGGCGGTGTGCCTGATGTTGCGCGGTGAGGCCGGACGCGGCTTGCGCCGCTGCTACAGGGGCGCGGGAGCCGCGTCGGTGGTGTAGGCGGTGTGAGGCCGGACGTGGTTTGCGCCGCCATGTGGCAGCGGTGCGAGCCGCATTGGTGGTGGGTGCGGTGTGTCCGGTGCTGCGGTCGGTGGGGTGGCATCGCGTGGAAATCGGGCGGTCGCTCTTTCGGTCCGGGGTAACTGAAGGCACAATGCGGGTCCTTTTTTTGGCTGGCCATGCCGGGGGCCTCGAAATGATCAATACGCCGTACTACCTCATCGACAAACAGAAGCTCCTGGGCAACCTGGAAAAGATCGCCTACGTGCGCGAACAGTCCGGGGCCAAGGCTTTGCTGGCGCTCAAGTGCTTCGCCACCTGGTCGGTGTTCGACCTGATGGAGCAGTACATGGACGGCACTACCTCCTCGTCGCTGTACGAGCTCAAGCTGGGTCGGCAGAAGTTCGCCGGTGAAACCCACGCCTACAGCGTGGCCTGGGCCGACGACGAGATCGAAGAGATGCTCGCCAACTGCGACAAGATCATCTTCAACTCGATCGGCCAGCTGCAGCGTTTTGCCCAGGCTTCGCAAGGCAAGACCCGCGGCCTGCGGGTCAACCCGCAGGTCAGCAGTTCCGACTACCTGCTGGCCGATCCGGCGCGACCGTTCAGCCGTCTGGGCGAATGGGACCCGGTCAAGGTCGAGGAAGTGATCGAGCAGATCTCCGGCTTCATGTTCCACAACAACTGCGAGAACGGCGACTTCGCCCTGTTCGACAAGATGCTGGGGACCATCGAGGAGCGCTTCGGTCATCTGTTGCACAAGGTGCAATGGGTCAGCCTCGGCGGCGGCATTCATTTCACCGGTGAAGGTTACGCACTGGACGACTTCTGCGCCCGGCTCAAGGCCTTTTCGCAGAAGTACGGCGTGCAGGTGTACCTGGAACCTGGCGAGGCGGCGATCACCAACAGCGCATCGCTGGAAGTCACCGTGCTCGACACCCTCTACAACGGCAAGCACCTGGCCGTGGTCGACAGCTCGATCGAAGCGCACATGCTCGACCTGCTGATCTACCGGCTCAATGCCAAGCTGGCCCCCAGCAGTGGCGAATACACCTACATGGTGTGCGGTAAATCCTGCCTGGCCGGCGATATTTTCGGCGAATACCCGTTCGAGCGTCCGTTGGCCATCGGTGATCGCCTGTCGTTCGTCGATGCCGCCGGTTATACCATGGTCAAGAAGAACTGGTTCAACGGCCTGAAGATGCCGTCCATCGTAGTGAAACAACTCGACGGTACAGTCGAGGTGGTTCGTGAGTTTGGTTTCGAAGACTACCTGTCCAGCCTTTCGTAAGCGGACAGCCGAGGAGAAGTGAATAAATTGAAGAAGAACGTTCTTATCATTGGTGCAGGAGGTGTCGCCAAGGTGGTGGCCCACAAGTGCGCGCAGCACAACGATGAACTTGGTCGTATTGCCATCGCGTCGCGCAACATCTCCAAATGCCAGGCCATCATCGACAGCGTCAAGGCCAAGGGCAGCCTCAAGCAGCCCGCCGATATCCAGGCGTTCGCGCTCGATGCGCTGGACGTCGAGGCGACCAAGGCACTCATCGTGCAGACCGAGTCGCAGATCGTCATCAACGTCGGTTCCGCGTTTTTGAACATGTCGGTGCTGCGCGCCTGCATCGACACCGGCGTGGCCTACCTGGACACCGCCATCCATGAAGAGCCGGGCAAGGTGTGCGAAACGCCGCCCTGGTACGGCAACTACGAGTGGAAGCACCTGGAAGAGTGCCAACAGAAGAACGTCACCGCCATCCTGGGCGTGGGCTTCGATCCGGGCGTGGTCAATGCCTATGCCGCGCTGGCGCAGCAACAGCATTTCGACCGTATCGATTCGATCGATATCCTCGACGTCAACGCCGGTTCCCACGGCAAGTATTTCGCCACCAATTTCGATCCGGAAATCAATTTCCGGGAATTCACCGGGCAGGTCTGGAGCTGGCAGAACAGCCAGTGGACCAGCAACACCATGTTCGAAGTCAAGCGCACCGACGATCTGCCGGTGGTGGGTTCGCAGAACCTGTACCTGACCGGGCATGACGAAGTGCACTCGCTGTCGAAGAATCTCGATGTGCCCAACGTGCGCTTCTGGATGAGTTTCGGTGAGCATTACATCAATGTGTTCACGGTGCTGAAGAATCTCGGTCTGCTGTCGGAGCAGCCGGTGAAGACCGCCGAAGGTCTGGAAGTGGTACCGCTCAAGGTGGTCAAGGCGGTATTGCCGGATCCCTCGTCGTTGGCGCCGGGCTACACCGGCAAGACCTGCATCGGCGATCTGGTCAAGGGCAGCCGCAATGGGCAGCCCCATGAGATGTTCATCTATAACGTCGCGGACCACGAAGAAGCCTACGCCGAGACCGACAGTCAGGGCATTTCCTACACAGCCGGTGTGCCGCCCGTGGCTGCCGCCCTGCTGGTTGCCCGTGGCGAATGGGACGTGCAGCGCATGGCCAACGTCGAAGAGCTGCCCGCAGAGCCGTTCCTCAAGGCGCTCGACGCCATGGGCCTGCCGACGCGCATCAAGGACGCCTCCGGCGACCGCGCCTGGGACGCCACTGCGTAAGTCCCGCCAACCGCGACCCCTGTAGCAGCGGCGCAAGCCGCGTCAGGGGTCGCCCAGTTTTTCCAGACACACCTCTGTGGCCGATGACGCGGTTTGCGCCGCTGCTACAGAGGTCGTGGTATTTGGAGGACTACCGTTGGTCTGAGTGCAGGTGGGAATTTTGGAACATCAAGTTGCTATCAGCGGCCTGATATTCCGTGACGTTCCCACTCTCGTTCGAGGCAAAAAACAATGATCAAGACTGACCGTAAGTGGATGGTAGCGCTATGCGCTGCTGGCGTGGCAATGGCTTTGAGCGGCTGCGCGCGTGATCCGGAAAAACGCTCGGTTTCCGAACTCGCTGTGAGCGGTACCAAGAGCATGTTCCGCACCGATTCGGACATGCAGACCGTCCTGAACAAATTCGCCAGCTTCGACGCCAAGGCCGTGGAGAAAATCACGGCCGTCGAGGCTCGGCAGCAACCCACCATTGCCGATGCCGTCAAAGGCGTGCTCGCCGATGAAAAACGTGACAGCGCTCCGACCGCCCTGGTCCCTGGCGTCACCACTCGTGATATCACCGTACCGGGCGCAGCAGGCGCACTGCCGGCCACCGTCTACACCCCCGAAGGCAAAGGACCGTTCCCGGTGGTCCTGTACTTCCACGGTGGTGGCTGGGTGTTTGCCGATCGCAAGGTGTATGACGGTGGCGCGCGCGGCATTTCCAAACAAGCCAACGCCGTGGTCGTGTCCGTCGACTACCGCCGCGCGCCTGAAAACAAGTTCCCCGCTGCTCACGACGATGCCTTGGCGGCCTATCGCTGGTTGAGCAAGAACGCCTCTGCGGTCAATGGCGATGCCAAACGTCTGGCACTGGCTGGCGAAAGCGCTGGCGGCAACCTCGCCGTGGCAACCGCAGTCGCAGCCCACAAGGCCGGTCTTACCGAGCCCAAGCATGTGCTGTCGGTCTACCCAGTGGCTCAGTCCAATACCGAGACCGAGTCCTATCGCAAGTACGCCGATGCCATGCCGCTCAACCGTCCGATGATGCTTTGGTTCATCGACAACGTGACCAAGGGTCCGGCTGACGTGAAAGACACACGCATCGATCTGGTCCATGCAGACTTGAAGGGCTTGCCGCCGGTGACAGTCATCAACGCCGAAATCGACCCGCTGCGCGACGATGGCGCTGAGCTGGAAAAGGCGCTGCGTACGGCGGGTGTGAGTGTCGAGCGCAAGGTCTATCCCGGCGTGACCCATGAATTCTTCGGCACCGCTGCAGTGGTGGAAAAAGCCGAGGAAGCCCAGATGTATGCAGGCGATCGTCTGAAAGCCGACCTGGCCAAATAATAATAAAGATCAAGCGTGATAACCGTACGACCTGAGCAGAGGCATGCATATGAACCATTCTTCGGATAACCCATTGGCGGATCGTCCACTGCCGGAAGGTGGATTGAACGTCAGTCCGCTGGTGTTTGAGCCTTCATTCGAGCAAGTGCCCGATGACGAGGCTGAAACCAGTCAAGAGCTGAACCAGGTGATGCGCAGCATCCTGGATACGACGTTCGAAGACGGCGGCCACGCGTTGCGTGGCGTGCATGCCAAGGCTCACGGGCTGGTACGGGGTCATATCACGGTGCTCGACGGTCTTCCTGCGCCCTTGGCGCAGGGCGCCTTTGCCGTCCCTGGCACACTGCCGGTGGTGATGCGCTTTTCCACCAACCCGGGTGACATTCTGGACGACAAGGTCTCCACACCCCGTGGCTTGGGGCTGAAGATCGTCGGCGTTCAGGGCGAGCGTTTGCCGGGCAGTGAAGGCGATGTGACCCAGGATTTCGTAATGCAGAACGCCAAGGCGTTCACCGCTGCCACGCCCAAGGCGTTCTTGAAGAGTCTCAAACTCTTGGCCAAGACCACAGACAAGGGTCCTGGTCTGAAGAAAGCATTTTCCGCGCTGCTTCGTGGCGTGGAGTCGGTGATCGAAACCATGGGCGGTGAAAGCGGTACGCTCAAGAGCATGGGCGGGCATCCGCTGACCCATGTGCTGGGCGAGACCTTCAACACGGTCGTGCCGTTTCTGTACGGTGCCCACTACGCCAAGCTGGAAGTGGTGCCAGTGGCCCAATCGCTGACCGATTTGACCGATCAACCCGTCGATCTGGACGGCAAACCGGACGGACTGCGTGAAGCAGTCACCGAATATTTCGCAACCCAGGGGGGTACGTGGGAAGTGCGTATCCAGTTGGCAACCGACCTTGAGGAAATGCCGATCGAGGATGCCTCCAAGCAGTGGTCGGAAGAGCTGAGCCCCTTCGTGACCGTCGCCCGCATCGAAGTGCCGGCCCAGGCCGCGTGGTCGGAGGAAAGCATTCAGACGATCAACGAGCGAATGTCGTTCAGCCCTTGGCATGGTCTGGCGGCGCACCGTCCGCTGGGGGGTGTCATGCGTGTGCGCAAACCCGCCTACGAGATGTCATCCGGCTTCCGCGCCACCCACAACGGTTGCCCGATGCACGAGCCACGCTGAGGTTTGGGCAGCCGGTCTGCCGATGGCGGTCAGTGACCGCCTGAGGCATACGCCGGAAAACGCACGGCAAAGGTGGTCCCTGCCTGTGCGGTAGAAACGACCTCGACCACACCCCCGTGGGCCTTGGCGATCTCGCTGACGATGAACAGGCCCAGCCCGACACTGCGTACTTCTCGACCCGCTTCAGCTCCTCGGGTCATGGGGGAGAAGATCGTGCTCAGCTGGGTTTCGTCGATCGGATTGCCGACATTGTGCACGGCAATTTCCACTGTTCCCTGTGCTGCCGACACTCGCACGTCGATAGGGCTGGCGCCATCGCCATAAGTCACCGCATTCGAGACCAGATTGCCGAGCAATTGCGCCAGACGGTCCGCGTCCGCCTGGCAGAACAAGGCTTCGTCGCTGGCGTTGAAAGCGATTTCGCGGTGTGGGTGAAGCAGGCGCAACGAGGCGACGGCGGCAGCGATGACACGGTCCAGTTGTATGGGGGCGCGACTGACCGCCAATCCCTGGCCGATTCGCGCCTGGGTGAAGTCCAACAGGTCGTTGATCAGGCGTTGCGAACGTGTCGTGGCTTCCCTGATGTGGCCCAGCATGGTGCTTTGCCGTTCGGTCATGTCCTGCGAACGCAGGTACTGCGCTGCCATCGACACCACCTGTAATGGATTGCGCAGATCGTGACTGACGATGCCGATCATCTGCTCGGCGAACAGTGCGCGATCTACGGCGAGCTCGCGCTGTCGATTCAGTTCGTGTTCCAGCACCACATGTCGCTGCAGGGCGTCCTCGGCCTGGCGCTTGGCCTGCAGCAGTTCCTGTTCGAAACGCATGCGGTCAGCCACGATGAACGCCGATACGGCGTTGAGCACCTGGCCTTCATGCTCGCGTCTTCCGGCATTGAGCACCATCGGCGCGACAGTGCCTTGCGCGGTCAAGAAGTCCAGTTTGACCTCGGTGATGAAGCCCTGCATCGCCAGCAGCGGCATCCAGTGCGTCTGGTAGAACATGCGACCACCCACGGTCAGCAGTTCCTGCAGCTTGCGTGTTCCGATCAGTTGCTCGCGGGTAAGGCCCAGCCACTGGCAGAACGTCTGGTTGACCTCGAGGATCAAGCCCTTTTCGTTGATCAGGAGCAGGGCGCAGGGGGCCTGCTGGTAGAGCGCCTCGGCATTCGGGATGCCCATGGCCTCGACGCTCATGCGGGCAGATGGCCGCAGGTCTGGTCGAGGAAAGTCTGAATGGCGTCGATGCAGGCTGCAGGCTGGCTCAGGTGCGGGCAGTGGCCTTCGTTCTCGACCAGCACCATGCGGCAATCGTCGATCACGTGAGTCAGGTATTCGCCAACGGCCCTGGGCGCTATGAAGTCGTCGGAAGACTGAATGACCAGCACTGGCTCGCGTAACTGGCGCACGTCCTCGCGGCTGTTGGTGAGGAACGTCACGCGCGCGAAACGCTTGGCAATGTTCGGGTCGGTCTGGCAGAAACTGTTGGTCAGCTCGGCGCCCAGTTCCGGCTTTTCAGGATTGCCCATGATGCTCGGCGCCATCGCACTGGACCAGCCCAGGTAGTTGCTTTCAAGGGTCGAGAGCAGGGCGTCGATGTCGTCGCGGGTGAAGCCGCCCGGATAGTCCTCGTCGGTGATGTAGGACGGCGAGGGGCCGACCATGGCGTGGGCACTGATCAGCCCGGGGCTCAGGTTGGCGGCCATGACGCCGGCCATCGCGCCGACCGAATGGCCGATGAACACCACCGGACCCTGTTTGAATTCCTGGATGATTTCGACGATGTCCTCGGCATAGCCCGCCAGCGTCGAGTACTTGTCGATGTCATAGGCGGCGACATCGGACTTGCCGCATCCGACCATGTCGAACAACACGGTGCGGTAGCGCTTGGCAAAGGTAGGTTCGACCATGCGCCACATGTTCTGGTCGCAGCCAAACCCATGGGCGAACACCAGCGTCAGAGGTCCTTGGCCCTTGACTACCACATTGTTGCGAGCCTGGACGGACATCCGAGAAATTCCTGTGTGCGCAAGCGAGCATGCGAGGTCGATTAGCCGCCTAGTCTACCCGAGCATAGTCACCAACGTCAGGCTCGCCAGCGTTTTCAAACGGTGTTTTTTCTCACGTGCTCCAGCAAGGCCTGTAGCGGGTGACGGACCGTGTGACCTTCTTCGCGTTTGACCTGGCTGCGGCAGGAATAGCCGTCGGCAAGCAGGTTGCCCGAGCCTTGGTAGCGGGCCAGCAACGGCTGCCAGGATTGCCCGTAGATGACCTTGGAGGTGGCGACGTTGCGCGCTTCATGGCCATAGGTGCCGGACATGCCGCAGCAGCCGCTGGCCAATACCTGCAGGGTCGCGCCCAGACGGCTAAACACCTGTTGCCAATGGGTGATGCTGTTCGGCTCGTTGGTCTTCTCGGTGCAATGCGGCAACAGCTGGTAGACGCCGCCGGTGCCGGGCTCGCCGGTCTGCGGCAGTACCTGGGCCAGCCATTCCTGGGGCAGCAGAACGGTCGGTGCCTGGTCGTGGCCCAGGGTTTTCGCGTACTCCTGGCGGTAAACCAGGGTCATGGCCGGATCCAGGCCGACCAGAGCGATGCCGCTGGCCTGCAATTGCCGCAGCGACTGGGCGTTGTGCCGGGCGGCCTTGTCGAATGCACCGAGAAAGCCCTGCACCTGCAACGGCTTACCGTTGGCGGCGAAGGGCGCCAGGTAGATGTCGAAGCCCAGCCGTGAAATCAGCTCGAGCCAGTCGGCCATTACCGGCGTGTCGAAGTAGCGGGTGAAAGCATCCTGCACCAGGATCACGCTGCGCTGACGCTGCTCGGGGGTCAGCCGGGCGAGACGATCGGCGGTCGCCGCGCGCACGTTCCAGTCGCGACAGTGAGCCTGGAAATCGACCAGGCTCAGCAGCGGGCTGTCGACCATGCCGGCCACGCGTTGCAGCGCCTGTTGCACCGGCGCGAAGGACATGACCGCGTTGTAGGCACGGGGAAAGCGCGCCAGGTACGGGATGCTGAATTCCAGCGAGCCGATCAGGTAATCCTTCAATGGTCGCAGGTAGCGCCCGTGGTAGAGCTGCAGAAAGCGCGCACGGAATTCCGGCACGTTGACCTTGACCGGGCACTGCCCCGCGCACGACTTGCAGGCCAGGCAGCCGGCCATGGCGTCGTACACCTCGTGGGAGAAGTCGTCGCGGCCCATGCGCCGGGCCAGGCTGTTGCGCGCACGCTGGAACAGGTTGCCGCTCGCGCTCTGCAGCACGTTGGCGCCGTGCAGGCCCTGCAGGCGCAGCCATTCGCGGATCAGTGAGGCACGCCCCTTGGGCGAATGAATACGGTTGCGCGTGGCTTTCCACGATGGGCACATGGCATCGTTCGGGTCGAAGTTGTAGCACGCACCGTTGCCGTTGCAGTGCACGGCGCTGTCGTAGCTCTGCCAGACCCGCTCGTCGATGCTGCGGTCCAGTTCGCCGCGCAGGGTCACTTCGTCGACCTGGGTCAGTCGCGCATCGGCGACAGTGGCCGGTGTGGCGATCTTGCCCGGGTTGAGCTGGTTGAACGGATCGAAGGCGGCCTTGAGTGCCTGCAGGGCCGGATACAGCTCGCCGAAGTACTCGGGCACGTATTGCGAGCGCAGGCCCTTGCCGTGCTCGCCCCAGAGCAGGCCACCGTGCCGCTGGGTGAGCGCCGCGACCTCGTCGGAAATGGGCCGGATCAGCGCGGCCTGGCGCGGGTCCTTCATGTCCAGGATCGGCCGCACGTGCAGCACGCCGGCATCGACATGGCCGAACATGCCGTACTGCAGACCGTGACCGTCGAGCAAGGCACGGAACTCGCCGATGTAGGCCGCCAGGTTCTGCGGCGGCACGGCGGTGTCCTCGACGAACGGCTGCGGCCGCGCTTCGCCCTGAACGTTACCGAGCAGGCCCACGGCGCGCTTGCGCATCGCGTAGACCCGACCCACCGCCAGGGCGCCGACCGCCAGCGTGTGGCCCAGGCGCTGCACCGTGGTGTCCTGCTGCAGGTGGGCAATGAACTGTTCGACACGCTGCTCGACGACGGCCAGGTCGTCGCCGCTGAATTCCACCAGATTGATGCCCAGGGTCGGCGCCTGTGCGTCGGTGGGAAAGTATTCGGCCACGCCATGCCAGACGATGTCGTTCATGGCCAGCAGGAGGACCTTGGAGTCCACGGTTTCGATCGACAGTGGCTGGTGCGCCATCAAGGCATTGGCGTCGTTGAGCGCGTCCATGAAGCCGGCATAGCGCACATTGACCAGAATGGAATGCCTGGGGATCGGCAGCACGTTGAGCTTGGCTTCGACGATGAAGCCCAACGAGCCTTCCGAGCCGCAGAGTACGCTGTTGAGGTTGAAGCGCCCGTCGGCCTCGCGCAGGTGGGCCAGGTCATAGCCGGTGAGGCAGCGGTTGAGCTTGGGGAAGACCGCGTCGATCAGTTCGGCCTGCTCGTCGGCGATGGTCGCGGCGCACCGATAGACCTCGGCGATACGGCCGTCGCCCGCGCGGTTGGCTTGTAGCTGCGACGCATCGAGGCTGTGGCTGTGCAGGCGCTCGCCGCCCAGCAGCAGGGTGGTCAGCTCCAGCACGTGGTCGCGGGTCTTGCCGTAGGTACAGCTGCCCTGGCCGCTGGCGTCGGTGTTGATCATGCCGCCGATGGTCGCGCGGTTGGAGGTCGACAGCTCGGGGGCGAAGAACAGTCCATGGGGCTTCAGGGCCGCATTGAGCTGATCCTTGACCACGCCGCTCTGGACCCGCACCCAACGCTCTTCGATGTTGATCTCCAGCACCTGGTTCATGTGCCGGGACAGGTCCACCACCAGGCCATCGGTCAGCGACTGGCCGTTGGTGCCGGTGCCGCCGCCGCGTGGGGTCAGCACTACACTGCGATGTTCCGGCTGGCTGGCCAGGTGTGTCAGGAGCTGCACGTCGGCCTCGTGCCGAGGAAATACGGCGGCCTGGGGCTGGCGCTGATAGATCGAGTTGTCCGTGGCCAGCACCGTGCGCATGGCGTAGTCGTCGACGATCTCGCCCTGGAAGCCTGCACGTTCGAGCTGACGCAGCAGTGCCTGATAGGGCGCGAGGGGAGCTTTCTGACGGGACAGTTCGGCGATCATGGCAGTCGGAATCCGGCGGGGCAGTGGATTTGCATTCGAAACAGGCATGTGTGCAAAGGGCGAGGCGCGCGGTGATCGAGTTCGAAGAGCCGATCGTATCTACCGCAGGGGCCTTGCATCATGACGTGCGTGACCGTATTTTCGCCGACACGGGCCCACCGGGCAAACGTATATCCTTCGCTTTTTGCATGAGCTCAATGAATGAATCCTCGACGGCTCACACCTTCCATGTCGTTGCTGCTGGCGTTCGAAGCTGCAGGTCGCCACGGCAGTTTCACCCGGGCGGCGGCCGAACTGGCCTTGACTCAGAGCGCGGTGAGTCGGCAGGTGCAGGCCCTCGAAGCGCTGCTGGAGGTGGCGTTGTTCAAACGTGAAGGCAGGCACATCGAGTTGACCGCAGCAGGCGCGCTGTACCAGCACGAGCTGGCCGGCGCCCTGGCGCGGATTCGCGGCGCCACCCTGCAGACCATTTCCCACCGCATCGAGGCCGATACCCTGCACCTGGCGGTGCTGCCGACCTTCGCGTCCAAATGGCTGATGCCGCGGATGGGAGACTTCTATGGGCGCCATCCCGGCAGTCTGGTACATCTTCATTCGCGCATCGTGCGCGGTGACCTGTCCGAAGGCGTGCAGGACATGAGCGCGATCATCTGCGCGGGGTCGGGGCAGTGGCCGGGCTATGTGGCGCATCGATTGCTCTCGGAGAAGCTGGTGGTGGTGGCCAGCCCCAAGGCCTTGCCCGCTCATGAGCAGATGTCCGTGCAGGATGCAGGTCGGCAGCTGCTGCTGGGCGTGGTGTCGCGGCCACACGCGTGGTCGGACTGGTTTGCCAGCGTCGGGTTGACCGGCTCGTCGACCCCGCGCCTGGGGCCGAGCTTCGAGCACACGGCGCACCTGATCCAGGCGGTCATCGCCGGGATCGGCATCGGGCTGGTGCCGCGCATTCTGGTACAGGACGAAATCGCCCAGGGCGAGTTGGTGACCCTGTTCGAGCCCATGGAAAGCGGTCGCGGGTATTACCTGGCGTATCCCACCCACAATCAGCAACTGCCGTCGCTGGTGGCCTTTCGCGAGTGGTTGCTGTCCATTCCGTTTCCGGACAGTTGAGGTTGCAGGCCTGAAAGATCATGGGATGTCCTTCGCGGGCAGAGCCCGCTCCCACAAATACCGCGATCTTCTGAAGCATCCTGTTGGTCGAGGGGTTGCACACGTTCTGTAGCAACTCGCTGACAAACCATCGGAGGGGCCGGCTGTCAGAGTGCCACTGACCATGAGGAATAGCCGTGTTCCACATCTATGCGACTGTCGCGTTTCTGTATGTTGCGCTGCGCTTCATCTACCCATTGCCCCTGGCCACCGGCTGGCGTTTGCTGATCGGTCTGGTGCTGCTGGCCGCGTCCAAATACCACCTGCTGATTCTGGCGTTCACCGGGACCATGTACTCGCCTGAAGTCCCCTATTGGGTGGCGTACAGCGCTGGCTGGGCCTTTACCGGGTTTGCCCTGCTGTTCGCTTTCGTGCTGGTGCTGGATCTGGGCATCCTGCTGACCCGCCTGGTCCGTCGCCGCGCTTCGTCACGCAGCGCCCTGGCCAAATGGCGCTATGGCGTGGCAGCGCTGGCGGTGGTGGTCTCCGGCTTCGGTGTGGCTCAGGCTACCCGCGTGCCGGACGTGCGTCAGGTGGACATCCAGATACCCGGGCTGGCGCCGGCGCTGGATGGGTTCCGGCTGGTGCAGCTGTCCGACCTGCACATCAGCGTGCTGTTTCCCGAGCCCTGGGTGGACGAAGTCGTCACGCGCACCAACGCGCTGGCGCCGGATCTGGTGGTGATCACCGGGGACCTCATCGACGGCACCCTGCAGGCGCGGGCCACGGACGTGCGCCCACTGGCCCGGTTGCGCGCACGCGATGGCGTGATCGCGATTCCCGGCAACCACGAGTATTACTTCGGCAACGAAGGCTGGATGGCCAAGTTTCGCGAGGCGGGCATGCACAGTCTGATCAACCAGCATGAGGTGGTCGGCGATACACGCGGGCAACTGGTCATCGCCGGTATCACCGACAAGGTCGCCACCCGGTACGGAGGCAGCGCGCTCGACCTGGATCTGGCCCTGCGCGGTGCACCGGCCGATGCGCCGATCGTGCTGCTCAACCATCGACCCGCCGGGATCGATCAGGCGATCGCCGCTGGCGTCGATTTGCAGCTGTCCGGGCACACCCATGGCGGCATGATTCGCGGTTTCGATCAGGTGGTGGCCAAGGCCAACGAGGGGTTCGTGTCGGGGTTGTACCGCCGTGCAGGCCTGCAGCTGTATGTCAGTAATGGCAGCGGGTTGTGGAACGGCTTTCCGATTCGTTTGGGGGTGCCGTCGGAAATCACCGAGTTCACCTTGCGCGCAGTGCCGTCCGGACGTTGAGTCGCTATGTGGAGTGAATCAATGGAGTGCGTTGCACTCCTTTGTTTGAAGGGTTTTTCATCACATGAGGAGCAAGACCATGAGCCATGCATTCAAGGTGGGTGACGCGGTGCGCTGGAATTCCGAAGCGGGGGAGATCCATGGCAAGGTGACCAAGGTTCACGTCAAGGACGTGGAGTTCATGGGCAAACATCGGCCAGCGTCCAACGACGAGCCGCAGTACGAGGTCAAGAGCGACAAGACGGGTCATTCGGCGCTGCATCACGGCGATGCCTTGCACAAAGCATGAACGTCGTCTGCGCCCCGTGTAGCAGCGGCGCAAGCCGCGTCGGCGTCGTATGCGCAGTGTCAGGCGTATTGCGGCGAGGCCGGACGCGGCTTGCGCCGCTGCTACAAGGGCGGTGCAAGCCAGGATGGGGTTATTTGAAGTCGGCGGCGCTATGGCGTTCGGGGACTTGGGTCGCTTCATCGCCCCAGGTGCGGTTGACGCGTTGACCGCGCTGCACGGCGGGACGTTGGGCGATCTCTTCGGCCCAGCGCTGCAGGTGAGGATACTCGTCAACCGCCAGGAATTGCGCTGCGTCGTACAGATTGCCGCGCACCAGCTGCCCATACCATGGCCAGATCGCAATGTCGGCCACGGTGTATTCGTCGCCAGCTATGAAGCGCGTCTCGGCCAGCCGCTTGTCCAGTACATCCAGTTGACGCTTGGCTTCCATGGTGAAACGGTTGATCGGGTACTCCAGCTTCTCCGGCGCATAGGCATAGAAGTGCCCGAAGCCGCCACCCAGATAGGGAGCTGCGCCCATCTGCCAGAACAGCCAGTTCATGGCCTCGGTGCGTGCTGCCACATCGGTGGGCAGGAACTCGCCGAACTTCTGCGCCAGGTAGATCAGGATGGAGCCTGACTCGAACACCCGCACCCCGGCACCTTCGCTGTGATCCACCAGCGCCGGGATCTTCGAGTTCGGATTGATCTCGACGAACCCGCTGGAGAACTGATCGCCTTCGCCGATGCGAATCGGCCAGGCGTCGTATTCGGCGTCGGCGTGGCCCAGCTCCAGCAGCTCTTCGAGCATGATGCTCACCTTGACGCCGTTGGGGGTCGCCAGGGAATACAGCTGGAACGGGTGCTTGCCTACGGGCAAGGTCTGCTCATGGGTGGCGCCAGCGGTCGGGCGGTTGGTCTTGGAAAACTGGCCGCCGGATTCCGCGTCGTTTTTCCAGACCTTGGGTGGAACGTAGGGGGTAGTGCTCATGAAGTGTGCCTCCTGATAGGGTTGAACATGCACGCCGGGCGTGGCAAGTGGGCGATGAAGATAGGACTTGGCACAGGCGCGTACAGTTCATCCCTGCACCGTTTGAAGCCAGGTACAGTGACGCCGGAAAGCAACCGGCTGTTTTTGAAGAATATTTATTGCAATTGGGGTTTCCTGCGCGAAAGAAACCTGATAAATTCCCGCTCGTTCATGCAGAGGCCAGCAACTGGCTTTCTTGCACCGGATACAGGGGCGTCGCCAAGCGGTAAGGCAGCAGGTTTTGATCCTGCCATGCGTTGGTTCGAATCCAGCCGCCCCTGCCATTATCCACGTCATATCGACACTGCACATGAACCCGGCACATGACGTGCACCTTCTGCTTCACCTTCCTGTTCGCACATGATTTCTCTACCCGCTGTACACGCTCGTCTCGTTTTCAAGATGCGTGGCCTGTTCAGGGTATGGCGCTGTCTGCAAGTCGTTTCACGTGAACCACCGGATACCCTTGACGCTGCGCGCGTTCGGGAACCCCGCTGCCAGGTCACTGCCTAACACACACGTAGCACTGCATTGGGTCCATGGCACCTTTATAAGGTAGTTGGAGGCGTTCTGAACGACACGACAGTTGCAGCTCGCGCATTCCAGGTCGAGCGCCTGCGCAAGGTAATGGAAGAAGCCGGTTTCGACCTGCACGATCCACACACTCATGTTGTGCTGAGCCAGTTGCAGGCCTTGGCCCGATCGCCTGCGCCCGAGGCCGCCCCCGATAAGCCCAGCCGTTCGCCGCATGTGACCGACGAGGCTCGCCAACGCGCCGTATTCGACAGCTCCATCGATTTTGCGATGGTGGTGATCGATACCCAAGGCATCGTGACCGACTGGAATATGGGGGCGACCCACGTCATGGGTTGGACCTCGGATGAAATGTGCGGCCGCAGCGCCGAACCGTTTTTCACGCCCGAAGACCGCGAGCAGGGCCGGCTGGCCCTGGAGATGCGTCTGGCGCTGCGTGACGGGCGTGCCAATGACGAGCGCTGGCATCTGCGCAAGGATGGCCAGCGATTCTGGGCATCTGGCGAGATGATGCCGCTGTACGACGACGGCCTGCACCTGGGCTTCGTCAAGATTCTGCGCGACCGTACCAACGAGCACCTGGCCGGCCTGGCCATAAAGGAAACCCAAGAGCGCTACCGCCTGGCCGTCAAGGCCACCAACGATGCCATCTGGGACTGGGACCTGAGCGGTAACCAGGTGGTGTGGAACGAGGCGCTCGAGCAGGCCTACGGCCATCCTCTGGCTTCCGTCGAACCCACCGGTGACTGGTGGATCGGGCATATTCACCCTGAAGATCGCGCGGGCGTCTACGAGTCCATTCATGCCGTGATCGACGGCAGCCAATCGGGTTGGTCCGGCGAATACCGGTTTCAGCGTCACGACGGCTCGTTCGCCGAAGTGCTCGACCGCGGGCACGTCATTCGCAATGCCGAAGGGCGGGCGGTGCGGATGATCGGCGCGATGCTCGACCTGACCCGTGTGCGCAACGCTGAAAGCGCGTTGCGGCAGAGCGAGGAACGTTTTCGCAAGATCCTGGAGAACATCGAATCGGCGTTCGCCATCGTCGAGGTCAAATTCGACGCCGAAGATCGGCCCATCGACTACTGCTTCATCGAGGCCAACCCGGCCTTCGAACGGCAGGCTGGCGTCAACCTGCGCGGGCGCTGGGTGACCGAGTTCGCCCCGGACCTGGAGCAGTTCTGGTTCGACACCTATGGCCATGTGGCCAAGACCGGCGAGCCGGCTACTTTCGAGAACTATGCCGAAGCGTTCAAACGCTGGTTCGATGTGCGAGCCGTGAAAGTCGGCCTTCCCGAAGAACGCAAGATCGCGGTGATCTTCAGCGACGTCACCGCCCGACGCAATGCCGAGGATCGTCTGCGCACCAGTGAAGCCGTGGCGCGGGAAAACATCGAACGGGTGCAGTTGGCCCTGGCGGCGGGGGCCATCATCGGCACGTGGCATTGGCATCTGCCGACCGATCGTTTCGCGGTCGACGAAGGCTTTGCCCTGGCGTTCGGGCTGGATCCGGCGCTGGGCCGTGAAGGCTTGAGCCTGGAAACGATCGTGGCCACGGTGCATCCCGATGATCGCGAAGGCCTGAGTGCCGCGATCAGCGAAGTGATCCAGCGCGGCGGCAGTTATTCCCATCAGTATCGCGTCCGCCGGGCCGACGGCCACTATTACTGGATCGAGGCCAACGGTCGTGTCGAGAACGACGCCGAGGGCAAACCGCTGCGTTTTCCAGGGGTGCTCATCGATGTCGAGGCGCGGCGCTCGGTCGAGGCCGAGCGCGATCGCGCCTTGTCTGCGTTGCGTGCTCTCAACGATACCCTGGAACAGCGCGTGACCGAGCGTACGGTCAAGCTGATCCAGGCCGAAGAGAAACTGCGCCAGTCGCAGAAGATGGAAGCGGTCGGGCAGCTCACCGGCGGCCTGGCCCATGACTTCAACAACCTGCTGGCCGGCATTTCCGGTGCGCTCGAGCTGATGAGCACGCGCATCGCCCAAGGGCGCTGGATGGAAACCGACAAGTACATCAGCACCGCACAGGGCGCGGCCAAGCGCGCTGCGGCGCTGACCCACCGGTTGCTGGCGTTTTCCCGACGCCAAACCCTCGATCCACGGCCCACCGATGTCAATGCGCTGATGGAAGGCATGACCGAGCTGATTCAGCGCACGGTAGGCCCCAGCATTCGCGTGGAAACGGTGGGCGCGACCAATCTGTGGCCCACGCTGGTGGATGTCAGCCAGCTGGAAAACGCCTTGCTCAACCTGTGCATCAATGCCCGCGATGCCATGCCCAATGGCGGGCGCATCACCATCGAGACCGCCAACCGCTGGATGGATCGCGAGGCCGCGCGCAGTTACGACATACCCGAAGGCCAGTACCTGTCGGTCAGTGTCACCGACACCGGCACCGGTATGGCGCCGGACGTCATTGCCAAGGCGTTCGATCCGTTCTTCACCACCAAGCCCATCGGTCAGGGCACCGGGCTGGGCTTGTCGATGATCTACGGCTTCGCCAAGCAGTCGGGCGGCCAGGTGCGGATCTATTCGGAAGTGGGCGAGGGCACCACCTTGCGCATCTACCTGCCGCGCTATTACGGCGAGGTCGATGACGAGATACCGGAAACCCGCGAATCCCTGGCCGCCGCAGCACATGCCGGGGAGACCATCCTGATCGTCGACGACGAACCGACCGTGCGCATGCTCTTGACCGACGTGCTGGGCGATCTGGGCTATACCTTGATCGAGGCGGCCGACAGTCTGGCAGGCCTCAAGCTGCTGCAATCGGACGTGCGTATCGATCTGCTGATCACCGACGTCGGGTTGCCCGGTGGCATGAACGGTCGGCAGATGGCCGACGCCGGGCGTGAGGTACGGCCTGAGCTCAAGGTGCTGTTCATTACCGGCTATGCGGAAAACGCAGCGATCGGCAATGGTTACCTGGGGCCCGACATGCAGGTGTTGACCAAGCCGTTCGCCATGGACGCGCTGGCGTCCAGGGTCCGCGAGCTGATGAGTCCCTGAGCCATGCGGTGCTGCCCGACTCACAGGAGTAGTTGATGAACGACCTCACCTCCACTGGCCCTGGACTTGCGCCGGGTTGGCGCTCCCAACGCCGACTGGGCACGGTCGAGGTGCCGGTGCATTACATGCGCGGCGGTACCTCCACCGGTGTAGTCCTGTGGGAGCCGTTGCTGCCGACCGATACGGTGCTGCGTGAGCAACTGCTGCGCCAGTTGATGGGTGTGCCTGCGGCAGGCAGTCATCCCGGCAACCGGCAGATCACCGGTCTGGGCCGCGGTCCGGCGACCAGTAACAAGGTGTTCGTGATGAACACCGAACGCGTGGACGGCCAGCTGCGTCTGGTCAGCACCCTCGCGCAACTGGCCAGTGACCATGCCGAGATCGACTGGAGCGTGAATTGCGGCAACATGTCCAGCGCGCTGCTGCTGTGGGCGCTGGATGTCGGTCTGCTCCAAGCTCCGGTCGGCGGCTTGTGCGAAGTCGATATCCGCAACACCAACACCGGGGTGGTCACGACGGCGCGCATGCAGTGCGATGCGCGGGGGGACTTCGTCAAGGCGCAGATTCCTGGCGTGATGGGTGACTACCCTGCCGTGGACCTGTTTCTCCAGGCGCCGGTCGGCAACAAGACCGGTGCCTTGCTGCCGACCGGCGCGGTCGTCGACCACGTGGCTGGCATCGAGGTCTCCTGCGTCGATGTGGCGGTGCCGATGGTCATCGTCGATGCGCGCAGCCTAGGCAAGACCGGGCACGAACCCGTCGCATCCCTCGAGGCGAATGCAGCCTTCATGGCCACCTTGCGCTCGCTATGGACCGAGGCCGGATTGAAGATGGGACTGCGCCGCAAGGACGGTGTGCCCATGACCCGCGACGAGCTGGCGCGCAGCGAAACCATCCCCAAGATCTGCATCGTCGGCGCGCCGCGCGAGGGTGGTCATATCGCTGTACGCTACTTCACCCCGCAGACCGGTCATGCCTCCATGGCGGTGTCCGGCGGCTGCTGCCTGGCAGCAGCGTGCCTGATCCCGGGCACCACCGCGCACCAGGTGGCCCGTGACATCGCCGCTCCCGGAGCGACATTCGCGGACCTCCACGTCAGCATCGAAAACCCCGCCGGGCGCCTGGACACCACGGTGGTCGCGGCGCTGTCCGATGGGCAACTGCAGATCCGCAGTGCTGCCTACCGCCGCAGTACGCAGATCCTGATGCGTGGTCATGTGCCGTTGTATGGGGCCTCGCACGAGCTGCAGGCCGCTTTGCTGGACATCTGGCCGTAGTTCGTAGGCTTGCGCAGAACTCGGTAGCGGCCTCACTGCCGGGCACGGTGCGCGCGCTGATCGCCACCCTGATGCTGCCCCCGCCGCCGGATTGAGATGATGCATTGCAACTTGGCCCCAGGCTTTCTATCATCGCCGCGGGTGCGCCGCTGCATACGGTACGGCGCAGGTTAAAGTTCAGCGTTGGTCGGGCCGCCAACGGAGACTCCCCGTGTCCGAAACCAAACCGGCCGTGCCTGTCATTCCCCGCCCGCAACAGCTCACCGAGCGTGCCCTGGCGGCGCTCGAACGTTTCTCTCACATCGAAGCCGTCAGCGGCATCGTGTTACTGCTCGCCGCCATCGCTGCGCTGGTCTGGGCCAACAGTCCGGCAGCCGAGTCCTACGAGCATTTCTGGCACACCCAGATCACTCTGGGGCTGGGCGATTTCAGCGTGTCGCGCTCGCTGCACTTTCTGGTCAATGATGGCCTGATGACCATCTTCTTTCTGGTGGTGGGCGCGGAGATACGCCAGGAAATCAAGGACGGCGCCCTGGCCAATCTGCAACTGGCGACCTTGCCCCTGGGTGCGGCTCTGGGCGGGGTGCTGATGCCGGCCTTGCTCTACACCGCGCTCAACCATGGCACCGCCGCCAGCGCCGGCTGGGCGGTGCCGACCGCCACCGATATCGCCTTTGCCGTGGGCGTGCTGGCGTTGCTGGGCAAGTCGATCCCGGCCAGCGTGCGGATTCTGCTGCTGGCTTTGGCGATCATCGACGACATCGTGGCCATTCTGATCATCGCGGTGTTCTACACCGCCAGCCTCGACTACCTCGGCCTGCTGATCGCCGTGGCCGGTGTGCTGCTGGTGCTGGTGTTCCAGCGCATGGGCATCAGCAAGGCTTCTGCCTACGTGCTGCCTGGGGCAATCGTCTGGTTCGGCCTGCTCAAGACGGGCGTTCATCCCACCCTTGCCGGGGTGATTCTGGGCTTGTTGACGCCGGTCTACTCCAAGCCGATGGCCGAGCGTCCGGTGGACGTCATCCGCCGCAACTTCAACGAGTTGATGGAGCGCTTCACCCCTGGCAGCGACAACCGCGAGGCTGTGGTTGAGCCGCTGCGGCAGCTGCGCGATGCGCAACGCGAAGTGCTGCCACCGGTGCAGCGGATTCAGGTCGGCCTGCACCTGTGGGTCGCTTTCGGGGTCATGCCGCTGTTCGCCCTGGCCAACGCCGGGGTGAGCTTCGGTGGGGCGAACCTGGGCGATGCGATGTCGCAGCATGTGTTCGCCGGGGTGATGATCGCCCTGGTGCTGGGCAAACCGCTGGGCGTGCTGCTGGCCAGTGTGCTGCTGGTCAAGCTGAACATCTGCAGGCTGCCCGAGGGCGTGACCTGGGGTGGAGTGGGGCTGGTCGGCCTGCTGGCCGGGATCGGTTTCACCATGTCGATCTTCATCGCCGCGCTGGCCTTCACCGACCCGACCCTGCTGGCTTCGGCCAAGCTCAGCGTGCTGGCCGCTTCCACGGTGGCAGCGGTGCTGGGGCTGGTTTGGGGCAAGCTGGTGTTCGGCAAGGGGCGGGTGGGGTAGGGCTCGTTGTGGGATAGGCCTCTTTCTGTGGGAGCAGGCTCTTTGTGGGAGCGGGCTCTGCCCGCGAAGGATTCAGCGGTGAACCCTTCGCGGGCAGAGCCCGCTCCCACAGAAAGGCTGCTCCCACAGGAAGGCTGAGCCCACAAAAGGGCTGAGCCCACAATGAGCAGGTTTCACAGAAAGCGCTTCTCCTGAAGCGTCCCTGTGTTCATGGAAGCTCGAGGGCGGCCGATACACCCCGTATCAGCTGCGCAGTATTCTTCTCCAGGCCATCCATGCTCAAGTCCAGCTTCACTTCTCCTGCCTCGCCTGCCCAGCCAGCGAGCAGCACTTCCCTGGCACAGGCGTCGTTGGTCACGTTCTGTGCCAGCCTTGCCGTGGTCTTCGCGCTGGCGGTCTCGCTGTCACTGTATTTCGCCCACGGCCTGGATCGTGCAGAGCAGGCCCAAGGGCAGTCACTGATACAAAAAAGCATCGAGGCCGAACGCCGGCTCCTGCAACTGACCATCAAGGATTACTCGTTCTGGGGTGAGGCGTATCGGCATCTGCACCTGAAGGTCGACATGGAGTGGGCCTTCGTGCGGGAGAACTTCGGCCCCGCGCTGTACGATGATTTTGGCTATGAAGCGGCTTTTGTCATCGGCCCGAGTGGCCGCTCCGTCTATGCGGTGATCGAAGGCCGCTACGAGACCGTGGCAGCGGCGCAGTGGCTGGGGCGCTCTGTCGACGAGTGGGTGGCCGAAGCCCGCGCGCTCGCCGATGACGAAAAGGTCTTCACGGCACTGACCAGCCTGGCCGGCACGCCGGCGCTGGTCGTGGCAGCAGCCATCACGCCCAGTACCGACCCTACCGTGCAGGCCGACGACCGGCCGCCATCGGTCATGCTCGTGGTCAACCGACTCGATCCGCGGCGCCTCGAAGAGCTGGGCGCCAACATGGGTTTGCGCGGAGTACGCCTGGGCCGGGCCGATGACCCTGCGGTCGCTCACGCAGAACTGACGGGCGAGCACGGTACGCACTTCGATCTGCAGTGGGATGCCACCCGACCCGGGCGGCAGATGATCATTGTGGTGCTGCCGCTGATCATTCTGGCGACGCTGATCATTTTCGGCATGACCTGGGTCATGTTGCGCCGCAATACCCGCGCGGCCCGTGCCTTGGACAGCAGTCACGAACTGCTGCGCACCAGCCAGGCGGCGCTGACGCTGAGCGAGTCACGCTTTCGCGATGTCGCCGAGGCCAGCTCCGACTGGATCTGGGAGGCCGACTGCGAGGGGCGCCTCACTTACCTGTCCGACCGTTTCGAAGCTGTCACCGGGCTGGACAAGGCGCAGTGGTTGGGAACTTCGCTGGACCAACTCGTGGACCTGCCCGACGGCACCTTGCTAGACCGGCTGCGCAGCAATGTCGGGCAGAGCAACCTGGTCACCGAATGCAGCTATGTCGACAAGCACCTGCAGCAACGCACAGCCAGGATTGCCGCACGCACCAGCGGTACTCAAGGGTTTCGCGGCACCGCCACCGACGTTACCGAGGAGATCGAGGCCCGGCGACGGGTCGAGTACCTTTCGCGGCATGACGTGCTGACCGGGCTGCCAAACCGCAGCCAGCTGCGCGACTATCTGGAAAGCCGCCTCGAAAATGCCCTGGCCGCCAGCCAGCCCCTGGTGATGCTGACCATCGACCTGGATCGCTTCAAGCCCGTCAACGATCTGCTCGGACACGCCACCGGCGACCTGGTGCTGCACGAAATCGGTGCCCGCATCAGGCAGTGCGTGCGCAGCCAGGACATCGTCGCCCGGGTCGGCGGTGACGAATTCGTCATGGTCGTGTCGGGCATGGTCGGGCATCAGGAGATCGAAGCCTTGTGCCGACGGCTGATCGACTTGATCGAGCAAGTGATCGATGTCGACGAGCAGGAGATTCATGTCAGCGCCAGCATTGGCATCGCCGTGTCTCCGGGGGATGCGGCACACGCGCCCGAACTGTTGCGCTATTCCGACATCGCGCTGTATGAGGCCAAGGCCAGCGGGCGCGGTACCTGGCGTTTCTATGATGGTGACATGAATGCGCGAATCGTCGAGCGTCGCCGCCTCGAAGGCGATCTGCGCTATGCGATCAAGCATGGTGAGTTGCGTCTGGAATACCAGCCGCGCTTTCGCATCGCCGACGGGCGCATGGTCGGCGCCGAGGCCCTGGTACGCTGGCAACACCCTCAGCGCGGACTGCTGGCGCCCGATGCGTTCATACCCATCGCCGAGGAGGTGGGATTGATCACTGCCGTGGGCGAATGGGTGATGGACGCCGCGTGCAGGCAGGCCAGCCAATGGCCCGAAACGCTGTTCGTGTCGGTCAACGTATCGTCCAGAGAGTTTCAGAGCGGGCAGTTGGTCGAACGGGTCAAGGCGGCATTGCAGCGCTCTGGGCTGACCGCGAACAGGCTCGAACTGGAGGTCACCGAAAGCGTCATGCTGGAAGACGCCGACAATGCCCTGATACTGATGCGCAGCCTCAAGGCACTGGGTGTGCGCCTGACTATGGATGATTTCGGTACCGGCTACTCATCGTTGAGCTATCTGCGCTCCTTTCCTTTCGATGGGCTCAAGATCGACCGCAGTTTCGTCAGCCGACTGGGTGACAGCCAACCAGATCTGGCCATCGTCGAGGCCGTGATCGGACTGGGCCGGGCCTTGTCGCTGACGGTCACGGCCGAAGGTGTGGAAACCCTGGAGCATCTCAAGTTGCTCGACTCCGTGGCCTGCGACGAAGGCCAGGGCTATTACTTGAGCCGCCCGCTCAATGGCGCCAGCTTCGATGCGCTGCTGCTTTCCATCAGTTTGCCAACGGGCTGAGCGGGTCATTCAAGAAGCACAAAGGCGAGCCGATAGCACGGCGGTATCCGTTGACGCGCTTCTTCTCTCCTGCCGGTATTCGACCCTTGATCAAACACCTGAAATTCAGCCATAAAATCCTGCTGGCCGCCGCTCTGGTCGTAACAGCGGCCCTGGCCGCCTTCGCCGGCTTCAATGCCTACCTGCAACGCCAGGCCATCGACCAGAGCCTGCGTGCGTCGCTGACCGAAACCGGTCGAGTGACGGCAGGCAACGTCGCCTATTGGCTCGACGCGCGCATCAAGCTGATCGACAGCCAGGCTCAGGTCCTGGCCCGCGATCGCAGCGCAGAAGGCCTGACCGGCCTGCTCGAGCAGAAGCTGTACACCGACAACTTCGACCTCACCTACCTGGGTGAGGTCGATGGCACCTACACCAAGCGTCCCCACGGCCCGTTGCCGGCCGGCTACGATCCGCGCCAGCGGCCTTGGTATGCGGCGGCGACCAAGGCCGGTGGCATGATCGTGACCGAACCCTATATGTCGGCCTCGTCGAAAAAACTGGGCATCACCATCGCCACACCGCTGATGCGCGATGGCCGACTGGCCGGTGTGGTCGGCGGCGATCTGGACCTGTCGACGCTGGTCACCATCATCAGCTCGCTCAACGCCGGCGGCCTGGGCGAAGCTTTCCTGGTGGATGCGGAAGGCAAGATTCTGGTCAGCAGTCATCCCGAACAGGTGCTCAAGCGCCTGCCCGAGGTGTTCACTGAAGGCACGCCGAACCTGGCGCCCGGTTTCAGTTCGGTGCCGCAGAATGGCACGCAGCGGCTGGTCAGCTTCACCCCTGTGGAAGGGCTGCCGTCGGTGAAATGGTACCTGGGGCTGTCGATCGACGAGGCCAAGGCCTATGCGCCGGTGACCCGGGCGCGCAATCTGGCGATCATCGCCACGGTGGTGGCGGTGGTCGCGATCATCGCCTTGCTCGGGTTGCTGATCCAGATCCTGCTGCGACCGCTGCGCGAGCTCACTCGCGCGATGGACGACATCGCCGAGGGCGAAGGCGATCTGACCCGGCGTCTGCCGGTGGAGGCGCGCGACGAGTTTGGCGCGTTGGCCACGGCGTTCAACTCGTTCGTGGCACGTGTCCACGGCTCGATTCGCGATGTCGCGCACAGCACTCAGCAGTTGACCCAAGGCACGCGTCGGGTGCTGGAGTCTTCACAGTCGTCGATGCAGCAGTCCGATGTGCAGGCGCAGCGCACCCAGAGCGTGGCGGCGGCGATCAACCAGTTGGGCGCGGCCGCCGAAGAGATCGCGCGCAACGCCGCGCATGCGTCCGGGCAGGCCAGCGATGCGCGTGTGCAGAGCCAGGAAGGTCGCACCGTGCTGGGCGAGGCCCTGCAGGCGATGCAGGCGCTGTCGCAGAAGATCGGCAGTAGCTGCGAGCACATCGATGCGCTGGACGGCAAGGCGGCCAATATCGGCCAGATCCTCGACGTGATTCGGGGGATTTCCGAACAGACCAATCTGCTGGCGCTCAATGCCGCCATCGAAGCGGCGCGCGCCGGTGAAGCCGGGCGCGGGTTCGCCGTGGTGGCCGACGAGGTGCGCTCCCTGGCCAGCCGTACGCAGAGTTCGGCGCAGCAGATTCAGCAGATGATCGAGGAGTTGCAGGGCGGGTCGCGCGATGCCGTGGCCTTGATGCAGGAAAGCCAGCGGCAGAGTGCCCACAGCATGGTAGTCGCCGAGCAGGCCGGCGTGCGCCTGACCACCGTGACCGAGCGCATCGGTGAAATCGATGGCCAGAACCAGTCCGTGGCCACGGCGACCGAAGAGCAGACAGCGGTGGTCGAGACGTTGAACCTGGACATCAGCGAGATCAATCTGCTCAACCAGCAGGGTGTCAGTAACCTGGAAGCCACCCTGAGCGCCTGTACGGCGCTGGAACAGGAAGCCGCACGATTGCAGCAGCTGGTGGGTGGGTTCCGCATCTGATCCGCCAGGTATTGCGTGGTGCGGCCGGACGCGGCTTGCGCCGCTGCTACAGGGGTTGTGCGTGCCTTGGGGGCGGCATGCGTTCCGCCAGGTATTGCGCGGTGTGGCCGGACGCGGCTTGCGCCGCTGCTACAGGGGTTGTGCGTGCCTTGGGGGCGGCATGCGTTCCGACAGGTATTGCGCGATGCGGCCGGACGCGGCTCGGGGGCGGCATGCGCGTTCCGCACATCCGCGTGACGCGTCTGGGACGGCATACGACATTCCTGTAGCAGCGGCGCGAGCCGCGTCCGGGGGCGCTGCGGATTTGTGGGTGGGACGCGGTGGGTTATGGGCGGCGACCGTGCAGGCGCTCCAGCGTTTGCAATTGCACCCGCAACGGATGATAAGGCGCCCGTGAGCCTTCACCGTCGGCTGCGCCGTACACACCGGCGGGGCAGTAGCGGCCATCGTCCCAACCGGGATAGTCCAGGAACGGATACCAGCACAGCCCCTGCACATCGACGCCACGTGCAATCGCCAGCGCCAGTTGTTCACCCACGTATTCCAGCCATGGCCCTCGCGCATCCGCCTCGGCGCCGGTTTCGGCCAGCAGGATGGGGCGGCCATAACGCCGATTCAGTTCAGCCAGCAATCCCGCCAGCGGGCGGAACTCGGGATGCCCCAGCAGGATCCGTTCGCCGTTCTGTCGCCACTGATTCTGCGGGTAGAAATTGGCCCCGATGATGTCCAGATACCCCTCGCAGCCGCCCAGCCCCGGCCACTGGCGCCCGGCGAGCATGTCCCAGGCCTGGAACTGCGCCAGCCGATGACCCTCGGCGCGCTCCTGGTCCACGGCGCGCGGCGAATCGGGCACGATGTGAATCAATGGATCGCACTGCACGAAGCGCGCCTGGGGCGCGTGCGTACGAATCGCCTCGATGGCCTCGATGCTGGCCCGCACCAACTGGTGCTTGAGCTCCAGCCCGCGACCGTGGGCGCCAGGGTTGAAGTAGCCGACGTCGCCGCCGGCCCAGCTCCAGAACGACATCTCGTTGACCGGGGAGCAAAAGGGCACCTCGAAACCCTCATCGACCATCAGCCGCGCTGCGGCACCGGCAAAGCGGGCAAAGCGCTCGACGAATTCCGGCCGCCAGATGTCCAGTCCGTCGGGATAGCCGTAATGACAGAAATCCCACACCACCTGCAGATTGCACTCACGCGCCGCGCGCAGCAGGGGTAGAAAACTGCTCCAGTCGTAGTGCCCGCAACGCCGTTCGATCTCGTGCCAGCGCAGGCCATCCCGGGCGCAACCGATACCATCGGCCCGCAACTGGCGATAATCTTCAGCCGCCCAGCGCTGATGCCCGGTGCTGACCTGCACATCCACTCGTTCGCCATCGCGCCGCCGCTGAGCGGCGCATTCGTAACCGGCCATGATGAACGTGTCGAACAGGCCGCACGCCTTCAAGCGCCGCGCTCGTCGAGCAGTTCCACGGCAGCCCTCGCACCAGGCACGGGCGCACCCGCCTGCTCGATTCGTTGATACAGCGCCAGCGCCTGACCGACCACCTGATCCATGTTGTAGTACTTGTAGGTGCCCAATCGACCGAGAAAGGTGACCCCCGGCGTTTCGTCCGCCAGCGCCTTGTAGCGTTGATACAGCGCGGCGTTTTCGGCTCGTGGGATGGGGTAGTAGGGGTCGCCGTCGGCGCAGGGGTATTCGTAGGTGATGCTGGTCTGCGGGTGTTGCTGCCCGGTCAGGTGCTTGTATTCGGTGATGCGCGTGTAGGGGACCGCTTCGTCCGGGTAATTGACCACGGCCACCGCTTGCAGCTGGGGTTGCTGCAACGTCTTGTGCTCGAAGCGCAACGAACGGTAGGGTAGGCGGCCCAGACGGAAGCCGAAATACTCATCCACCGGGCCGCAGTAGACCAGCTGGGCGTAGGACAACTGCTCGCGAACCTGGGCGAAATCGGTGTCCAGCAGCACGTCGATACGCGGGTGGTCAAGCATGTTCTCGAACAGGCGGGTGTAACCTTCCAGCGGCATGGCCTGGAAGCTGTCGGTGAAGTAGCGGTCATCCTCGGTGGTGCGCGTGGGAATCCGTGAGGTGACCGACTTGTCCAGCTGCGACGGGTCCAGGCCCCATTGCTTGCGGGTGTAGCCCTGGAAGAACTTCTGGTAGAGCTCCTGGCCGATCTGATTGATCACCACGTCCTCGGAGGTGCGGATGCACTCCACCGGCTGTGCGCGCTCGGCCAGAAAGCGTTCGGCCTGAGCCTCATCCATCTGCAGGCCGAACAGCGTGTTGAGCGTGGTGAGGTTGATCGGAATCGGCACCAGATGATCGTCGACCTGGGCCAGCACTCGGTGCTCGTAGGGGCGCCACTGGGTGAAGCGCGACAGATAGTCGACAATGCGCTGGGCATTGGTGTGAAAGATATGCGGCCCGTAGCGGTGGACCATCACGCCGGCTGCATCCAGGTGGTCGTAGGCGTTGCCGCCGATGTGCTCGCGGCGGTCGATCACCAGCACGTTCAGGCCAAGCCCATCGGCCAGGCGCTCGGCAATGACGCTGCCGGCAAAGCCGGCGCCCACTATCACATAGTCGTAGGGACGGCCGTCGCCATGGACGGACGGGCCACGGCTGGCGCTTTCGAGGTTTACCTGAGGCATTCGATCTGCTCCTTCATGGCCGCGCAGGTTTTGTCCCACGACATGCCGTTCAATGCTGCATCGGCCTGGGCCAGCACGCTGTCACGTGCCTCGGCGCCCAGGGCATGTTCTACCGCGGCGATGAAGGCAGGCGGTGTGTCGGCAATGGTCACGACCCCGCTGTCACCGTAATCGTTGATCACGTCGGTGATCGGCGTGGACACCACCGGACGTCCACCGGCGAGGTATTCGGGGGTCTTGGTCGGACTGATGAAGCGTGTCGAGGCGTTGATGGCGAAGGGCATCAACGCGACTTCCCAACCGGCCAGATACCGGGGCAAGTCGCTGTACTGCTTGCCGCCCAGGTAGTGAATGTTGGCGCGTCGCGGCAGGGTCTGCGGGTCGATCTTGACCACCGGGCCGATCAGCACGATCTGCCACTGCGGCCGCTGTCGGGCCAGTTCATCGACCAGCTGGATGTCGAAGCGCTCGTCGATCACCCCGAAAAAGCCCAGGCGCGGATGGCCGATCGCCGCCTGGTCGGTCGGATCAGGAAGCAGCTCTCGGGCCTGGGCAAAGTGGGCGATGTCGACGCTGCTGGGCATGGCGTGGGCGTTGGCGTGTTGGTGGCGCTTGGCCTCCCACAGGCTGTGCCCGCCGGTGAACACCACGTCGGCGCGCGCCAGCAGTTGACGTTCCCTTTCGATGAGCTCCGGTGGCGCACCCATGAACGCCGACAGCTCGTCCATGCAATCGAAGATCGTCACCTGGGCCTGCAGGTGGTCGGTGAAGGCCAGGCTCATCGGCGTCAGGTACCACAGCAGCAATTCATCGTGTCGATGCTCGGCCAGGTAGGCATCGAGCAGTTCGCGTTGCAAGGCGATAACCCGTTCGTGGGGCACACCGGCAGGCAATTGCGGGACCAGCACGGTCACGCCCTGGGTGGGCTGGCTGGTGAGCAACTGCGGCTCGACGTGGTCGGCGAACAGCGGTTCTTCGAAGAAGAGCACGTCATAGCTCTGCGCCAGGCGTGACATGACGTGCTGCGGGCGCTGGTAGACGAAGCCCCAGCGCAGATGGGACAGACACAGCATGAGCGGCCGGCGGGTCGGCGCAGGGTCGCGCGGGGCGCGGGAATGAGCAGTGGGGGTAGAGCCGTTGGGCGCCACATCGTTCATGGGGGTGTCCTTGTTTCAGAGCCTGAATCGGGACTGAAGTCAGCGGGGACTGAGCTTCGACGCCACCCGTATGGATTGTGCGCGGCAATGAACAGACCCGGTGGGGAAGGTCATGATCTGTGCATTGCCAAGCTTTGGACGCTGCCGGAGCTGCGCTCGTTCAACTTTCCCCGAGCGACCGTCCGGCACTGCATGGGAACTCCATCGAGGGCCCGAGGGCATAGCTTCATAGGCCTGATCCCGTCGTCGTATCACGCAGGTGCTATCCCTTGATCTTGACCAGTGTGCCTGCGGGCGCCGGGAGCGACGACGATGATTCTGGTCACAGGCGGTACGGGTTATATCGGCGCACAGGTCGTTTTGCAGTTGCTGGGCCACGGGCAGACGGTGGTCATTCTCGACAACCTGTGCAACAGCTCGCGCACCAGCCTGGAACGCATCGCCAGGCTGGGCGGACGGCGCGCCCGCTTCGTCCTGGGCGATGTGCGCAATCGGGCGCAACTGGACGCGCTGTTCGCCGACTTTCCCATTACCGCGGTGATTCACTGTGCGGGGTTGAAGGCGGTCGGCGAAAGCGTCCGTGAACCGTTGCGCTACTACGACAGCAATGTCGGCGGCAGCATCACGCTGTGCCAGGCCATGGCCGCCGCAGGGGTATTCACGCTGATTTTCAGTTCGTCGGCGACGGTCTATGGCGACAGTCCGCGGATGCCCATCGACGAACGCTGTGCGACCGGGCTGCCGACCAACCCCTACGGTTTTTCCAAACTGATGGCCGAGAACGTCATGACCAGCCTGGCCGCGTCCGATGCGCGCTGGTCGGTCGGGCTGTTGCGCTATTTCAATCCCATTGGTGCGCACGATTCCGGTGAGTTGGGCGAAGCGCCTGCGCAGGTGCCGAACAATCTGCTGCCTTATCTGTTGCAGGTGGCCAGCGGGCAGCGGGACGTGCTCCACGTATATGGTAACGACTACGCCACGGCGGATGGCACCGGGGTGCGTGACTATGTGCATGTGATGGACCTGGCCGAGGGGCACTGGCTGGCCTTGCAGGCCTTGATGGGGGGCAGCGGGGTGCAGGTCTGGAACCTGGGGACGGGGCAGGGCTATTCGGTGTTGCAGGTGGTCGATGCATTCACGCGCACGTGCGGGGTGTCTGTGCCGGTCGTTTTCGAGCCCCGGCGCGCAGGTGACGTTGCCCAGTGCTGGGCCGATCCGGACAAGGCACGCCGTGAACTGGGCTGGCAGGCCCGACGCTCCCTGGAAGACATGTTGCGCGACGCCTGGCGCTGGGAGTGCCGACTGGCAGCCCAGCACCACCCCATCCGGTACACCCCGCGCATTACCCCCGTAGCAGCGGCGCAAGCCGCCTCCGAATTCGCCGCAGTGTGACAGCTTGACCGCATGTATCGCCGACGCGGCTTGCGCCGCTGCTACAGGGATTTTGGGATGACGGACTGCCGCGGTGTGTCGCACACACCGCGGCAATCGGATTTACAACACCACGCTCGGCAGCCACAGCGAGATGGCGGGGATGTAGGTCACCATCATCAACACCAGGAACAGCGCCAGGTAGAACGGCAGCAACGCCTTGACCGTGGCCTCGATGGTCACCTTGCCGATCGCCGCACCGACGAACAGCACCGCGCCCACCGGTGGTGTGATCAAGCCGATGCCCAGGTTGACCAGCATGATCATGCCGAAATGCACCGGATCCACGCCGACGCTGACGACCACGGGCAGCAGGATCGGCGTCAGGATCAGAATCAGCGGCGCCATGTCCATGATCGTGCCGAGCATCAGCAGCATCACATTGATGCACATCAGCACCACGTAGCGGTTGTCCGACAAGGTCAGGAACGCCGTGGTGATCTTCATCGGGATTTCCATCAGCGTCAGGATGTAGCCGAAGCTGGCAGCGAAGCCGATCAGAATCATCACGATGGAAATGGTCCGTGCTGCCCGATGCATCAGCTTGGGCAGATCGCGCCATTTGTAGTCGCGGTAGATGAACATGGTCACGAAGAACGACCAGAGCACGGCGATGGCCGCCGACTCGGTCGCGGTGAATACGCCCGACAGAATACCGCCGAGAATGATCACCAGCGCCATCAGCCCCCACAGCGCTTCGCCGGCGATCTTCAGCGCCTGGCGCATCGGGATCACTTCGCCCTTGGGATAGTTGCGCTTGCGCGCAAAGATCATGCACAGCCCCATCATCACCGCGCTGAGCAACAGCCCCGGCATGACCCCGGCCATGAACAGCGAGGCGATCGACACCGAGCCACCCGCGGCCAGCGAGTACAGCACCGAGTTGTGGCTGGGCGGCGTGAGCAGAGCCTGTACCGAGCCGCTGACCGTCACCGCCGTGGAGAAATCGCGCGGATAACCTGCACGCTCCATTTCCGGAATCAGCACCGAACCCACCGAGGCGGTGTCGGCCACGGACGAGCCGGAGATGGCGCCGAAAAAGGTCGAGGCGACGATGTTGACCAGAGACAGTCCACCGCGCACGAACCCCACCAGCACGCCGGCGAAGGCCACCAGCCGTCGCGACATGCCGCCCTCGGCCATGATCGCGCCGGCAAGCACGAAGAACGGAATGGCCAGCAACGAGAACTTGTTGACCCCACCGGCGATCTGGATCATCAGCGCGTCGGCCGGAATCTCGATCCACCCGGCCCCGATCAAGGCCGACAGGCCAAGCGCATAGGCCACCGGCATCCCCACCAGGATCAGGGCGATGAAGCTGCCCAACAGTATGAGAGCATCCATTTACGCAGCACCTTCACTGGCTTCTACGACGTCGAACCGCATCACGGCGCGGTGGCTCTGGTCACCCAGGAAGAGCTTTTCCAGGATGAACACCAAGGTCACGATGCCGCCGAGCGGGATGGGCAAGTAGGAAATACCCACTCGCAGGGAAGGAATCTCACCCAGGTACTGGTTCCAGGTGTTGGCGCACAGCTTGAAGCCCTTGACGATCATGAACAGCGCGACCACCGCCATCAGGATCTGCACGGCCACCGCCGCCACCCGGCGCGCCTGCGCCGGCATGCGTTCCACCGCCATGGCCACGGCCATGTGCGCGCCGGCGCGGTAGCTGGCCGCCGCGCCGAAGAAGGTGAATACCACCATCAGCAGGATCGCCACCGGCTCCGGCCAGCTGGAACCGCTGCCCAGCGCGTAGCGGGTGAAGATGCCCCATGGAATGATCAGGGTCATGGTCAGGACCGACAAGCCGGCGATCCCGATGCAGACCCGGTACAGCAAGTCGTTCAAACGCAGCACAGTGTTTTTCATGAGGCTCACCCAGCGGCGGGGGAGCGGGCGACTGCCGGCTCCCCCTTGGTGTTGACGGACAGACTTACTTGACGGCTTCGATGCGGGTGATCAGCTCTTTGTACGGCGCGCCGTACTTGTCCCGTACCGGTTGAGTGGCGTCGTAGAAGGCTTTCTTCTGCTCTGGCGTCAAGGTGATGAACTCCACGCCACCGGCCTTGAGCTTGGCTTCCGCCTCGCTGGATTTCTTGTCCCACAGCACGCGCTCTTCCATCTGCGCTTCGCGGGCGAGCTTCTTCACCAGCGCCTGTTGTTCCGGGTTTAGCTTGGTCCAGGTGCCTTTCGCCATCACGATGGGCTCGGGGAGGATCAGGTGCTCGGTCAGCGTGTAGAACTTGGCGTTCTGGTAGTGGTTGTGTTCGAGCAGGGTCGGCGGGTTGTTCTCCGCGCCGTCGATCACACCGGTCTGCAGGGCGCTGAAGATCTCGCCGGTGGCCATGGCGATGCCATTGCCGCCCATCGCATTGATGGTTTCGATGAACACCGGGTTACCCTGCACGCGGATCTTCATGCCTTTGAGGTCACCGATCTGACGTACCGGCTTCTTGCTGTAGAGGTTGCGGGTGCCGCCATCCATCCAGCCCAATGCCACCAGGTTGAATTCGGAATTGGTGATCTTGTCGAGGATCTCCTGGCCGATTTCACCGTCGATGATGCTGCGCATGTGCGCCTGGTCACGGAAGATGAACGGCAGGTTGAACACGTTCACGTCGGGCACCACCGGGCCGACGATGCCCAGGCTGACCCGGGTCATCTGTATAGCGTTGCTCTGAACCTGCTCGACCACTTCTTTCTCGGAACCCAGCACACCACCGGCGAACATCTTGAAGGTGATCTCGCCATTGCTCTGTTCCACGAGTTTCTTGCCCATCTCCTGCTCGGCCACCACCGGCGGATAACCGGCCGGGTGCACTTCGGCGAACTTGATGTTGATCGCGGCCTGCGCCAACCCGGACAGGCAGAAGGCGAGCGGGAGTGCTGCTACGAGTAACGTGCGTTTGAAATCCATGGATAACTCCAGCGTTGTTGTTGTTTTGGTGTCGCAAAGGATTCAGTTGTCGCCAAACGGCCCGGCAGCGACGAAGGCGCCACCCTGATAGACCATGGCCGGATCGTCGGCAGCGGGCATCGGTTGCGCGTCGATCTTGTCGCGGAAGACTTCCGAGCTGTGCTTGGGGGCGAAACCCAGGTGCGCGGCATAGCGGTTGTCCCACCACACATCGCGGTTGGCCGAAGCGCCGTAGACCACGGTGTGGCCCACGTCCGGGGTGAACAGGCTCAGTTCGATGAGTCGGGTCAGGTCGTCGAAGCTGAGCCAGGTGCTCATCATTCGACGGTTGGCCGGCTCGGGGAACGATGAGCCGATGCGGATGCTGACGGTTTCGATGCCGTAGCGATCGAAGTAGAAGGTGGCCAGGTCCTCGCCGTAGGACTTGGACAGCCCGTAGTAGCTGTCCGGACGCCGCGGCGAATGGGCATCGATGGTCTCGTCCTGCTTGTAGAAACCGATCACATGATTGGAGCTGGCGAACACCACGCGCTTGACGCCATGTCGGCGCGCCGCTTCGTAGATGTGAAAGACCCCGCAGATATTGGGGCCGAGGATGTCTTCGAAAGCATGCTCCGTCGATACGCCGCCGAAATGCACGATGGCGTCCACGCCTTGTACCAGTTCGTGCACGGCCTGCTTGTCGGCAAGATCGCACAACTGGAATTCTTCGCAGGTATCGGAACGGGTGTCGGTGGAGGCGGGAAGAGGGACGATATCGGAGAGCCGCAGGGTGCGGGCGAAGGGTTTCAGACTTTCTCGAAGCACCTTCCCCAGACCGCCGGCGGCGCCGGTCAGGAGAAGGCGATTGAAGGGATTCTGGACGGTGTGAATGCCTGTCATGAGCGAGTCCTTTGTCGTTATTGTTTTTGTCATCTGTTGTCGTATGACTTGGTTCGGATTATCGACAGCTCTTGACGATCTTGTCAACGCGACTAATGGCGAAAGCCGCGCGTGAGCTCAGCCGTTGCCGACAGGCGGGTGGCTGCTAGACCCTAGCTAGTGACGAATCCAGCGCTGGCGCATCCAGCCACTCAGGGCATCCACCCCCAGCACGAGCAGCAGCATGGCCAGAATGAGCGTGCTGGCGCGCGCTTCCTGGAACAGACTGAGGCTGACGTAAAGCATCTGTCCCAGCCCACCGGCACCGACGAAGCCGAGAATGCTGGCCATGCGAATGTTGTTTTCCCAGCGGTACAGGGTATAGGCCAGCAGCTGTGGCCAGAGGTTGGGCAGGGTCCCGTAGCAGAACGCCAGCCAGGCGTTGCCGCCTTGCAGACGGATCGCGTTGGCAGGTTCGGGCGGGGTGTTTTCCAGCGCTTCGGCAAACAGCCGGCCGAGCACACCGGCCGTGTGCAAGGCCAGCGCCAAGGTACCAGCGTTGGGTCCGAGCCCGGCGGCCAGCACCATCAGCACCGCCCAGACCAGTTCGGGTACTGCACGCAAGGCATTGAGCAGCAGCTTGGCAAAACCCTGCATCGGCCAGCCCAATCGGCCGGCGGCGGGAATGGCCAGCAGCAAGGCGGCCATCGCGGCCAGCAACGTGCCCAGCGCCGACATCGCCAGCGTTTCCAGTGAGGCATGGCCCACGGCCCACAGGTGTCCGGCGGTGAAATCCGGAGACAGGAAGCGCGCCGCGTAACGGGCCATGTGACCCAGGCTGTCGGCATCGCCCAGGTTGAATGGGTTCAGGCCCAGATAGGCGAAGGAGGCGACCACCGCCAGGATGATGGCCACTACCAGCGCCGCATTGCCCAGGCGCCTCATGTGAAACGCCCTCGCAGCACCCGGCTGAGCAGGTCGGCGAACAGCACCAGCACGATGAACGTCAACAGGATGCTGGCCACTTCGGCGGAAGCGAACATGCGCATCGACAGGTCGATCTGTTGGCCCAGCCCACCGGCGCCAACGAAGCCCATCACCACCGAGGCGCGCACTGCGCACTCCCAGCGATATACGGTGTACGACATCAGTTCGGCGGCAGCGGCCGGAAGCGTGCCATAGGCGAACGCGGCCAGGCGCCCGGCGCCCGCACGCATCAGGGCCTGTGCCGGACGTTGATCGATCGACTCGTAGATCTCGGCATACACCTTGCCGAGCATCCCCGCGTAGGTGATGGCAATCGCCAGCACACCGGCGGTCGGGCCCAGGCCCACGGCGCGGACGAAGAGCAGGGCCCAGACGATCTCCGGCACGCTGCGCAGAAAGATCAGCACGCCACGCACCGGCCAGCGCACGCAGGTGCCCGGCCAGCCAGGGCGAACGCCGATGCTGGCCGCCGACAGCGACAAGGCGCGGCTGGCGAGCAGGCTGGCGGGCACTGCAAGCACCAACGCCAGAAACATGCCCGCCGTGGCGATGGCCAAGGTCTGCAAGGTCGCGTCCCACAGCAGCACCAGAAAGTCCTGGTCATGGGCCGGCGGCCAGAAACCGGCCAGGAAGGCACCGGTGGATCGGCTGACGGCCGGATCGAACAGCACGCTTGGGTTCAGCTCGGCCAGACGGATGCCGGGCCACAGCAACAGTACGGCCAGGGCGGCCAGCAGCAGCCGCGGCAGAGCGGCCGGATCGCGGTGGTGCCGACTCAGCATCGCGGCAGCCAGGGCGTCGCGGTGTCCGCTGACGTGGGGGCAGGGCTCAGCTGCGCGTTGGCATACAGGTCATCCAGGCGCTGTGGGGTGACTTCGGCAGCGCTCAGGTCGAAGGCGATCCGGCCGTCGCGCACGCCGATGATTCGTGGGAAGCAGGCCAATGCCAGCTCCACCGTGTGCAGGCTGGCCACCAGGGTGACGCGCTGTTCGCTGGCGTGCTGGCAGAGCAGGTCCAGGGTATGCCGGGCCAGCCTGGGGTCCATCGCCGAGACCGGCTCGTCGGCCAGCAACAGCGCTGGCTGTTGGTACAGGGCGCGAGCGATGCCAACGCGCTGCAATTGCCCGCCCGACAGCTGCTGGCATTGGGCGAACAGCTTGTCGTCCAGGTCCAGCCGCGCCAGCAGCGCACGGGCGCCGGCAATGTCCACCGGATGCAGGAGGTTGAGCAGGCTCTTGCCCAGACCCCATTGCCCCAGCTTGCCAGCCAGCACCGCCGTGACCACCCGCTGCCGGGGCGGCAGCGGCGGGGCCTGATGGATCAGACCGATGCGCGCGCGCAGGCGCTGTCGCGCGCGACTGCTCAGCTGCCAGGGCTGCACGCCCAGCACCGCGAGCTCGCCCGCGCTGGGCTGCAGGGCGGTCGCCAGCACATTCAGCAAGCTGGACTTGCCGGCGCCCGACGGACCGATGATCGCCACGCGCTCCCCGGCGGCAATGTTCAGATGCACGTCGCGCAAAGCCTGTACCCCATTGCGGTGGCGCAGGTCGACGGCCGTCAGGCGCAGGGTCATTTCAACAGATCGGCAGCGCGGGCGGCGTCCTCGATGCCCTTGTAGTTCTCAGGCTTGGTGGCGATGAAGCGGCTGGCTGCCTGCAGGTCGAGGATGGCCTTGTCTGCGGGCTTGGCCGGATCGAGGGCAAGGAACGCCTGCTTGAGCTTTTCCGCCAGCGCCGGGTCGAGGGTGCCGCGCACGGTCCAGTTGTAATCGAAGTAGGTCGGCGTGGTGGCAAACACCTTGACCTTGTTGGTGTCGACCTTGCCGCTGTCGACCAGCTTCTGCCAGACGCTGGCATTGAGCACGCCGGCGTCGACCTTGCCTGCCTGCACCCACGCGGCGGTGGCGTCATGGGCGCCCGAGTAGGCGACGCGGCTGAAATAGGTCTCAGGCTTGATGTTGTCCTGCAGCATGAAATAGCGCGGCATCAGGCTGCCGGACGTCGACGAGATCGAGCCAAAGGCAAAGCTCTTGCCCTTGAGGTCAGCCAGCGACTTGACGTTCGGGTCGCTGGTGATGAATTTGCTGGTGAACTGGGCATCCTGCTCACGCTGCACCAGGGGAATGGCGTTGCCGGTTTTCTGGTTCACCTGGACGAAGGTGAAGCCGCCCAGCCAGGCCATGTCCAGACGATCGGTGGCCAGCGCCTCGACCACCGCCGGGTAGTCGGCCACTGGCACGAACTCGACCTTCATGCCGGTCTGCTGCTCGAGGTACGCACCCAGCGGCTTGAACTTGCGCAGCAGTTCGGTGGGCGCCTCGTCGGGGATGGCGGACACCCGCAGAACGTCGGCGGCGAAGCTGGTGACCGCGCTGGCGCACAGGGCAAGGCCGGCAACCAGTGACAGGGAGCGCTTGAACATGGTGGGTCTCCGAAAGGTGGCGCAAGGCGCGCGGGCCAGGCCCGGTACGCAAGGATAGAGGTGGCGCGATTATAAGAGTCACTGCAGGAAAGGCCAGCTTTGATAGACTTCGCAGCCTGTTTCCCGGACCTCGAGAAGGCTGCCATGAATTCGCCCATCCGTTTGACCCAATACAGCCATGGTGCCGGTTGCGGCTGCAAGATCTCGCCCAAGGTCCTGGAAGTGATCCTGGCCGGCAGCGGCGCGCAGAACCTGGACCCCAAGCTGTGGGTCGGCAATGCCTCGCGCGACGATGCTGCGGTGTACGCGATCGACGAGGAACGCGGGGTGGTGTCCACCACCGATTTCTTCATGCCCATCGTCGATGACCCGTTCGATTTCGGGCGCATCGCGGCCACCAACGCGATCAGCGACATCTACGCCATGGGCGGCGATCCGTTGATGGCCATCGCCATTCTCGGCTGGCCGGTCAATCTGCTGCCGCCGGAAGTGGCTCGCGAAGTGATCCGCGGCGGCCGCGCGGTGTGCGACGCCGCCGGCATTCCGCTGGCCGGCGGGCATTCGATCGACGCCCCCGAACCCATCTTCGGCCTTGCGGTGACCGGCCTGGTCGACAAGCGCCACATGAAGCGCAACGACACCGCCCAGGTCGGCGACCGCCTGTACCTGACCAAGCCGCTGGGCATCGGCATCCTCACCACCGCCGAGAAGAAATCCAGGCTGCGCGACGAAGACGTCGGCGTGGCCCGCGACTGGATGTGCACCCTGAACAAGCCCGGCAGTCGCTTCGGCAAACTGGCCGGGGTCAGCGCCATGACCGACGTCACCGGTTTCGGCCTGCTCGGGCACCTGGTCGAGATGGCCGATGGCGCGCAACTGACCGCACGCCTGGACTACGCCACCGTGCCGCGCTTGCCCGGCATCGATCACTACCTGCGCGAGGGCTGCGTGCCCGGCGGCACTCAACGCAATTTTGAAAGCTACGGCGATCGCATCGCTGCCCTGACCGATGAGCAGCGTGACCTGCTCTGCGACCCGCAGACCAGCGGCGGCCTGCTGGTCGCGGTCAGCGCCGCCGGTGAGGCCGAGTTCGTCGCCCTTGCCGCGGAACTGGGCCTGCAACTGGCACCCATCGGCAGTTTGATCGAACGTCTGCCCCATGCGGTCGAGGTGATCTGATGCGTGACAACAGCAGCGACTACCGCGCGTTGTTCCTGGGCGATGTGCCGATGATGGACGCCCGCGCGCCGGTCGAGTTCGACAAGGGCGCCTTCCCCGGTGTGCACAACCTGCCGCTGATGGACGACCTGGAACGGCAGAAGGTCGGTACCTGCTACAAGCAGCACGGCCAGGAGGCGGCCATCGCCCTTGGCCACCGCCTGGTGTCAGGCGACATCAAGGAACGCCGGATCGCGGCCTGGGCGGCGTTCGCCAAGGCCAATCCGCACGGCTACCTGTACTGCTTCCGCGGCGGCCTGCGTTCGCAGACCGTGCAACGCTGGCTGCACGAAGCCGGGATCGACTACCCGCGAGTGCTGGGCGGCTACAAGGCCATGCGCAGCTTCCTGCTCGACACCCTCGAACAGGCGGTGGAGCAATGCCGGTTCGTGGTGCTGGGCGGCATGACCGGCACCGGCAAGACCGACGTACTGGCGCAGTTGAGCAATGCCCTGGACCTGGAAGGGCATGCCAATCATCGCGGCTCCAGCTTCGGCAAGCGCGCGACCGGGCAGCCGGCGCAGATCGATTTCGAGAACCGCCTGGCCATCGATGTGCTGAAAAAGCGCGCCGCCGGCATTGAGCAGTTCGTGCTCGAAGACGAAAGCCGTTTGGTCGGTAGCTGCAACGTGCCGTTGTCCCTGCATCAGGGCATGCAGGGTTATCCCTTGGTGTGGCTGGAAGACAGCTTCGATAACCGTGTCGAGCGCATTCTGCGTGACTACGTGGTGGACCTGTGCGCGGAGTTCGTCAGCCTGCACGGCGAAGAGGGCCATGAGCAGTTTGCCGAGCGTCTGTTGCAAAGCCTGGATCGGATCTACAAGCGCCTGGGCGGCGAGCGACATCAGCGTCTGCAGGGCCTGATGCAGGCTGCGCTGGACGAACAGCAGCGCAGTGGTCAGGTCGATCTGCATCGCGGGTGGATCGAGGGCTTGCTGCACGAGTACTACGATCCGATGTACGCCTACCAGCGTGAAAGCAAGGCGTCGCGGATCGAATTCGCCGGCGACCAGGTCGCCGTGGTCGACTACCTGCGCGAGCGCCTGGCCAAAGGCTGAAAGCCGCGGGCGCGGTTCGCAGCCAGGCCAGGTCGAGGCTTAGTTGATGCGCGGATGCTGTTCCACCAGGGACTTGCGCTTGGCTTCCAGCTCGGCGATCTGCGTGTCGATGTCTTCGATTTTCTGCTCGATGTTGTCGTGGTGCTCGACCAGCAGCTCACGGGCTTCTTCGATGTCCGACGCCGCCGGTGCCGCACCACGCAGAGGCCGGTTGGCGGTCTCTTTCATGGTGATGGCAGTGACGAAACCGATCACGGCGAACACCATCAAGTAGTACGCAGGCATGTACAGGTCGTCGGTGCTTTCCACCAGCCAGGCGACCGCTGTCGGCGTCAGGCCGGCGATCAGTACCGAGACATTGAAAGCACTGGCCAGGGCGCTGTAGCGGATGTGCGTGGGGAACATCGCCGGCAGCGTCGAGGCCATCACGCCGATGAAGAAGTTCAGCACCACGGCCAGCATCAGCAGGCCGGCGAAGATCAGGCCGATCTTGCCGCTGTTGATCAGCATGAAGGCCGGAATGGCCAGGAAGAACAGGCCGATACTGCCGAACAGAATGAAGGGCTTGCGGCCGAACTTGTCGCTGGCATAACCGATCGCCGGCTGCGCGAACAACATGCCGACCATGATTGCGATGATGATCAGCACACCATGGCTTTCGCTGTAGTGCAGGTTATGCGACAGGTAGCTGGGCATGTAGGTGAGCAGCATGTAGTAGGTGACGTTGGTCACCGCCACGATGCCGATGCAGGTCAGCAGGCTGCGCCAGTGCTTGGTCGCCACCTCTTTGAACGAAACCTTCGGGCCACCGGCCAGGCCTTCGCGATCGCCCTGTTCGAGCTTGTCGACGTGCTGCTGGAACGCCGGGGTTTCTTCCAGCGCATGGCGCAGGTACAGGCCGATCATGCCCAGCGGCAAGGCCAGGAAGAACGGCACGCGCCAGCCCCAGTCGAGGAACTTCTCCTCGCCGATCACGGCTGAGATCCCGACCACTACGCCGGCGCCAAGCACGAAACCGGCAATCGAGCCGAAGTCCAGCCAGCTGCCGAGGAAGCCACGCTTGCGGTCCGGAGCGTACTCGGCGACGAAGATCGAAGCGCCGGTGTACTCACCGCCCACCGAGAAGCCCTGGGCCATCTTCGCCAGCAGCAAAAGAATCGGGGCCCAGATTCCGATGGAGTCGTAGGACGGAATCAAGCCGATCGCGAAGGTGCTCAACGACATGATCACGATGGTGGCGGCGAGGACTTTCTGCCGGCCGTATTTGTCGCCCAGTGCGCCGAAGAACAGGCCACCCAGGGGGCGAATCAGGAAAGGTACGGAGAAGGTGGCCAGGGCCGCGATCATCTGCACGCTGGGATCGGCACCCGGGAAGAACACCTTGCCCAGCGCGTAGGCCACGAAGCCGTAGACGCCGAAGTCGAACCATTCCATGGCGTTGCCAAGCGCGGCGGCGGTGATCGCCTTGCGCATCTTGACGTCGTCGACGATGGTGATGTCGTTCAACCCGATCGGGTTGACTTTTTTTCTACGAGATTTCATCGATGTTTCTCTTTGTGTCAAAACGGCTTGTCCCCATGAGATACAAATTGACACCAAAAAATTCACTGGTGGCGGCGATTTAGTATCGCCACAGCGGTCCGTTCGCCTGCCCGACTACCGCCGTCGGTGATCGCCCAAGACGCACAGGTGAAAAAACCGGATAATGCGCGCCATTCGTTTTTGCTTGCATCAGGTGCTCCCCCATGGAAATCAAGGTCAATTTTCTCGACAACCTTCGACTTGAAGCCAAGTTCGACGATTTCACGGTGGTGGCCGACCAACCCATTCGCTACAAGGGCGACGGCTCGGCGCCGGGGCCTTTCGACTATTTCCTGGCCTCGTCGGCACTGTGCGCGGCGTACTTCGTCAAGCTGTACTGCAACACGCGCAACATTCCCACCGACAACATTCGCCTGTCGCAGAACAACATCGTCGACCCGGAAAACCGCTACAACCAGATCTTCAAGATCCAGGTCGAGCTGCCTGCGGACATGTCGGCCAAGGACCGCCAGGGCATCCTGCGCTCCATCGACCGCTGCACCGTGAAGAAGGTGGTGCAGACCGGGCCGGACTTCATCATCGAAGAAGTCGACAACCTCGACGCCGATGCCCAGGCCCTGTTGATGCCGACCCAACAGGTGGGCGCCAGCACCTATGTCCTGGGCAAGGACCTGCCGCTGGAGCAGACCATCGCCAACATGTCCGGCATCCTCGCCGGGCTGGGCATGAAGATCGAGATCGCCTCGTGGCGCAACATCGTGCCCAACGTCTGGTCCCTGCACATCCGCGATGCCTACTCGCCGATGTGCTTCACCAACGGCAAAGGGGCGACCAAGGAAAGCGCGCTGGCTTCGGCACTGGGTGAGTTCATCGAGCGCCTGAACTGCAACTTCTTCTACAACGACCAGTTCTGGGGCGAGGACATCGCCCAGGCCGACTTCGTCCATTACCCCGACGAGCGCTGGTTCCAGCCAGGCCGCAAGGATGCCTTGCCCAGCGAGATCCTCGATGCCCACTGCCTGGCCATCTACAACCCGGACGGTGAACTGCGTGGCTCCCATCTGTACGACACCAACTCGGGCAACATCGAGCGCGGCATCTGCTCGCTGCCCTTCGTGCGTCAGTCGGATGGCGAGACGGTGTATTTCCCGTCCAACCTGATCGAGAACCTGTACCTGAGCAACGGCATGAGTGCCGGCAATACCCTGGCCGAAGCCCAGGTGCAGTGCCTGTCGGAGATTTTCGAACGGGCGGTCAAGCGCGAGATTCTCGAAGGCGAACTGGCACTGCCCGACGTTCCGGCCGAGGTGCTGGCGCGCTATCCCGGCATCGTGGCAGGCATTCAGGGGCTGGAAGAGCAGGGCTTTCCGGTGCTGGTCAAGGACGCCTCCCTGGGCGGGCGCTTCCCGGTAATGTGCGTGACCTTGATGAACCCGCGCACCGGCGGCGTGTTCGCGTCGTTCGGCGCCCATCCAAGCCTGGAAGTGGCGCTGGAGCGCAGCCTTACCGAGCTGCTGCAGGGCCGCAGTTTCGAAGGGCTCAACGACTTGCCGCAACCGACCTTCGAAAGCCATGCCCTGATGGAGCCGAACAACTTCGTCGAGCACTTCATCGATTCCAGCGGCGTGGTGTCGTGGCGTTTCTTCAGTGCCAAGGCCGACTTCGCCTTTGCCGACTGGGACTTCACCGCTCAGGGCGACAACGCCAATACCGAGGAAGCGGCGACGCTGTTCGCCATTCTCGACGGCATGGGCAAGCAGGTGTACATGGCGGTCTACGAGCACCTGGGCGCCAAGGCGTGCCGGATTCTGGTGCCGGGATACTCGGAGATCTATCCGATCGAAGACCTGATCTGGGACAACACCAACAAGGCGCTGTTTTTCCGCGAAGACATTCTCAACCTGCATCGTCTGGATGACGATGCACTGGGCGATCTGTTGCAACGCCTGGAGGAGTCGGAGCTGGACGACTACACCGATATCCGCACGTTGATCGGCATCGAGTTCGACGAGAACACGGTGTGGGGGCAGTTGACCATTCTGGAGTTGAAGGTGCTGATCCAGCTGGTGCTGGAGCGCTTCGACGACGCCAAGGAGCTGGTCGAGATGTTCCTGCAGTACAACGCCAATACGTTGGAACGCGGGTTGTTCTTCCAGGCCTTGAACGTGGTGCTCGAGGTGGAGCTGGACAGCGATCTGGACATGGCCGATTACGAGGTCAATTTCCGCCGCATGTTCGGCGATGCGCGGATGGATGCAGCGCTGGGCTCGGTGGACGGCAGCGTGCGCTTCCATGGCTTGACGCCCACGAGCATGAAGCTCGAAGGCCTGGATCGTCATCTGCGCCTGATCGACAGCTACAAGAAACTCCACAGCGCCCGCGCCCAGGCCTGACCCACCGCGTACACCGCCGACGCGGCATGCACGGYCCCTGTAGCAGCGGCGCGAGCCGCGTCCGGGAACGCCGGGCTCACCCTGATCCACCGCGTGCACCGCCGACGCGGCTTGCACCGCTGCTACACGGGTGGYGCAAGCCGGATTTGCCACCTGCCTGCACCGCCGACGCGGCATGCACGGCCSCTGTAGCAGCGGCGCRAGCCGCGTCCGGGAWCGCCGCGTTCACCCTGATCCACCGCGTGCACCGCCGACGCGGCTTGCACCGCTGCTACACGGGTGGCGCGAGCCGGATTTGCCACCTGCCTGCACCGCCAACGCGGCATGCACGGCCCCTGTAGCAGCGGCGCGAGCCGCGTCCGGGATCGCCGCGTTGGTTCTGACCCACCGCGTTCGGCAGCACCACCGTGCTCAAAGCGGGGCGGTCAGGTATCGCTCCACCAACCGCTTTATCGAACCGTCGCGATGCAGGGTCTGCACCGCGTCGCGCAGACTGCGCACCATCTGCGGCGAACAGCTCTTCGAACAGGCCAGATACAGATCCGACGTCATCAGCACCGGGCTCATCAGCAACGGCCGTTCGGACACCTGCCGCCAGATGTATTTCGACTCGGGCACCCCATTGAACCAGGCATCGACGCGCCCCAGCAGCAGCATCTGCGCCGGATTCTCACCGATACGCAGCGGGTAGATCTGCGAAGCATCGAATCCTTCGTCATACAGCTTGCGTTCCTGCGCACTGCCCATGCCCACCGCAATGCGATGATAGGTGCGACGCGCCTGGGCGAAGCTTTCGACGCGCTGGTCAAGGCTGAAAAACGCCCGGTCCATACTCATGATTGGCGCAATCCAGGTGTAGGCCGCTTCCCTGTCAGGAGTGCGCGACAGGGGCACGATGAGCATGTCCTGGCCTTGCTGCACCGTGCGTTGCGCCCTGAGCCAGGGCAGTATGTGGGTGTTCATACGATAGCCCGCCAGCACCATGGCCTGCCCGGCGGCATCGGCCACGATGCCTTGCTGGCCTGCGACGCCGGCCATGCTCAGCGGCGGCGCCTCGGGCATGTACAGATCGAAGGCACGCGGGCTCGCTGCCCAGGCGACTGTGTCGAGCAGGCTGTACAGCAAAAGGGCGCAGACCGACTTGAACAGCGACCCGCGCGTGCGGTTCAGATGATCCATTGCAACGATCCGACGGTATTCGATGACGGGCACCAAGACGGCCAGCATAGTCGCTAATCGCGTGATCTGCTCATGGGGGAACCGCGCCACGCGCAGACCCTCCTATCTGACATCTACCCATGCATGAGGGCACCCCGGTGGAGACCGAACAAAGCTGGTCGTTCGATGCACTGCAGATCGCGCAGGCAGAGCGCTTCAACAAGACCCTGAGCCGCCTGCCGCGGTTCCGCATTCGCAACCGCGTTACCCCGATGCTGATCCAGACCCTGCTCCGTGCAGGGCAACTGGCCAGCTCGCTCAAGCCCGTGCGCCATGGCGTGGCCATCGAAGAGCGCCTGCTGCACCTGCCCGACGCCCGCCCGGTGAAGGTGCGCATCCTGCGGCCATCCCGGCCGCCCAAGGGTCTGGTGCTGGATTTCCACGGCGGCGGCTGGGTCATCGGCAATGCCCAGATGAACGATGACCTCAACATCGCACTGGTGCAGGCCTGTGATGTCGCCGTGGTCTCGGTCGACTATCGCCTGGCTGTCTCGACGCCCCTGCAAGGCCTGCTCGACGACTGCCTGGTGGCCGCGCGCTGCGTGTTGGGCGATAGCTTTCCCGAGTTTGCCGACCTGCCGGTGATCGTCGTCGGCGAGTCCGCCGGTGGGCATCTGGCCGCCGCTACTCTGTTGCAGCTCAAGCAATGGCCCGCGTTGCTGCAGCGCGTGTGCGGTGCACTGTTGTATTACGGTGTCTTCGACTTGGCCGGCACCCCCAGCGTGCGCAACGCAGGGCCCGACACGTTGGTGCTGGACGGCCCGGGCATGGTCGAGGCGTTGCGCCTGCTGACCCCGGACCTGGACGATCAGCAACGCCGGCAGCCGGTGGTATCGCCCCTGTACGGTGACCTGCAAGGCCTGCCGCCTGCGCTGATGTTCGTCGGGGCGCTGGATCCGCTGCGCGACGACACCCTGCTCATGGCCGAACGCTGGGGCAAGGTGGCTCCAGTGGACCTGCGTCTGTTGCCAGTGTCGCCCCACGGTTTCATCCACTTCCCCACGCCCATGGCCGACAAGGCCCTTGTCCATAGCCGTGAGTGGATCGTCCGACTGTTGGCGGCACAGGTTGCTGCGGACCCTGTCGGATGAGTTGAAATGCACGGGCGCGCTCGCCAGAATGCGCGCCCAATCAAGAGAACCGATCGCTCGTGAATCCGCACAGCTTGTCCCATCGTCTGGAGCGCGTGGCCGCCCAGGTCCCCGTCGGCGCGCACCTGGCTGACATCGGTTCGGATCATGCCTACCTGCCCGTGGCGCTGGTACTGCGTGGTGTCATCCCCCAGGCCGTTGCCGGTGAGGTCGCCCAGACGCCGTTTCTGGCGGCCCGGCGCAGCGTTCGCGAGAGCGGGCTGGATCACTGCATCAGCGTGCGTCAGGCCGACGGGCTGGCGGCGATCGAAGCGAACGATCGAATCACGGCGGTGAGCCTGTGCGGCATGGGCGGGGAAACCATCCGCGACATTCTGCAGGCGGGCAGGGCGCATTTGACCCGTGGCGAGCGATTGATCCTGCAGCCCAATGGCGGCGAATGCGATCTGCGTCAGTGGCTGATGGACAATGGTTATCGCATCCGGCATGAAGAAGTGCTGCGGGAAAACCGCTTCGACTACGAGATCATCGTGGCCGATCACGGCGAACCGGTGACCTACAGCCCCCAGGAGCTGTTTTTCGGACCCTTGCAGTTGCGCCAGCGTACTCCGGCGTTCCTGGCCAAATGGCAACGCCTGCTGCACCTCAAGCGCCGCACCCTCGAACGCCTGGCCCACGCTCGCCAAAGCGGACTCGACGGCAAACGCCTCGAACTGGCCCGACACATCCAATGGATCGAATCCCTCAATCCCCTGTAGCAGCGGTGCAAGCCGCGTCACTGCGCACGCGGTGTGTCAGCTGCCCTGCGGCGGTCCCGGACGCGGCTCGCGCCGCTGCTACAGGGAAATGCGTCAGATTCACCACGGTATGGGCTGGCCATCCCAGGCCCAGAAGCTGCCGGTTTGCACCGGTCCGTGCTGGCCGATCAATTCGAGCAGGCAACGGGCGGCGAAATCGGGGTCGAACAATTTGCCCGCCGGGACGTTGGCCTGGAAGGGCTGCGAGAGCCGGGTGTCGGTGGTGCCTGGGTGCAAAGCCAACACCGTGGCCGCAGGATTCAAACGCTTGAGCTCGATGCTGGCCGTGCGCAACAGCTGGTTGAGCGCCGCCTTGCTGGCGCGATAGCTGTACCAGCCACCCAGGCGGTTGTCACCGATCGAACCGACTCTGGCCGACAGCGCGGCGAAGGTGGCGGGCTGTTTGCGCAACAAGGGCAGCAGATGCTTGAGTAGCAGCACGGGGGCGAAGGCATTGGTGGCGAAGCTCGCCTGCAGGCTGCTCAGATCCAGCTGGGCCAGCCCTTTTTCCGGCCGCGCGCCGTCCTGATGCAGAATGCCCAGCGTGCTGATCACCACGTGCAAATGAGCGCAATCGGCCGCCACCGCATCTGCCAGCCGCTGCAGGGCCTGTTCATCGCGCGCATCGCAATCGAGGCTGACCAGACGAGGCCCATGGCGCTCAGCCAACGCCGCCAGCTCGGCGCTGGTCGTGGCTTGCCGGGAAACCGCATAGACCTGGGCCACATCCTCACGCTGCAACAACTGCGCGCACAACGCCAGGCCGATGCCTTGGCTGGCGCCACAGATCAGCGCAGACGCACTGCCGGATAGATCGGGTATCAACGCCATGGTCCACCGCCCTGCCAGAAGATCGTACCGATAGGACCGAGAACCACCCTCAAACGTTCTCCAGTGGCAATTGCCAGCTCATGCACGGCGTGCCATGGTGCCCACCTTTTTTCAGGAGAGACGCCATGGCCGCCACCATCCATATCGCTGCCGCACTGCTGCTCAACGAGCAAGGGCAAACGTTGCTGGTGCGCAAGCGCAACACGCGCGCCTTCATGCAGCCAGGCGGCAAGATCGAATCCGGCGAGCAGCCTGCCCAGGCACTGGTTCGTGAGTTGGAGGAGGAGTTGGGCATCGCGGTGGATCCGGCCGAAGCCAGATTTCTGGGTACCTACACAGCCGTGGCCGCCAACGAGCCCGGCCATGAAGTGCATTGCGAGCTTTTTCAAGTACGCATCAAGGCCCAGGTCAGCCCCGCTGCGGAAATCGAAGAAGCGCTGTGGGTCGATGCCACCACGGTGGCCAAGCTCGAACTGGCGCCGCTGACGCGCGACCAGATTTTGCCGCTGCACTACCTCTGAGGCGCAGGCCCGATCCGCTTCAGGCCTGATCGACAGCGGGACTTGCGCTGTCGGCCTCGAGCGCCAGCTTCGCCCGGTCCGCCTTGCTGATGTAACGGTCCTTGCTCTGCGGCGCCAACTTGGCGCTGGCCTTCTTGGCATGTGCTTGCAACAGCTGTTTGATCTTCTTGCGACGATTCATGGCGTGGCCCAGGGGAGAAGTGGGTCGATGATACCAGTACGGCCCATCGACCCGCTCGCGGCTGCCGATCAGAAGCTGTACTTGGCCGTCAGCATCAGGTTGCGCGGGTTGCCGTAGCTGTCGCCGCCATAGCTGGTCGAGGTGGCGATGGCATTGTAGTACTTGCGGTCGAACACGTTGTTGGCGTTGACCTGCAGGTCCAGGTTGCGGCTCACCTGATAGCCGGCCATCAGGTCGGTGACGGCATAGCTGCCCTGTTCCAGGCGGTAGCTGCCGCCATCGGCCAGGTCGACGTCGTTGTACAGGCGGCTCTGCCAGGACAGAGTACCGCCCACGCGCAGTTTCTCCAGCGGGCCCTGAAAGCGGTAGGTGGTGGTGACCTTGAACAGGTGCTCGGGAATGTCGGTGTCGTAGCGCTGGTTTTCGTTCTGTGGGTTGGCGCTGTCCTTGAGCGTGTGCACCCGCGCGTAGGTGTAGCCACCGCCCACCTGCCAGTTCTCGGTCAGCGCCCCCTGCAGCTCGAAGTCGATGCCCTGGCTGCGCACTTCGCCCGACGCTTCGTAGCAACTGAGCTGCGGGCAGTTCTCGACGAAGATCTGCACCGCGCGGTTTTCCTGATCGACCCGAAACAGTGCCAGGCTGGCATTCAGCGCGCCATCGAAATACTCGCCCTTGATGCCGATCTCGTAGTTCTTGCCCTGAATCGGCCGCACCGGCGTGCCGCTGGTGTCCTGGGCGCTTTGCGGGGTAAAGATGTCGCTGTAGCTGGCATACAGCGAATGGTGGTCGTCCAGATCAAAGATCAGCCCGGCGTAGCGGGTGACATTGCGGGTGACCTTGTAGTCGCCTTCGCCATCGCGGTTGTCATAGTCGTACCAGTCCAGGCGGCCACCGAGGATCAGCTTCAGCGGGTCGGCCAGGCTCAGGCGCGTGGTCATGTACAGGCCATCCTGGGTGGTGACTTCGCGGTCGTTGTCGGTATGGGTGAAGTTCGGCTTGCCGGCGTTGATCGGCCAGTTGGTGTCGTAGGGATCGTAGTTGTGCGTGGTCATGTCGTAGATGCGCTTGCTGGCGCCGACCACCAGTTCGTGAGTGCGTCCGAACGCCTGGAACGGCCCGCTGACGAAGGCATCAAGGCCAGCCTGGTTTTCATCGTGTGCCGACTGGTACACGGTACGTGCCAGGGTATTTTCGAACCAGCGCGATTGATAAGAGCCGGAGAACAGGCCGTTTTGCTCGGCGTAGTTGGCGTTGACCTGCAGGTTCCAGTCGTTGGCCAGGCGCTGGCGCACTTCCGCGAACACGGTGTTGATTTCCTGGTCCTTGTTCTCCCATTTGGTGCCCGGGTTGTACGAGCGAGGCAGGTCCAGGTGATGGCCGTCCTGGCCGATCATCGATGAACCCCAGAAGTAATTGGTCTTGTCCTTCTGATGAGAGAAACCCACGGTCAGCAGGGTGTCTTCGCTCAGGTCCGCTTCGGTCACCGCGTAGAACAGACTATGGTCCTCTTCCACGCCATCGATGAAGCTGTTGGCATCGCGGTAGGACGCCACTACCCGGCCGCGCAGGGTACCCGCCGGGTTGAGCGGGCTGGAAGCGTCGATCTCGCCACGGTAGTCGTCGTGGCTGCCAGCGGCGCCGGTCAGGGTGACCTTCTGTTCGGCCAGCGGCCGTTTGCGCACCAGGTTGATGGCCGCCGAGGGGTTGCCGGCACCGGTGACCAGGCCCGTCGCACCACGCACGACCTCGACCCGATCGAACATCGCCAGGTTGGGTTGGGCGCCGATGGTGACGCCCGAGTAGCCGCTGGGGATGCCGTCGTACATCAGGTTGTCGATGTCGAAACCGCGTGCCGTATAGGCCTGGCGACCGGGACCGTTGGCATAGCTGAGGAACAGGCCAGGGGTGGCGCGCACCGCATCGTTGATGCTGGTCATGGCCTGGTCGTCCATGCGCTGGCGGGTGATCACGGTCACTGCCTGGGGCGTTTCACGCAGGCTCAGCGGCAGTTTGGTAGCCGTCGCCATGCTGCCGGTGGTGTAGGACTGGGAACCCTCGGTGTAGCTGCCCAGCTGGAATGCGTTCGAGGTGATCTCGCTAGCCCCCAGTTCGATGACACCCGGCGCCGCCTGCTGCTGGCTTGCAGCGCTGTCGTCGGCCAGGGCCGGCGTGATCATTGCCATGCAGATGGCCAGGGCCAGCAGGTTTTGCGGAGGGTAGGGGAGCGGCGAACGGGATATGCGAGACATGCAAAGCTTCCTGGCTAGACAAGATAATGCGAATTGTTTGCACTATTGTGTCAGAAATTTCCTACGTGCGTCGTCTACCCCGGTAAAAATGTCCTGCGTCCGCGTCACTGCGAATGCAGTGCCCCACCCCCCCCACGTCGTCCCCGGACGCGACTCGCAAGCCTCTGTAGCAGCGGCGCAAGCCGCGTCATTGGCTATGCGGTGTGTCCGTTTCTCCGCGTTGTCTCGGATGCGGCTCGCAAGCCTCTGTAGCAGCGTCGCAAGCCGCGTCATTGGCCATGCGGTGTGTCCGTTTCTCCGCGTTGTCTCGGATGCGACTCGCAAGCCTCTGTAGCAGCGGCGCGAGCCGCGTCATTGGCCATGCGGTGTGTCACCTTCTCCGCGTCGTCCCCGGACGCGGCTCGCGCCGCTGCTACAGGGGAACGCGGTGTTTCGTAGCAGCGGCGCAAGCCGCTTCAGCTGCACTCGGCCACTACACCGGCGGTCGCAGCAAGTGGGAATGGCGGCCGCGCGTCACCCATATGTCACATTTCATGTCTAGCTTCGAGGATCACACCCCGGGCGCGCCGGCCATCCTCCCTACCGCAAAGAGCCGCCATGGAAATCGATATCTTCAAAGACCTGCTGGTCCCTGTCATCGGTGGCCTGGGCATTTTCATGCTCGGGCTGGAATTCATGTCCGACGGCATCAACAACCTGGCGGCCAACCGCATGCGTGCCTGGCTGGCCAAGCTGGCCGGCACGCCGGCCAAGGGCCTGGCCGCCGGGACCGTGATCACCGGCGTGCTGCAATCCAGCACGGCCATGACCGTCATGACGGTCGGTCTGGTCAACGCCGGCGTGGTCGGGCTGCGGCCGGCCATCAGCGTGATCATGGGTGCCAACATCGGCACCACCCTGGGCAACGGCTTGATTGCCATGCCGCTGGGGCCATTAGGGCTGATCTTCGCCGGGCTGTTCGCCCTGGTCTATGTCTTCAGCAAGAACGAAAAGACCCGCCATCTCGCCATCGCCATCATCGGTTTCTCGTTGATCTTCTACGGCCTGAACCTGTTGACCGGCGGGCTCAAGCCCCTGCGCGAACTGCCGGAAGTGATGTCGGTCATCTCCGGATTGCGCGCCGACAGCTACACCGGCCTGGCGATCTGCGTGCTGACCGCCGCCGGCATCACTGCAATGATCCATTCCTCGTCGGCCACCATCGGCATCGTCATGGGCCTGGGGGCAGCCGGCATTCTGGATTGGCAGACGGCGGTGGCGTTCTCCCTGGGCGCCGACCTGGGCACCACCGTCACCTCATGGCTGGCCTCGCTCAACCTGTCGAAGAACGCCAAGCGCGCGGCCTATGCCCACATCGCCTTCAACTTCATCGGCGTTGCCGTGATGTTTCCGCTGTTCTTTGTGTCCATGGACATCCTGCAAGGGACCATGGGCCTGTTCGGCATGGACGTGACCCGTACCAGTACGGTCGATGGCAAGGAAAGCTTCCCGATGGTGCCCGTGGCAGTGGGGCTTTACTCCATCGGCTTCAACATCTTCAACACGGCGCTGATGTTTCCCTTCATCGGCGTGTTCGAGCGCGTGCTTTCGCGCATCGGCGCCAGCCGCAGCGACGCGGAGGACTATGCCGTACCGCGTCATCTCGACCGTGCCGCGCTGGCCAATGTGAACACCGGCGTGGCCGCCGTCAGCCAGGAACTGACCCGCTACAGCCAGGGCATGGGCCTGCTGCTGGACGCAGCGCGCGGCCAATCCCAGGCGCTGAAGAACGCCGCGGAACATGAGCATGCGCTGGACACCCTGAGCCAGGAAATTCGCGGCTACACCGCGCAGATGTTCAAGAACGATGTCACGGCCCGGCAAACCAATCTGCTCGCCAGCCTCATCGAGGAAGAAGACTTCAGCGCAAGCCTGACCCGGACCCTGTCGCAGATCGCCCGCCGCATCGAGCGCCAGGTGTTCTGCGCCAATGCGCGGAAAATCGTCGACGCCATTCTCGATATCGTCGAGCCGGCCGTGCGCAAGGGGCCACAGGGCACCTACCTGCCGAACGCCCACGCCAGGGACCTGCTGGCCCTGCGCGAACGCTGCCTGCAGCCGGAGCAGAAACTGGGCTGGGACGAACGCGGCGCCATCCTGGCGTTGCTGGGCAGTGCCGAGCGTGCGCTGAATCTGGTCCAGCGCATCGCCGAGGAGCGGCTTTCGGTGTCACGAGAGCTGGATCAGACCGACCCAGCGTCGGCGGCTGACCATGCCCCCTCCGGCGTATTGGCCAAACCGCTGTAGGCTGAGTTGGTCTCAGCGGGCTGCGGCGGCGGGCGCGGTGGCGTTGTACCAGGGCCGCAGCAGACTGAGCAGGCCCAGCAGCGCCATGCCGGCGCCCAGCCACAACGGGGCGCGCAGCCCCAGACCGGCATCGATCACCGCACCACCGGCCCAACTGCCCAGGGCCAGCCCGGCGGTGATCACCGAGGTGTGCAGGGTGTTGACAAGTGCGCCGGGCTCGGCGGCCTTCATCACCCGCGCGACCATGGCCGGGTTCAGCGCGACCCCGGTCAGGCCAACGGTGAGGAAGCAGGCCAGGTTCAGCCAGAACAGCTGACCGGCGAGGGCGAATCCGCCCAGCGCCAGCACCAGCAGGGCCAAGCCCCAACCCAGGGCGGCGAAGGTATGCCGATCGGCGATCCGGCCCACCACCATGTTGCCCAGCACGTTGGCCACGCCGTACAACGCCAGCAACGGCGCCACCTGGGCGGGAGCCACGCCGACTTCCTCGATCAGGATCGGCGTGCAATAACTGAACGCAGCGAAGGTCGCGCCGATGATCAGGCCGCTGGTGATGTAGGCACCCCACAGGCTGCGGTTCTTCAGGCTGATCCACTGTCTGCCCAGCGACGGCTCGTCGCCGGCCTCGGCGCGCGGCAGGCGCGTGGTGACCAGCGCCGTGCACAGCGAGGCCAAGGCCACCACCAGCCAGGCACTGGCCCGCCAGCCATAGTGATGTTCGACCCAGGCGGTCGCCGGCACGCCGGCCACCGGCGACAGCATCAGCCCGGCCAGCACCACCGAAATGGCCCGGCCGCGGTCCTGCAGGCTGACCAGCCCGGCGCACAGGGTCATGCACAGGCCGATGCAGGCGGCGCTGGACACGCCCATGACGATGCGTGCCAAGGCCAGCACCGTGTAGGTGGGCGCGGCGGCGGCCAGCGCCCCGGCCAGCACGTACACCCCCAGCAGCCCGACCAGCGCGCGCTGATTGCTGATCCCGCGCGACAGCAGCAGCACCGTGACCGGTGGCCCGCCCAGGGCCATGCCCAGCGCATAGAGGGCAATCAGGTTGCCGACCTGGGCCAGGCTCACGGAGAACGCGGCGGCCAGCGCGGGCATCATCCCGGCCACCATGAACTCGGCGGTCACCAGCGAGAAAATCGTCAACCCCAGCAGGTAGACGGTCGGCGGAAGCTTGGAACGGGTGGTCATGAGCGTCTCGGACAAAAATGAAGCTGGCTACCCTAGGGATTGTTGAACGAATGGTCAAATAACCAAGGGCGCTCTGTTCATGTCAGCGACGACCGGCGTTGCCCCTTGCATCCCACGTCCGGCAAAGCGATGCTCGGTGTCTTCCCCTCAAGAGCGTGCTGTCATGCCCTGCGTAACGCAAAGCCCTGCCGAATTGGCCATGGATGAAACCTTCTGGACGGACGTTGCTGCACGCTACCCACGCGACGACGGGCCGATCAACCTCGACGGCGGTTATTTCGGTCGCATGAGCGAAGGCGTGGTGAGCGCCTATGAAGACGCGATCCGTCATGTCAACCGCAGCAACTCGGTGCACGTGCGCCAGCACTTCGACAAGCATGAGGCCGACGCCATCCGCCAGCAGCTTGCCGAGCTGATGGGCGTGCCCGCAGGCGAACTGACCTTCGCCCGCAGCGCATCCGAAGCCCTGTATTCGCTGATCCGCAACTACACGCGTCTGCAGCCGGGCGATCAGGTGTTGATCAGCGACCTGGACTACGGCTCGGTGCAGGGTGCCTTCGACTGGCTGCAGCAGGCCCGCGGTGTCGAGCTGGTACGCCTGGTCCACGAGCACCCTGCCAGCTACGAGGGTTTGCTGCAGACCTACCGCCAGGCCTTCGCCACCCATCCGCGGCTCAAGCTCATGGCCTTGACTCACGTCACGCACCGTACCGGGCTGGTCATGCCGATCAAGGCCATTGCCGCCGAGGCCCGTGCCCACGGCATCGACGTGATTCTGGACGGCGCCCATTCGCTTGGTCAGATGGAGGTCGATCTGCACGACCTGGGCATCGAGCTGGCCGGTTTCAACCTGCAGAAGTGGATCGGCGCGCCGCTCAGCCTGGGGGTCATCCACGTTCGCCGCGAACGCCTCGCCGACTTCTCGCCGGACATGGGCAACCCCAGCTATCCAGCCGACGATATCCGCTGCCTGAGCCCCTACGGCACCCCCAACGTACCCGCGTTGATGAGCCTGCCTACGGTGTTTGCCGAACACCAGGCCCTGGGCGGCTGGCCAGTGAAAGGTGCGCGCCTGCGTTACCTGCGTGACCTGTGGCTGACACCTGCGCGAAGGCTGCCGGGCATCGAAGTGCTCACGCCCGAAGACCCGCGCCTGTCCTGCTGCATCGCCTCGTTCCGTTTCCGCGACGTGCAGGACCAGCAGAGCAAGATCGACCAGCTCCTCGCCCAGTTCGATATCTTCACCGTCGCCCGTGACGGCTCCGCCTGCGGGCCCTGCATTCGGGTGACACCGGGGATCAACACGACGCCCGCCGACATGCACGCCCTGGTCGATGCCTTGACGGTGATGAGTCGCTGATCGGGAAGCAGGGGGGCAACAAACAACCGGCGCGCTGAACGCGCGCCGGTGGACAACACTTCGGGGCAGGGCGCCCCGAAGTCAGCCTCAACGGCTGGGCGTGACGCGCCAGATGGTGTTGGCCAGGTCATCGGCGATGATCAGCGCGCCGCGCGGATCGACCGTTACACCGACCGGGCGACCACGGGTCTTGCCATCGTCACCACGGAAACCCGTAGCGAAATCGATCGGCTCGCCGGCGGGTTTGTTGCCGGCGAACGGCACGAAGATCACCTTGTAGCCCACGGGGTTGTCGCGGTTCCAGCTACCGTGTTCGCCAACGAAGGCGCCCTGGGCGAACTTCTCGCCCATGGCTGGAATCGAGAAATCCACACCCAGGGCGGCCACGTGCGAGCCAAGGCTGTAATCGGGCTTGACCGCCGCCGCGACTTTTTCCGGATTCTGTGGCTGGGCGCGAGGATCGACGTTCTGGCCCCAGTAGCTGTACGGCCAGCCATAGAACTGCCCTTCACGGACCGAACTCAAGTAGTCCGGCACCAGGTCCGGACCCAGCTCGTCACGTTCATTGACCACGGCCCACAGCTGGCCGGTGCCCGGCTGGATGGTCAGCGCCGTCGGGTTGCGGATACCCGTTGCATAGGGCTTGTGCGCGCCGGTCTGTGCATCGATCTGCCAGACCATGGCGCGGTCGATCTCGACTTCCATCCCGCGTTCGGTCACGTTGCTGTTGGAACCGATGCCCACGTACAGGTAGCGACCGTCGTCACTGATGGCCAGCGACTTGGTCCAGTGGTGGTTGATCGCCGAGGGCAGGTCGGCCAGCTTGGTCGGTGCTGCGCTGGCCTTGGTCTGGCCGTCGGTGTAGTCGAAGCGCACCAGGGCATCCTGGTTGGCGACGTACAACTTGCCGTCGGCATAGGCCAGGCCGTAAGGCGCGTTGAGGTTCTCCGCGAACACGGTCTTCAGCTCGTAGGTGCCATCGCCGTCGGCGTCGCGCAGCAGGGTCAGGCGGTTGCCGCCCTTGACCTGGGTATTGCCCTTGGCCTTGATGTAGCTGGCGATCACGTCCTTGGGCTTGAGCTTGGCAGCGCTGCCGCCGCGACCTTCGGCCACCAGGATGTCACCGTTGGGCAGGACCAGGGTCTGGCGCGGAATCGCCAGGTCGGTGGCAATCGCGCTGATGGTATAGCCCTGTGGCACGGTCGGTTTGCTGTCGCCCCAGGCCACCGGCTCGGCGATCTTCATGCTCGGCAGCAGGCCGCGCTGCGCCTCCGGCAGTTTGGGATCGGGCCCGCGGGCCTGGGTGCTGTCGGCTTCGCTGCCGCAACCGGCGAGCAGCAAGGCCACGCTGATGGCCGTCAAGGCGCCTGAATAGTTCATCGAACACCTCCGGAACGCAGATTGGTCAAACCGACCCAGGCCGCGATCAGCGCCAGTGCCGTCACGATCACCGACAGGATCAGCCCCGAAGGCATGACTGCCCACGCGTCCTTGGCATGTTCGAAAGCGTTGACCAGCCCCAGTACCCACGTCACCAGCAACAGCAGGAAGTACACGACTGGACGACCGCCCTTGTGTTCCGCGCGGACCAGGTTGATGAGGGCGCACAGCAGCGCCAGGCCACAGAACACCAGGGCACCGGCGATCAGCCAGGCGGCGAAGTTGCTCCACTGGATCTGGTAGCTCTGGTAATAGGCGATATCGCTCAGCAGCCCGCCCAGAAAGAGCGGAACGGTACCGGCCAGGAAGATCGCATGCAGCGGACCTGGCCTGTGTCGATAGGCAAGTTGGGTAGTAGTGGTCACGACAATCCCTCATCAAAGGACAACATCGGCACGGATGCACCGGCGGGTCAGACGCGCTTGTTGCGCATAGAGAGGATCGCCGCCGCCAACCGTTAGTTCACAAGCGTTCGTGTCGAAATATTATCGGGCGCCCCGAGACTCGCGACTGGACGTCGCCCCGTCGCCGGCGCGCTCAAGCAACGCCCGAGCCCTGCCGATATAACGGTTGCCCACGCGGTCGCAAGGGCTTCCAATCATGAGGTTCGTCATGTTCAAAACGTCTCTGCGCGCCCAGGTGCTGGCCTTGCTGGCCGGTGGGTTGCTCATCCTGCTGCTGATTGCCCTGGGCAGCTTCAAATTCCTCGCAGGAAGCCTGGATGACTACACACACCTGGTGGCCGGACCGCTGCGGGCCACTGAACTGGTCGATCGTGCCAACGTTCAGTTCAAGACCCAGGTGCAGGAATGGAAGAATGTGCTGCTGCGTGGCAAGGACCCCAAGGCCGCGGACAAGTACTGGGCCCAGTTCGAGGAGCAGGAGCGGGCGGTCGCGGCCACCTTGCAGGCCCTGAGCGAATTGCCCGGCGTACCCGCCAGCGTCAGCCAGAACGCCCAGCGCCTGCGTGATGAACACGCTACGTTGGGCAAGGCCTATCGTCAGGGTCGCGAAGCCTTCCTGGCCAGCGGGGCCGAAGCCGCCAGCGGCGACCGCGCCGTGGCCGGCGTCGACCGTGCCACCAGTGAGCAGATGAACGCCCTGGTGACCGAGCTGCGCGGCCTGGCCGATGAGCAGTCGCGGTTGATCAACGAGCAGGGCCACCAGGCGATCGTCTGGGGCATCGGCATCATGCTGTTGTCCGGTCTGCTGATCACCGCCCTGAGCCTGTGGCTGGTCAACCGCAACCTGGTCACGCCGGTGCGCGAGCTGATCGACTACGTGGCGCGCCTGAGCCAGGGCCATCTGGCCGAGCGCGTGGTCAGCCAGCGGCGTGACGAGTTGGGCAATCTCGCCTTGGCGGCGAACACCCTGCGCGACTTTCTCGCCGATACCTTCACCCGCCTGCAACGCAGCACGGCTGATCTGGACCAGGCCAGTGGCGAATTGAACACCATCGCTGCGGTGATGCTGCAAGGCACCAACGAGCAGTTCGAGCGCACCGACCAAGTGGCCACGGCGATGCAGGAAATGTCCGCCACCGCGCAGGAAGTCGCCCGTCATGCTGCCGGCGCGGCCACCGCCGCTGCCGATGCCGACCGCGAGGCGCAAAGCGGGGAGCAGTCCATGCAGGCCACCATCCATACCATCACCCGCATGCGCGGCGAGATCGCCCTGACCGGCGACGTGATTCGTCAGTTGCGCGACGACAGCGGACGGATCGGCAAGGTACTGGAGGTGATCCGTGGCATCGCCGACCAGACCAACCTGCTGGCGCTCAATGCCGCCATTGAGGCGGCGCGGGCCGGGGATGCCGGTCGCGGTTTCGCCGTGGTCGCCGACGAGGTGCGCACTTTGGCGCAGCGTACTGCGGCCTCGACCCTGGAAATCCATCAGATCATCGACACCGTGCAGACCGGCGCGGTGAACGCGGTGCAAGCCATCGAAAATGGCCAGCAACGCAGTGATCAGGGCGTCGAACAAGTGGTCGAAGCGGGGCAGACACTGACCCGCATCACCCAGTCGATCGAGGCGATCAGGGACATGAACCGGCAAATCGCAACGGCCGCCGAAGAGCAGAACGCGGTGGTCGACGACATCGCCCAGAACCTGGTCGAAATCACCGCCATCGCCACCACCAACCAGGCCAACGTCGACCGCACCCAGAGCGCCAGCGGCCACCTGCATCAACTGTCGACGGAACTGGGGCATGTCACGGCGCGCATCAAGGCGGCGTGACCCGCGCGCCGCCCGGCCACCGCGTGGCTGCCCTCAGCGCTTGCTGCGCTTGGGCAGCAGACGCGCCAGGGTGTCGAGCTCGGCCTCGGCTCGCTCGAGTTCGGCGGCCGAGTCTTCGGCCCAGACCTGCGCCAGCGGTTGCAGATCGGCTTCGACCTTGGCCTTGAGGCACCACTGATGGTGGTCATGCCATGAGCCCAGCGCCGACTGCACCGACTTGAGCGATTTTTCCGCCTTGGACGACAGCGGAGAAAGGTCGGCGAAGGCCTGAGTCAGGTAGCGCGTGCGTTTGACCAGGATGCGCAGCTCGTGCCGATCGAACTTGGCATCCTTGAGCGCGCGGCGCAGTTTGTCGACGTGCTTGTTCAGGGTCTTCACCACCCCCTTTTCGAAGTGTCTGGAATCCAGACCCGGCTCACTGGCGCGGAATGCGGCGGGCCATCCGTCCAGCGCCGTGAACAAGGCCTGCAAAGTGGCATGCTCGGCGATCAGCTGGTGCTCCAGTTCCAGGCGCGCCCGGCGGCTGGCGGCAGCACCGTCCATGCCACGCTTTTCCAGTTCCTGGGCCATCACCTCCAGGTCGCGGGTAGGGGTCGTGAGCTGCCCCACGGCCTTGGCCGCCGCCAGCAGCGGGCCCATGGCCGGTTCTGCCCGCACCGGGATCAGCAGGCTGCGGATGCGCCGCACGGCAATACGCAGGTCGTGCAGTGCTTCGGCATCCGCCGCGCTTTCCAGACGAGCCCGCGCATGAAAGAGGGCCACCTCCAGCGCGATGATCTCTTTCACATAAGTGTCGACGAATGCCATGGATCCTCCGGTTGATGGTCGAGCGGTTGATGATCGAAGAACAGGTTGCAGCGTCATTGATTGACAGAGCACCACCGGTAATCGTGCCGGCCCCGCCGCGCGAATATGTGTGCAAATACATCCAGACACATAATCGGTTCATCAAAGGCGAACTGGACGAAGCGTGTTGGTAAACCCCAGCCGCGCAGTGCGGTCACAGCTAGCCACACACCCACTGCTGCACCGTCCCATCAGGAGCTTTTCAATGACTGTGAAGTCAGACCCCGTCGAGGCCTCGACACTCAATCCGCCGGTCTTCTGGATATCGGCCATCCTGCTGCTCTTGCTGGTGCTGTTCGCCAGCCTGATGCCCCAACAGGCGCAAACCCTGTTCGCCCATGTGCAGGATTGGATCTTCACCAACGTCAGCTGGTTCTACATTCTCGCCGTGGCGGTGATCCTGGGCACCGTGGTGTTCCTGGGCGTCAGCCGCTACGGTGACATCAAGCTGGGCCCGGACCACAGCACGCCGGACTACAGCAGCATGACCTGGTTCGCCATGCTGTTCTCGGCAGGCATGGGCATCGGTCTGATGTTCTTCGGCGTCGCCGAGCCCGTCATGCACTTCCTCAATCCGCCCTACGGCGAGGGCGACACCGTTGCCGCCGCGGGTGAGGCGATGCGCATCACCTTCTTCCACTGGGGCCTGCACGCCTGGGCCATCTACGCCATCGTCGCCTTGATCCTGGCCTATTTCAGCTTCCGCCACGGCCTGCCGCTGACCCTGCGTTCGGCCCTCTATCCGCTGATCGGCGAGCGCATCTATGGCCCCATCGGGCATGCCGTGGACATTTTCGCCATCATCGGTACGGTACTCGGGGTGGCCACTTCGCTTGGCTTCGGTGTGGCGCAGATCAACACCGGTCTCAACGCGCTGTTCGGCATTCCGGTATCGATCCCGATCCAGATCGCCCTGATCATCGGCACCACCGCGTTGGCCACGCTGTCGGTGGTGTCCGGGCTGGACAAGGGCATCCGTCGGCTGTCCGAGCTCAACCTGGGCCTGGCGGTCCTGCTCATGGCGATGGTCATGATCCTCGGCCCCACCGTGTTGATCCTGCAGACGTTCGTGCAGAACACCGGTGGCTACCTCAGCGAGATCGTCAGCCGCACCCTCAACCTCAACGCCTACCAGCCCACCGACTGGATCGGCGGCTGGACCCTGTTCTACTGGGGCTGGTGGCTGGCCTGGTCACCGTTCGTGGGGCTGTTCATCGCGCGCATCTCGCGCGGTCGTACCATCCGTGAATTCGTCACCGGGGTGCTGCTGGTGCCCACCGCGTTCACCCTGCTGTGGATGACCGTGTTCGGTAACACCGCGATCCACATGATTCTCGAGCAGGGCATGACCGACCTGGGCATGGCTGTGGACAAGGATACGTCGCTGGCGCTGTTCGCGTTTCTCCAGCACTTTCCGTTCTCCGGCGTGATCAGCGCCCTGGCGATCATCATGGTGGTGGTGTTCTTCGTCACCTCGGCCGACTCCGGCGCGATGGTGGTGGACATGCTCGCCTCCGGTGGGTCGGAAAACACCCCGGTGCGCCAGCGCATCTTCTGGGCCTCGAGCATGGGCCTGGTGGCCATCGCGCTATTGCTGGCCGACGGCCTCAAGGCGTTGCAAACGGCGACCATCGCCAGTGCGCTGCCGTTCACCCTGGCGCTGTTGCTGAGCATGCGCGGCCTGCTCAAGGCGCTCAAGCTGGACGCCACCAAGCGCGGCCTGCGCCATCAGGCCCTGGCGATTTCCCCGAGCACGCCACGGGCCGGCGGCAACTGGCAGCGTCGTCTGCGTACTCTGGCCATGTTCCCGCGACGTGCCCACGTGGTGCGCTTCATCGAGGAAGTGGCCCGCCCGGCCTGCCTCAGCGTCGCCGAGGAATGGCGCCTGCAGGGTTACGATTGCACCGTGGAAGACGGCGAGGAGGGCGGTGTGCGCCTGAGTGTCGGCCCGACCGACGATGCCTTCATCTATGAAATCCGGCCCCATGCCTACGCCACCCCAAGCTTCGTCATGAGCGGACCCACCGGCGAGGAGCGCAAGTATTTCCGCGCCGAAGTGCACCTGCGCGAAGGGGGCCAGGACCACGACGTCATGGGCTGGTCGCGCGACGAGGTGATCGGCGACATCCTCGATCACTACGAGCGGCACATGCACTTCCTGCACCTGGTGGGCTGACGGGCTCGCCGTTTCAATTTGCAATGGCTGGGCTGTAACATGCCCGCCATTGCCCATCATTGACCTCAGGAGCTTCCCATGGCCCATTCAGACATCACCTTTGTGCCGGACCCTGACCCGGAGTCGATTTCCTCGGACGTCGCAGGCTTCGGCGGCCTGCTGGTGACCACTCAGATTCCGACCCGCGCCGACGGCAGCCTGGAACTGGGCAGCATCACCGAGCAGAGCGAATGCACGCTGCAGGCGCTGAAAGTGGCGCTGGAAGCGGCCGGCAGCTCGCTGGATCGCGTCCTGCACCTGACCATCTACCTGACCGACATGGCTGACCGCCCGGCCTTCAACGAGGTCTACCAGCGCTTCTTCGCCAAGCCCTGGCCGGTGCGTGCCGCCGTGGGTATCACTGCGCTGGCCGCCCCCGGCATGCGTGTCGAAGTCACCGCCATGGCCGCCAAGGGCTGATCGTGCAGGAGAGCAGCATGATCGAAGTCACCGAGGTTTCCATCGCCCAACTGCGCGCGGCTCTGGAGAGCGGGCAGACCACGGCGGTCGAACTGGTCCAGGCTTACCTGGAGCGCGTCGCGGCCTATGACGGCGCCGACACGGCCACCGCGCTGAACGCCGTGGTGGTGCCCAATCCCTCGGCCCTGGCCGAAGCCGAGGCGGCCGACGCACGGCGCGCGAGCGGCCAGACCCTGGGGCCGCTCGATGGCATTCCCTACACGGCCAAGGACAGCTACCTGGTCAAGGGCCTGACCGCGGCTTCCGGCAGTCCGGCCTTTGCCGGGCTGGTCGCCCAGCGCGACGCGTTCACCGTCGAGCGCCTGCGCGCTGCCGGCGCGATCTGCCTGGGCAAGACCAACATGCCGCCCATGGCCAACGGCGGCATGCAGCGCGGCGTCTACGGCCGTGCGGAAAGTCCGTACAACGCCGAGTTCCTCACCGCGCCGTTTGCTTCCGGATCCTCCAATGGTGCTGGCACGGCGACCGCAGCCAGCTTCGCCGCGTTCGGGCTGGCCGAAGAAACCTGGTCGAGCGGACGCGGCCCGGCGTCCAATAACGGCCTGTGCGCCTACACGCCGTCGCGCGGGATCATCTCGGTACGCGGCAACTGGCCGCTGACACCGACCATGGATGTGGTCGTGCCCTTTGCGCGGACCATGGCCGATCTGCTGGAAATCCTCGATGTGGTGGTCGCCGACGACCCCGACACCCGTGGCGACCTGTGGCGCCTGCAACCCTGGGTGCCGATACCCAAGGTGGCCAGTGTGCGCCCGGCGTCCTATGTGCAACTGGCCGGGTCGCCTGCGGCGCTGGCGGGCAAGCGTTTCGGTGTGCCGCGCATGTACATCAATGCCGACCCGCTGGCCGGCACGGCCGAGCAGCCGGGCATTGGCGGCCCGACCGGGCAGCGCATTCACACCCGTGCTTCGGTGATCGACCTCTGGCAGCAGGCCCGCCATGCCCTTGAAGCGGCAGGTGCCGAGGTGGTCGAAGTGGACTTCCCGCTGGTCTCCAACTGCGAAGGCGATCGACCGGGTGCGCCGACCGTGTTCAACCGCGGCATCGTCGACCCGGCGTTCCTGCATCATGAATTGTGGGACCTGACCGCCTGGGCCTTCGACGACTTTCTGCGCGCCAACGGCGATCCAGCCCTGAATCGGCTGGTGGATGTCGACGGCCCGCTGATCTTCCCCCATGACCCCGGCACGCTGCCCAATCGCGAGGGCGACCTGGCCGCCGGCATGGACGAATACGTGAAGATGGCGCAGCGTGGCATTACGCCCTGGGACCAGATCGACACCCTGGCCGACGGCCTGCGCGCGTTGGAGCATACCCGCAAGATCGACCTGGAAGACTGGATGCAGGCCCTGAAGCTGGATGCGGTGGTGTTTCCCACCGTCGCCGACGTGGCTCCAGCCAAGGCTGATGTCGATCCGGCGGCAGCGGACATCGCCTGGAGCAACGGGGTGTGGGTGGCCAACGGCAATCTGGCGATTCGCCATCTGGGCGTGCCGACCGTCACCGTGCCCATGGGCCTGATGGCCGACATCGGCATGCCGGTGGGGCTGACCTTTGCCGGTTGCGCCTATGACGACACGCAGCTGTTGCGCCTGGCCGCAGCCTTCGAGGCCACCGGTCAGCGCCGGGTGATCCCGCCGCGCACGCCACCGCTGCAGGGCTGAGCGTCTGGCTGAAAACGTGGCGTCTGTGGCGCCCCGTTTTCAGCCACCGCGCTGGCCGTCGGTGCGGTCCATGAGCTCGTTCCAGATGTACATGACGGCGTAGGCGCGCCACGGCCGCCAGTCTTCGCTGCGCAGCCGTTGGTGCCCCAGTTTCAGCAGCTCCGGATGCTCGCGGGTGATCTCCTGCATGATCACCAGGTCGCTGCCTGGCCAGGCGTCGCGGTCGCGCCAGGCCCGCATGGCCACGTATTCGACTGTCCAGGGGCCGATCCCCGGCAGCGCCAGCAGGCCCTTGCGCAGGGGTGTAAGGTCGGCATGGGTGTGTTCATCGACGAAGGCTTCGATCTGCAGCTGATCGTTGGCCACCGCCGCCGCAAAGTTCTGCAACGCCGCCACCCGCTTGCTGGGCATGCCGATCCGCTCGAGATTGACGTCGGCCAGGGCGGCCGGGGTCGGAAAATGCCACGCCACCTGTGCGTGCTGGGGATGCGCCACGGCCCGCCCGGCGCGCTCGGCCAGGCGACCGGCAATGGTCGTCGCCGCTTTGACGCTGACCTGCTGGCCGACGATGGTGCGCACGATGAGTTCGAAGGTCGACCAGGTGCCTGGCACGCGCAATCCCGGCGTCTGCAGCAGCAGGCGGCCCAGCCAGGGATCGCCGTCGAGTGCGGCATGCAGCTGCTGCGGGTCCAGATCCAGATCGAACATTCTCCGCAGACGCGGCACCAGGGCAGGCAGGTGAACGCTGGCCGGCCCATCGACTCGCGCGATCAGGCAGTCACGGCTCGCGTCCTGCCGGACACTGAGCAAGCCTTCGTCGCCCTGCCATTCGACGGTGCGTAGATACACGCCGTCGATGACCGTCTCGACCAACGCACTGGAGCGACCGCCGTAAAACCTGAGCAAACGCTGCCAGTCGAAGGGCGGCTTATAGAACAATTCGATGTCGGTATGGCGTGAGGGCATGGCGAAAAACTCCTTGCGGGTTCAGACCATGCATCCCCTCACTTTGCTGCATCCACCGCCGACGCGGCTCGCGCCGCTGCTACAGACACACCGCCGTACCCACCGACACCGCGATCCCTGTAGCAGCGGCGCAAGCCGCGTCCGGCCTCACCGCGTTCATCCAGACACCCTGTGTTGCCCGCCGACGCGGCTCGCGCCGCTGCTACACTGATGCAATTACTTCGCGGTGGCAGGGCGCTTGATCATCAGCAATGCCACGATCAACGCCAGGACTGCCATGCCGGTGGCCAGCAAACCCAGGGAGTCCAGGCCGAACTGGCGGATGCCCAGGCCACCCAGAATGGCGCCCAGACCGATACCCGCATTGGCCGCCGAGATGTTCAGCGAAGCCGCCAGGGCCTGAGCCTTGGCACCGGCCTGCATGACCCGCACCTGGCAGATCGGGAACAGCGCGGTGTACGCGATGCCCCAAGCGATCAGCGCAGCGATCAACCAGGCACGCTGCTCGGCGAACGCTACGGCCGCCGTCATGCCCGCACCCAGTACCACCAGGAACACCACCATGGCGCCCAGCGGACGCTTGTCCACCATGCTGCCGCCCAGGTGATTACCCAGCATGCCCACCGCACCGAAGCCCATCAGCCACCAGCCCACCTGACCCGCTGGCACACCGCCAAGACGTTCCAGGATATCCGCCAGATAGGTGTAAGCCGTAAACATGGCGGTAAAGGTCAGCACCGACAGCAGCACATGGGCCAGAAAGCGCGGCTGACGCAAGATCGCCGTCTGCTTCTCGCCGGCCGCAGCGACCGGCGAGCCTGGCAACTTCGGCATCACCAGGTGCATCAGCACGCCGATCAGCAACGATACCCCGGCCAGCACCCAGAAGCTGCCGCGCCAGCCGATCAGGTCGGCGGCCACGGTGCCCAGCGGAACGCCGAACACCAGGGCTGCGGAAATGCCCAGATAGACCTTGGCCACCGCCTTGCCCGATTGCCCCGGCGCAGCCAGTTGCCCTGCGGTTTCACTGGCGGTGCCCCAGAACACTGGCAGCGCCAGGGCCGGGATGAAGCGCGCGATGGCCAGCACCCAGATATTGGTGGACACTGCCGCCAATACGTTGGACGCAGCGAACACCAGCAAAATCAGGGTGAACAGCTTCTTGCGCTCGACGTGCGCCAGACGCGCCGTCAGGTAGGGTCCGAACAGCATCACGGTAAAAGCGAACAGGGTCACCACCTGGCCTGCCAGCGCAATGGAAATGTCCAGGTCGCGCGCCAGGCTGGGTAGCAGACCAACGATGAGAAACTCCGTGGTCACGATAATGAACGCCGCCACGGCCATGATCAGGATCTGTATGCCCGAGGCGGTGTTGACCGAAGCCGAGGGCACGGCTCCGGCGATAGGGGAAGAAGGCATCGAACTTAACTCCGGAAGAATTTTGCAATAGTCTATTGAAGAATCTCCGGCATATTGCGGTCATCTGGTACCTTGTGAATTGAACTGAATTCACCAATCGGAGCGGCTATGTTCTCTTCGGAGCGCCTCAAGGGCATCGATGTCTTCGTCAGCGTCGCGGACCTGGGCAGTTTCACCGCCGCCGCCGAACGCCTGAACCTCAGCAACTCGGCGGTCAGCAAAGGCGTGGCGCGCCTGGAAGCCCGGCTCGGCGTGCGGCTGTTCCAGCGCACCACGCGACGGCTGGCGTTGACCGAAGCGGGGCAGACCTTCTACCGCACCTGCACCGGCGTGCTCGCCGACCTGGAAGAAGTCGAGCTGGCGATGAGCGCCGAGCAGCATGAGCCCCATGGTCGGCTACGCATCGACCTGCCGGCGTCCTACGGTCGGCTGCACGTGCTGCCGCTGATCCTCGAGTTCGCCGCCCAGCACCCCCGGCTGCAGCCGCACATATCCTTCTCGGACCGTTTCGTCGACCCCGCCCAGGAAGGCATCGACATCGTCGTGCGCATCGGCGGCTCGGATGCCTGGCCGAGCAACGTCGGGCGGCGCTTCTTCGGTCGCCAGCGCCTGGTGTTCTGCGCCGCGCCCGCCTACCTGCGCGAACACGGCACGCCCCAGGGCGAGCGAGAATTGGAACAGCACCGCTGCGTCGGCTATGGGCAAACCGATGGCTCGGTCTATCCCTGGTACTTCAAGGGTCGCCAGGCCGGCGACATGGAGCGGCGGATCATCCATCCCCACATGGCGGTCGGCGATGGCGAAGGGCAGGTCATGGCGGTGCTGGCCGGGCAGGGTATCGCCCAACTGCCGACCTGGCTGGTACAGCGCCATCTGGACAGCGGCGCCCTGGTCGAGGTCTTGGCGCCACTGGCCACCGATGGCCTGGCGATGAACCTGGTGTGGCTGAAAAGCCGCGAAGGCCTGCCCAAGGTGCATGCCCTGCTGGAGTTCCTCACCGCCCGGCTGACCCCGGCAGGCACGGTTGGGTGAAGGGCCGCCGGGATTTCCCTTTACGCACCCGGCACAGCGTTTAAAATGCCAGCATCCATTGGAGGCTTCCGCATGTCGTCATTCGCCCACATGATCGAAAACATCACCCCTGATATCTACGAAAGCCTGAAGCTGGCGGTCGAGATCGGCAAATGGTCCGACGGCCGCAAGCTGACCGCCGAGCAAAAGGAACTGGCCCTGCAGGCGATCATCGCCTGGGAAGCCAAGAACCTGCCCGAAGACCAGCGCACCGGTTACATGGGCCCGCAGGAATGCGCCTCGAAATCCGCGCCGATCGAGAACATCCTGTTCAAGTCGGACTCGATCCATTGACCAGCGATCTCTTCACGCAAGACACCCTGCAAGAGCTTGGCCGCGGTTCGGCCAGCAAGATGTCCGCGCGCCTCGAAGCGCCGGTGGTGCAATACCAGCTGCGTCTGGGCGAAACCCAGATAGCCGCCAACCCCCTGATCGGCACGCGGATACGCCTGGAATTTCTCGGCGCCATTCACTGCGTCAATTGCGGTCGCAAGACCAAGACCAGTTTCAGCCAGGGTTACTGCTACCCATGCATGACCAAGCTGGCGCAGTGCGACGTGTGCATCATGGCTCCGGAAAAATGCCACTACGACGCCGGCACCTGCCGCGATCCGTCCTGGGGCGAGCAGTTCTGCATGACCGATCATGTGGTCTACCTGGCCAACTCTTCGGGGGTCAAGGTCGGTATCACTCGGGCCAGCCAGGTGCCCACCCGCTGGCTCGACCAGGGCGCCAGCCAGGCGCTGCCGATCATGCGCGTGGCGACCCGACAGCAATCGGGCCTGGTCGAAGACCTGTTCCGCTCCCAGGTGGCGGACCGCACCAACTGGCGCGCGCTGCTCAAGGGTGACGCCCCGGCGGTGGATCTGGTGGCGATCCGCGAACAATTGTTCGAGAGCTGCGCGGCTGGTATTCATATGCTCCAGGACCGCTTCGGTCTGCAGGCGATCCAGGCACTGAACGATGTCGAGCCGATCGAGATCCGCTATCCGGTGCACACTTACCCAAGCAAGATCGCCAGCTTCAACCTGGACAAGAACCCCGTCGCCGAAGGCACGTTGCTGGGCATCAAGGGTCAATACCTGATATTCGATTCCGGCGTCATCAATATTCGCAAATACACGGCTTACCAACTGGCCGTGCATCAGTAGAAGGGTTTTGGCATGCGTACCGAACAACCGAAAATGATCTACCTGAAAGACTATCAGGCGCCCGATTATCTGATCGACGAGACCCACCTGACCTTCGAGTTGTTCGACGATCACAGCCTGGTCCATGCGCAACTGGTCATGCGCCGCAACCCGGAACGCGGGGCCGGTCTGCCGCCGCTGGTGCTCGACGGCGAGTTGATGGAGCTGCTCGGCGTCAAGCTCGACGACACTGACCTGACGGCCGATCAGTACCAGCTGGCTGCGGACAGTCTGACCCTGCAACCGCGCAGCGATGTCTTCACCGTCGACACCAGCGTGCGCATCCACCCCGAAACCAACACCGCGCTGGAGGGCCTGTACAAGTCCACCGGCATGTTCTGCACCCAGTGCGAAGCCGAAGGCTTTCGCAAGATCACCTATTACCTCGACCGCCCCGACGTGATGAGCCGCTTCACCACCACGTTGATCGCCGACCAGCAGCAGTACCCGATCCTGCTCTCCAACGGCAATCCGGTCGGCAACGGCCCCCAGGAAGACGGACGGCATTGGGCGACCTGGGAGGACCCGTTCAAGAAACCGGCCTACCTGTTCGCTCTGGTGGCGGGCGACCTGTGGTGCGTCGAAGACAGCTTCACCACCCAGAGCGGTCGCGATGTGGCGCTGCGCATCTATGTCGAGCCGGAAAACATCGACAAGTGCGCCCACGCCATGACCAGCCTGAAGAAATCCATGCGCTGGGACGAAGAGGCCTACGGCCGCGAGTACGACCTGGACATCTTCATGATCGTCGCGGTCAACGACTTCAACATGGGCGCCATGGAAAACAAGGGCCTGAACATCTTCAACTCCAGCGCCGTGCTGGCTCGCGCCGAAACCGCCACCGATGCCGCCCACCAGCGCGTCGAGGCGATCGTCGCCCACGAGTATTTCCACAACTGGTCGGGCAACCGCGTGACCTGCCGCGACTGGTTCCAGCTGTCGCTCAAGGAAGGCTTCACCGTTTACCGCGATGCAGGCTTCAGCGCCGACATGCATTCGCCGACCGTCAAGCGCATCCAGGACGTCGCCTACCTGCGCACCCATCAGTTCGCCGAAGATGCAGGCCCCATGGCCCACGCCGTGCGCCCGGACAGCTTCATCGAAATCTCCAACTTCTACACCCTGACCGTGTACGAAAAGGGCTCGGAAGTGGTCGGCATGCTGCACACCCTGCTGGGCGACGAAGGCTTCCGCAAGGGCAGCGACCTGTACTTCGAGCGTCACGACGGCCAAGCCGTGACCTGCGATGATTTCATCCGCGCCATGGAAGACGCCAACGGTGTCGAGCTGAACCAGTTCAAACGCTGGTACAGCCAGGCCGGCACGCCACGCCTGCAGGTCAGCGAGCATTTCGATGCCCAGGCGCGCACTTACAGCCTGACCCTGCGCCAGAGCTGCCCAGAGACCCCGGACAAGGTCGAGAAGCTGCCGTTCGTGATCCCGGTTGCGCTGGGCCTGCTCGACGCCAGCGGTCAGGAGCTGCCGCTGCGTCTGGCCGACGAAGCCACGGCCGCCGGCACCAACCGGGTACTGGCGGTGACCGAAGCCGAGCAGACCTTCACCTTCGTCGACATCGCCGGGCAACCGCTGCCGTCGCTGCTGCGCGGCTTCAGCGCGCCGGTCAAGCTGAGCTTCCCGTACAGCCGTGACCAGCTGATGTTCCTCATGCAGCACGACACTGACGGCTTCAACCGTTGGGATGCGGGCCAGCAACTGTCTGTGCAGGTGCTGCAGGAAATGATCGGCCAGTACCAGCGCGGCGAGTCGCTGGTGATGGATTCGCGTCTGTTGACGGCCTTGGCCAGCGTGCTGGACAACACCGAGCTGGACCCGGCCATGGTGGCCGAGATGCTCTCGCTGCCCAGCGAGGCATACCTGGCCGAAATCAGCGAGGTCGCCGACGTCGATGCGATCCACGCCGCCCGCGAGTTCGCCCGCAAGCAGTTGGCCGATGGCCTGTTCGATGGGTTGTGGGCGCGCTATCAGGCCAACCGCGACGTGTCCCGGAGCACGGCCTACGTGGCCGAGAAGGAACATTTCGCCCGCCGTGCGCTGCAGAACATCGCGCTGTCGTACCTGATGCTCAGTCAGCGCCCGGAAGTACTGGCCGCCAGCCTCGAACAATACGATGCCTGCGACAACATGACCGAACGCCTGACGGCACTGGCGGTATTGGTCAACTCGCCGTTCGAAGCGGAAAAGGCCCGCGCGTTGCAAGCGTTCGCCGAGCACTTCAAGGACAACCCGCTGGTCATGGACCAGTGGTTCAGCGTCCAGGCGGCCAGTGGTTTGCCGGGCGGGCTGGCGCGGGTCAAGGCGCTGATGCAGCACCCTGCGTTCACCCTGAAGAACCCGAACAAGGTGCGTGCGCTGATCGGCGCGTTCGCTGGCCAGAACCTGATCAACTTCCATGCCGCCGATGGCTCGGGCTACCGTTTCCTCGCCGATCTGGTGATCGAACTCAACGCCCTCAACCCGCAGATCGCTTCGCGCCAGCTGTCGCCGCTGACCCGCTGGAGAAAGTACGACAGCAAACGTCAGGCCTTGATGAAAGCCGAGCTGGAGCGAATCCTGGCCTCAGGCCCGCTGTCCAGCGACGTCTACGAAGTGGTCAGCAAAAGCCTGGCTTGAGGGGTTGATCCGTGTGGCCTTTTCGCGGGCAGAGGGCTCGCCGCCCGCCCCGCTCCCACAATGAAGCGGTGTACATGCATTCATTGTGGGGGAGGACCTTGTGGGGGCTTTGTGATAGCAGGCCCTGTGGAAGCAGATCCTGTGGGAGCGGGGCGGGCGGCGAGCCCTCTGCCCGCGCAGAGGSCTCGGCGACTTCCGACGCGGCTCGCGCCGCGGCTACAAGGTCAGGTGCTGACCTTCAAACCAACCAGCCCCAGGATGATCAGACCCACACTGATCATCCGCATCAACGCCATCGACTCGCCAAACAGCACGATTCCGGCGATCACCGTCCCCACCGCACCCACACCGGTCCAAATGGCATAGGCCGTACCCAGCGGCAGCTCGCGCATGGCCAGACCGAGCAGGCCCAGGCTTGCCGCCATGGCGGCCACGGTTAACACAGTGGGAAGGGGACGAGTGAAGCCGTCGGTGTACTTCAGGCCAATGGCCCAGCACACCTCGAAAAGACCGGCGAGAAACAACAGAAACCAGGACATGGAAAAACCCTCATCGAAGATGGGGTCGTCCCCGTTTGCAGGAAAGAGAGCGCCGGGTCGTCCCGGCGCCGAACACTATGTTGCCCATCCTTGGGCGATGGATCAAGTGCAGCGGATCAAGGGTCGGTCTTCAATCCACCAGGCTCGGTCCCTTCCATGCGGCGGAAATAAGTCGAGAGCAGCGCCCCGGAAATGTTGTGCCAGACACTGAACAACGCGCTGGGCACCGCTGCCAGCGGCGAGAAGTGCGCGCTGGCCAGCGCCGCACCCAGGCCGGAGTTCTGCATGCCCACTTCCAGTGCCAGAGACTTGCGCTGCGCCAGTGGCAACTTGAACACCTTGCCGGTGAAGTAACCCAGCACAAAGCCGAAGCTGTTGTGCAGAATCACCACCGCCATGATCAGCAATCCCGACTCGGCGATGCGCGCCTGGCTGGCCGCGACCACCGCGCAGACGATCAGCACGATGCTGACCACCGACACCAGCGGCAGCACATCGACGGCCACCTGCACCCGTGCGCCCAGCAGTTTCTGCGCGAGCACGCCGAGCACGATCGGCAGCATCACCAGTTGCAGGATCGACCAGAACATCTCCATGAACGAGACCGGCAACCACGCCGAAGCCAGCAGCCAGATCAGCGCCGGGGTGAGCAACGGAGCGAGGAGGGTGGTCACCGCTGCAATTGCCACGGACAGGGCCAGATCGCCCTTGGCCAGCCAGGTCATCACATTGGACGACGTGCCGCTCGGGCAGCACCCGACCAGAATCACCCCGACGGCGATTTCCGGCGGCAGGTGAAACGCCTGACACAGCAGCCAGGCGACGCCCGGCATGATCACGAAATGCGCCACCACACCCAGGGCCACGCGCCATGGATGGCGACCGACCTCGGCAAAATCGTCCAGCTTGAGGGTCAGCCCCATGCCGAACATGACCAGGCCCAACAGCGGCACGATCAACGGCTTGAGACCGATGAACCATTCAGGCACCAGAAACGCCAGGACGGCGAACAACAACACCCAATAGGCAAAGGTATTGCCGACAAAGCGACTCAAAGCGGCCAAGGCGCGCATGGTGTAGTTCCTTCTTATATGGATTGATCATGTCGACATCCACAGGATCCCAACGAACCCTGTGGGAGACCCCTGTGCCAAAACCCTGTTGCATGCAGCCCCGCTTGTGGGAGCGGGCTCTGCCCGCGAAAGCCGCACCGCGGTATACCTGATACACCGCAAACCCCGTTTCGGGATCCAACACCACTCCCACGAAAGACATGCAAAACAGGCGTAACCGATCAAATCCCCTGCGGCAACTCTTCGCCACCCAAGGCCTCGAACAAGGCCGGCAGGAATTCGCCAAAGGTCAGCATCATCAGAGTGAAGCTGGCGTCCAACTGCCCCAACGCTTCCTCGCCACCGTCCTCTTCGGCCTGGTCCTGCAGCAGTTCCTCGAACTTCAGACGCTTGACCACCATCTTGTCGTCCAGCACGAACGACAACTTGTCCTGCCAGGCCAGCGACAGCTGGGTGACCTGCTTGCCAGTGCTCAGGTGCAGCTGGATTTCCTCGCTGGTCAGGTCCTGACGCTTGCAGCGCACGATGCCGCCGTCTTCATGGGTATCGCGCAGCTCGCATTCATCCAGCACATAGAAGTCGTCGGCGGCTTTCTGGGTCTTGACCCACTCGGTCATGGTCGCGGTCGGCGCAATCTTCACGGTCAGCGGACGCACTGGCAGGGTACCGATCACTTCGCGCAGGGTCGACAGCAGGTCTTCGGCGCGCTTGGGGCTGGCCGAGTTGACCAGGATCAGCCCTTGCTTGGGCGCGATGGCGGCGAAGGTCGACGAGCGGCGGATGAAGGCGCGGGGCAGGAAGGCCTGGATGATCTCGTCCTTGATCTGGTCGCGTTCCTTCTTGTAGACCTTGCGCATCTGCTCGGCCTCGATCTCCTCGACCTTTTCCTTGACCGCGTCGCGCACCACGCTACCCGGCAGGATGCGCTCTTCCTTGCGTGCGGCGATCAGCATGAAGTCCTGGCTGACATGAACGAACGGCGCATCCTCACCCTTGCCGAACGGCGCGACGAAACCGTAGGTGGTCAGTTCCTGGCTGGCGCAGGGGCGTGCCGGTTTGCTGGCCAGTGCGGTTTCCAAAGCCTCGGCGTCGAAAGGGATATCCTGGGTAAGACGATAGACAAGCAGGTTTTTGAACCACATGGGGTGAAGCACTCCTCAACATTAGGGGGGCATTATTCTCCGTGTGCGGAGCTGACGCCATCCCTGTGCTAAGTGTTTGGAAGCGCTCGAAAATTTTTTTGAAAAAGTGCTTGCCAGAGTTTGGGTCGCTCCGTAGAATGCGCGCCACACCGAGAGACAAAGGGTGATTAGCTCAGCCGGGAGAGCATCTGCCTTACAAGCAGAGGGTCGGCGGTTCGATCCCGTCATCACCCACCAATCTCTCTCAGTGTTACGCGCAGCGGTAGTTCAGTCGGTTAGAATACCGGCCTGTCACGCCGGGGGTCGCGGGTTCGAGTCCCGTCCGCTGCGCCATTAATTCCGCTTCAGAGCCCTTGAACTATCTGAAGCACAAGAGAAGCGACCTTAGGGTCGATTTTTTTGTGCCTGCGATTTCTGTCACGTCCGGCTGCACCGCATTTATCCCGATACACCGCAAGCATCGATGCCCGCCACCCCCAGCGACACCGCGCCCCTGTAGCAGCGGCGCAAGCCGCGTCCGGCTGCACCGCGTTCATCCAGATACACCGCAAGCACCGATGACGCGGCTCGCGCCGCTGCTACAGGGTATGCGCAAGCCGCGTCGGGCCGCACCGCAATCGATCAGGTACAGCGCAATCCGGATCCAGGCCCATCGCGTTGAATCAGGCAAACACCATCAACCCGCTCAAGCCACCTTGCACTGACGGCACAGGTGCTTGCCGTTGGCAGTGCTCCAACCCAGCTCGGCAATACGGGCTTCCGCCGCCGGTTTCTGCGCCTTGGTGCCGAGCTTGGCATCCACCGCGAACTCGAAGTCGAGCACCTTGCCGCAGCTGTCGCAGTTGACCTTCCATTGATGGATCGCCAGCTCGCCGAACACCGGGCCGGTGGCCACGGCCACCCATTGGCCGGGCGGATTGATCAGGTGACGGACCTTTTCCACCACCAAACGCATGGACAGGTCCTTGCTGCCCTTGAGGGTCACCAGCAGGGTGTCGCCGTTGTGGATCGAGCCGCCGTTGCCGGTGACCTGGTAGCGGCCGGGCATCAGCGCGCGGCACTCGATCAGGGTGTGCTGGGGGTTGAGCAAGCTGAAGCGGAAATCGTGTTCGACCATGGGTCCTCCAAATAGACGCGACATGCTAGCACGCCGGTCATGGTGCGGCCTCAGGCCATCGCCCGGGCCTGCTCCTCGAGCCGCACGATGGCCTCGTCCAGTTCGTCGAGCGCAGACAGGGCCGCCGGATCGTTCTGCTTGAGCAGCGTCTCACTGCGCAGGCACGCCGCGCGCAACTGCGGTACGCCGCAATAGCGGGTCGCACCGTGCAGCCGATGCACGCGCTCGATCATGGCATTCTGATCGGCGTTGATTCGCGCCAACTGGATGGCCTCGCGATCGGCCTGCAGCGAGGCCAGCAGCATCGCCAGCATGTCGGCAGCCAGGTCGGCCTTGCCGGCCGCCAACCGCAGACCCTCGGCGGCATCGAGCACCTGCAAGGTATTGGTATCCAACGGCTGCTCAGCCGTTTTGTCCAACGCCTGCGGGTTCAACGCCATTCCCGTCCATTTCAGCACGACCTGCGCCAACTGCCGTTCGCTTATGGGTTTGGTCAGGTAGTCGTCCATGCCGCTCTGCAGCAAAGCGCGCTTCTCATTGGCCATGGCGTGGGCGGTCAGCGCCACGATGGGCAACGCGGCGCCGAGCTGGGCGCTCTCCCATACGCGAATGCGCTCGGTGGTTTCGCGGCCGTCCATTTCCGGCATCTGCACGTCCATCAGCACCAGGTCCAGCCCGCCTTCCTGTACCGCCTTGATCGCCGCCGCGCCGTTGTCCACCGCGCGCACTTCGGCACCCAAATCTTCGAGCAGGGTCTGCACCAGCAGCAGGTTGGCCGGATTGTCATCCACGCACAGTACTCGCGGCGCTCGCTCGCCGCTGTTCTCGGGACTTTCGTAGCGCAGCTGCTTGGGGTTGATCAGGTCGGCCAGCGCGCGACGCAACCTGCGCGTGCAGCTGGGTTTGGCCTGCAGCTGGCGGTCGGCGTTGGGGACCGCGGCATGGAACAGGGCCTGCTCGGTGGTGGGGCACAGCACCAGCACCTGACAGCCACTTTGTTCGATCTCGCGGATCTGCACGGCCAGACGTTCCGGCGAAATCTCGTGGGCAGTGATGCCCAGCACCGCAAGGTCCAGCGGCTGGCCCGCCTGCCGTGCGGCATGGGTGGCGAGCACCAGTTTGTCCAGCGACTTGAAGTCGGTCACGTCCAGACCGCAGTCTTCGAGCTGGTGTTGCAAGGCCTGCCGCGCCAGCTCATGGCCATCGACAATGGCGATGCGCCGGCCGAGCAGGGGCGCAGACGGCAAGTCCTCGGCGTCGTCGCGAGCCTTGGGCAGGTTGAGGCTGATCCAGAACTCCGAACCTTCGCCCGGAGCACTGTCGACCCCGATCTCGCCACCCATCTGCTCGACCAGCCGCTTGGAGATCACCAGCCCCAGGCCCGTGCCGCCAGGCTGCCGCGACAGTGAGTTGTCGGCCTGGCTGAATGCCTGGAACAACGCCCGCACGTCCTGGCCGGACAGGCCGATGCCGGTGTCCTGCACACTGATGCGCAACTGCACACCGTCTTCGCTCTCGTCTTCCATCATGGCGCGGGCGACGATCGTGCCCTCGCGGGTGAACTTGATGGCGTTGCTCACCAGATTGGTCAGGATCTGCTTGAGCCGCAGCGGGTCGCCGATCAGCGACAGTGGCGTATCGCGATAGACCAGGCTGACCAGTTCGAGCTGCTTGGCATGGGCGGCCGGCGCCAGGATGGTCAGGGTGTCCTGCAGCAGATCGCGCAGATTGAAGGGAATGTTGTCGAGCACCAGCTTGCCGGCCTCGATCTTCGAGAAATCGAGAATCTCGTTGATGATGCCCAGCAAACTGTCTGCGGATTTTTCGATGGTGCCCAGGTAATCCAGCTGGCGCGGGGTCAACTCGCTTTTCTGCAGCAGGTGAGTGAAGCCCAGGATGCCGTTCAGTGGCGTCCTGATCTCGTGACTCATGTTGGCGAGGAATTCGGACTTGATCCGGCTCGCTTCCAGCGCTTCCTTGCGCGCCAGGTCCAGCTCGATGTTCTGGATTTCGATGGTTTCCAGGTTCTGCCGGACGTCTTCGGTAGCCTGGTCGATGCTGTGCTGCAGTTCTTCCTGGGCGTCCTGCAGGGTTTCGGCCATGCGGTTGATGCCAGCCGCGAGGGCGTCCATCTCGTGGCTGCCCATGGCCGGCACGCGACTTTCCAGGTTGCCGTCCTTGATCTGGGTCACGGTGTCCTTGATCTGCCGAATCGGCGCACTGATGCTGCGGCTCATGTGCGCCGCCAGCAACGCGGTGATGCTCAGACCGGTCAGAATCAGCAGCAGGCTGGCGAACAGGCTGCGGTAACCACGCAGCAGGGTGCCATCGTGGGACAGTTCCAGCTCGACCCAGCCCAGCAGATGGTCGACCTCGGCAGGCACCTCGTCACTGGCCAGGTCGCGGTGGCGGCCGAACACCGGCATCAGGTAGCGCGTCGCATCGAAGCCACTGCGTTGCAGCGAGTGGGTGCTGTTACCGATGGGCACGGCGTTGAGCATCATGGGCCCGGCGTGGGCGAGCAGGGTCCGGTCTGCGCCCAGGAAGGTCACCGAGCGCACGTCGGTCAGCTCCAGGGATTGCGCGGCGATGCGTTCCAGCCGCTCGCGGTCCTTGGCCACCAGCGCCGGTGCCGCCAGCGGCGCCAGCTGTTCGGAGATCATGTCGCCGCGTTGCAGCAACTGGCGCTGCAGGTCGGACTGCTGCATCCAGGTGAAATAGCCGCCCAGAATCAGCGCCATGCAAGTGGCCGGCGTGAGCGCAAGTAACAGCACGCGGCTTTTGATACCGAGTTTCTTCAACACGCCGCAGGCGCCTTTCTGACTGAGCAATAGGGGGAAAATACAGGGGGGCGGGACGATGCGCCAGTCACGCGCACCGACGGCGGACCCCAGAGGGCAGTGCGACGCGGTCAGTGGGCGAACAGCGATCAGCAAAGGTTGCCTGCCGCGGCGTGATCTCCAATAATCCGCACTTGAGAATGACACCCACTAGCAGGCGAAAATGAATCCCGTCCAAGCAGGCGCCCATACCATCCTGGCCATCGAAGACGACCAGGTATTGGGCAGCTACGTTCATGAGCAGCTCGGGCGCTGCGGCTTTCAAGTGACCTGGTGCCAGAACGGCCGCGAAGGGCTGGCACTGGCCGAGCGAAACCAGTTCGACGTGGTGCTGATGGACATCCTGCTGCCGGGCATGAACGGCCTGGATGTGCTGTACGCCCTGCGCCGCAGCTCGGCCACCCCGGTGATTCTGATGTCGGCGCTGGGCGCCGAGGCCGATCGCATCAGCGGCTTCCGTCGCGGTGCCGACGACTATCTGCCCAAACCCTTCAGCATGGCCGAGCTGCAGGTGCGCGTGGAAGCCATCCTGCGCCGGGTAGAGATGGAGCGTCTGCGCGTGCAGCCGCGAGAGGACGTGGTGCAACAGGGCGAGCTGCATTTCTGCGAGCGCAGTGCCGATGTGTCGGTCAACGGCCAGCCGGCGGGGCTGACGCCCAGCGAATACCGTCTGCTCGATACCCTGCACCGTCAGCGCGAGGAAGTGCTGAGCAAACCCTTTCTTTATCAGCATGTGCTGCAGCGCGGCTATTCGCAGCACGATCGCAGCCTGGACATGCATGTCAGCCAGATACGCCGCAAGCTCAAGGCGCTGGGCTACCAGCGCCAGCAACTGCGCACGGTGTGGGGCAAGGGCTACCTGTTCGGCGGCGGCGAGGCATGAAGCTGCCCCATCGCCATTCGGTGTTCTGGAAGCTGTCGATACTGCTGGTCGCGTTCTGCCTGCTGATGATCTGGCTGAGCTGGTACTGGGGCCAGTACCTGCAGGAGCGCAACGCCTACCTGAGCGCCGACGCACGCCATGCCTTGCGCCAGTACGCGTCAGCGGCCGAGCAGGCCCACGGGCAAGGTGGACGGGCGGGGGTCGATGCCTGGCTTGCGCGGATGTCGGCGAGCGAGCCTGGTTTCATCGCCGTGGTGGGGTCTGATCTCACTTCCTTGAGCAGTCGACCACTGGACGCCGCACAACAGCAGCGCCTGACGTTCCTGCGCCATCTGGAGATGCCCATGAGTCGCCGTTCGCGGGGCGCGCCCTGGATGCAGATCCCTTTCATCGAGCATCCGGAGCAGGGCAGCCTGGTAATGGCCCTGCCCGAGCGCTTCACACCCGGTCGGCACGCCTGGTTATGGGCGTTGCTGACCAACGCGCTGGTTCCCGGCGTGTTCACCCTGTTGTTGTGCATCGGGCTGTACCGAATGCTCATCGTGCCGCTGAACCAACTGCGTGAGCAGGCCAACGCCTGGCGTGCCGATCAGCTCAACGCCCGCCTGAGCGCGAATACCACCGCGCGCAGCGATGAGCTCGGTGAGCTGGGGCGCGCCTTCGACCACATGGCCGAGCGCCTGCAAGGCACGGTCGCCCTGCAGCAGCAGATCCTGCGGGACCTGTCCCACGAGCTGCGCACACCCTTGAGCCGCCTGCGCGTGGCCTGCGAAGGTGAGCTCGACGAGCAGCGCCTGCGCGAACGGCTGAGTCGCGAGATCGACGGCATGCAGCGTCTGGTCGAAGATACCCTGCAACTGGCCTGGCTGGATGCCGAGCGTGCGCCGCTGGCCAGCGAAGCGATTCAGGTGCAGGCGCTGTGGGACATGCTGGCGGAGAATGCCTGCTTCGAAAGCCAGTGGCCGGCCCGCCAACTGCACTGCGAAGTCGACGCCGATTGCTGGGTGCAGGGCAATCTCGACAGCCTGGCCCAGGCGCTGGAAAACGGCTTGCGCAATGCCATTCGTCACTCGCCCAGCGCCGGTCGCGTGACCTTGAGTGGTCAACGTGATGGCGATCACTGGCTGTTGTGGCTGGAAGACGAGGGCGGTGGTGTCGCCGAGGCGGACCTGCAGAGAATCTTCGATCCCTTCACGCGCCTCGACGGATCGCGGCCCGGCGACGGGGGGTTCGGCCTCGGGCTGAGCATTGCGCGCAATGCCCTGACCCGCCAGGGCGGTGCATTGTGGGCGCAGAATACCGCGCGTGGCCTGCGGCTGAACATGCGCTTGCCGGCTGCTTATGCTTTCACGCTATAAGGTGCGCACTTTGCGTGATATGGGTATCCGGCGTTTGCCGGTATGATAGGCGACCCCCGCAGTCCGGATTGCGAATACGCCATGACCCCGCAGTACCTAACGATCGCCGACTGCGTCGGCAACACGCCGCTGGTGCGCCTGCAGCGCCTGGCCGGCGAGACCAGCAACACCTTGCTGCTCAAGCTGGAAGGCAACAACCCGGCCGGCTCCGTGAAGGACCGCCCGGCGCTGTCGATGATCAGCCGCGCCGAAGAACGTGGGCAGATCCAGCCCGGCGATACCCTGATCGAAGCGACCTCCGGCAATACCGGCATCGCGCTGGCCATGGCCGCAGCGATCAAGGGCTACAAGATGATCCTGATCATGCCCGACAACTCCACGGCCGAACGCAAGGCCGCGATGACCGCCTATGGCGCCGAGCTGATCCTGGTCACCCGCGAGCAAGGCATGGAAGGCGCGCGCGATCTGGCCGAACGCATGCAGAGCGAAGGGCGCGGCAAGCTCCTCGACCAGTTCGCCAACGGCGACAACCCCGAGGCGCACTATCGCAGCACCGGCCCCGAGATCTGGCAGCAGACCGCGGGCACCGTGACCCATTTCGTCAGTTCAATGGGCACCACCGGCACCATCATGGGCACTTCGCGCTATCTCAAGGAGCAGAACCCTGCGGTGCAGATCGTCGGCCTCCAACCCATGGAAGGCGCTGCCATTCCAGGTATCCGCCGCTGGCCGGAACAGTACCTGCCACGCATCTATCAGGCCGACCGGGTCGACCGGATCATCGACATGGCGCAACAGGAAGCCGAAGACATGACCCGCCGCCTGGCCCGTGAAGAAGGCATCTTCTGCGGCGTGTCGTCCGGCGGCGCGGTGGCGGGCATGCTGCGCCTGTCGCGGGAAGTGAGCAATGCGGTCATCGTCGCGATCATCTGCGATCGCGGTGATCGCTACCTGTCCAGCGGCATCTTCGACGCACCCAACTGATGGCCAGAACCAAACCGGGCCTGCGCTTCCAGCCGACAGGCGGAACCCGTGCGCCGCAAGTGCCGACCGGCAAGAAACAGCGCCTGCCGATCGAGCGCCTGGCCAGCGACGGACGCGGGATCGCCTTTTTCGAAGGGCGCACCTGGTTCGTCAGCGGCGCCCTGGCCGGTGAGCAGGTCGAGGCCCGGGTGCTCAATGCCCACGGCAAGATCGTCGAAGCGCGTTGCGAGCGCGTGCTGGTCGCCAGCGAGCTGCGCCGCCCGGCGCCGTGTCCGCATTTCGGCACCTGTGGTGGCTGCAGCCTTCAGCACCTGCCCCATGATCAGCAGTTGGCCCTCAAGCAGCGCCTGCTCGCCGAGCAGCTGTCGCGCGTGGCCGGCATCGAGCCGCAGGAGTGGGCTGCGCCGCTGAGCGGGCCCGAGCTGGGCTATCGCCGTCGTGCTCGGCTGGCCGTGCGCTGGGACCCCAAGGCCCGTCACCTGGCGGTGGGATTCCGCGCGGCGGCGAGCCAGGACATCGTCGACATCACCCAATGCCAGGTGCTGGTGCCTGCCCTGCAACCGGTCGTCGAACAGCTGCCGACGCTGCTGCGCAGTTTTGCCAAGCCCCAGGTGCTCGGCCACGTCGAGCTGTACGCAGGTACTTCACTGGCGCTGCTGCTTCGCCACACTGCGGCACTGGCTGATACTGACTTGCAAGCGCTGCAGGCTTTCTGCGCCGCCGCGAACCTGCAACTGTGGCTGCAGGGCGAAGGCAAGCCAGCGCCCGTGCAGGCGGACGCCTCGCTGGGTTTCGCCCTGGCGCCCTGGAACCTTGAGCTGGCCTACCGGCCGGGCGACTTCGTCCAGGTCAATGCGGCGGTCAACGATGCGATGATCGCGCAGGCCCTGGACTGGCTCSCGCCCACCCCCCAGGAGCGGGTCCTTGACCTGTTCTGCGGGCTGGGCAACTTCGCCTTGCCGCTGGCCCAGCGCTCGCGTGAGGTGGTGGCTGTCGAAGGGGTCGCGGCCATGGTGCAGCGGGCTGCCGACAACGCCGCCAGCAACAATTTGCATAACACTGACTTTTACCAGAGCGACCTGTCGCAGCCTCTGGACGCCGCCGAGTGGGCCCGCGAGGGTTTTTCTGCGGTACTCTTGGATCCACCCCGAGATGGCGCGTTCGAGGTGGTGCGCACGATCCGTGCACTGGGTGCGCAACGCTTGGTGTATGTCTCCTGTAACCCGGCAACTTTGGCCCGCGACACGGTCGAATTGTTGAGGCAGGGCTACAGGCTAAAACGAGCCGGGATCCTCGACATGTTTCCGCAGACCGCGCATGTCGAGGCCATGGCGTTATTTGAAGCGGGCCAGGACGGCCCGTCCAATCCGACTGGCGCGCGAAACGCCTGATCGATGCCGGCCCAGCATCGGTCATAGCCAGCGACTGTTGATGCGCTTCGGCGTGTTGTAGGGAAAGGTAAGCAACATGGTACAGGTGAGAGCACACCAGCCGATCAATACGGACGGCAGTATCAATCTCGATGCATGGCTGGATCATATCGTCAGCGTCGATCTGGTGCTGGATCGCGAAGCCCTGAAGCAGGCCTGTGAATTCGCCCAGGCCGCCGAGCTGCAGGGCAACCCGGCCCAGCACTCCTGGGCCGACGGCACCTCCTGTTTCCAGGCGGGTCTGGAGATCGCCGAGATCCTCGCCGATCTCAAGCTCGACCAGGATTCATTGATGGCCGCGGTGATCTACCGGGCCGTCCGCGAGGGCAAGGCCAGCCTTGAAGACGTCGGCCGACGCTTCGGCAGCACCGTGTCCAAGCTCATCGACGGCGTGCTGCGCATGGCCGCCATCAGCGCCAGCCTCAGCCCGCGCCAATCCATGGTGCTGGGCTCGCAGGTGCAGGTCGAAAACCTGCGCAAGATGCTCGTGGCCATGGTCGACGATGTTCGCGTCGCATTGATCAAGCTCGCCGAGCGCACCTGCGCGATCCGCGCGGTGAAAGGCGCCGACGATGAAAAACGCAACCGGGTCGCGCGCGAGGTGTTCGACATCTACGCGCCACTGGCGCATCGCTTGGGCATCGGCCACATCAAGTGGGAGCTCGAAGACCTCTCGTTTCGCTACCTGGAGCCCGATCAGTACAAGCAGATCGCCAAGCTGCTGCACGAACGCAGGCTGGATCGCGAGCGTTTCATCACCGAGGTGATGAGCCAGTTGCACAACGAGCTGCTCGAGACCGGGGTCAAGGCCGACATCAGCGGGCGGGCGAAACACATCTATTCCATCTGGCGCAAGATGCAGCGTAAGGGCCTGGAATTCAGCCAGATCTACGATGTGCGCGCAGTGCGCGTGCTGGTCCCGGAAATGCGCGACTGCTATACCGCGCTGGGGATCGTCCACACCCTGTGGCGGCACATTCCCAAGGAGTTCGACGACTACATCGCCAACCCCAAGGAAAACGGCTATCGCTCGCTGCACACGGCGGTGATCGGTCCCGAGGGCAAGGTGCTGGAAGTGCAGATCCGCACCCACGCCATGCACGAGGAGGCCGAGCTGGGCGTTTGCGCTCACTGGCGCTACAAGGGCACCGACGTCAAGTCCACCTCCAACCAGTACGAAGAAAAGATCTCCTGGTTGCGCCAGGTCCTGGAATGGCACGAGGAGCTGGGCGATATCGGCGGCCTGGCCGACCAGTTGCGGGTCGACATCGAGCCTGACCGGGTCTACGTGTTCACCCCCGACGGCCACGCCATCGACCTGCCCAAGGGCGCGACCCCGCTGGACTTCGCCTACCGCGTGCACACCGAGATCGGCCACAACTGCCGTGGCGCCAAGATCAACGGCCGCATCGTCCCGCTCAACTACAGCCTGAACACCGGCGAGCAGGTCGAGATCATCACCAGCAAGCACGGCACGCCCAGCCGCGACTGGCTCAACTCCAACCTCGGCTACGTCACCACGTCCCGGGCGCGGGCCAAGATCGTCCACTGGTTCAAGCTGCAGGCACGCGACCAGAACGTCGCCGCCGGCAAGTCGCTGCTGGAGCGCGAACTCAGCCGCCTGGGCCTGCCCCAAGTGGACTTCGACCAGCTTGCCGAAAAAGCCAACCACAAAGGCGCCGAAGACATGTTCGCCGCCCTGGGTGCAGGCGATCTGCGCCTGGCCCATCTGGTCAATTCGGCACAGCAACTGGTCGAGCCCGAGCGCGGCAACGAGCCGGTGGAACTGGTCACGCGCAAGGCCACCGGCTACAAGCCGGGCAAGCGCGGCGATATCCAGATCCAGGGCGTGGGCAACCTGATGACGCAGATGGCCGGCTGCTGCCAGCCGCTGCCCGGCGATGCCATCGTCGGCTACATCACTCAGGGGCGCGGTGTGAGCATCCACCGCCAGGATTGCGCCTCGGTCCTGCAGCTTGGCGGTCGCGAGCCGGAGCGCATCATCCAGGTCAGCTGGGGGCCGGTGCCGGTGCTGACCTATCCGGTCGACATCATCATTCGCGCCTACGACCGCTCGGGCCTGCTGCGCGACGTCTCGCAGATCCTGCTCAACGAGCGGATCAACGTGCTGGCGGTCAACACCCGCTCGAACAAGGAAGACAACACCGCGCTGATGTCGCTGACCATCGAGATCCCCGGCCTGGACGCCCTCGGGCGCCTGCTCGGCAGGATCTCGCAGCTGCCGAACATCATCGAGACACGGCGTAACCGCACGCCGTGAAATCGTGGATCCCGACACCTCTGCAACGAGTCCGAGCATGTACACACTGCAAGACCTGCTCAACCTCATGGCCCGGCTGCGTGACCCGCAGCACGGTTGCCCGTGGGATGTGAAGCAAACCTACGCCAGCATTGTCCCGTTCACCCTGGAAGAAGCCTACGAAGTGGCCGATGCCATCGAGCGCGAAGACTTCGAGCACCTCAAGGGTGAGCTCGGCGATCTATTGTTCCAGGTGGTCTATTACAGCCAACTGGCGCGCGAGGAGGGGCGCTTCGAATTCGACGGCGTGGTTGACGGTATCACCCGTAAGCTGATTCGACGCCACCCCCACGTGTTTCCCACCGGCGATCTGTACGCCGCGCTGGACACTCCGCGCCTGGACGAACACCAGGTCAAGCAGCGCTGGGAAGAGATCAAGGCCCAGGAACGCGCGGAAAAAGGCGGGGTAGGTGAGCAGTTGTCCCTGCTCGATGACGTACCTGCCGCGCTGCCCGCTCTCGCGCGCGCAGCCAAGCTGCAGAAGCGCGCAGCGATGGTCGGCTTCGACTGGCCAGGGCCGCTGCCGGTGCTGGACAAGGTCCGCGAAGAATTGGACGAAGTGCTTCAGGCCATGGCCGCAGACGATGCACCGGCAGTGGCCGAGGAAATCGGTGACCTGCTGTTCAGCGTGGTCAATCTGGCTCGCCACCTCAAGGTGGATCCGGAGAACGCCCTGCGCGGCGCCAACGTCAAGTTCGACCGGCGCTTCCGTTTCATCGAGCAGGCATTGCGCGACACCCACCGCAACATCGAAGATTGCACCCTGGAAGACATGGACGCCCTGTGGGGCGAGGCCAAACGTCAGGAACAGAATCTGCCCAGCTGTGGCTGAGCCGTTTTATAAGTGAGCAGAACACCATGAGCCTTTCCCTCCGCGACCAATTGTTGAAAGCTGGACTGGTCAACCAGAAGCAGGTCAAGCAAGTCAGTAAGGACAAGCAGAAACAGAAGCGCCTGGAGAACAAGGGCCAGGTCGAAATCGACGACACGCAGAAGCGCATCGCCCAGGAAGCCATGGCCGAGAAGGCGCGCCGCGACCAGGAGCTCAATCGCCAGCAGCAGGAGAAGGTTGAGGAGAAGGCACGCGCCGCCCAAGTCAAGCAACTGATCGAAGCGACTCGCCTGCCCAAGCTGACCACCGAGGACTACTACAACTTCGTCGACGACAAGAAGGTCAAGCGCCTGTCGGTCAACAACCTGATGCGCAGCAAGCTGAGCAACGGTTCGCTGGCCATCGTCCAGCACGGGGGTGGCTATGAGGTGATCCCGCGCGAGGCTGCGCTCAAGGTGCAGGAACGCGCGCCGCAGCGCATCGTCATGCTCAACGTGGCGACCGAAGAAGTCGACTCGGCAGAAGATCCGTACGCTGCCTACAAGATTCCGGACGACTTGATGTGGTAACCCACTGAAACGACAAACCCCGCCTGAGCGGGGTTTTTCTTGCGCGGCGAACGGTCAATTCGAAGCGCGTTGGCTTTCGAGTGTTTCCAGTTCGTTCTTGTAGCTCTGAGCGTCATTCTCGTTGTGGAACATCCCCACCAACAAGTCCTGTTGATAGACATCCCAGATCTGGATGCCTGCCGCCACGCCTTCGTGGGACATGTGGGCTTCGTCGCGTTCGGTCACTTTTACTGTCATGGGAAAGCTCCTGTCTCGAATAGCTGCCTCGAATATCTGCACGTGGCGTGTGCAGGTCTTTGTTATAGATTTGAGTAGCTTGCTAAGTAAACAGACGATTTCTGCAACAGTTTTTTACCGAACTAGAGACAATCCGCAAACGCCCGCACGACGTGCCCTGCGGCGGATTGTCGCAGCGAGTTCACGGCGGTGAAACAAATTTCATCCAATAAAAAACCCATCCGAAGATGGGTTTTTTCAGTTCGACAGCCGATCAGCGCAGGGTAGTGCCCTGAGTCGTGGTGTCCTGAACCGGATCGCGGCCTTCGGCCACGCCCAGATCATCTTCCGGACGACCATCGACGATGCCACGGCCACCGGAAGCCAGTTCGGTCTGCAGGACTTTCTCGTCCAGCTCGCCTACCCACTTGGCAACCACCAGGGTGGCGACAGCGTTACCGACCAGGTTGGTCAGTGCACGTGCTTCGGACATGAAGCGGTCGATACCCAGGATCAGCGCCAGGCCGGCCACCGGCAGTTGGCCTACGGCCGACAGGGTGGCGGCCAGCACGATGAAGCCCGAACCGGTGACGCCGGCGGCGCCTTTGGAGGACAGCAGCAGTACCAGCAGCAGGGTGATCTGATGGGTGATGTCCATGGTGGTGTCGGTCGCCTGAGCGATGAACACGGCGGCCATGGTCAGGTAGATCGAGGTACCGTCCAGGTTGAACGAATAGCCGGTCGGGATCACCAGGCCTACCACGGATTTCTGTGCACCCAGGCGTTCCATCTTGATCAGCATGCGTGGCAGTGCCGATTCCGAGGAGGAAGTGCCCAGAACGATCATCAGCTCTTCACGGATGTAGCGGATCACCTTGATCACGCTGAAGCCGTGGGCGCGGCAGATGGCGCCCAGCACCAGCAGCACGAACAGTACGCAGGTGACATAGAAGCAGATCATCAACTGGCCCAACTGCACCAGCGAACCCACGCCGTAGGCACCGATGGTGAAGGCCATGGCACCGAACGCACCGAGCGGGGCCAGCTTCATGATCATGTTGATGATGTTGAACATGGCGTGCGCGAAGCGATCGATCAGGTCCAGCAGCGGCTTGCCGTAGGCACCCAGGCGATGCAGGGCGAAGCCGAAGATCACCGAGAACATCAGCACCTGAAGGATATCGCCGTTGGCGAAGGCGCCGACGATGGTGTTCGGGATCACGTTGAGGATGAAGCCGACGATGCTCTGGTCAGCGCCTGCCGAGACATAGCTGGCGATCTTGCTGGCATCCAGGGTCGATACGTCGACGTGCATGCCGGCACCCGGCTTGACCACGTTGACCACGACCAGGCCGATGATCAGTGCCAGGGTCGAGACGATTTCGAAGTACAGAAGGGCGTAGCCACCGGTCTTGCCGACCGATTTCATGCTCTGCATACCGGCGATACCACTGACCACGGTGCAGAAGATGATAGGGGCGATGACCATCTTGATCAGCTTGATGAAGCCGTCGCCGAAAGGCTTGAGCTTGACCGCGAACTGAGGGTAGAAGTGGCCGATCAGGATACCGATGATGATCGCGACGATCACCTGGAAATACAGCGATTTGTACAGTGGCTGACGAGTCGTCATTTGCAAGTTCCTCAAGTGTATCGCCTGGCACCCGTTCCGGAGTGGTCGCGACACCTAAAGCACGAACCCTCCTGTCTGGAGGGATTTGTTGTGGGCGAGTTGCGCATTGGCAGGCCTCTGCCGACTGTATTGCAGGTGCCGTGCCATAGTTGCGTACTGATGGCCATAGCGCGAGTGGCTGCGGCCTAGGCAGGGGTATGGTTGTCGTCACATAGCTGTACAAGTGGCGGGAATCCGCCCCAGTCGCCCCTGAAAGGCCTGTGCATGGCGGATATCCGCCCACAAAAAAGGGCCCCACAGGGCCCTTTTCGTTTCAGTGCTATGCAGCTGGTCAGCTGCCTTTCACTGATTTTCCGTCCACCGTGCCGTCCAGCAGCATGATGTTGTATTCCTTGCCATCGGTTTCCACCTGTTGCAGGCGCACCAGCAGGTAGTCCCAGTCCTTGGCGAACCAGAGCACGGTGATGCGCTTGCTCTGCGTGGGGTCACGCACCCGCTCGACCTTGATCGCGTCGACCTGACCAGCCTTGGTCTCGACCTTTTCGGTGCCCAGCACGCGGAAATCGTAGGTGTCGATCTCGTCCCCATCGACCACCTGATAGCTCATGCTCTTCTTGCCGGCGGCCACGTCGTGTTGCAGGGCCAGCTGGTAAGTGGACTTGTCCAGTACGCCGTTGTTGAGCGGCAGGTTGATCGGATCGCCGCGGTCGGTACCGGTGACTTTCTTGGCTGCCCAGTCGAAGTCCAGGTCGACCTTGCGGGCCTTGCCCAGGCCGCCACGTTCGAAGGTGTAGGTTTCCGGCAGCATGGCCTCTTTATCGACACGCAGGGTGCTGACTTCGGTCAGGCTGGCGATCATCATCGAGGCCTTGAACGCCAGGGTCCAGTCGCCATTGGCGTTCTTGCTCAGGCTGCGCTCGGCAGTGCCGCTCATGGGCAACTGCTTCCAGTCGGCGGTGTAGCTGGCGGAAAAAGGCTTGAGCTCTGCGGCATGGACCGGAAGGGCCAGCAGGGCAGCGGCGAAGAGCAGGGCGCGACGCATATAAACTCCTAGGGTCGAATCAAATGGCCACAAGCCGGCAGGGGCTGGCCATCGAGCAGTGCACCGTGTTCGTCGAGGCGCACACGGCCTTCGGCGAACCAACGCACTGCTAGCGGGTAGATCTGGTGTTCCTGGGCATGCACCCGGTGCGCCAGGGTCTCTGGCGTGTCGGTCGACTGTACCGGAATCACTGCCTGTACGACCAGTGGTCCGCCATCGAGTTCCTCGGTGACGAAGTGCACACTGCAGCCGTGCTCGGCATCACCTGCCTCGAGGGCGCGACGGTGGGTATGCAGGCCTTTGTAGCGCGGCAGCAGGGAGGGATGGATGTTGAGCAGGCGGCCATGGTAGTGGCGCACGAAGGACGGGCTGAGGATGCGCATGAAGCCGGCCAGGACCACCAGGTGCGGCTGGTACTGATCGATGAGATCGATCAGCGCCGCATCGAAGGCTTCGCGATCAGCGAAACCCTGATGCTCCAGCACCCGTGCCTCGATGCCTGCATCGCGGGCGCGCTGCAGGCCGAGCGCATCGGCGCGATTGGAAATCACCGCGGCGATGCGGGCGGGGTGGTCCGCCTGCATACTGTCCAGCAACGCCTGCAGATTACTGCCGGTGCCCGACAGCAGCACCACTACGTTACAGGTCGAAGGCATCAGTGAGCCTTGAGGTTCTTCAGTTCGACCTGAGCGGCGCCTTCGGCGGCCTGGGCGATTTCACCGATGACCCACGGCTGCTCACCGGCACTGCGCAGGGAAGACAAGGTCTTCTCGACGTCGGCCTGAGCCACGCAGATGACCATGCCGACACCGCAGTTCAGCACGCGGTGCATTTCGTGCTCATCGACATTGCCCTGCTGCTGCAGCCAGTCGAACACGGCGGGACGCTGCCAGCTGGCGACGTCGACCACGGCCTGGGCACCTTTTGGCAGAACGCGCGGGATGTTGTCGAGCAGGCCGCCACCGGTGATGTGGGCCATGGCCTTGACGGCGCCGGTGTCCTTGATCAGTTGCAGCAGCGGCTTGACGTAGATGCGGGTGGGTGCCATCAGCAGGTCGGTCAGCGGTTTGCCGTCGAGCTGGACGTTCTCGATGTCGGCACCGGCGACTTCGATGATCTTGCGGATCAGCGAATAGCCGTTGGAGTGCGGGCCCGAGGAGGGCAGGGCGATCAGCGCGTCGCCGTTGGCGACCTTGCTGCCGTCGATGATGTCGGCCTTCTCGACCACGCCTACGCAGAAGCCGGCCAGGTCGTAGTCTTCGCCTTCGTACATGCCCGGCATTTCGGCCGTCTCGCCGCCCACCAGGGAGCAGCCGGCCAGTTCGCAACCGGCGCCGATACCGGTGACCACGGTGGCAGCGGTGTCGACGTTGAGCTTGCCGGTGGCGTAGTAGTCGAGGAAGAACAACGGCTCGGCGCCGCACACCACCAGGTCGTTGACGCACATGGCGACCAGGTCGATGCCGATGCTTTCATGGCGGTCGAGGTTCAGCGCCAGACGCAGCTTGGTGCCCACGCCGTCGGTGCCCGACACCAGGACGGGCTGCTTGTAGCCGGCCGGGATTTCGCACAAGGCACCAAAACCGCCCAGGCCGCCCATGACCTCCGGGCGCGCGGTGCGCTTGGCGACGCCTTTGATGCGTTCGACCAATGCTTCACCGGCGTCGATGTCTACACCGGCGTCCTTGTAGCTCACGGAGGGTTTATTGCTCATGATCCAGGCCTTTAAAGGAGGGAGTCGGGGGAGTCGACCGTCGTCGATCCACGAAGGCGCGCGATTTTATCAGGCTTGCCCGAACGTCACCAGCGCGGTTCGATGGTTGTCCGCATACCAGCGCCAGGTCGGCCGCAGCCAAGGGTTGCGTGGTCATGCTACATTGGACGCCGAGATTGACCACTGAGCTTTTTGCCGATTGTACGGTCACAGCCTCAATCCGCTATCACCGTCGGGAAACGTCCATGCGTCTGCGCCACTACCTGCTAGCCACCTGCATCACCTTGTCGAGCGTGCCGCTTCACGCCGAAACCATCAGCAACCTGTATCAGGTACGCGAGCCCGTGGCCAGCCAGACGCCCGAGGAACGTACCCAGGCTACCCAGCGAGCGTTGGAGACCCTGGTGCTGCGCCTGACCGGCGATGCCAAGGCGATTGCCAACCCCGGCCTGGCCAGCGTGCGCCAGGATCCGCAGCAGATCATCAGCCAGTACGGCTACGATGCCGGCCCACCGGAGTCGCTGCAGGTCGATTTCGACATTGCCAGTACCGATAATGCCCTGCGCTCGGCCGGCCTGCCGACATGGGGCAGCAACCGCCCTTCGATCCTGGGCTGGTGGTTGAGCGACAGCGTCGAGGGCAGCAGCCTGGTCGGCGACGGGCAATCGGCCGCCGAGCCGCTGCGCCGTGCGGCTCAGCACCGTGGCCTGCCGTTGCGCCTGCCCCTGGCCGATCTCGGCGAGCAGGGCGTCGGCACCGCGCAGAACATCGAGGCCAGCGATCCAGCCGCATTGCGCAGCGCTTCCGAGCGCTACGGCGCCGATGCTCTGCTGGCCGTACATGCCCGTGAAGAAGAGGGCAAATGGTCGGGCACCTGGCGCCTGTGGCTGGGCAACCAGCGTGAGCAGGGCAAGGCCGAGGGCGCGGATCAAGCGGCCCTTGCCGATGCCGTGCTCCTGGCCGTCAGCCAGCGGTTGGCCACGCGCTTCGTCGCCAAACCTGGCGCCAGCACCGAAATGACCCTGGCGGTTGAAGGCATGAATCTGGAGCGTTACGCGCAGATGGGTCGCCTGCTTGAATCCTACGGTGCGCGAGTGCGTACCGTGGACGGCGACAAGGTGGTCTATCGCGTGACCGGCAGCGCCGAACAACTGCGCGCCCAGCTGGGTCTGGCCAAATTGCAGGAAGTGCCGTACCAGGCGCCGGTCGTGCCGGTCGATGCCCAGGCCGCTCCCGGCGCACCGGCACCGGCGGTGCAACCCGCCCCGGACCTGAATTTCCGCTGGTAAGTGGTCGAGAAAATGCGCCGCCGCTCACGTGGCGCATTCGTTTCTCGCTGACTGAATCCGCTTTCAATCTCTTCTATATATAGCTGAGCTGCCTGATGACTGATATGCGCCGTTGGTTCTGGCTGGGGGCAGTGCTGCTGCTCTGCGTCTTTCTTTATGTGCTGCACCCGATTCTCTCGCCGTTCCTGGTGGGTATCCTGCTGGCCTATCTGGCAGATCCACTGGTCGACAAGCTGGAGAAATGGAAGTTGTCGCGCACCTGGGGCGTGGTGGTGGTGTTCGCCCTGTTCACGCTGCTGTTGGTCCTTGCGCTGCTGGTGCTGATCCCCATGCTCGCCAAACAGCTCGTCAGCCTGTACCAGATGGCTCCGCAGATGCTCGACTGGCTGCAGCACACAGCGCTGCCGTGGGTGCAAACTCGACTGGGTCTGGCCGAAGGCTTCTGGAAGTTCGACCAGATCAAGGCTGCCATCAGCAGCCACATGGGGCAGACCACCGACATGGTCGGAGTGATCCTGTCCCAGGCCACCGCCTCGGGGCTGGCGCTGATGGCCTGGCTGGCCAACTTCGTGTTGATTCCGGTGGTGGCGTTCTACCTGCTGCGCGACTGGGACCTGATGATGGCGAAGATCCGCAGCCTGCTCCCGCGCCAGCGCGAAGGGCAGATCGTACGCCTGGCTGGCGAGTGTCACGAGGTGCTCGGGGCGTTCGTGCGCGGGCAGTTGCTGGTGATGTTGGCCTTGGGCGTGATCTATGCCACCGGGTTGATGCTGGTAGGTCTGCAACTGGGCCTGTTGATCGGCGTCGTGGCGGGACTCGCGGCCATCGTGCCGTACATGGGCTTCGTCATCGGCATCGGTTCTGCGATCATCGCCGGGCTGTTCCAGTTCGGTCTGGATCCCTTCCACATGATTGCCATCGTCGCCGTGTTCATGATCGGCCAGGCGCTCGAAGGCATGGTGCTGACGCCCCTGCTGGTGGGTGATCGCATCGGCCTGCATCCGGTGGCGGTGATCTTCGCCATCCTGGCCGGCGGCGAGCTGTTCGGTTTCACCGGTGTACTGCTGGCTTTGCCAGTGGCGGCAGTGATCATGGTGCTGGTACGGCATATGCACGACCTGTACAAGGACTCGGACATCTATGCCGGTTCCGAGGATCCAGACCTCTGAACGCGACCGGCCGCCGGGGCCTTCAGAGGCCCCGGTAAACCGTTGATTTATCAAGCAGTGTTGCGCATTGTGCGGCTGCTCGGGCAGGTATAGACTTTGCACACTTCACATTGAGGCCCGTTGCAGCTCGATCCCAGAGCTGTTCAGCCAGCATGAAACCGATTCAGCTGCCCCTAGGTGTGCGTCTGCGGGATGACGCGACCTTCATCAATTACTACCCAGGCGCCAATGCCGCGGCACTCGGCTACGTCGAGCGCCTGTGCGAAGCCGAGGCCGGGTGGACCGAAAGCCTGATCTACCTGTGGGGCAAGCATGGGGTAGGGCGCACCCATTTGTTGCACGCTGCCTGCCTTCGGTTCGAGCAGTTGGGCGAACCAGCGGTCTACCTGCCCCTGGCCGAGCTGCTCGATCGCGGCGTGGGCATTCTCGATGACCTGGCCCAGTACGAGCTGGTTTGCCTGGATGACCTGCAAGTGGTGGCCGGCAAGCCGGAATGGGAAGAGGCCCTGTTCCACCTGTTCAACCGCCTGCGCGACAGCGGCCGCCGCTTGCTGATCGCCGCCTCCCACTCGCCTCGCGAACTGCCCGTGAAGCTCGCCGACCTCAAATCTCGCCTGACCCTGGCCCTGATCTTCCAGATGCGTCCGCTGTCCGACGAGGACAAACTGCGCGCCCTGCAATTGCGTGCGTCGCGTCGCGGTCTGCACCTGACCGACGAGGTCGGGCATTTCATTCTCACCCGTGGCACGCGCAGCATGAGCGCGCTGTTTGACCTCCTGGAGCGTCTCGACCAGGCCTCGCTGCAGGCGCAGCGCAAGCTGACCATCCCCTTCCTCAAGGAAACGCTGGGCTGGTAGTCGAGCGACTCGATTCAACCGCTCTATGACCTGTTTCATGGATGTTCCATTCGGTTCTAACGGAACTTGCACACCCGGTTTATCTGTATACCTGTCCAGTCCCGGTGATGGCTATGTGCGACCATTTATCGCCCAATGATTCCGGGGATTTTGGGCTATTACCGTGCAAAAGCCCATCCGCAGGGCTGCAAAACGGGGCGTTAGATGTCAGCATAATTCTCCGGAGTCACATTTCGTTCGATTGAATTTGCAAATAATCGCCAGACGGGTATAGTCGCCACTTCTCAACTATTCCTTGTCACGGTCGTGCCCATGCTCAATCGCTTAGCACCCCTCGTGCCCATCGCACTGTTGACCCTTCTGGTCGGTTGCGCGGCGCAAGCCCCGGTCTCCCAGCAGCAGGTCCTGGACCCGGTCACCGCCGTCCAGCCGCATCAATCCCCCTCGAAGGCCTCGCTGGTTTTCGAAGACGAAATCGCCACCGAAGACGAACTGGCCCAGTTCGACGGCAGCAAGGCCTACAGCCTGCCGATCCTGGCCGACAGCATTCTGGAACGTGGCAAATCCCTGATCGGCACCCGCTACCGTTTCGGTGGCACCGACAAGGCGTCGGGTTTCGATTGCAGCGGTTTCATCGGTTATCTGTTTCGCGAAGAGGCGGGCATGAACCTGCCGCGATCGACTCGCGAAATGATCAACGTCAAGGCGCCTCTGGTCGCACGCAACAAGCTCAAGCCGGGTGATCTGCTGTTCTTCAGCACCAACGGCCGCGGTCGTGTCAGCCATGCCGGCATCTACCTGGGCGATGACCAGTTCATTCACTCCAGCAGCCGCCGCAGCGGTGGTGTACGAGTCGACAGCCTGGGCGACAGCTACTGGAGCAAGACCTTCATCGAGGCCAAGCGGGCCTTGGCCATGGCGCCTGCCACGATGATCTCCAGCAAATAACAGACGCAGCGCAACAAAGCGGCGGTGAGGTGAAAACCTCAGCGCCGTTTGTGTTTTCGGGTAATGAATCTAGTCTATTACGGCAGTTGGCTCAGGATGGTTCGGTACATGTCTACCCAGGCACGCGTGTTCGCTTCAATCGCAATGGCCGCCATCCTCGCCGGGTGCGCCAGCGCGCCTCCGGCCAAGGTGGTGAGGCCCAAGGTCATCAACCCGATCGTCAAGAACCCGAACAACGACATGGTCGGCGCTGCCGACGACGTGCTGTTTCGGGCATTGGGATTGGTAGGTACACCGTACCGCTGGGGAGGTAATACACCCGACTCGGGCTTCGACTGCAGCGGCCTGATCAGCTTCGTCTACCGCGACGCCGCCGGTATCGCGTTGCCGCGCTCGACTCGGGAAATGATCGTCATGCGCTCCCCCGATGTCGACCAGTCCCACCTGCAGTCCGGTGACTTGGTGTTCTTCGCCACCAGCGGCGGCTCGCAGGTCAGCCACGCGGGGATCTATGTGGGTGAGGGACGTTTCGTGCACGCACCGTCGAGTGGCGGTACGGTCAAGCTCGATTACCTGAACAAGCCCTATTGGCAGAAAGCCTACCTCAACGCCAAGCGGGTGCTGCAACCCGGCCAGTTGGCCCGCAACCCGTGACGGCAACAGGGCGAGTGTCCTCGCCCTGTTCAAGCCATATCACTTGGCGGCAGTGACTCGCCAGATCTTGTTGCCCACATCGTCCGCAACCAGCACTCCACCCTTGTGATCGGGCAATACCGCGACCGGGCGACCCATGGCCTTCTCGTCTGAATTGAGAAAACCGCTCAGCAGATCGATCGGCTGACCGCTCGGCTTGCCGTCCACAAACGGTACGAACACCACCTTGTAACCACTGTGCGGCTTGCGGTTCCAGGAACCATGCTGGCCGATCAGGGCGCCGGTGGTGAAAGGTGCGGGCAAGCCACTGCCGTCGGCGAAACTCAGGCCCAGCGAAGCGGTGTGCGGGCCGACTGCGTAATCGGGAGCAATGGCCTTGGCCACCAGCTCAGGATTCTGCGGTTCGACACGCACGTCTACGTGCTGACCGTAGTAACTGTAGGGCCAGCCATAGAAGCCACCGTCCTTGACCGAAGTGATGTAGTCGGGCACCAGGTCGCTGCCGATTTCGTCACGTTCGTTCACGGCTGTCCACAGCTTGCCGGTCTTCGGTTCCCAGGCCATGCCGTTGGGGTTGCGCAAACCCGAGGCGAAGATGCGGTGCTGGCCGGTGGCAGCGTCCACTTCCCAGATCGCTGCACGACCCTGTTCCTGGTCCATGCCGTTTTCGCCAACGTTGCTGTTCGAGCCGACGGTGACGTAGAGCTTCTTGCCGTCGGGGCTGGCGATGACGTTCTTGGTCCAGTGGTGGTTGAGCGTGCCGCCCGGCAGGTCGACGACTTTCTCGCCCGCGCTGCTGATCGAGGTGGCGCCGTCGGTGTACTTGAAGCGCAGCAGCTTGTCGGTGTCCGCCACATAGAAATCGTTGCCGACCAGGGTCATGCCGAAGGGCGAGTTGAGGTTGGCGATGAAGACCGTGCGGGTTTCGGCCACACCGTCACCGTCCTTGTCGCGCAACAGCGAAATCCGGTTGGCGCTGGGCACGCCCGCGCCGGCGCGGCTCATCACCTTCTCCATGACGAAGCCACGTATGCCTTTGCTGTCGTCCGGCTTGGCCGGGGAGTTGGTTTCAGCCACCAACACGTCCCCGTTGGGCAGCACGTACAGCCAGCGTGGGTGGTCCAGGTCCGCGGCGAAGGCGGCCACTTGAGTACCGGGCGCCGCCGTGGGCTTGCCCCCTTCGGCCCAGCCTACGGCCGGTGCGATGTTGACGGTGGGGATCAGGGTCTTGTTGGGCTCGGGCAGTTTGGGCGAGGGCCCGGTCCCGTCGCTGACCTGCAACGATGACGTTTCACCACAGGCGGCGAGGCCGGCGGCCAGCAGGATCAATGTTGCGAGGCGGGTCTTGTGCATGGTCGGGCTCTCTGAGGTTTTGTTCACACAGGGTAGAGGCACCGGGCCTGAGCAAGGTTCAACCGCGTTGTCCGTCAGCAGCGGTGGTGGATCAATTGACGCTCCGGGCGCAACCCTCTAACCTGCGCGGCTGTTCCAGGTGCTCGGCGATCAGGCGATCGACCCGGGTGAAACAGGGAAGCCGGTGCGCAGCGTTTACGCGCAATGCCGGCGCTGCCCCCGCAACGGTAGACGAGTCAAGGCTGCACACGATGCCACTGAAGCGATTCGGGAAGGCGTGTCGCCTGGGTGTACAGACCCCGCTCGTGAGCCCGGAGACCGGCCTGGTGCACTTTTTACGGCTCGTTGCAGAACCTGCGTTCATCCCACGATGGCGTGGGCCTGGGGCGTGCCCTGATCCATCTTCTGTCGCGCGGGGAGAGCGGCATTGACGTTCACTGTCCGGCCAGTCGGCCACGGTGTCGCGTCGATGCCGCCTGCGCGCAGGTGTAGCGGAGAGCCACCATGAACGAAACAGCCGAGCGCGACGCCCGTCACCTGGCGCGTATGCTGCGCAAGAAAGCCGTGATCGACGAACGCATCGCCAACTCCCCCAACCAATGTGGCTTGCTGCTGGTGCTCAGCGGTAACGGCAAGGGCAAGAGCAGCTCGGCCTTCGGCATGCTCGCGCGGGCCATGGGCCACGACTTGCAGTGCGGCGTGGTGCAGTTCATCAAGGGGCGCAACAGCACCGGCGAGGAGCTGTTCTTCCGGCGCTTTCCCGAGCAGGTGCGCTACCACGTGATGGGCGAAGGTTTCACCTGGGAAACCCAGGATCGCCAGCGTGACATCGCGGCCGCCGAAGCGGCCTGGGAAGTCTCCAGGCAACTGCTGCGCGATCCCGGCATTGGCCTGGTAGTGCTCGACGAACTCAATATCGCGCTCAAGCACGGGTATCTCGATCTGGACACGGTGCTGAGCGATCTGCAGGCGCGTCCCCCCATGCAGCATGTGATCGTCACCGGCCGTGGCGCCAAGCCCGAGCTGATCGAGCTGGCCGACACGGTGACCGAAATGGGCATGATCAAGCACGCTTTCCAGGCCGGCATCCGTGCCCAGAAGGGCATCGAGCTATGACCGAACCGCGCCAGTGCCCGGCGGTGCTGATCGCCGCGCCGGCCTCCGGGCAGGGCAAGACCACCGTCACCGCCGCTCTGGCGCGCCTGCATCGCAATCAGGGCCGCCGCGTGCGGGTGTTCAAGTGCGGCCCGGATTTTCTCGATCCGATGATCCTGGCCAGGGCCAGCGGCGCTCCGGTCTATCAATTGGACATGTGGATGGTCGGCGAGCAGGACAGCCGGCGGCTGCTGTGGGAAGCGGCCGAGGAAGCCGACATCATCCTCATCGAGGGCGTCATGGGGCTGTTCGACGGTACACCCTCGAGCGCTGACCTGGCGCGCCATTTCGGTGTTCCCGTGCTGGCGGTGATCGACGGCACGGCCATGGCGCAGACTTTCGGCGCCCTGGCGCTGGGTCTGGCCTGTTACCAGCCCGACCTGCCGTTTGCCGGCGTCCTGGCCAACCGTGTCGGCACCGTGCGCCATGCGCAGTTGCTCGAAGGCAGCCTGACCCAGGGGCTGCGCTGGTACGGGGCCTTGTCCCGGGAAACCGGGATCGAATTGCCCAGCCGCCATCTGGGGTTGGTGCAGGCCAGCGAGCTCAACGATCTGGACACCCGTCTGGATGCCGCGGCTGCGGCCCTTGCGCAGACGTGCGAGGTGGCCTTGCCGCCCGCGGTCACGTTCGCCGTCCCGGTCGAACACCCAGTTGCGCGCCTCCTCGACGGCGTGCGCATCGCCGTGGCCCGCGATGCCGCTTTCGCCTTCGTCTATGACGCCAGCCTCGATGTACTACGCGGCATGGGCGCCGAGCTGGTGTTCTTCTCGCCGCTGCACGATGCGCACCTGCCCGCGTGCGACAGCCTTTACCTGCCCGGCGGCTACCCGGAGCTGCATCACCTGGCGCTCGCCGCCAATACTTCGATGCTCGCCGACATTCGTGCCCATCACGCAGCGGACAAACCGCTGTTGGCCGAATGCGGCGGCATGCTCTACCTGCTCGACGCGCTGACCGATGTCGACGGCGCCCGCGCCGAGCTGCTGGGGTTGCTGCCGGGCGAGGCGGTCATGCAGAAACGCCTGGCCGCCCTCGCTTTGCAGGCGGTCGAGCTGCCTGAGGGCGTCCTGCGCGGGCACACCTACCACCATTCGCTGACCAGTACCGAACTGCAGCCGATCGCGCGTGGCGTGAGCCCCAATGGCGGTCGTGGCGCCGAGGCGGTTTACCGCCAGGGGCGGATGACGGCCTCCTACGTGCATTTCTATTTCCCTTCAAATCCTGCGGCAGTGGCGGCGCTGTTCGCGCCCGATCTTCACCTCGACGCACAGGCGAACGGGCCGACTCATGAGTGAGCCGTACAGCGACAGCGAGCGCGCCGCCATCTACCGTGTCATTGCCGAACGCCGCGACATGCGCCACTTCATCGGCGGCAGCGTGCCTCCCGCGCTGCTCGCCCGCTTACTGGCGGCTGCCCATCAAGGGCCCAGTGTCGGGCTGATGCAACCGTGGCGCTTTGTCCGTATCAGCGACCGGGCCTTGCGCGGCCGCATCCAGGCCCTGGTCGAGGAGGAGCGGCTTCGCACCGCGCAGGCCATGGGCGAGCGCTCCGACCAGTTCATGCAACTCAAGGTCGAGGGCATCAATGACTGCGCCGAGGTGCTGGTGGCCGCGCTGATGGACGATCGCGAGCGCCATGTGTTCGGCCGCCGGACCTTGCCGGAAATGGACCTGGCCTCGGTCTCCTGCGCCATCCAGAACCTGTGGCTGGCCGCACGCGCCGAAGGCCTGGGCATGGGTTGGGTATCGCTGTTCGATCCCCAGGCCCTGGCCCAGGTGCTGGGCATGCCCGCCGGGGCCAAGCCGGTGGCGGTGCTGTGCCTGGGGCCGGTCGAGCAATTCTACGAAGCGCCCATGCTGGAACTGCAGGGCTGGGCAGCAGGCCAGCCACTCGAACAGATGCTGTACGAAAACCAGTGGGGAACATCGTTGTGAGTATTGCGTTGATGACGGTCGCCGGGGTGGCGCTCGATGCCCTTTTGGGCGAGCCGCGCAAGCACCATCCGCTGGTGGCTTTCGGCCGTCTGGCCAATCGCATCGAAACACGCTTCAACCGCGCCGGGCGTGGCTGGCGCAGCCACGGCGTCACCGCCTGGTTCCTGGCTGTGGTGCCCTTGACCCTGCTGGCCACGGTGCTGTCCTGGCTGCCGCTGGTGGGCTGGCTGGTCGAGATTTTCGCGCTGTACCTGGCGCTGGGCATGCGTAGCCTGGGTGAGCACGTGATGCCCGTGGCCCAGGCGCTGCGCAGCGACGACCTGGACGCTGCGCGTCAGCGGGTCGGCTACCTGGTCAGCCGACAGACCGAAGCGCTCGACGCCGAAGCGGTGGCCCGCGCCGGTACCGAATCGGTGCTGGAAAACGGCAGTGACGCCGTGTTCGCGGCCATCTTCTGGTTCGTCGTGGCCGGCGCCCCTGGGGTCGTTCTCTACCGGCTGAGCAATACGCTGGACGCCATGTGGGGCTATCGCAACGAACGTTTCGAACGCTTTGGCTGGGCCGCGGCGCGAATCGACGACGTGCTCAACTACATTCCGGCGCGCCTGGTCGCGCTCACCTACGCGGTCCTGGGCAAGACCCGCCCGGCCCTGCGTTGCTGGCGCCAACAGGCACCGCAGTGGGACAGCCCCAACGCCGGCCCGGTGATGGCGGCGGGCGCCGGCGCGCTCGGTGTGCAACTCGGTGGCCCGGCGATCTACCACGGCGAACTGCATGAGCGCGCCGTGCTGGGCGAAGGCGTGCCGGCCGATGCCGACGCCATCGAGCGCGGTTGGAACCTGGTCCGGCACGGCGTCTGGCTATGGCTGCTGGTACTGTGCCTGGGAGGCTTGATCGATGCTTGAACACGGAGGGCGCTTGCGCCAGGCAGTGCTCGATTACGGCATTGCCGAAGCGGACTGGGTCGACCTGTCCACCGGTATCGCCCCTTGGGCGTTCCCCATTCCCGACATCGCGCCCCGTGCCTGGGCCCGGCTGCCGGAAAACGACGACGGCCTGGAAGACGCTGCACGCGGCTATTACGGTTTCCAGCATGTACTGCCGGTGCCGGGTTCGCAGGCGGCGATCCAGACACTGCCACGCCTGCGTCGCAGCGGTCGGGTAGGGGTGCTGTCGCCGTGTTACGCCGAACACGCCGAAGGCTGGCGCCAGGCCGGGCATGTGGTGCGGGAACTCAACGAAGAGGAAGTCGAGCACTTCATCGACAGCCTCGACGTGCTGGTTGTGGTCAACCCGAACAACCCGACCGGGCGGTTGCTGTCCACCGAGCGGCTGTTGGCCTGGAACGCCCGGTTGAACGGTCGCGGCGGGTGGCTGGTGGTCGACGAGGCCTTCATGGACAACACGCCGCAGGGCAGTCTGGCAAGGCACGGTGTTCAGCCCGGACTGATCGTGCTGCGCTCGTTCGGCAAGTTCTTCGGCCTGGCAGGCGTGCGCCTGGGCTTCGTCCTGGGCGAGCCGCGCCTGCTGCGGTCGCTGGCCGAGCTGATCGGGCCCTGGGCCGTCAGCGGTCCGACACGACGATTGGGCCAGGCGTGCCTGCTCGACGAGGCTGCACAGCGTGCCCAGATTGCCCGCTGCGCGCAGGCCAGTGAGCGCCTGCTGCGGTGCCTGCAGCATCACGGTCTGGCGCCTCAGGGCGGCTGCGCGCTCTTCCAGTCGGTATCGTGCGCGCAGGCCGAGCACCTGCAGGGGTTTCTGGCCCGGCATGGCATCCTGGTGAGGCTGTTCAAACAGGACAGCCGCCTGCGCTTCGGCCTGCCGGCCGACGAGGGTGACTGGGCGCGACTCGACGCTGCCCTGAGCGACTATCGGGAGCACTTGGCATGAGCACATTGATGGTCCAGGGCACGACGTCCGATGCCGGCAAAAGCACGCTGGTCACCGCGCTGTGCCGCTGGCTGACCCGCCAGGGTGTCGCCGTGGTGCCGTTCAAGCCGCAGAACATGGCCCTCAACAGCGCGGTGACCGCCGACGGCGGCGAGATCGGTCGCGCCCAGGCCGTGCAGGCCCAGGCCGCGTACCTTGAGCCGCACACCGACATGAACCCGGTGTTGCTCAAGCCCAACAGCGACACCGGTGCCCAGGTGATCATTCACGGCCGTGCCGTGACCACCATGAACGCGGTCGCCTATCACGACTACAAGGCCATCGCCATGCAGGCGGTACTGGCGTCGCACCAGCGTTTGAACGACACGTACGATGTGGTGATGGTCGAAGGCGCCGGGTCGCCGGCCGAGATCAACCTGCGCGCCGGCGACATCGCCAACATGGGCTTCGCCGAAACGGTCGACTGCCCGGTGCTGCTGATCGCCGACATCAACCGTGGCGGCGTCTTCGCCCATCTGGTCGGCACCCTGGAATTGCTCTCGCCCACTGAGCAGGCGCGAGTGCAGGGCTTCATCATCAATCGCTTTCGCGGCGACATCGCCTTGCTCCAACCTGGCCTGGATTGGCTGGAAGCCCGCACCGGCAAGCCGGTGATCGGTGTGCTGCCCTACGTCATGGACTTGCACCTGGAAGCCGAAGACGGCCTGGATCGGCGTCAGTCGGGCAAGGCCGACACCGTGCTCAAGGTGATCGTGCCGGTGCTGCCACGCATCAGCAACCACACCGATTTCGATCCGCTGCGCCTGCACCCGCAGGTCGACCTGCAGTTCATCGGCGCAGGTGACGATATCCCCCCGGCTGACCTGATCATCCTGCCCGGCTCCAAGAGCGTGCGCGCCGATCTGGCCCACCTGAGGGCCCAGGGTTGGGAAGAGGCGATCAACCGCCACCTGCGTTACGGCGGCAAGGTGCTGGGGATCTGCGGCGGCCTGCAAATGCTCGGCACGCGCATCGATGACCCCTTGGGACTCGAAGGCGCCGCCGGTTCCAGTGCAGGCCTGGGCCTGCTGGAGTTCACCACCCAATTGCATGCGGAAAAACAGTTGCGCAACGTCACTGGCCAATTGAGCCTCGAACAGGCCGCTGTCAGCGGCTACGAGATTCACGCCGGCGTCACCGTCGGCGCGGCGCTCGAGAGTCCGGCCGTGCAGCTCAGTGATGGTCGGCGCGACGGCGCGATCAGCGCGGACGGGCAGATCCTGGGCACGTACCTGCATGGGCTGTTCGAAGCGCCGCAGTCGTCCGTGGCACTGCTGCGCTGGGCGGGGCTCGCCGACGTGCAATCGGTGGACTACCACGCCCTGCGTGAAGCGGACATCGAACGCCTGGCCGATCTGGTCGAGCGGCATCTGGACACCGCTCGCCTGCGTGAACTGTGTAGCCTGCCTGGCGGGAGTGTTTGACATGCTGCAACTGATTCTGGGTGGCGCCCGCTCGGGCAAGAGCCGCCTGGCCGAACGACTGGCCGCCGACAGCCAGCTCGAGGTGATCTACATTGCGACCAGCCAACCGCTGGACGGCGAGTTCGACCAGCGTGTGGCTTTGCACCGTGCGCGTCGTCCCGACCACTGGGGGCTGGTGGAAGAGCCCTTGGCCCTGGCGCAGGTGCTGCGCAGCCAGGCGCGGGCGGATCGCTGTCTGCTGGTCGATTGCCTGACCCTGTGGTTGACCAACCTGCTCATGCTCGACGATGCACAGCGTCTGAGCGCAGAGCGCGAGGCGCTGCTTGAAACCTTATCCAGCCTGCCAGGTGAGATCCTCTTCGTGAGCAACGAAACCGGCTTGGGCGTGGTGCCTTTGGGCGAGCTGACCCGGCGCTTCGTCGACGAGGCCGGCCTGCTGCACCAGGCATTGGCCGAACGTTGCGAGCGGGTGGTGTTCACCGTGGCCGGCCTCCCCATGATACTGAAAGGACCTGCGTTATGAACTCAGCCTGGTGGCTGCAAACTGCCCGTGCACCCGATGCGAACGTTCATCGTCAGGCGCTGGAGCGTCAGCAGCAGTTGACCAAGCCAGCCGGCTCGCTGGGCGCGCTCGAGCAGACCGCCGTGCAACTGGCGGCGCTGCAAGGTCGACTCAAACCTTCGGTCGAACAGGTCTGGATCACGGTGTTCGCTGCAGATCACGGCATCGTCGCCGAGGGTGTCTCACCCTATCCGCAGGAAGTCACCGCGCAGATGGTGCACAACTTCGTCAACGGCGGGGCGGCCATCAGCGTATTGGCCCGTCGCCTGGCGGCGCGCCTGGAGGTCGTGGACCTGGGAACCGCCACGCCACTCAACGACTTGCCCGGCGTGCAGCATGTACGCATCGCCGCCGGTACGCGCAATTTCATCGAGGCTCCAGCGATGAGCTTCGAGCAAGGCCTGCAGGCACTGCAGGCCGGTCGCGACAGCGTGTTGCGAGCCAAGGCCGGCGGCAGCGAACTGTTCATCGGCGGTGAAATGGGCATCGGCAACACGACGTCCGCCACCGCCCTGGCCTGTGCGTCCCTGGCGTGCGAGGTGGCCGATCTGGCAGGGCCGGGCACGGGCCTGGACGCTGCCGGTGTGGCGCACAAGGTACGGGTCATCGAGCGGGCCTTGCAGGTTCACGCCGACCTGCCCGATGAGCCTTTGCAACGCTTGTTCTGCTTCGGCGGCTTCGAAGTCGCCGCGCTGGTCGGCGCCTACCTGGCCTGTGCTCAGGAGGGCATTGCGGTGCTGGTCGACGGCTTCATCTGCAGCGTCGCTGCGCTGGTGGCGGTGCAGTTGAATCCGTCCATTCGGCCTTGGCTGCTGTTCGCGCACAACGGCGCCGAGCCGGGCCATCGTCACGTACTTGCGGCGCTCGACGGGCAACCGTTGTTGCAGCTTGGCTTGCGTCTGGGTGAGGGCAGCGGTGCGGCACTGGCGGTGCCGCTGTTGCGCCTGGCGTGCGACCTGCACGGGCAGATGGCGACCTTCGCCGAAGCCGCCGTGGCGGACCGCCCGGCATGACCCTGCACCTGGACCTGCTGCGCCATGGCGAAACCGAGATCGGCGGCTTTCGCGGCAGCCTCGACGATGCCCTGACCGAACGCGGCTGGTCGCAGTTGCATGCGGCAGTCGCCGAGCGCTCCGGCTGGGACCGGATCGTCAGCTCGCCACTGCAGCGCTGTGCACGCTTTGCCCAGGTGCTGGCCGAACAACGCGGGCTGCCGCTGAGCGTCGACGCCGGTTTGCAAGAGCTGCACTTCGGTGCCTGGGAAGGGCTGAGCGCCGCGCAGTTGATGCAGACCGATGAAGCCGGTCTGGGCCTGTTCTGGAACGATCCCTATGCGTTCACGCCGCCCGACGGCGAGCCCATGCTGGATTTCTCCGCGCGCATCCATGCCGCGTTGAGCAGGCTGCACCTGCAGTATCCGGGCGAGCGGTTGCTGCTGGTGGTGCACGGTGGGGTCATGCGCCTGCTGCTGGCCGAAGCGCGCGGCCTGCCACGCGAACAGCTGCTTCAGGTCGAGGTCGGCCACGGTGCCTTGTTCAGCGTGACGATGGCGGCCGACGGCCGCTTGAGCGAGCGGTCCTGAGCATGCTGCCCTTCTGGATCGCCCTGCAGTTTCTAAGCAGTCTGCCAGTGCGCTTGCCTGGCATGCCCAGTGCCCAGGCGTCGGGCCGTTCGCTGTTGTTCTATCCGGCCGTGGGGTTGCTGTTTGGCGCACTCTTGTGGGTTGCCAACGCTCTGCTCGCTGGAACGCCGATACTTCTGCATGCGGCGTTGCTGCTGACGCTGTGGGTGGTGCTCAGCGGCGGGTTGCATCTGGACGGGCTGGCGGACAGCGCCGATGCCTGGCTGGGTGGATTCGGCGACCGCGAACGCACCTTGCTGATCATGAAGGACCCGCGCAGCGGACCCATGGCCGTGGTCACCCTGGTGCTGGTGCTGCTGCTCAAGTTCTGCGCGCTGCTGGCCTTGCTCGAACAGGGCCAGCAGGCCGCTCTGGTCCTGGCTCCGGTGCTGGCGCGAGCCGCCATGCTCGGCCTGTTCATGAGCACATCGTACGTGCGTGCCGGTGGGCTGGGCCAGGCGTTGGCCGACCACTTGCCACGCCGTGCCGGGCGTTGGGTATTGGGCGCTGTCGCGCTCGCCAGTCTAGGGTTCTGTGGGGGCTGGATCAGTCTGTTGGTGCTGGTGGGCTTTTGGGCATTGCGGCGCCAGATGATCCGGCGCCTGGGTGGCACCACGGGTGACACCGCCGGTGCCATGCTCGAATTGCTTGAACTGCTGGTGCTGCTCGTCGCCGCGCTGTAGACATCACCCTCCATGGCCGTGCACGGGATGCTGCCTGTCAGCGCTGAACAGGCATACAATCGGGCAGCCTGTCCCTTCCTGCCCGGAGCACACAATAATGACATCGGTATGGCGTACCAGCGGCTGGGTGCTGCTCGGCGCAGCGTTGATCCTCGCCCTGTCCTTGGGCATTCGTCACGGCTTCGGCTTGTTTCTGGCGCCCATGAGCGCAGAATTCGGTTGGGGGCGAGGCGTGTTCGCCCTCGCCATTGCCCTGCAGAACCTGATCTGGGGACTGGCCCAGCCCTTCGCCGGCGCCTTGGCTGACCGCTTCGGCGCCGGGCGAGTGGTGGCGCTGGGTGGTGTGCTCTATGCGGTCGGCCTGGGCTGCATGGGCCTGGCCAATTCCGAGCTGAGCCTGACCCTCAGCGCAGGTCTGCTGATCGGTCTGGGGCTTTCCGGCACGTCCTTCTCGGTGATCCTGGGGGTGGTCGGGCGAGCCCTGCCAGCCGAGCACCGCAGCATGGGCATGGGCATCGCCAGCGCGGCCGGCTCGTTTGGCCAGTTCGCGATGCTGCCAGGCACCCTCGGCCTCATCAGTTGGCTGGGCTGGTCCGCAGCCTTGCTGGTGATGGGCGTGCTGGTAGCGTTCATCGTGCCGCTGGTACGCTTGCTCAAGGACCGACCACTGCCGAGCCAGGGTCCTGAGCAGACCCTGGGCCAGGCGCTGCGCGAAGCCTGCAGTCACTCGGGCTTCTGGCTGTTGGCGCTGGGCTTTTTCGTCTGTGGTTTTCAGGTGGTGTTCATCGGCGTGCACCTGCCTTCCTATCTGGTCGATCAGCACCTTCCCGCGAGCGTGGGCACCACCGTGCTCGCGCTCATCGGCCTGTTCAACATTGTCGGCACCTACACCGCCGGCTGGCTGGGCGGTCGCATGTCCAAACCGCGCTTGCTCACCGCGTTGTATCTGCTGCGTGCCGTGGTGATCGTGCTGTTTCTGTGGTTCCCGGTGACCACCTTCAGCGCCTGCCTGTTCGGCATGGCGATGGGCTTGCTCTGGCTGTCCACGGTTCCCTTGACCAATGGCACGGTGGCGACCCTGTTCGGCGTGCGCAACCTGTCGATGCTCGGTGGGATCGTGTTTCTCTTTCACCAGTTGGGGGCGTTTCTCGGCGGCTGGCTGGGCGGTCTGGTGTACGACCAGACCGGCAGCTATGACCTGGTCTGGCAATTGTCGATTGCCCTGAGCCTGCTTGCAGGAGCGCTCAATTGGCCGGTGCGCGAGCGGCCTGTTGCACGGCTGCAAGCGCAGGGTGCGACAGCATGAACAGGTGGCGAAGTCTGCCACTGGCTTTGGCGGCTGTGCTGCTGGGGCTGTTGGGGCTGGCGTGGTGGGGATGGCAGCAGGGCGGCCTGGCCTTGCTGCAGTTGAACATGAGCCTGTGCTGAGCCTGAACATGAAAAAGCCCCGAACGTGTCGGGGCTTTTGCTGTGAACCGATCGGTCAGAAGCGATAGGTCACGGAAGTGCCGAAGCCATGTGCGCTGTTCTCGTACTTGGCCTGGTAGGCACCCTTGGTGGCGCTGACCAGATTGATCTTCGTGTCTTCTTCCTTCAGGTAGGAATAGGCGAAGTCGAAGGTCAGGTCGTCGGTCGGGCTCCATCCAGCACCAAAGCTGAGAATGGCGCGGTCACCCGTCGGGATGCGTGGCGAGCGGTTGGTGTTGTTGGTCGGCGACTGGTCGACCGAGAATCCTGTGCGCAACGTCCACTGCTTGTTCAGCTTGTAGGCGGCGCCCACGGCATGGGACCAGGTGTCATGCCAGTTCTGCTCCTCGGTGATGGTGCCGATCGAGGGACGCAGCAGCGCAGGCACGCCGTCGTTCTCGACCGAAATTTCCTTCAAGCGGCTCCAGCGGGTCCAGGTGCTGCCTGCGTACAGGGTCCAGTCCTGGTTGAGCTCGTGGGTGACCGAGAAGTCCACCGACTCAGGCGTGTCGATGTCCAGCGAGGCGTCGTACTTGCTGCCGTTGAACGGCCCGAAACCCGAACCCTCGACCTTGGTATGGCCATCGAGCTTGTACTTGACCTTGGAGTGGTAGGTCAGGCCCAGGCGGGTGTCGTCAGTGGCCTGCACGAGCACGCCGACGTTGAAGCCCACGGCGGTGTCGTCGCCCTTGATCTTGACTTCACCGTCGTTGCGGCCGGGTGTGGCACGGTTCAGCGTGGCCGATGTCAGCTCGCCTTCGAGGCGGTTGATGGTCGGGCCGAAGCCGATCGAAACGCGGTCGTTGAAGGCATAGCTGATGGTGGGCTGCAGGGTGACGACGGCCACATGGCTCTTGTCAGCCCAGTACCGGCCAGCGAACCCGCTTTCATAGTCGGTGACCAGGCCGAACGGGGCGTAGAGGCCCAAACCGACCGTCCAGTTGTCATCCAGCGGCTTGACGTAGTAGCCCATCGGAACGCCAACGAACGGCACCATGTCGCCGTCGTTGCTGCCGCCGAAGGTCCCGCGCCCGCTGAGGTCGGTCTTGGCGACGATGGCTGCGGCGCCGACGCTGACCTGTTCACGTTTGATACGCGACATGCCGGCCGGGTTGCCATAGACGGTGCTGGCGTCTTCGGCGGACGACGAGCGCCCGGCGAAGCCGGTGCCCATGCCGCTGATGCTTTGTTCGTTGAGGGCAAAGCCGGCAGCGAAGAGTTGGCCGGATGCCAGAGTGACAGCGAGGCCGAGAGTGGTCTTGAGCATTAGTCTTTTCATTGTTTTAACTCTAGGGGGGCACTGAGGCGCAAGCTACCAACATTTTGATCGCAACGCTATAGCCTGAAACACTCCGGCTAGAGCGGTTTTGTAGGACAATCCGACCAGATTTCGTAAGTGTTCAAATACATTCTGGATGCCGTCTGTACCCATGGTGCCCGTGCTGCGGGCACGAACGGGCTTCTGGCAGGTCAGGTCGAGCCGTCTAGACCGGTCACTTGGGGTTGTACTGAGGGAAAAAGAACTGACGTCAGAATTACGCCGTACCCGACCTTAAATTCCAGAAAGGGTTCAATACAAGACAGCTGTGCGGTAACTTGCGTTTACAGTTGGTCGTCACAAATGGCCGCAATGCCATGCGTCGAAGGTCAAATCGCAGGCAAGAAAAAGCCCCGGATGTCGGGGCTTTTCGTGCGTCGCCGCAGCGATCAGGCAACCAGTGCCTGACGCGTGCGTTCGATCACGGCCTGCAGCGGTTCTGCACTGGAATACTGTTCCGGGTACAGACGCTCGCTGTGACGGGCAATGCCGTGCTCGTTGACGATGGTGAAGCTGAAGCAGCCTTTGCGCGCAGCCATGATCAGGCAGTTCATCGGAGCGAAGGCGTGGGTGAGGGTGCGGATAGCATCCTGGGTCTGGATATGAGTCATGTTGTTGTGTGTTCCTGCAATGGTCACGACTTGGAGCCGTGATCGATAAAAACGTTCCAGTGACGCGGGCCTTTTGGCCGGGCGAAGAACCTGTCTGGAACAAGACAGCCAGTGAACAGCGCCGCTTTGATATGGCTGTTGGACTGACTGGTAGGTACTTAGGAGGGCAGGCAACATTCCGGGCTGAGGTTCATGGCCCTGGAAGCAGATCCTGATCAATCGTAGGTTGGTCGGGGCAGAGTAATTCGCTTGATGCCGGACTTGTTCGCAAGTCGGGGGGCGTTACCTGGAGACCATCATGTTGGTCGATCCCGTGTGAACAGGGTGGTCGACCTGAATTGACTTTCAGCTTGGTACTAACGGGTCGAAGACTATCGCAGCCGGCGCAGAGTACGCAAGCTCTTTTGCAAAAAAATGCACTATGGCACCGATGCAGATGCAAACGAAGCGTTGAGGGCCGCCTGTGTACGAAGATGTGTCTACAGGGCCTGCCAATCGCTCATGGATCATGGCTACTCGTTATCAGTCGCTTAAGTCAATGAAAAAAAACGTCTTTTCGAGTTGGTGAAAAAATCGACAGTTTGACTTCAGGCCCCATTCCATACGGGTTTGCGAGGGGCGGGGGGGTGTTGTCCACTGACTTATCCACAGCTTCTGTGGATTGTCCCGACGGCCCGCTCTAGCTCGGGATCAGCTCGCCCTGAAGCAACAACATTTGCCGTGAACGCCTAAACCCTGGCGAGATACCGCCGATAACGTGCACATGACCCTGATGCCGGTGCCCTATGTTCAACAATAAACTCAAACAGCAACTCAGCGCCCAGGCCGACGAATTGGTGGAGCTGCGCCAACTGGTCGCCGGCATGACGAATGAAATGCTCAGCCTCGACATCGATACGTCGCTGCGCATCATCGCCTGCAATGAATTGTTCGCCACCACCCTGGGCTATACCGAGGCGCAGCTGGTGGGCCGGTTGATGACCGAGCTGGTTCCCAGCTACGTGACCAAGCTGCCTTGCTACAGCAACTTCCGCTCGGCGGTAGCAGCGGGTACGTCGGTGTCCGACAACTATCGCTACCTCAAGGCCGATGGCAGCCTGGTCTGGATCAACGCCCACTGGAAACCGATCAGAAACGCGGCGGGTGTGCTCATGCACATCAAGTGCTTTGCAACCGATGTCACCCAGAGCATGGAGAAGGCCGCGGAAAACGCCTCGTTCATCGACGCCTTGCTGCGCTCCACGGCGGTGATCGAATTCGATCTGAAAGGCAACGTGCTGTCGGCCAACGATCAGTTCATGCGCGGCATGGGCTATAACCTGGCGCAGGTGCAAGGCAAACACCATCGCATGTTCTGTCACAGCGAGGATACCAACTCCCCGAGCTACGGCGAGTTCTGGGCGAGCCTAAACCGCGGCGAGTTCATGGCCGGACGCTTCAAGCGCCTGGACAGCATGGGTCGCACCATCTGGCTGGAAGCGACCTACAACCCGGTCTACGACACCGAGGGCAAGCTCTACAAGGTGGTCAAATTTGCCACCGTGGTCACCGATCAGGTCGAGCGCGAGGCCGAAGTCAACCAGGCGGCGCAGACCGCCTACGATATCTCGCGCAGTACCGACACCAGCGCACAGCGGGGCGCGGTGGTGGTGACCGATACGGTGCAGACCATGCGCAAGATCGCCGACGACATGCAGTCGGCGGCAAGCGGTGTGGAGGCGCTGGGCAAGCAGTCGCTGCTGATCAGCTCGATCATCCAGACCATCAGCAGCATCGCGCAGCAGACCAACCTGCTGGCCTTGAACGCTGCCATCGAAGCGGCCCGTGCCGGCGAGCAGGGACGTGGGTTTGCCGTGGTGGCCGATGAGGTCCGGCAGTTGGCGGGGCGCACCAGCACCGCCACCGACGAGATCGCCGCAGTGGTGCAACAGAATCAGGCGCTGGTCGATGGCACGGTACGCGACATGGCCAACAGCAGGCTGCAGGCCGAGCAGGGCGTACAACTGGCCGGACAGGCCGGTGATGTGATCGTCGAAATCCAGGATGGGGCAAAAAAGGTGGTGGAGGCGGTCGCTCGTTTCACTAACCTCTGACGGCCTGTACGGCGCCTTCGCAACGGTTGTATTAGAATGGGCGACGTTCATTCAGCGAAGGTAATCGATATGACAGTCCAGACCGAAACCGCTCTGCTGGCGGGTGGCTGCTTCTGGGGCATGCAGGACCTGATTCGTCGTTATCCAGGCGTCCTGAAGACGCGGGTCGGGTACAGCGGGGGCGATGTGCCCAACGCCACCTACCGCAACCATGGCACTCACGCTGAAGCCATCGAGATCGTTTTCGATCCCAGCGTGATCAGCTACCGCCAGATCCTCGAGTTTTTCTTCCAGATCCATGACCCGTCCACTGCCAACCGCCAAGGCAACGATGTGGGCCTGAGCTACCGTTCGGCAATCTTCTACACCAGTGAAGAACAGCAGCGTGTGGCGCTGGAGACCATCGCCGATGTCGACGCCTCGGATCTGTGGCCCGGCAAGGTCGTGACCGAACTGGCGCCGGCGGGTGAGTTCTGGGAAGCCGAGCCCGAGCATCAGGACTACCTGGAGCGTATTCCCAACGGCTACACCTGTCATTTCATACGGCCGAACTGGAAGCTTCCTGCGCGCGGCTGAGCGCTACACCTCAGAAGTTAGAAACATCCAGACATAATTCCCCGACCTTGGTGCGTGCCAGGGCGGGGCGTTTGCTGTCGCAAGTCCCCTTGATTTTCTCTCCTCCCACCACAACCCGCCCCCGCTGTGCCTTTCAGGCTATGTGTCTGCGATCGCTCTACCGATTCCCACACCTGCGTCCACTGCAAGCGCGAGTCAAAGGCTTCAAACGATCGCGTATGTCAAGCGCGAATACCTGTCAGGCGTGATTAATTATCGTTTACATATTTTTTACATTTGCATAGCCTTGCCGCGCTTCCGCATTCAACGCGGTTTCGCACACAAGTTTGCGAGGTTTCCTGCAGCCCGCATTCGAGTTTTCGCCCGGGGGGGGCGGACCGCCTTGTGTGGATTCCTGAGGTCATGCCATGAATCAATTTCCGTTGCGCCCGATTGCGCTCTGCATTTCTTTGTCCATCGCCGGCCTGGCCCACGCTGCTCCGATGCCTGAAGGTTCATCGGCACAACCTGTGGGCGGGGCGTCGACAGACACAGTGTCCAGTGGCGCAGCGATCGAGCTGGGCGCGACAGCCGTGTCTGCCACCACCAGTTCCATTGCCGGCATGAGCACCACTGAGCACTCCGGTTCCTACACCACGGGCAGCATGAGCACCGCGACCAAGCTGCCGCTGTCGATCCGTGAAACGCCCCAGTCGGTCAGCGTCATCACGCGCCAACGCATGGATGACCAGGGCATGAATGACCTCAATGATGTGGTCAAGTACGCGCCGGGTATCACGTTGCGCAAGTTCGGCGGCGATCGTCAGGCGTTCCAGGCGCGCGGTTTCTCCATCGACAACATCATGTACGACGGTCTGCCAACCAGCATTGGCCAGTTCACTCTGGATACCATCGCGGGGGCAGACCTGGCCCTGTATGACCGGGTCGAAGTGGTGCGCGGCGCCACCGGCCTGATGACCGGGGCTGGTAGCCCTTCGGCGACCCTGAACCTGGTGCGCAAGCGTCCCACTGCTACGCCTCAGGTCAGCATCACCACCAGCGCTGGTACATGGGATCGCTACCGAACTCAGGTGGATGCGTCGAACCGGCTCAACGCATCCGGCACCCTGCGTGGCCGCGTTGTGGCTGCCTACGAAGACGGCAACAGCTACATCGATGAGCGCGAGAAGCAGCGTCAGACGTTCTATGGGGTCTTCGAGGCCGACCTGAGCGATGCCACGACCTGGACCCTGGGCGCTTCCAAGCAGCGTGACGATGCGACTTCGGACTGGGGCAGTCTGCCGTCCGGTCCGAATGGCGAAGACCTGCACCTGTCTCGCTCCACGTTCCTGAGCAACGACTGGGCGTATTGGGATCGGGACAACGTCAGCGTATTCACCGACGTCACCCATCGCTTCGACAACGGTTGGACGGCCAAGGCTGCCGCTGCGAAGATCTGGGCGGAGTCCAACACCTTTTCCAGCTACCTGACGGCACCACGCAATGGCGTCTACGGGCAGGCTACGGGTGCCTACGACACCACCGACGTGCAGACCAATGTGGATGCTTCCCTGGCTGGCCCCTTCCAACTCTTCGGCCGGGAGCATCAATTGACCGTCGGTGCGAGCCGCCGTCAGGAGAAGTTCGACCAGACCGGTGGCTACTGGAACAACTCCACGCCCATCGACATCTACAATTTCGATCCCGGCGTCATTGCCAAGCCGTCGCGCACTCGCAGCGACTATCGCCTCTATGAAAGCAAGAACACGGCGACGGAAAAGGGCATCTACGCCGCGGCGCGCTTCAACCCTCTGGACCCGCTGCATATCATCGTCGGTAGCCGGGTCAGTTGGTACGACTACGATAACCGCTCGGCGATTGGCGACTACAAGGTCACTCAGGAAGTCACCCCCTACGCCGGTGTGATCTATGACCTGAACGACACCTACTCGGTCTACGCCAGCTATACCGAGATCTTCAAGCCGCAGACGCAACAGGATGTCGGTGGCTCGGTGTTGGACCCGATGACCGGTGAAAGCTACGAAATCGGTATCAAGGGTGAGTACTTCGACGGCGGCCTGAATGCGTCGGTGGCCGCGTTCGACATGACTCAGCAGAACCGTGCCTACGCGATTGCCGATCAGCCGGCCAGCTGTCGGGCGACCAACCGCACCTGTTACGAGGCGGCTGGAGAGGTACGCAGTCGCGGGCTTGACACCGAGATCAGTGGCGCCTTCTTGCCCAACTGGCAATTTTCGGCGGCCTACACCCTCGTACTCAGCCAGTACGTGAAAGACCGCACGTATGAGAAAGGCAATCTGTTTGCCCCGAACCAGCCCAAGCATCTGTTCAAGGCTGCGACGACCTATGAGTTCGAAGGCGCACTGGACAAGCTCCGTATCGGCGCCGATGTGCTCGCGCAAAGCGCTACCTATGGCCGTGTGGGTACCGGGCATGCCGAACAGGACGCCTATGCGGTCTTGGGTCTGATGGCCGGTTACCGCTTCGACGAACACTGGGACGCTCGGGTGAACTTCAACAACGTGCTGGATGAAAGGTATTGGCAGGGCATCCCCACGGCCACGGGCAGTGGCACTTATGGCGACCCGCGCAACGTCATGCTCTCATTGAAATGGTCGCTCTGAGACGGTGATCAATCGGGCAGGCGTGCAATGCGCCTGCTTTGTTCAAGCCGTGCAGACATTCACGGCTGCATTCGGTTCCCAAACGACATAAATAATCATTTACAAAAATTTCACATTTAATTACCGTGTGCCGCGACCGCAGCCGAGCGGTCATGTCCGCAAGTTCGCCGCCGTGCCATGCCGCGGCGAGTCGCTGCCCAGGATGGGCGGGCCGCCTTGCGATCCATTCCTAGGGCATCGATATCCATGACTCATTTCCCTCAGCGCTCACTTGCGCTATGCGTTTCGCTGTTCATCGTCGGCCTGGCACAGGCGGCGCCGGTTGCCATCAATCTACCTGCGCAGCCGCTGGGCGACTCCCTGCAAACCCTTGGCCGAGCCAGTGGCCTGCAGGTGGTCTACGAGCCGGCTGCCGTAACGGGCAAGACGGCTCCGCAGGTGGCGGGCCAGATGGAGCCAGGCGTGGCGCTGCAGCGCTTGCTGGCGGGCAGTGGGTTGGTGGGCAGTGTGCAGGGCAATGTGGTCAGCGTGACTGCTCCAACGGCCGCTTCGGCCGGTGCCGTGGAGCTCGGCGCAACCGCAGTCTCGGCGCAGGGCAATGCTCTGGAAGGGATCGCGACGACCGAGGGTACCGGTTCCTACACCACCGGCAGCATGAACACTGCGACCAAGCTGCCGCTGTCGATTCGCGAAACACCGCAGTCGGTCACGGTCGTCACGCGTCAACGCATGGACGATCAGAACATGACCGACCTCAACGACGTGGTGAAGAACACCACAGGTGTGATCGTGCAGTCCTATGGTCCGGAACGAGTCAGCTACGTGGCGCGGGGTTTCAGCGTCGACAATCTGATGTATGACGGTCTGCCGACCGATGTGTCCACCTACACCCAGGACGTGGTGACCGGCGCCGATTCGGCGATGTTCGATCGCGTGGAAGTGGTCCGTGGCGCGACCGGCTTGATGCAAGGCGCGGGCAACCCGGCGGCGGCCATCAACATGGTGCGCAAGAAGCCCACCGCAGATCTGCAGGCCAGCGTCACCGCGAGCGCCGGTACCTGGGACCGCTACCGGACCGAAGTCGATGTGTCCGGCCCGCTGAACCAGCAGGGCAGTGTGCGAGGACGTCTGGTCAGCGCCTACCAGGATGGCAATAGCTTCCAGGATTACGTCGAGCGCGAACGCGGTGTTTTCTACGGAGTGCTCGAAGCTGACGTGACCGATGCGACCATGCTGACACTGGGCGCCTCTCATCAGGATGACAACAAGGCCAACAACTGGACGGGCCTGCCGCTCAGCGCCGCCGGCACCGATCTGCACCTGTCGCGCTCGACCTACGTCGGCCCCAAGTGGGCCTATTGGGATACCGACAACACCCAGGCGTTCGCCAACCTGCAGCACGCCTTCGATAACGGCTGGAAGATCAACCTGGCGATGAACAAGATGTGGGCGCGCATCCACATGCTCGGCGCCTACAGCTATTACAGCGGTGATGAACTCTCGTTCGGTGGCGGCAATTATATCTATACCGACGACCACAGCTCCTATGACCTCTACGCCTCAGGACCTTTCCAGCTGTTCGGGCGCGAGCATGAACTGGTGGTGGGCACCGGTTACCGTGAAGAGTTGTTCGACGGTCACGGCGGCTATGGCGATGTCACCGAGCAGAAGCCCAACTATGATCTGCAAGGCTGGACGCTCAAGACCGACAACTCTCAAGTGGGCACTTACGTGACCACTCGCTGGAACCTGGCGGACGATCTCAAGCTGATCCTGGGTGGACGTCTGGACTGGTACGACGCCGACATCGAAAGCACCGGCGGCGCCAAGAGCGACTACAAGGTTACCCGTCATGTGACCCGCTACGCGGGGCTGGTCTACGACATCGACGATACCTACTCGGTGTACACCAGTTTCACCGACATCTTCAAACCGCAGAGTGCACTGGATGCAGGCGGATCGGTCATCGCGCCCATCGTTGGCAAGAACTACGAGATCGGTGTGAAGGGCGCGTACCTGGACGGCCGACTCAATGCCGGTGCGGCGCTGTTCCTGGTCAATCAGGAAAACCGCGCGACCAACGATCTGAGCGGCCCCAGCCCTTGCCCCAGCGCGCCGACGTCCATCTACTGTTCACGTGCCTCGGGTGAAGTGCAAAGCAAGGGTATCGACCTGGACGTCAGTGGTGCGATCACCGACAACTGGAATGCCAGTGCCGGTTACACCTACACCCACGTGATCTACAAGAAGGACGACGTCAACCAAGGCAACCGCTTCTCGCCGGAAATGCCTCGGCACCTGCTCAAGCTCAACACCACCTATCGCCTGCCGCAGTTCGAGAAGTGGCGAGTGGGCGGTACGTTGACGGCGCAGACCGAAACCCATCCCGAGGGCTATTCGAACTTCGAGCAGGACAGCTATGCGCTGGTCGACCTGATGGTGGGCTACAAGGTCAGCGAAAATGTGGATACCCGCATAAACTTCAACAATGTCTTTGACCGCAGCTATTACAGCGGTGTGGGCTTTGGCAGTTTGAATTACGGCGATCCGCGCAATGCGGTCTTCACCGTGAAGTGGACGCTGTAAGGCGCGACTCACTTGGGTAGTGGCGGTGCGTGCGGCGTCGTCACTGCCCTGGCGCTTCAGGGCTTTGTCCTTTATGGAGCTGCTGTGAAAACACTCCTCATCATCGGCATCGGTGCCGGTCATCCCGAACACATCACCGTCCAGGCCGCCCGTGCGCTGGCGCGAGTCAATGTGTTCTTCCTGTTGGACAAGGGCGAGCACAAGGGCAAGCTCAATGCCCTGCGTCGCGACATTCTGGAACGTCACACAGCGCCTGGCGCGTATCGAGTGGTCGAGGTGCTTCAGCCCAAGCGTCCGGCCGGCTCGGATTATCGGGCGTCGGTGGATGTTCTGAACACGCGCAAGCGCGCGGTCTTCGAGCAACTGCTGGACGACGAAGTGGCCGATGGCGAGTGCGCCGGGGTGCTGGTGTGGGGCGATCCGTCGCTGTACGACAGTACATTGCGCATCGTCGATGCGATTGCTGCCGACGGGGCGCGGGCGCTGGACTATGAAGTGTTTCCAGGCGTGACCAGCGTTCAGGCGCTGACGGCGGCGCACCGGATCACTCTCAACAGCATTGCCGGCGCGGTGCAGATCACCACAGGGCGGCGTCTGGCGGGGGGGATGCCCGATGGGATCGATACGGTGGTGGTGATGCTCGATGCGAAGGACGGCTTCCTGGCCTTGCTCGGGCAGGATCTGGACATCTATTGGGGCGCTTATGTGGGAACCGAGGATGAAGTGCTGCTGAGCGGACGGCTCGATGACATGGCCGACACCATCGTTCAGGCGCGGCAGGAGGCGCGGCATCGGCATGGGTGGATCATGGACAGTTATCTGCTCAGGCGGCGTACCTGACAACTCCGCGGCGCAGCCGGACGCGGCTCGCGCCGCTGCTACGGGGATTTTGCGTTGCTCAGGCTTGTATTACCCCTACGGCAAGGTCACCATCAGCGCACCCTGCGTTCCGCTGTGAGCCGATATGCCGACCCAGCCTCCCGAACACCCTCGCAATCCCTGCGCGCCTGACGAGCCGAATGCTCCCGATACGGCCGAGCGCTTGCAGCTGGCCCTCGACACCGGGGCGATCGTGGGCACCTGGGTGTGGGATGTCGCAGCCGACCACTTCAGTGCCGACGACCGCTTCGCCCGAACCTTCGGCCTGTCCGCCAAGGTCTGCGCACAGGGCCTGCCACTGGAAGAGGCCATGGCCAGCGTTCACCCGCAGGATCGGCCCCGGGTCGAGGCGGCCGTGTTCGAGACGCTCGGCAACGGCGGTCATTACCGCTGCGAGTATCGAGTGCTGCAAAGCGATGGCAGCTATCGCTGGATCGAAGCCAACGGCCATGTGGAATTCGACGCAGCCGGCCGGCCGCAGCGCTTTCCCGGTGTTCTGCTGGACATTCAGAAGCGCCGCGCCGCCGAGGCGGAACGCGATCGCATGACCCACCTGCTGCGTACCTTCACCGCTGCCGTGCCGGGTGTGGTCTACGCCAAGGATCGCCAGGGGCGGATGCTGGTGGCCAACCGCGGCACCAGCGAACTCATCGGCAAACCGCCCGAGCAGTACATCGGCCGCACCGACCTGGAGTTTCTGGAAGACAAGGTCCAGGCCAGGGTGATCATGGAGACCGACCGGCGCATCATGGAAGGCCGCCACACCCAGGAAGTGGAAGAAGAAGTGCGCCTTCCCGACGGCACGGCGGCGACCTGGCTGTCGCTCAAGACGCCCCTGGTGGACGAGGACGGCGAAGTCATCGGTTTGATCGGCTCGTCCATCGACGTCACGGCACGCAAGAAGGCCGAGGCTGCCGTCATGGAGCTGAACCAGACCCTCGAAGAGCGCGTGCGCATCGCCATCGCCGAACGGGAAAAGGCCGAGGCGGCCCTGCATCAGGCGCAGAAGATGGAGGCTGTGGGCCAACTGACCGGCGGCATCGCCCACGACTTCAACAATCTGTTGGCGGGCCTGTCCGGAAGCCTGGAGTTGATGCACATGCGCCTCAAGCAGGGGCGTATGGATGATCTGGAACGCTACCTGAACGTGGCCCAGGGCGCGGTCAAGCGCGCCGCGTCGCTGACCCATCGCCTGCTGGCGTTCTCCCGTCGCCAGACTCTGGCGCCGGTACCGACCGACGTCAACGCGCTGATTAGTGGCCTGGAAGAGTTGGTGCGGCGTTCGGTTGGACCGGCCATCGAAGTGAGTGTGCGCGATACCCCCGCGTTATGGACCGCCCTGATCGATCCGACGCAGCTGGAAAACGCGTTGCTCAACCTGTGCATCAACGCTCGCGACGCCATGCCTGCGGGTGGCCGCATCACCATCGAAACCGCGAACCAGTGGTTGCCCTACAGTGACGAATACAATCACGAGGTGCAGGCTGGCGAGTACCTGGCGCTGCACGTCACCGACAACGGCTCGGGGATGACCGACGAAGTGATGGCCAAGGTGTTCGAGCCGTTCTTCACCACCAAACCGGTCGGCGAGGGCACCGGCCTTGGCTTGTCCATGATCTACGGATTCGCCCGGCAATCCGGCGGACTGGTGAAGATCCAGTCGCGGCCGGGCCACGGCACTACGGTCAGCCTGTACCTGCCCAGGCATTGTGCTGGCATGGATGTCGCCCCCGTCGATGCGGGTCATGCGTCCATCGACACGGGCGGTGCCGGCGAGACGGTGCTGGTGGTCGACGACGAGGCATCGGTGCGCGACGCCGTGGCCGAGTTGCTGGAAAGTCTGGGCTATGTGGTCCTGCAGGCCGCAGACAGCGCTCAGGGGCGCGACCTGCTGCAGTCGACGGTGCGCATCGATCTGCTCGTGACGGACGTGGGCCTGCCGGGCGGCCTGAATGGCCGGCAGATGGCAGAGCTGGGGCGGGTGACTCGACCCGGACTGCCTGTACTGTACATCACCGGCTATGCGCAGAACCTGACACTGGACAAGTGCCATCTGCAGCCGTGCACCGAGGTGCTGACCAAGCCGTTTGCGCTGGAAGCGCTGAGCGAGCGGGTGCGCACCCTGATCACCCAGCGTCAGCCTTGAAACCGGTTCTGCAGACATTAAAAAGCCCCGCCATGGCGGGGCTGCACACTACCGGCAGGCTCATCGGGTCAATCTGGCATTCAGGATCGCGTCGCGCACCAGCGGACGGCAGGCTTCGACAAAAGCGATCAACTGACTGGCCGGGATCGAGCCCAATGCACTGACAGGGGTGTGGCGGATGGTGTTATATTCCTGCGCTGACATGGCGGATACCTCTCAAGGGTTTCATTCGATGTGTCACCCGAGCCGCCGGGACTCTCACCTCCCGGTGGCTCTCTTTTACTTGGTTCGCCAGGCACGCAAAAGCGTTCAATATTTAAGATGGTCAGTCGCCGTACGGTATGTTAGGCCCTCGCAGATCTTCCCTTCGCCATATCAATTCAACGCTGCACGAACACCAGCGCCTTGAGGCCACTGGCCGGATCGATGTCGGCAAACTCCGGCGGATTGTCCAGACGTCGTTCCAGACGCAGGCCCGGCGCCTCGCGACGCAATTCCTCGACGAGAAACTCCGGGCCCAGCGCCGGATCGTTCATGCAGGCCAGTACCACACCTGATTCGCTGAGCAGTTCCGGTAGGCGACGCAGCACCCGCTGGTAATCCTTGGTCAGCAGAAAGCTGCCTTTCTGAAACGACGGCGGGTCGATGATGACCATGTCGTACGGGCCGTCCCTGCAGACTCGCGCCCAGGACTTGAACAGATCGTGCCCCAGGAAACTGACCTTGCCCAGGTCGTGACCATTGAGGTGATGGTTCTCACGTCCCCGGCTCAGTGCGGCGCGCGACATGTCCAGGTTCACCACATGGGCGGCGCCACCGGCGATCGCGGCCACGGAGAATCCACAGGTGTAGGCGAACAGGTTGAGCACCCGTCGGCCCTGGGCGTTCTCCCGTACCCAGTTGCGGCCGTAGCGCATGTCCAGGAACAGCCCGTTGTTCTGCTTGCGCCCCAGGTCAATGCGGTACTGCAGGCCATTTTCGGTCAGGATCGCCTGTTCTTGCGCCTCGCCCACAAGCCATTGCACGTCGCTGGTGGGTAGGTAGCGGTATTGCAGGGCAAGGCTGCGCGCGCCGCTGCTGGCCCACTCCGGCGAGTCGCCCAGTTGAACCAGTAGATGTTGCAAGGCGGTCAGTTGCTCGGGCGGCGGCTCCTTGAACAGCGACACCAGCACGATGCCCTGCAGCCAATCGACCGTCAGTTGCTCAAGCCCTGGCCAGCGCCGTCCGCGGCCGTGAAACAGCCGGCGGGTTTCCAGCGGTGGCTGAGTGAGGGCCTGAAGCAGGTGTTGGTGCAAGGTGGCAAGGGCGTCGGCGTTCATGGTTCAAATCACGGCTGCAAAGGGCCGGCATTCTACGTCAGCTCAGGTACTTTTCGAACCAGCCCAGAGTACGCTCCCAGGCCAGGTCGGCTGCGGCCTTGTCGTAGCGAGGGGTGGAATCGTTGTGAAAGCCATGGTTGGCGCCGGGGTAGATGTATGCCTCGTAGGTCTTGCCGGCGGCCTTGAGCGCCGCTTCGTAGGCCGGCCAGCCCTCGTTGATGCGTGTGTCCAGCTCGCCGAAATGCAGGAGCAGGGGTGCCTTGATCTTCGGCACATCCTTGGCATCGGCCTGGCGACCATAGAAGGGCACCGCGCAGGCCAGCTCCGGATAGGCCACCGCCGCGGCATTGGAGACGCCACCGCCATAGCAGAAGCCGGTCATGCCGACCTTGCCGGTGCTGCCCTCATGCTGCATCAGCCATGGAATTGCGGCGAAGAAGTCGTTCATCAACTTGGTCGGGTCGACTTTCTCCTGCAAGGCTCGGCCCTTGTCGTCGTTGCCGGGGTAGCCGCCGACCGAGCTCAGCCCGTCGGGCGCCAGCGCCATGTAGCCAGCCTTGGCGACCCGTCGCGCGACGTCTTCGATATAGGGGTTCAGGCCACGGTTTTCGTGCACCACCACCACGCCGGGGACCTTGCCGGTCGCCTGGGCCGGCCGCACCAGATAGCCACGCACCTGGCCGTGACCGTTCGGCGACGGGTAGGTGACGTACTCGGCAATGATCTGCGGGTCGGTGAATTCCACCTGCTGGGCCAGCGCGTAATTAGGGCTCAGGCTGGCCAGCAATGCGCCCGCGGTCAGCCCACCGAAAGTGAACAACGCGGCGCGGTCGAGAAACTCGCGGCGGTTGATCTTGCCGTGAGCGTAGAAGTCGTACAGCTCGAGCAGCTCGGGGGAGAAGTCTTTGGCACTGAGGCGATCCATCGGGTACTCCTGTCGCAGGACAGTGGACGGTAAGGGTTGCACTCATTAAAGCAGCGTTTTGCCACCCGGCCACCGCTTCATGCGTCAGCGCCGATGCATCAGCTTCCAGTGATCTGCGACCTGGCCCATGGTCTTGGCCTCGCCACTCTTGAGCCAGGCCATGAAGGCGCGGTCGAAATGAAAGCTGGGGCCGCAGGCCTCGGTGAGGAAGCGCCGCACGTTCTGCGTGTTGCGATAGCCTCGGTCCAACGGGGTGTAACGAGTGATGGGCGCGCTGTGCCAGTCGAAGTTCATGAGTCGCTATCCTTGGCGAAAAAGGTTGGGAAGGCGTGCCTGGATGATGGCACTGCACACGACGGCCTAGTGTAGCGCCATCCTGCATCGGGCACTGTTCCTGCGCCGCGTTTTGCCTCAGAGTCCGTAAATCGCCAATAGTGCCAAACGTCGACGGAAAGATCATGAGCGAAGACCAGTGGACCCAACGCATGCAAGACAACGGCTGGCTGTGGAATCCCGCCCAGACCGGCGCCCAGGCGCCTTGCCTGATCCTGGCGCACGGTGCCGGAGCGCCCATGGACAGCCCGTTCATGAACGCCATGGCCGAGCGTCTGGCGGCCACCGGTGTCAGCGTGGTGCGCTTCGAGTTTCCCTACATGGCCCAGCGCCGCAGTGGCGGCAGCAAACGTCCGCCCAGCCCGCAGGCGAGCCTGCTGGAGAGCTGGCGGCAGGCCTACGCCCTGGTGCGTCCCCTGGTGACCGGAACCCTGGCGGTGGGCGGCAAGTCCATGGGCGGACGCATGGCCAGCCTGCTGGCCGACGAATTGGGCGCCGATGCGCTGGTGTGCCTGGGGTATCCGTTCTACCCGGCGGGCAAACCGGAGAAACCGCGCGTCGAGCACCTGGCCCAGCTGCGCACGCCGACCCTGATCATTCAGGGCGAACGCGATGCACTGGGCAACTGCGAGACGGTGGCGGGCTATGAACTGTCGGAAGAGATCGAAGTGTACTGGCTGAGCGCGGCCGACCACGATCTGAAGCCGTTGAAGGCCTCGGGGTTCAGCCACGACCAGCATCTGCAGACCGCTGCCGACCGGATCGTGGCTTTTCTGTCCTGATCTGCAGGCTGGACGCGGGCTGCCGTGGAGGCGGCGCCGCGCATCCAGAGGCCGATCAGCGGTTGAAGCGCTCCACCAGCGAGTACTGGCTGTTGGCGGTCTTGGTCAGCTCTTCGCTGAGCAATGCCGAGTTCTGCGCCTGCTCGCTGGTTTCATCGGCCAGGTGCGAGATGGTGGTGATGTTGCGGCTGATCTCTTCGGCCACCGCGCTTTGCTCTTCGGTGGCTGCGGCGATCTGGGTGGTCATGTCGGTGATGTTGGCTACCGCCTCGCTGATGCCGATCAATGCGCGGTCGGCCTCCAGCACCCGGGCCACGCCATCTTCGGCCTGGCGATGACCGGCATCCATGGTCTGCACGGCGTTGTTGGCGGTCTGCTGCAGCTTGGCAATCAGCCCGTGGATCTGTCCGGTCGATTCGCTGGTGCGTTGTGCCAGCTGGCGGACTTCATCGGCGACCACGGCAAAGCCACGCCCCATTTCGCCTGCGCGCGCCGCTTCGATGGCCGCGTTGAGCGCCAACAGGTTGGTCTGGTCGGCGATGCCCTTGATCACATCCACCACGCCGCCGATCTCGTCGCTGTCCTTGGCCAGCTGCGTCACGGTCTGCCCGGTTTCGCCCACCACCACCGACAATCGCTGGATCGCCTCGCGGGTTTCGCCGGCGATGTCGCGGCCGCGACTGGTCAGGCGATTGGCTTCCTGAGTGGCGTCTGCAGTGCGCTGTACATGGCTGGCGACCTCCTGGGTGGTGGCAGCCATCTGGTTCACCGCTGCGGCGACCTGTTCGGTTTCCAGGCGCTGACGGTCCAGGCCCTGGGAGCTCTGGTGAGCCAGGGCGTCCGACTGCCGGGCCTGGCCGGTCAGGTGTTCGGCGGTGTCCTGCAGACGGGTCAGGCAAGTCTTGAGGCGCGCTTCCTGACTGAGGATGGCCATTTCCAGACGCGCCTGGGCGCCGCGGCTGTCGGTGTACATCTGCGCGATGAGCGGGTCGGACGTGGTCTGGTCCGCCAGCTTGAGCAGGCGCTTGATGCCGCGCTGCTGCCAGCTCAGGCCGATCAGGCCCAAAGGAATCGACAGGCCGGCCGCCAGGGCGAAGCCCCACGACGTATTGAGCCAGGCGCCGATCATGAAGCTGATCTGGCTGACCAGAATGAACGGCAGCCAATCCTGTACCACCGGCATCCAACGATCGCGGCCGGGTACTGCGGATTTACCTTTGTTCAACCGTTCATAGAGCGCCTGAGCCCGGCGTACCTGCTCGGCGGTCGGCTTGACCCGAACCGATTCGTACCCCACCACCTGCTTGTTTTCCAGCACCGGGGTGACGTAGGCATTGACCCAGTAGTAGTCGCCGTTCTCGCAGCGGTTCTTGACGATACCCATCCATGGCAGACCCTGGCGCAGGGTCGCCCACATGTGCTCGAACACCGCCGGCGGGACGTCCGGATGGCGCACGGTGTTGTGCGGCGCGCGAATCAGTTGATCTCGGGTGAACCCGCTGATCTCCACGAACGCGTCGTTGCAGTAGGTGATCATTCCTTGGGTGTCGGTCGTAGAAATCAGGCGCTGTTGAGCAGGGAAAGTCCGTTCGCGCTGAGTGATAGGCTGATTGTTACGCATGAGTGTCCATTCATTCCGTGGGGCTTTGACAGGTTCTCGGCCAAATCGGGAAAAGGTTGAATCGAATTTCCCCAGGAGCGAGGCGGGATGCGTGCGCCGTCAGGCCAAGGGCGAAGCGTGCGCGTCGTCTTTGGCCAGGAAGTGGTCAGAGGGCCTGGATGACGGCGTTCATGTGCGCCTGCAGGTCGGCGATCGGGTCATCGCTTTCCTCGGCCAGTACCAGCAGTTCGCTACCTGCTGCGGTGATGGCCGCCTTGACCGCTTCGGGGGGTTGCCGATGGTCGATGACCAGGGCGACGTCGTTGTCCTTGAGCGTCGTGCTCAGGTTCTCCAGTTGCGCGGCATCCCATTGCTCGTCGGTGAGCGCCTGGGTGGCGACCGTGTCCAGGTTGAGGCCTGCGGTCAGGTAGGCGAAGCGGTCGCTGAGGCTGATCACGCTGACATTGTCGACCTTGGCCAGGCGGGCTTCGCTGTCGGCGCTGAGTTTGAGCAACTGCTGCTTGAGCGCGGCCAGATTGGCATCGATCCGCGGCTTGGCGGTGGGTGCCAGACGCACCAGATCGGCAGCCATGACATCGGCCATGCGCCCCATGTTGTTGCTCGACAGCCAGGGCTGGCTGTTCAAGCCACTGACGCCGGGCTGCACGGCGATACCGGGCAGTACCCCGTCCACCGGGCGCGCCGCGTCGATCTCGACGATGCGAATGTTACTGCGGCGTGCCAGCGGGTACAGCGAATCATCGGGCCACAGCGAGCGCAGTCCGATCACCGCATCGGCGGAGCTGGCCAGGCTGGCCAGGGCTTCTGCACCGCGGCCGGTGAAATAGGCATTCTGCCGGGAGCCGGGCAGGTTGGCTGCGGCTGCACGCTCCAGCTGTACGCCGCTGTCCTTGAGCAGCAACTGGCCCAGGCCGTAGGTGATCGGCAGGCTGGCGAGGACTTTCACCGGCTCGGCGGCGAAGGCAGCGGGGGCGAGCACCGCACACAGGGTCAGGGCCGCTGTCAGTTTGCGCAGAATAGGCATTTATCCGATGTTCCCTCTGAGGCTGGGCAAGGTGCCGCGGGCGATGGCGGCGAGGGCGAAAGCCGCGCCTGCGACCAGGATGATGGCGGCACCGGACGGCACCGGCAGATCGAAGAGGATCGGCAGTAGGATCCCGCACAGCGTGCTCAGCGTGGCGATGATCACCGAGATCCAGAAGAACCCCTTCAGCGACTGGCTCAAGAGCCGCGCCGCCGCTGCCGGTATCACCAGCAGCGCACCGACCAGGATCGCGCCGATGACCTTGACTGCCGCCACGGTGATCAGCGTCACCAGAATCACGAACAGGTAATCCAGCGCTTTCACCGCCACGCCGCGTACGGCGGCCAGTTGCGGGTTGAAGCTGGCCAGCATGATGCGGTTGTACAGCGGCAGGCTCAGGCTCAGCACCAGCGCGCCGACCACGGCCAGTACCAGCAGGTCGTTGCCGTTCACCGTCAGCACCGAACCGAACAGCACGTTCTCGAGAATGTGTACGTTGATCTTGCCGGCCAGGGTCAGCAGCAGGCTGGCGCCCAGGGCCAGGGATACCGAGAGGAATACGCCGATCAGGGTATCCGGCGCCAGGCCGGTGCGGTTGCGCAGGTAGTTGAGCACGATGCCGAACAACAGGCAGTAGCCGAACAGGCTGCCGTAAGGGCCGGTGTAGGGTTCGCCGAGCAGGATGCCGATGGCCACGCCGGTCAGTGCGGCATGGCCTACCGCTTCGGAGAAGAACGCGAAGCGCTTGACCACCACCAGGGTGCCCAGGCCGCCCAGGACCGGACCGATCAGCAGGCCGGCGATCAAGGCGTTGACCACGAATCCGTAGGCCAGCGCAGCGGGCAGGTAACCGTCCGAAGCCAGGCTCTGGATGGCCAGACGAAACTGTTCGTAGTCCATCAGGCGAGACCTCCGGCGCGGGGATGGGTGGAGAACAGCGTCAGCAGTCGGTCCGGCGTGAGTGCCTCGGCCGGTGTGGCGTCGAACAGCACGCGCCGGTTGAGCCCGGTGACCCGGTCGGCGAGGCGCTTGACCGCTTCCAGGTCGTGCTCGATCCACATCACCGTGATGCCGGCCTGCTGCCAATCCTGAAGCAACCGCTCGAACACCTGGATACCGGCCTCGTCGAGGGCAGACATGGGTTCGTCGAGAATCAGCAACTGCGGCGCCGGGATCAGGCCTTGCGCCAGCAGCACGCGTTGGCGTTCACCGCCCGACAGCGCGCCCATGCGCCGTTTGCGCTTGTCCTGCATGCCCACGCGTTCGAGCGCTTCGCCAATGGCGCCGGCATAGTGCCGGGAGAGGCCGAGAAACGCCGGCCGACGCTGGCACATGGCGGCCATGAAGTCGTCGACCGTCATCGGCAGGCCACGGTCGAATTCCAGCGCCTGCGGCACGTAGCCGATCACGCCGGGACTGCCCGGCCATTGCAGACTGAGTTGCCCGCGGTGGGGCATCTGCCCCAGCAGGGTCTTGATCAGCGAGCTCTTGCCACCGCCGTTGGGCCCGACCAGCGCATGCACGCTGCCGCTGGCCACGCGGAAGCTGACATCGTCGAGAATCTGCGTACGGCCCAGCACCAGGCCGACCTGATCGAAATCGATGGCTGGTCCGCAGTGAGCCAGAGCGAAGGGTTCGGCCGCGGTCATGCGCCGGCCTCCTGAATCGCCCGTACCACGGTGTCGAGGTTGCCGCCCATTTCCTTCTCGTACTTGTCGGCGCTGTATTGGCCATAGGAAATGTGCGAGAGCGGGTACATCTTGACGCCCGATTCGCGCTGGATGGTTTCGACGTAGGTCGAGGGGAAATCCATTTCCGAGAAGATCACCTTGACGTCCAGTGCCCGCAACTGGTCGATGGTCTTCTTCAGCTGGCTGGGGCTGGGTTCGATGCCATGGGCCGGCTCGACCACGGCAGTGACTTCCAGACCGAACTCGCGCAGCAGGTAGTCATAGGCCGCGTGCACCGTGGCGACCCGCAGCTCGGCGTTGGGTGCCTGGGTCAGCTTGGCCAGGGCATCGGCGCGCAGCGTGCGCAGGCGCTTGCCGTAGGCCCGGGCATTGGCGGTGTAGAACCTGGCGTTGTCCGGATCGAGCTTGCCCAGTTCGCGGGCAATGTTGTTGACCTGAGCAATGGAAGCGCTGATGGACAGAAAGGTGTGCGGGTTGACCACCTTGCCGGCGCCGCGGGCCATGGTCCCGGTGGCGGCCAGCAGCGGCACGTCGGCGTTGGCCTCGATCACGGCGATATCAGGCTTTTCGCTGGCTTCGATCATGCGGTCGGCGAAATCATCATGGCCGACGCCATTGAGCACCACCACGTCCAGGCTGCCGATGCGCTTGATGTCCTCGGCCCGAGGCTCGTACGCATGGGGGTTGAACCCGGCCGGGATCAACGGCACCACCTCGGCCTTGTCGCCGACGATGTTCGCCACATAACTGTAGTAGGGGTGCAGGGTGATGCCGATGCGCAGCGGTTTGCCGTCGGCGGCCCAGGCGGTGCTGTAGAGCAGGGTGCCCAGGACTGCGACGGACAGGAGTCGCAGCAACGGACGGCGGGCGATAGATCGGGGCATGGAAAATCCTGGGGAAGAGGGCGTATTCAATGGCGGTGCTGGCGGGTGACACCGGTGTCGAACTGGGCGATCACCTGTTGCCAGCCGGCGGCGGCGAGCGTCTTGTCATCCATCTGCGAAGGTGTGCTGGCCGAAGAAGCGCGATTGATCCAGACATCCGCGTCGGGCCCGTTCACCCGCAGCAGGAACGAACCGGCCACCTCGGGCGCCTGGCTCAGGCCCACATAGGAGCTTTGAATCATTTCCCACGCATGACTACCCCGGCTGACCGAGCTGGCGTCCTGGGCGAAGGGTGGGAAGCCTTCGCTGGCCAACTGCGCAGGCGTCACCGGTTCGGGCTGTTCCTCGGCGATCAGGCGCACCTCGTCCAGGGTCACCCGCAAGTCGGCGTAGATGCCCTGTTCGGCAGGCGTCAGGTCGCGCCGTGCGTCGAGCTGATGGGCCGGCACCGCCACGGGCTCGTGGCTGACACCGTGCCAGGCCACCACGCCGGCCGCAGCCAGCAGGATGAACAGGCAGAGCAGGCCGACGTAGAGGGTTTCATGACCCGCCCCGGCAGGGCGGACGATCTGGGTGACCGGCGTACTCATGGTGCTTGGATGTCGGCTTGGTCGATTTCCACGACATGGCCGGGACCGGCATCGAACAGCACATAGAATTCGGCATCGGGACGCTTGAAGGTCACCGTCGAATCGCTGCCCAGCTTGCCAGGCACCAGAATGCTTTCGTCATAGCCGACCACGTCCAGGGTCACCCCCGGCGCGCCGCTACCATCGGAGAACCCCCCGGTGCAGCGAATCTGCTGGTCGTCGATCTGCTTGCATTCGCACATGGGGTTGTGGGCCAGGGCAACGCTGCTGCAGGCGGCGGCGAGCAGTCCGAGCATGAGGGCGGGCCAGCGGGGGAATGAAACGCGGATCATGGTTGGATTCCTTGGCGGTTCTTCAGCCAGGCCACCGTTGCGGGCGACGCCTGGCTCAAGGGAATGGAGGTCTGATGCATGGAGCCGTCCCAGCCTTCCATGGTGATCCACAGCTGCGCATCGGTCTCGGTTTTGCTCGGCACCGGCAGGCCGGCGAACATGCGGTAGCCGCTGCCGAAGAAGATCACGCCCGCAGCCCTCAGGCTGCGCGGCTTGCCGATGCGCAGGTAGGTAGCCTTGACCTGATCGATGCAGGACTTGCACAGGGCAGCGGTGAAGTACTTGATGTCCTGACCGCTTTCGGCGGTCGGGCCTTCGATGCGGCGCTCGGCCAGGGTCAGGCTCCAGGGCCCGACGGCGATGTCGCCGACGGTGCGTTCGCCCAGGCCGCTGTCACCGCGATCCATGGCGTTTTCGGCGAAGTAGTGCGGCATGAAGCCGAGTGGAATCAGCACCAGCAACACGTTGATGTGGAAGCGCCACTTGCGCCACAAACGCGACAGCGGCGAGGGCGAAGGGGCGGTGACGACTCGGCTCACAGGCTGCGCTCCGCGGTGGTATGGGCCATTGGACGCAGGTCGCCGACGGGCATCTGCGAGGCTTCCTGGCGATTGCTTCGCTTGAACGCCTGTGCGGTCGCCAGGGCCGTGCGCTTGCTCCAGATCATCAGGCCGCTGAGCACCATCATGCTCAGCAGCAGGCCGAAGAAGGCCCAGATGAGTTTGATCCACAGGCCCCCGAAGTCACCGGTGTGCAGCGGGCGCATGGATTCGGTGACGAATTCCAGCGCGTTGCGGTCGCCCAGCAGGTGCGAGCTGATCAATTGCCCGGTGTAGGGGTTGATGGTGGCGGTCTGGAACATCAGCGGGTACCAGCTACGGCCGCCGACTTCCATCGGGCTGTAGGCATTGAGCGGCAGGGACACGTAGCTGGCATCCAGGTCAGGCACCTGCTGCTTGACCACGGCAATCGCCTGTTCGACCGGAATCATTGGTGCCGGGGTGCCATTGGCCACCAGCGGTACGTCGGCCCGCGCGATCACCGAGGTCACCGGCGAATAGCTGGAGATGCTGATCTGGTTGTCGTAGAGGATGGCGCGAATCAGGAACCACACGCCGGTGATCGCGATCACGGCGATGAACCAGATCGACCAGATGCCACTGAGGCGGTGGAAATCGCCCCAGAACACCCGGGCGCCCTGGTTCAGGCGCAGGGTGGGCTTGAGGAAGCCCTTCCAGAACTTCTTGTAGACCACCAGCCCGGTGATCAGCGACACCAGCAACGGCAGCCCGAGGAACGACACCAGGTACCAGCCCCAGGAGAAGCCGTTGGTGAAGGGCACCAGCCACCAGCCATGCAGGGCGCGGGTGAAGGCCGGGAAATCGAATGCCGGACTGACGCCTTGCAGTGCGCCGGTGTAGGGGTTCACGTAGACCGTGGGTGAACGGCCGTCCGGGTAGGTCACGCTGGCGTTGACCGCGAAGTAGTCGCCGTCCGGATGGGTGAGGTTGCTGACGCGCAGTTCGGGGTGATCGCGCTGGATGGCGGTCATCAACTGGTCGTAGTTCAAGGGCTGGGCGTCATCGGACGGCTTGTTGGCGCGCATTTCCGGGTTGATCAGCCACATGATTTCGGTGCTGACCACCGCCAGCGTGCCGGTGACACAAACGATCAGCACAAAGAACCAGATCGGCAGGGCCAACCAGCTGTGCACCAGAAACCAGATTTTCGAGCGGGATTTCTTGGACATGGGAAAACGTTCTCGATTCGCGATCCCGACAGCCGGACGGGCAGGCTGTGGTTCCAGCGAACAGGTGGCCACCGATTTGGAAGGCCGCTATTGCACTGGATAAACAAGAATGAGAACAAGAACCAAATGAATATGGAGCGCGTTTATTTGAAACCGAATGTTTCAATCAAGCAGAAGGACCCCGACGCGGTGTCGCCGCTGCTACAGAAACTTCAGATCCCTGTAGCAGCGGCGCAAGCCGCGTCAGCGTCATCCACGGTGTCGCCGATTCACCACGTACAAACCAGGCGTGGCTCAATCACACCACCGGATTACCAATCAACTGACGCAGCACATAATGCAGGATCCCACCGGAGCGGAAATACTCCACCTCATTGAGGGTGTCGATCCGGCACAGCAGCTCCACCGTTTCTTCCTGGCCACTTTCACGACGGATGAGCAGGTCCAGACGCATGTGGGGCTGCAGATGCGCACCCGTCAAACCAACGATATCCAGCGTCTCCTGCCCGGTCAGCCCCAAGCTCTTGCGGCTCTGGCCGTTGGTGAATTGCAGCGGCAGCACACCCATGCCGACCAGGTTGGAGCGATGGATGCGCTCGAAGCTCTCGGCCACCACGGCCTTGACGCCGAGCAGGTTGGTCCCCTTGGCCGCCCAGTCGCGGCTGGAACCGGTCCCGTACTCCTGACCGGCAATGACCACCAGCGGTGTTCCTGCTGCCTGGTAGCGCATGGCTGCATCGTAGATCGGCAGTTTTTCGCCCGTCGGAATGAACAGGGTATTGCCGCCTTCTTCGCCACCGAGCATTTCGTTGCGGATACGGATGTTGGCGAACGTGCCGCGCATCATCACTTCGTGGTTGCCACGGCGCGAGCCATAGGAGTTGAAGTCTCGCGGTTCCACGCCCTTTTCGCGCAGGTAACGTCCAGCGGGACTGTCGGCCTTGATGTTGCCGGCAGGGGAGATGTGGTCAGTGGTCACCGAATCCCCCAGCAATGCCAGAATGCGGGCGTCCTTCACGTCGGCGATGACCGGGGCCGGACCGGCAATGTCCTCGAAGAAAGGCGGGTGCTGGATGTAGGTCGAATCCGCCTGCCATACATAGGTGGGCTCTTGTGACACCTCGATGGCCTGCCACTGTGCATCGCCGGCGAAGACTTCGGCGTACTCCTTGTGGAACATGGCCGTATCGACCTTGGCCACGGCGTCGGCGATCTCCTGCTGAGTCGGCCAGATGTCACGCAGGTAGACCGGCTGACCATCGGTGCCGGTGCCCAGCGGTTCGCTGCTGATGTCGGTGCGCACACTGCCGGCCAGGGCATAGGCCACCACCAGTGGCGGCGAAGCCAGCCAGTTGGTCTTCACCAGCGGATGCACCCGGCCCTCGAAGTTGCGGTTGCCCGAGAGCACCGAAGCGACGGTCAGATCGGCGCTCTGGATGGCCTGCTCGATGGGCTCGTCCAGCGGCCCCGAGTTGCCGATGCAGGTGGTGCAGCCGTAACCCACCAGATCGAAGCCCAAGGTGTCCAGGTATTGGGTCAGGCCAGCTGCCCTGTAGTAGTCGGTCACCACCTTGGAGCCCGGCGCCAGCGACGTCTTGACCCAAGGCTTGGTGGTCAGGCCTTTTTCGACCGCTTTCTTGGCCACCAGCCCGGCAGCCATCATCACGCTGGGGTTGGAGGTGTTGGTGCACGAGGTAATGGCGGCGATGACCACCGCTCCGTGTTGCAGATTGTGCGTCTGGCCACGCCAGGTATAGGGCGTGCCTTCGGTCTGGTCGGCATTGCCCACGGCCACGCCACCGCCACCTTCGCTTTCCAGGCGGCCTTCTTCCTTGCTGGTCGGCTTGAGCTGCAGACCGATGAAATCGTTGAACGCTGCGCTGACCTTGGGCAGTGCCACGCGGTCCTGGGGACGCTTGGGGCCCGCCAGGCTGGCCTCGACCTCGCCCATGTCCAGCGCCAGGGTGTCGCTGAACACCGGCTCCTGACCAGGCAGGCGCCACATGCCTTGGGCCTTGCAGTAGGCCTCGACCAACTGCACCGTCGCTTCCGGCCGACCGGACAGGCGCAGATAGCCCAGGGTCACGTCGTCCACCGGGAAGAAGCCGCAGGTCGCACCGTACTCCGGCGCCATGTTGGCAATGGTCGCGCGGTCGGCCAAAGGCAGATCGGCCAGGCCGTCACCGTAGAATTCGACGAACTTGCCGACCACGCCTTTCTTGCGCAGCATCTGCGTCACGGTCAGCACCAGGTCGGTGGCGGTGATGCCTTCCTTGAGCTTGCCAGTGAGCTTGAAGCCGATCACTTCGGGGATCAGCATCGACACCGGCTGGCCGAGCATGGCCGCTTCGGCTTCGATGCCGCCGACGCCCCAGCCCAGCACGCCCAGGCCGTTGATCATGGTGGTGTGCGAGTCGGTCCCCACCAGGGTGTCGGGGAAAGCGTAGGTACGGCCGTCCTCATCCTTGGTCCAGACCGTACGGCCCAGATACTCCAGGTTGACCTGGTGGCAGATGCCGGTACCCGGTGGCACCACGCTGAAGTTGTCGAACGCGCTCTGGCCCCAGCGCAGGAATGCATAGCGCTCACCGTTGCGCTGCATTTCGATGTCGACGTTTTCCTCGAACGCCTGTTCGCTGGCATAACGGTCGACCATCACCGAGTGGTCGATCACCAGATCCACCGGCGACAGCGGATTGATGCGCTGCGGGTCGCCACCGGCCTTGGCCACTGCGGCGCGCATGGCTGCCAGGTCGACCACGGCCGGCACCCCGGTGAAGTCCTGCATCAGTACGCGCGCCGGGCGGTACTGGATCTCGCGGTCGGAGCGGCGCTCATGCAGCCAGTCGGCGAGGGCGCGCAGGTCTTCACCGGTGACGGTCTTGCCATCTTCCCAGCGCAGCAGGTTTTCCAGCAGCACCTTGAGCGACATCGGCAGTCGTTGCAGATCGCCCAGGCTCTTGGCGGCTTCGGGCAGGCTGAAGTAGTGATAGGACGTGCCGGCAACGTCCAGGGTGTTGAGGGTTTTCAGGCTATCGAGGGAAGGCATCTGTCAGCTCCTTTTCGGGCCCGCACGGCACGGGCTGAATAATCAGGTTCTTTCAGTGAGGGACTTCCGGTACATGCCGGGGGTTCCGATTTCCTTTATCATGCGCCGATTTCGGCCCCAGGCAGTGAAAGTCTCTTTATGAATACGTTGTTTATGCATTGCCGCCCCGGCTTCGAAGGCGAGGTCTGCTCGGAGATCGCTGAACACGCCGCACGGCTGGGGGTTGCCGGCTATGCCAAGGCCAAGCCGCAGACCGCCTGCGCCGAATTCATCTGCCACGAACCGGCCGGTCCGGCACGGCTGATGAGCGAGTTGCGGTTTAGTGACTTGATATTTCCCCGGCAGTGGGCGCGTGGCGACTTCGTGCAGTTGCCCGAGACCGATCGCATCAGCGTGCTGCTCGAACAGCTGTCGTCCTATCCAGTCTGCGGCAGCCTGTGGCTGGAAGTGCTCGACACCAACGATGGCAAGGAGCTGTCGAACTTCTGCAAGAAGTTTGAGGTTCCGCTGCGCAAGGCCCTGCTCGGTACTGGCCGTCTGGTGGATGATCCCCACCTGCCGCGCCTGCTGCTCACCTTCAAGAGCGGCCGCGAAGTCTTTCTCGGGGTGGCCGAGGCGGGCAACTTCGCCATGTGGCCCATGGGCATCCCGCGGCTGAAGTTCCCGCGTGAAGCGCCCAGCCGCTCGACCCTGAAGCTGGAAGAGGCGTGGCACCACTTCATTCCCCGCGAGCAGTGGGACGAGCGCCTGCACGGCGACATGACCGGCGTGGACCTGGGCGCCGCGCCGGGTGGCTGGACCTATCAACTGGTTCGCCGCGGCATGCTGGTCACTGCCATCGACAACGGGCCGATGGCGCAGAGCCTGATGGACACCGGCCTGGTCACTCATCTGATGGCCGACGGCTTCACCTACAAGCCCAAGCAGACCGTGGACTGGATGGTCTGCGACATCGTCGAGAAGCCCGCGCGCAACGCTGCCCTGCTGGAAACCTGGTTGGGCGAGAACCTCTGCCGCGAAGCGGTGGTCAATCTGAAGTTGCCGATGAAACAGCGGTATGCCGAAGTGCGCCGGTTGCTCGACCGTATCGAGGATGGCTTCAAGGCCCGTGGCATCAAGGTCCAGATCGGCTGCAAGCAGCTGTACCATGATCGCGAGGAAGTCACCTGCCACCTGCGCCGACTCGACAGCGTCCGACGCTGACCCCCGATGTGCCGCGGCCTGGGGTCGCACTGTGCGTCCGGCCTGCGCTGCGCCGCTACACTGTCCGTCTCGACCGTCTGCCTGAATGCCCGCTTGATCTGGAGTTTTTCATGACCCAAACCCTGTCTGCCGACCACACCCTGGATGCGACTGGCCTGAGCTGTCCGGAACCGGTGATGATGCTGCACCAGCACGTGCGCGACCTGCCTGCCGGTGGCCTGCTCAAAGTCATAGCCACCGATCCCTCGACCCGCCGCGACATTCCCAAGTTCTGCGTCTTCCTGGGCCACGAGCTGGTGCAACAAGAAGAAGAGGGCGGTACCTACCTCTATTGGATCCGCAAGAAAAGCGACTGATCGTCCCAGCCCGGCCCGTGTGCGGCGCACATACCCAGTTGCAGGCGAGCTGGGTATAATCGCCCCCTTTTTTCCAGGTGCCTGGCCATGTTGTCTGAAATTCACGCCTTTCTCGGCTGCCCCACGCCCGATGCCTGGGTTCAGGCCGCGCTGGCCGACCAGCACACCTTGCTGATCGACCACAAGAACTGCGAGTTCAAGGCAGCGTCCACGGCCCTGAGCCTGATCGCCAAGTACTGCACCCACGTTGACCTGATCAATATGATGTCGCGCTTGGCGCGCGAAGAGCTGGTCCATCACGAGCAGGTTCTGCGCCTGATGAAACGCCGCAAGATCGAGCTGCAACCGCTGTCGGCAGGCCGCTATGCTTCTGCGCTGCGCAAGCAGGTACGCAATCACGAGCCGGTCAAGCTGGTCGACACCCTGGTGGTCGGCGCCTTCATCGAGGCGCGCAGCTGCGAGCGCTTCGCGGCGCTGGTTCCGCATCTGGACGAAGAACTGGGCACCTTCTACAACGGCCTGCTGATGAGCGAGGCACGGCACTACCAGGGCTATCTGAAACTGGCCCATCAATACGGCGATGCCGCCGACATTGCCCGCACCGTCGACAAGGTCCGTGTGGCCGAAGCCGAATTGATCGAAAGTCCCGATCCGGAATTTCGTTTCCACAGCGGCGTTCCTGCCTTCGCCTGACCGCGCCTGTGCGGCGCATTCGTTGCGCCGCTTCTGACTATCCCTCCTTCAATACACACATGATCTGCGCGTCATGCCAGTCCGCGTGTTGACACACTGCATCTTGACGTTTACGTTAACGTAAAGCATCTGGAACAGATTCACGTGAGCACTCTCTACAGCATCTCCGAAATATCCCAACTGCTGGACGTCACGCCCAGAACGCTGCGCTTCTACGAGGAGCAGGGCATGGTGGCGCCCACGCGTCGGGGGCAGGAACGGGTCTACTCGGCGCGCGATCTGGTGGCCATGAAGTTGATCCTGCGGGGCAAGCGCATCGGGTTCTCCCTGGCCGAATGCAAGGAGCTCATCGACATGTACGACCCCTCGGGCAACCGCAAGCAGCTCGACCGGTTCCTGGAGAAAATCGCCGAGCGCAGGGCGCAACTGCAGCAGCAGATGCTCGACATCGAACAGATGCAGGTGGAACTCGACACCGCCGAGGAGCGGTGCCGCGTGGCCTTGCAAACCTGATCGCGGCTGGGCATTCCCTGCGATCTCCTCGACCTTCTTGATCTCCTTGATAAATACAAAAAAAGCGAGTGATGAACATGATTTCAGTACCGGGACTGGATTTCTTCCTTGGCGAAGACATCGACATGCTGCGCGATTCGGTGGCGGCCTTCGTAGCGCGGGAGATCACCCCGCGCGCCGCCGAAGCCGATCGCACCGACCAGTTCCCAGCCGACCTGTGGCGCAAGTTCGGCGACATGGGCTTGCTGGGCCTGACCGTGCCTGAAGAGTGGGGCGGGACGGGCATGGGCTATCTGGCGCACATGGTTGCCATGGAGGAAATCTCCCGCGGCTCGGGCGGCATCGGCCTGTCCTACGCGGCCCATTCCAATCTGTGCGTCAACCAGATCAACCGCAACGGCAGCGCCGAGCAGAAGGCGCGTTTCCTGCCCAGGTTGATCAGCGGGGAGCACATCGGCGCCCTCGCCATGAGCGAGCCGAACGCCGGTTCCGATGTGGTTTCGATGCGCCTGCGTGCCGACCTCAGGGGCGACCGCTACGTGCTCAACGGCACCAAGATGTGGATCACCAACGGCCCGGACTGCGACGTGCTGGTGGTCTACGCCAAGACCGACATGGCGGCCGGCGCCAGGGGCATCACCGCGTTCATCGTGGAGAAAGGCGCGCCGGGCTTCAGCGTCGCGCAGAAGCTCGACAAGCTGGGCATGCGCGGTTCGCACACCGGTGAACTGGTGTTTCAGGACGTCGAGGTGCCGGTGGAGAACGTGCTTGGCCAACCGGGGCAGGGGGTAGGCGTGCTCATGAGTGGCCTGGACTACGAGCGCGCCGTGCTCAGTGCCGGCCCGCTGGGCTTGATGCAGGCGGCCATGGACCTTGTGCTGCCCTATGTTCACGACCGGCAGCAGTTCGGCCAGAGCATCGGCGAATTCCAGCTCATTCAGGGCAAGCTCGCCGACATGTACACCACGCAGCAGGCGTGCCGCGCCTACCTCTATGCGGTCGGTCGGCACCTGGACGGGCTGGGCCAGGCGCCGATCCGTCAGGTCCGCAAGGACTGCGCCGGTGTCATCCTGTATGCCGCTGAAAAAGCCACCTGGCTGGCCGGCGAGGCCATTCAGATCCTTGGCGGTAACGGCTACATCAACGAGTTTCCTGCCGGGCGCCTGTGGCGCGACGCCAAGCTCTACGAGATCGGCGCAGGCACCAGCGAGATACGCCGCATGCTGATCGGTCGTGAACTGTTCGAGCAGACGCGCTGACGTTTTTCGCTGCCCCTCCCATCGGTGCCGTACCCGCACAGGAAATGCCCATGGCCATTCTCCACAGTCAGGTCAACACACGTTCAGCCGACTTCTTCGCCAACCGCGAGGCGATGCTGCAGCAACTCGATACGCTGCAGCGGTGCGCAGCGCAGATTCACCAGGGCGGAGGCGAAGCCGCCCAGGCGCGCCATGTCGCCCGCGGCAAACTCCTGCCACGCCAGCGCATCGATGTGCTGCTCGATCCCGGCTCGGCGTTCCTCGAAGTCGGGCTGCTGGCCGCTCACGAGGTGTACGGCGAACAGGTCGCGGCCGCCGGACTGATCACCGGCATCGGCCGGGTGTCCGGCGTCGAATGCATGATCATCGCCAACGACGCCACGGTCAAAGGCGGCAGCTATTACCCGCTGACCGTGAAGAAGCACCTGCGCGCCCAGGAAATCGCCCAGCACAACCGCTTGCCTTGCCTGTACCTGGTCGATTCCGGCGGCGCCAACCTGCCGCGCCAGGACGAAGTGTTCCCGGACCGAGAGCATTTCGGGCGGATCTTCTTCAATCAGGCCACCCTCAGCGCCCAGGGCATCGCCCAGATTGCCGTGGTCCTGGGCTCGTGCACGGCCGGGGGCGCCTATGTGCCGGCCATGAGCGACGAAACCATCATGGTCCGCGATCAGGCAACCATCTTTCTCGCAGGTCCCCCCCTGGTCAAGGCGGCCACCGGGGAGGTGGTCAGCGCTCAGGCGCTGGGCGGCGCCGACCTGCACTGCCGGCAGTCGGGGGTCGCCGATCACTACGCGGAAAACGATCAGCATGCGCTGGCCATCGCCCGTCGCTGCGTTGCCCGCCTGAACTGGCGCAAGCAAGGGTGGCTGGCCTGCGTCGAACCCTTGCCGCCACGCCATGCGGCGGATGAGCTCTACGGCTTGGTGCCCACCGACCCCAAGCAGCCCTTGCCGATCTACGAAATCATCGCGCGCATCGTCGACGACTCGGCCTTCGACGAGTTCAAGGCACTGTTCGGGCCGACCCTGGTCTGTGGTTTCGCCCACATCCACGGCTACCCCGTGGCGATTCTGGCGAACAATGGCGTGCTGTTCGCCGAAGCTGCGCAGAAGGGCGCCCATTTCATCGAACTGGCCTGTCAGCGCGGCATTCCTCTGGTGTTCCTGCAGAACATCACCGGGTTCATGGTCGGCCAGAAATACGAGGCCGGCGGCATTGCCAAGCACGGCGCCAAGCTGGTCACCGCGGTGGCCTGCGCGCAGGTGCCCAAGTTCACCGTGATCATCGGCGCCAGCTATGGCGCGGGCAATTACGGCATGTGCGGGCGCGCTTACGATCCGCGTTTCCTGTGGATGTGGCCGAACGCGAAGATCGGCGTGATGGGCGCTCAGCAAGCGGCTGGCGTGTTGGTGCAGGTCAAGCAGGAGCAGGCGCAGCGCCAGGGACAGGCGTTCAGCGACGAACAGGCGCGGCAATTGGCCGAACCCCTGGTGGCGCAGTACGAGCATCAGGCCCACGCGTTCTATTCCTCGGCGCGGCTGTGGGATGACGGGGTGATCGATCCGGCGCAGACCCGAACGGTGCTGGCACTCGGGCTTTCGGCGGCGCTGAACGCGCCGGTGGCCGAAACCCGCTTCGGCGTCTTCCGCATGTAGCCATGCACTCATCAGGAATCGGGGATCAAGGTATGCACGAATTTTCCACGGTACAGCTGCACATCAGCGCCGACCAGGTCGCCAGCGTCTGGCTCAATCGGCCGGACAAAAACAATGCTTTCAATGCGCTCATGCTGGAGGAGCTGCATGAAGCCTTCGATCGGATCAGCCAACAGCCGGCATTGCGCTTCATGTTCCTGCGCGGCCATGGCCGCCACTTCAGCGCGGGCGCCGATCTGGCCTGGATGCAGGCCAGCGCTCGCTTGAGCTACGCGGAAAACCTCGCTGAAGCCGCGCGTTTGGGTCAGCTCATGGAGCAACTGCAGCGCCTGCCACTGCCGACGGTCGCGGTGGTGCAAGGGGCTGCGTTCGCCGGGGCGATGGGCTTGGTCAGTTGTTGCGACATGGCCATCGCCGCCGACGATGCGCTGTTCAGCCTGAGCGAGGTGCGCCTGGGTCTGGCTCCGGCGGTGATCAGTCCCTACGTGGTCCAGGCCATGGGGCCGCGCGCGGCGCGCCGCTACGCCCTGACCGCCGAGCGCTTCGATGCCCCGCGAGCCAGGGAGTTGGGGCTGCTCGATGAAGTGTATCCACGTGCCGAGCTGGAACAGGCGGTGCAGGACTGGACGCGCCGCCTGCTCGGCAACGGTCCCGAAGCCATGCGTGCCTGCAAGGCGCTGCTGCTGGAGATCGGTGATGGCCAGGCCACGGCGCCACGCCAAGCCTGCGCGCAAGCCCTGATCGCTCGCCTGCGTACCAGCGCCGAGGGTCAGGAAGGCATGCAAGCCTTTTTCGAAAAACGCGCGCCCGCCTGGGCCGAGGTGTTGCCATGAAACCGTCCACCCAGACCCTCGGAACCCTGTTGATCGCCAACCGCGGCGAGATCGCCTGTCGCATCATTCGTACCGCCAGAGCCATGGGCATCCGCAGCGTAGCGATCTACAGCGAAGCCGACGCCGATGCTCGCCATGTGCACGAGGCCGATCTTGCCATCCCCCTGGGTGGCAGCAAGCCTGCCGACAGCTACCTGCAGATCGACAAAGTGGTCGCTGCGGCGCTGGCCTGTGGGGCGGATGCGGTTCATCCCGGCTACGGTTTTCTCTCGGAAAACGCCGCCTTCGCCCGGCGCCTCGCGCACGAGGGCATCCTGTTTCTCGGCCCGCCCGCCGAGGCCATCGAAGCCATGGGCAGCAAGTCCGCAGCCAAGGCCTTGATGGAACAGGCCGGGGTGCCACTGGTGCCGGGCTATCACGACAGTGCCCAGGACCTGCAGACGTTTGTCGACGCCGCCCAGCGCATTGGTTACCCGGTGCTGCTGAAGGCCGCGGCGGGCGGCGGCGGCAAGGGCATGAAGGTGGCCGAATCGGCCGCCCAACTGGGGCCTGCCCTGGACTCCGCACGGCGCGAGGCGCTGGCCGCCTTCGGCGACGGGCACATGCTGGTGGAGAAATACCTGGCGGCCCCGCGGCACGTCGAGATCCAGGTCTTCGCCGATAAGCACGGGCACTGTCTCTATTTGCATGAACGTGATTGCTCCATCCAGCGCCGGCATCAGAAAGTGCTCGAGGAGGCACCGGCGCCGGGGCTCGATGCGTCCTTGCGCCGAGCCATGGGCGAAGCCGCCGTGCGCGCCGCCCAGGCCATTGGCTACGTCGGCGCGGGCACCGTCGAGTTCCTGCTCGATGGCGACGCTCGTTTCTACTTCATGGAGATGAACACCCGCTTGCAGGTCGAGCATCCTGTGACCGAAGCCATCACCGGGCTGGACCTGGTGGCCTGGCAGATCCGTGTCGCCCGCGGCGAAGCCTTGCCGCTGACTCAGGAACAGGTGCCCTTGCTCGGCCATGCCATCGAGGTACGTCTGTACGCCGAGGACCCTGCGGGCGGCTTCCTGCCTGCCAGCGGACAACTGGCGCTGTACCGAGAGCCGGCAGCCGGGCCCGGCCGGCGGGTGGACAGCGCGGTGCGCGAAGGCGATACCATTTCGCCGTTCTATGACCCGATGATCGCCAAACTGATTGCCTGGGGTGAAACCCGCGAAGAGGCCCGATTGCGCCTGCTGGCCATGCTGGGCGAAACCGCGGTCGGCGGAATCAAGAGCAATCTGGCGCTGCTGCAACGCATCCTTGCCACGCCGGCCTTCGCTTCGGGCGAAGTCGACACGGGTTTCATCGAACGGCACACCGCAGCGCTGTTGCCCACCCCCCCGACGTTGACCCAGGCCTTCTGGCAAAGCGCCGCGCAGGCGTATCTGCGTTCGATCCCGAACAGTGTGTGCGAGCAGGACCGGCATTCACCCTGGAGCGCACCGACGGGCTGGCGCCTGCTGGCCCCTGCGCAAGCCACGCTGGATCTGCGCTGTGGCGCGCACTCCCAATTGTGCACCGTCAACCTGGCAACGCCGCCCGCCGATCTGGATGAACCACGGCTGGTCGGCCGGCGTGGGGACGTCGTTTACCTGCAGTGGCGAGGCGACCCCTACGAGGTCAGCCATGTCGACGCCCTGTCTACGGGTACCGCAGGCGCGGCGTTGGAGGGTTCGCTGGCGGCGCCCATGAACGGCAGCATCGTCCGCCTGCTGGTCGGCCCAGGTCAGGTGGTCGAGCAGGGCGATGGTCTGGTGGTGCTGGAGGCCATGAAAATGGAGCACACCGTGCGCGCCAACCGGGCCGGCGTGATCCAGGCGTTGTGCTGCGAGGAAGGCCAGATGGTCAGCGAAGGCACCGTGCTGATCGAGATGCAGGAGGCCGATCATGCTGCCTGAGCAGGTACGGATCGTCGAAGTGGGCCCGCGTGACGGCTTGCAGAACGAACAGGGCCAAGTGCGTGCCGAGGACAAGGTGGCGCTGGTCGACGCCTTGGTCGCGGCGGGCCTCAAGCATGTGGAAGTCGGCAGCTTCGTATCGCCGCGTTGGGTGCCGCAGATGGCCGACAGCGCGGCGGTCTTCGCCGCCATCGCGCGCGCGCCGGGTGTGACCTATGCTGCACTGACGCCCAACCTGCAAGGCTTCGAAGCGGCCATCGCCGCTGGCGCGTCCGAGGTGGCGGTGTTCGCCGCCGCGTCCGAGTCCTTCTCCCAGCGCAACATCAACTGTTCCATCGCGCAGAGCCTGCAACGCTTCGAACCGGTGCTGGCCGCCGCCGTCGCCCACGGCATCAAGGTGCGCGGCTATGTGTCCTGCGTGCTGGGCTGTCCGTACGAGGGCGACATCGCGCCGGAGCGGGTGCGCGACGTGGGCGATGCCATGCTGCAGATGGGCTGCTACGAACTGTCGTTGGGCGACACCCTGGGCATCGGTACGCCTGGTGCGGCAAGACGATTGATCGACACCGTCGCGCAGCGGGTGCCACGAGGGCAACTGGCCGGGCACTTTCATGACACCTATGGCCAGGCGGTGGCCAATATCTACGCTTGCCTGCTGGAGGGCGTCCAGGTGTTCGACAGTTCCGTGGCAGGGCTGGGCGGTTGTCCCTATGCCCCCGGCGCCAGCGGCAATGTGGCGACCGAGGATGTCCTCTATCTGCTGCACGGGCTGGGCATCTCGACCGGTGTGGATCTGGATCGGGTCGTCCAGGCCGGCCAGGCGATCATGCTCGCGCTGGGTCGGCAGAGCGCGTCGCGCGTGGCACGCGCCCTGATTGGCGCTACCGGGGCGCGCTAGCAAATCGCGCCCACAAAAAAGGCCATCCGCAGATGGCCTTTTTCAGGGGTACATCAAGCAGCCGGGTTGATCGGCTTCTCTGGGTACCAGGCGTCCAGCAATTCGCTGACTTCGACGCGGGTCAGTTCTTCGCGGCCCTTGAGCCACGCTTCGACGGTGCTGCGCTGCTCTTCGGTGACCGAACCACGCTTGGCCGAGCACACCAGACCGAAGTCGTCGCCGCCAACATAGTCCAGGCCGTTGGCATCCATCGCCTCGGTCAGGAATGCGTCGAGGAATGCGTCGATTGCCTCGTCACCCAAATCCTCCTTGAAGTCCAGGTTCAATTCGAAACCCAATTCCTGGAATTCGTCGACGCACAGTTTTTTGCGCAGACGACGGGAGCGGTTAGTGGCCATGGAACAATCCTCTTAGGTAATATCGCGGCGCAGTCTACCAGTTAAGCCAAGACCCTGTCCGATTCAGTGACAAAATGAACCACTGCCGGCCTGTCCCTGGCGATCACGGGTCCAGTTCGGCCAAGGTCTGCCCCAGTTCGGCCTGCAATTGCGTCAGGGCCAGGTGCAGCGCTTCGCGCAGCGGCCGCAGGTCGTCCTGTGCCGCGCTCGCTTCCAGTGACTCGCACGCTTCGTACACGGCACGTGCCTGAACGATCCGGGCGGCGCCATGGATCTTGTGGGCAATGTCCACCATCCGTGGGTGGTCATCGTGTGCAATGGCGAGCAATTGCTGTCCGTCGTCCGTGCAACTGCGCAGCACTTCCTCGAGCAGTCGCCGCGTCAATGACCTGTTGCCCCCGGTCAGGGCCTGAAGTTGGTCGATCGTGTCCATGCGCTCAATCACACCAATGCATTGCGCTTGGCCATTTCGATAAGTTCCACCAGTGAGTTGGCCTGAAGTTTCTGCATGAGACGCTTTTTGTAGGTGCTGACGGTTTTGTTGCTCAGAAACATGCCAGTGGCTATTTCCTTGTTGCTGCGGCCTTGGGCAAACAATTGCAGGACCATCAACTCGCGGTCATTGATGGCCTTGAACAATTCAAGCTCTTGAAGTTGCCCATCGTCTTCGCGTGAGGGAATCAACGCCTGGCTGGGAAAATAGTTATAACCGGAAAACACCGCGCGCACGGCGCTGATCAACTCGCTGAGTGCCTCCTGCTTGCAGACGAAACCGGCGGCGCCCGACTGCATGCAGCGTATGGCGAACAAGGCCGGAGCCTGCGCGGTCAATACCAGGATCTTGAACGGCACGTTCATGCCGTGGAACCGGGTCAGGACTTCCAGCCCGTCGAGCTTGGGAATACTGATATCGAGAATCAGGAGATCGGGTTGGCACTCGCGCACCATCTGCATCGCATCCACCCCGTTGTCGCTCTCGCCGACAACGCAGTAGCCTTCGTTTTCCAGAATCATTCTGACGGCCAGCCGAATGACAGGGTGATCATCGATGATGAATACATTACGCATGCAGCCTCTCCTGAACGATCCAGTAAAAGCGCGCACCTTAGCCCAGTTGCTCAAAAGGGCATACGAACGGACCCAGCAAAGTATGATTCTAGGAAACTTCCTACAGAATTAAGCGTAACGGAATACAAAGATAGTTTGATTCAAAAGAGTCAACTATCGTTTGTATTCGTTTATTTCAATACGCTCTACTAGAACGAGCTGGAACGCCCGGTCATTTCGCCGGCCATCTCCGCGGCATAGCTGTCGGTCATGCCCGCGATGAAGTCGATCATGCGCAGAAACGATTTATGCAGCGGCCAATCCGGTTGCGGTGCATTGTGACCCAGCAGATCGAGAATGCGCTGATGCTTGAACGACAGCTTGCCAGTGGTGTGCTGCTCCAGCGCCGCGCCGCAGAAGGCGTTGAGCAACACTTCGAGCGTGGTGTAGGCGCCGATCTCGTGCAGAGTCTTGCGCTTGTCCTGGAAGATCTTCTTGCGCGCCATGTCCTTGGCATCGAGCACGCAGCGCTTGGCTGGGCCGTGCATGTGCTCGACCAGATCGCCACTCAGCCGGCCGGCCAACAGCGCCTCTTGCTGTTCGACGAAAGCGCGTGCGGCCGCATTGGTCAGGTGCTCGATGGCCTTGCCCCGCAGGATCGCCAGCTTGCGTCGGCGCGAGTCCAGCGGCCCCAGTTGGCGGTAGGTGTCGGGGATGTCGTCGCCCACCAGATCGAGCAGCAAGGCTTCGACCTCGGCATAGTCGAGCAACTCCATTTCCAGGCCGTCTTCCAGGTCGATCAGGCCATAGCAGATGTCATCCGCCGCCTCCATCAGGTACACCAGTGGGTGCCTGGCCCAGCGCTGTTCTTCGAGCAGCGGCAGGCCCAGCTTGCCGGCAATCTGCTCCAGCAGCGGCAGCTCACTCTGATAGCAACCGAACTTGTGCTTCTTGTAGCCCAGGGCGTCGGCATGGCGTGCGGTCCAGGGATACTTGAGGTAGGTACCCAAGGTGGCATAGGTCAGCCGGGTGCCGCCGTCGAACTGGTGATACTCCAGCTGGGTGAGCACACGAAAGCCTTGGGCATTGCCCTCGAAGTTGAGGAAATCGTCGCGCTCCACTTCGCTCATCGCATCGAGCCAGCCACGTCCTGCCGCCTGGCGGAACCAGTGGCGAATCGCGTCTTCCCCGGAATGGCCGAAGGGCGGGTTGCCGATGTCATGGGCCAGGCAGGCCGACTGCACCACCATGCCCAGGTCGCTGGGCTCGCACCATTGCGGCAGTTGATCGCGCAGGGTTTCGCCCACGCGCATGCCCAGGGAGCGGCCGACACAACTGACTTCCAGCGAATGGGTCAGGCGCGTGTGGATGTGGTCGTTGCTGGAAACAGGATGCACCTGGGTCTTGCGCCCCAGTCGGCGGAAGGCACCGGAAAAGATGATGCGGTCGTGATCCTTGTGGAACGGGCTGCGGCCCAGTTCTTCAGGGCTGTGCAGGGGCTTGCCCAAGCGTTCGCGTGTAAGCAGTGTGTGCCAATCCAAGGCGATTCCTCCGGGAGCCAATCGAGCCTGCAGTGTCGGCCTGCGCAGGCCGGCTGGCAAGGCTGGCAGCGGGCCGTGAACGTATCGAAAAGTGCATTGCGGGCCTGAACGTCGAGCAAAAAAAAGCAACCCGGACGCAGTGAAGACCGCATCCGGGTTGCCTTGTGCTGCAATGCTAGCGTCTGCGCGCAGTGCCCTGCATGGCCAGCTTGATCAGCGGCAACAGGGTGGCGCCGACTTTCGCCAGTCGAGACAGGCGACCAGGGGCACGCACCGGAGCCACCACCGGGGCACGGACGCTGTTGCCAGCCCCGCGTCCGGTCAGGAAGCCCATCAGCGTGACCCCGGCAATACCCCAGAGCGAAGCATGCTTGATGCCCATGCCGGTCTGCACCGACTGACCCAGACCGCGCAGGCGGTTGAGCGGATTGACCAGTTGCCGCGACTCATGCCGCAGCTCCTGACGATGCATCTCCATGCGCAGGCGAATCAACGATTTGCGCATGTCGCGCCGCGATTGCGCGCTGGTGGGTTCGGTTCGGCTCATGGCAGCAGTCGCTCCCTGTCGTTGGCCAGTTCTTCCAGTGTTCCACTGAACGGCGAGGATTCATCGAACACCGCCGCCTTGAGGCGGAAGGCGCAGAAGATACCGGCCAAGACGTAGAACACCGCCAGGCCGACCATGCCGGCCATGCGGTAATTGTCCCACAGCAGAATCAGGATGAGACCGGACAACGCGACCAGTGCCAGCAGCGCGAAGACCAGGGCCAGCCCTGCGAAAAGCAACAGGCTGACGGTTCGTGATTTCTGCTCCTGCAACTCGATGCCGAACAGTTCGACATGACTGCGCAGCAGGCCGAGCATGGCAGCACCCAGGCGCCGGGACGTGGAGCCGGTGCTGTTGTCTGTGGTATCGGAGTCGAGGAGGGACATATCAGTGCCTTGTAGCCAGCAGGCCCAGAAGGAAGCCTACACCGGCAGCGATGCCGACGGACTGCCAAGGATTTTCCTGCACGTAGCCTTCGGCCGCGACTACGGCCTCCTGGCTGCGCTCGGCTGCGGTTTCCTTGGTCTGCTGCAGGGATTCGCGAGCCTTGAGCAGGCTTTCGTTGATCTGCGCACGCAGCTCTTCAGCCTGGGTACCGGCGATGCTCGCAGTGTGCTCGAGCAGTTTTTCGGTGTCACGGACCAGTGCTTGAAAATCCGCTTTGAGAACTTCTTGAGCTGCTTTGGTGGTCGGGGTGGCCATGTTGATCTCCATATGGGTGGCGTCTGGATGTTTCGAGTAGGGGTGATCCCGAAGGTTCAGTGCCATTACGCGGGGCTTTCTCCTGTATAGCCCAAAATCACCTGTGTGGGTGCAATTGACTGGCCATTGGCAGCTCGCTTATGCTGTATAAAGATACAGTATATGGATAACTCGTCACCCATGCTCAACGTCGAACAACTCAAGTACAGCGTCAACCGCATGAGTCCGGATGTAGTCCGGGAGGCGGTGCTCGAGCTGCGTCTCGACGGCCTGGTCACCGAAGGCAAGACGCCCTTCAGCAAGCTGCACTTCAACACCTGCTTCGCCGAAGTCGAGGCACTTTTCCAGCGTGCCGGTTATCACCGTCCGTTGGACGTGGTCGGCTATAACGGCTTGCTGTATGCCTTGTACGATCCCACCCGCTGGGATGCAGTGGACGTCCTGCGTTGGCTCAAGGAATTCACCGACGCGGCTCAGGCCGTCCACGCGCGATGACAGCCGTGTCGCTGTGGGCGATAATCGCGGTCTGAAACGATCGTGGAATCAAGGCATGTCTGCACCCAAGTTCGACCCCGCGGCTCACCAGGCCAGTACCCTGTGCCTGCCCCCTGGCAACTGGGCGACAGTGCTGGACTGCCTCTGCGAACATTTCCAGGCCATCGACCGCGCCCAGTGGTTGAGCCGCATGGCCCGAGACCGGGTGCTGGACGCCGAGGGCGTGCCCATCGGTCCCGCCCATGCCTACAAGCAGGGTCTGCGCATCCACTATTTCCGTGAAGTACCGAACGAGCGGCCGATCGCGGCGCAAGAGCAGGTGCTGCACGTCGACGAACACCTGGTGGTTGCCGACAAGCCGCACTTTCTGCCGGTGACCCCAACGGGCGAATATGTCGAGCACACGCTGCTTCGCCGCCTCATCCGTCGTCTCGACAACCCGCATCTGGTGCCGCTGCACCGCATCGATCGACACACCGCCGGCCTGGTGCTGTTCTCAGCCAACCCGCAGACGCGCAGTGCCTATCAGCAACTGTTTCCCACCCGCCAGATCGAAAAGCGCTACGAAGCCATCGCTCCCGCGCTGCCCGAGCTGCAATTTCCCCTCGTGCACCGGAGCCGCCTGGAACACGGCGAACCGTTCTTCCGCATGCGCGAGGCGCCGGGGCAGAGCAACAGCGAAACCCGCATCGAGGTCGCCGAGAAAGGCGAGCACCTGTGGCGCTATGTGCTCAACCCGGTGACGGGCAAGACCCATCAGCTGCGGGTACACATGACCGCACTGGGCGCCAGTATCTGCAACGATCCGTTCTACCCGCAGTTGATCGACACCGAGGTGGACGACTATGCCCGGCCCTTGAAGCTGCTGGCTCGGTCGCTGCAGTTCCAGGATCCGCTCGACGGGCGATTGCGCAGCTTCGAAACGCGCCTGAGCCTGGCGTTCTAGAACGAAAAAAGCCCGCCGAAAGGCGGGCTTTTTCTTGCAGATGGTCGGAGAGGCAGGATTCGAACCTGCGGCCTTCTCGTCCCGAACGAGACGCGCTACCTGGCTGCGCTACACTCCGTGATCTTCAAACCTGCTGCAGGGCGCGGCTGCGGTGATGTCACCGCAAAAAGCGCCCGGCCATTACAGCTCCTTGACGGTCCGCACCTGGTCCTTGTTGACCCGAGTGGTCTTGCCGTCCAGCTGCTTGAATTCGTAGAAGCCAGCGTCTTCGTCGTAGGAGGGAGTATCCACTGCCTGGATTTCACGACCGTCATTGAGGGTGATCACGGTAGGCGATGCGCAACCGGCGAGCGATGCCAGGCCCAGCGCGAGCATGAAGGCGGGAAGGATCCGGTGAGTCATTATGTTTCTCCACAAAACAAAAAAGGGTACTGGCGTATACGGGGGTGAGACGGTATTTGTGCCAGCAAAGTTCCGTTGGTCCGACCGTCACAGTCTAGCGCCTGAGAACGCTGTCAGCGACCCAGCAATTGCGGCGTGTTGAGATTGGCCAAGCGTGGATCATCCTCGGCGCATTGCAGTGCCTGTGCGCCGAGCGCCAGGAGCACACGCCGCGGACTGCGTTCGCCGGCATCCCAGGCCTGACGCATCGCGGTCAGATGGGCCTTGGGCACGATGCACAGCAGCGGTTCCCAGAACTCGCCCTGGCGGACCATCAGTGGCTGTTCCGGGTGCCTTTGCTGGGTCTGGCGCATGGCAGCGAGCAATGCGTCGTCCACGCCCGGCACGTCGCAGGGCAGCACCAGTAGCAATGGGTGCCGCGCAGCCTCCAGCCCGGCGATCATCCCGGCCATCGGTCCCGGGAAGTCGCTGCTCTCGTCGTGCACCAACCGATCGGCAAAGGCGGCGTAGTGCTCGTGGTTGCGGTTGCAGGAGATGATCAGGTCATCGGTCATTGGCCGTACACAGCGCTGCAGATGCTGGATCAACGGCTGGCCACGCCAGTCGATCAGGCCTTTGTCACGGCCCCCCATGCGTTGGCCGCGGCCACCTGCCAAGAGCAGGACAGAGCACAGGGGCAGGGTATCGGCAGCGTTCATTCGGGCGCTCGGACAGTGGCTGGGGGCTGTGATATAACACCGCCCATTCCATCAGACAACCGGACCTCGCCAATGAAAGCCAAGGCAGATGTACCCTTCGTGCCCCTCAATATTGCCGTCTTGACGGTGAGCGACACCCGCACCGTGGAAACCGACACCTCCGGTCAGTTGTTCGTCGATCGCCTCAGTGCAGCCGGCCACGGCCTCTATGCCCGCGCGCTGCTCAAGGACGACCTGTACAAGATCCGCGCCCAGGTGGCGCAGTGGATCGCCGACGACCAATGCCAGGTGGTGTTGATCACCGGCGGCACCGGCTTCACCGGGCGCGACAGCACCCCGGAAGCCGTCGCCTGCCTGCTGGACAAGCAGGTCGACGGGTTCGGCGAGCTGTTCCGGCAGATTTCCGTGGCCGACATCGGCACTTCGACCGTGCAGTCCCGCGCCCTGGCCGGGCTCGCCAATGGCACTTTGGTGTGCTGCCTGCCGGGCTCGACCAATGCCTGCCGCACCGGCTGGGACGGCATTCTTGCCGAGCAGCTGGACGTCCGTCACCGGCCCTGCAATTTCGTCGTGCACCTCAAGCAGGCCGAGCCCTGCGTCAGCCGTGGCTGAGTTGCCGGCGGCGCAGCCGCTGCTGCCGGTCGAACAGGCGCTGGCACAACTGCTGGCCATGGCCGATGCCGCGCCCATTCGCGAGCGTGAGCAGATCGCCCTGGCCCAAGGCAGCGGTCGGGTGCTCGCCGATGACCTGATTGCCACCCTCGACCTGCCGCCCTGGCCCAACAGCGCCATGGACGGCTACGCGCTGCGCCGAGACGACTGGCAGGGTGAACCCCTGCGCGTCAGCCAGCGTATCTTCGCCGGCGCCGTGCCCGAGGCGCTAGAGCCCGGCACCTGCGCACGCATCTTCACCGGCGCACCGATGCCGGACGGCGCCGACTGCGTGGAAATGCAGGAAAACGCTCGCATCGAAGATGATGAGCGGGTGAGCTTCAACCAGGCCTTGAGAGTTGGCCAGAACATCCGTCCGCAAGGGCAGGAAACCCGTATCGGCGACCGCCTGCTGACGGCGGGCAGTCGCTTGGGCGCGATCGAGCTGGGATTGCTGGCGTCCATGGGGCAGGCCCATATCGACGTGGTTCGCCGACCACGGGTGGCGGTACTGTCGACAGGCGATGAATTGGTCGAACCGGGTCAGCCGCTGGGGCCCGGACAGATCTACAACAGCAATCGTCAGGTGCTGTGCAGTGCCTTGAGTGGGTTGGGCTGCGAAGTGGTGGACGCCGGGATTCTGCCCGACGATCTGCAACAGACACGCCAGCGCCTGGCGGCGTTGGGTGATGTGGACCTGATTCTGTCCACGGGGGGCGTCTCGGTGGGCGAAGCCGATTTTCTCGGCATCGCCCTGCGCGAGGAGGGTCAATTGGCCCTCTGGAAACTGGCGATCAAACCCGGCAAGCCGCTGACCTTCGGCCACTTTCGTGGCGTGCCGGTCATCGGTCTGCCGGGCAATCCCGCTTCTACACTGGTGACCTTCACCCTCTTGGCACGGCCTTACCTGCTGCGCCGCCTGGGTGTACAGGACGTCGCGCCGCTACGCTACCAACTGCCCGCCGAGTTCGCCTGGCCTCGCGCCGGCACCCGTCGTGAGTACCTGCGCGGGCGTGTCGAACAGGGGCGGGCGGTGATCTACCCCAATCAGAGCTCAGGCGTGCTGCTCAGCGCCGCCTGGGCCCATGGACTGGTCGAGATCGGTGAAGGTTGCACGGTGGCTGAAGGCGACCTGGTCACCTTCATCCCGTTCAGCGAGCTGTTCTAGACCTTGCTCTTGTCCGACTCCACGGCTGCCGGTGCGCGGCCGTAGATGTCGGTGAAGCGCACGATGTCGTCTTCGCCCAAGTACTCGCCGCTCTGTACTTCGATCATGACCAGGTCGATCACGCCGGAGTTGACCAGGCGGTGCACGTGGCCCTGCTTGATGAAGGTCGACTCGTTGGTGTCGAGCAGGAATTCGTTGTCACCGTTGGTGACCCGAGCCATGCCGCTGACCACGATCCAGTGCTCGCTGCGGTGGTGGTGCATCTGCAACGACAGCGTGCCGCCGGGCTTGACCACGATTCGCTTGATCTTGAAGCGCTTGCCTTCCTCCAGAATGGTGTAGGTGCCCCATGGGCGGGTGACCGTGCGGTGCAGGCGGAAGGCGTCGTGGCCCTGGCGCTTGAGTTGCTGGGCGAGCAGCTTGACGTCCTGGGTGCGGCTGCCGTCGGCGATCAACAGCGCGTCCGGGGTGTCGATCACCACCAGATTGTCTACGCCGACCGCGCCGACCAGGCGGCGGGGCGAGTCGATGTAGCAGTTGCTCACGTCATGCAATACGGTCTCGCCGTTGCATTGGTTGCCTTGTGCGTCGGCTGGGGTCAGCTCGCGCACCGCTTGCCACGAACCAATGTCGCTCCAGCCCATCTGGCAGGGAATCACTGCGACCTTGTCGGAGCGTTCGAGCAGCGCGTAGTCGATCGAGATGTCCGGTGCCAGGGCAAAGGTGCTGCTGTCCAGTTCGACCTGCAGCTCACGGTTGCCCTGCTTGGTGTCGCTGACCTGCAGGCAGGTGGTGGCGGCCAGCAGCACGTCCGGTGCGTGCTTTTCCAGCTCGCGCAGGAGCACGTCGACGCGCATGCAGAACATGCCGGCGTTCCACAGGTAGTCACCGCTGTCCAGGTAGGCCTGGGCGGTGACCTGATCCGGCTTCTCGCGGAACCGTGCTACCTGGTAGCTGCCGTCGCCCAGATCGGCGCCGCGCTCGATGTAGCCAAAGCCAGTTTCCGGCGTTTGTGGCACCAGGCCGAAGGTGACCAGCCAGCCCTCGTCGGCTTTCTTGCGTGCCGCGCTGACCGCTGCCTGAAACGCGTCGATGTCGCGAATCAGGTGGTCGGCCGGCAGCACCAGCAACTGCGCCGAGGCGCCGTAGTGCTTGGCCGCGTGCAGGGCGGCGCTGGCGATGGCGGGTGCGGTGTTGCGGCCGGCAGGCTCGAGGATGAAATCGAGCAGGGCGTTGCGATCGTTCAGTTGGCGGTAGTCGTCCAGGGTGCGGAAGAACACCTCGCGGTTGGTCACGGTCAGCACCCGATCCACGCCCGGCAGTTGCGAGGCACGGGTGAAGGTCTTCTGCAACAGGCTTTCGCCGTCCGGCAGGCGCATGAAGGGCTTGGGCATGGCTTCGCGCGATACGGGCCACAGGCGGGTGCCGGAGCCCCCGGCGATGATGCAGGGAATCAGAGTCGTCATAGGTCGAGCCTCGAGTTGGAGAAGGCGGGCGGCACCTGCATGAACAGGCGCACACGTCCAGCCAGGCTGGATGCATGAAAGGGTCGATGGAAAAAGGGCAGAACGCAGGATTCAGCGATTCGGGAATGCTACCGCCAGCCGGAGACGGGCCGGACGTGCAGGAATCGGAGGGGTAACGGCCACTTCGATGATGGCCAGTTGCGTCGCAGTAAAGCCCAAACGAGAACCGTTGGCGAGTGGTAAATGCACGAATGGTTAAAAACTTTTCGTCCGGGCTTTTTTTGCTGCGGCTGTGGTCACATCAGGCAGAGTTCAACTCATTGGTCACCGGAGACATGCAGCATGAGCGAGCGCAAGGCAATCCTGATTTTGCACGGCAAACAAGCTTCCAACGAAGAGGTACGCGCTGCGGTCGAGCGCTACCGGGAGCAGGGCAATGACCTGGCCGTGCGTCTGACCTGGGAGGGCGGTGATGCCCAGCGTCTGGTCGAGGAGGCGTTGCAAGCGGGGTATACCCACATCATCGCCGGCGGTGGCGACGGCACCCTGCGCGATGTCGCCGAAGCCATGGCATTGGCCAAGACCGATGCCAGTCTGGTCCTGATGCCCCTGGGCACGGCCAACGATTTTGCCCGTGCCGCCGGGGTGCCCTTGGAACCCGAACCTGCGCTGGCGCTGCTTGCCCGCGAACCTCAGGCGATCGACCTGGGCGAGGTGGGCGGACAGGTGTTCCTCAACATGGCCACCGGTGGCTTCGGCAGCCAGGTCACGGCCAACACTTCCGAAGACCTGAAGAAAGTGCTCGGTGGCGCGGCCTACCTGTTCACCGGTCTGTCGCGGTTCAGCGAATTGCGCGCCGCCTCCGCGTCGCTCAGCGGTCCGGACTTCCACTGGGAAGGCGACCTGTTGGCACTGGGCATCGGCAACGGTCGTCAGGCCGGCGGTGGCCACGAGCTCTGCCCCGAAGCCGTGGTCGACGATGGGCTGCTGGAGATCAGCATCCTGCCGGCACCCACCGAAGTGGTCGGCACCTTGAAAAGCCTGCTGGGCGGGGGTGGGCTGGAAACCCTGTTCGTCCGTGCACGGCTACCGTGGGTGGAAATCAATAGCAAGGAAAACCTCGACATCAACCTCGATGGCGAACCCCTGCGGGGCGAGAATCTGCGCTTCAGCGCCATGCCCAAAGCCTTGAAGGTTCATTTGCCGGCCGGATCGCCACTGCTCAGCCGCCGATTGACTCACTAAAGAGGAACGACTGCAGTCAAGATTTCGCCGTCAGCGCCGATAGCCCGGTACCTCTTCTTTCACTTGGGCTTTGGAGCTTCACATGGCCGGCATTCTCGACACGGTTGACCAACGTACGCAGCTGGTGGGCGAAAACCGGCTGGAACTGCTCATGTTTCGCCTGGCTGGCAGGCAACTGTTCGCGATCAACGTGTTCAAGGTCCAGGAAGTCCTGCAGTTGCCCAAGCTGACGCTGATGCCGCAGCGTCACCCCTTCGTCTGCGGCGTGATCAACCTGCGCGGGCAGACCCTGCCGGTGATCGATCTTTCCCAAGCGATCGGCATGCGCCCGCTGGTGCCAGGGCCCAGCAGCACCATCATCGTGACCGAGTACAACCGCTCGATTCAGGCTTTTCTGGTCGGCGGTGTCGACCGCATCGTCAACATGAACTGGGAATCGATCCTGCCGCCTCCGGCCAGTGCCGGGCGCCAGCACTACCTCACCGCAATCAGCCGAGTCGACGAGCAACTGGTCGAGATCATCGACGTGGAAAAGGTGCTCGCCGAAATCGTCCCCTACAACGCCCGTGTTTCCCGGGACAAACTCGACGATCCGATCCTGGCGCGCGCACGTGGCCGTGAAGTGCTGCTGGTGGACGACTCCTCGGTGGCTCTGGCGCAGCTGCGCGATACGCTGTCGCAGCTGGACATCAAGATGCACGTGGCCAGCGATGGCCTGAAAGCGCTGAACAAGCTCAAGGCCTGGGCCGACACCGGCGAGCGCATGACCGACAAGCTGCTCATGGTCTTCACCGACGCCGAAATGCCGGAAATGGACGGCTACCGCCTGACCACCGAGATTCGCAACGACCCGCGGCTGCGCGAACTGTACGTGGTGCTGCACACTTCGCTGTCCGGCAGCTTCAACGAATCGATGGTGAAAAAGGTCGGCTGCGACAACTTCCTGTCAAAGTTTCAGCCCGACAAGCTGGTGGATGTAGTCCGCGAGCGCCTGGAGCTGGATCGACGCTGATCGCAGCTCGTCAGCACTGTGCCGGTTCCGCTAGACTCGATTCTTTGTTCAAGGGAAACAGGCCATGTCGAGCCTTGCCGCGTTGTATCGTTATCCGCTCAAGTCAGCACTGGGTCAGTCCCTGCAACAGTCGGCCGTCGACGGCCTGGGGCTGCTGGGTGATCGACGCTGGATGCTGGTCGACGCGGAGCGTGGCCTGTTCCTCTCGCAGCGCTCGGTGCCACGCCTGACGCAACTGCACACGCAGGTCTCTCCCGAAGGCGACTTGATGTTGAGCGCGAAGGGTTTTGCCGATCTGCATGTATCAGTGCCCGTATCACGTGCCTTGTCCGCCAACTTGCGCCAGATCAAGGTCTGGCACGACACCTTCGAAGTCCCTGACGCGGGCGACGCTGCCGCGCACTGGGTGAGCGATTTCCTCGGAAAACCCACTCGGCTGGTCTATATGCCCGCTGACCGCGCCCGAACGGTCAGTGCCGTCTATGGCGAGAACGGCGACAAGGTGGCCTTCGCCGATGGGTTTCCGCTGCTGCTGATCGGCCAGGGTTCGCTGGACGATCTGTCTGCACGGGTCGGCCGCTCGCTGGAAATGATCCGGTTTCGCCCCAACCTGGTGGTGCAGGGCAGCCCGGCATTCGCCGAGGATGGCTGGAAACGCATTCGTATCGGTGACGTGGATTTCCGCGTGCTCAAGCCGTGCGCGCGTTGCATTCTCACCACTCTGGATCCGCAGACCGGCGAGCGCAGCCCCGATCGCGAGCCGTTGGCCACACTCAAGTCCTACCGGCTTCAGGACGGCCATGCCATGTTCGGCCAGAACCTGGTCTGTGATGGCGCCGGCGTGCTCGAAGTGGGCATGCCCATCACTGTTCTGGAGTGAGCGGGCGGCAGCCGTGCAGCTGCCGCCACTGGCTCATTGGTCGTCGAAGAAACGCTCGTGCCAATCCACCACCGGCTGCGGCGCGTTGAGCTTCTCACCGTAGATGACCGCGTAGGACAACACGTTCTGCACGTACTGGCGTGTCTCGTCGAACGGAATGGATTCCACCCAGACATCGAAGCTCAGATGGTTGGCGCCTCTGAGCCACTGCCGGACACGACCCGGACCTGCGTTATACGCTGCCGAGGCCAGTACCCGATTGCCGTTGAACTGGCTGTGCACCTGGCTCAGGTAGGCCGCGCCCAGCTGGATGTTGGTGTCGGGGTCCAATACTTGCTGGGGTGACGACAGCGGAATGCTGAACTTGCGCGACGTCTCCTTGGCAGTGCCCGGCATCAGTTGCATCAGCCCCATGGCGCCGGCGCCGGAACGGGCGTCGTCCATGAACGCGCTTTCCTGACGGGTGATGGCAAACACCCAGCTGGTGTGCAGACCGCGCACGTTGGCTTCGCGGATCAAGGTGTCGCGGTGGGCCATCGGGAAACGGATGTCCAGATCGTCCCAGTACTGTGCCTGACTGATCGTGCGAATGGCCGGGAAATACCAGCGCATGTCGTAGGCCAGCTTGGCCTGGGCGACCATCTCATCGCGATCGAAATGACGGCTGACGTGATACCACTCGCGCCGCGCATCGACGATCTGGCCGCGCGCATACAGCTCCAGCGAACGACGGATACCGGCGGTATTACGCACCTTGTTGACCAGTGCCTGGCTCATCACCAGGGGCTTGTTGTTGAGCGAGTAGGGCGCCTGCAGGCGGTCGGCCGCCAGGAATCCGTAGAAGTCACGTTCCTTGGCGACGGCCTTGTACAGCTGCGGCACCTTGGCGCTCTGCGGCTGGGCCAGCTCCAGGCTGCGTGCCTGCCAGTACTGCCAGCGGTTGGTCTGCGCCAGGTCCTTGGGCAGGCGGGTGGTCAGGTCGTAGGCGTCCTGCCAGCGGCCCAGTCGCAGCAGCAGGCGCAGGCGCCACTCGGTGACGGTGTCGTCGCGCAGCTCCGGGTCGTAGCGGGTCATCAGCTCAAGCGCGCGCGGGTCGTAGCGGCGGGCCAGGGTCAGGCCGATCTCGCGGGCGATGGCGACTTTCTCCTCGGCCGAAAAGCGCATGCTGCTGGCATAGCTGTCGAGCATGAGCATGGCCTTGTCCGGATCCTGCCGAGCCAGGCGGCGCAGACCCAGCCCGACCACGTCGGACATGGCTTCGTCCACCGGCATGAAGCGCGAAGGCTGGTCGAGCAATTCGGGCTTCTGCGCGACATCGAGCAACAGGCGACCCTGGTTCGACAGCGTGGTCAGGCTCTGCACCAGGCTGGTCGCCAATGGATAGTTGCGCGCCTGGGCGGCAAGCTTGGCGCGCTGCCAGCGCTTGTTCTCGGTGAGCTGGCCTTCACTGGCCCAGCGCTGGAACAGGCCGTCACAGGCCGTGGGCAGCGTTTTGCCGGTCAGCCACAGCTTGTCGGCGTTGGCATAGCCTTCGGCGCGCAGCTGGCTGTTGCTCAACTGGTACTGGCCGTACAGACAGTCAAGCTCCTTGAAGTTGAGCTTGGGGTCGTAGTATTTGACGAACGGTGCCCACTCGCCGCGCTCGGCCAATTGCCGCAGCCAGCGCAGTTTCATCCAGTTGGCCTGGGGCAGGTCGCCATGCTTGGCCAGGAAGCCCTCGATTTCGGCGTTGCTCGCGCTGCGCAGGCGCGGCGTGAGCTCGTCGTAGGCCAGGTACGCCTCCAGAGGGTAATCCTGCAACTCGGCGGCGTAGCGCATGTACGGCCCGCTGTCGCCCTTGGCCAGGGCGCGCTTGGCTTCGTCGTAGTACTGGCGCTGGGTGGCCAGGTCGGCGGCCTGAACAGTGGCGACACTGGAAGCAGACAGGATAAGGCAGGAAAACAGGCTGAACAGGCGACTGCGCATGAGACTTCCAGGCAGAGAGGACGTGACAAGTGTCGGCAGTGCCAGCACTAAAGAAGTGAGCCTAGCTTAGCCTCTAGAGCAGGCGCGATGAAAGCGTTCAGGATCATTCATTTTATTGCCGCCTTCGGTCTGCCAGGGCAAAAGTCGGTTAGAATGCGCGCCCGGTTTTTGGAGAAGCTCATGACCCTGCTCAAATTCAGCGATGTGTCCCTTGCATTCGGCGCGATGCCGTTGTTGGACAAGGTGTCCTGGCAGATCGCCCGTGGTGAGCGGGTGTGCATCATCGGCCGCAACGGCACTGGCAAATCCAGCATGCTGAAGCTGGTCAAGGGCGTACAGAAACCCGATGACGGCGCCGTCTGGCGCGCGCCCGGGCTGAAAATCGGTGAATTGCCCCAGGAACTGCCGGTAGCCGACGAACGGACCGTGTTCGACGTGGTTGCCGAAGGCCTGGACGGCGTCGGCGCATTGCTCGCCGAATACCACCACCTGAGCCAGAACATCGTCACCGACGAAGACCTGAACAAGCTGATGCATGTCCAGCAGGACCTCGAAGCCCGAGACGGCTGGCGCCTGCAGCAGTTGGTCGACAGTACCCTGAGCCGTTTGCAGCTGCCAGCCGACAAGACCCTCAAGCAACTCTCCGGTGGCTGGCGCCGTCGCGTGCTGCTGGCCCAGGCGCTGGTGTCCGAGCCGGATCTGCTGCTGCTCGACGAACCGACCAACCACCTGGACATCGGCGCCATCGCCTGGCTCGAAGAAGCCCTCAGGGATTTCCAGGGCGCGGTACTGTTCATCACCCACGACCGTTCCTTCCTGCAGAACCTGGCCACCCGCATTCTCGAACTGGACCGCGGCGGCCTGATCGACTGGAACGGCGACTACGCCAGTTTCCTGGTGCACAAGGAAGCCATGCTGGCCGCCGAGGAAACCGCCAACGCGCTGTTCGACAAGCGCCTGGCCCAGGAAGAGGTGTGGATCCGCCAGGGCATCAAGGCCCGGCGTACCCGCAACGAAGGCCGTGTGCGTGCGCTCAAGGCGCTGCGTGTGGAACGTGGCGAGCGTCGCGAACGCACCGGCAAGGCCAACATCCAGCTCGATACCGCCGACAAGTCCGGCAAGCAGGTCATGGTGCTCGATAACGTCAGCTTCGCCCATCCGGGTGGGCCGATGCTGATCAAGGATTTCTCCATGGTCCTGCAGCGCGAGGACCGTATCGGCCTGCTGGGCGCCAACGGTACCGGCAAGACCACCCTGCTCAAGCTGATGCTCGACAACCTGCAGCCCACCAGCGGTTCGGTCGACGTCGGCACACGCCTGGACGTCGCCTACTTCGACCAGTTGCGCCACCAGTTGGACCTGGAGAAGACCGTTATCGACAACGTCGCCGAAGGTCGCGACTTCATCGACATCGACGGGCAAAGCCGCCACGTGTTGAGCTACCTGGGCGACTTCCTGTTCAGTCCCCAGCGTGCCCGTACGCCGGTCAAGGCGCTGTCGGGCGGTGAGCGTGCGCGCCTGCTGCTGGCCAAGCTGTTCAGCAAGCCGGCCAACCTGCTGGTACTGGACGAACCGACCAACGACCTCGACGTCGAGACCCTTGAGCTGCTCGAAGAAGTGCTGTCCGGCTTCAAGGGCACCGTGCTGATGGTCAGCCACGACCGGGCATTCCTCGACAACGTCGTGACCAGCACCCTGGTGTTCGAAGGCGAGGGCAAGGTGCGTGAATACGTGGGCGGTTATCAGGACTGGATCCGCCAGGGCGGCTCGCCCAAGCTGCTGGGCGTGACCGAGAACAAGTCGGGCAAGGCCGAGCTCAACAGTGCCGTGGTCAAGGCCCCGGAGCCCGAACCAGTCGAAGCGCCAGCGCCGACGAAGAAGAAGCTCAGCTACAAGCTTCAGCGTGAGCTGGAAGCCCTGCCGGGCCAGATCGACGCCAAGGAGCAGGAAATCGCGGCGCTGGAGGCCGAGATGGCCGATGCCGGGTTCTACCAGCGACCTGCCGAGCAGACCGCCGCCGTCATAGCCAAACTGGAAGCTTCGCAGGCAGAGCTGGAAGCCATGGTCGAGCGTTGGGCCGAGCTCGACGCCTGAGGCACGACACCGAAATCTTCAGCGAGGCCGCAGCTGCCGCTCGGCCCCGCCGATGATCCTTACTCGGCGCGCTTGACCAGGCGTACAGCCAGCACGTCGCACGGCGCACCGTGCAGCACGTCGTTGGCCGTCGAGCCCAGCAGCAGCGCCAGGCCGTGACGGCCATGGCTGCCAACCACGACCAGATCGCACTCGGACTTCTTCGCCAGGTTGTGAATTTCCTGGCGCGGCTGGCCGTAGGTCAGATGGCAGTCGCCCACCACCAGGTCCGGGTACTTGAGCTTCAGCGTTTCCAGGCGCTCCTTGGCCTGGTCGAACTGCTGCTGTTGCAATTGCGAGAGATCCATCGGCACATCCCCGCCGAATGCCATGGCCATCGGTTCTACAATGTGCACCAGCGAGAGCTTGGCGCCATTGCTGACCGCCAGTTCCCTGGCCCGTTTGATGACCGGGTCACACTCTTCGGTGAGGTCGACGGCGACCAGAATGTGTTGGTAGGGCATGAGAAGCACTCCTGACGATTGCGATAGCTTGAGTATGAACTGTTTGGGCGAGGTGCGACATGAACATCCCTCGCCGGCCTATTTGAAACGCTTAGCGGGTGTACTCTTTATGACGGTGTGGATAGTCGTGTCAATCCTTGCGCTGATTCTCAGCCCCATGGTATGGCTGCGGCCCTCGCGCAGCCAGAGCGGGCGCATGGCCGTGCGCATGCAGGCCCGCCGCATGGGTCTGGCGATGCAACTGGCGCCGCAGCAATGGCCACACTGGTTGAGCGTCGAGCCACCCGACCCCTGCGCGCAATACCATCGACCACGCCGCAAGGGCCGGGTCGACAGTTGGAGCTACTGGCAAACTGAACCGGGCGTGTGGTGCAACCAATGGCGCGAAACCTGCGTCGATCCGCATCTGCTGCCGCACCTGGCGACCCTGCCGTCCGATGCCTACAAGCTCGAAGCCGGTCCGCAGATGTTGGCCCTGTACTGGGGCGAGAAGGGTGATGAAAAGGTGCTTCAGGATATTGCCAGGGTCCTGCAAGCGCTGGCTTGATCCCGATCTCCAGCTATCGTCATATGCCTGCGGCAGGCTGTCGCAGGTGCGTGTTATTCCCCATTCCAGAAATGACCGCAAAGTCGCGTTTTCAAAGGCCTAGCGCGGCATTTGACAATCGCCCGCATTTCCGTGAATGTACACGCACCCCAATCAAACGGGCGTATGAATCGAGCGTTTTTCTCTCGCGCTCCAGCACTATCCCGACTACCGCGCTGACGGGTATGCCTGGCTACAGAGAGCGGCGGCCATGTACCGCCCCCTTTTTACCCAGCGTCCGGCGTGTACTGTTCAGCTTCCATATCGTGGAGATCAGTGGATGATTTACGAAGGTAAAGCCATCTCGGTGAAGGCTCTTGAAAGCGGCATCGTCGAACTGCGGTTCGACCTCAAGGGCGAGTCCGTCAACAAGTTCAACCGTCTCACGCTCGAAGAGCTGCGCGAAGCGATCGCGGCGATCAAGGCCGACGCTTCGGTCCAGGGCGTGATCGTCACCAGCGGCAAGGACGTCTTCATCGTCGGTGCGGACATCACCGAATTCGTCGAGAATTTCAAATTGCCCGAGGCCGAACTGGTCGCGGGCAACCTGCAGGCAAACCGTATCTTCAGCGACTTCGAAGACCTCGAGGTTCCCACGGTTGCCGCCATCAACGGCATCGCCCTGGGCGGCGGCCTGGAAATGTGCCTGGCCGCCGACTATCGGGTCATGTCCAGCGAAGCCAAGATCGGCCTGCCCGAAGTCAAGCTGGGTATCTACCCGGGTTTCGGTGGCACGGTGCGCCTGCCGCGCATCATCGGCGCCGACAATGCCATCGAGTGGATCGCCTCCGGCAAGGAAAACGGCGCCGACGATGCGCTCAAGGTGGGCGCGGTCGATGCGGTCGTGGCAGCGAACAAGCTGGACGCCGCAGCGCTCGACCTGATCAAGCGCGCCATCAGCGGCGAGTTCGATTTCAAGGCCAAGCGTCAGCCCAAGCTGGCCAAGCTCAAGCTCAACGCCATCGAGCAGATGATGGCGTTCGAAACCGCCAAGGGTTTCGTTGCCGGCCAGGCCGGGCCCAACTACCCGGCGCCGGTCGAGGCGATCAAGACCATCCAGAAGGCTGCCAGCTTCGGTCGTGAGAAAGCCCTGGAAATCGAAGCCGCCGGTTTCGCCAAGATGGCCAAGACCTCGGCTGCGCAAAGCCTCATCGGTCTGTTCCTCAACGATCAGGAGCTCAAGCGCAAGGCCCGTGGCTACGACAAGGTGGCACGCGACGTGAGCCAGGCTGCCGTGCTCGGTGCCGGCATCATGGGTGGCGGCATCGCCTATCAGTCGGCGCTCAAGGGCACGCCGATCCTGATGAAGGACATCAACGAGAAAGGCATCGAGCAGGGCCTGGCCGAAGCCTCCAAACTGCTGGGCGGCCGTGTCGAAAAAGGGCGTCTGACCGCAGCGAAGATGGCCGAAGCGCTCAACGACATTCGGCCGACGCTGTCCTATGGCGATTTCGGCCATGTCGACATCGTCGTCGAAGCTGTAGTGGAAAATCCCAAGGTCAAGCAGGCCGTACTGGCCGAGGTCGAGGCCCAGGTCAAGGACGACACCATCCTGGCGTCCAACACCTCGACCATTTCCATCAACCTGCTGGCCCAGGCGCTCAAGCGTCCGGAGAACTTCGTCGGTATGCACTTCTTCAACCCGGTGCACATGATGCCGCTGGTCGAAGTGATTCGTGGCGAGAAGTCCAGTGAAGTCGCCGTCGCGACCACCGTCGCCTACGCCCGCAAGATGGGCAAGAACCCAATCGTGGTCAACGACTGCCCTGGCTTCCTGGTGAACCGTGTGCTGTTCCCGTATTTCGGCGGCTTTGCCCGACTGGTCAGCGCCGGTGTCGATTTCGTGCGCATCGACAAGGTCATGGAAAAGTTCGGCTGGCCCATGGGCCCGGCCTACCTGATGGACGTGGTCGGTATCGACACCGGCCATCATGGCCGCGACGTGATGGCCGAAGGGTTCCCGGACCGCATGAAGGACGAGCGCCGCTCGGCCATCGACGCGCTCTATGAAGCCAACCGCCTGGGGCAGAAGAACGGCAAGGGCTTCTACGCCTACGAGACCGACAAGCGCGGCAAGCCGAAGAAGGTCGCCGATCCCGCGGTTCTGGATGTGCTCAAGCCAGTGATCTACGAACAGCGCGAAGTCAGCGACGAGGATATCGTCAACTGGATGATGATCCCGCTGTGCCTGGAAACCGTACGCTGCCTGGAAGACGGCATCGTCGAAACCGCAGCCGAGGCCGACATGGGTCTAGTCTACGGCATCGGCTTCCCTCCCTTCCGCGGCGGTGCGCTGCGTTACATCGATTCGCTGGGCGTTGCCGAATTCGTTGCACTGGCCGACCGCTACGCCGAACTGGGTCCGCTGTACCAGCCTACGCAGAAGCTTCGTGAAATGGCGCGTGCCGGGCAGACGTTCTTCGGGCAAGCGGCCAACGTACAGAACAAGGGTGAATGACTTATGAGCTTGAATCCTAGAGACGTGGTGATCGTCGACTTCGGTCGCACCCCGATGGGCCGTTCCAAGGGCGGCATGCACCGCAACACCCGCGCCGAGGACATGTCGGCGCACCTGATCAGCAAGCTGCTGGAACGCAATGCCAAGGTCGACCCGGCCGAAGTCGAGGACGTGATCTGGGGCTGCGTCAACCAGACCCTGGAGCAGGGCTGGAACATCGCGCGCATGGCCTCGCTGATGACGCAGATCCCGCACACCGCCGCCGGCCAGACCGTCAGCCGTCTGTGCGGCTCCTCGATGAGCGCGCTGCACACCGCGGCCCAGGCCATCATGACCGGCAACGGCGACGTGTTCGTGGTCGGTGGCGTCGAGCACATGGGCCACGTCGGCATGATGCACGGCGTCGATCCGAACCCGCACATGTCGCTGTACGCCGCCAAGGCATCGGGCATGATGGGCCTTACCGCCGAGATGCTCGGGAAAATGCACGGCATCACCCGTGAACAACAGGACGCCTTCGGTGTGCGCTCGCACCAGTTGGCGCACCAGGCCACGGTGCAGGGCAAGTTCAAGGATGAGATCATCCCGATGCAGGGCTGTGACGAAAACGGCTTCATCAAGGTGTTCGACTACGATGAAACCATTCGTCCCGACACCACCCTGGAAAGCCTCGCCGCGCTCAAGCCTGCGTTCAACCCCAAAGGCGGCACGGTTACGGCCGGTACCTCGTCGCAGATCACCGACGGCGCTTCATGCATGATCGTGATGTCGGCGCAGCGTGCCCAGGATCTGGGCATCGCGCCATTGGCGGTGATCCGTTCGATGGCCGTTGCCGGCGTCGACCCTGCGATCATGGGTTACGGACCGGTGCCGGCGACCCAGAAAGCGCTCAAGCGCGCAGGTCTGGGCATTGCCGACATCGACTTCATCGAGCTCAACGAAGCCTTCGCGGCACAGGCCTTGCCCGTGCTCAAGGATCTGAAAGTGCTCGACAAGATGAACGAGAAGGTTAACCTGCATGGCGGCGCCATCGCCCTGGGGCATCCTTTCGGTTGTTCAGGTGCTCGAATTTCCGGCACGCTGCTCAACGTAATGAAGCAGAACGGTGGTACGTTCGGTCTGTCTACCATGTGCGTAGGCCTGGGGCAGGGCATCACCACGGTTTTCGAACGCGTCTAGTCCAGGCGCGTGGAGTCGAGCGAACCGGGGCCCAGTGTCCCGGTTTTGCTTTTTTCCGGTTTACCCAAAAAGTTTTTCAACACGTATTTCAAGCGAGGCGCACCATGCAGTTACAGCCAGGGCTCTATCGTCACTACAAAGGCCCCGAGTATCGTGTCTACGGCGTCGCGCGCAGTTCCGAGGGCGAGCAGGAAGTCGTGTTCTATCAGGCACTCTACGGCGAATACGGCCTCTGGGTTCGACCGCTGAGCATGTTTCTGGAGTCGGTCGAGGTTGACGGCGAGAGCGTCCCGCGCTTTGCTTTGATCGAAGCCGAACCCAGCCTGTTTTCAGTTCCGCAGGCGCCGACCGCTTGAACCCCGGCGCTTGACCTCAGGTTCTCACCACTATATATAGCGGGGCCTCGCAAGGCGCCGCATGCCTTTCATTTCAAGAATTCAGGAATTTTCCGATCCATGGGCAAATCGCTGGTCATTGTGGAATCCCCGGCTAAGGCCAAGACCATCAACAAGTACCTGGGTGACCAGTACGTGGTGAAGTCGAGTATCGGCCATATCCGAGACTTGCCCACCAGCGGTTCGGCGAGCGCCAGCAAGGAGCCGGCCGCCAAGCGCGGCAAGGCTGCCGCCAGCGACGCACCGGCGCTTTCGCCCAAGGAAAAGGCCCGCAAGCAATTGGTGGCGCGCATGGGCGTGGATCCGGACCAGGGCTGGAAGGCCAAGTACGAGATCCTTCCCGGCAAGGAAAAGGTCATCGAAGAGCTGCGCCGGTTGGCCAAGGATGCCGACACCATCTATCTGGCGACGGACTTGGACCGCGAGGGGGAAGCCATCGCCTGGCACCTGCGCGAAGCCATCGGTGGTGACGACAGCCGCTACAAGCGCGTGGTGTTCAACGAGATCACCAAGAAAGCCATCCAGGAGGCGTTCTCGCGTCCTGGCGAGCTGGACATCGACCGCGTCAATGCGCAGCAGGCGCGACGTTTCCTCGATCGCGTCGTCGGCTACATGGTCTCGCCCCTACTGTGGCAGAAGATCGCCCGTGGGCTGTCGGCAGGCCGTGTGCAGTCGGTGGCGGTGAAGCTGGTGGTCGAGCGTGAACGCGAGATCCGTGCGTTCAACCCCGAAGAGTACTGGGAAGTGCACGCCGACCTGGCGTCGGCCAAGGCCGCCAAGGTGCGTTTCGAAGTGGCCCGCGAGAACGGCGAGGCCTTCAAGCCCTTGAACGAAGCGCAGGCCATGGCCGCGCTGGCCAAGCTCAAGGACGCCAGCTACAGCATCGTCAAGCGCGAGGACAAGCCGACCAGCAGCAAGCCTTCGGCGCCCTTCATCACCTCGACCTTGCAGCAGGCCGCAAGCAACCGCCTGGGCTACGGCGTGAAGAAGACCATGATGATGGCGCAGCGCTTGTACGAGGCCGGCTACATCACCTACATGCGTACCGACTCCACCAACCTGTCGGTGGACGCCGTGCAAATGGCGCGTGCCTACATCGAAAGCGAATTCGGCAAGAAGTACCTGCCTGAAGCGCCGGTGGTCTACGGCAGCAAGGAAGGCGCCCAGGAGGCGCACGAAGCCATTCGCCCCTCGGATGTGAACACCCATCCCAGCAAGCTGGCCGGCATGGAGCGTGACGCCGAGCGCCTGTACGAGTTGATCTGGCGTCAGTTCCTGGCCTGCCAGATGCCGCCTGCCCAGTACCTGTCCACCACGGTTACCGTGGCGGCCGGCGATTTCGAGCTGCGCGCCAAGGGCCGCATTCTCAAGTTCGACGGTTACACCCGTGTGCTGCCGCAGATCAGCAAGCCGGGCGACGACGATGTGCTGCCGGACATGAACCAGGGCGAACAGCTCAAGCTGTTGCACCTTGACCCGACCCAGCACTTCACCAAGCCGCCTGCGCGCTATTCCGAAGCCAGCCTGGTGAAAGAGATGGAAAAACGCGGCATCGGTCGACCTTCGACCTACGCGGCGATCATCTCCACCATCCAGGACCGCGGCTACGTGGCGCTGCACAACCGTCGCTTCTACTCGGAAAAGATGGGTGACATCGTCACCGAGCGCCTGTCCGAGAGCTTCTCCAACCTGATGGACTACGGCTTCACCGCCGGCATGGAAGAGAATCTCGATGACGTGGCTCACGGCGAGCGCGACTGGAAGAACGTGCTCGACGAGTTCTACGGCGACTTCAAGGGCAAGCTCGACGTCGCGGGCGCCGCCGACAGCGGCATGCGGGCCAACCTGCCGACCCTGACCAACATCGCCTGCCGCGAGTGCGGCCGCCCGATGATGATCCGCACCGCTTCCACCGGGGTGTTCCTGGGCTGCTCGGGCTACGCGTTGCCGCCCAAGGAACGCTGCAAGTCGACCATCAACCTGATTCCGGGCGATGAGATCGCGGCCGACGACGAGGGCGAGTCCGAGTCGCAGATCCTGCGCGGCAAGCATCGCTGCCCGATCTGTGCGACTGCCATGGATGCCTATCTGGTCGATGAGAAGCGCAAGTTGCACATCTGCGGCAACAACCCCGACTGCCCAGGCTACGAGATCGAAGAGGGCAACTACCGCATCAAGGGCTACGAAGGTCCAAGCCTGGAATGCGACAAGTGCGGCAGCGAGATGCAACTCAAGACAGGCCGTTTCGGCAAGTTCTTCGGTTGCACCAATCCCGAATGCAAGAACACCCGCAAGCTGCTCAAGAGCGGCGAAGCGGCGCCGCCGAAAATGGACGCGGTGAAGATGCCCGAGCTCAAGTGCGAAAAGGTCAATGACACCTACGTGCTGCGCGACGGCGCTTCGGGTCTGTTCCTGGCCGCCAGCCAGTTCCCCAAGAACCGTGAGACCCGCGCGCCGCTGGTACTGGAGATCATTCCGCACAAGGACGAGATCGATCCCAAGTACAGCTTCCTGTTCGATGCGCCGATCAAGGACCCGGACGGACGCCCGACCGTGATCCGCTACAGCCGCAAGACCAAGGAGCAGTACGTGCAGAGCGAGGTCGAGGGCAAGCCGACTGGTTGGAAGGCTTTCTACGACGGCAAGACCTGGAAGGTCGAAGACAAGCGCTGAGTCGCTGGTTGCACACAGGCCGCACCGTCCGCCAGGACCGTGCGGCCTTTTTCATTTGTGGCTTGCACTGGCTCTGCGGGTTCCCGACACTGTAGGCGATCAGTGTTCATTGCGGAGACCGCCACCATGGCCTATGAGCTCTACACCCGTACCAACCAGAAAATCTATTTCGCCGGGCTGGCGCTGGAAGCCATGGGCAAGGCCGAGCAAGGCCAGGCGATCAACGCCCAGGCGCAGTTGCAGGCGCAGCGCGAGTCGGCGCTGTTCCACCTCTACGGCGCTTTGCTTGGGCTGTGCCATGAGATCGCCGGTTACTACCGCCTGCCACAGGCCGGCACGGCGCGCGCCGAAACCCTGCTGACGCCGCAGGCGCTGGATGGCGCATCGATTCCCGAACTCGGTGAACTGGTGGAGCTGGCCCAGCATCCGCATACCTGGCTGGCGCAGTTGCTTGCCGCCCATGGTGCGCTGTTCGTACCGCCAAGGGCGCCCAAGAAGCCCAAGGGAGATGTGACGCAGCCGTTGATACAGGCGGTCAATCTGGACGAGGTGGAAGAGCCGGAGCTGAGTCGCGAGGTGCTTGAAAGCTGGCGTCAGCAGCTCAAGGGCTTGACCGTTCGCTTCAGAGAAGGGTTGAGTGAGTGCTGATTCAGCGTGGCGCTGCTACAATGCTCGCCTTTCGTGGAGAACATGTCCTTATGCCTACGTCCTTTCTTGAGATTGTCGAGCTGCCTGACGGCCGCATCGAGTTGCGTCGTGCCGAGGACGAAGGTTCGCTGGTGACGCTGAATTTTTCCGAAGATGCCAAGGCATTTCTGCAGGGCCAGCACGTGGAAGTGGCCAAGGCCATGCTCAGTGTCGGCGTACAGATGGCCGGCAAGCTGGTGGAAGGTGAAATCGACAAGGACGACGGGCCGCGCGTCCTGCACTGATGCTGCCGCTCAGCGAGCGCCTCGCGCTTGCCTGGGCGGACAGTACCCAGTGTGTTTCTTGGCTATCCCAATCGAATGTTCAAGCTCTGCGCGCCGCCTTGGCGTGCGGCCGTGATCAATTGTTGCCTGGCCACGGCCGGCAGCGGATTGAGCCAGCTCACCACAGTATGACTACGACCCAGACGCAGCGCTTCGCACGCCAGTTGCTGTGCGCTCTGCGTGCCCCGTGGCTGCAACAGCAGGATCCGTTCGCGATTGAGCCCGGCATCGCGCAGCCAGGCCTGGGTCAGGCTCGCCGGTGGCGCGATCAAGGTCATCCAGCGCGCGTCCTGCTCCTCGCTCAGTTCGCGCAGCATGGGGGCCAGCAGGTTCAGGCAGTTCCCCGCAGCACCGCGCAGCGACATCTCGCTGAATACATCCGGCTCGGCAACGGTCCAGGGCGACTCGACGGCCTCCTTGAATCGCGGCGCCACCGGTGCAGACATGAAAGCTTCGAACAGCGACATCTGTGCTTGTTGGGATGAAAGGGGAAACTGCATGACGCCTCCTTATCGACGAATGACGCCGACGCTCAGACCTTCAATGACCAGATCTTGATCCTTGAGGTTGACTTCAATGGGTGCGAAGTCGGGGTTTTCCGCAACCAGGAAAACCTTGTTGCCCTCGCGCTGGAACCGCTTGACCGTCACTTCATCGCCGATACGGGCCACGACGATCTGGCCATTGCGCACTTCACGGCAGGTGTGCACGGCGAGCAGGTCGCCGTCGAGGATGCCGACATCGCGCATGCTCATGCCCTGTACCCGCAGCAGATAGTCGGCGCGTGGATGGAAGAAGCCCGGATTGATCTTGCAGGACTCCTCGATGTGTTCCTGCGCCAGAATGGGCGCGCCCGCTGCAACGCGGCCGACCACTGGAAGACTGGAATCGTCGTTGCGCGCCTCGGAGCCGGGAATACGAATGCCGCGTGAGGCGCCCGGTGTCATTTCGATCGCGCCTTTGCGCGCCAGGGCCTTGAGGTGTTCTTCAGCGGCGTTGGGGGATTTGAAGCCCAGTTCCTGGGCGATTTCTGCACGGGTAGGCGGGAAGCCATTGTCGTCAAGGCAGCGCTTGATGAAGGCGAGAATTTCAGCTTGGCGTGGCGTCAATTTCAACATTTGGATGGCTCTGTCTTTTTGTACAGTGACTGGGATTATATACAGTGGATTGCGCTTGGCAACATCGTTTTCTGGAGCGAAGGTCGGTGGATGTTCGCATGCTGCGCTAAGGCGATGAATTTGTATGTTTTAATACGTGACCGCATGGCCACAAACAGCCCGCCCGGACTTGACAGTCGGGCGCTTTGAAACGTATGTTTCAAACAAGTGTTTGTCAGGCGGAGTTGCCATGGCCCAGTCGGAAACCGTTGAACGCATCCTCGATGCCGCGGAACAGCTTTTTGCGGAAAAAGGCTTCGCGGAAACCTCGCTGCGCCTGATCACCAGCAAGGCCGGGGTCAATCTGGCGGCGGTGAACTACCATTTCGGCTCTAAGAAGGCGCTTATCCAGGCGGTGTTCTCGCGATTCCTGGGGCCTTTCTGTGCCAGCCTCGACCGCGAGCTGGAGCGGCGTCAGGCCAGTGCCACGCCCAAGGCCAGCCTCGAGGAGCTCCTCGAGATTCTCGTCGAGCAGGCCCTGGTGGTGCAACCGCGCAGTGGCAACGACCTTTCCATCTTCATGCGCCTGCTGGGCCTGGCCTTCAGCCAGAGTCAGGGTCACCTGCGTCGTTACCTCGAAGACATGTACGGCAAGGTGTTCCGCCGCTACATGCTCCTGGTCAACGAAGCGGCGCCGCGCATTCCTCCCATCGAGCTGTTCTGGCGCGTGCATTTCATGCTCGGCGCCGCCGCGTTCAGCATGTCCGGGATCAAGGCGCTGCGTGCCATCGCCGAAACCGACTTTGGCGTGGACACCTCGATCGAGCAGGTCATGCGTCTGATGGTGCCATTCCTCGCGGCGGGCATGCGCGCGCAGAGTGCGGTGACCGACCCGACCATGGCTGCGGCTCAGTTGCGCCCGCGCAGCAAGAGCACTCCGGTCGCCGCCAAGGCCTGAGGCCTGTGCGGCCAACCCCCGTTCCCCTCTACAAGGAAACCTCATGAGCGCTCGTCTGCAAGGCTCCCTGATGGTCGACGTCGCCGGTACCTGGCTCACCGCCGAGGACCGGCAGTTGTTGCGCCAACCCGAAGTCGCCGGACTGATCATCTTCGCGCGCAACATCGAGCATCCACGCCAGGTGCGCGAGCTGACCGCGGCCATCCGCGCCGTACGGCCGGAGCTGATCCTGGCTGTGGATCAGGAGGGTGGGCGTGTGCAACGTTTGCGTCAGGGCTTCGTGCGGCTACCGGCCATGCGCGAGCTGGCGCGTCATGCCGATGCGATCGGTCTGGCCGAGCATTGTGGTTGGTTGATGGCCGCGGAAGTGTTGGCTGTGGGCCTGGACCTGAGTTTCGCGCCGGTGCTGGACCTCGATCATGGCCACAGCGCCGTGGTCGGTACGCGTGCCTTCGAGGGCGATCCAGGGCGCGCGACAGCGCTCGCCGGGGCGTTCATCCGAGGCATGAATGCCGCGGGCATGGCAGCGTGCGGCAAGCATTTTCCCGGCCATGGCTGGGCCGAAGCCGACTCCCACGTGGCGATTCCCACCGACGAGCGTTCTCTGGAGCAGATTCGCGCGTGCGATCTGGTGCCCTTCGCGCGGTTGGCCGGCCAGCTGGCGGCGGTCATGCCGGCCCACGTCATCTACCCGCAGGTCGACGGCAACCCGGCAGGCTTCTCGCGTCGCTGGCTGCAGGACATTCTGCGCGGCGAACTGGGTTTCGAAGGGGTGATTTTCAGCGATGACCTGTCGATGGCCGGCGCTCACGTCGTGGGTGACGCTGCCAGTCGGATCGAGGCGGCCCTGAGCGCGGGCTGCGATATGGGCCTGGTGTGCAACGACCGCGCTGCGGCCGAACTGGCCTTGAGCGCTGCCCAGCGCATGGGCGTGCAGCCTTCGCCACGCATCGCCGCCATGCGCGGCCAGGCCTGCGCCAATGTCGAATACCGTCAGCATCCGCGCTGGCAGCAGGCGACTGCTGCACTGCGCGCGGCGGCATTGATCGACTGAACGCGGTTATTGGCCGGCCAGCAGGCGCACGGGCTGGCCGGCATGCCAGGCCAGTATGTCTTCGATCATCTGAGTGAAGAACAGCCGGTAGTTGTTGCCGGTGACGTAGCCGATGTGTGGCGTCGCCAGCACGTTGGGCAGCGTGCGGAACGGATGGTCTTGCGGCAGCGGCTCTTCGTCGAACACATCCAGTGCCGCGCCAGCGAGGCGGCCCCCGCGCAGGGCTTGGATCAGCGCGGTCTCGTCGATGATCGGGCCGCGTGAAGTGTTCACCAGCCGCGCCCCCGGCTTCATCCACGCCAACACCTGTGCATCGACCAGCCCACGGCTGCGCTCGCTGAGCACCAGATGCACGCTGAGCACGTCGGCCTGTTCGAACAACTGCTGTTTGTCGACGTACTCCACGCCCACTTCGGCGGCGCGTTGCGGCGTAAGATTCTGGCTCCAGGCGATCACGCGCATGCCGAACGCCTGGCCGAAGCGCGCTACTTTTGCACCGATGCTACCCAGGCCCAGCAAGCCCAGGGTGCTGCCATGCAGATCGCCACCCAGGCCGATTTGCCAGCCACCGCTGCGCAGCGAATGGGCTTCGCCGAGCAGGTCACGGGTCAAGGCCATCAGCAGGGTCCAGGTCAGTTCCGGCGCGGCATGCTTGTAGCTGTCGGTACCGGCGACCTGAATGCCCAGTCGGGCCGCGGCCTGCAGGTCGATGGCGGCGTTGCGCATGCCGCCGGTCACCAGCAGTTTGAGCTGCGGCAGCTGCTGGAGCAGGGCTGCGTCGAAACAGGTGCGTTCACGCATCACGCAGATGACGGTATAGGCCGCCAGACGCTCGGCCAGCGCGCGGCCGTCGGCTGGGTAATCGTGGATGAAGTCGAGCTGGCCGACAGCCTGCAGCGGGGTCCAGTCGACCACGTTTTCAGCCACCGATTGCCAATCGTCGATGACGGCTATTCGCATGGGCATTGCCTCTTGTCAGAGCGGTTTCTGGGGAGCGTCCAGCCAGTCGAGCAGGGCCTTGTGGAAGCGTGCCGGTTCTTCCATTTGCGGTGCATGGCCCAGGCCTGCGAACTCCACCAGAGTGCTGTGGGGGATCATCTGGCTGGCCTGCTTGCCCAGCACGGCGTACTTGCCCAGCCGTGCCTTGACCTCGGGCGGTGCGATATCGCTGCCGATGGCCGTGGTGTCGGCGTCGCCGATCAGCAGCAGGGTCGGCACCTTCAGGTCCTTGAACTCATAAATCACCGGCTGGGTGAAGATCATGTCGTAGATCAGCGCCGAGTTCCATGCCACCAAGGTATGTCCCGGGCCTTTGTTCAGGCCGGCGAGCATGTCCACCCAGCGTTCGTATTCCGGCTTCCAGCGACCGCCATAGTAGGTGGTGCGCTCGTAGTTGCGGATGCCCTCGGCGGTGACCTTGGACTCGCGCTCGAACCACTGGTCGACACTGCGATAGGGCACGCCCAGGGCTTTCCAGTCTTCCAGGCCGATCGGGTTGACCATGGCCAGGCGCTCGGTGTCCTCGGGAAACATCAAGGCGTAGCGGGTCGCCAGCATGCCGCCGGTGGAGTGGCCCATGATCACCGCTTCCTTGACCCCGATGCGGGTCAGCAGGTCATGGGTGTTGTTGGCCAGCTGCTGGAAACTGTATTGGTAGTGTTCCGGCTTGCTGGAGGTGCAGAAGCCGATCTGGTCCGGTGCGACCACTCGGTAGCCGGCATCGCTGAGCGCCTTGATCGAGCTTTCCCAAGTGGCGGCGCAGAAGTTCTTGCCATGCATCAGCACCACGGTGCGGCCGTTGGCCTTGCCATTGGCGGCAACGTCCAGGTAGCCCATCTGCAGGCTTTTGCCTTGGGACTCGAAGGCGTAATGTTGCAGCGTGTACGGATAGTCGAAGCCCTGCAGTTCGGGACCGTAGGCGGGCGAGGATTCGGCGGCCAGCAGCGGCTGGGCGAAGACACTGGCGAGCGCCAGCAGAGACAGGCGAAGCATGGAGACCTCCTGGAATGGACGGTGGCGCAGGATGGACGTACGGTTGCAGGGTGTTGCCGGCCAGCACCGTAGCACCTATTGGAGGCCGACATGGCCCGGTGGTGCCCGGCTGCGACGAGAAATGTCCCGCATCAGGTTTCAGAATGCTACAAACACGACGCACGATCATGGCCGGGGAGCCGTCCATGGATCGCTACAACAATAACCATCGAGGCAGACAATGCCTCCACCTGGAGATAGGCCATGGCTTTTGAAACCATCCTCTTGGAAACCCGCGGTCGCGTGGGTTTGATCACGCTCAACCGCCCACAGGCGCTGAACGCTCTCAACGCTCAGTTGATCGACGAGCTGAATCAGGCTCTGGATGCTCTTGAAGGCGATCGTGAGATCGGCTGCATCGTTCTCACCGGCTCGGCCAAGGCGTTCGCTGCCGGCGCGGACATCAAGGAAATGGCCGAACTGCGCTATCCGCAGATCTACCTCGACGATCTGTTTCACGAGAGCGACCGGGTCGCCAACCGACGCAAGCCGATCATCGCCGCCGTGGCCGGTTTCGCCTTGGGCGGTGGGTGCGAACTGGCGTTGATGTGCGACTTCATCCTGGCCGCCGACAACGCCAAGTTTGGCCAGCCGGAGATCAAGCTGGGCGTGCTGCCGGGCATGGGCGGGACGCAGCGCCTGACCCATGCGGTGGGCAAGGCCAAGGCCATGGAGCTGTGCCTGACCGGGCGCCTGATGGGCGCCGAAGAAGCCGAACGCGCAGGGCTGGTGGCCCGCATCGTGGCCGCCGACCGGTTGTTGGATGAAGCCATGGAGGTTGCCGCACAGATTGCAGCGAAATCGTTGCCGATCGCGATGATGGTCAAGGAAAGCGTCAATCGTGCGTTCGAGGTGAGCTTGGCAGAAGGGATTCGTTTCGAGCGTCGGGTGTTCCACGCCGCCTTCGCCAGCGAAGATCAGAAAGAGGGGATGGCGGCGTTCATCGCCAAGCGTGAGCCGCAGTTCAAGGGGAATTGATCGAAACGGGGCTGGTCCATAGCCAGCCCTGTCGCTATGCGGTGATTACAGCGCAGTTACAGTAGATAGTTGCGCAGCTCGCGGGCGATCAGCATGCGCTGTATTTCGCTGGAGCCTTCGTAGATCTGAGTAATGCGCGCATCGCGGTAATACTTCTCCACCGGATAATCTTCCAGATAGCCATAGCCACCGTGTATCTGCACGGCGCTGGAGCACACTCGCTCGGCCATTTCCGAGGCGAAGAGCTTCGCCTGGGAGGCTTCGGACAGGCAGGGCAGGCCTGCACTGCGCAGGCGCGCAGCATGCAGCACCAGCAGTCGCGCGGCGTTGACCTGCACCTGCATGTCGGCCAGGAGGTTGGCCACGCTTTGGTGCTCGATGATCGGCTTGCCGAACTGCACGCGCTCGCGGGCGTAGCCCAATGCCGCTTCGAACGCCGCGCGGGCGATGCCCAGTGCCTGGGCGGCGATGCCGATACGGCCGCCTTCCAGGTTGGACAGGGCGATGTTCAGGCCCTTGCCGCGCTCGCCAAGCAGGTTGTCGGCAGGGATGCGACACTGGCTCAAGGTGATGGCGCAGGTGTCGGAGGCGCGGATACCGAGCTTGTGCTCGCTGCGGTCGACGGTGAACCCCGGCGTGTCGGTGGGCACCAGAAAGGCGGACAGGCCCTTCTTGCCCAGTTCCGGGTCGGTGACTGCGAAGACGATAGCGAGCTTGGCCCGACGACCGTTGGTGACGAACTGTTTGGCACCGTCGATGACCCAATGCTCGCCATCGAGCACGGCGCGGGTGCGCAGGTTGTTCGCCTCGGAGCCCGCCTGAGGTTCGGTCAGGCAGAAGCAGCCGATGGCCTCTCCGCTGGCCAGCGCCGCCAGCCAGGTGTCCTGCTGGGCCGGGCTGCCATAGTTGAGCAAGGGGCCGCAGCCCACGGAGTTGTGCACGCTCATCAACGCCCCCAGCGCGCCATCGGCGGCGGAGATTTCTTCCACCGCCAGGGCGTAGGCGACGTAGTCGGTGTAGCTGCCGCCCCATTGCTCGGGCACTACCATGCCCAGCAGCCCGAGGGCGCCCATCTGCGCCACCAGGGCGTCATCGATCCAGCCGGCCTGTTCCCAGGCACGGGAATGGGGGGCAACTTCGGCGCGGGCGAAGTCGCGCGCCATGTCACGGATCATGATCTGTTCTTCGCTCAGTTCCAGGTCTTGCATGGCAGACTCCGGCCTCAGAGGCCTTGGAAGAAGGGCTCGATGCGCGCAGGCGTGAGCCGGTCTAGCGTCGGTGGGTTCCAACGCGGGTTCTTGTCTTTGTCGATCAGTAGAGCACGGACGCCTTCGATCAGGTCGCCCTGTTCGAACCACTGGCGGTTGAGGTGCAGCTCCAGGGCGAAGCATTCGTCCAGGCTGAGATGGCGACCGCGGCGCAGCAGTTCGAGGGTCACCGCCATCGCCAATGGCGAGCGGGTACGCATCAGCCGCGCGGTGTTCTGCGCCCACTGCTGACTGTCGGCGACGTTCACGTTTTCCAGTTGCTCGACCAGGCTGGTCAAGTCGTCCTGACTGAAGAAGTGATCGATGGCCGGCCGCAGCCGGTGCAGCGGGGCGTCAGGCAGGCTTTGCACGCCGAGACGGGCGAGGACGCCCTGCAGGTCCTTGAGAGGATTGTCGCCCCATTGCAGTCTGTCCAGACGTTCATCGAGCAGGGTCAAACGGTCGCTTTCAAGGTACCAGTCCGCCAGACCGCAATAGAGTGCATCGGCGGCTTCGATCTGGACCCCGGTGACGCCCAGGTAGGTGCCGATTTCACCGGGGATGCGGCTCAGAAAATAGCTGGCGCCGACATCGGGGAAATAGCCGATGGCGACTTCAGGCATGCCCAGCTTGCTGCGCTCGGTGACGACGCGCAGTTCGGCCGCTTGAGCCAGGCCCATGCCACCGCCCAGGGTATAGCCGTCGAGCAGGGCCAGCACGGGCTTGCGATACTGATGCAGGCACTGGTCCAGGGCGTATTCTTCGTCGAAGAAGGTTTCGTGCAGGATTTCCTGGCTGCGGTAGCTGAGGTAGAGGTTGCGGATGTCGCCGCCGGCGCAGAAGCCGCGGTCGCCAGCGCCGCGCAGCACCACGGCATGGATGTGCGGGTCCAGCGCCCACGCGTCGAGATAGCCGCGTAGGGCACGGATCATGTCGAGGGTGAGTGCATTCAGACCGGCGGGGCGGTTGAGGGTCAAGTGGCCGATGTGGTTACGGACTTCGCCGAGTACCTGGTCATCGAGTCCCAGGGAAGACCGCTGGGGAGGTGGAAAGACCTGAGTTGTCATCGCTGAATCCCTGCTTGTTATTGATTTCCTGAGATAAATAAGCGGACCAGGTGATCGTGACAGGCAAGTTTGCGGCTTTCAATGCAGATTAATGCAGGTAATGCCTGCAAATTTGCACGGGTGATGGACGCTGGCCGGCATCAATTAGACCTAGCCATCGTAGCGGGGTTCGGTGTGGTTTCAGGACCTGAAGCGGTGAGGCCGGACGCGGCTTGCGCCGCTGCTACAGGGGAACGCGGCGCTCGCGTCGGCGGTGGTTGCGGTGGGTCAGGGGCACCGCGGTGAGGCCGGACGCGGCTTGCACCGCTGCTACAGGGAACGCGGCGCTTGCGGTGGTTCAGGCGACGGCTTCGACAACTTTCCCCTGTTTCTCGTAGAGGAAACTGAGCACCGCCAGGCGGTACTGGTTGTAGCGCGGGTCGTCGGCCAGGGCCAGGCGGCTGCGGGGGCGGGGCAGGTCGATGGTGAGGATTTCGCCGATGGTCGCCGCCGGGCCGTTGGTCATCATCACGATGCGATCGGACAGCAGCACCGCCTCGTCGACATCGTGAGTGATCATCATCACCGTGTTGTGCAGCTCGCTCTGGATGCGCATCACCTCATCCTGCAAGTGCGCGCGGGTCAACGCGTCCAGCGCGCCGAACGGCTCGTCGAGCAACAACACCTTGGGCTGCATCGCCAGCGCGCGGGCGATGCCCACACGCTGCTTCATGCCGCCGGAAATCTCGCTCGGCCGCTTGTGCAAGGCGTGGGTCATGTTGACCATTTCCAGGTTGTGCAGGGTCCAGGCATGGCGCTCGCTTTTGCTCTTGCTGTGCTTGAAGACCTTGGCCACACCCAGAGCCACGTTCTCGTAGACGGTCAGCCAGGGCAGCAGCGAGTGGTTCTGGAACACCAGGCTGCGGTCCGGCCCCGGCTGGCGCACTTCCTTGCCGTCGAGAATCACCGCACCGTTGCTCGATTCGATGAGCCCGGCGACGATGTTCAGCACCGTCGACTTGCCGCAGCCCGAGTGGCCGATGATGGAAATGTACTCGCCGCGCGCGACGTTCAGGTTGATCCCGCGCAGCACCTGGCTGGTGACACCGTCGCGCTCGAAGTGCTTGTCGACGTTTTCGATACTCAAGTAATGGCTCATGTTGCCTCCTCAGCTTTGCGAAGTGCCGCGGGTGACCAGGCGTCCGACCATCGCCACCAGGCGATCGAGGCAGAAGCCGACGATGCCCACGTAGGCCAGGGCGAGAATGATGTCGCTGATGCGCGAGGCGTTCCAGGCGTCCCAGATGAAGAACCCGATACCGACACCGCCAATCAGCATTTCCGCGGCGATGATCGCCAGCCACGACAGTCCGACGCCGATGCGCAGGCCGGAAAAGATGTAGGGCGCGGCCGCCGGCAGCATGATCTTGCTGAAGTATTCGACGCCGTTGAGCCGCAGCACCTTGGCCACGTTGCGATAGTCCTCGGGAATGTTGCGCACGCCCACCGAGGTGTTGATGATGATCGGCCAGATGGCGGTGATGAAGATCACGAAGATCGCCGAAGGGTAGCTGTCCTTGAAACCGGCCAGCGACAGCGGCAGCCAGGCCAGCGGCGGTACCGTACGCAGGATCTGGAACAGTGGATCGAGCCCGCGCATGGCCCAGGTCGACTGTCCCACCAGCACGCCCAGGCTGATCCCCACCACCACGGCCAGGGCATAGCCATAGGCAACCCGCGACAGGCTGGCCAGCAGCTGCCAGGCCATGCCTTTGTCATTGCCGCCATTGTCGTAGAACGGATCGACGATCAGCTCCCAGGTGTCACTGATCACCTGAGTGGGCGGCGGCAGCGCCGCGCCCTTGCCGCTGCACACCAGTTGCCAGACCAGCAACAGCAGGGCGCCGATCACCACCGGTGGCAGGCACTGCTGCAACACGAAGCGGCGGGCGTTCTTCAGCAGTTTCGCCATCACCGGCGGCTTGACCTGGGCCTTGGCGACGGCCTGGGCGGCGCTGTGCAGCTTCTTCACTTCAGCATTCATGGTGACCTCCGGTGAGTGCGGGAAACATCAGGCCAGGGCCTTGATGGACAGGCTGTCGAGATAGGCCTGCGGGTTCTGAGGATCGAAGGTCTTGCCGTCGAAGAAGGTCTCGACACCGCGCGAGTCGGAATCGGGAATCTGCGCGGTCGGCACGTTCAATTCTGCGGCGGCCAGGCGCCAGAGGTCGGAGCGATTGACCTTGGCGATCAAGGTCTGGCTGTCGAAATCCTTGGGCAGGTAGCCCCAGCGCTTGTTTTCGGTGAGGAACCACAGATCGTGGCTCTTGAACGGGTAGGAGGCGAAGTCGTCCCAGTAGCGCATGATGTGCGGACTGTCCTTGACGACCTTGCCGGTGCCGTAGTCGAAGTTGCCTTTCATGCGCTCGATGATGTCCGCCACCGGCGCGTTGATCCAGCGACGCTTGGCGCAGATCTCTGCCACTTCGTCCTTGTTCTCCGGCCGCTCGCAGAACATCTGCGCTTCCATCACGGCCTTGAGCAGGGCTTTGGTCGCGTTGGGGTGCTTGTCCACGTAGTCGGCGCGCAGGGCCAGAGCTTTCTCGGGGTGCTTGTCCCAGATCTCGCCGGTGGTATTGGCGGTGTAGCCGATCTTCTGGTTGATGAGCTGGGCGTTCCACGGTTCGCAGACGCAGAAGCTGTCCATGCTGCCGACCTTCATGTTGGCGACCATCTGCGGCGGGGGTACGACGATGGTGGACAGGTCCTTGTTCGGGTCGATGCCGCCTGCGGCCAGCCAGTAACGCAACCACAAATCGTGGGTGCCGCCGGGGAAGGTCATCGCGGCATTGACGGTCTTGCCGCTGGCACGCTTGCTGGCCAGCGCCGCCTTGAACGGTGCGGAATCCAGGCCCAGCTTGAGGTCGGCGTGTTCGTTGCCCACCGAGATGCACTGGCCGGACAGGTTCAGCCGCGCGAGGATGTACATGGGCACTGGCTGGTTGTTGGGCGTGACCTTGCCAGCAGCGATCAGGTAGGGCATGGGTGTGAGGATGTGTGCGCCGTCGATGCCGTTGGCGGCCGAACCCAGCACCAGATTATCCCGCGTGGTGCCCCAGGACGACTGTTTGAGCACTTCCACCCCGGTCATGCCGTGCTTGGCGAAAAAGCCTTTCTCGTCGGCGACGAACAGCGGCGCGGCATCGGTCAGTGCGATGAAGCCCAGCTTGGCCGTGGTGGTTTCCAGACCGTCGCTGCCCGCTGCCCAGACCGCCGAGGACAGCCCGGGTGGCAGCAGTCCAAGGGCTGCACCGGCACCGGCCACGGTCAACGACTGCTTGAGAAAGTGCCGACGCTTGGCGTCGTGCGGGTGTGCTTTGAAAGGCGTGTCATCCATCGCTGATTCCCCTGCTGCTGGCGGCCAAAAAAATGCAAAAAAAAACGGCGGTCACGCGCTCCGGGCAGTGCTGCCGGAACGCGTGGACGCCGTTGTCCAGGATTCGAATAGTCGACCGCAGTTGGCTGCGGTCCTGTGTGTCTCAAAGCAGATTGCGTGCCAAGGCGTCGAGAGCCGCACGGGACGCAGTGGTCCCCGCGCAATGGAGCGCCCGTGTGCACGGATGCGGAGCATGCCACTGGCAGGGTGCGCAAATAGGGCGCAGTCTGTGCCTCAACCTTTGCCAGCCACGGCCAATACGTTCTGCGCCATGTCGACCATGCGCAGCCCCCGCGACATCGCCGATTGCCGCAGTCGGGTGTACGCCTCGCTTTCGCTGAGGGCATATTCATTCATCAACAATTGCTTGGCCCGTTCTACCAGCTTGCGTTCATTGAGCGCCTGGCGGGCCTCGTCCAGTTGCAGGTTGGCATCCTGCAGACGATGGGTCTGGGCCTGCAACAGGTCCAGCAGCGAGCGGCCCATCTGCGGTCCGTGACCGTCGGGCGCGGGGCTGTCGAGATCGCTGGCATGCACGCTGAACAGCCGGGCATCGCCGCAGCCCATGGTTTCCAGACTGGCCAGGCGTTGCAACAGCACGCGGTGGTTGTCGAGGTCGGCATTGGCCAGCTTGATGCTGCTCTGACAACTGGCCAACAGTTGCTCGGCAAGGTGCTTCTCCACTTCGTGCATCTGATCGATGCGCTGGCTGTGCAGTTCGAACCAGAGCTGCGAGAGGCCCGGGTCCACCGGATGTTGCGCCGAGGTGCGCATGCCGACTTCGCGCAGGCGCAACAACTGCGTGGTGAGTTCGCTGCGCTGCAGCTCGGCCCAGCGCTGACCGGCCAGCGGGTCGGCGAATTCGCTGAAGGTCTGGAAGCAGCGCTCCTGGCTTTGCGTCAGGTGCAGGATGCGCTCCTGCACACTGGCGTCGAAAAACCCCGCCGAGAAGCCGGCCACGCCGGTGGCCCGCTCCTGACCCGCCAGCTCCTTGCCCTGCATGAAGTTGAACAGCGCCACCAGCACCCGGGTGATGTCCGGGTCGATGGCCGTGTCGGCCGCCTCGAAGACCACGGCCATGAGTCCACCGATCAGGCGAGTCAGGGCCGCCGTGGCCAGGCTGGGTGCGAGCAGGCGTTCGCGAATGCGCCGCCGCAAGCCGGGCAATTCGTCGAAACCGTGCAGGACGTAGGCAACGCGGTTGAACAGGCGGGCCCGGTCGGCTGCGCTGGCCGCATTCAGGTCCACGACCTGCAAGCGCTGGAGTACGTCGTGCTCCAGTGCCTGAGCCTGCTCGGTGTGCAGGTCCAGTTGCCGGCGGTGGGTTTCCACCTGGCTGCCCAGATAGAGGTTGGTGTAGCCACGCTCACGCTGCAGGGCATGCACCAGGCGGCTGATCAGCGTCACCAGTTCACAGGTGTCGGCCAGCCCGCGCAGGCCTTCGAGCTCGCTGCGGCGAGCGGCCAGCATGAAACGCAGGGCAGGGGGCATAGGACGATCAGGCAGGGCGCGATCAGGCATGGCGGGCTCGCAACTTCGGTGAGGGACGGCACGGTTGCATGCAAAACCCGGTCCCGACGTTGCGCCCGTCGCCTGCATTGCCACGTATGCCGACGGCTGCGTAACTGCTATAACGCCCAGGCCCAACAATAAAAAAGGAGTCAGCGATGTCCCCCATTCGTCTCGGCGTGGTCGGCTACGGCAAGATTGCCCAGGATCAGCACGTCCCCGCCCTGTGCAATGACCCATCCTTCGAGCTGGTCGCCGTGGCCACCCTCGGCGAGCCATGCCCCGGCGTCACGCATTTCGGCAGCCTGCACGAGTTGCTCGAACAGGCCGCGGATATCCAGGCGCTGGCGTTCTGCACACCGCCTCAGGGTCGCTATGCGCAGGTCCGCGAAGCGCTGCTGGCCGGCAAGCACGTGCTGGTGGAAAAACCGCCCTGCGCCAGCCTCGGCGAGGCCATGGCCCTGGTCGAACTGGCCGCCGAGCAGAGTGTGACCTGCCTGTTCGCCTGGCATTCGCGCTTCGCCGCAGGGGTCGAAAGCGCCCGCGCCTGGCTGGCGGGCAAACGCCTGCAATCGGTCACGGTGCAGTGGAAGGAAGACGTGCGCAAGTGGCACCCGGGCCAGCAGTGGATCTGGCAGGCCGGCGGCCTCGGCGTGTTCGATCCGGGCATCAACGCCCTGTCGATCATCAGCCACGTGCTGCCTGAAGCCCTGTTCGTCACTAAGGCCAGCCTGCGCTTTCCCGGCAATCGCCAGGCGCCGATCGCGGCTGACCTGAGCATGAGCGACGCGAACGGCTTGCAGGTCAGCGCCGCCTTCGACTGGGACCATGGCCACGACGAGCTCTGGCAGATCGAGGTACGGTGCGACGAAGGATGCCTGCGCCTGACCCACGGCGGTGCGCAACTGCTCATCGACGATGTGCCGCAGACGCTCGAAACGGTAGGTGAATACCCGTTGCTCTACCGGCACTTCGCGCGACTGATCGAGGGCGGTAGCAGTGACACCGATCTGCAGCCGTTGCGTCTGGTGGCCGACGGGTTTCTGCTCGGGGAGCGCGCAACGGTCGCCGATTTCGTCGACTGAAAACGCCGTTCAGGCAGCTATCGGCGTTTGGCCGGTGGGCTCGGCAGCGGCGCGAGCAGGGCGTCGATATCGTTGTCCTGCAGGCGCCAGTCGCCGCTCTCGCGGGCATCGAGAATGCCGGCCGCCAAGGCTGACTTTTCCTGCTGCAGGTGCTGGATCTTTTCTTCCACGGTGCCACGGGTGATCAGCTTGTAGACGAACACCGGTTTTTCCTGGCCGATGCGGTAGGCGCGGTCGGTGGCCTGGTTTTCCGCGGCTGGGTTCCACCAAGGGTCGTAGTGGATCACCGTGTCCGCTGCGGTCAGGTTCAAGCCCACGCCGCCGGCCTTGAGGCTGATCAGGAAGATCTGCAGCCTGCCGTCCTGAAAGTCCCTGACCGGTGCCCGGCGATCGCGCGTGGTACCGGTGAGCAATGCGTAGGGGATGCCTCGCTGCTGCAGCTCCTGTTCGATCAGGCCCAGCATGGAGGTGAACTGGGAGAACAGCAGGATGCGCCGACCGCTGCCCAGCAGTTCGTCGAGCAATCGCAGCAGGCTGGCCAGCTTGCCCGAACTGTGGCCCGGCGGCGGTGCTGCAACGCTGTTGACCAGGCGCAGGTCACAGCACACCTGACGCAGCTTGAGCAGTGCTTCGAGGATGATGATCTGACTGCGCGCCACGCCCTTGCGGTCGATTTCGGCGCGAACCTTTTTATCCATGGCCAAGCGCACGGTCTCGTACACGTCGCGCTGCGCCTCGTTGAGTTCGACCCAGTGGACGATTTCGCTCTTGGCCGGCAGCTCGGTGGCCACCTGCTCCTTGGTGCGGCGTAGCAGGAATGGCTTGATACGCGCGTTCAGGTGCTGCAGGCGCGTCTCGTCGCCCTGTCGCTCGATCGGCAGACGGTAGTCGCGGCTGAACTGCTTGCTGTCGCCCAGCCAGCCCGGCATCAGGAAATGAAACAGCGACCAGAGTTCGCCCAGATGATTCTCCAGGGGCGTGCCGCTCAGGCACAGACGCTGCCGCGCCTTCAGCTCGCGCGCCGCCTGCGCCGCCTTGCTGCCGGGGGTCTTGATGTACTGGGCTTCGTCGAGCACCAGTACGTGCAGCGGCACCTGTTCGAGGACTTCGATGTCCTTGGGCAGCAGGGCATAGGTGGTCAGCAGCACGTCGTACTCGGCCAGATGCGCGAAGTGTTTCTTGCGGCTGGCGCCGTGCAGGGCCAGGACCTTGAGTGCGGGCGCGAAGCGGGCGGCTTCGTCCTGCCAGTTCGGCACCAGACTGGTGGGCATCACCACCATGGCCGGGCGATCCAGACGCCCGGCCTGTTTTTCGATCAGCAGATGGGCGAGGGTTTGCAGGGTCTTGCCCAGGCCCATGTCGTCGGCGAGGATGCCGCCCACTTCCAGTTGCCGCAGCGCCTGCATCCAGCTCACGCCTTCCAGCTGGTACGGGCGCAGCGTGGCGTTCAAACCGTCGGGCGCGGTCACCGGACAGTGGCGGATGTCGCGCAGGCGTTCGGCAAAGTGACGTACCCGCTCGCCACCTTGCCAGTCCAGAGGCAACGTCCGCAGCCCTTCAAGGCGCGTGGCGTCGGCGGTGGCCAGGCGTATCGAGGTATCGCCCGGTTCGCGCAGGTAGAAATCCCCCAGCGTTGCCAGCACCGGTTTCAAGCGGCCATAGGGCAGGGCGACCTGCAACGTTCGTTGAACGCCGTCTTGCGCCGTATGAACGGGCACCAGGATCTGTTCGTCGTCGCGACGGCGCGCCAGGTGGCTCGGGTTGAGCAGTTCCGGGTGGCTGCGCAGCAGGTTGAGCAGGATCGGCAGCAGGCTCAGCGGTTCGCCGTCGACCACGATGCCCAGTTCCAGATCGAACCAGTCGCGCTCGGGGCCCTCCTCGATGGTGGCGTACCAGCGCTCGACCGGCGTCAGGTCGAAGGCGAACGCCTCGGCGTATTCGATTTCCCAGCCTTGCTCGCGCAAGCCCGGAAGCTCGTTGAGGATGAAGCGCAACCAGGCAGCATCGCTGGGCAGCTCGAAGATCTCGCCGGCGCTTTCCGGCAGCGCCTTGCTCTGCCGGGTCGCCAGCTTGAAGCCGATGCCCTGCAACTGCTCGCGCAGGGCTCGCTCGGCGGCCGGCTGGCGCAGGATTCGAGCGTTCTGGTTCTGCCACTGGCGCGCGACGCTGGTGGGGCGGGGCCCGCTGACGTATTCGCCGGCGTAGCCGTAGGCCAGCGCCGCACGATGCTGCACGTAACGCTGCATCTTGCCGTTGCGCGGTTCGAAAGCGCTGAACTCGACGCTGCCCAGCCACAGCCGTGGCCGCGGTTGCAGCGTATCGATCAGGCGCTCATCGGGCATATCAACCGGCTTTTGGCGTCAGGCGCTCGAACAGCGCTTCGATGACGTTGAAACGCTCCTCGGCACGCTCCATCGGCACCATGAACTTGAACAGCGTGGCGCCTTCGAACTTGTAGCGCTTGGGCTGGCTCTGGATCAGCTTGATCAGGGTCAGCGGATCGACCGGCGTGCTCGGGCCGAATTCGATGCGCCCACCCTGCGGACCACCATCGACCTTGGTGATACCCAACTGCTCGGCCTGAAGCTTGAGCAGGGTCAGGCGCACCAGATTCTTGGTCGGTTCGGGCAACAGGCCGAAGCGGTCGATCATTTCCACCTGCAGGTCCTTGAGACCGTCCTCGTCCACCGCCGAGGCGATGCGCTTGTAGAGGATCAGGCGAGCGTGCACATCGGGCAGATAGTCCTCGGGAATCAGAGCAGGCAGACGCAGGTTGATCTCCGGCCCGCCGCCCAGGGGCTGGTCGAGATTGGGTTGCTCGCCCTTGCGGATCGACTTGACCGCACGTTCGAGCATCTCCATGTACAGGGTGAAACCGACCGCCTGGATCTGTCCGCTCTGGCCTTCGCCAAGCAGCTCGCCGGCACCGCGGATTTCCAGGTCGTTGGTCGCCAGGACGAAACCGGCGCCCAGGTCCTGGGTATTGGCGATCGCCTCCAGGCGCTTTTCGGCGTCCGGAGTGATCTGCTGGCGCGGCGGAGTCAATAGGTAGGCGTAGGCCTGGTGGTGGCTGCGGCCGACGCGCCCGCGCAACTGGTGCAACTGCGCCAGACCGAACTTGTCTGCGCGCTCGATGATGATGGTGTTGGCGCTGGGCACGTCGATACCGGTCTCGATGATGGTCGAGGCGATCAGCACGTTGAAGCGCTTGTGATAGAAGTCGCTCATCACCTGTTCCAGCTCGCGCTCGCGCATCTGTCCGTGGCCGATGCCGATGCGCGCCTCGGGAACCAGTTCGGCGAGGTCGGCGGCGCATTTCTCGATGGTTTTCACATCGTTGTGCAGGTAGTACACCTGGCCACCGCGCAGCAGTTCGCGCAGCAGCGCTTCCTTCACGGTGCTCTTGTTCTGCTCCATGACGAAGGTGCGCACCGACAAGCGCCGCGCCGGTGGCGTGGCGATGATCGACAGGTCGCGCATGCCGGCCACGGCCATGTTCAGCGTGCGCGGAATCGGCGTGGCGGTCAGGGTCAGGATGTCTACTTCACTGCGCAAGGCCTTGAGCGCCTCTTTCTGACGGACCCCGAAGCGGTGTTCTTCGTCGATGATCACCAGGCCCAGGTTCTTGATCTTGACGTCGTCCTGCAGCAGCTTGTGGGTACCGATGACGATGTCGATCTTGCCTTCGGCCAGTTGCTCGACGGCGGCACCCACTTCCTTGGCCGACTTGAAGCGGCTCATCACTTCGACCGTCACCGGCCAATCGGCGAAACGGTCGCGGAAGCTGTTGTAGTGCTGCTGGGCGAGCAGGGTGGTCGGCACCAGAATGGCCACCTGGCGGCCGCCGTGCACGGCGATGAACGCCGCGCGCATGGCCACTTCGGTCTTGCCGAAGCCGACGTCGCCGCACACCAGGCGGTCCATGGGCTTGGGCGCGAGCATGTCGTGGCGCACGGCCTCGATGGCCGACTGCTGGTCCGGGGTTTCCTCGAAAGCGAAGCCGGCGCTGAACGTGGCGTAGTCCAGGGCCGGGTCGGCGAACGCATAGCCTTCGCGCGCGGCGCGGCGGGCATAGATGTCGAGCAGCTCGGCGGCCACGTCGCGCACCTGCTCGGCGGCCTTGCGCTTGGCTTTCTGCCAGGCCTCCGAGCCAAGCCGGTGCAGCGGGGCCAGCGCGTCGTCGCTACCGGTGTAGCGGGCGATCAGATGCAGGTTGGCCACCGGCACGTAGAGCTTGGCGTTCTCGGCGTATTCCAGGGTGAGAAATTCGGCGACCTGATTGTCGATCTCCAGCGTCGCCAGCCCCAGGTAGCGGCCCACACCGTGGTCGATGTGCACCACCGGCGCGCCTTCGCGCAGCTCGGTGAGGTTCTTGATGACGTTGTCGTTGGCCGCGTCGGCGCGCTTGTCGCGGCGCCGCCGCTGCATCACGCGCTGGCCGAACAGCGGACTCTCGGCGATCAGGGCCAGGGCCGGGTCGAGAATCTGCAGGCCTTCGTCGAGCGGCGCGATGGTGATCGCCAGACGTTCCTTGCCCTCGGCGAACTCGTTCCAGCCGTCCACCGTGCGAGGGCGGACCTTGAGCCGCTCCAGCAGCTCCAGCAGCACTTCACGGCGACCGGCGGATTCGGCGGTGAACAGCACCCGGCCCGGAAACTGGTCGAGGAATCCGGCCAGCGCGGCGAGGGGCTGGGTGGCCTTGGCCTCGATGGCCAGGTCCGGCAGCGCCGCTGCGGCGAAACGTTCACGGCCCGGCCCCGGCTCCAGATCATCCTGGCTGACGATGATGCGTGGCCAGGTCTTGAGCTGGGCGAAGCAGTCTTCCACCGGCATGAACAGTTCGGCAGGCGGCAGCAACGGACGCGCAGGATCGACCCGCCGCTCCTCGTAACGGTTGCGCACGTCGCTCCAGAAATGCTCGGCGGCCTGTTCGATGCCCGGCAGCGAGAACACCTGGGTGTCCTGGGGCAGATAGTCGAACAGGGTCGAGGTTTCTTCGAAGAACAGCGGCAGGTAGTACTCGATACCGGCAGGGGTGATGCCGCTGCTGAGGTCCTGAAAGATCGGGCAGCGACGAAAGTCGACGTCGAAACGTTCGCGAAAGCGTGCCTTGAAACGGGTCACCGCTTCCTTCTGCAGGGGGAATTCGCGGGCCGGCAGCAGGCGGATCGATTCGACCTTGTCGATGGAGCGCTGGGTCTCCGGATCGAAGGTGCGCAGCGTCTCGATCTCGTCGTCGAACAGGTCGATCCGATAGGGCAGCTTGCTGCCCATGGGGAACAGGTCGATCAGGGCGCCGCGCACGGCAAATTCACCGTGCTCGTACACCGTGTCGACGTAGCGGTAGCCGCTGGCCTCCAGACGCGTGCGCATCTGCTCTACGTCCAGGCGTTGCCCCACGTCCAGCACCAGGCTGCTGCCCAGCAGGAACTGGGTCGGCGCCAGCCGATGTAGGGCAGTGGTGATGGGCACTACCAAAACCCCGTGCGCGAGCTCGGGCAGGCGGTAGAGGGCGGCGATACGCTGGGAGATGATGTCCTGGTGCGGCGAGAACAGGTCGTACGGCAGGGTTTCCCAGTCAGGGAAATGCAACACCGGCAACTGCGGAGCGAAGAAACGCAGTTCCTGCTCCAGCCGGTCGGCGCTTTGGCTGTCGGCAGTGAGCAGAAGCGTGAAACGCTTGGCGGCATTGGCCGCTTCGGCGATCGCCAGGCTCAGGGCGGCCCCGGGCAGGTTGCCCCAGGCGTGTTTGCCTGCCGAGGCAGGGAGTTGCGGAAGGCGCAGAACAGGCACGGGAGGTTGAGCTCCAAGCGTTGCGGCGGAAAACGGGGATTGTACCGGGGCGACGGTGGGCTGTCAGGTGCTGTGATGGGGTTGTGCCATTGCGGCGGCTCGAGCGGGCGGCGAAGGGCGTGCCATGGTGCTTCGCACGGCCTCTTGTCATAAAACCGCCGGGTATGAGCTACCTCGTTGGCGCGCCTCGGTTTTTTTGACGGTCCTATTCGCCAAACTTCACGACGTCGATAAGCGCAGATTGCTCCGGCCGCGCGGCGAAGTCATAATGTAGCCCGTTTTCTCAGCCCCTACATGTGGAAGGTTACCGTGACTCAGAAGCCCGACCAGTGTCTTGGTGAATGGATCGATCGTGAAGCACTCGCTGAAGCGATGATTCCTTTGATCGGCCAGCTCTACCGCAATAACAACGTAGTCACCTCCATCTACGGCCGCAGCCTGATCAACCGTTCGGTGATCGAGCTGCTCAAGGCGCACCGCTTCGCTCGCCATCGCCAGTCCGATTCCTCGGAGCTGTCGGTGCACGAGACGTTCCCGCTGATCAAGGCGATGAGCGAACTCAAGCTGGGCGCCGCCTCCGTGGATCTGGGCAAGCTCGCGGTCAAGTTCAAGGAAAGCGGCAACGGGCGCAGCGCCGAACAGTTCGTGCGTGAAGAGCTGGCGGACGTGGTCGGCAAGCAGAACCAGGGCGAGCGTACCGGTACCGACGTGGTGCTGTACGGTTTCGGCCGCATTGGTCGCCTGCTGGCGCGCATCCTGGTCGAGAAGGCGGGTGCCGGCGACGGCCTGCGTCTGCGTGCGATCGTCGTGCGCAAAGGCGCCGACAACGACTTGGTCAAGCGCGCCAGCCTGTTGCGTCGCGACTCGGTGCACGGCTCGTTCGACGGCATCATCCATGTCGACGAAGCGAACAGCACCCTGACCGTCAATGGCAACCTGATCCAGGTCATCTACGCCAAGAACCCGAGCGAAGTCGACTACACCCAGTACGGCATCAAGAATGCCCTGCTGGTCGACAACACCGGCGTCTGGCGCGATGCCGACGGCCTTGGCCAGCACCTGGCCTGCCCAGGCATCGACCGCGTGGTGCTGACCGCACCGGGCAAGGGCAAGCTGAAGAATATCGTGCACGGCATCAACCATGGCACGATCACTGCCGACGACAAGATCGTGTCGGCGGCGTCCTGCACCACCAACGCCATCGTGCCGGTGCTCAAGGCGGTCAACGACAAGTTCGGCATCGTCAACGGCCACGTCGAAACCGTTCACTCGTACACCAACGACCAGAACCTGATCGACAACTTCCACAAGGGCGACCGTCGCGGCCGTTCGGCTGCGTTGAACATGGTCATCACCGAGACCGGCGCTGCCACCGCTGCCGCCAAGGCGCTGCCCGAACTGGCCGGCAAGCTGACCGGCAACGCCATTCGCGTGCCGACGCCGAACGTCTCCATGGCCATACTCAACCTGAACCTGGAGAAGGCCAGCACCCGTGAAGAGATGAACGAGTACCTGCGCTACATGGCGCTGCACTCGGACCTCTCCCGGCAGATCGACTTCGTCAACTCCCAGGAAGTGGTATCGACCGACTTCGTCGGCTCGCGCTACGCCGGTGTGGTCGACGCCGAGGCCACCATCTGCAACGACAACCGCGTCGTGTTGTACGTCTGGTACGACAACGAATTCGGTTACAGCTGCCAGGTGGTCCGTGTGATGGAAGACATGGCGGGCGTCAACCCTCCAGCCTTTCCACACTGAGCCTGAGCGCTGAATGAAAAACGCCCCGACTGGTTCGGGGCGTTTTTTTGCGTGGGGTGTCAGGTATGGCCTCTTCGCGGGCAGAGCCCGCTCCCACAAGATACAGGCAATTGTGGGAGCGGGGCGGGCGGCGAGCCATCTGCCCGCGAAGGGCGCACCGCGGTATCAGGCCTGCGCCGTCAAAGCCGTGCGCTGCGCATGCCGGTCGCCGCGAAACAGCACCAACGTCGCTACCAGACCCAACACCGCTGCGCCACTGAGCCAGATGCCCGGTGCCGCCTTGTTGTCCAGCGCGTGAATCAGGTAGGTGCACGCCACTGGAGTGAACCCGCCGAACGTCGCCGTGGCCAGGCTATAGGCCAGCGAAAACCCGGTGGTGCGCACGTCCAGCGGCATGATCTCGGTCAGCGCCACGACCATGGCGCCGTTGTACGAGCCATACAGGAACGACAGCCACAGCTCGACCGTCAGCAGACGGCCAAAGCTGGGATCCGCCACCAGCCACGACAAGGTCGGGTAGGCCGTCAGAATCGCCAGCACCGTGGCCGCGAGCAGCAACGGCTTGCGCCCGATGCGGTCCGACAGTGCGCCCATGATCGGCAGCCAGATGAAGTTGGAAAGGCCCACGGCCATGGTCACCAGCAGTGCATCCATATCCGACAGGTGCAGCTCGTTCTTGCCGAACGTCGGCGTATAGGCGGTAATCAGGTAGAACGAAACGGTTGTCATCACCACCAGCGCCATGCCGGCCAGGACCAGACGGAAATTCTGCGCCACCGAATGCACGACCTGCTTGAGCGTAGGTCGATGGGTGCGCGCTTCGAACTCGGGCGTCTCTTCAAGCGAACGACGAATGAAGAAAATCACCGGTACGATCATGCAGCCCACCAGAAACGGCACCCGCCAGCCCCAATCACCCATCTGTTGCGCATCGAGAAAGTGATTGAGCAACACCCCGAGCAGGCCGGCGAAGACCACGGCGACCTGCTGGCTGGCCGACTGCCAGCTGACGAAGAAACCCTTGCGCCCCGGCGTGGCGATTTCGGCCAGGTACACCGACACACCGCCCAATTCCACGCCTGCCGAGAAGCCCTGCAACAATCGCCCAAGCAGCACCAGCAGCGGCGCCGCGACGCCCAAGGTCGCATAGCCAGGTACGCAGGCAATCAACACCGTGCCCAAAGCCATCAAGGCCAAGGTCACGATCAGCCCTTTGCGCCGTCCGTGCCGGTCGATGTACGCACCCAGAAAGATGGCCCCCAAGGGGCGCATGAGAAAGCCGGCACCGAAGGTCGCCAGCGACAGCATCAGCGAAGCGAAGGCACTGTCGGTCGGAAAGAATGTCTTGGCGATGGCCGTGGCGTAGAAGCCATAGACCATGAAATCGAACATTTCCAGAAAATTGCCGCTGACAACGCGAAAGATCGCCTTGCCTTTACCCACCTCAGACGTCATGGCTGTGCTCACTTTACTTGATCTTATAGATGACCCATGGCGGTAGACGCGTCGAGCTTTCGGGCACAACGGTCCAACGCCGGGAACATATCTTGTAACAATATGTTCCAGATCAACCTCAGGTAAAGTGAATTCGTTCGCCAGCCAAGCAGTGACGCAGGTCTTTGACGCTCAGGCCGGACGCCAGCTGACACCATTGATGCCGAATTTTTCGGCCGATGGCTGACTGGTCTTTTTCACATGCTCACGGCCGAATCGACCGATGCGGCCGACCCCTGCATCGCAGCTTGCCCAATGCCAGGCCTCGCTGCTGTCCATTTTCTCGGCTCGGATGATGAACGACTTGGGGTCGCCGTGCAGGGTGTAATCGATGACGAACAGTTTTGCGTTGTTCATGGGGCCGAAGATCTTCCTTGTGAGGTGCGTCGCGTTGAGTTTCGGAGTCCGGCCCGTCTGAAAAATTCAGTTGGATTGGCGCAGCCACGCCAATCCCATGAAGCGTGTGGCGCTTATCCCAGTCCAGACTGGCGCGCCAGCGTGGTCGCCAGGCTGGGCGCCAGTGGCAGAGTTGGCAACAGGGTCGCCTGATAGGCGTGATAGAGGTCGGGTTTGCCTGGCCAGATGGTCTGCGCCGGTTGATTGTCCGTATCGAGTTCATGGTGCCAGCTGCCATGCTCGCGATCGATCAGGTAGAGGTCGATGTAGTCCCAGAACTCACGGTACCAGCGCTCATGGCTGGCATCGCCGGTACGCTGGTACAGCGCCGCGGCGGCAGCCACCGCTTCTGCCAGCGTCCAGTGCAGACGCTGCGCGACCACCGGCCGTTGTTGCCAGTCTACCGTGTAGACGATTCCCGGCTGGCCATCCACCGCCCAGCCGACCCGGCAGGCTGCGGCGAACAGATGCTGGGCGTCTTCGGCCAGCCAGCTGGGGTTGGCCAGGCCGATCCGGTGCCGTGCGGCTTCCAGGTGCAGGAGCAGCCGCGCCCACTCGAAGGCATGCCCTGGCGTTTGCCCGTAGGGACGGAACTCGTCCCCGGGGCGGTCATGGTTGTAGTCGGGTAGCGCTTGCCAGTGGGCGTCGAAGTGTTCGACTGGCAGGTAGTTGGTCGCTGCCGCGTGTTGGTGAATGAGCCGCTCGCTGATCGCCAGCGCGCGATCCAGCCACCTGGTGTCGTTGCAGACGTCGGCCAGGGCCAGGCAGGCCTCCACCCCGTGCATGTTGCTGTTGCCACCCCGGTAGTCTTCCTGGTCGCTCCAGTCCTCAGCGAAGGATTCCACGAATGCCTGCTCGGCTTCGCACCAGAAGCGCCGTTCCAGAACGTCGACCGCGTCGGCCAGCAATGCCGCGGCGTTTGGTCGTCCGGCCGCTACGGCCGAGCTCGCCGCCAGTGCCACGAATGCATGCAGATAGGCTTGCTTGCGCGACGTGGAGGCCGGCCTGGCGCTGGCGTGCCAGCCACCGTGCCGTGCATCGCGCAATGGACCCTGCAACGCGCGGATACCATGGTCGACCATGGCCGCACTGCCTGGGATGCCCTGCAGGCAGGCCAGGGCGAAGCTGTGGGTCATGCGGGCGGTCTGGATGGTCAATGCACCGCTGGCCAGCACCGGACGGCCCCGGTTGTCGAGGTCGGCAAAGCCGTCTTCGATGCGCGCCGCCTTGGCGAATTCCAGCAATCGCTGGCCTTGCTGGGCCAGCCAGTGCCGGTGCGCGGGAAGGGTCAACCAACTGTTCGCGACAGGAGTGAGGGTCTCCATCGGTACGAATGCCTCGCTAGGGGATGCAGGAAGCATCCAGCATAGCGGGGCGCAATGGCGCTTGGGTGGCGCCGACCCTCAGAGTCAGGCTTGTGGCCGATTCGGCCTATTGATAGGACTCGTCATCCTCGTCATCTTCTTCCTGAAGCGGCACGGTGGCATCTTCGGTGGTCACCGAGCCTGGGTCTTCGCTGCCTGGATCGTTGATGAAGGGCACGCCATTGGGGCCTTTTTCTTCTTTGCCTTCGGTTTCAGGTGTCATGGTCATTCTCCTGTTGGCGACCTGCAGACGGTCGACTCAGGCATTGGACGCTCGGGCGCGCACGATGTTCATGCTGAGCATTGCCAGCACCGCTATCAGTGCCACCACGGCGCTGAAGAACTCGGCGGAATGATGCAGCCCGAACACGGGAATGCTCACGCCCACCGCGATCACCGGCACCGACATGGACAGGTAATAGACGATGAACAGTGCCGAGGTGACCCCGGCCTTCTGGCCGACGGGCGCGGCATTGGCCACCGCGCCCATGCCGGCCCGAAAGGTCAGGCCTTGGCCGATTCCGCTCAGAGCGCCGCCGAGCACCAGCAGCCAGAGCTGGGCGCTGGCGATACTCAGGCCCAGACAGGCGACACCGAGGATCAGCACAGTGCAACCAACGGTCATCTGCGCGGCTTCGCGAATTCGCCTGACCCACGCCTGGCCGACGATTGAGCCAGCAAACAGCACCAGAATCACTGCACCGATCACCAGGCCTCCCGCGTGCCCCATGACCTGACGCATGATCGCCGGTACCAGCGAGGTGAACAATCCGGTCACGCTGAACCCGGCAAGGCCGGCGATGGCGGCGGGCACGAACGGGCCGCGCACTGCTGCCGGCAGGCTCGGGCGCTGAAATCCCAGGCGTGGTTTGGCGGGTCGCTGCACCGTCTCGCCGACGGCCAGGATGGCCGCCGCGGCTGCCAGCAGCAGGACCAGGTGCACGACGAAGGCCAGGTGCACCGGCCAGGGCAGAAACTGTGACGTGAAACCGGCCAGCAGCGGGCCCAGCCCCAGGCCAAGCATGTTGGCCGCCGTGGCCACCAATGTCGCGCTGTTCTGCCAGCGCTTGGGCGCCGCTTCGATCACTGCCACCGTACCGGTACCGGTCATGATCCCGGCCGAGAAGCCCGAGATCAGCCGAGCGATCAGCAGTCCGCCAATGGAGTCGGTGCACAGGAAAATCACCGCGCTGATCGCGCCCATGGCCAAGCCTGCCAGCAGCATCGGTCTTCGACCCAGTTGATCGGACCAACTGCCGACGGCCAGCAATGCACTGATCACCCCGGCCGCATAGATGGCGAAAATCAGGGTCACCCAGGTCGGACCGAAGCCCAGATGCTGTTGATACAAGGCGTAGAGCGGCGTCGGCAGGGTGGTGCCGACCATGGTGATCAGAAAGGCCACGGCGATCAGCCAGAAGCTCGCTTGGTGGGACGGTTGATCAGGTGCGCCGTTGGCAGCGTCGGGAGGAGTACGGGTCATGGATTTCGGCCAGATCGGGGAAGGCGGTCGGGAAACCTAGCAAACTGCGGCCGTCAGGTATACGTCTGCAAACGCACGTCTGCGGATTGACCTCAAGGGTGCTTGAAATGCGCACCCCGGCGCAGTCTGATCGGCCCCTCCGGTTCCATATCGGGATTCAGCCGGGCATCGCCCTGGGTCAGGTCGATGATCTCGGCGGCCGCCAGGGCCCGAGCCACCCGGCGAACCTCCGGCATCAGCGCGCGCCACGCGGGCTCGTCCTGCTCCAGCGAGCGCGCCACTTCCGAAGGGCAGATGGACGCGCCGACGGCGCGTTGTTCGAGCAGGTGCAGAACGCGGCTGGCGATGACGTCGTCGGGGTGGGTCATGGGGGCGCTCTTCCTTGCAGGCGACAGGCTGAAGATGAAAACAACTTCAGCCATGTTACCTGCAACACCTCTGACTGGACATATCGAGCCGCGATCGGTATCGCCTCAGGCGCTGGCGGGTTCGTCCGGGGTGAATTCCTTCTCCATGTGCCGTTCGATCTGCTCCAGCGACTTGCCGCGCGTTTCCGGCACGCACATCGCCACGAAGATCAGCGACATGACGTTGATCGCGGCGAACAGCATGAAGGTGTAGGGGCCGAAGCCAGCCAGGGCAATGGGGAACAGGAACGCCACCGACGCGTTGCACAGCCACTGGAAGCACACCGCCGTACCGGTCATCATGCCCCGCAGATGGGAAGGAAACAGTTCGGACATCAGCAGCCAGTAGACCGGGGCGATGAAGGTCTGCATGAACAGCAGGAACATCAGGATACAGGCCAGCGCCAGGTAGCTTTGCAGCAGCGAGGAGGGCAGCATGGTCAGCACGCCACACAGCAGCACCTGCGCCAGGACCACGAAGCACAGCCCGGTCATCAGCATCGGCCGACGGCCATGGCGACCGACCAGCCAGATGCCGATCAGGGTAGCGATCACCGAAGCGACACCGTTGCCGATGGTCGCGGTAAGCGCCGCGTTGGTGCCCAGTCCCGTGGACTTGAGAATCACCGGGGTGAAGTACATGAACGCATTGACCCCTGTGAGCTGGGCGACGAAGCCCAGGCCCATGCCCACCAGCAGCAGGCGACGCAGCCAGGGTTCGGCCCAGATCGAGGACCAGCTCACGTCGGCACGTTCCTCGTCGTTCTGAGCCTGGATCTCCTTCATTTCCTTGTCGACCTGCTTCTTGCTCGAGCGGATCTTTTCCAGCACCTCGCGGGCTTCTTCCATACGTCCCTTGCTGGCGAGCCAGCGTGGCGAAGTCGGAACGAAGTGCATGCCGATCCACAGCAAGGCCGCCGGGATCACTGCGATGGCCAGCATCCAGCGCCACACGTCAGGGGTGTGGGCAAAATGCGCCAGCAAGGCATTGGAGATATAGGCCACCAGTTGCCCTGTGACGATCATCAGTTCGTTCTGGCTGACCAGTCGGGCTCGCTTGTTGGGCCCGGCTATCTCGGCAATGAACATCGGCACGATCGCCGATGCACCCCCCACCGCAAGACCGAGCACGAATCGAGTGGCGACCATGATGGCCACGGTCGGGGCGAGGGCCGAGCCCAGGGCGCCGATCATGAACAGGATGGCCAGGCCCTTGAGCGCGGTCAGGCGGCCGTACTTGTCGGCCAGATGACCGGCGAACAGCGAGCCAAACGCGGCGCCGAGGATCAACGAGGACGCTACCAGGCCCTCGGTGAACGGAGTGAGCCCCAGACCGCCTTGGTCCGGCCCCTGGGTCATGAAGGGCAGGGCGCCGGAAATCACCCCGGTGTCGTAGCCGAAAGCCAGAGCGCCCATGGTGGCGATGATCGCCACGCGCACCACGATCTGGCCAGGGCTGGTACGGGTTGCGTCATTTTCTTCGCCCGCGGGCGATGTATCAGGTGCAGTGGTGTTGGAACTGGACAAGGCTCATTCCTTTCATTGCTCGCAGGCAATAGGTCGTGATGCGTCACGCAGGATCGCGCACGAAAAGAGCAAGGCAAGTTTCAGCGTTCGGTGGTGCGATGCCGGGCATGGAGGGGGACGGTCCCAAGGGCCGTCGGTGCCAGCGGATATTATGATTATGTCGAACTGCTTGGAGCTTGAAGTCTTCGAACCGCGTTCGAAGTCACTGCCTGTGCGCTTTTCGCGACCATCTGCCGGTGTGGCGCTGGGCTGTGAGTCTTATGAACGAAATGGTTACAAAAAGTTTTGTGGGATTTGTAATTAAATCAGGTCATCGCGCCGCGGAGAGGCAATGCACCGGCGCTCTGCTAGCATAGGGGTTCCAACAGCAGGAGAAATCAGTGAGCCGCAAGAATCTGAGCCGCACCCCGGAGCAAATCGCCATGGCCCGCCACGCCGGTGCCCTGGCCGCTGACGTATTGCGCATGATCGCCCCGCACGTGCAGGCAGGCGTCACCACACAATACCTGGACGAGCTGTGCAACGCCTACATCGTGAACGAGATGAAGGTGATCCCGGCCAACGTTGGCTACCATGGTTTCACCAAGACGGCGTGCATCTCGGTCAATCAGGTGGTCTGCCACGGGGTGCCCAGCGACAAGGTCGTGCTGGCCGACGGCGACATCGTCAATATCGATGTGGCGGTCATCAAGGACGGTTGGTTCGGCGACACCAGTCGGATGTACTACGTGGGTAAGCCAAGCCCATTGGCCAAGCGTCTGGTGGAAACCACCCATGAAGCGATGCTGGCCGGTATTGAAGTGGTCAAGCCGGGCGCCACCCTGGGTGACATCGGTCACGCAATCCAGAGCGTCGCGCACCGTGAAGGCTTCAGCGTCGTGCGGGAGTACTGCGGGCATGGCATCGGCCAGATCTATCACGACGAACCGCAGGTGCTGCACTATGGCCGCAAGGGCGAGGGGATGCGGCTGACCCAGGGCATGATTTTCACCATCGAGCCCATGATCAACGCCGGCAAGGCGGGCACTCGTCAATTGGCCGATGGCTGGACGGTGGTTACGCGTGACCAGTCGTTGTCCGCTCAGTGGGAGCACATGGTGGCGGTCACGGCTGATGGTTACGAGATCCTGACGCTGTAGCAAGGCAAGCTATCGCTCAATGCGGCTTGAGGGGCTCCAGCGGCACCAGCTCGCGAACCTTCGCCACCACTTCGTTGATATCGAATGGCTTATCGTAGACGGCAGCGAAAAGGTCGGGCGTGGCACGCCCGACGCTGCCTTGCGCGCCACTCATCAACAGGATGGGCACGGCGCAAAACGATTCGTTACCGCGAATTCTTTGCGCCAGCTCAAGGCCGTTCATGCCTGGCATCATGAAGTCGGTAATGACCAGCGCGGGACGCTCGCGATCGAGGATCTCCAATGCACGCTTGCCATTGCCAGCCGTCACGGCCATGTAGCCTTCGTCTTCAAGAGCGTAACCAAGGATGTCGGCGATGAGATACTCATCGTCGACGATCAGGATAGTGGCCATGTCAGTTCGACCCCGGCAACATCACGGATTCGATATCGTGGAGGCGCTACCTGATAACACTGCCTCTGCATTTTTGAACGCCTTTCTCAGGTCGATTCCATGACCATGGATGACCAGCTCCAATAGCGACGGATCATAAAAACTGTCTCTGACCTTAAGAATGGAAATCAGCCGCTTTAGTTCAGACTCATGTTCGACAAATCGCGTCAGCAGGATGTTGTCGACGATGCTGGAAAGATCAGGAGCCGGCGAGGTGATCTCCGGACCGAACAGGCCGCGGATTTCCCACGTGGCGAATACGGTCACGCCACGGGTGCGCAGCTCGCTCATCAAGGTGCTGAAGAACTCGGTCAGGCGCACGGTACTGGTCGCGGTGCGAGCCATGCCGCCCAGGCTGTCGATCAGCACGCGCTTGATGCCGTGAATCTCGACCTGATGCAGCAGGCGCGCACCCAGCCCGTCGAGCAGGCCTTCGGTGGTCGGCTGCCAGCACACGTGCAGGGCGCCGCTGGCCTGCAGGGTCTCGAAATCGTGGCCCAGCGATCGCGCCTTCACTTGCAGGCGGCGCTCGGATTCGTACATGCCGAACAACAGTCCGGGTTCCTCAGGGGTCGAGGCCGCCAGGAAGTTGATACCCAGGCTGGTTTTGCCGATACCCGAGGGGCCCATGACCAGGGTCACAGAGGAACGCGGCAGCCCACCACCGATAAGATTGTCCAGGTCAGGAATGCCGCTGGGCACTCGGCTCAGATCGGTGAGGTCAGGGCAGGAAGGGCGGCTGTAGAGGCTTTCCAGGCGCGGATAGACTACCAACCCGTCGTCGGTGATCTCGCACTCGTGCAGGCCGGACAGCGCGCCGCTGCCACGGGTCTTGCGCAACTGGATGCGGCGCACCGAGCGGGTGTTGAACAGTTCTTCACCCAGCTCGATGACGCCATCGACCATGGTGTGTTCGGGGCTGCCGTCGTCCAGGCGCGAACTGGTCAGGAACAGCACGGTGCACCCGGCGAACGCGGCATGTCCTTGCAACTCGGAGATGAATTTCTTGGTGTCGATCTGCGAATCGGCCTTGGAGCGGGCGTTCAGCACACCGTCGACGATCAGGATGGTTGCTTTCTGGCGACTGATTTCGCGGCGCAGCAGCTTGACCACCTCATCCAGGCCTTCGTTTTCCAGCGTGTCGAAAGCGCTGACGAACTGGATTTCATTACCGATCTTCGAAGCGTCGAAAAAGCTCAGGGTGGAGAGGTATTGGAACAGGCGCTCATGGGACTCGGCGAGCAGTGTGGCAACCAGCACGCGGCCGCCCTGACGCACGTGATTGAAGCCCAACTGATTGGCCAGGATCGTCTTGCCTGAGCCGGGACGGCCTTGCACGATGTAGGACGCACCGGCCACCAGCCCACCCTTGAGCAACAAATCGAGCCCTTCAATCCCGCTAGCGAGGCGCTTTAGCTGTTCCAATATCCGATCTGCCTGTATGGGTTATGCGCGATCGATCCCGTCTGGATGACAACGACCGATCCTTCAAATGCTGGGGATTCTATACCTTTTTGACCGAGCCGGTGCATCCGAACCGATACCCTGTAGCAGCGGCGCGAGCCGCGTCCGGCAACACCGCGAACCTCCAGGCACACCGCACGCACCGCCGACGCGGCTCGCGCCGCTGCTACAGGGATCGCGGCACGGGGTGGATCCACACCGCCGGCAGCACCGCGCCTTCCCTGACTCACGTCATCCGCCACTAAACCGGCTTTCTTCGACGCTCGTAATGTTCCAGCAGCGGCTGGGTGCTGATGCCGTGCACCAGAATGCTCAACGCCACCACCGACAGCGTCAGGCTGATGCAGACCTGTTCGACCGACTCGGGCAGTTCGTGGGCGAGGGCATAGCACAGGTAATAGATCGACCCGATCCCGCGGATGCCGAACCAGCCCAGCAACGCGCGCTGATGCCCGTCGAGCAACCGCCGGCTCACCAGCAGCCACACGCTCAATGGCCGAATCACGCAGAACAGCGCGGCCGCCAGGCCCACCGCTCGCCAATCCCAATAGGCGGACAAGGTCGCCCCCAGAATGGTGATCAGCAGTACCTCCATGGACCGTTCCACCAGATTGCCGAACACCAGGATGTCGCCCATCATCACCCCTGCGGCCAGCTGCCCGTCTTCGAGATCGTTGGGATGGGTGACGGTGCCTTCTTCGGGAGCCATGTCACGGTGCCCGCTGATCGGCTTGGCCAGATGCTCCGAAGGCACCTCGGAGTTCGACGTGCGTACCTCTGCCTGCCGCAGCCCCAGCCCTGCGGCGAACACGGCGAGAAAACCAAAGGCGCCCACGGAAGCGGCAGCAAAGTAGGACAGTGCGATCAAGGCCAGCGCCAGAAAATCGTTCGGCGAGTTGGTGCTGTCGGCATGGCGCACGCGCAGGTAGATCATCAAGTGGCCGATCGCCCGGCCCATCCCGTAACCGATCAGCAATCCGACCGGGACGCCCCACACCAGATTTTCCAGGGCCCACTGACCCAGCCAGTGGCTGTCGAGGCTGCCATGATGCAACATCAGCAAGCTCAGGATCACAAACGGAAAGGCCGTGCCGTCGTTGAGCCCGGCCTCGCCCGACAGCCCGAAGCGCACGCGGTCGAAATCCTGCGCGCTGTTCACCTGGACCATGGACGCCAGCACTGGATCGGTCGGCGCCAGCATCGCCCCGAGCAGCATGCTCACCCCCCACGACAAACCCAGGGCATAGTGCGCCACCAGGCATACGCCCAGGATCGAAACGATCATCACCGGACCTGACAGCATATAAGCCGCCCGCCACGCACTGCGGCCCAACCCCAGCCGCAGTTTGATGCCGGTACTGAACAGCGAAAACAAAACTGCCGCCTCCGCCAGGCGTTCGAGCCAGGAGGCGGTGTCCTTGAAATCGGTGGTGAACAGACCCAGCCCCATGGGACCGATGGCCACGCCGAATGCCAGGCACACCGCCGAGGTAGTCACCGGCAGCCAGCGCAGGTAAGACGCCGTCAGCGCCAGCATCAACAGCAGGACGCCCAGCACGGCCATCCACAAGATAAAACTCATCCGGCCTCTTCGGGCTCGCACCCTTGAAATGGCTACAAAATGTAACCGATTCAGCTGTGACTGTTGGTGGGGCCATTAGTTGAGTGGCAAAACGTCGCAGATAGCCAGCGCTACTGCGCTGGCAACAGACGGCGCCCGGCCTCATGGAGTGTCGGAGAAGCCGTAGCTCTTTTTGAAGCGATCCATGATCACTCCACGATTCGACGCATTCACCGTCTTCATTTGCCCCATGAGGTTTTCGCCGGTCTTGCTCACGAGAAGATCCTCGTGGGTTTTGACGATCTCACCCAGCTCTTCGGCACCATGCACCACGCCCGTCACCGTCCACGCCGCAGACAGGATCCTGAGGCCGACCTTGGCGACGGGATGAGGTACCACCGCGGCGGCTCCATCCAGGCCCGCTTTGACCGTGGCGCCCAGCGACACATTCGTGATCAGTTTGTCTTGCGCAACTTCTTTCAAATCGCCCAGTGACGCGTCCACTTCCGCAGCTTTGGTGTCGGAAAGCGTTGCCACTTCGGCAGCCCCTTTCACGGCTTTCTGGGTGTTTTTGATGGTGGCCTTGATGCTGTGAGCAACGCCGTTTACCGCGTCTGTAGCTACCGCGTTCGCCAGAGGCACTTTGTTGATCTGGGAAAGATCGCCTGTCTGGCTGAACTCGACCACAGTGGCGACACTTTCAGCGCCCTTGAGGACTGCATTGGCCCCCGGCAATTGACCATGCGCCAGATGATCCGCCGTTTGCGCGCGGCCCTTTGCACTGTTCAGAATCTGTTGCCCTGGGCTGAATTCGTCCTTCATCCGCTGGATCTTGCCGATCACCTGGTCTGCCCGCCGGTCGCCCATGGAGCCGCTCGTCGAAGCGTCGCCAGGCTGTGCTGGCGCCTGGGACTGTCGGTCCTTGTGCTTATAGGCCTCGTAGCCGATCCCGGCTGCACCGATCCCGCCTTTCACGACGATCCGCAGCATACGACCGTCGTCGTCCACTGCTGACAGCGGTGAGTTGCGGACCATGGCGTACAGGTTCAGACCATCCACAGCGCCCGCCGGGTCGGCGCTGAGCCAGCGTCCGGTCCATGGCTGGTAATAGCGGTAGCCGTAATAGTAGAGGCCGGTGTTGTCGCGTTCCTTTCCCGAGTAGCGGAGAGTCTTGTAACTGGCCTCGGTCTGATTGCGGCAGGCCCACACAGAGGTGGTACCGAACGGGAAGAATTCCTCGCGGCTGATGACACAGCCGTCGCCATCTATTTCCAAGCCATGACTGCCCAGCAGGTCGGTGTAGCTGTAGCGCAACTGATCGTTGGCCAGACCCTCTGGGCTGCCCTGAGGCCAGTGCAGCACGCGAATGTGCTCGGTCACATTGATGCAGTGCAAAGCATGGCTGTCGTGCTGCTGCAACTCCAGACCCGGTAAATAGCGAGTACTGCCGTGAGCATGAGTCTTGCGCAGCCGCTGGTGATGCTGGCCGTAAAGGTAATGCTCGCTACCTGCTGCGTCTCGCGTGACACTGCCCAGTTGCATGCGACTGTTCCAGGCAGCGCGTTGAGCTCCGTCCACCGCTCGCTGCTGGCCAGCGGCATCGAAGTGGCTATCGATCAATGCGGGGTCGTCGCAAAGGTCGCTCAGGAGGGTCCGGTTGCTCCGCGCGGAGGCTGTAAGCCTGATCGTGTAGCCGGTGCTGGTAGCCGGGACGGTGTGCCGAATGTTCAGCAGGTTACCGGACTGGTCGTATGTGTAGCGGCGTTGATAGAGGGTGTAGGCATGGGTGTCGACAGGCAGCGCATGGAGCAGGCTATCAGGTCGGCCGAGTGCAGCCATTTGACGCCCGCTGGCCAGTATCAGCTGCGATAGCGAGTCGTACTGGTAGTCCTGTTGTGGCTCTATTTTCTGGTTGCGCCAGAATCGCGTCTGCTCGGCATGGTCGCGTACCTGGGTCACCAATCCGACAGGGTCGTACTGGTAACGCAAATCCTGCAAAACCCGACGGTCGTGCAGGCGGGTGGTTTTCCTGCCGACCAGCCTCAGGGTGTCGGGTGCGTAGGTATGGTGGGTGACCAACCCGTTGGCATCATGCTCCATCAGCCTCTGGCCGTTGGCGTCGTAGCTGACATCCAGTACCACAGGCGTTTCGGTGCTGCCCATGGGGGTGACCCAGCTGGCCCGATACTGCCCACAGCGATCAAAACCATGGCGTTGACGATGCCCCTTGGCATCCTCACTGGCCACGATCGCGCCGCACGTATCGACAATCACCGAACTGCTCGAACATTCTGGCTCCAGGCATCTTGCCCAAGCCAAGGGGTCGTCACCAGACCAGTCGCTTTCCTCATGGCCTTGCAGCAGCTGCAAGCACTCGCTGGTGATTGAACCGAGCAAGCTACGGCTTTGGACAACATTCTTGCCGGCGCCGTCGAAACGTGTGTGACAGTACCCGGCAAGGTTGCGCTCTCGCACCCATGGCTGGCCATCAGCCCATTGCCAGCGCTCGGCTGTCCGCGTGGCTCCGTCGGTTCCCAGCGCTGTGATCGACAAGAGTCGCCCAGGCAGTGGCGCAGCCTCGTAGTGCCGGCTCTGCTCGACACCATTGGCGAGCCATGTCACCGCCTCACGCCCGCAGGCGTCGTGCAAGTTCACAGTGGTGCCGGCGTCGACACTACGGCTGCGCAGGCAGCGACCTCCCAGGCTGTAACGTTGTTGCAGATTGGGCTCGATGTCGGGTTGCTCGGACCGGGCCGCATGCAGGCGAGGGTCTATGCTACAGACACGCTGCCCACCGGCGTTGTAATCATGGCGGGTAATACGTGCCTGCGCGAAACCGGGTTGATCTCTGTGGTACACGACATCGCGCCGCGCAAGTGCACGGCCGTCGACAACGTGCAGCCTGGGGGTTGCAGTGTGAAGGGCAAGGGCTTCGTGGTTAGTCATGGCAATCTTGTTGGGCTCGGCCCGAGGATGAATGGATGACTGACTTTGTATCGTGATGCGGAGCTGTCTCGCACCTGCAGGGCGGTGTTGTGGCGAGCGCTACAGATGCTTGGGTGGAGGCATCTCCACGAGATTGACAAAGGACTGATGCATGGCCATAGTTTCCAGTACGCAAACGTTTGCGAATAACCGCGAACCGTTGCTCGAAAACAATCATAAGATCGGAGTAACCCCATGAAGCTGCCCTTCGCTGGACGCCTGCTCGCTGTCTCCCTGATGGCTGCCATCGGCACCATCGTCCCACTGCAATCCTCCTTCGCCGACACCCAGAAACCCAAGGTCGCGCTGGTCATGAAATCCCTGGCCAACGAATTCTTCCTGACCATGGAAGACGGCGCCAAGAGCTACCAGAAAGAACACGCTGCCGATTTCGATCTGGTGTCCAATGGCATCAAGGACGAGTCCGACACCGCCAATCAGATTCGCATCGTCGAGCAGATGATCGTGGCCAAGGTCGATGCACTGGTCATCGCCCCGGCAGACTCCAAGGCCCTGGTGCCGATCATCAAGAAGGCCATGGATGCCGGCATCAAAGTCGTCAACATCGACAACCAGCTGGATGCCGGCGTACTCAAAAGCAAAGGCATCCAGGTGCCGTTCGTGGGTCCCGACAACCGCAAGGGCGCCAAGCTGGTCGGCGACTACCTGGCCAAGCAACTCACTGCCGGTGACCAGGTCGGCATCATCGAAGGCGTACCGACCACCACCAACGCACAGATGCGCACGGCCGGTTTCAAGGACGCCATGGAAGCGGCGCAGATGAAGATCGTCTCCGTGCAGTCGGGCAACTGGGAAATCGACAAGGGCAATGCCGTCGCTTCCGCGATGCTCAATGAATACCCCGACCTCAAGGCCCTGCTGGCCGGCAACGACAGCATGGCGCTCGGTGCGGTCTCCGCGGTGCGTGCCGCGGGCAAGGCGGGCAAGGTCCAGGTGGTGGGCTACGACAACATCAATGCCATCAAGCCAATGCTCAAGGACGGTCGCGTACTGGCCACGGCCGACCAGTTCGCCGCCCGCCAGGCGGTGTTCGGCATCCAGAGTGCATTGGGCATGATCAAGGGCGACAAACTCGACGTCGACGCCAACGGCGTGATCCAGACCCCGGTCGAGCTCGTCACCAAGCCTTGATGCAGAGCGTCTCGCGGCAGGCCTGGGCATTGCCTCGGCCTGCTGTCGGCAGGCGCGTCTGGAGAACCCTATGACATCCAATGTTGTACTGTCGGTCAGTGGCATCGGCAAGACCTATGCCCAGCCCGTGCTGTGGGATATCGACCTTGAGCTGCACCGCGGCGAAGTGCTGGCCCTGACCGGCGAGAACGGCGCGGGCAAGAGCACCCTGTCGAAGATAATCGGTGGCCTGGAAGCGCCAACCACCGGCCAGATGCAGTTCCAGGGCCAGGCCTGGCTGCCCGGCAGCCGTACCGCAGCCGAGCGTGGCGGGGTGCGCATGGTCATGCAGGAGCTCAACCTGTTGCCGACGCTGACCGTTGCGGAAAATCTGTTTCTTCACGATCTGCCCAGCCGCGGTGGCTGGATCGATCGTCGGCGCCTGCGCGAGCAGGCTCGCCAGGCCATGGCTCAGGTGGGCCTCGACGCCATCGACCCGGATACGTTGGTGAGCGACCTGGGCATCGGTCATCAGCAAATGGTCGAGATCGCCCGCAACCTGATCGGCGACTGCCGGGTGCTGGTCCTCGACGAACCCACCGCAATGCTCACCGCGCGCGAGGTCGACATGCTGTTCGCGCAGATTCTTCGGTTGCGCGAACGCGGCGTGTCGATCATCTATATTTCCCATCGCCTCGAAGAACTGGCCCAGGTCGCGCAACGCATCGCCGTGCTGCGCGACGGGCGCCTGGTGTGTGTCGAGCCGATGGCGCGCTACGACAGTGAGCAACTGGTCAACCTCATGGTGGGCCGCGAACTGGGCGAACGCATCGACCTGGGTGAGCGACGCATTGGCCCGCCCATGTTCCAGGTGCAAGGCATGAGCCGCGGCGACAAGGTCAAGGACGTGTCCTTCGAGGTGCGTCAGGGCGAGATCTTCGGCATTTCCGGATTGATCGGGGCAGGGCGCACCGAACTGCTGCGGCTGATCTTCGGCGCCGACGCCAGCGATGCCGGTACCGTTGCGATTGGCCAGCCACCCAGGCCTGTCACCATCCGCAGTCCCGCCGATGCCGTGGCCCATGGCATCGCCTTGATCACCGAAGACCGCAAGGGCGAAGGCCTGCTGTTGTCGCAATCGATCAGCGCCAATATCGCCCTGGGCAACATGCCGGCGATTTCCGCCGCGGGTGTCGTCGACAACCAGGCCGAACGGGCCTTGGCCCAGCGCCAGATCGAGGCCATGCGCATCCGCAGCTCCAGCCCGGCACAAACCGTGGCCGAGCTCTCGGGCGGCAACCAGCAGAAGGTGGTGATCGGCCGCTGGCTGGAGCGCGACTGCAACGTGCTGCTGTTCGACGAGCCGACTCGTGGCATAGACGTCGGTGCCAAGTTCGACATCTATGCCCTGCTGGGCGAACTGACCCGTCAGGGCAAGGCGCTGGTCGTGGTCTCCAGCGACCTGCGCGAGCTGATGCTGATCTGCGACCGCATCGCGGTGCTCTCGGCCGGCCGTCTGATCGACACTTTCGAGCGCGAACACTGGAGCCAGGATGAACTGCTGGCCGCCGCGTTCGCCGGTTATCAAAAACGCGATGCGCTGCTGGCCGAGCCTGCAGCAAGGATCCCTGAATGAAAACTTCCACGCTGCCCAAAGCCACGCCTGGCGCCAAACCCAGCGGCACCTACCTGGGCCTGGGTACCTACCTGGGCCTGGCCGGCGCCTTGCTGGCCATGATCGTGCTGTTCTCCGTGCTCAGCAGTCACTTTCTCTCGTACAGCACCTTCAGCACCATCGCCAACCAGATCCCCGACCTGATGGTTCTGGCCGTTGGCATGACCTTCGTACTGATCATCGGCGGCATCGACCTGTCGGTAGGCTCGGTGCTGGCACTGGCCGCTTCGGCAGTCAGCGTGGCGATCCTCGGCTGGGGTTGGAGTGTATTGCCCGCCGCACTGTTGGGCATGGGCTGCGCGGCGCTCGCCGGCACCATCACCGGTTCGATCACCGTGGCCTGGCGCATCCCGTCGTTCATCGTCTCCCTGGGCGTGCTGGAGATGGCCCGCGGGGTGGCCTACCAGATGACCGATTCGCGTACCGCCTACATCGGTGACGCCTTCGCCTGGCTGTCCGACCCTGTGGCCTTCGGCATCGCGCCTTCGTTCCTGATCGCGCTGGGGGTGATCGTCATCGCCCACCTGACCCTGACCCGCACGGTCTTCGGCCGCTACCTGATCGGCATCGGCACCAACGAAGAAGCGGTGCGCCTGGCGGGGATCAATCCCAAGCCCTACAAGGTGCTGGTTTTCTCCCTCATGGGTCTGCTGGCGGGCGTGGCTGCGCTGTTCCAGATTTCCCGCCTCGAGGCGGCCGATCCCAACGCCGGTGCCGGTCTGGAACTGCAGGTGATCGCTGCGGTGGTCATCGGTGGGACCAGCCTGATGGGCGGGCGCGGGTCGGTCATCAGCACTTTCTTCGGCGTGCTGATCATTTCCGTACTCGCTGCCGGTCTGGCGCAGATCGGTGCCAGCGAACCGACCAAGCGCATCATCACCGGCGCCGTGATCGTCATCGCCGTGGTCCTGGACACCTACCGCAGTCAACGCGCGCGCAAGCGGAGCTAGCATGGCGACCATCAAGGATGTGGCGGCGCGGGCGGGGATTTCCTACACCACGGTTTCCCATGTGGTGAACAACAGCCGCCCGGTCAGCGCGCACGTGCGGCGTAAGGTCGAGTCGGCGATCGCCGAACTCAACTATGTACCCAGCGCCGTGGCCCGCTCGCTGAAGGCGCGCAGCACGGCGACCATCGGCTTGCTGGTGCCCAACAGCGTCAACCCGTATTTTGCCGAACTGGCGCGGGGTATCGAGGACTGCTGCGAGCGCAATGGCTACTGCGTGATCCTGTGCAACTCGGATGACGATCCGCAGAAGCAGCGTAACTACCTGCGTGTGTTGCTGGAAAAGCGCGTCGACGGCATCGTGTTCGCGTCCGTCGGTGGCGATGCCGCGCTGACCGATATGCTGGCGGCGGTGCGCACGCCCATGGTCATCGTCGACCGCGGCTTGCACGAGGTGACGGCCGATCTGGTGTGCATCGACCACGAGCAGGGCGGCTACCTGGCCACCCTGCACCTGCTGGAACTGGGCCATCGCGCCATTGCCTGCATCAGCGGGCCTGCGCATACCCATGTGGCGCAATTGCGGATGGACGGCTACCATCGCGCGCTCGCCGAGTACGGTCTACAGCCCGCGAAAGGTCATGTCCTGCACAGCGACTTCACCAGCCCGGGCGGCTACCGGGCGGCGGTGCAATTGCTGGCGGGCGAGCGGCCCACGGCGATTTTCGCCGCCAACGACATGATCGGTCTGGGCGTACTGCGCGCAGCCGCCGAACAGGGAATCCGCGTGCCCGAGCAGCTATCGGTCATCGGCTTCGACGACATCCAGCTCAGCCGCTACGTCTACCCGGCCCTGACCACCGTGGGCCAGCGTATCGGCGAGCTGGGCGAGAGCGCCGCCGAGCGGCTCCTGGCCCGGATCGCTGGCGCCGCCGGCACAGCCGCCACGCAACACATCATCGCGCCACAGATCGTGGTGCGCGAGTCCACGGCGCGATACGCCGGTCTTCCCCATGAATTGCGCTGAGAGTGGCAAACGATGCAAGCGAACGTATTGATAATAGGCAGTCTGAACATGGACCTGGTGGCACAGGCCGAACGTTTGCCGCGTGCGGGAGAAACGCTGCTGGGCCAGTCCTTTGCAACGGTCCCAGGCGGCAAGGGCGCCAATCAGGCGGTGGCGGCAGCGCGCCTGGGTGGCCAGGTCGCAATGATCGGCTGTGTGGGAGCCGACGCCTATGGTCAGGCATTGCGACAGGCGCTGGTCGATGAGGGCATCGATTGCCAGGGCGTGCGGGAGGCCGAGGACGTGGCAACCGGGATCGCCATGATCGTGGTCGATGCCAGCAGCCAGAATGCGATCGTCATCGTGGCAGGTGGCAATGGCCAACTCGAATCCACCGACATCGAGCGCTTCGATAGCCTTCTGCAGGCCGCCGACGTGGTGGTATGCCAGCTGGAAATTCCCTACCCGGTGGTCGCTTTCGCCCTGCAACGCGCTCACGAAGCGGGAAAGACCGTCATTCTCAACCCCGCGCCGGTGACCGGACCCTTGCCGTCGCAGTGGCTGGGCTGGATCGACTACCTGATCCCCAACGAAACCGAAGCACAGGCCATGACCGGGCTTGCGGTGAATTCGGTTGCCGAGGCAGAGCAGGCCGCCAGCCTTCTGCGCGAGGCCGGTGCAGGCAAGATCATCGTCACCCTGGGCGAGCGCGGCGTCTTGTTTGCCGAGGGCGTGCAGTCCCGGCACTCTCCTGGCCGCAAGGTGCAGGCCGTGGATACCACGGCGGCGGGCGACACCTTCGTCGGTGGCTTTGCCGCGGCCCTGGCCCGCGGCCTGGACGAGTCCCAGGCCATTGCCTTCGGTCAGGCCGCTGCGGCGCTGTCGGTCACCCGCGCCGGTGCGCAGCCTTCCATTCCAACCCTGGCGCAGGTCGAGCAGGTGCTATCGTGAAAAAGACTGCATTGCTGAACATTTCCCTGTCACAGTTGGTCGCCTCGCTGGGTCATGGCGACATCGTCGTGATCGGCGATGCGGGCCTGCCGGTGCCACCGGGCGTGCCCTTGATCGACCTGGCCCTCACGCCGGGCATTCCCAGCTTCGTCAGCACACTGGAGGTGCTGCTCAGCGAAATGCAGGTGGAAAGCCACGTGATCGCCGAGGAGATGCTTCAGGTACTGCCCCCGGCATCGACCAGGATCCAGCAGTTGCATGATCAAGGCGCACTGGGCGTGCGCCAGATGGTCAGCCATGCGCGTTTCAAGGAACTGTCAAAAAGCGCCCGCGCTATCGTGCGGACCGGCGAATGCCAGCCCTACAGCAACATTGCCCTGCTGGCGGGTGTTACTTTCTAGATTCATCAATGAGCACAAGGAGTGTGATATGCAACGTTTTTTCCTGACCCTGATCCGAGGATTTTCGCTGATGGCCTTGCTGACCAGCGCCACCGCCATGGCGGCCGACAAGATCGATCTGATCATCGATACCGATCCGGGTGCCGATGACTTCGTCGCCTTGCTGCTGGCCCTGTCCTCACCTGAGCAGATCAACGTTCGTGCGCTCACTACCGTGGCCGGCAACGTGCGCCTGGACAAGACCTCGCGCAACGCCCGCCTGGCTCGTGAATGGGCAGGCCGCGAGGACGTACCGGTGTATGCCGGCGCGCCCAAGCCGCTGGTCCGCGAGCCCATCTATGCCGCCAATGTGCACGGCGAGGAGGGCGTGCCGGGCATCGTCGTCCAAGAGCCGGCCAAGGGCCTTGCCGAAGGCAGTGCGGTGCAATACCTGATCGACACCCTCAGCCATGCCGAACCCCACAGCATCACCCTGGCCATGCTGGGGCCACAGACCAACCTGGCGCTGGCGTTGATCCAGGCCCCTGGCATTACCCAGGGCATCAAGGAAGTGATCGTCATGGGCGGCGCCCACTTCAATGGCGGCAACATCACGCCGGCAGCGGAATTCAACCTGTTCGCCGATCCGCACGCCGCTCAGGTCGTGCTGGCGAGCGGGGTGAAGCTCACCTACGTGCCGCTCGACGTCACCCACAAGATCCTCACCAGTCCGGCACGTCTGCAGCAACTGGCTGCGTTGTCGAACAAGGCGGGTCCTCGGGTGGTGGATATCCTCCAGGCATACGTCAAGGCCGATATGGAGCACTACGGATTGCCAGGCGGCCCGGTGCACGATGCCAGCGTGATTGCCTACCTGTTGGCGCCGGAGCTGTTCAGCGGTCGCCAAGTCAACCTGACCATCGACAGCCGCGAAGGCCCTACCTTCGGTCAGACCGTGGCCGACTGGTACGGCACCCTCAAGCAACCCACGAATGTATTCTGGGTAAACGACGGCAACGCGCAAGGGTTCTTCGATCTGCTGACGCAACGGCTGCAGCGTCTGCCTTGATCTGTCGAGCCCATGACGGGCTCTTGGTAAGCTATGGCGCGGGTGCGTTCTTGAGTGGATGGCCCACGCTGTTGACCGACGCTGTCCCATGCTCGTGAGCGTAGCGCTCGAACACCTGTAGGACGAAGCTGCGCGCCGCGTCGGTGCCCAGTGCCTTGACCAGCACGTCGACCCCGATGATCGCCAGTTCTTCAGGCGTGCCGGGACTGAAAGAGCTCTGGCCCTGAGGCCACTGGACCTTGATGTCCGCCTTGATCGATACGTTTGCCATGTTGCTCTCGCCAACGGTCATAAGCGAACGACGTTCGCTCCACGTGATCCAGTAAAGCATTTTCGTCCACGCTTTACACCGGCCCTTGGGCAGATGGCCGGCCTCGTGCCAAACTTGGGGCCAATCTTCTGCATGGAGGCTCATGTGCACATCGATCTCAAGCAGCCTGACTCGCTGACTCCCGAGGCGGTCCGCGCGCTCATTGCGTCAGGAAATCCAGCCGTCCATAACCAGCTACGCGTCACCCGCGACGGTATCGCTTTCCTTTCCACCCAAGCGATCGGTGGCATGGACGTGCAGGGACTGTGTTTCCGTCTCGAGACCTGGTCTGCCGGATCGGGCTACGTGGGTCCGGCTGCCGCCGAGGACGCCGAATGGATCCAGCAGATCCATACCGCGTTGCGGACTCACTGGCCGGTGCCCCGATCCGATTACATCGATCTGTACTGACTGCGATGTCACCACACATCCCGTGACGAATTCGCTGGCGCTCGGTTACGGTGCCTTGGGGCAGACTTGCCCAGTGTGCAACCAATCCAGTTGCAGGCGGTCGCACAACCTTGACTATTCGAAAACCTACTGAAAAAAGAGGAGGCTGCATGCCTTTCCCGCGCAAGACCCTGTTGATCCTGATGGCCGCCCTGGCCGCCAGCGGCTGCTCTACCTCAGAAACGTCGACCAAGTCGTCTGCCGCCGCTGCACCGGCATTCGACGGACGCTGCAACGCCGATGGCGCACGCTACACCGTTGGCAAGTCGGCTTCCGCCGACCTGCTCGAAGAGGCCAGGGTCAAGGCAGGCGCCCAGGTTGCCCGGATACTGCGTCCCCATGACATGGTCACCTTGGAGTACCGTTCCGACCGGCTCAATCTGAACGCCGACGACAGCGGTCAGATCACTCGCGTCAACTGCGGCTGAACGCGGCACGAATCGCAGGCGAAAAAAAACCCGTCACATGGACGGGTTTTTTCAGCTGCCGAGATTACTCTGGGCGAACTTGAGCAGCTTGCATGCCCTTTTGGCCTTTCTCAGCCACGAACGAAACGGTCTGGCCTTCTTTCAGGCTTTTGAAACCGTCGGATTCGATAGCTTTGAAGTGTACGAACAGGTCGTCACCGCCACCTTGAGGAGTGATGAAGCCGAAGCCTTTCTCATCGTTGAACCATTTTACGGTGCCGGACTGGCGATTAGACATGGTGAATCTCCAAGAAACATAATATTCAGTAGTGCTGTGCTGCTCAGGCCAACTGGGCACACGGTCCCTATCATAGTCCAAAAGCTGGACTGTGAACCCCCTTTGATTGGGGCAGGAAGCCAAGGTTGTCGCCTTTTGACCTGTCCGAAGCGGCTAAACCCCTTATTTTGTTAGGGTTTGCACCTGAAAATTCTTTTAAAAAAAACCGCATTCCGTCGCAAATAAATCGATCGTCTGCTGTTATCAGGCCTGAAGAACCCCCGAAGTGCTCTTCAGGTGAGGTAACGGGGTTACTGGTTCTTGCAAACCAGCACTTCCTTCATCAGCTTCTGGCGCAGCGCCATCGGTGGTTCGACCTGCTTGTTGGTCAACTGGTCGATCTCGGCTTGGGTGAATTTGTCCTCGATCACTTTTGCACCACAGCTGCAGTGTGCCTGTGCCTTGGCAGCATCGACGCCTTGCTGCACGGCTGCAGCCTGGCATTGAGCGGTGTATTCGGCCTTGGCGTCGGCGGACAGCGCGGCAGCCTGGGCCGCGAATGGAAGCATCAGGGCCAGGCAGGCACTCAGGGGAAGAAATCGTTTGAGACCCATAATGAATAGCTCCTTGTTTTCAGGCGGTTTGGACTCACCACATCTGAGGGGTGGAACGGGCCGCAAGTTCAGCGACCCGGTGAGTTGCCACATCGCACGCATGACGCACCAATTCGACGCACCTTGTGTGCTAGGATGTTCGGCCTTGCGTTCGGCACTGCCTTGTTCGGTAGCGCCAAGCGCGGGATTCACCTTTTTCGATTGCTCCAGTCACTCTGGTTCGTATTCCGGTCGGCCGCAAGGCTCCTGCTAACGTAAGGCGGGCATACCGGGCGAATCGCGTACTGGCTCATCCCAACCCATGTGACCTTTGGTAGGGGTCACCACTAGGAGAGGAGGCGCCATGCCCACCATCACTCTTCCCGACGGCAGTCAGCGTTCGTTCGATCACCCGGTTTCCGTTGCCGAGGTCGCCGCATCCATCGGCGCCGGCCTGGCCAAGGCCACCGTGGCCGGCAAGGTCAACGGCCAACTGGTCGACGCCTGTGACCTGATCACCGCCGACGCCACCTTGCAGATCATCACGCCCAAGGACGAAGAGGGGCTGGAAATCATCCGTCACTCCTGCGCCCACCTGGTCGGTCATGCCGTCAAGCAGCTGTACCCAACCGCGCGGATGGTGATCGGCCCGGTCATCGAAGAAGGCTTCTATTACGACATCGCCTACGAGCGGCCCTTCACGCCGGACGACATGGCGGCGATCGAGCAGCGCATGCAGCAGTTGATCGACACCGAGTACGACGTGATCAAGAAAGTCACGCCGCGTGCCGAAGTCATCGACGTGTTCACCGCTCGCGGCGAAGACTACAAGCTGCGTCTTGTCGAAGACATGCCGGATGAACAGGCCATGGGCCTGTACTATCACGAAGAATACGTCGACATGTGCCGCGGTCCGCACGTGCCGAACACCCGTTTTCTCAAGTCCTTCAAGCTGACCAAGCTGTCCGGTGCCTACTGGCGCGGCGATGCCAAGAACGAGCAGTTGCAGCGCGTGTATGGCACTGCCTGGGCGGACAAGAAGCAGCTGGCCGCCTACGTCAAGCGTATCGAGGAAGCCGAGAAGCGCGATCACCGCAAGATCGGCAAGCGCCTGGGCCTGTTCCATCTTCAAGAAGAAGCGCCGGGCATGGTCTTCTGGCACCCCAACGGCTGGACCGTCTACCAAGTGCTTGAACAGTACATGCGCAAGATCCAGCGCGAGAACGGCTACCTGGAAATCAAGACGCCACAGGTGGTCGATCGCAGCCTCTGGGAGAAATCCGGGCACTGGGCCAACTACGCCGAGAACATGTTCACCACCGAGTCGGAAAATCGCGACTACGCCATCAAGCCGATGAACTGCCCCTGCCACGTGCAGGTGTTCAATCAAGGCCTGAAGAGCTACCGCGAGCTGCCGCTGCGCCTGGCCGAGTTCGGCGCCTGCCACCGCAACGAGCCTTCCGGCGCGCTGCACGGCATCATGCGCGTGCGCGGCTTCGTTCAGGACGACGCGCACATCTTCTGTACCGAAGAGCAGATGCAATCCGAATCGGCGGCTTTCATCAAGCTGACCATGGACGTCTATGCCGATTTCGGCTTCAAGGACATCCAGCTCAAGCTGTCCACGCGTCCCGAGAAGCGAGTCGGCTCCGACGAGCTGTGGGATCGCGCCGAGTCGGCCTTGGCAGCAGCGCTCGATGCCGCTGGCCTGCCTTATGACCTGCAGCCGGGCGAGGGCGCCTTCTACGGTCCCAAGATCGAGTTTTCGCTGAAGGATTGTCTGGGTCGCGTCTGGCAATGCGGTACACTGCAGCTCGATTTCAACCTGCCGATCCGTCTGAGTGCCGAATACGTCACCGAAGACAACGGACGCAAGCATCCCGTGATGCTGCACCGCGCGATCCTGGGTTCGTTCGAGCGATTCGTCGGTATCCTGATCGAGCACTACGAGGGCGCATTCCCGGCCTGGCTGGCGCCTGTGCAGGCCGTGGTGATGAATATCACTGATAAACAAGCGGATTTCGTGCAGCTCGTCGAAAAAAATCTGACGGAAAGCGGGTTTCGTGCCAAGTCCGACTTGAGAAATGAAAAGATCGGCTTTAAAATCCGTGAGCATACTTTGCTCAAGGTTCCTTATCTCCTGGTCATCGGGGACAAGGAAGTTGAAACGCAAACTGTCGCTGTGCGTACCCGTGAAGGTGCTGACCTGGGCTCCATGCCCATCGCCCAATTCACCGAGTACCTGGCACAAGCGGTATCCCGGCGTGGTCGCCCAGATTCGGAGTAATTATTATTAAGCGTGAAATGAGACAAGATAAACGAGCTGCACCGAAAGCCCCGATCAACGAGAATATCTCGGCACGCGAGGTTCGGTTAATTGGCGCTGACGGCGAGCAGATTGGCATCGTCTCTATCGATGAAGCGCTTCGTATCGCTGAAGAAGCGAAGCTGGACCTGGTGGAAATCTCCGCCGATGCCATCCCGCCCGTATGCCGGGTGATGGACTACGGCAAATCGATCTTCGAGAAGAAGAAGCAGGTTGCCGCGGCGAAGAAGAATCAGAAGCAGGTTCAGGTAAAAGAAATCAAGTTTCGTCCAGGGACGGAAGAAGGGGATTACCAGGTAAAACTCCGCAACCTGGTACGTTTCCTGAGTGATGGGGACAGGGCCAAGGTATCCTTGCGATTCCGCGGCCGTGAGATGGCGCATCAGGAGCTGGGCATGGAGCTGTTGAAGCGGGTCGAAGGTGACCTGCTTGAATACGGCTCCGTTGAACAGCATCCGAAGATGGAAGGACGCCAACTGATTATGGTCATCGCCCCCAAGAAAAAGAAGTAACCACCAGGGCACGGCAGGCCTTGCGGTTATGTTTATCAATTGAATGTGGAGTACCCGAACATGCCAAAGATGAAAACCAAGAGTGGTGCGGCGAAGCGGTTTTTGAAAACCGCCAACGGCATCAAGCACAAGCACGCTTTCAAGAGCCACATCCTGACCAAAATGTCGACCAAGCGTAAGCGTCAACTGCGCGGTAGCAGCTTGCTGCACCCGTCTGACGTGGCAAAAGTCGAGCGCATGCTGCGCCTTCGTTAATTTCGGTCAAAGATAGAGGACTAACTCATGGCTCGTGTTAAGCGTGGCGTCATTGCCCGTAAGCGTCACAAGAAAATTCTGAAACTGGCTAAAGGCTACTACGGCGCTCGTTCGCGCGTATTCCGTGTAGCCAAGCAAGCGGTCATCAAGGCAGGCCAATACGCCTACCGCGACCGTCGTCAGAAAAAACGTCAGTTCCGCGCCCTGTGGATCGCTCGTATCAACGCTGGTGCTCGTGTCAACGGTCTGTCCTACAGCCGTTTCATCGCCGGCCTGAAAAAAGCGTCCATCGAGATCGACCGCAAGGTTCTGGCTGATCTGGCAGTGAACGAAAAAGCGGCGTTTGCTGCGATTGTCGAGAAAGCTAAAGCCTCGCTGGCCTAAGTACCCCGACAATCACCTTGGCCCGCCGTCGGCGGGTTGGGGTGTTAAACGTCATGAATAGGGGAAGAGCCTTCAAGCTCTTCCCCTATTTCGTATCTGGAGTCTGTACATGGAAAACCTGGATGCGCTGGTCTCTCAAGCTTTGGAGGCCGTGCAACACGCTGAAGACATCAATGCCCTGGAGCAGATCCGGGTTCAATTCCTTGGCAAGAAAGGCGAACTGACTCAGGTGATGAAGACCCTGGGCAACCTGCCTGCCGATGAGCGTCCTAAAGTGGGTGCGCTGATCAACGAAGCCAAGGAGCGTGTCACAGATGTCCTCAATGCGCGCAAGGCGGCTTTCGAAGAAGCCGAGCTGAGCGCCAAGCTCGCTGCCGAGCAGATCGACGTGACCCTGCCTGGCCGTGGCCAGACAACTGGCGGCCTGCATCCGGTCACCCGGACGCTGGAGCGGATCGAGCAGTTTTTCACCCATATCGGCTACGGCATCGCCGAAGGTCCCGAGGTGGAAGACGACTATCACAACTTCGAAGCGCTCAACATCCCAGGCCATCACCCGGCCCGTGCGATGCATGACACCTTCTATTTCAATGCCAACATGTTGCTGCGTACCCACACCTCTCCGGTGCAGGCGCGGACCATGGAGTCGCAACAGCCGCCGATTCGGGTCGTCTGCCCGGGCCGGGTCTATCGTTGCGACTCGGATATCACCCACTCGCCGATGTTCCATCAGGTCGAGGGGTTGCTGATCGACCGCGACATCAACTTCGCGGACTTGAAAGGCACCATCGAGGAATTCCTGCGGGTGTTCTTCGAAAAAGAGCTGGCGGTTCGTTTCCGCCCTTCGTTCTTCCCCTTCACCGAACCTTCGGCTGAAGTCGATATTCAATGCGTGATGTGCAGCGGCAAGGGCTGCCGGGTCTGCAAGCAGACCGGTTGGCTGGAAGTGCTTGGCTGCGGCATGGTGCACCCCAACGTGCTGCGCATGTCGGGTATCGACCCCGAAGAGTTCCAGGGTTTCGCTTTCGGCATGGGCGCGGAGCGTCTCGCCATGCTGCGTTACGGCGTCAATGATTTGCGCCTGTTCTTCGACAACGACTTGCGGTTCCTCGCGCAATTTCGCTAGCCGTAACGAATCTTTCAGGAGAGCAGGATGAAATTCAGTGAACAATGGCTGCGTGGCTGGGTAAGCCCGCAGGCTTCGCGAGACGAGCTGGTTGCGCGTCTGTCGATGGCAGGTCTGGAAGTGGACAGCGTAACCCTGGCCGCAGGTGAGTTCAGCGGTGTGGTGGTGGGCGAGGTGCTGGCCACCGAGCAGCACCCGGACGCCGACAAGCTGCGCGTGTGCCAGGTCAGCGATGGCAATGAAACATTTCAGGTGGTCTGCGGTGCGCCGAACGTGCGCCCCGGCCTGAAGATTCCATTCGCCAAGATCGGTGCGCAGTTGCCGGGCGATTTCAAGATCAAGAAAGCCAAGCTGCGCGGCGTCGAGTCCAACGGCATGCTGTGCTCGCAGTCCGAGCTGCAGGTTGGCGAAGGTAATGACGGCTTGATGGAGCTGCCAGCCGATGCGCCGACCGGCGAGGATTTTCGGGTGTACCTGGGGCTGGACGATGCCAGCATCGAGGTCGACCTGACCCCCAACCGTGGTGACTGCCTGTCCCTGGCAGGTCTGGCCCGTGAAGTGGGTGCGCTGTATGCCGCGCCGGTCACTCGCCCGGTCATCGCCGCCGTTGCTCCGGTCAACGACGACGTGCGCCCGGTGGAAGTGCTTGCGCCGGCAGCTTGCCCGCGTTTTCTCGGCCGTGTAGTGCGCAATGTGGATCTGTCAAGGGCCACTCCGCTGTGGATGGTCGAGCGCCTGCGTCGCAGCGAAGTGCGCAGCATCGATGCCGCGGTGGACATCACCAACTACGTGATGATCGAGCTGGGCCAGCCGATGCATGCTTACGACCTGGCCGAAATCGACGGCGGCATCCGGGTACGCATGGCCGAGGAGGGCGAGAAAATCACCCTGCTCGACGGTCAGGAAGTCGCTCTGCGCAGCGACACTCTGGTCATTGCCGACCACGCTCGTCTGCTGGGCATCGCTGGCGTCATGGGCGGCGAGAACAGTGGCGTGACCGCCAAGACCCGCGATGTGTTTCTCGAGGCGGCGTTCTTCGAACCGATCTCGGTGGCAGGCAAGGCGCGTTCGTATGGGCTGCACACCGACGCTTCCCATCGCTTCGAACGTGGTGTCGATTCGAACCTCGCCCGTGAAGCCATGGAGCGCGCGACCGCGTTGCTGCTGGACATCGCCGGCGGCGAACCGGGCCCGATCATCGAAAGCGTCAGCCCGGAACACCTGCCACAGATCGCCCCGATCACCTTGCGTGCCGAGCGGGTCAGCCAGATGCTGGGGCTGGAGCTGGGCAGCAGCGAGATCGAAGCGCTGCTGACCGGTTTGGGTCTGGGCGTCAAGGCCAGTGGGGAAGGGCAGTGGTCGGTGGAAGTGCCGAGTCATCGCTTCGACATCAGCCTGGAAGTCGATCTGATCGAGGAGCTGGCTCGGCTCTACGGCTACAACCGTCTGCCGGTACGCTACCCACAGGCGCGTCTGGCGCCGCAGGCCAGCCCGGAAGCTCGCTCCGACCTGCCTGCTTTGCGTCGCCTGCTGGTCGCCCGTGGCTATCAGGAAGCGATCACCTACAGTTTCATCGATCCCAAGCTGTTCGAGCTGTTCAGCCCTGGCGTCGAGCCGCTGCTGCTCGCCAACCCGATCTCGACCGACATGGCAGCGATGCGCTCGTCCTTGTGGCCAGGTCTGGTCAAGGCCCTGCAGCACAACCTCAACCGCCAGCAGGACCGCGTGCGCCTGTTCGAAAGCGGCCTGCGCTTCGTTGGCCAACTGGAGGGTTTGAAGCAGGAGCCCATGCTGGCTGGCGTCGTCTGCGGCAGTCGCCTGCCCGAAGGCTGGGCCCAGGGCCGCGAAACCGTGGACTTCTTCGACGTCAAGGCTGATGTGGAGGCCGTGCTGGGCTTCGCCGGTGCGCTGGACGCCTTCACCTTCGTTCCGGGTCAGCACCCGGCGCTGCATCCAGGCCAGACCGCCCGTATCGAACGCGATGGTCAGGAAGTAGGCTACCTGGGTGCCTTGCATCCGGAGCTGGTGAAGTCGTTGGGTCTGGACCGCGCCGTCTTCGTGTTCGAGCTGGTGCTTGCCGAAGTTTCCGAAGGTTGCCTGCCGAAATTCCAGGAGCTGTCGCGTTTCCCCGAAGTGCGTCGTGACCTGGCATTGCTGGCCGATCGTGATGTGGCTGCCAGTGCAGTAATGGAGGTCATTCGCGAGAACGCCGGGGAATGGCTCACCGACCTCAGGTTGTTTGACGTCTACCAGGGTAAAGGCATTGATCCTCATAGAAAAAGCCTCGCTGTTGGCTTGACCTGGCAGCATCCATCGCGCACTCTTAACGACGATGAGGTGAATACCACGACACAAGCCATCCTCACCTCGCTCGAACAAAGGTTGAACGCCACGTTAAGGAAGTAGCGCATGGGGGCTTTGACGAAAGCTGAAATGGCGGAACGTCTTTATGAAGAGTTGGGCCTGAACAAGCGGGAGGCCAAGGAATTGGTCGAGCTGTTCTTCGAAGAAATCAGGCACGCTCTTGAAGACAACGAGCAGGTCAAATTGTCGGGTTTCGGCAATTTCGACCTTCGGGACAAACGCCAGCGGCCTGGCCGCAATCCGAAAACCGGTGAAGAAATCCCGATCACGGCTCGCCGCGTGGTCACCTTTCGTCCAGGGCAGAAACTGAAAGCCCGAGTTGAGGCCTATGCTGGAACCAAGTCATAACGACGAACTTCCGCCCATTCCCGGCAAGCGCTACTTCACCATCGGTGAAGTCAGCGACTTGTGTGCCGTCAAGCCTCATGTGCTGCGGTACTGGGAGCAGGAATTTCCTCAGCTCAACCCCGTCAAGCGTCGCGGAAACCGTCGGTATTACCAGCGCCAGGACGTGCTGATGATCCGCCAGATCCGCGCGCTGCTGTATGACAAGGGTTTCACCATCGGCGGTGCGCGTCTGCGTCTGTCCGGTGACGAAGCCAAGGATGACACCACGCAGTACAAGCAATTGATTCGCCAGACGATCTCCGAGCTCGAAGATGTCTTGAGTGTCCTGAAGAAGTGAATTTTTGAAAAAAATACTTCCATAATTCAAATGCTTAAGGTATATTTCTCGACGTTCTCAGAGGTTCTGGAACAGCTTTACGCTCGGTCGGGGCGTAGCGCAGCCCGGTAGCGCACTTGCATGGGGTGCAAGGGGTCGAGTGTTCGAATCACTCCGTCCCGACCATTTATTCCTGAGTAAAATCAGACAATTAAGCCACTTTCTGAAAGTGGCTTTTTTGTGCCTGCGTAAAACATGCGCAAAACTATCTCGCAATACCGCTGATATCCAAGTCTGCTTGGACCTCCGACCAGACCACGTCCGCATGGTTTATCTTGTAAGTGCGCGTCATCTCTTCGCTGGCGTGGCCGGCGATCTTTTGTCCGTCCTTTCCGGCACGCTTTTACAGGTGCAGCAACAGGGCGCGGATCTCATGAAAGCCTGGCGCTTCCTCTTCCTTCCATTTTCAAAACCTGTTCACCGGAATCTTCAAGCTGCACAAACCGCTTTCATCCGCAGGCGGAAGATTCCCGGCCCGGATGTTCACCTGTATCGCCGGCAACAACAGCGCAGGAACCGACAGACTGGCATCACGCGCTGTGCGCATGCGCACGAACGACGCCAGATCCGACGCGTCGCTGACGTGGATGTTCTTCTTCCGCTGCTCGGCCACGGTGGTTGTCCAGCACGCCTCTCTGCCAGCGGGAGGGTAGTCGTGGCACATGTACAGTCGGGTGTGTAGGGGCAGGCTCAGCAGGCGTTTGATCGATCCGTACATTTGTTCGGCATCCCCGCCCGGAAAGTCGCATCGGGCGGTGCCCACATCAGGCATGAACAGCGTATCGCCGACGAAGACATGTGAGTCGTCGACCTGATAGGCGATGTCCGCCGGCGTGTGTCCAGGTACATGCAGAACTTTCACCAGGATCGCGCCGATGTGAAACGTCTCGTCCGCTTCGAACAGCCTGTCGAACTGCGAACCATCGGGCAGGAAGCTGGGTTCGAGGTTGTAGATGTCGCGAAACACTTTCTGCACCGCAGTGATCTGCGCACCGATGCCGATCTGGCCGCCGAGTGCATCCCTGAGGTAGGCACTGGCAGAGAGGTGATCCGCATGCGCGTGGGTTTCCAGCAGCCACTGCACCTGCAGCCGGTGCTCGTTCACGAACGCGATGATACGGTCTGCGTTGTCGGTGTGGATGCGTCCGGCCTTGGCATCGTAATCCAGCACCGGGTCCACAATCGCGCAAGGTCCTCCCGGGGCCTCGAAAACGACATAGCTCACGGTTGCCGTGGCGGTGTCGTAGAAACCTTCGATCTGCGCGGCCATTGGCAGCCTCCTTCAATGCACGTCATTACACTATATTGAAAGATATACTATCCAATCGTAGACTGTCGATCTTCCACCGTCGGGGCTTGCCATGTCTGCTCAATTGTCTGCCGAGGAAATCGGTCTGCTGCGCGATTCAGCCTCCAAGGCGTGTGCCTTGCTCAAGGCATTGGCCAACGAGGACCGTCTGTTGTTGCTGTGCCAACTGACGCAGGGCGAGCGCAACGTGGGAGAACTGGAGGCATTGTCCGGGATCAGGCAGCCGACGTTGTCGCAGCAGTTGGGCGTGCTGCGTGACGAGGGCATGGTCAACACGCGCAGGATGGGTAAGTACATCTACTACTCGTTGGCCAGCTTCGAAGTGGTCTCGTTGATGCAGACGCTGTCGGGCCTGTACTGCGGCCAGGCGCTCAAGAAGTAAGCCTCTGCACCCTCACACAGCGTACATGCCTGGAGTTTGCAATGGAGCAAGTGGTAAAGCGTATAGATGCAGGGTTCTCGGTGGCGGGCCAGCTCGAACCGGGTGATCTGCCGCAGGTGCGGGTCCAAGGCTTCGCCAGCGTGATCTGCAATCGTCCGGATCAAGAGGGTGGGGCGGAGCAACCCGATCATCTGGCCATGGAGCGCGCGGCCGCCGCCTCAGGGTTGGAGTTTCACTATCTGCCTGTGGCCAGCTCTGGTGCCACCGATGCGCAGGGTCAAGCGCTGAAGGCACTGCTGGGCCGACTGCCCAAGCCCATTCTTGCCTACTGCCGTACCGGCAATCGATCCGCCAGACTTTACGAGCTGGCAACCAAGGGCAGCCCTGAAACCCGGCAGTACGAGGTCGTGATCATGGGCGGTGGTTCTGCCGGCATCGCTGCCGCGGCCAGTCTGCTCAAGCGGGATTCATCGCTACGCGTTGCGATCGTCGAGCCCGCCAGCGAGCATTACTACCAACCCGCCTGGACGCTCGTGGGCGGGGGCGCCTACAACATCGATGACACCCTGCGTCCAATGGCCGGCGTCATTCCCCAAGGCGCACACTGGATCAAGGCGTCGGTATCGGCCTTCGCGCCCGGCCGTCAGCGTGTGTTGCTCAGCGATGGTACCGAGCTGGGTTACCAGCAGCTCATCGTCTGCCCCGGCCTGCAGCTGGCCTGGGAGAAAATCGAGGGTCTCGAAGACACGCTTGGCAAGCATGGGGTGACGTCGAACTACCGACACGACCTTGCGCCCTACACCTGGGAACTGGTGCGCGCTCTGCGCAGCGGGAACGTCTTGTTCAGCCAGCCGGCGATGCCGATCAAATGCGCAGGCGCACCGCAGAAGGCGATGTATCTGTCCTGCGATCATTGGCGCAAGGCGGGCGTGCTGAAGTCGATTTCCGTGGAATTCAACCTGGCGGGGCCTGCGTTGTTCGGGGTTGCCACATTCGTCGCCCCGCTGATGAAGTACGTCGAAGCGTACGGCGCAGCACTGGTTTTCCAGTCCAATCTGGTCAAGGTCGACGGTCCCGGCAAAACCGCCTGGTTCGATGTCACGGACGCGCACGGCAATGTGACCCGTGTGCAGAAGCCTTTCGATGTCCTGCACGTCGTGCCACCCCAGCAAGCGCCGGATGTGATTCGTCGCAGCGAACTGGCCGACAAGGCAGGCTGGTTCGAGGTCGACTCGGCGACCTTGCAGCATCCGCGCTATCCGGAAATCTTCGCCGCAGGCGATGTCTGCGGCACCAGCAACGCTAAGACCGCTGCGGCAGCCCGCAAGCAGGTCGTGGTGGTTGCGGAGAATCTCATGGCACTGCGCAAAGGCCTTGAACCGCCTCGTCGTTACGACGGCTACGGTTCGTGTCCACTCACTGTCGAGAAGGGCAAGGTCATATTGGCCGAGTTCGGCTATGGCGGGAAACTGCTGCCGACGTTTCCCATGGACCCGACCATCCCGCGCCGGTCGGCGTGGTTCCTCAAGGCGCGATTGCTGCCATGGTTCTATTGGAACGGCATGCTCAAGGGGCGCGAGTGGTTCACCGACTGCGCCTCGAAGTGAGCGGATGCTGACTTTCCTGCTGGGGGCCTGCGTGGGCCTGGTGCTGGGGCTTACCGGCGCAGGTGGTGGCATCCTGGCGATTCCGGCGCTGACCCTGGGGCTGGGTTGGTCGGTGACCCAGGCCACCCCCGTCGCCTTGCTCGCGGTGGGCAGCGCGGCGCTGATCGGCGCGATGCAGGGGCTGCGCCAAGGCCTGGTGCGCTACAAGGCGGCAGCCACCATGGCCGCCGTAGGCTGGTTGGTTGCGCCGCTGGGACTTTACGTCGCCGCGCGGATCCCTGGCACGGCGCTGATGATCTTGTTCGCCGCAGTCATGCTGGTGGTGGCTTGTCGAATGTACCTGCAGGCCAGGGCTGACAACGAAGCGCAAGGCACGCTGCAGCGCAACTGCATGCTCGATCCCGCCACGGGCCGACTCGACTGGAATGCCCGCTGCCTGGCCACCCTGGCCTCGATCGGCGCAGCGTCGGGATTTCTGACCGGCCTGCTGGGCGTGGGGGGAGGGTTTCTCATCGTCCCCGCCTTTCGAAAGTTCAGCGATGTGCGCATGCACGGTGTGGTCGCCACCTCGTTGATGGTCGTCACGCTGGTCTCGCTGGGCACTCTGGGCCATCTGTTCAGCCAGGGTATGACGTTTTCCTCGGCAGGCGCTTTGTTCACTGCGGCAGCACTGGTTGGAATGATTGGCGGTCGCCTTGCGGCACCGAACCTGCCTGCACGGCTTTTGCAGCAAATGTTTTCTGTGCTCTGCGTCTGCGTGAGCCTGCTGATGCTGGGCAAGGCTTTCTTTGCCATTGGATGAGCGGTCGAGACAGTCAATGCTGCAGTGCTGTCCGAAGGATGCCGCTTGTGCGGGCATGCGCCGGTGCATCATCCGACCTCTGCATGCTTGAAGGAAAAATCCCACAACGCAGGGTTCCCATTTCCCGCAGCCCTCGTTATGCTTCCGCCTACTACTGGATATGCATACAGCTTCAGGGGGCGGTATGGTGGGGCACGTGGAGGCGGCGCACGAGGAGCGCCAAGGATTGACAGGGATGGAGCGCCTGAGCTTGCGCGTGTCCGAAATGATCAATCATCCGATCGCCCAACTTCAGCGATGGGTGACTATTGCCAGGCTGGACAGCGATGGCGACAGGGAGTGGCACGAGGTGCTGGGCATACTGGCCGATACCGACGAACTGGAGTTGTCGCACAATGATGACGGCAGCGTAACGGTCCGGTGGGAGGAGCCCGAGAAGAAAGGCAGGCCGGGCGTGGATGAATGGGAGCAGGATAGCCAGGTGGAAACGGATCCCTGGGCCTCCGACTCCAGATCGGCGCCATTCTGAATGTACAGATAGCGCCTGCCCTTATTGAGCTTCAGTCGCACGTCAAACGGGCTGCCCATTCCACACGTACAACACCCGGGCCAGGATGTGCGTATCGTCTATGCGGATTTCTTCCGGGTCGTGACGCTCGTTGTCCGAGATCATCTTGAACCGATCTTTGCCTTTCTTCTGAAGACGCTTCACGTAGAGCATCTCATCGTGGGAGAAAAGGTAGATGCCGTCGCCGGTGAACTCGCGAATGGTCACATCTACCAGCAGGGGATCGCGATCCTTGATCGTCGGCGCCATCGACTGGCCCCAGCCGGTGATCATCTTCAGGTGGAAGTGCTCCTTGAACCTGACCCCCATTTCGCGAAGGTGCTGCGGGCTGACCCTGATGTCTTGGAGCATTTCCGGGTATTCATGGGGGATCTGCCCGCCACCCATGGCGGCGCGCACGTCGTAATGGGCAATCCACACTTCATCCCCGACCTGGCCAGGGCGCGAGAAATCGACCGTGATAACGTTGTCTCCGTGCTCGGCAGTGGCAAGAATCCTTTGCTTCAAGCCTTCCGGCAGCTTGGAAGCGCGCGCCAGCATGTCCTTCACCAGCGCGATGGCCGAAGCCGGCTCGGCCTGTGCTGCCGAGTCCTGGGTCGCGGCAGCATCCAGTGGCGCATAGCCTCTCAATTGATCGGTGCTGATCCGAAAGTGATCGGCGATCGGCCGCACCTGGGTGTCGGTCGGGTTCTTGATTCCCCTGGGGCCGTTGGGCTTGAGTATTCGCGAGATCGTGGGCTGACCGACCTTCGTCAGGGCTGAAAGCCTGGCCTGGTTCAGTCCTTCGCGAGCCATCAGCTCGGCCAGGATTTTATCGATAGTTTTATGCATGAGTGCAATCGTCGCTTCAAGCGGTGCATACATCAAGGATGCACTCTGTTTACATATATGCACCAGTGCATTATTGTGTGCATATATTTACAGGGAGGCTCAGCAAATGGCCCGTATCCGCACCGTCAAACCCGAGTTCTGGTCTAGCGAGCAGGTCATGTCCTGCCGCCCATTGGCCCGTCTGCTGTTCATTGGTCTTTGGAATTTCTGCGACGACGGCGGCAACCATCCGCTGTCACCCAGGACGATCAAGGCGCTTGTGTTTCCCGGCGACGACATGACCAGCGATGAGGTCGGCGAACTGTTGGACGAGCTGGAAGGCGCCCAGCTGACGCGTCGCTACACCGCCGAGGGCAAGCAGTACTTGCATGTCATGGGCTGGAAGCACCAGAAGATCGAGAAAAAGAACTTCAGGCATCCGCCTTTTCCGGCGGCGCTCTACAACGAGTCGTCGAGCGATCGCCGACCGCTCGACGCCGGAAGGGAAGGGAATGGAACAGGACAAGATCAACACAACCCACTCGGCGCGGGCGTTGAAAATCTGCCTGAATCAGTTGATCCCACAGCGGCTTGCCAGATGAGCCTCGAGTGGAAGCCCGACCCGCGCTTGCTCGCCGCCTTCGCCAAACGCATGGGCCTGGCTGAGGCGCTGTTCACGCATGAGGCCATCGGTGCGTTCGTCTGCCACTACGCCGCCTCTGGCCGTTTCGAGACGCAGCTGGCCTGGGTGAGTCTGCTGGTGAAGTGGATCAAGCGCGATGCGGCCACCGGCGCGAGCGTCCATCCGTTCCCATTGCGCAAAGCCAGCGAGCCTGATTTCGATGACACCTCGTGGGCCGAAGGGCTGATGGTGAAGGCATGAAATCCGTGAATCAATTGCTGGCATCCGCTCACAATCTGCCTGCGGTCGAGACGGTCGAGGCTGTGCCGGTTTCGGCGGAAACCACCGCGGTCGTCAATGCACTGTTTCGCAAGCTGCGCGGGATCTTCCCGGCCTGGCGCCAGGCGTGGCCATCGACTGAGGCGCTGAACGCGGCGAAGGAAGAGTGGATCCAGGGGTTCGCGGTGCAGGGTATCCGTTCGCTGGAGCAGATCGAGTTCGGTATCCAGAACTGCCGCAAGGCGCAGAAGCCGTTCGCACCGAGCGTGGGTGAGTTCATCGCCATGTGCAGGCCAGGCCCCGAATGCCTGGGCATGCCCTCGGCGATGGAAGCTTGGATCGAAGTGCTGATGGGCACTTATAGCCATGAGGGCGTCCATCTGGCGGCCAGGGCCACCGGCTTGTTCGATCTGCGTGGGGCCAGGCCGGACGACAAGGGTCTGCGCCAGCGCTTCGACCGCCACTATGCGGTCATCCTGCTGCGCGCGCAGGCGGGCCGCCCCATGGAAGCCGTGATCCAGATTGACCAGGAGCGGCGCAAGACCGAGCTGCAGCGTGCTGATGAACACGCCGATCGTCAGGTGCAGGCGCGGATGATTCAGCAGGGTATTCCAGCGGACGGTGCTCAGGCCCGCGAGCTGCTGATGGCGACATTGGGCAAGCGGAGCATTTCGTGATGACTGACTGCGGCGAATTCAAGGAGAGAACAGCATGATGCAACTCAACACCGCCCGGGCAGCCTGGCACGACGCTTTCTATACCCCATGGGACCGCCAAGGTGCGCACTTCGAACAGATCGGCCGTCTGGGCTGCTCGGTGCAAAAGACCGCGAAATCGATCAACAGCCGGCACGCGATGCACCAGTCGATCTCTGCGCGGATCCAGCAGGCGATCGCAACACTGCCAGGTTATCTGCAGGCCTTTGGCAACCATCTGTACAGTCCGCTCAGCGATATCGATGAGCAAGAAGAGGCGCAGGAGCGCGTGCTGCACATCGCTTACGCCGCCGGCCCGAAGATGACGGCGCGCAAGTTGGAGAAGGCACGGTATGTGGCTCAAGTGGTGCTGTTGCGCTACAAGCGTCTGAACCAGGGCGGGCAGGGGGAGGGGATCGACCCTCTACCAACAGTGGAGAAGATGCGCGAGTACATTCTGGAAACTTCAGGGGTGCGGCTGGTGGGTGATCAGTGGGCCAGGGACTGGGGAAGTTTCGTCGATCGCTGTTTCGATGCCTGCAGCCAACTGGATAAGGCCGCGTTGGCGCCCGTTGCAAAAACAATCGCTGCCATGAAAGAAGTTGCTTGATCTTTTGTCGGCGCTCAGGCATCATTTTCCCATCTTGAGCATTTCGTCTTCAGAACTCTGCTCAAAGAAAACAATTTTAAACACCCGACCCAGCGTCGGGTTTTTTTATGCCTGACAGAAACGCGAAGGCCCCGAACATTTCGGGGCCTTCGCGTTTCTGCACGTTGCAAAAACGAAAGGTCGCTTTCGCGGGTGATGCAACTCGCAAGGCACCCGCCTGCCCGTTCGCTACGTTTTTACGCCCAACAGCGAGCGTGACCGAAATAGAAGGAATCAGCAGATGTTGAAAGATTGCCGATGCGGTAAATGCAAACGACTGCTTGCCCGCATGGGCGAGTTCATTGAGCTCCAGATCAAATGTACCCGCTGCGGGACGTTGAATCATGTGAAGGCCACGAGCCTCGAGCGATCGCCTTTGAGCGACACGAAAGCGGAATTCTCCGCATCAAACTCAACCCAAAGGTGACTTCACATGGCAACTTCCCCAATCGATCTTCACTGGTCCCTGACCACCCCAGAAGCTGACGGCGACTCGGCCAAGACCTACACGCCCTCGCAAGTAGCGACTATCACCGGCAACAAGTACTTCGAGATCACCGACAGCTACCTGCGGTTCACGGCGCCGGTCAATGGTTTCACCACCGCACGATCCACCAAGACCCGTAGCGAGTTCCGGGAATACAAGCCCGGCACCAATCAGGAGTGGAACTGGGAAGCTACCGGCGGCACCCATGCCATGGGTGCTTCGCTGGTCGTGAACAGTGTTCCCGACAAGGTAGGCACGCGAGAAGGCTCGGTGTATATCGGCCAGATCCATGTCGACAATGGCGAGAGTCCGCTTTTCAAATTCACCTACGAAAAAGAGCGCGCGCCTGCGACGACATACAAGGTGGTGGCCTCCTTCCGTGCAGATCCTGACAAGGATCCTGTCAACAGTGATCTGTTCAAAGGCATCGCGAAGGGCGCCCGGATCCAGTACTACGTCAAAGTCAGTTCGACCGGGAAACTCACTGCTTATGTTCAGGTGGGCGAGGTGCGCGAGAACTTTGCCGGGGATCTGGCGTTGTGGCTGCAACAGAGCACGGCGCCGCTGTTCTACTTTAAGGCCGGTGTCTACAACAACTCCACTGCTACCAGCACCGTGGAGGACGCCAACCAATCCGAAGCGCTGTTTTATAAACTGACCACTACTCACGCCTGACGGCCTTGGAGGTCGCGGATGCTGCTGCCATAACGGCGAGCATCCGCGACATCCCTGCGCAACAGCAAGCGTCACACCCTATTTCAGCGAGGCCGGGAGACAACGTGTCTCGACCGGCTCGCAACCCCATCAAACGCTTTATTGCAAAGAGCGTTTGTATCCCGCTTCAAACTTACCGGAGCACTTATGGACCCTAACGACCTTGGCCCGGGCACAGCCGCGTGGCTGGGCGGGACGGGCACCGTATTGCTGGGCGGATTTCTCTGGCTGCGCAAGTTCCTGTCCAGGGATGCCACCGACAGGGCAATGGACAAAGCCGATATCGATACCGTCCGCCGACTGACGGAATTGCTCGACGCCGAACGCATGGCCCGCAGGGAATCCGACGCCCGCGCCGATCAATTCGCCAAGGAGCGCAATGCACTTGCCGCTGCCGTGGGCCGCATGGAAGGCAAGATAGAGGCCCTCACCGGGCAGGTCGCCCAGCTCACGGACAAGGTCACCACGCAAAGTGCCGAGATCGCTCGACTGCGATCACAGCTCGGTGGCTCGGTTTGATAGACACAAGCGCAATGGCGCGTATCGCACCTCACCCCTCACATCTCCCATCCCGCCGCGTGCGGGCTTTTTTTCGTCTGGAGGAACACATGAAGACATCCGCAAAAGGCATCGCTTTGATCAAGTCCGCTGAGGGTTTGAGACTCGAAGCGTACCCGGACCCTGGCACTGGCGGGCCGCCCTGGACGATCGGATATGGCAGTACATTGGGCGTTACCCCTGACAGTGTCATCACCGAGGCCCAGGCTGAGCGAATGCTGGGCGAGGATCTCGTTCGATTCGAGCGGGCTGTGGAGCGGCGGGTGATCGTGCCACTCGACCAAGGGCAATTCGATGCACTGGTGTCCTTCACCTACAACGTCGGCGAAGCCAGCTTTGCCGAATCGACACTGCTGCATCGGTTGAATGCGGGCGATACCGCTGGCGCGGCCGAGCAGTTCAGCCGGTGGGTGAGCGCTGGCGGGAAGGTCCTGCCTGGCTTGGTCAAGCGTCGCGCGGCCGAGCGCGCGCTGTTTCTGGGCATCACGTGATGTCAGGGGTAGCGCAAGTCCGACTCGTCATCGTGCTGGGGCTGGGCGCCACCGCGCTGTATGGCGCCTACCGCCATGGGGTGACGGTCACCCATGCTGCCAGAGACGCACAGTGGGCGCAGGCCGTAGCCGCCCAGCAGGTGGAACAGGTGCGCGCCGTCCAGGCTGCTCGCGACCATGAGCAACGCTTACAACGCGAAGCCAATCAGGTAGGAATCGATGCAAGAAAGGAAAACGCTGCTGCCCATGCCGATGCTGTTGGTCTCGATGCTTCTGCTGACCGCTTGCGCATCCAGGCCGGAAAGCTTGCCGCCAACGCTGGTACCTGCGCCAGCACTGCCGGCGCTGCCGACCGAGGCCCGTCAGCCGCCCGCGCCGCCCTGGTGCTCTCCCAATTGCTCGAGCGCGCTGATGCGCGAGCGGGAGACTTGGCGAAGGCTTATGACCGCGCCCGAATAGCCGGTCAGCCGTGCGAGCATGCTTATGATGTGATCAGCGGGGAGCGCGGCGGTCGAGCCCATGATGGCGCTGCTGCGCACGCTGATGAGTGAAGGCACTCCTGGCGCCAGCTGCCGGGTGCGCAGAACGGTCAGTCCTTCAAATCCCCACCAGGCTCAACACCGCCCGAGCGAATTCATCCGGTGCCTCCTGCGGAACATTGTGGCCCACGCCTTCGAGAATCGTCCGACGAACAGGGCCGCCGAATCGACGTAGCGCCTGCTGCTCATCCTGAACCGGAGTGACACCGTCGCTGGCACCCGCCAGGATGACGGTCGGCACGGTGATGACGGGTTGCTTGGCCAGCCTCTGTTCGATAGCCGCGTAGTGCGGATCGCCGTCGACCAGTCCGAAGCGATGGCGATAGGAGTGCGTGACCACGTCGACGAAGTCGGGGGTGTGGAACGACTGCGCCGAGGCCGAAAACACCTCATCGGTGAATCCCCAGGTCGGCGACCATAGGTGCCACAGCAGCTTGCAGAAGGCATCCCGATTGGCTTCAAGGCCGGCGCAGCCACGGGCGCTGTGCAGGTAGTACTGATACCACAAGCGATGTTCGGCTTCCGGGGCGGCGGGGCGGGTCGCATGGGCAATGTCCTGGATGTTGTAGCCCGGCTCGCAACTGACCAGTCCCGCGACGCGCTCGGGCCATAGGGCGGACACCACACATGCGGCGCGGCCGCCCCAGTCGTAGCCGGCAAGTACAGCCTGTGGAATGTTCAAAGCATCCAACAATGCCAGCAGGTCCGCCCCCAAGGCCGCCTGCTCACCCGAGCGAGGCGTGTTGGCAGCGATGAACTGCGTGCCGCCGTATCCGCGCAGGTAGGGGACGATGCATCGGCAACCGGCAGCGGTGATCCGTTCGGCCACCGCGTCGTAGGCGCGGATGTCGTACGGGAAGCCATGCAACAGCACGACCGCGGGCCCATCGGCTGGGCCAAGGTCCCGGTAGGCGACGTTGAGCACGCCTGCTTGAATCATTTTCACTGGCTCATTCTCCTGTGGGTGATGAGGCTGTGACAACGGCGGGACCAGCGCATTACCGTCCAGAATAGCGATGCAGGCACGAAGTCAGCGCCACGGCGAGGATGCTCACCACAGTCCCTGCTGGGTGATCGCCAGCCGAGCTGCTTCCCGGTACCCCAGCAATACGTTGTAATCCTCCAGTGCGGTTTCCTCGACCGTCACGATGCCCAGCACCTCAGCCACCTCGGGTAGATTGGCCAAGGCGGCGTTCATCGCCGCTCGGATCGATTCCGGCTCCGGCCCTTGAAAGCCGGTGATGAACGGCAGGGTCGGCGCATTGGCGGTACGGGCCAGCACGCGCACGCCCGCCACCTCGCTCGGTGCATGCCGAGCCAGGTAGGCGAACGTCACGCTGTCGACGGCGGCCAGGTCGGCTTGATCCAGGGCGACGTGAGCGATGCTTTGGCGGTGGCTGCCGGTCGCTTCGAGACGCTTGAAGAATCGACCGTCGCGCACATGGGGAGTGAGCGCGTGACGCAACAGGTTCATGCCGCTGTTGGAGTCGATGCTGTTGTAGGCGCCGCGGCAATCGAAGAACTCGGGGAGGGTCTGCCTGGGGTCATCATGACGGACGATCAACAGGCTGCAGTGCTGTCCAGCTGATGCATCGGGTAACGTGAAACAGGGTCGGCCCACCACGCGCACTTGTTTCCTGAGCTCTGTGACCAGCGGGAAACCGCAGGTTTGCGCGAGCACCAATTGCGGATGCAGCCAGAGCTCGTGCAGGGAACCCTGCCAGTTGTCCCGTCGTTGAATGCCCAGCAACTGCAGGGTTTCTTCCAGCCAGCGCTGGTAGGCGCTCCCGACCGCGGTGGGTGCGGGGTACATCGACAGTTCGGCGATCACTTCACGACTCATGTTCAGGCGCTGGCGCTGGCGCTGCGCGGGTGCAGGGGGCTGTCCACAGGGCGTACCGCATAGTTGCGGAACAGTTCGCTGTAGCCATTGACCAGAAAATGCCCACTGCGTTGCAGCCAGTCGGCCCGCCGCTCGCGGTGGACCCGGGGCAGGTAGTACCAAGGCAACCCCGGCAGGTCATGATGGACCAGGTGCAGATTGAGATTGAGGAACAGCCAGCGCCACGGCCAGCCCGCTTCGTTGAGCACCGAACGCTGCTCGGGGGCATCGGCGGGACGATGTTCGTAATAGGAACGGACCATGGACAACGCAAGTGCAAGCACGCTGGCCAGCAGGTAGTCGATCACCGGCACGCCGTGACGGGTGATGAACCAGAACAGTACCGCCACGCACGCCAGGTGGGTCGTCCACATCAGCCAGGCCTGCCTGTCACCGCGCACCAGTCGATTGCACTGCTCTCTGGCCAGCCCGGCCAGCGCCAGCGCCGGGCCCACGCTCAGACGACCGAGCAGGGTCTTGTTCAGCCAGTGCAGCGCTCGCCCCAGCCCGGCGCTGCCCGACCAGGCCTGGGCATCGAGGTAGCGGCTTTCGGGATCGTGCTGCGGCACGGTGATGGTTTCATCACGGTGATGGGCCAGATGGCTGTCGCGATACAGCGTGTAGGGATACCAGATGGCCAGCGGCGCGTAGCCCAGCAACTTGTTCACGGCGCGCCAGCGCGTGGGATGCCCGTGGAGCAGTTCATGCTGCAGCGACATCCACAGCGTGATGAGGGGGATCAACAGCAGCAGGGTCAGCACACGCCCGATGGAGGGGCTCAGCGTGACAACAACCCACCAGCCGCCGGTGATGCCCAACAGCAACAGCCACGTAGGCCACTCGCTGCGCGCGGTCCAGGTGGCCTGCAATTGCAGGATGGAGTGTCGGTGATGGGCATCCAGATAGTTAGGCATAAGAAGTCACGCAACTGCTGATCGTTATGGGATCGACAGTAGCACTGACGCTTATGTCTGGATAATCACCAAAGGCTCTCTAAAAAGAACTGAATGGAATAAATGACAGCTGCAAATGATACGCGCCAGAACTACGCGGCTTTGCCCATTCTCAATGCTGCACCTTTCAAGTCCTGGATCGACAGTGCCAGGGCACCTGCCTGGTTTTCGATCAGCAACACGTCATCGATCAGATGGTCGATGTTTCGGCTGCGCAGGAAGAGGGCATGTCCGCTGAGCATCTGATACAGCAGCTCCAACTGGAGTGCGGCATCTTGCACGTCGGCTTGCATTTCCTTGAGGTGGGTGGCGGCCACGAGATGCTCCATAGGCTCTATCGTTATTTTGGCGTCCTGGCCAATCGATGAGCACGTCGTTCTGTTAGGGGTATGACCAGTCTATCGGCCATGCCTGGCTGAACTTCAATAGTATTTGTCGATGTTGGCGATAGGCTCCGAGCTTGATGGATCGCGTGGGATAGGCCAGCATCGAGGAACCGAGCCATAGCGATGGCTGTTTCCGTGAATGGAGAAATGTACCTGTGAGTGACATCAGATACCGCCGCCTGGGCCGTCATGGTCTTCAGGTTTCCGAAATCACCCTGGGCACCATGATGTTCGGCGGCCAGACCGACGACGCCACTGCCAAGCGCATCGTCGACGACGCCTTGGAGCAAGGCATCAACGCTATCGACACGGCGAACAACTACAACGACGGTGCCTCGGAAATCACAGTGGGCAAGCTGATCGCCGGCCAGCGTTCGCGCTGGGTGCTGTCGAGCAAGTTCGTCAATCCCAACCCCGGTGTCCTGGGGCCGAACGGGCGTGGGGCATCGCGGCACAGTGTGGTCGAGTCGGTGGAAGGCAGCCTGCGCCGGTTGCAGACTGACTATCTGGATCTGTATTACGTGCACCGCGAAGACCCGTTCACCCCCGTGGAGGAAACGGTGCGTGCCTTGGCCGATCTGATACGTGCCGGCAAGATTCGGGGTTACGGGTTGTCGAACCACAGCAGCTGGAAGCTTGCCGAATTCTGCCGTGTGGCAGACCTGCTGAACGTCGAGCGGCCCACCGTCAGCCAGCCGTTGTACAACCTGGCCAATCGGCAGATCGAGAGCGAGCATCTGCCGGCGGCCGAGCATTACGGCATCGGTGTGGTTTCCTATAGCCCGTTGGCGCGCGGCGTGCTGACCGCCAAGTACGAGCCCGGAGCCGAGCCCGGCAGCGACACGCGGGCAGGGCGCAGCGATCCGCGATTGCACCAGACCGAATGGCGTCCCGAGTCGCTCGACCTGGCCCAGCGAATCAAGGATCACGCCCAGGCGCGGGGCATCACGTCCGGGCAGTTCGCCTTGGCGTGGGTGCTGAACAATCGGTTGATCAGCTCGACGATTGCCGGCCCGCGTACCGAGGAACAATGGCGGGACTATGTGCCAGCGTTGCAGTACCGGTTCACCGAAGAAGACGAGGCGTTCGTCGATGGCCTGGTCGTGGCAGGCCATAGTTCGACGCCGGGGTACACCGACCCCAGCTATCCGGTAACGGGTCGCCGCGTTCAGTTCTGAGCCACGATGCAGGCGATCGAAGGCCCATGAACGGCAGTCGCTATCGTGCTGCCTGCCTGCGGATACCCATAGAGGTAGCCTTGGGCATAGTGGCAGCCGTTTTCCGCCAGCCATTTGGGCAGGTAGGGTTGGTGGAAATCCTCGATGCCCTCGGCCGTCACCTTCATGTTCAGGCTGCGTGCCATCCCCAGGATGGCCTCGACCATGGGCAGATGGTCGACGTTTCCGGCTTCGAAAAAGGAACGGTCTATCTTGATCTTGTCGATCGACAGCCGCGTCAGATGGTACAGGCCCGAGTAACCAATGCCGAAGTCATCCAGGGCAACGCTGATACCCTGCCCGTGAAGTTTGCTGAGGTTGCGCTGTGCGGCTTCCAGATTACCGACCAGTGCCTCTTCGGTGATTTCGACCTCGAATCGCTGGAACGGGAAGTTTTCTTGTCTGAGTTGATCGAAGAGATGATCCGGAAACAGTTCGTCGGTGATCATCGTGGCACTCACGTTCAGCGACAGATGCAGATGGTCATCCCAGCGACCGGCCGCCCGACAGGCCTGCCTGACCAGCGAGCGCGTCATCGCCGGGATCAGCCCCAGGCGCTCCAGGATCGGTATGAAATCCCCGGGCATGCCAGTGCTGCCATCGGGCTTGAGCCACCGCGCGAGGATTTCGAACCCCACCACCTGCTGCGAGGGCAGGGTGACGATGGGTTGAAAGAACGGCACGATTTCCTCTCGGTCCACGGCGTTCCTGAGGGCCAGATCCAGATCGGCTTGAGCGCGCATTTGCCGTTCGTATCGGTTGTCGTAGAAATTGAAGGTCGATCGCCCGGCGTGTTTTCCACGGTACATGGCGGTGTCCGCGCAATGCAGCAGGGACGAGGCTTCCTTGGCGTCCATCCATGAACGGGAAATGCCGATAGTCGCGCCCAGGCGCCCGCACAGGGTGGCTTCCAGTACCGGCTCGCTCAGCCAGCGCACCGTCAGCTCGGCAATTTCGCTGAGTTCGCTTTCTTCCCGGTGGCCCTGGAACATCAGGCAGAACTCGTCCCCGCCCAGGCGCGCGGCGGTGCCCGCGTGGATTGCGGCAATGCCCTGCAGTCGATGAGCGATCTCGACCAACACGCTGTCTCCTGCCGAGTGACCGTGTTGATCGTTGATGGCTTTGAAATGATCCAGATCGATCAACAAGATGGCCACCGGCCGCCGCTCAGCGAGCTCCTTATGCAGGATGTCCATGAACACGCGCCGATTGATCAGACCACTCAGGGCATCGTATTTGGCCAAGGTTTCGGTCTGCGCCTGGATGATCTGCAGGCGCCGATAGCTCGATTGCGTATTGACCACCAGGCGCTTGAGCACAACGGTGGGGAGGATCAGGGACAGCATCGAAAAGCCCGAGGCCGTCAAGACGAAGCGCCAGCGTTCGGCGTCTTCGAAATCGCCGTCGTAGGGCAGTTTCAGCCAATGCATGACGGACGCTTCGAGGTGGAATTCCCAGAGCATGGAAAGACCCACCACGGTGAGCAGACTGAGCAGCAGAAGCGTGGGCAGGCGGCACGGATTTCGGCGGTGTAGATCGGTCATGATGGCCTCGCAGGGCCAGGTGGAGGATGAAGTGATGTCAGAAAGCCATTATTCCATAAGTGTTCCTGCCGCTGATCGGCATTCGTGTGCATTTGGTCGCCGTAAACCTGACCGGGTGTGTGCGATGGGCTAAGCGACGAACGTCATTCAAGCTTCGATGGTGCGCGCCGATAGACCGCTCATAACGCCCATGACCTTATGCAAGGCGCCGACTCCGCGGCGCTTTCGGTCAACCTGACAGGATTTCCGTATGACGTGGCTGCGCGATGCAAAGTTATCTTCCAAACTGATCGCGGCCTTCGGGTTATGTGCGCTCATCACCCTGGGCGTCGGCCTGCTGGGCAGTCGAGGCGTCAGCCAGTTGTCGGACAGTCTCAAACTGGTGTTCTCCAACAATCTGGTCTCGGTTTCCAAGACGGCCGAAGCCAAGAGCAAAGCGATTGCCCAGCTCAAGGATCTCTACGCCCTGATAGCCGCCCACGCGGAAAACGATGCGCAGAGCGTCAAGGACACCATCCGCCAGGCCATGGCTACCAACCAGGCCGACAGCGAGAAGGCCTTCGCGATCTATCGCAAGACGCCGCTGGCGGACGACGAGCGTGCCGCTGGCGACCAGATGGAACGCGACTGGCCGATCTATCAGGCGCAGATCCAGAAAGTGCTGACCGTTCTCGATTCCGGCAACGTCCAGGGAGCGCGCGCGCTCATGTCCGGCGAGATCCAGCAGGCTTATCGTACGGTCATGGACGAGTTGACCATCATGGTCGAGTCCAACAACCGGCAGATCGGCGAGGGCGCACGTGATGCCGAAGAGCAGGAACAGGCGGCAATCACCGTGCTGTACATCGGCATCGCCCTGGCATTCCTGGCTGCCCTGGCACTCGGGCTGTTCATCAGCCGCTTGATCAGCCGCCCCATCGCCACGGCAGTGGCCAGCGCCCAGTTGATCGCCAAGGGTGACCTGACCCACACCATCGGCAGCGCGGCGCGCGACGAGACCGGGCAGTTGCTCACGGCGCTGGGCGAGATGCAGGAAGGCCTCAAGGCGACCATTCACCAGATCGCCGACGCTTCGAACCAGCTCGCTTCGGCTGCGGAAGAACTGAATGCGGTCACCGAAGACGGCAGTCGCGGGCTGCTGCGCCAGAACGACGAGATTCAGCAGGCCGCCACGGCCGTTACCGAGATGACTTCGGCGGTGGAAGAAGTCGCGCGCAATGCCATTTCCACCTCCGAAGCTTCGAAGACCGCCAGCAGCCAGGCCACCGACGGCCTGGCGCAGGCGCGCAACGCCGTGGATGCGGTGAACAACGCCACGGTCGAGATCCAGTCGTCGACCACCATCGTCGAAGACCTAGCGGTTCAGGTGCGCGATATCGGCAAGGTGCTCGATGTGATCCGCGGGATCGCCGAGCAGACCAACCTGTTGGCCCTCAACGCGGCCATCGAAGCGGCCCGTGCCGGCGAGCAGGGACGCGGTTTTGCCGTGGTTGCCGACGAAGTCCGGGCCTTGGCGGCACGGACCCAGTCTTCGACGGGCGAGATCGAAAGCATGATCGGGGCGGTACGTTCGCGTGCGGATCAGGCCGTGGCCGCCATGGGCAAGAGTCAGGGGCTGGTGGGCGATACCCAGGTGCTGGCCAAGGCCACCGGCGAGGCGTTGCAATCCATCGCCACCGGGATCGCGCAGATCAATGACCGCAACCTGGTGATCGCCAGCGCCTGCGAAGAGCAGGCCCATGTGGCCCGTGAAGTGGACCGGAACCTGATCAACATTCAGGACCTGTCCACGCAGACCGCGGCTGGTGCCCATCAGACCAGCGCATCGACCCAGGATCTGTCGCGCCTGGCCACCTCGTTCAACGATCTGGTGAGCCGCTTCCGTCTGTAAAATGTTCGAAATGGTTCAACGGGCTCGGCAAATGATCACGGTAACCCGTACAATACAGATGGGACGCATTCGCGTCTTTCATCCAGTACGGAGTTACATGCGTGGTCAAGTCGTTGAATCGGGCCCCTTCGTGGGTGCTGTTGTGCTCAGTCCTGCCTGGCCTGGCCATTGCAGCCACAGAGTTGCCTTCCAGTGTCATCCAGGCCACCGGCGAAGCTGACGGCGCCGACAGCTACACCCAGGCCCGTGGGGAAACGGCGAGCAAGAGCGCCACGCAGAATCGCGACGAAGCGCAAACCGTCAATGCGGTCACCGCCAGGACGCTGGACGACTACCAGGTCAAGGATCTCAACGACGCCATGCGCTTCGTTAGCGGCGTCACCCAGACCAACACCCTGGGCGGCACCAAGGATGCGCTGATCAAGCGCGGCTTCGGCAGCAACGATGACAACTCAATCCTGCGCGACGGTATTCGCTCGGCCATCGGCCGCAATCTGGGCGCGACCACTGACCATGTCGAGGTGCTCAAGGGGCCGGCGTCGCTGATGTATGGCGCACTGGAACCGGGCGGGGTCATCAACGTCGTCAGCAAGCAGCCCCAGTTCACCCGCAGCACGACCCTCAGCGCCTCGGGTTTCAGCGAGGGCGGCGGTTCGCTGTCGGTGGACACCACCGGCCCGCTGGGCGATACCGATCTGGCCTACCGACTGGTGGCCGAGCGCAGTCATGAGGATTACTGGCGCAATTACGGAACCGACGAACATACGCTGATCGCGCCGTCGATTACCTGGGTCGGCGAGCGCGCCAGCGCCTCGCTGGCCTACACCTACAACGACTATGCCAGTCCCTTCGATCGCGGCACCGTGTTCGTCGGCGGGCGGCCGGCCGACATCAGCTACCGTGACCGCCTCGACGAGCGCTGGGCCAAGACAGTCGGCATCAGCCAGAGCACCACCGCCAAGTTCGAGTACCAATTGAGCGATGCCTGGCGCAGCCGCCTGACCTACGGCTGGACCGAGGACCGTTACAGCCTCGCCATCGCCCAGCCCAATACCCTCAACGGCAACACGCTGCGACGCATCGCCAACGGCGGCCATTACGACTATGAAAGCCGCTATACCGCGCTGGATCTGATCGGCGATCAGCAGCTGTTCGGCCAGCGCCACGAAATCGTGGTGGGCGTGGACAACGAGTCGCTGGACAAATACCGCGGCAAGACCTACCGCAACGCCAACACCGCCGCCGGCAACATCGACATCCGCAACCCCGTTTATGGCCGTCTGGCCGAACCGACCACGGTCAGTGCGGCGCAGAGCAATGCCGAGAACAACCTGGTCACCACCTCGCTGTACTTCAAGGACAACTGGCACTTGAACGACCGTTGGATCCTGGTGTTCGGTGGCCGTCAGGCGCATTGGGACCAGTACAGCGACCAGGGTCTGGGCCGCTCGTACGCACCCGGTGCGGACTCCAATGGCGATGAATTCATTCCGTTCGGCGGGATCGTCTACCAGCCCAGCGAAACGGTGGCGCTGTATGCCAACTACAGCCGTTCCTTCGTGCCCAACGATGCCGACGACGCGGGCAACAGCTTCAAGCCGACCGAGGGTCGCAGCTATGAGGCGGGGATCAAGTACACCCCGACCGCGGCGCTGAACGTGAACCTGGCGGTCTATGACATCGAGAAGAAGAACCTGGTCAACAGCGTGCTGCAGAGCAATGGCGACAGCCTCGACGAAGCCGTCGGTAAAGCCCGCTCACGGGGTATCGAGCTGGATGTGACCGGCGAGATCGCGCAGAACTGGAGCATGATCGGCACCTACGCTTACAGCCATACCGAAGTGCTGAAGAACGCCGAAGCACCCGAGCAGGAGGGCAATCGTCTGCCCAATGCACCGATGCACACGGCCAGCCTGTACCTGACCCACCATCTGGCCTTGCCGGCGCAGACCGGTCAGTGGCATGTAGGCGCTGGTGCGCGTTACGTGGGCGAGCGGCCGGGTGACAACGCCAATAGCTTCTGGATGGACAGCTACACCTTGGCAGACGCCTTCGTACGGTGGGATCTGCCGACTCAGGGCTACGAGACGCGTCTGCAGTTGAACATCGACAACCTGTTCAACAAGGAGTACTACCCGGCCACTACCGGCAGCAGCACCCTGCAGGTGGAAGAGGGTGCGCTGCGCACGGCGCGGCTCACGGCCAGCGTGAAGTTCTGAAGGACGCCTTCCGGATAATTCTCACAGCAGCCACAACGCGGCGATCAGGGCCGGGGGCATGACCACGGCGCCCAGCTTGAGAAAGGTCCAGGCGCTGATCTGCACCCCTTCGCGGCGTACCGCGATCAACCACAGCAAGGTCGCCAGGGAGCCGGTGACCGATAGGTTGGGGCCCAGGTCCACGCCGACCACCAGCGCCCCGGTGACATTGGGCGGCAGATGGCCCAGCTCGTTGATGGATCCGCTGAGCAGGCCGACCGGCAGGTTGTTGCCGATATTGCAGGCTATGGCGACCAGTATTCCAGCCCACCAATGAGCCTGTTCCGGCGCCTGCTTCGCCGCCTGCTCCAGCCAACTGGCGAGGTGTGCGGTCACCCCGGTCTGACCGATGCCTTCCACCAGCACGAACAGCCCGGCCACCAATGGCAGCACGCCCCAGGCCACGCCCTTGCAGACCGGCCAGGGATTGCTGCGCTTGTACAGGTGCACCAGCGCAAGTGTGGCGAAGGCCGCCAGGAAGGTCGGCAAGCCCAAGGCTTCGTCCAGCGCCGATACGGTCAGCAGCACCACGGCCGTGACGCCCAGCCCGGCGGCGGTGAGTCGTGCGCCCATACTCAGGTGGGGCAGTTCTTCGATCAGTTCCAGACGCTGCTGCAAATGCCGTCGCTGAGTCAGGCGCAGCACCAGGTAGGTCATGCCGATGGCCGCCAGCGACGGCAGGCTGAACATGGCCAGCCACTCCAGCAACGGCGGCATGTGCTCGCCGAATATCACCAGATTGGCTGGGTTGGAAATCGGCAGCACGAAGCTGGCGGCATTGGCGATGAACGCACAAACGAACAGATACGGTAGCGGGTTGACCTTGGCTGCCCGTGTGGCTGCATACACCGCCGGTGTCAGCACCACGGCCGTGGCGTCGTTGGACAGAAAGATGGTCACCAGCGTGCCCACCGCAAACACCAGATCGAACAGTCGCTGTGCGCTGCCACGGGCCTGGCGGGCGGCAACGGTCGCCAGCCAGTCGAATAGCCCTTCGCGTCGGGCCAGTTCGGCGAGCAGCATCATGCCCACCAGAAACAGGTAGACATCGGCACCTTTGAGCACTGCGGCCAGAGCCGCCGACCAGGCGATCAGACCACCTGCGACCAACCCGATCGCAGCTGCCAGTGCCCAGACGTATTCGGGAATCTGCAGGGGTCGGGTGATGATGCCCAAGGTGGCGAAGAGGCTGACGCCCCAGATGATCAGACTGGCGTGGGGCAAGGTACGGCTTCCTCTTCGGTGTCGCGGCGCAGGGTTTCAGGCATGGCGGTGAGCAGCAGGAGGAAGGCCGCGCCGGCGACACCAGCCAGGGTGAGGAAGGCTGCACTGTAACCGGCTTCCTGCACGACGAAACCGGCCAGACCGTTACTCAGTGCGGCACCCAGGCCGAATGCGGTGGTCAGCGCGCCCAGGCTGACATTGAAGCGCCCGGTGCCGTGGGTGAGGTCTTTGACGACCAGTGGAAACAGTGCGCCGAACAGGCCGGCACCGATGCCGTCGAGCAGTTGCACGCCGACCAGCCAGTAAGGGTCATTGGAAAACGTATAGAGCACGCCGCGAATCGGCAGAATCAGGAAACCTGCCAGCAGCAATGGCTTGCGGCCCCATTGATCGGCCCGCGCACCCACCAGCAGGGCCGCAGGGACCATCACCAGTTGCGCGGCGACGATGCAGGCCGAGGTCAGCGGCGTGGCCATGCTCAGGTCGATCTGTGACAGCTTCTGACTGACCAGCGGCAGCATGGCCGCATTGGCCAGGTGGAACAGCGCACAGCTGACCGCGAATACCAGCAGCGCGCGGTTGCCGAGCAGCACTTTGAAACCTGAGGGCTGGTCGTGCCCGTCCTGGTGATGCGCTTCCAGCCCGCGCGCAACGTCGTGATCGATGGCGTCCGCTTTCACGCAGCTCACCGCCACCACGCTGGCCAGCGCCATGGCGGCCATGAGATAGAACACCGCGACCGGTCCGAACAGGTAGGCAAAACCGCCCGCCAGCAAAGCCGCGAAAGCGTTGCCGGCATGGTTGAAGGTTTCATTGCGCCCTGTACGGCGGGTGAACGCCTTCGGGCCGGTGATGCCCAAGGAAATGGCGGCGATGGCCGGTGCGAACACCGAGCCTGCGATGGCGCCCAGTGCCTGGGTGGCAGCGACCAGGCCGAACGAGGTGATGAACGGCAGAACCACGCAGCTGGCAGTGACCAGCAGGGCGGCGACAACGACCACCGCGCGCTTGCGTCGGGTCCGGTCGATCAGCGCGCCCGCCGGGGTCTGGGTCAACAGCGCCGCCAGCCCCGCCAGGGTCATGACCAGGCCGATGCTGCCGGGATCCCATTTGTGCACAGCCAGCAGGTAGATCGCGAGATACGGCCCGAGCCCGTCACGGACATCGGCCAGGAAGAAATTCAGGCCGTCGAGAGACAGCGCGTTACGCCGCGAAGTGGCAGATGTGGCCAAGGCAGTGGTCTCGGATGAGGGCAGGCAGGTACAGAACTGAGTGGGCGAAACGGGCGTAAGTTCCTGATGCAGCGGTGCGACCGGGTGAAGATTTTTCTAGCCGACTCGAGGCCTCAGAAAGATCGCCACCACGGCCGGTAGGGCGAAGGCGAAAAGGGCCCCTGTGACCCCCACGGCATCCAGAGTTGCACCGAACAGCGGAGCGCCGGTTGCCTGTCCCAGCGCCAGGCACAGGAACGGGAATCCCAGGCCCAGGTCCGGTCGATCCGGGAGCAGGGCGATGCCCTGGATCAGGTAGGTGCCGGACGACACGATATAGGCAGCACCGAATACGCCCATTGCCACGAAGCCGAAGGCGAGGCTGTATCCGCTTGCCGCCAGGGTCAGGATCGCCGCAACGATACCCAGCAGCGAAAAGACGTGGACCCGTGCCGTGCCGAAACGCTCGATTAATACACCGGTGGCCGCGCCGCTGACACCGGCAGTCCCCAGTACGATCCAGGCCCAGGCGATGCCGGTGTCGCTCAGGCCAAAGGTGCCGCGCAGAATGTCGGCGCCGAACGTCCAGATGGCGGTGCTCGACAGGCCCATGGCGAAGGCGCTGGCACAGAGCACTGCCAGCCCTGGGCGGCGCAGGATCTGCAGCGAGAAGCCCGCAGTGGTTTCGCTGCTCCGCGCCTTCGGCAGGGCGAACCACAGCCACAGCGTGACTGCGGCGCCGATCAGGGCGAACAGGGCATACAGCTCACGCCATGCACTCACCGTCATGACCGCTGCAGCGCCCGAGAAGACGATGCCGACGGCCGTACCGGCATTGATCGTGGCGTTTGCCTTGGCCCGGCCTTCATCGACGAAGTGCACGGCGACCGCGCTCGCCAGCGGTGGAGACGTCAAGCCGGTGCTCAGCCCCGCCAATGCAACGCCTGCGCCCAACGTCCATCCTGACGTGGCGACCACGATGCAAGCCATGCCAGCCGTGGCGGTCAGGCCAGCAAAGGCGGCGAGGGCACGGGGCGTGAAGCGAGCATTACAGACGAACGTCAGGACGATGCCGACGCAGTAAGCGGCAAAGGCACCGCTGCCGATCCAGCCAGCGGCGGTCGCGTCCAGCGCCAGCTCCGCGCGGATCTGCGGCAGCAACAGGCCATAGGCGAAGCGCGCCAGTCCATATGAAAGCGCGGTGAGGGCGAAAGCGGCCGCGACCAGATTGAGGCCGCGCTTCATGACCGAGCGGCTTTGGCACACGCCATCAGGGTTAGCGCCGCCTGTTTGGCCGCCTCGATCACTGCCGTGCCTGCTACCGTGGCGGCGGCCGTGGCCCCCTCGAACAGCAGCCAGACCTGCAAGGCCAGCGCGACGTCTTCACGGCCAAGATCGATGTCTACGCGGGCTGCGATCTCGGCATGGAACTGGGCTTTCTGTTCGCGTACCAACGCGACGATGGCCTCGTTGGCCTGGGCGTATTCGCTGCGCGCGCGCAGCAGCATGCAGCCGCTGGCACCGCGCGCGTTCACCCAATGCGCCAGCGTATCGAACAGGGATGCGATCGCCCCGCCGTCTGCACGCTCGCTGGCCAGTTTGGCCATGAATTGCTGATGGCGGTCTTCGAGCACGGCCATCACCAGACCGTCGCGTGAGCCGAAGTGTTTGTAGAGGGTACGCGTCGAAGCACCTGAGGGCGCAAGGACCTGATCGATGCCAACACCGCGCAGTCCCTGAGTTTCAAAGGTACGGGCGGCGCCGGCGAGAATTTCAGTTCGTTTGTCCATGAATCGAGTGTAAAGCGATCGTTTTACCTGTCAAGTGCGTGATACAGTTGCAGGCTTCATAAGTTTGATAGCATTTTGCTATTATTTTTCAGTGAAATTGCAATTGGTTTCTGGATCGGTGGCGCCGTAAAGTCCGCCACGTCGGCGTGATCGCAGTTCAGCATCGCGCACCTATTCAGTCCTCGCCGGGACTACTGCCGAGCCTCCCATGAAAAGACCCTTGTCCCTGGCCACGCGCATAGCCCTGAGCTTCGCAGCCATCCTTGCCTTGTTGATCATGATCACTGCCATCGGCATTCAACGGGTCGCCTTCATCGACTCGACATTGAGTGACGTCAGCGAAAATGCCGCCAAGATCCAGCGCTACGCCATCAATTTCCGCGGCAGTGTGCACAACCGGGCCATCGCGATCCGTGATGCGGTGCTGGTGGACAACGACCGTGACCTGGAAAAACACCTGGCGGAAGTGGCCACCTTGGAAAAGGCTTACATCGACTCGGCCGCGCCGATGGATCAGCTCTACGACAAGGCCTCCGTGACGCCCCAAGAGCGCGAGTTGTTGGGTGCGATCAAGAGCATCGAGCGCCAGACCCTTGACTCCAGCCGTACCCTGATCGACCTGCGACGCTCCGGTGATATCCAGGGCGCGCAGGCCTTGCTGCTGCGCCAGACCTCGGCCGACTACAGCGAATGGCTCAAACGCATCAATGCGCTGATCGATTACGAGGAGGCCTCGATCAAGTCCAAGCTAGGCGCAGTGCAGGCCACAGCCAGTCAGTTCAGCACGCTGATGCTGGTGGCGACCGGCATCGCGCTGTTGCTGAGCATCGTGCTGTCGATCGTGATCATTCGCTTCGTCAAGTCGACACTGGGCGCCGAGCCGGCCGAGGTGGCGCTGGCCATCGAGCAACTGGCCGCGGGCAACCTCAACCAGACCATCGTCACCCAACACCCCGGCAGCGTCATGGGCGTGTTGAAGACCGCGCTGGGCCACTTGGCCGAAACCATCGAGCAGGTGCGCACTGCCGCGCGGGAGGTCAATCACTCCTCTGCACAGCTGTCCGCCACCTCGACGTCCAACGACGCTCACATCCGCCTGCAGACCCGCGAAGCAGAGCAGGTGGCCACGGCCATCACGCAGATGGCGGCGACCGTGAGTGAAGTGTCTGGTTACGCCGCACAGGCTGCGGATGCATCGCGGCTGGCGGATGTCGAAGTGGAGAGCGGCAACCGGTTGGTAGCCAGCACCACCCAAGCCATCGAGCAACTGGCGGTGACCTTGGAACAGACTACAGAGACCGTTGACCAGGTCTCGCGGCACAGCGAGAAGATCGAGTCGGTCATCGATGTGATCAATTCGATTGCCGCGCAGACCAACCTGCTGGCCCTCAATGCCGCGATCGAAGCCGCTCGCGCCGGCGAGCATGGTCGTGGCTTCGCGGTGGTCGCCGACGAAGTGCGTTCACTGGCCAACCGCACTCAGCAGTCCACCGAAGAAATCCGCGAGATGATCAGCACCCTGCAGTCGGGTACCGAAGCGGCGGCGCAGACCATGCGCAGCAGCTGTGAACTGGTCGGGCAGACCGTCACCCAGACCCGCAGTGCCCAGGACGCCCTGGCCAAGATCAGCGAGCAGGTGGGCGCGATCAACCTGATGAACGCGCAGATCGCCAGTGCTTCGGTGCAACAGAGCGCGGTGGCCGACGATGTCTCGCAGAACATCACACGGATCCACGGCTCGACGGTGCAGTCGGCCACCGGCTCGCAACAGGTCGCCACCGCCAGCACCGAGCTGGCGCGCCTGGCGGATCGGTTATCGCAGAAGGTGGCCTTCTTCGGCGCGGTCTAGGCGGACAAAGGGCAGTGGAACGCTTTGCGCAAAGCCGTATACAGTTTGGGGAAAGGCTGCCGATACATCCTATGCAGCCTCGTTTCGAGTGATTCCCCTTGCGACTGACCATCGGGCAACGACCACAGTGATGACCCATTTCGCTCCACCTTTGCCAGACAACGAGCGTGAGCGCATTCGGCGTGTTGCCGACCTGTGCTACCGCGATGCGGTCAATGATGAGGTGCTGGACCGGATCGTTGCCCTGGCCGTGGAGGTGTTCGACGCACCTATCGCGATCATCTCCATTCTCGAAGAGCAGCAGCAATGGTTCCGGGCCAAGATCGGCATCAGTGCGACTTCCACATCGCGAGACGTGTCGTTCTGCGGCCACACCATTCTGGTCGATGACTTCTTCGAAATTCCGGACACCCACCTCGATCCACGCTTTCGATACAACGAACTGGTCACAGGCGCACCAGGCATCCGTTATTACGCCGGCGTTCCGTTGCTGACCCACGACGGTCTCGCCCTGGGCAGCCTGTGCGTCATCGACCAGAAACCGCGCCCGCCGATGTCGGCGGCTCAGCTAGCAAGCCTGCATCATCTGTCCCAGTTGGTGGTGCTGCGGCTGCACGACTTGCGTGCCGCATCGTTCATTGACCGGCCCACGCGCCTGATGAACCGCATCCGCCTGGAAGAAGACATTCACCGCCACCTCAGTCAGCGCGAAGAGCCGCTGCTGATCGCGGTGGATTTCCTCTCGCCCGGCTTCGTCAACGATATCGTCAAGGCACTGGGCTATTCGTTTTCCCAGCACCTGGTCAGTGAAATCAGCCGCCGGGTGGCCAGCCTGATCGGGCCTGAGTGCGTGCTCTATCGAATCGGCCTCACGCGCTTCGCGTTCATCAAGCCGCGGGACGAGTGCCTGTCGACCTTGTACGAAAAGTTTTCCACGGCATTCGCCCTGCCGGTCGAGCACGATGGCATTCCCATTCGCGCCCAGATCGGCATGGGCGCGCTGGAACTCGACCGCCATACCCTTGACGACCGCGACTGGGTCCGCCTCGTGGTCAGCGCTGCCGATTACGCACGCGACCGGGGCATCGGCTGGGCCAGGTACCAGGCCGAGCTGGACATCGCCCAGCAGCGTGCCTTCGTGTTGCTCAGTTCGCTGTCCTATGCCCTGGAAGAGTCCGAGCAACTGGGGCTGGTGTTCCAGCCGCGCATCGATTTCGCCAGTGGACGCTGCTGTGCGGTCGAGGCGTTGCTGCGCTGGACCCATCCGACCCTGGGCTCGATCGGGCCGGATGAGTTCGTGCCGCTCGCGGAAAAGACCGATCTGATCCGTCTGTTGAGCGTCTGGGTGGTCGAGGCGGCCATCCAGCAGACGCGGCAGTGGCGAGATGCCGGGTACGACTTCAAGGTGGCGATCAACGTCAGCCCCTGTGACCTCGAGGGGCCGGCCTTCACCGACCGGCTGATCCAGGCGCTCATACGCCATGGTGTCGAGGCCACGACGCTGGAGATCGAGTTCACCGAGGGCGCGCTGATCAAAAATCCCGCCGAATGCCGCAACCAGCTGACGCGCCTGCGGGCACTGGGCGTCGAGATTTCCATCGATGACTTCGGCACCGGTTACAGCAACTGGACCTACCTGCGCGAATTGCCGGCCACCTCGGTGAAGCTGGACCGTTCACTGATCAAGGACATCCAGAACGAGGAACGGGACCGGCGCCTGGTCATCACGCTCATCGACCTGGCCCAGCGCCTGGGCTACAAGGTCGTGGCCGAAGGTATCGAAAACCAGACCAATTTCGACGCGGTGAAAAGCTGGGGTTGCGACGAGGGGCAGGGGTACTTCATCGCCATGCCGATGCCCGCCGAAGAGCTGGTCACGTGGATCCAGAACCAGGCCATTGTTGGCAAAGCCATCCATTGCGACCCACCTGGCGGTCATTAAGTGGCAGAATCTGCGCCACTTGATTCCAATGGAGACCCCCATGCTTCGCGCATTCGAACGCAGGCTCGACCCTTTTCCACCTGACGAAGTGCCACCACCGCCAACCGGTCTGGCGCGCTTTCTATGGGCCTGCACCCGCGGTGCGCGGGGCTACATCATCGCCTTCGCCGTCCTCAGCGCCGCCGTGTCGATCTATGAAGCCTGGCTGTTTTCCTTCCTGGGCCAGGTCGTCGACCTGCTCACCACCTGGCAGCAGGGCGGCGAGGCTGCCGCCCAGGAAAGCCGTGTGCTGTGGGGCATGGGGCTGGTCATGATCGGCAGCATCGCCTTGGTCGCGCTACGTACCATGGTTCAGCACCAGATTCTGGCGATCAACCTGCCGCTCAGGCTGCGCTGGGACTTTCACCGGTTGATGCTGCGGCAAAGCCTGTCGTTCTTCTCCGACGAGTTTTCCGGACGGGTTACCACCAAGGTGATGCAGACGGCATTGGCCGTGCGCGACGTGCTGTTCACCCTGATCGAGATCCTGCCCGGCATCGGCGTGTATTTCATCGCCATCATCGCGCTGGCCGGCGGCTTCGCGCCCAAGCTCATGCTGCCGTTCGTGGCCTGGCTCATTCTGTTCGGCCTGGCGATGTGGTACTTCGTGCCACGCCTGGGCAAGGTCGGCCAGGAGCAGGCTCATGCGCGTTCGTCGATGACCGGACGCATCTCCGATGCCTACACCAACATCGCCACCGTCAAGCTGTTCTCCCATTCCAACCGCGAGGCGCATTTCGCCCGCGCGGCCATGGAAGACTTCAAGAACACCGGCTTTCGCCAGATGCGTCTGGTCAGCCAGTTCGAGATCGTCAATCAGGCGCTGGTGGTCGGTCTGCTCATGGCGGCCGGTGGCTATGCCCTGTGGCTCTGGCACCTGGGCGAGATCGGCACCGGCGCCGTGGCGGCGATCACGGCCATGGCCTTGCGCATCAACGGCATGTCGCACTGGATCATGTGGCAGATGACTTCGCTGTTCGAAAACATCGGCACCCTGCAGGATGGCATGGGCACCCTGACCCGGGGCGCCAAGGTGCAGGACGCGGTCAATGCCGGCGAACTCAGCACCACAGGCGGTGCAGTGACATTCGACAACGTCAGTTTCAACTACAACGGTGAACGTCAGGTGCTCGACGGCCTGAGCCTGAACATCCGCGCGGGCGAGAAGATCGGCCTGGTGGGGCGTTCGGGGGCGGGCAAGTCGACGCTGATCAACCTGCTGCTGCGCTTCTACGATGTCGACAGCGGCGAGATCCGCATCGATGGGCAGAACATCGCCCACGTGACCCAGGACAGCCTGCGCAGCGCCATTGGCATGGTCACCCAGGACACCTCGCTGCTGCACCGTTCCATTCGCGACAACATCGCCTATGGCCGTCCCGATGCGACCGACGAGCAAGTACGCAGCGCCGCGGCGAGCGCTCAGGCTGACGAATTCATCAGCCAATTGAGCGACCGTCAGGGCCACAGTGGCTACGACACCCTGGTGGGCGAGCGCGGCATCAAGCTGTCCGGCGGCCAGCGCCAGCGCGTGGCGATCGCGCGGGTGATGCTCAAGAATGCGCCGATCCTGTTGCTCGACGAGGCCACCAGCGCGCTGGATTCGGAAGTCGAAGTGGCGATCCAGGAAAGCCTGGATCACATGATGCAGGGCAAGACCGTGATCGCCATCGCGCATCGCCTGTCGACCATCGCTGCCATGGATCGCCTTATCGTCATGGATCAAGGGCGGATTCTAGAGCAGGGCACCCACGCCGAATTGCTGGCCAAAAACGGCATCTATGCCCGGTTGTGGCAGCACCAGAGCGGCGGTTTCCTGGGTGAGGATCAACTGGTGCCCGAGGGTGTCAATCAGGGCTGAATGGTGACGGATGTTCACCGATCGTTGACCCGCGGCTGGTAATTGCCGGGGGTATGCCTCTAGTCTTGGTGCAAATTCCAAGGCATATCGAGGCTGCCCCCATGACTGCTCTGAGCGGAATCCGCGTCATCGAAATCGGAACCCTCATCGCTGCACCGTTCGCTGCGCGTCTGCTCGGCGAGTTCGGTGCCGAGGTGATCAAGATCGAAACCCTGGGGCAGGGTGATCCCCTTCGCAAGTGGCGTAAACTCCACGAAGGCACCTCGTTGTGGTGGTACCTGCAATCGCGCAACAAGAAATCCCTGGCACTGAACCTCAAGTCCGCCGAGGGTATCGAGATCGTCAAGCAACTGGCCGAAAGCGCCGATGTGCTGATCGAGAACCTGCGCCCCGGCGCTCTGGAAAAGTTGGGCCTGGGCTGGGACGTGCTGCATGCGCTCAATCCCAAGCTGACCCTGGTGCGTATTTCCGGCTATGGCCAGTCCGGCCCGTATCGTGATCGGCCGGGTTTCGGCGCGATCGGCGAGGCCATGGGCGGTATTCGCTACACCACAGGGAATCCGGACTCACCGCCGGCGCGAGTGGGTGTCAGCCTGGGCGACTCGCTGGCGTCCATGCATGCGGTGATGGGCGCGCTGATGTCGTTGCTGCGGGTCAAGACCGGCCAGGGTGACGGCCAGGTGGTCGATGTGTCGCTGGCCGAAAGCGTCTTCAATGTCATGGAAAGCCTGGTACCGGAATACGCCATGCTCGGCCACGTGCGCGAGCGCAGCGGTGGCGCGTTGCCCGGTATCGCGCCGTCCAACACCTACCCGACCGCCGATGGCGGGTATGTCGTGATTGCGGGCAACAGCGATCCTATTTTCAAGCGCCTGATGACCGCCATCGGTCGAGGCGATCTGGGCGACGACCCTGCGTTTGCCCACAACGACGGCCGCGCCGCGCAGAGCGATCTGCTCGATGGTGCCATCAGCGCGTGGAGCACTCAGCGTCCCATCGATGAAGTGCTGCGCGTGCTGGAAGCGGCAGAGGTGCCTGCCGGGCGCATCTACTCGGTCGCCGACATCGTCGCCGACCCGCACTATCAGGCACGGGGCATGATTCTCGACGCGCAACTGCCCGGTGGGGTGGAAACGAAAATGCCCGGCGTGGTGCCCAAACTGTCCGAAACTCCCGGGGTGATCAACTGGCAAGGGCCGAGCCTGGGCCAACACACCCAGGCCGTACTGACCGAGCTGGGTTTGAGCGAGCGCGCGATCCAGCGCCTGAAGGATGAGGGCATCGTGCAATGATCAGCGATTACTCGCAACGTCTCATCGTTCAGGAGGTGGCGCCGCGTGACGGCCTGCAGATCGAACCGATGTGGGTCGCCACCGAAGACAAGATCGCCTTGATCGACCAGCTCTCGCTCGCCGGCTTCAGCCGTATAGAGGCTGGCTCCTTCGTTTCGCCCAAGGCCGTGCCAGCCTTGCGCGATGGTGAGCAGGTGTTTGGCGGCATCGTACGCCAGCCGGGCGTCACCTACGTGGCATTGATCCCGAACCTCAAGGGTGCGCAGCGTGCCCTCGCAGCCAAGGCCGACGAGCTCAACCTGGTGTTGTCGGCCAGCCAGAGCCATAACCTCGCCAACATGCGCATGAGTCGGGAGCAGTCCCTGGCGGGCTTCGCCGAGGTGATCGAGCTGGCTCGCGGCACGTCGGTCAGCCTTAACGGCACCGTTGCCACGACCTTCGGCTGTCCGTTCGAAGGGCGCATCGATGAAAAGGTTGTGATGGGCCTGGTCGATGCCTACCAGCAGTTGGGCCTGCAAGGCGTAACCTTGGCCGACACCACCGGCATGGCCAATCCGCGCCAAGTATATGGACTGGTCCGGCGGGTGTTGGAACAACTGCCCGCCGATGCGCTGACGCTGCACTTTCACAACACCCGCGGGCTGGGGCTGAGCAACGTGCTGGCAGCCTATGAAGCCGGTGCCCGGCGCTTCGATGCATCGCTGGGTGGCTTGGGCGGATGCCCGTTCGCACCCGGCGCGTCGGGCAACATCTGCACTGAGGACTTGGTGAACCTGTGCGAGGAAATGGGCATTCCCACTGGCATCGATCTGCCCCGTCTGCTCGAGCTGTCCCGCACCTTGCCGGCACTGTTGGGGCATGAGATGCCGGGGCAGGTGGCGAAGGCGGGGCGCAATCGGGACCTTCATCCGCTGCCGCCGGGACTCGACTGAGCGGCGCGGCTGCATCGATGACGGTATCTGCGGACTGGTGACCAGGGTTCACCCTCTCGCCGGAGCGCTTGATGACCGTGAAGAGACTGCCGTGGTGCATCACCCTGAGACATGCTGGCGTATCTGCTCGACCACGGCGGCCTCGACCTCACCTTCGCCTGCGGCCTCGGCAAAAGCAGCACAGCTCACCGATCGATTGTCCATGACGTCCCTGTACACCGCGAGGACGCTGCCGGGCCCGCATCCGGTGTGTCCCGCCAATACCAGGCCCCCAGCCACGGGCCCACGCATCAGCCCCAGCGCATAGCCTGGCGCCAGCCACGGTCGACCGGGTATCGGCCCGCCCAGTGTCGTGGTGTCCTGCATGGTCTGGAGCAACCCGGCGGGCAGCAGATCACCCCCCAGCAGACCATCGACCAGCAGCGCCGCCTGCGACAGCGGGCCGATCAGCAAGCCGTGATACACCCAGCCCGGATCATAGCGGGCAAGGCTGGCGCAGGATTGCCCGAGCTCTACCCTGGACGTCGCGAAACGTACCGTGTCAGCGATGTTCAGCGGCTGCAGCACGCGCGTGCGGACGGCGTCGGCCAGCGACAGGTCGCTGGTGCGCTCTATCAGCCGGGCCACCTGCCAGTAGCCGACGTTCGAATAGCGCCAGCCTTCGCCAGGGGTGTACCGCAGACGCTCGGCCTGCAATCGTTCGAGCATTTCCTGCGCTGGCCACGCAGTCTCGTGACGCGCGACGGCGGCGTGGTAGTCGGCGAGCTCGCCGTAGTCTGCGAGCCCTGCCTCGTGCCGCAGCAGTTGGCGCAAGGTGTAGCGGGCGCCGGCGAGCGGGTCGTCCAGACGCAGCCGTCCGTCACGCACCAGAGCCAGCGCCGTGGCCGCCAGCACCGTCTTGGTGAAGCTCCACCATGGCACTGCATGCTCCGTCTGATGAGGAGGTTGCAACCTTTGGCCGTTGACGATGAGGACGATCTGCATGAGTGGCTCGCAAGGCAAACGAATGAACGGAGATGCGGGGCAGCTGGCGCCTTGCTCCCGCGCGTCCTATGGTAGACCAGACTCAAGCGCAATGACTTCCCCATCTCACTGGAGACTCCCATGCAAACCACGGGCAACACGATCCTGATCACCGGTGGCGGCAGCGGCATCGGTCGCGCTTTGGCCGAAGCCTTTCTGGCCCGAGGCAACGAGGTAATCATCGCAGGACGCCGAGAAGCGCTGCTCAAACAGGTAGTCGCGGCCAATCCGGGCTTGCACTACACCGTACTCGACACCAGCGATGCGCAGGACCGGCAACGAGTCGTCGAACAACTGATCGAACGCCACCCGGGCCTCAACACGGTCATTCACTCGGCCGGCATCATGCGCGGCGAGTCATTGCAGGCAGGCGCTACCGAACTTGAAGCCACGGTCGCTACCAACCTGTTGGGCCCCATTCACCTGGATGGCCTGCTGCTGCCGCACTTTCTCACTCGACCCCACGCGGCTATCGTGACCGTTTCCTCCGGGCTGGCGTTCGTTCCGTTGGCCCTGACCCCAAGCTACTGCGCAACCAAGGCGGCGGTCCATTCCTACAGTCAGTCGCTGCGCTACCAACTCAAGGACACCGCCGTGAAGGTCCACGAACTGGTGCCGCCGTACGTCCAGACCGAACTGATGGGCCAGCGCCAAGCCAACGACCCCCACGCGATGCCGCTGGCGGAGTTCATCGACGAAGTCATGGCGATTTTCGAACGCTCGCCGGATGCCGAGGAAATTCTCGTCGAGCGGGTCAAGCCGTTGCGTTTCGCCGAAGCCAATGGCGGCTATGGACAGCTCTTCACGAACTTCAACGACCAGATGGCTGCGGCGCGGGCGGGGGAGTAGGTCCAAAGAGGGTTGTACCGATGTTTCGGATTCATCCATCCGGCGCGGGTGATAGGGGAACGGTTTGCTCGATTGGCTTGCATCACATTCGGTACTGGCCGATAATCGCTTCCAACAACTAATCCTCGTGACTGGCGTGGTTTGGCCATCTGGTTGGAGGAGGAAAAAGCCGGCGCGAGCCGGTTTTTTCGTTTCTGGAGTATGGCAAATGCAGCTACCGCCCCAGCCGGAGCCTCTGCGCACTCGCATTTACATTGATGGATACAACTTTTACTACGGATGTCTGAGGGGCACCCCTTACAAGTGGCTGGATCTGCTGCCTCTCTTTGAAAGACATATCCTCCCGTCAGCACTGGTGAAGGATGAAGAGGGCCGGATCAGACAATCGATCCTGCTTGAATCCCCTTCGATAAAGTTCTTTACCGCGAAAATCGTCGAGTCAGTCGCTCGCGCGGCCGATTCCGTTTCGTCGCAAGCGCGTTATCACACTGCGTTGAGAAAGCTATATGAAACGCGTGTCGAGTTGGTCGAAGGTTACTACGCGGTCAACAAGATGAAGGTGAAGGTCGTCGATCCTGATTGCCCGAACCGTGCTCCACGCGAGTGCCGGGAGGTACAGGCCTGGAAAGTCGAAGAAAAGCAAAGTGACGTGAACCTCGCTCTGCAAGCCTATCATGACGCCATTACTGGCCAGATTGACCACGCCGTCATCGTCACCAACGACACCGATATCGCTCCAGCGCTGCAAATGATCAGAGCCCATACCACCGTGCTGATCGGTGTAGTCGTACCAACCATCGACCAGCGCCGCCCTCCCAATACCGATCTGGTGAAGCTTGCCCACTGGAAACGGGAGCATACCAATCCTCAAGAGCTGGCAACTTGCCAATTACCCCGTGTCATTCCGGGGAGAAAGGCGACCATAAAGCCTGAATCCTGGTATGCCCAACCTAAGTTGCTCAAAGCGATTCTGGAGTTGGCTGCCCCTGTACGCGGAAGCAAGGCAGCCGTATTCAAATGGATGGAGCAAGTGAACCCCTATCTGGGCGATCAACGCCCGATCGATATGATCGACTCTCACTCGGGTGCGAATCAGGTACTCGAATACATTCGAAACTATCTCGCGCAAACTTCATCCAGACCCGATGACATGCATACCTCATAGGCATGACGTTGGACTCTTCTGAACGTCTTGAGTCTTGGTTTCCATCGTTATCCGCCATGACGCCGATACAACGCACGCTTGTCGCCTTGGACCCTTCAAACCTCAGGCAGCTTCGCTATCACCTTGATCTCGAAATCGAAGCCATACAACCACGTCACCCCCACGCAGGTGATGTTCGGGAAAGGCGCCTGGCCCCAGTATTCAGGCACCACTTCCCAGATGGTTTCGAACCGGGACTGCGGGTCGACGATGAACACCGTCACGTCCACCACATCGTCGAAGGTGCACTGCGCCGCGTGCAGCACGGCGTTGAGGTTCTGGAAGGCCAGGCGTACCTGGTCTCGCAGGTCCGGCTCGGGTGAGCCGTCCTCGCGGCTGCCGACCTGGCCGGACACGAACAGCAGGCCATTGCTGCGAACGGCGGGTGAATAGCGGTTGCGTTCATAAAGGGCCTGGCGGCCGATTGGAAAAACGACGTCACGTTGAGTCATGGGATTGCCTCCGTAAGCGGGCCGGGCGACCCGTTATCTATCGAAGGGAAACAGTAGAGGCTTGCCCCGGCGGGATAAACGAGCAAGTCTGACCAGGACTGTTTGCGTTTCCCAAACAATGGCTCCTGACAACGAGGTACCGATGGACCGTTTCGATGCCATGCAGGCCTTCGCGCGAGTGGTGGAGACGGGCAGTTTCACCCAGGCGGCGCACACCCTGCACATGAGCAAGACCACGGTGACCCAGCTGGTGCAGCAGCTCGAAGCGCGTCTGCGGGTGAAGCTGCTCAACCGCACCACGCGCCGGGTCAACGTCACCGCCGACGGCGCCGCCTACTACGACAGGGTGGTGCGTCTGCTGGCCGATCTGGACGACGCCGAGACCGGTCTGTCCAGTGCCGCCACCGTGCCGCGTGGCAGGCTGCGGGTCGACGTGCCCAGTCCCTTCGCCAGCCATGTGCTGATGCCGGCCCTGCCCGAGTTTCATCGCCGCTACCCGGATATCCAGATCGACATGGGCGTCAGCGACCGTATGGTCGACATCATCGGCGAGAACGTGGACTGTGTCGTGCGCGGTGGTGAACTGACCGATCAATCGCTGATGGCGCGCCGCCTGGGCGACCTGCAACTGGGGGTCTATGCAGCGCCCGGCTATTTGCGCCGACTCGGCACGCCCCAGCATCCCGGCGATCTGGAAGCGTCCGATCACCGCGTGATCGGCTTTCTCTGGGCGCGGACGGGCAGGGCGCTGGCCTACACCCTGCAGCGTGACGGCGAGCGCGTGACCGTACGCGGCCAAGCGGTGCTTTCGGTCGACGACGGCAATGCCTATCTGGCTGCCGGGCTGGCCGGCATGGGTGTCTTGTGGCTGCCGGAGTACATGGCCAGCGCACCCGTGGCGCGCGGCGAGCTCGTTGCGTTGTTCCAGGACTGGCAACTGGAGTCCATGCCGATGTACATCGCCTATCCGCCCAATCGACACATCAGCTTGAAACTTCGGGTGTTCATCGAGTGGGTGGTGGAACTGTTGCCGTTCCAAGGAGCGGCGAGCGGGTGATACCAAGCCTGGGCGGTCAACCGATGATGATGGTGCCTGCGGCGATGATCGTACACGCCAGCACCTTGCGCACGGTCAGGCTTTCGCCCAGGAAGAACCAGCCGATCAAGGCTGCGAACAGCACGCTGGTCTCGCGCAGCGCCGAGACCATGCCCATGGGCGCATCGGTCATCGCCTGGATGACGATGCCGTAGGCCAGCAGCGACACCAGGCCACCGGCGGCAGCCGTCGCCATTCCGGGACGATAGGCAAACAGGCTGCGCGCTCCGCGCCGACCGATATACACCATCGGCATCAGCACCCCCCACAGCACACACATCCACACGGTATAGGCCATGGGGGCGCCGGACAGGCGCGCACCGATGCCGTCGGTGACGCTGTAGGCCGCGATGAACGCGCCGGTGCCCAGGGCGTACGGCAAGCTGGGAACGGCCAGTTTGCCCTTGCTGAAGGCCAGCAGAATGATCCCTCCCGAGACCAGGCAGATGCCGGCCAAGGCACTGGCCTGGATGTGCTCGCCGGCGAATATCGCTGCACCCAGCGCGATCAGGATCGGCGACGAGCCGCGGGCAACCGGATAGGTCTGCCCGAGGTCGCCCATCCGGTAGCTGCGCACCAGAAACAGGTTGTAGCCCACGTGCAGCACGCCCGAGAGCACGGCATAGGGCCAGCTTGCCTGGGCGGGGACAGGCATGAACAAGGCCAGCACGATGCAGGTCGCGGCCACGGCCAGGCACATGACGGTCATCGACCACAGCCGATCCGCGCCACCGCGCAGCAGGGCGTTCCAACCGGCATGCAACAGGGCGGCGAATAATACGAGGGAGACAGTGGAGATGGGCATTGCGGCATTCTAGGCCAGCAAGCAGGAGGCAGGACAGCGAAGTTTGCTTGTCGTCGATATCACATCAGTAGCGTGTAAGGAGGCCCCACAGTTCAGGCGAACTGCGGGGCCAGCCATTGCGATCAGAGCGATCGCAGGGGTGCATCAGACAGTGACGTGCAGACGAACGTCGACGTTGCCGCGGGTAGCATTGGAGTACGGGCAGACCTGGTGGGCCGCTTCGACCAGCGCTTCGGCGTCGGCCTGTTCCAGACCTGGCAGGTGGATGTGCAGATCGATGTCCAGACCGAAACCGCCGGGGATCTGGCCGATGCCCACTTTGGCCGTGATCGAGGTGTCGGCCGGCACGCTGCGCTTGGTCTGGCCGGCGACGAATTTCAGGGCGCCGATGAAGCAGGCCGAGTAGCCAGCCGCGAACAGCTGCTCCGGGTTGGTCGCTGCACCGCCGGCACCGCCCAGTTCTTTCGGCGTTGCCAGTGCCACGTCGAGGATCTTGTCACTGGAGACAGCACGGCCATCACGGCCACCGGTGGCAGTTGCGGTTGCGGTATAGAGAACGTTCATGGATTTATCTCTTCAGGACAGGATTGAGGTGCCGCCAGCTTTACCTGTGCGGGCTGGGCAGCTAGAATTAATTTATCGCGCTAATGCTTAGTTCGCAAGATAATATTTCGAAGTTTTTCATGCGCGTCGACAACGCTCTGATTCGCCTGGATTTTTTACTGATCTGGCGGAGTCAGGCTCGTCTGAAGCTGGCTGCGAAGTGTCAGAAGCTCCCCTTGCAGGGCTTCCAGTTTCTGCTGCGCGATGCCGCACGCCGCCAGAATGCAGGCCGGGATGTTCTCGGCTTTCTGGCGAAGCGCCTTGCCGGCGTCGGTCAGCACAAGCCGGACGACCCGTTCATCGTCCCTGCTGCGGGTGCGCATGATCAAGCCTTCGGCTTCAAGCCGTTTAAGCAGGGGCGTCATCGAGCCCGGATCGGTGAGCAGCCTGGCGCTGAGGTCCGACACGGTCAGCCCGTCCTCCTCCCATAGCACCAGCATGGCCAGGTACTGAGGATAGGTCAGGTGGAGGGCCTGAAGCAGCGGTTTGTACACCTTGGTCATCATCAGCGACGTGGAGTGCAGGGAAAAGCACAGCTGGTTGGCCAGCAACAGGTGGCTGCGCTCTGCGACGGGTGCAATGGGACGGCTGTCGTCGACGCTCATGGAATCATCCTGAACTGCAAATGAGCCTAAGTTAGCGTCGATATATTTAGCGCGCAATCAGATCGTATTCCGCCCGGTCACCCGACGATCCTGGCGTCAAGGCAGCGGTCCCATGGGCTCCAGCTCCCGGATCAGATCGATCAGCAGCCGGAGGCCGACGGGCACCTGTCGAAAGCTCGAGTAGTAGATGTGGAAGCCGGGATCGGTGTGGGCCCAGTCCTTCAGGACCTCCTGCACGGTACCGTCCTCGATGTACCGGGCGATGACACGTTCAGGTACGTACATCAGACCGGCTCCGCGGGTCACCAATGCAACGCCGACGCGGGTTTCGTCGATGGTGATCGCGCCGGGTACCTGCACCTCGAGTTTCTGGCCGTCCTTGACGAACTCCCAGTCATACAATCGCGCATTGCCGAGGCGGATCTTCAGGCACCGATGCTCTTTCAACTGCTCGGGATGGGTGGGCACACCGAAACGCTCAAGATAGCCGGGTGTGCCCACCACGCTCCAGCGCACGTCCGGGGACAGTCGCTGCGCGATCATGTCGCTGGGCACCGTGCCGCCGAAACGAATACCTGCGTCGTGGCCCTCGCCAATCACATCGATCATCCGGTTGGTAACGGTCAGGTCCACTTCGATGTCGGGATAGCGCTCCACGAACACCGGCAGGACAGGGCCAAGCAGTAATTTCGCGCCATCGCTGAGGACGTTCAAACGAATGCGACCCGCGGGCTCGTCGCGCAACCGGTTGAGGGTCTCCAGGGCGTTGCTGATGTCGGTCAGTGGGTGGCTGACCAGCCCCTGCAGCTCTTCCCCGGCAGCGGTAAGGGTCACGCTGCGGGTGGTGCGATTGAGCAGGCGAACGCCCAGGCGTGCCTCCAGGCCTTTCATGGCATGGCTGAGCGCCGAAGCGCTGATGCCGACCTCAACGCTCGCGCGGCTGAAGCTCTGGTGCTTGGCAATGGCCAGGAAATAGATGATGTCAGCCAGGTTCGCACGACTCAGTTGCATGGATCACTCGCTAGCGGAGCACTTGAAAGGGCAATCATACAGAAGCGGGTAACTGATCGATGAGCTTGTCCAGGGTGATCGGATAATCCCGAACCCGCACCCCAGTGGCGTTGTAGATGGCATTGGCAATGGCGGCGGCCGCACCGGAGATGCCCAGCTCACCCACCCCCTTGGCTTTCAACGGCGTTGCGTACGGGTCGACTTCATCGAGAAAGATGACCTCCTGATGGGGAATGTCGGCGTGCACGGGGACCTCGTAACCCGCCAGGTCGTGATTCACGAAGAAACCCAGGCGGCGATCCACCACCATGTCCTCCATCAAGGCGGCGCCGGCGCCCATGGTCATGCCGCCGATGATCTGGCTTCGTGCCGTTTTCGGATTCAAGATACGGCCGGCGGCGCACACCGCCAGTTGGCGGCGGATGCGAATCTCGCCGGTGGCTGCATTCACCCCGACCTCGACGAAGTGCGCACCGAACGTCTGCTGGGAGAAGCGTTTGGCCAGATCGCCATATTCCATCAGATCCTCAGCCTCGATATCGCCGTGCGCCGCAGCGCTGGCCAGCGCAAAGCTGGCGTCGGCGTCGCGCACCTGGCCGTCGACGAACTCGGCCGTCACCGGGTCCAGGCCGAGTTTCTGCGCAACGGCTTCGCGCAGCTTCACACAGGCGGCATAGACACCCGCGGTGGAGGAGGCCGCCCCCCATTGGCCGCCTGACCCGGCAGACTCGGGGAATCGCGAGTCACCGAGACGGACCTCGACGTGATCGATATCCACGCCCATCATTTCAGCGGCGGTCTGGGCAATGATGGTGTACGTGCCGGTGCCGATGTCCGTCATGTCGGTTTCCACGGTGACCCGGCCTTGCCGGTCGACTCGTACGCGAGCGGCGGATTTACTCGTCGGCGCGCCCCGGATGGCTGAGGCCACCCCCATGCCGATGAACCAGCCGTCGTCCAGGACCTGAGCCGGCGCCGGGCGCCGTCTGCTCCATCCGAAGCGCTCGGCGCCGAGGGTCAGGCACTCGATCAATTGACGCTTGGAAAAGGGTCGGGTGGGTTGTTCGGGATCGACCTGCGTATCGTTCATGACCCGAAACCGGACAGGGTCCATGTTCAGCTTGGCGGCCATTTCATCCATGGCGATTTCCAGCGCCATCATGCCCGGCGCCTCACCGGGCGCGCGCATGGCGTTGCCCTCGGCCAGATCCAGGACGGCCAGTTTCAGGCGCGTCAGACGATTCGCACCTGCGTACAGCGAGCGGGTCGCCGCCGTCGCCGGTTCGGTACGGCCTCCGCGTAGATTGCCCGACCAGCTCTCGTGACCTATGGCAGTGATGCTGCCATTGCTGTCCGTACCGAGGCGTATACGCTGCAGGGTGGCCGGGCGGTGGGTCAGATTGTTGAACATCAGCGGCCGGGGCAGGGCGACCTTGACCGGGCGCCGCGCCTCTCTGGCCGCGAGCGACGCCAGCACCGCGTCGCACAGGATCGTACCTTTGCCGCCGAAACCGCCGCCGATGTAGGGCGAGATCAAATGGACCTGCTCCTTGGCGATGCCGAGTGTCTTGGCCAAGTCGCGAACGCCCCAGTTCATCTGCTGGATCGAGGTCCAGAGGGTCAGCTGATCGCCTTGCCATTGAGCGATGGTGGCATGGGGTTCCATCATGGCGTGAGCTTGATCCGGGGTGCTGTAGGTTTCGTCGAGTTGCACCGCCGCGCGTTGGAACGCGCCGTCGAAATCGCCGACGTCGGTTTGCGCGGGGGGACCGAAGGCGGCGGGCGGCGGCGTTTGCGCCGCGTCTTTCTGGGCTTTCAGGTCGAACTGTCCAGCCTCCCGAACGTAATAGATGCGCAGCAGTGCAGACGCCGCGCGAGCCTGTTCGAAGGTTTCGGCCACCACGATGGCCACGGCCTGGTGATAGTGATCCACCTGGGGGCCGCCCAGCGCCCGGCTGACATAGAACTCGCCCTTGTCCAGCTTGCCGGCATTTTCATGAGTGACGATAGTGATCACGCCCGATGCCAGCCTGGCTTGCTCCGAGTCGATCGACGAGATGCGCCCCTTGCTGATCGCCGCCCCGACCACATAACCATAGGCAGGATGGGTGACCGCCGCATTCTGCTCATAGGCGTAGGTGGCAGTGCCGGTGGTCTTGAGCTTGCCATCGATGCGGTCTTTGGGCTGGCCGATGACATTGAGCTGATCGATCGGATTGGTCGTCGCGGGCGTATCGAATTTCATGGGCAATCTTCCTGTTCGGTTCGCCGGTCGGCTAGCGCGACATGCAATGGGCGGCGTTACGACGACGCTTGAGCCAGTGCCAGACCCAGCGTGCGCTCGGCGAGTTTCACCTTGAATGCGTTTTGCGCCGTGGGGCGGGCGTCGCCGAGCAGGCGGGCGCTCACTGCGGCCGCGCCTTGAGGCAGCAAAGCGTCTGCGGCGACGTCGTGCCACGGCTTGTAGGCGACGCCTCCGAGCACGATCCGTCCCGTTCGATCCGGCTGCACCACTGCCGCCACCGAGACCAGGGCAAAGGCGTACGAGGCGCGGTCACGGACCTTGTAGTAGATGTGTCTGCCGCCTGCCGGTTTGGGCAGGATGACCGCCGTGATCAATTCGCCCGGGGTCAAGGTGTACTCCAGGTGAGGCGTATCGCCGGGCGCCTTGTAGAGCTGCGCGAGCGGAAACGTGCGGGTCTGGCCGCTGGCGTTCAGGGTTTCGACAGCGGCATCCAGTGCCTGCATGGCCACCGCCATGTCGCTGGGATGGCTGGCGATGCAGGCATCGCTGACACCGATCACGGCCTGCTGACGGCTCATGCCGCCCAGCGCTGAGCAACCGGTACCGGGACGGCGTTTGTTGCAGGGCTGGTTGGTGTCGTAGAAGTAAGAGCAGCGCGTTCGCTGCAGCAGATTGCCCGCCGTGGTCGCCTTGTTCCGCAGCTGCCCGGATGCGCCCGACACCAGGGCCCTGGACAGCACGGCATAGTCGCGCCTGACTTCGGGCGCGGCAGCCAGGTCGGTGTTGCGCACCAGCGCGCCGATGCGCAAACCACCCTCGCGCGTGGCCTCGAGGGTATCGAAGGCCAGGCCGTTGACGTCGATCAGGTGCTGTGGGGTTTCGATCTCCAGCTTCATCAAATCCAGCAGATTGGTGCCCCCGGCAATGAAGCGCGCTGCGGGGTTGGCCGCTGCTGCCGCGACGGCGTGCTCGGGCGACGTCGCACGTTCGTAGGTAAATGACCTCATGCGGTTTCCCCCGTGGCAACCTCGGCAATGGCATCGATGATGTTGGAGTAGGCGCCGCAGCGGCAGATGTTGCCGCTCATGCGTTCACGCAGTTCGGCTGGGGTCTGCACCACCGGCGCGATCAGGTCCTGGGTGACGTGACTGGGAATGCCGGCCTTCAATTCGGCCAGCACCGCCACCGCCGAGCAGATCTGTCCAGGCGTGCAGTAGCCGCATTGATAGCCGTCATGCTTGATGAAGGCGGCCTGCATCGGGTGCAGACGCTCCGGCGTGCCCAGGCCTTCGATGGTGGTGATGCTGTCGCCTTCATGCATGACCGCCAGGCTCAGGCATGCATTGATCCGGCGTCCCTCCACCAACACGGTGCAGGCGCCGCATTGGCCATGGTCGCAGCCTTTCTTGGTCCCGGTGAGTTTCAGGCGCTCGCGCAACACATCCAGCAACGTGGTTCGGTTGTCCACCTCAAGGGTCTGCCGGCGACCGTTCAACGTGAAGGTCACAGAAGAGCTAGCCGGTGCGTGCGGGGCCGTCTTGCCCGGCTCGACGGCGTTCACGGGCGCAGCCGAGAGGGCCATCGACACGGCCGAGCCTGCCGTTCCCACCAATACCTGTCGGCGAGACAGCCTGAGGCCGTCTTTGGGCTGCAGATGATCCAAATCACTCTCTCCTTCAGCAATGCCCGTCGGCACGAACAACAATGACCCACGCAAAGGACACGTCGGATTGAGGCAGGTGAATCCAGCAGCTGCTGAAGCAGATCCCCTACACCCTTCAAGGTTAAGGCATCAGGCGAGTGACGATAACGTCGATGGGCGGGATGAAGCAGTGAATGGCGCTCAGTAATGGCGTGGAGAGAAAATCACAGAGGCTGACGTTCATCGCACCGCTATCCGAGGCTGACCCGAACAGCGATCAGGCAGTGTGACCTGTGCTCAGGCTGTCCCACAGTCCCATCATTTGATCGACGGCTGCGTCTAGGGTGGCCGCCGTCACACCGTCGCGAGCCAGGGTCGACAAACCCAGCAGAAAGCTGTCGAACGCGGTGGCAAGCACTTCAGGGATCACGGTTTTCGGGAGTTCACCGGTGTTGATTCCGCGCTCGACGCAGGTGCGCAGGCCGGCCCGATTGGCATTTCTCGCGTTCACCAACGGATTGGAGATGATTTTGCTCTCGGCCGAACAGGCGCTCATCAGACCCAGCGCGACCAGACATCCGGTTGGGTGACCGGCCTCGGACTGCATGCTGGCCGAGCGGCGCAGGGTCAGTTCGATGGCCGTCCTGGGAGGCAGGGCGGGATCGAACAGACTTTCCGTGACGCGGCCGTGGGTGCCGAGATAGCGCTCGACAACCTCATGGAACAGCGCCTGCTTGGAGCCGAAGGCGGCGTAGAAACTGGGCGCGGTGATACCCCCGCCAATGCTGGCCTTGAGCTGGCTGAGCGAGGTGGCGTCGTAGCCATGCTCCCAGAACAGGTGCATCGCCTGAGTGATTGCCTCATCGCGGTCGAACGTACGAGGGCGTCCCATCTGAGCCATGTCGTATCTCCTTCGGTGGCACATAGATACTAAACGATACATAAATGGTTGACCACGACGAGCAGCTTCTTTAGATTTATACCGATCGATATATAAATCCATAGGAGCACACCGGATGACCACGGATGAAACACAACGCGACACACTCCCGCTCGGCGCTTTACTGGCACTGGCGATGACCGGTTTCATCTGCATCGTCACCGAGACGCTGCCCGCTGGTCTGCTCCCGCAGATCGGCAGCGGCCTGGGCATTTCGCCCTCGTTGGCCGGTCAGATGGTGACCGTCTATGCCTTGGGATCGTTGCTGGCGGCCATCCCGTTGACCATCGCGACGCAGAGTTGGCGGCGCAGAACCGTCCTGCTGCTGACGATCGCAGGATTTCTGCTGTTCAATTCCATCACGGCCTGGTCGTCCCATTACGTACTGACCTTGGTCGCCAGGTTCTTTGCGGGTGTGTCGGCGGGTCTGGCCTGGAGCTTGATTGCCGGGTATGCGCGACGCATGGTCGTGCCGCAATTGCAGGGCCGGGCGCTGGCCGTGGCGATGATAGGCACGCCGATTGCCCTGTCGCTGGGCGTGCCCCTGGGTACCTGGCTGGGCGGTTTCATGGGCTGGCGCATGGCGTTTGCGTTGATGTCCGTCTTGACGCTAGTGCTGATCGGCTGGGTGCTGGTCAAGGTGCCTGACTATCCAGGGCAGTCCTCGACCCAGCGGCTGGCGTTGCACGAGGTCTTTTTCACCCCCGGGGTGCGGCCGGTGCTGGGCGTGGTGTTCACCTGGATGCTGGCGCACAACATCCTCTACACCTACATCGCACCTTTCGTAGCCAAGGCGGGACTGGCCAACGATGTCGATCTGGTCCTGCTGGCCTTCGGCATCGCCGCGCTGGCGGGGATCTGGGTGACGGGGCGTCTGGTCGATCGTCATCTGCGCACAGCGGTCCTGTTCAGTCTGGCCAGCTTTGCCGCCGTTGCGGTATTCCTCGGCCTGTTCATGACCTCGGCGATCGCGATTTATCTGGGCGTGGCGATCTGGGGGCTGACGTTTGGCGGCGCCGCCACCCTGTTGCAGACGGCACTGGCCGACTCCGCGGGCCGGGGCGCCGATGTGGCCCTGTCGATGAATGTCGTGGTCTGGAACAGCGCGATCGCAGGTGGTGGGTTACTCGGGGGCGTCTTGCTGGGCCATTGGGGCGTGGGTACGTTTCCCTGGGTGTTGCTGGCCTTGACGCTCATCGGCCTGGGCATTGCCTACCAGGCGCGAGTGCATGGATTTGCTGGGGGAGGTCGGGTTTCCGCGCAAGTGGTCAGCGGTCACTGAAGGTAGGCGGGCAGGGGCGCTGCCTCAGGCTCGCCCTTGCCCCTGCCGATCCCTGAAGCGTTGATCAGTGTTTCAGGGCGGCGCTGACCGACTGGGCAATCGGTGTCGTCGGGTGACCCAGCAGTTGGCTCAACTGCCGGCTGTTGTCGTACAGGTCACCTTTGGCTGCGCCGGCGTCCGAGTCGGCCAGCATCGCCGCTAATTCGACAGGCAGGCCGACACTGACCAGCGCCTCTTGGTACTGCGCTTGCGGCAGGTCGTTGTAGACGACGGCCTTACCTGACTGTTGCGCCACTTCGGCAGCCAGCTCGGCCAGGGTGTAGCTGTCGTCGCCGGCCAGTTCGTAGACCTTGCCGGCCTGGTCGTCGCGGGTCAGCACCGCCGCTGCGGCCTCGGCGTAGTCGGCACGGGCTGCCGAGGAAATTCGACCATCCCTCGCGCTGCCCAGAATCGCGCCGTGTTCGACAGCCGGTGCAATGCCGGCAGTGTAATTCTCGTTGTACCAACCATTGCGCAGGATGACGTGGGGCAGGCCAGACTCGGCCAGTGCCTGTTCGGTGTCACGATGCTCCGACGCCAGGCCGAGCGCCGATGTGTCGGCATGCAGCAGGCTGGTGTAGGCCAGCAATTTCACGCCTGCGGACCGGGCGGCTTCGATGACGGCGCGGTGCTGTGCACGGCGTTGCCCGACTTCACTGGATGAGATCAGCAACAGACGCTCCACGCCTGTCAGCGCGCTGTGCAAGGTTTCGGGTTCGTTGTAGTCCGCTGCCCGCACGTCGATGCCTTTGGCGGCCAGGTCACGCGCCTTGGCCGGGTCACGCACCAACGCGATCAGGGCTGCGGGTTTCTGATTTTTCAGCAATGCATCGATGACCAAGCGGCCCAGTTGGCCCGTTGCACCGGTAATGGCGATCATGAAAGCACCTCGATTCTCGTTGAAGAAAATCCGATGCTAGAATACAAGCTTACGAAAAGTAAGTACGTACGAAAAGGTAAGTGCCATGTCTCATGCTGAAAGCGATTCGCACCGGTTTGCCGAGAAGCTGCGTCGCGGCGAAGTGTTGCAGGCGGACTGTCCTTCGCGGGAGATCCTCCAGCACATGACCAGTCGCTGGGGCGTGCTGGTGCTGGTGGTGCTGCTGGGAGGCACCCATCGCTTCAGCGAGCTGCGGCGCAAGATCGGCGGCGTCAGCGAGAAGATGCTCGCGCAGACGCTGCAACGGCTCGAAGGCGACGGACTGGTGCAGCGTCTGGCGCTGCCGGTGGTACCACCGTACGTCGAGTACAGCCTGACGCCGCTGGGCACTCAGGCCGCTACGAAGCTGGAAACGGTGGTGGATTGGATCGAGGACAACCTGCCCCAGATCATGGATTTCAAAAGAGGGCGCGAAGCGCAGGACCAGAACTCGGCATGACGGAGCGTGCGCTATCGATCCGCGATGTCGACTTCCAGATCGGTCAGCAACCCGGCCATCGCCGCCGTGATCTGCTCCTCGTTGCGTTTGTAGTAGGTCCATTTGCCCACTTTGATGGCTTCGACGAAACCTTGGTCGAGCAAGGCTTTGAGGCAGATGGAGGTGGCCGGCTGCGACAGCCCGGCCTTGTCCTGAATCAGGCTGGCACAGACGCCGTGCACACTGAAATCGTACAGCTGGCTGTAGCCTGCGAACGATCGATGAGGATCCTTGAGCCAGGTCAGGACGGCTCGCCGCGTAGGGCTGGATAGAACTTTCAATGCCTCGTTCAACGCCGTCATGTGGATGCCTGACCCTGTGGATGGGCGAGGGTGAACCCGCCCGGAAGCATTTATTTTAAGGGGTCATGAGCGGATAGTCGATGTAACCCCGTTCTCCACCGCCATAAAGCGTTGCGTGGTCGACCGGATTAAGGGGTGCGCCGTGCGCGAAGCGCTTCGGCAAATCCGGGTTGGCGATGAACGTGCGCCCGAATCCGAACAGATCGCCATGACCGTCAGCGAGCACCCGTTCGGCTTTCTCCCGGGTGTAGCAGCCGGAATACATGATCGGATTGTCGAAGGTCTCGCGCAGTGCCTGGCGGAAGCTCACAGGCAACTCCGGAGCGTTGTCCCAGTCGGCTTCGGCAATGGACAGGTAACCGATCCCCAGCGAATTCAACATGGCCGCCGCCTGAACGTAGGTGGCATGAGGATCGCTTTCCACCAGGCCCAGGTAGACACGGGCCTCCTCGGTGGTTTCGAAAAGCGGCGCGAAACGCACGCCGACACGCTCGCGGCCGAACACGGAGATCACCGCTTCGGTCACTTCACGCAGAAAACGCAGACGGTTTTCCAGAGAGCCGCCGTATTCGTCGGTGCGCTGGTTGGTGTGTTCGGACAGGAACTGATTGAGCAGGTAACCGTTGGCCGAATGCAGTTCGACGCCGTCGAAGCCTGCTTCCTTCGCGTTCACGGCGGCCACGCGGTACAACTCCACCAGCGCTTTGACCTCTGCCGTGGACAGTGCGCGAGGCAGGCTGGGGTCTGCCAGCTCGCCCGTTTCAGGACCGGTCTCGATGAACACTTTCACCGCCGTTGCTGTAATGGCGGAGGGCGCGACGGGTGGCTGGTTGTCAGGTTGCAGGCTGTTATGGGACACGCGCCCGACGTGCCAGAGCTGGCAGAAGATCACACCGCCTTCTTCATGAACGGCGCGGGTCACCTGTTGCCAGCCGGCAATCTGCTCCTGGCTGTAGATGCCAGGCGTCCAGGCATAACCCTGGCCGCGTGGTTCTATCTGCGTGCCTTCGGTGATCATGAACCCTGCACTGGCGCGCTGCCGGTAATAGGTGCTCATCAAGGCATTGGGGACGTCGCCCGGCTGGCTGCTCCGGGACCGCGTCAGAGGAGGGAGGGCAATGCGGTTCTTGAGCGTCAGGCCACCGAGTGGGAGAGGGGTGAACAAGCTGGCGTCGGTCATGGTGATTCCGTAGGGCTACTGAAAGTGGCCATACATTAACACATTCGAATGTGTTTATGTGAATCAGCCCATCCAGCCAACTGCCGTCTTTGGAATCACCTCCGATTCATCCAGTTTGGACGCGAACATGCTGACCGCCTCCACGGCATCACTGGTACCGGTGCGGATCTGCAGAATGACCAGGCCGGCCTGTTCCGCCAGCAAGACACCGCGTTGCGCGCCTTCGTGGGTGGAGTTGATGCTGGTCACCGCATCCCGGGTCTCGGCCAGAATCTTGCCGATCATCTCGGCGATCTCGCTGGTCGACCGACTGGTGCGCCCCGCCAGTTGCCTGACTTCGTCGGCCACCACGGCAAAGCCGCGACCCTGGTCGCCAGCGCGCGCCGCTTCGATGGCCGCGTTGAGGGCCAGCAGGTTGGTCTGATCAGCGATGCTGCGGATGGTGTTGACGATCGCGGTGATCTGCTCCGAGCGATCACCCAGTTGGCCCACGAGGCGCGCAGAGGACTCGATATGGTCGGCAATCAGGCGCATTTCCACCGCTGTTTGCTGAATGACTTCTGCGCCCTGCTCGGCGACTTTCTCGGTTTCGGCCGAGATATGGTAGGCGCGTGACGCGCTGCGCGAGTCTTCCTCGAACTTCTCCACACGCTCGGTGATGTCGCTGGCGAACTTGACGATTTTGGTCAGCGTGCCATCCGCATCGAAGACGGGGTTGTAGGTCGCTTCAAGCCACAGCGTCCTTCCGTGCTTGCCGATGCGCTTGAACTGCCCGCTGAAAAACTCACCGGAATTGAGCCGCTTCCAGAACTCGCTGTATTCGCTACTGGCGACCAGATCCGGTTCGCAGAACATTCGGTGATGTTTTCCTTTCAGGTCAGCCTGGGCATAGCCCATGGTGTTCAGGAAGTTCTGATTGGCCTGAAGAATATTACCTTTGAGGTCGAACTCGATGACCGCCATTGCCCGATCCAGCGCGTTGAGCTTGCTGTTGGCCTCGGCATCCTGCAGCACCTTTTGCGTGACATCCAGTGCGAACTTGACGACCTTGCAGACTTTTCCCTGCTCATCCAGCACCGGGCTGTAACTGGCTTCCAGCCACACTTTTCGCCCGTCGGCACCGACCCGCTGGAAAGTGCCGGACACGAACTCTCCGGCTCGAAGACGGCCCCAGAACTCGTTATACGCCGAGCTGCGAACCAACGCGGTCGGACAAAGATCCGAATGCGCCACGCCGAGAATCTGCTCGGCGCGATAGCCCATGATCCTCAAGAAGTTATCGTTGGCACGAATGACTTTGCCATCCAGACCCAACTCGACGATTGCCATCGAGCGGTCCAGAGCATTCACCAATCCTTGGTGTTTGATGATTTCAGCGTCCTGGGATTGCAACTTACGTTTCAGCGCTGAATTGAACACGTTGTTACCCTCGGATTGGATGTATCCCTCTTCAAGGGGTATCGACCGCTCATCGCAAAGCTCAATCAACGTTTAGTAAATAGTTGGCAAAGCCGATGAGTAACCACTTTTATTTCCGCAGCGTGGAGTTGAGTCGATAGCGGCGTCACGCCGGCAACGGCCCATAGGCTCGATAGGATTCGATCAGCGTGTCGTACAACGAGATGTCCGCCCGGCTTCGGGCGATGAGTTGTGCACCGGCCACGGCCGAAAAAATGGCCCGTGCCCGCGCGTCGCTGTCGCATGCTTCGCATACCTGTGCAGCGACTAGCTGACGGCTCAGCCAGGCAATGTTGACCTGGGCAAACGCCTGGATCTCCTCGGCCATGGCAGGGGGAAGATTATCGGTTTCGGCCCCTACGAAGCTGCCCAGGCACAGCCGGTTATCCGCCTCGAGCGAGCGCCGAAAGATCTCCGGGAAGCGTTGCAGTGCCTGCAGAGGGTTCGGGGTTTGCTCGCAGATGACTTCAAGTGCCGCCGCTCCGTCTTCCCAGTACCGTCGAGCCACGGCAATGCCCAGGTCGGCCTTGCTGGGGAAGTGGTAATAGATGCTGGCCGGCTTGATGCCCACGGCGCTGGCCAAATCGCGGTAATTCAGGCCGTTGTAGCCCTGTGACTGGGCAATGTTGCGGGCAGCCAGAAGTATGGCCTCGCGGGCGTTGATGCTCATTGTCGTGCCTTGTGTGCGTCGGACGTGTTCTCGGGGAAGCCGGTCATCTTAAAACAAAAGGGACCGGCATGACTCACACCGCGACCGCCATGGGTTGGCGGTCGCGGTTATCGATACCCCTTGCGGCACCTCACGCAGCAGGCGAGTCCAGCTCCGGGATGCCGCTGCTGCGATCCGCGTAGGCCGCCTTGAAGGCCGGGCGTTGCTGCCAGCGCTGCCAGTAGGCGTCCAGGTGTTCGAAACGCTCGTCGAGCGGGGTGGCGTTGACCGGGAACTTGGAGAAAGCGATGGCAGTGGCCAAGGTGATATCGGCGAACGTGGGCTCGGCGCCGCCCAGTAGCCATTCACGGCCATCGGCCAGATGACGGTTTACCAGGGCCGCATGGGCCAGCGCTTCTTTGCGGCAATGCTCGCCCCATGCTTCGTTCTTGGTCAGTTCGAGTTTGAACCCCAGACCGGTGTGCAACACATGGAACGCGGTGACGATGCGATAGAGGATGTGCACCCAGATGCGGTTGTCCCACATAGTGTCCAGACCCTGTTCCAGCGCGCTGTCGCCCATGATCTTGCGGCCTGGATAAGTCTGGTCCAGATAACGCGCGATGGCCGCCGTTTCGGCCAGGTAGCTGCCATCGGCCAGTTGCAGCGTCGGCGTTTCGCCCCACGGGTTCATGTTCAGGTGGCGCCAGCCGCGCTGCTGCCCACCCGGGGCCATGTCATAGATAACCTCGTCAAACTGATCGGCGATGCCCTTCTCATGCATGAACAACCGCAGCCGTTGCGGATTGGGGAAGGCGGAAGGGGAGGTAAAGAGCTGCGGTTTGGTGGTCATGGGCGGGTCCTGAAGAGAAAACGTTCTTACCTAACGTGTGTTAGGTAGGTGAAACATAGCCCTTCACATATAGACCGTCAATAGATGACCTAACAGTTGTCAGTCTGTACCGCTGCCTTGAGCCTCAGTCCCGAGTCAGCTCGGCGCCACAGCGGGGCTTCGGCGCTATTTTTCTGAAAACGCTACAGGTGATACGGCACCTGCACGCCTTGTTCTGTCTTGGGAAAATTCTTGGTATTACGAGTGACCAGGGTGGCGTTGCTGAAGGTGGTACGACGTAACCACCTGTTGCGGCCGAAGCCTGCAACCTCGCTTATCGATTAACGCGAGAAAGGCGAGCAGCCCATGGGCGTCTTCTCGCCGCATTGATGAGCCCCGTTCACTTATGCATGCAGCTTGCGACGACTAATCGAACGGGCAGGTAACCGGTAGATTGGAAGCCCTTGCACGAACCCCAAAAGGACGCTTGATGAAAACACTCGCGATCGCCGCGCTCTCATTGTCCTTGTCAGCTTTCGAAAGTGAAGGAGCTCAGCCCATGAATATCACCGTCACGCCCGCAGGTTCCCAGCCGTCCGCCGTCGGACCCGTCGAATACTTTACCGGGAAGGTACGCGTCGATGCGCCGTTCAAAGGCACCGACGGCGCGCGCATCGGCGGCGCCACCGTGACCTTTGAGCCGGGTGCGCGGACTGCCTGGCACACCCATCCACTGGGGCAGACGCTGATCGTGACCGCAGGCGCCGGCTACGTGCAGCAGGAGGGTCAGGTTCGGCAATCGATTCGTCCCGGCGACACGGTCTGGATTCCTCCCCAGGTCAAGCATTGGCACGGCGCAACGCCGGATACCGGCATGAGCCACATTGCCATTGCCGAGGCGCTGGACGGCAATGTCGTGGAGTGGCTGGAGCAGGTCACCGACGAGGACTACGGAAAGGCGCAGTGAAGGTGCGGTCCGGCGTTCGTCGCCAACCTGTTTGTATCTACCGAATGGCTGCTGACTGCATGCCCGGCTTGCTATAAAATCGATGCCAAAGTGCCATCCCGCCTGACCTGAAGTTCCTGGCGGATCACCGGCACTGCCAAGCTCTGATAGGGCACCTCGATTGCAGCGCCGGAGAGCCTTGGAATGCCACTCAGTCGTCGTGAGTTGGGAGAAACGTTTGCACGCCGCATCTACGGGCCCCGTTCCATTGGCTGCCTGTTGAGTGCAACGTTCATCGGTACGGTGCTGGGGGTCGACCCCGACACGCCGATGTGGGCGTGGGCCGCAATGCTGACCAACCTCATGGTCTGGCCGACCCTTGCCTACCTCCTCGCACGCAGAGCCGCAGATCCGTTCTCGGTCGAGCTGCGCAGCCTCGCGCTGGATGGCCTGTTCGCCGGCGGCTGGGCGGGGCTGATGGCGCTGAACCTGCTGCCATCCGTGCTGCTGCTGTCCATGGTCGCCATGAACGCGATGGCAGCGGGCGGATGGCGCCTGTTGCGGATCACTGTCGGGTTGCAGGGGGTGGGACTGCTTCTGGCCTTGGGCTTAAGGGGCTTCGAGTTGTCGTTGGCGACCAGCGCGCTGCAGCAACTGGCCTGCCTGCCGATGCTGATCATCTATCCGCTGATCGTGGCCCGCGCCAGCTACGACGTTTCAGTGCAACTGGCGGTGCACAAGAAAGCCTTCAAGCTCATCAGCAAGCTGGACGGCATGACCCGCCTGCTGCACCACGCTTCGTGGATGGAAAAGCTGGTGGAGATCTTTCCTCGATGCCGACGAGGTGAGGTCATCGCGATGGTGGCGTTGATAGACATCGACAACTTCAAGCGAATCAACGACGAGCACGGCCATCTGATGGGCGACGCGATCATCGGCCGCCTGGCCAATCTGCTGCGCTCGGGACTGGGCGCATCGGCTGCACCTGGGCGCTATGGCGGCGATGAATTCTGTCTGCTGCTGTTCGATATGAGCCTGGGTGAAGCCACTCAGCGGTTGGACGACATCCGCAGAAAATTTTCCGAGTGGGTCGACGCAACCGTGCCGCTCGATGTGACGCTCAGTATCGGGCTGGTGCCTTACTCTCACCAATACGCCAGCGAGCGTGACTGGATCAAGGCCACGGACGATGCGCTGTACCGGGCCAAACGCAGCGGCAAGAATCGACTGTGTGTGCAGCATGCTGAAGCTGCCGGGCCAACCGCCGATGCATGACGGCGTCAACCTGCTTCACCGCTGTGCTGCCGTTAGCCTGACCGAGCGCAACGCTCTTGAGGCAAGCCTCCAGGTTCGCTACCCGCCTGTTGATCGAATCCCAGGAAGCGCAGCACCAAGAGTGCCTGGCCGCGATGCAGATAGCCGCCGTCCTGGGTACTGCAGCCTCTGTCGCGGGCCGCTCGGCAAAGGGGTGTCGAGTGCGGCGAGTTGATGATGTCGACGACCAGCATGTCGGGCTCGAGCCGTTCCGGGTCGACGGGCAGGGGGTCGTCTGCGCCCATGCCCAGAGGGGTTGCGTTGATCACGATATGGTGACCGCGCGGATCAGGTGGGCCCACACGTGTGGCGCAGCCCGTTTCTGCCGCCACGGACTCGGCCAGGCTCCGAGCTCGCTGCTCGTCGGCATCGCACACCGTGAGTGACCGGGCGCCCGCGCCTGCGACAGCGAAGGCAATCGCGCGGCCGGCGCCGCCCGCGCCCACCAACAGCACGCTCTTGCCCGCAGGCTCGTGACCTTCCTGTTGCATGCCCAGAACACAGCCCAGGCTGTCGAACACCGCACCGACCCAGCGTCCATCGCTTTCGCATCGGACCACGTTGATCGCACCCACCTGGCGAGCCGTTGGGTGAAGCTCGTCGACCAGGGCCAACATGCTTTGCTTGTGTGGCATGGTGACCAGCAGGCCTGCCAGGTTGTTCAAGGCTCTGGCGCCGATCACGAAGTTGGACAAGCCATCGGGCGTTACCTCAAACGGAATGCAGACCGCGTCTTCGCCCTGGTCCATGAACACGGGATTGAGCAGCTGTGGGGATTTGGCAGCGGCCAACCGATGGCCGACCAATCCGTAGAGTCGAGTGGAGCCTTTGATGTGTGTGGCCATGATTGCCCAATGTCCGGTGATGATAGGCGCGGTGTCGAAAGCGTTGCTGCACACTCAGGTCACGGCATCGATCTGCCACGGCACGAACTCGTTCTGCCCGTACCCGTGTTGCTCGCTCATGCTGCGCTCGCCTGACGCAATACGCAGCATCGCGTCGAATATCGCCGCGCCGCAGGCTTCGATGGTCTGTTTGTCTTCGGCGATCTCGCCGCAATTGATGTCCATGTCCTCGCGCTGTCGAGCCCACAGGGCGCTGTTGGTCGCCAGCTTGATCGAGGGGGCGGGCGCACATCCATAGGCCGATCCGCGGCCCGTGGTAAAGGCGATCAGGTTGGCCCCGCCGGCCACTTGCCCTGTGGCGGACACCGGGTCGTAGCCAGGGGTGTCCATGAACACCAGGCCATGGGCCGTCACGGTTTGCGCGTATTCGTAGACATCGGTCAGGTTGCTCGAGCCGGCCTTCGCCACCGCGCCCAGCGACTTCTCAAGAATGGTGGTCAAGCCGCCTGCCTTGTTGCCCGCCGAGGGGTTGTTGTTCAACTCGGCGCCCATGCGCGCGCAGTAATGCTCCCACCAGTGGATTCGCGCGATCAGCTTTTCGCCCACCTCGCGGCTGACGGCTCGACGGGTGAGCAGGTGCTCGGCGCCGTAGATTTCCGGCGTTTCGGAAAGACTCGCGGTGCCCCCGCAGGCCACCAGCCGATCCACCGCATTGCCCAGCGCGGGATTGGCCGTGATGCCCGAGTAGCCATCCGAACCGCCGCACTGCAGCCCCACGGTGAGGTGCTGCACGCCGACCGGCTCGCGTCGGACCCGATTGGCTTCGCCCAGCAGTGCCTGGACCTGGGCGATTCCCTTGGCAATCGATTTGGAGGTGCCCCCAGTATCCTGAATGCTGAATGTGCGCAGGGTGTCACTGCGCGAGAGGCCTTGAGTGCTGAGCAAGGCGTCGATCTGGTTGGTCTCGCAGCCCAGGCCGATGACCAGGACGGCTGCGAAGTTAGGATGGGTCGCGTAGCCGGCGAGCGTCCGCCGCAGCAGGCTCAGGCCATCGCCCTAGGCATCGACCGCACAACCGGCCGAGTGGGTCAGTGCCACGACGCCGTCCACGTTCGGATAGGCCTGCAGGGCGGCAGGGTTGATGTCCCTGCGGAAATGGTCGGCGATGGCGCGGGCCACCGTGGCCGAGCGATTCACCGACGTGAGAATGCCGATGAAGTTGCGCGTCGCCACGCGTCCGTCGCGGCGTACGATGCCCATGAAGGTGGGAATCCGGGCCGGCGTCGACGCAGCCCGTACATCGACACCGAATGCATAATCACGCGAGAACTCACCCATGGCCAGGTTGTGTACATGGACGTGATCGCCGGGTTCGATGGCGGCGATGGCGAAACCGATGATCTGCCCATAGCGCTTCACCGGTTGACCGGCTTCGATACGGCGGCAGGCAACCTTGTGGCCCGGAACGATCGATTGCCGAACGGTGATGCCCTCCTGCTCGAGTACTTCGCCTTCCAGCAAGGGTCGTCTGGCGATCAACACATCGTCCAGGGCATTCAAGCGCAGCACGGGGGCGGCGCCGGTTTTCATGATCAGGTCCATTGCATCCTCACGGGCTGCGGGGTGATGCGCGGTCGCCAGTGCGCGCCGCATTCTTGTGCCGGCACTATAGGATTCGGCGCAAAGGCTGCCCAATGAGAGCTTTCGATTGCTCGATAACTTTGTCTCATGGCAGGGTTCGACGCGCTCATCCATCGCCGGTGGCAGCGCGCCTCTGGCTGGCGAACCAGAGCAGTGTATCGATGAAGCTCTGCGTCGGTTCCGATACCTGCTCGTCCTTTCGGGTGATGACACCGTAATCCTGGGACTCGACGCTGAAGGGCGTCCTGAGCACTCGCAACTGTCCGCTCTGCACGTGCGACTGGACCATCGACTCCGGCAGCATGGCCAGCATCGGGCCGGACTGGAGCAGCTGCAGGAAGGTCTGCATCGAAATGGTTTCCACCGTATTGGTGGGCGACGCGATGTCGAACAGCCGGAAGGCACGCTCCATGCGCCTGCGAATGGGGGTATTGAACGGGTACATGACCCATGGCCACTCGCTCAGCGCTGCGCAGGGTACTTCGTCGAGCTGGCAGAGCGGATGGGCGTGGTTGGCGACCAGGCAAAGCGGCTCGGGCCCCAGCGGGACGAATTCGAACGACTGGCAATCGTCGTGGGTGAAGCGCGCGATGATCAGGTCGAGTTTTTTCTGCTCCAGCATCTCCAGCAACTGATTGCTGGTTTGCTCGATCACCTCGATGGCCAGCAGCGGACGTTTGCGTTTGATGCAGGCGATGGCCTCGGGCAGCACGACCGAGGTGGCTGCGAAGATGGTGCCGATCTTCAAGTGGCCATGGCCGCCTTTGCGCAGCTTGTTGACCTGGTCCACGAATGACTCCGTGTCTTCCAGGGTGACGCGTGCGTAGCGGGCGACGAATACGCCCAGTTCGGTCAGCACCAGATTGCGGGTCTGTCGCTCGAACAGTGGAAATCCCAACAGCTCTTCCAGGTCTCGCAGCAGTTTGCTGATGGCGGGCTGCGTGACATTCATCTGTTGCGCAGTGGTGTGCATGTTCCGGGTCTTGGCCAGGCTGTTGACCAGAACCAAGTGCTTAATCTTCAGCCACCGTGTGACGCTGGAAAACGTGATGTGGTCGCTGTGCATGTCGGTGAGCCCCTGCGCGTCGATAACGAAACAGCATTGATGGGTGAGATTGAGTCATTGGGATTTTCGAAGCCCGTCCAGCACTTTCAAGGCTCCGATAGCCGACTGAAATGGAACCTGCGATGGGACTTTCGAAACTGACGCGCCAGAACACACTGCCGGTGGATGGCGTAGCCGGCACATTGATTGGCCGCGCCTGGGTCCCAGGTGCTATCGCAGGACCTTCGCCGATCGTGATTCGACCTGAGGGCGTATTCGATCTTTCCGACAGCTTTTCCACGATGAGCGACCTGTTGGAGCACCGCTCGCCGGTGTCGGCGGTTCGTCTGACGCCGGGCCGGTACATCGGCACGGTCGAGGCGTTGCTGGCCAATACCGGCAGCCACATTAGCCCGGATGCGCCGTCGCTGCTGCCGCCGGCCGATTTCCAGGTGATCAAGGCGGCGGGTGTGACCTTCGCATCCAGCATGATCGAGCGCGTGATCGAGGAGCAGGCGCGTGGTGACGCAGGCAAGGCCGAAAGCGTGAGGCGCCTGGTTCAGGAAGCGATAGGCGACAACCTGCGCGCCATCGAGCCCGGCTCGCCTGCGGCGATGCGTCTGAAAGCCGTGCTCATCGAGCAGGGGATGTGGTCGCAGTATCTGGAAGTGGGGATCGGTCCGGATGCGGAGATCTTCACCAAGGCCCCGGTGATGGCTGCAGTCGGCAGTGGCAGCGAAATCGGCATCCATCGCAAATCCGAATGGAACAATCCGGAACCGGAGATCGTGCTCGCGGTGAACAGCCAAGGCGTCGTGCATGGCGTGACCTTGGGCAACGACGTCAACCTGCGGGATTTCGAGGGCCGCAGTGCACTGCTGTTGAGCAAGGCCAAAGACAACAATGCGTCCTGCGCCATCGGTCCTTTCATTCGGTTGTTCGACGAGACCTTCAGCCTCGAGGACGTGCGCAACTGTGTGGTCGATCTGCACGTTCAGGGTGAGGACGGATTCACCCTGCAAGGCAGCAGCTCCATGGCGTTGATCAGCCGGGATCCACTGGAACTCGTGGCCCAGACGCTGAACGGTGAACATCAATACCCCGATGGCTTCATGCTGTTTCTAGGCACCCTCTTTGCGCCCACCCAGGATCGTGAAGCCCCAGGCAGCGGCTTCACCCACAAGCAGGGTGACGAGGTGAGCATCGGCAGCGCGCTGCTGGGCAGCCTGCGCAATACGGTGACCTACAGCCATGAAGCGGCGCCATGGACCTATGGCCTGAGGGCACTGATGCATAACCTCGCGGCACGCGGCTTGCTGTAGGCAAGGTCGGATTCTCTGGTACATGCATGGAATATCCGCAGCGGTTTGACTTATCCAACGGGGACTGCATACTGCTGGAACACTGTTCCGTTAAGAGCAATGTTGATCAAATCCACCGTGATGTCAAAGATAAGTCGAGAAAAATATGAGAGTCGTCAAAGGTGCCGTCGACCGTTGTCTTGAAGCCATCGAGCTGCTGGCACGTGAAGCCCGCTGGATGCGTATGTCCGACATCGCTGCCGACCTGGGCCTGGAAAAGGGACCGGCTCACCGCGTGCTCGCGCAACTGGTCGAACAGGGTTGGGCGGAACAGGACGAGGCAACGTCGCAGTATCGCCTGACCCTGAAGCTGGCGCTGCTGGGCCAGCGTTACCTGCACGGCATCGGCTTGCCCGAGCGCGTTCAGCCGATCATCGAGCAGGTTGCCAGGCAGTGCCAGGAACTGGTGCGGCTCACCGTCGTCAGCGAAGGCAGCCTGTCCTGGCTGTCGTCAGCGCAAGGCGCGGCGCCGGGGTTGGTCTATTCGCCCGCCATTGATCACCCGATCAATCTGTACGCGACAGCCAACGGCAAGGCCTGGCTGGCGTCGATGCCCGATGAGCAGGCCGTCGAGCTTGCGCTGCGCAGTGGACTGGGGAGCACCGAGGCGAATCCCGGTCAGGTGCCCAAAGCGCTCAGCACCATCGAATCGCTGCTCAGCGACCTGAAGCTAACGCGCGAGCGCGGGTATGGTCTGGTCGTTGAAGAGGCCGAAGCCGGGGTGTGGGCGATCGCGGTGCCGGTCAGGCTCATTCCCGGCGGGTCGGTGGTGGGCACCATGAGCATCGCAGGCCCGGTCATGCGCATGCAGCCGGATCGCTACGAAGAGCTGCATGCACTGCTCGAAGACGCCGCCCACAAGGTGGGCACGGTGTGGCCGCGGCAGAACGATGTGCACTCGGTGAGTCCATGAACGAGCAGCCTTGCGCCCGCAGTGAAACTGTCCATAGTGAAACAGCAACTGCGCTGGACACCGCAGCCGCTGCCCTGGTCCACGCCCGCCGCGAAGGTATCCGCCTGACAGCGCTGCCGGAGTCTGGCCGGCCCACCAGCCTGGCCGAAGGCTTCGCCATTCAGCAGCGCGTCGGGCCATTGGCCGGCAAGACCGTGGGCGGATGGAAATGTGCATTGCCACCCACCGGCAAGTGGATCGTGGCGCCCCTCTACAGCGACAGCATCGTCAGCGGCGAGCGTTATGAGTTACCCGCCGATACCCAGCAGGCGCGGATCGAGCCCGAGCTTGCCTGCATCCTGACCCGCGATCTGCCGGTAAGAGGCGAACCCTACACCGCCGAACACATCATCGCTGCCATCGGCGATACCCACTTGGCCCTGGAGGTGATCGGCTGCCGATACACCGATCCGCAATCGCTGCCGTTCGAGCAATTGCTGGCCGACGGCCTGTTCAACCACGGATTGGTCCTTGGGCCGCGGACGACGTTGTCCTGTGCAAGGTTGCCAGCCGAACTGGACATTTCAGTGCGCGGTGCCGCCCAGCCAATCGAAATCAACGGGCGACACCCGGACGCCGACCCCATTCTGCCCATCGTCTGGCTGGCCAATTTTCTGTCTACACAGGGCATAGGCCTGCGGGCAGGCCAGGTGATCATCACCGGATCCTATGCCGGTGTGCTCGATGTACCCATCAATGAGCCGCTGCACATTCGGTTCGGCCGTGCAGGCTCCATGTCTGTCCATTTCTCAACGCTCAAGGAGTAATACATGCGCTTAGTTCGTTTCGGTTCACCGGGGCAGGAACTACCAGGCATTCTGGATTCGAAGGGAGAGGTCCGCGACCTTTCGGGCATCGTCGATGACATCGATGCATCGGCCCTCAGCCCGGATGTGCTGCAGAAGTTGCGCGGCGTCGACATTGAAAAATTGCCACCGGTGGCGCCCGGCACTCGCCTGGGTCCCTGCGTGGGCAGTGTGCCGAACCTGATCTGCATCGGCCTGAACTACTCCGACCACGCTGCAGAAACCAATACACCCATCCCGAGCCAGCCGGTGGTGTTCAACAAGCACACCGGCTCCATCAGCGGTCCCGACGATCCGGTCATCCTGCCGACCGGTGCCGAAAAGCTCGATTGGGAAGTGGAGCTGGCCATCGTCATCGGCACGCCTGCCTGGCAGATCCCGGAGTCGCAGGCGCTGGAACATATCGCCGGTTACTGCCTGGCCAACGATGTGTCGGAACGGGCCTACCAGCTTGAGTACGAAGGTCAGTGGACCAAGGGTAAAAGCGGTTTTTCCTTCGCGCCGCTGGGGCCATGGCTGGTTACCCGTGACGAGATCGCCGACCCACAGACGCTCGACCTCTGGCTCGACGTCAACGGCAAGCGCCTGCAGGCCGGCAACACCCGCACGATGATTTTCAGCGTCGCCCACATTGTCGCGTACCTGAGCCGCTTCATGCCGCTGATGCCAGGTGACGTGATCATTACCGGCACGCCACCGGGGGTCGGCCTGGGGCAGAAGCCACCGGTGTTCCTCAAGGCAGGTGACATCATGCGCGTCGGCGGCCAGGGGCTGGGTGAGCAAACTCAGGCAGTGGTGCCTTACGTGGCCGAAATGGGTGCTGCCTGGGTAGCCGGTCGCCATCCGAACGTTGACTGACTACTACCAGAGGGGAACACCATGAGTTTTGCAGGAACAGGTGTAGTCGCGATCTGGCACGATCTTTTGCCCGAAGCGCGGGATGAGTTCTATGAATGGCACAACCGCGAGCACATGCCCGAGCGTGCCGGTATTCCAGGCTTTCTGCGCGGGCGTCGCTACATTGCGCTGAATGCGGGGCCGACCTACTTCAACCTTTACGAGGCTGACAGCGTGCAGGTCCTGGGCGGACAGGACTACCTGTCGCGTCTCAATACGCCGACGCCCTGGACGCAACAGTCGGTGAAATCCTATCGCAACGTCGCACGCTCGATCTGCGATGTGACGTACACCAGCGGCGTGGGGCAGGGCGCCTATCTACTGACTGTCCGCTTCGACGTTGAACAGGAGCAGCACAAGCCCGTTTCCGATGCGTTGCGTCAACGGGTCCTGGCCCCGCTGGCTGACAGGCAGGGCATCACGGGCGTGCATTTGTGCGTGGCTGACGAGGCGGTCAGCAAGGTCGAAACCGCCGAGAAAAAGGCCCGCGCCGAAGGCACGCAGATTCCGGCCTGGATCGTCATGATCGAAGGCTGTGCTGCCGACTATGTCGAGGCCGCGGGCGAGGCCTTTCTGGTCGAGCTGCACCGGTTGCTGGAAGGGCAATCCAGCACCCCGGAAGCGACGCTTTACCAGTTGGAGTACACCCGTTGCAAAACCCCGAGCGCTGCGGGGTAAAACGTCAGCTGGCGACAGCGCGAATGCGGGCTTTCATTCTGGCCGCTCGCTCAGGTCACTTCTTGTCAGGAAGTCGCCTTCACCGAAAACTCGGGGAGAATTTCTTCCTGCAACTCCGCAATCACCTCCAGCGCCGGGCGCCGGGTGGGTTTGAGGTTCAGGGCGACGTGGTTGATGCCGGCATCGCGTTGCTGCGCGAAGAACTGCTTGAGGGCATGGCGGCCGCCACGCAGGACTCGGCCGGTCTGCAGTGGGGCGTCGGCGTTGCTGTCCAGATCGAACATCGCACCGTAGCCGAAGGGCACGAAGCCGCGCGACTCGGTCATTTCGCGCCAGAGCGGCACCACTTCCGGCATGCGCTGGGCGTCACCGTGCCAGATCCAGGCGTCGACGTGCTCTGCCAGCCACTCCAGGCTCTGCCCGGCCCGGCCTATGGCGATGAGCGGGATGCGCGAGGCTGCCGGCTTGGGTACCAGGTCGATGTCCCCGCGCAAATGGCCAAAGTGCTCGGTCTTCAGGCGTGGAAATGACACCGAGGTCAACGTCTTGATCAGCGCCACGGCTTCGCGATAGCGCTCGACACGGGTGCCGAAGTCGACGCCGAAGGCCGGGTATTCGGTGGGTCGGTCACCGGAGGCCATGCCGGCCAGAAAGCGTCCGCCCAGCAATTGGTCGGCGGTGGTGATCTGCTTGGCGGTGATCACCGGTTCACGCAGGGGCGTGACGAATCCGGCGGTGCCGATCGCGATGCGCTGGGTGAGGGCGGCGAGCCAGCCGGCGTACACCAGCGGATCGAGTACTTGGCCGGTGTCGCCGAACGAGGGGTCGTAGAACGGCACGTCGCGCAGCCACAGGGCCGCCGCGTCGCTGCGATCCAGGCTCTGCACGATCTCGGCCTGGTCCGACAGGCTCGGGAACGGGCTGTCGGGGTAGCCGCAGGCCGGGGCAATGAAGCCGATGCTCAACTGGTCCGGTTGGAAGGTACGGCTGAACGCGTCATGATCAGCCAGATCGTGCGATCGAGTGTCCTGATTTCGTACATTCATGGTGTCTGTCCAAGATTCAAGAGATGACATCAGTCTAACGGTCCGCCTGACGTCTGTTTCCGACCTTTTGGATCGACACTGGTGAAAAACATTCCTCAATCGCACGTGGGCTCAGTAGCCGCTGCCCGCCTGGCCGCCGGTAACGATGGCGATTCCCGAACTGGTGCCCAGACGGGTGGCGCCGGCCTGGATCATCGCCTGGGCAGTGGCGACGTCACGCACGCCGCCCGACGCCTTGACGCCGATGTCCGGGCCAACCACCCGGCGCATCAGGGCGACGTCTTCGAGCGTGGCGCCGCTGCGGCTGAAACCCGTGGAGGTTTTCACGAACGCCACGCCCAGCTCGCGACAGATCTCGCAGGCGCGCACCTTCTGCGCATCGTCGAGCAGGCAGGTTTCCAGGATCACCTTGAGCGGTACCTCGCCGCAGGCCTGCAGCACCGCAGCGATATCGTCCCGGACGTCGGTGTACAGCCCTTCCTTGAGCCAGCCGATGTTCAACACCATGTCGATTTCCTGTGCGCCGGCGGCGATGGTCAGCACGGTTTCCGCTGCCTTGGCGGCGCTCAGGCCGGCACCCAGCGGGAAGCCCACCACGGCGCAGACCTTGACGGCGGATCCCGCCAGATGCCGGGCCGCGACGGGCACCTGGCTGGAATTCACGCACACGGAGTAGAAACCGTGTTCACGGGCCTCCGCGCAAAGCGTGGCAATCTGTTCGCGGCTGGCATCGGCCGCCAGCAAGGTGTGATCGATGGTCTGCGCCAGTGCGGTGGGGTCGAGTGAAGTCATGAAGCGATTCCTGTCATCAGTGGAAACACGGGGCCTTGGCCCGCACGTTATAAAATTAACAATTGGTGTTACTTTGTTCGCGGTATCAACCGTATCTACTTCACCAACGGATTGCCTGGATGCCCGTGGACGTCAAGAAAACCAACCGAGTCAAACAGATCCAACAGGTCCTGCAAGACCAGAAAGCCGTGCATCTGCGCGAAATGGCGGCCTTGCTCGACGTGTCCGAAATGACCCTGCGCCGCGACCTGAGTCGGCATCCGGAACAGTTGCGGCTGCTGGGCGGCTACATCACGCGTGCCCACGACGACCCTGAGCCTGGGGATTACCGGGTCAGCGAGCAGGACACCCGGCATGTCGAGGAAAAGCGCCGGATCGGCAAGCTGGCGGCCGCCTTCATTCAGCCGGGCGACACGGTGTTCTTCGATTGCGGCACGACGGTGCCCTTCGTGGTCGACTTCATTCCCGACGATCTCGAGTTCACCGCGGTGTGCAACTCGCTGAACGTGCTGCTCAAGCTGCAGCAGAAAACCCGTTGCAACATCGTCCTGTGCGGTGGCGTTTTCCACCGCAAGAACCAGGTGTTCGAGAGCCATGCCGAAGCCAGCATTCTCGATAGCGTACGGCTCACCTGGGCATTCGTTTCCGCGGCCGGCGTCAGCCTGGAGTGCGGCGTCACCTGCTTCAACTTCCACGAGGTGGAGGTCAAGCAGAAGGTCATGCGTCAGGCGCGGCAGTGCCTGCTGCTGGCCGATCACTCCAAGTTCGACGCCGTGCGCACGGCGCATTTCGGCGCGCTGAGCGACTTTCAGTACGTGGTCAGCGACAAGAAAATTCCCCGCGCGTATCGCGATGCGATCCAGGCCGGCGGTGCTCAACTGGTGGTGTAGACCGGTCACGTCGGCAACGCTCGCCGTTCCGTGGCGCTGAGAAAACCGGTGCGTACGCTGAACTCGGCGCGCGCACCGGGTGCCAGGCTGCGCACGTTGCCCTTGGCCAGTTCGGCGCGGTAACCCTCCGGTTCACAGGTGGCGGGCAAAACGAACGCGGCGACCTGTTGATCCGCGTTGTGCAGGATCCAGCGCGCGGCATGCTCGAACTGATGCGGGCTGTAGCCGGTGTAGAAGGCCGCGCCGTCGGGGTGCTCCAGAAAGAAATGCGCCTGCCCCTCGGCATCGCTGCGCACTTCATCGAAGAAGCAGACGATTTCCGGGTCGTACAGGGCCGGGGAGTCGAGCACTTCCAGGGCTTGCGGATCCTGGCTCAGCTGCGCCATGTAGTCGCTCCAGGCTGGCGTCGGCCGTACGTGGGCCGGCACACTGGCGCGCACGCGGATACGCTCGCAGCCCAGCGGCTGGCTCAGTCGCGCGCCCTCCACATAGGCGTAGTTCATGTGCGCCATGTACATCAGGTCCATGGCCTTGCCCGCCAGGTTGACCACGTCCATGCCGATCTCGAATACGCCACTGGCCGGGCGCAGGGTGACGCTGGGACTGGCCCGGTAGTGGTCGCCGAAACCCTGCACGTACTCGCAGGTACCGCCCAGGCGCAGGTAGGCACCATGCTCGTCCTCACCGCTTTCCAGCCAAGCCTCGTCCATCGGCGCGCAGGGCATCTCGCCGTGCAGCGCATGGGTGTCTTCCGGGCCTGGGCAACCGTTGCGCAGCAGGCCGCTGTGGAACATGAAACAGCCATAGGTACCGATGATGCTGTCACTGGGGCGGGGCTGGCTGAACATGTTGCGCATGGTCAGGTCGTGGCCATCGAACTCGGCCGACCAGATCATCTGACCCTGCCAGGGCAGTATCACCAGCTTGCCGCGGCTGTTCTCCAGCGACAGTGCCTTGACCCCGCTGGGGTAGGTCCAGGCGTGTACGGTGAACTGACGCGACTCGAGCAGGGTTCGACGGGTGCTGTCCCACAGTTGCGGGTACAGCGGCTGGCGCAGGCGTTCGACACTCATTGCGCCACCGCCGCGGCCGAGCCGCTCAGGGTCGGTTGTGGCTGGCGCATGCAGCGCACCGCATAGAGCACGATCGCCACGAAGCACAGCAGCGGCACCGTGTAGGCGATCTGCATGTTGCCGTTGTTGGCGTCGCTGAGCAGTCCCTGAAAGATCGGGATCACGCCACCGCCGACGATGCTCATCACCAGCAGCGAACCACCGACACCCGTGTCTTCGCCGAGCCCGTCAATGGTCAGGCCGTAGATGGTCGGCCAGCAAGGACCGAGAAAGACGCTGACACCCACCGCCGCGTACACCGCGGTGATGTTGGGTACGAAGATGGTGTAGGCCAGCAACAGGATGCACAGCACGCCGTACAGGGCCAGCACCTTGGCGGGGTGCATCTTGCGCATCAGCACGTTGGCGACCATCTTGCCGACGAAGTAGGCGGCAAAGGTGATCAGCAGGAACCATGAGGCGCTGCGTTCGTTCATGCCGCCCATCTGCATGGCCAGGCGAATGGTGAAGCTCCAGACGCCCACCTGAGCGCCGACGTAGAGGAACTGCGCCAGCACGCCGAAACAGAAGCGCGGGTTGCGGCGCAGGCGTCCCAGGCTTTCACCCAGGCTGGCCCGCGGTTCGCTGCCGTTGCGGTTGCCCTTGCAGGCGGGAAAGCGGGTGATGGCGATCAGGATGAACATCAGAATGAGCACCGCGATCATCCATTTGTACGGCAGCAAGGTCGACTGGATCATCTGCAACTGTTGCACGGCCGCTTCGCTGGCGCTCATCTGCGCCAGTTGCTCGTGGCTGGCGTCGGTGTCCTTGAACATCACGAAGCTGCCGACGTAGACCCCGGTCATGGCCCCGAACGGGTGAAAGGTCTGGGAGATGTTCAAGCGCCGCGTGCCGGTTTCCTGCGGACCCATCAGGGTCGAATAGGTGTTGCAGGCGGTCTCGAGAAACGACAGGCCGGCGGCGATGACGAACAGGGCGATCAGAAACATGCCGTACTTGGCGGTGGATGCGGCGGGGAAGAACAGCGCGCAGCCGAACAGGTACAGCATCAGGCCGACCAGGATCGTGGTCTTGTAGCTGAAACGGCGCACCACCAGGGCTGCCGGTATGGCAACGAAGAAGTAGCCCAGGTAAAACGCCGACTGGAAGTCGCTTAGCAGGAAGGCCTTCTTGAAGTGGGCGATCAGCACGTCGTTCATGCCGGCTGCGGCGGCCCACAGGGCGAAGATCAGACACAGCAGGATGAAGGCGAACCACGGCGTGCGGTTCAGGTAGAACCCGTCCGGGGTTTGTTGCAGCGCAGGTTTGTTCATTATTGTTCTCCGCGAGAGTGCTGGTGAGGTGTCAGCGAGCCGATGCATCCAGAAAGCGTGCAAACGTTTCTGCATCCGGGTAGGAAGACTGCGTGCCGAGGCCGGTGACCGAGCAGGCGGAGTAGGCCACCGCTTGTTGCATCGCCTGACGGATATTGGCGTCCTGGCTCCAGTGCTTCGCGAAGCAGCCGATGAAGGCATCGCCTGCGCCACTGGTGTCGCGCGCCTCGACCTTGACCCCAGGAACCTGCCACTCGCCTTCGGCGCCCACGTACAGGGCGCCTTGTTCACCCAGGGTGACGATGACGTGGCGTACACCCTTGGCCACCAGGGTTCGCCCGGCGTGCGCCGCTTCGTCGGCAGAGTTCACCGGCAGCCCGCTGATGAGCGCCAGTTCGCTCTCGTTGGGAATCAGGAAGTCCAGCAGCGCAGGTGGTCGTTGCTCAGGCCGGCCAGGGCAGGGGCGGGGTTGAGCAACACTGGAATGGCGTGGCGTCGAGCGAACTCGATGGCGTGGTACACGCTCGCCAGTTCGATCTCCAGTTGCAGCACGATCAGGGCGCAATCACGCAATTGCGCCTCGGCGCGATCGATGTCGGCCGGATGCAGATGGGCATTGGCGCCTTTGACGATCAGGATGCTGTTGTGGGAGTTCTCCTGAACGAAGATCGGCGCCACACCGCTGGACACGCCCGGTACCCGCTCGACGAAGCGCGAGTCGATGCCCAGACGCTGGAAATTGGCCAAGGTAGTATCGGCGAAGCCGTCGTCGCCGACCTTGCTCAGCATCAGGACGTCGGCACCCAGCAAGGCCGCCGCCGCGGCCTGGTTGGCCCCCTTGCCGCCGCAGCCCATGGCGAAACGCGGTGCTTCGAGGGTTTCGCCCTGGGCGGGCATGCGCTCGATGTAGGTGATCAGGTCGACCATGTTGCTGCCGATGACTGCGATCTTGCTCATTGTTGTTGTGACCTCGCCAGCGCCGACGGACCCACCGTCGGCTGTTATTTATGTTATTTAAATAACATTTTCTGTGAGTATTCAATCTTTATTTTTTTGATCCTCGCAGTGATGTCGCCGAGACATTACTCAGTTCATGAAGTTCAAAACCTGTACAAGTAAAGATATTTGTACAAAACCTCGTAAAGTTATCCGAAACCCAACCGATACGGACGTTTGAGCACAGAACACCTGTGCTCGGCCAAGGGGCCGGACAGAGCCCCGGCGTCCGAGAAATGGACCGTTCTCACCTCACGCTTAACCACGAACCGTCCCATTCCGGGCTGTGAGAACCCTATGAACATCCTTGCTCCTGCCGTAACGCTCGCCAACCGATTACGCTTCCCGACCAAATTCGCGGTACTCGCCATCATCGTTCTGCTGCCGCTGCTTCTGCTCGGTACCCGCTTCATCGTTCAGCTCAATGACAGCCTGGCGGTCATACGCTCGGAGCAGACCGGCCAGCGCTACCTGCTGGATGTGACGCCCATCCTGCGCCTGTCCATGATGCAGCGCGCGTTGACCAACCGCTTGCTCAGCGGCGATCCGACCGCACAGGCCGATGTGCTGGCCAATCAGGCAAAGATCGAAGACGCCTTCTCGAAACTGGCCACCACTGACCGCCAGTTCAACGACGCTCTGCAGACCGGCGATCGCGTGGAACGCCTGCATGCCTCGGCCACGCGCTTGATGTCGCTGGCCAAGCCCGGCGTCGATCCAGGGGGTATGTTCGATCAATGGAACGACCAACTGACCGAGACCTTGAATTTCGTCTACTACGTCTCCGCTACGTCGGGCATGGTGCTGGATGAGGATTACGCATCGCTGTTCATGATCGACCTGAGCACGCTGCGTCTGCCCCGCCAGATCAACATCGTCGGGCAACTGCGCGGGTTGGCCAGCGGGCTGCGTGAGGGGCAGCCGTTGAGCCCGGCGACGCGTGGCGTGATCAAGTCGATGCTCAAGACCGAATTGCTGATCCACAAGGAGCTTCAGCAAAGCCTGGAGCTGCTACGTCGCCGAGAGCCCGCCCTGGCCGATCGCATTCAGGCACCTATCGACAGTGCGTTCATGAGCCTGACCGGCTTCCGTGCGGACCTTGAAGCGGTCACGTCCTCTACCAGTGACACGCTGGTCAACGTGCAGAACGTGCCTGCCAAAGGAAACGCGGTCGTGGCCGAACTGTACAAGGCGCAGGACACGCTGCAGGAAGAACTGCTCTACCGCCTGGCCCAGCGGGCTCAGGAAAAGACCTCGGAGCGGCTGTTCATTCTTGGCATGTTCGCCGTCGTCGGCCTGCTGCTGGTGTACGTGTTCTGCGGTATCTACAGTGCCATGCGCCGCAGCATCGAGGATGTGTTGCAGGCCACCCGGCTCATCGGCCAAGGTGACTTGAGCGCACGCGTCCAGGTGCGTGGCAAGGACGAAATGGCCGACGTAGGCAACAGCCTGAACCACATGGTGCAGGCCTTCGGCAGCTCGCTGACCCAGGTCGAGCGCAGCTCGCAGTCGGTTTCCGATGCTGCCGCGCGCATGGGTGTGTCCATCGATCGGGCCAAGCAATCGATGAACACTCAGCAAAGCGAGACCGAACAGGTCGCCACGGCCATCAACGAGATGACCACCAGCGTGGCCGACGTCGCACAGAACACCGAAGGAGCGGCCCACGCTGCCGAACACGCCAGTCAGTCTTCCCAGGCCGGGCTGGCGAAGATGCATGAAACCAAAGTCACCATCGAGGCCCTGGCCGATGAGGTGGAGCGCAGCGCGCAGAAGGTCTCGGCGCTTGCCCAGCACAGCCAGCAGATCGGCGGGGTGATCGAGGTGATCCGCAACATCGCCGACCAGACCAACCTGCTGGCCCTGAACGCTGCCATTGAAGCCGCCCGTGCCGGGGAGCAGGGGCGTGGTTTTGCGGTGGTCGCCGACGAGGTGCGGACCCTGGCTTCACGCACGCAGAACTCCACCGAAGAAATCCGCCGGATCATTCAGGAACTGCAATCGGCCACCTCTGCGGCCGTCGAGCAGATGAAGGCGGGCAAGCAGCGTGCCCAAGAATGTTTGCAGTCGGCCGATGCCGCTTCGACCAGCCTGGATGCCATCAGCGATGGCGTCGAACAGATCGTCGGCATGAACACCCAGATAGCCAGCGCAGCCGTGCAACAACACGCGGTGTCCGAGGACATCAACCGCAACGTGACCCAGATCCGCAATGGCAGCCTGGCGCTCATGGAAGGTATCGAAGACAACGCCGTGACGGCGGAAGAACTCACCTTGCTGGCGACCGAGCTGCGCACGGTGGTCTCGCGGTTCAAGGTGTAAGGAGGGGAGGTGAGCGGTGCCGATCCGCGCCAACCGGCGGATCGGCATACCGAAGTCTAGTGCGATGGGCCGCTTGAGGAAGTCAGTGTCGTGGCCAGCTTGGCGGCTGCATCCAGGGCGGCGTTGAAGTTGGCCTCGGCGGTTGCGGCATCGCCGAGGGTGCCTTCGGATTCGACGGTATCGATGGCCGGAATCCCTACCATGCGGGCCCAAGTCCGCAGAAAGGCCACCTGATGGTCGAAGTCTTCGGTCGGGTAATCCTCGCCAAGCGCCACCCCGCGGGTGGCCAGCACCACCACTTTCTTGCCCTTGAGCAGGCCGACCATGCCCTTGTCGTCGAAGTCGAACAGCACGCCACGCTGCGACACCGAGTCGATCAGGTGCTTGAGCCGGTAGGGCACACCGAAGTTCCACATCGGCACGCTGAACACGATCACATCCGCGCGGTGGAAACGCTCGCCCAAGGCATGTATCTGCTTCCAGACGGCCGCCTGCTCGGCGGTCATTTCCACACCCTCCAGGTCCGCGTATTTGGCTTTCAACGCGGGACCGTCGAATGGCAGCAGGTCGGTGGTCCAGACATCCAGTACGTCGACGGTCGTGCCGGGCTCAACCGAAGCAGCCGTTTCGAGATAGCGATCGGCCAGTTTCAGGGAGGCCGAACGCTCCCCGCGAGGAGAGCTGGCAATGTGAAGAATATGCATACACGGGGTTCCTGAGTGAGGGGCTGCGCAAGGTTTCAATTTAGTCCTCGACGCAAGCGCCGATGTTCAATTCTGCAGCGCGTAGCGGCGACAGTGTTCCAGATAGCCTTGCTCGTGGCTGCCTACCAGATGCACCACGCTGGACCAAAGCCAGGAAGGCGCATCCAGGGTGTTGGAGCGGTTGGTTTGCAGCTCGCGGATCCAGGCGGCTCTGGTCGAAAGGTCCATCTGCCGGGCGTGTGCCGTACCGACCACGCTGGCCAGGTAACTGGCCGCACGCATGGCTTCGGTTTCGCTCAACTGATCGAGCTCGAGCTTCATGTCCTGAGGCAGCAGTTCGCGAATGAAGAAGCCATGGTCGAGCATGCGCGTGGCCAGCATGCGATTGCCCAGACCCGGTGACAGGTGCCGGGCGCCTTCGACCACGCGCTTGCCGTTGTCCCGTGGCATCCCTGCGCGAACCGTGCGCGGCGCTGCGGCCGCCACGGCTTCCTTGATGTCGAGCAGGCACAACTCCTGATCGTCATCGTCGCCCACGCCCAGCAGCACGGCGTAGCGCTTGAGCCCAAGAGAGCTGCAACCCTTGACCCAGTAAGCCGAATCCAGCAGTTCGACACTGTCGCTGCCCGATCGCCCTTTCAACGACGTGACCAAGGCATGAATCTCATCGGTGGCGCACAGCGTTTTGATGGCGCTGCGCTCGGTCTTGGACAAGGCCCAGAAATGCTTGCCCAATGGAATCGTCGGGCGCATGTCCTCGATGCGTTCCTGAGCCAGGTGCTTCCAGGTCCGCTGCACGGCGCTGCGCATGCCGGCCTTCACCTGAGCGGGGCGTTGCGGTTCTTCGTCGTGGTTGTTCTCGAAGGCCTGTTCATAACCCACCATCATTTCCTCCAGCATGCGCGCCGTGGCCACCCCCGGCAGGTCCGAGCCGCGTGCGGCGGTCGCCAGCGACAAACCAAGCCGTACCAGATCATGCACCGGGTTGCCGATGACGGTCTGGTCCAGGTCGCGGATGTGGATATCGATACGGCCCTTCGAATCCCCGGTAGGGCCGAGGTTGCCGGCATGGCAGTCGCCGCAGATCCACACCGGCGGACCACTGGGCAAGCGCCGGCCTGATTGCGACTGCAGCCAGTCATAGAATTGCACCGTGCTGCCCCGCACATAGGCATGGGCGGATCGCGCCATCTTCAAGTTACGCAGTTGCTCGAGCGGTTCCAAACGTGCGGCAGGACGGGGCGTCTTCATGGATTAGTCTTTGAGAGAAAGACGTTGGAGTAGGGAGATGCGCCGCGTGTTTCAAAATGTTTCTGTGTTTTTTCAGGAAAGTGAACGTGTTACTTGTCCATCCCATCCATCGCCCTGATCAACCATGAGCGAATTGATCGACCAGCCCCAGACGTGGAATTCGGGTGTCGGGCGGTAGCAGCGCACCGGGTGCGATCACCGCATTCGCGCCGATCTTGCAGCCGTCGCCGACCCGAGCTCCGAACTTGTTCACGCCCGTCTCGATGACGGCATCGCCGTGGCGAATGCGGATGTTCGCTCCGTCCAGCTCATTGCGGTAATTGGCGATGATCGCACCGGCCTCGATGTTCACTCTTTCGCCGATCACCGAGTCGCCGACGAAATTGAAATGGGCCAGCTTGCTGCCGTCCAGCATGAAGGTGCTCTTGAGCTCGCAGCTGGGGCCCACGATGCACTGCCTGCCCAGGTAGACGCCGCCACGCAGGTACGCACCCGCAGCGACGAAGGCGCCTTCACCGATGATGATGGCGCCTTTGAGTACTGCGCCTTCTTCCACCACTGCGCTTTCGTGAACGGCGCAGTTTCCGTGACGCCGATAACCCTCGCCGAGACGATCGAGCAACGTCAGAACCTGGTTTTCGCAATCCTGAGCCAGTTGCCATGGGGTCGATCGTGCCAGGCCCAGCGAGTGCCAGCGAGCGATGAAGGGGTGGATTTCGAAGGTGTTCATGGACAACCTGCTTGGGTACTGGAAATCGCTTGTTCTGCCCGGGCGCTCACCGAGGCTCAGAAGGCGGCTGCTTGCGCGCCGCACGATCCGTATCGGGAAGCGCACAGCTGTCGCTACGGCAGCGCGCGCTGCCGTCGGGGTGGGGCAGCCATGCAAGGTGCGGGCGCCAGCGGCAGAACAGGCGATAGCCCACGTTCAACAGCGGCCGGGCCCAGCGCCACGACAACGGCGCCGCCCACACGCCCAGGCCTGCGGCTCGCCAGCTCCAGAGCGTGGCATCCAGGCCGGTGACCCATGTTCCGTCGGCGAAGCGGGCGTGCAGCAACGACTCCATGTGCGCACGACTAAACCCCAGGGATGGGGCATCGAACGCCGGATCGCTGATGTCGACGAAACGAAGGCGATCGGGTGAGGCGCGAGCGCTCAGGACCTTGATCTCGTGAGCGCACAGGGGGCAGTCACCGTCGAAGTAGAGTGTCAGCGGCCAGTGAGTGTTCTCGTGCATCGATGAGCGTTCCGTAAGGGTATTGGCAAGCGGCGCCTGAAATCAGGCAATGTTCTTCACGCTACATAGACACCACGTTCAGCCATTCACGCCATTTTTAACGCAGTTGCTGTCTTGCAGCGAGCTCAACGACACAGCATATCTTTCGGCTTGTTGCAGAATTGGGGATCTCGCAGAATGGAAGGACTGTTGGCGGGTGGATACGGAGGTCACGGAAACCGTGGCAATCGCCGTGCACGCCCATCGGTATGTCGCTTGTTATTGCAAGCGGCTGTCACTTCCATGGATGTTCAGGAGCACGACGGGTGATGATGGAACGATACATCGATACTGCGGCCCTCAAGGATCTGGCTACCCAGGCATCTGCCATAAAGCTGGACTGTCGCTGCCTGCAACGGGATCTGCAAGGTTGGGCGGCCTGGCCGGTGGGCTATCGCGAGGATGACTTCGTGCAACTCGGCACATTGGCCCGGTATTCACCCGATGAATCCATCATTGACGAATACCACCCATCCGGTACCAGCTATTGGTCGAGCGATGCGCCGATCGCTCCGCGCTTCTATCCCTACAATCAAAGCTCGGTCTGGCACTGTCGGCGCTGTGAACGCCTCTACCTGCGCCACAACGACGACGGCGCCTACCATGTGGCGCCGCGTATTCGTCTGGCCCGAGCAACGCTGATCGTCGATGCGGAGCATCCCAACGATGGTCGCGAAGTGACGGCTGGGTAGCGCCAGGCATCATCCCTGTATCGCGCCCTTACGCGATTTTGATCACCACCTTGCCGAAGGCGCCTCTGGCCAGATGTTCATACGCTTCGCGTGCTTCATCGAACGAGTAGACATGGTCGATGACCGGGCGGATCTCGTGCTCGTTCAGGAATGCGTTCATTCGATCGAATGAAGAGCGTGGCGCAACGGCTATACCGCGAATCGTGGTTTGCCGGAATATCATCGGCATGAGATTCACGGCAGAAGTCTGGCCTGTCAGAAAGCCGATCTGTGCGATACGTCCACCTGCCTTGGTCGCAGCGATAGACTGGTTGATACCGTCACCGCCGGCCACATCCAGCAAAAGATCCACGCCCTTGCCGTCGGTGAGCTTCAGCACTTCCTCAGCCCACTCGGGGGTCTTGCGATAGTTGACACCGGCCACGGCACCCAGCTTCTTGACCGCTTCCAGATTGTCATCACGGCTGGACGTGACGATGACCTTCGCGCCCAGCGCGGTGGCGATCTGCGCTGCAAATATTGAGACCCCACCGGTTCCCTGAACCAGAACGGTTTCGCCGGGCTGGATCTGGCCATAGTCGACCAGCGCATACCAGGCTGTCAGTGCGGCGATCGGCAGGGTTGCGGCTTCCTCATCCGACATATTGTCGGGCGCACGCACTGCACTGTCTTCGTGGATGATCATGTATTGCGCCAGACCACCGGGCAACGGCGAGCCGAAGCAGTACTCGGGCTCATCAGGCCCTGGCATGCCGTCCAGCCAGCGCGAGTAGAGGTGTGAGTTGACTCGATCACCCACGACGAAACGGCTGACCCCCTCACCGACGGCCACGACTGTCCCTGCTGCGTCGCTCACCGGGATCAGCGGCTTGGGCACTTTGTGAGGTTCGTAGATCCCATCGACGATGGCCTTGTCACGGAAGTTGAGGGACACCGCGCCCACTTTGACCAGCAGTTCACCCGCCTGGGGGACGGGAGTGTCTGTTTCGCCTTGCACAAGGTTATCCAGGCCAAACTCTTTCAGAAGCCACGCTTTCATGTTCTGTCTCCAGCGGTTCGAGGGTCGTGGAAGAGATGTTCTTCCTTTGCACTGAGGACATTGTTCCGTGTTGCCGAGTTGGGATAAATGTGCAAACGCCCACAGGATTGTTATCCTCAGAGGCAACAATCATTAAAGTCTGGTGCATGTCGGGGAGGCTCCATGGAGCTGCTGCAGGCAATGCAGGTATTCGCCAAACTGGCGGAATTGCAGAGTTTCACCAAAGTCGCCGAAGTGATGCAGGCGGGGCGTGCGCACGTCACCCGCACTATTCAGGATCTGGAGGCATCGTTAGGTGTTCGTCTTTTTCAGCGCACCACGCGCAAGGTGAAACTGACGGCCGAAGGTGAGCGCTTTTACGAGCGAGTGAAAGAGATTCTGGCAAACGTCGCGGAAGCGACCTCCATGTTTGATCGCAATGGGCCGACCTTGCGTGGACGGCTTCGGATCGATATTCCCACGGCATTCTCTCAGCCCAGCTTCATGGACAGCCTCAAGCGGTTTACCGAGGCGTTTCCCGAACTCGAGCTTGCGTTGGGTGTAACGGACCGCAGGGTGGATCTTGTCGCCGAAGGAGTCGACTGCGTCCTGAGAATCGGCGAGCTACCGAATTCCAGTCTGGTGGCCCGAGAGATTGGCAGTGCTGTGATGGTGACCTGTGCGTCCCCTGGTTACCTTCAGGCCGCTGCAGTGCCCGTGACCCTGAACGATCTGCGTGATCACCGCTGTGTCAGCTTCCTTTCAGGCCAAAGCAACAGGCCGCTGCCCTGGCACTTCTCGGTGGAGGGCGAGGATCATCCTCACACACCCCGTGGTGGTATCAGCGTGAATGAGTCCAACGCCTACGTTCAATGTGGTGTTGCAGGCTTCGGCATCATTCAAGCGCCGGGCATTACCGTCGACACTTTCCTGGCCAGTGGAGAACTGGTTGAGGTGCTCCAGGCACATCGCCCTCAGCCACGTCTGGTTTCGGTCCTCTATCCAAGCAGAACTCATCTTGCGCCTCAGGTCGACGCATTCGTGGCTTGGCTAAAGGCGCATTTTCCGCTGCTGCATCCCGGGTGGTTCACAGTGCACTGATGTGCACAGGCCAAATCGCGCGAATCAGTCACGCGACGTACGACCCAAGGCCTTGCCCATGTCTTGATCCCGGGCATGCCGCCAGTCGCGGTCGGCCTTGCTGTCGGTACCGATGCGGCGCTGGAAATCGCTGGCGACGCTGGCCTGACATTGGCGAAAGCCGTCGTCCCAGCCGGTGGCGTACTGGCGATCCGCGAGGTAGGTGGGGACGTTCTTGCGAAATTCCCCCAGCGCCTGCGCCGCGTTGCGGCCACTGCTGCAGCCGTCCTCGAAGCCGTTGGCGAAGGGCGCGGGATAGCCTTCGGCCAACAGCCGCTCGCGTGTCGTCTGGCACGCGCTGAGCAGGGCGGCAGCCATTGCCAGAGCCAACAGCAGGCTCGCCTGTTTGAACAGCTGGCGTCTGGCGCTCATTTCAGCGATCTCCGGTGAGCATCGTGGCCTGGCTGCGGGTGATCCGGGACGCCGCAGGGCGATAGAGAATCCAGCGGTAACACAGCACGCAGATCATCCAATCGATGAGCAGGGTCCAGATGTTGTGGGAGAGGAAATGGGCGCCCTGCGCCATGCGGCCCAGGGAAAAGATCGCGCCCAATCCCAGCGCCACGGCGAGGGCGATTCGCGCGGTGCGTGGGCGGCGGTCGCGCCAGAAGAAGAACAGCGCGAGCAACGAGAAGCCGCTGGAGGCATGACCGCCCGGCCAACACAAACCGGGTTTTTCGGTCTCGGCGCGTGGGCTGAGCAGGGGCGTGTAGGTTTCCTGGCCGCCGAACTCCTTCAAGCTCCACGGACAATGCACTGCGGTGAGCACCTTGAGTGGCATCACCACCGCAGTCGTCAGGGCCATCGACAGCACCACGTAGCCCAAAGGCCGGCGCCATTGCCGCCACTTCGGGCTGCACAGACTGACGATGAATCCGGCCAGCGCCATTACGGCGAAGGCGATCACCGCCTGTTTGGCGCGGTCGTGCAGGATGTTTTCCAGCCAGTAACTTTGCCGTCCGATGAAGCCGCTGCCAGGTACGTAGAACAGTTGTGCAAGCGCAAAGTCCAGTGCCGGCGGATACAGCCACAGCATCACTGCCATGAGGGCGAGTGGCACACCCAAGGCGAAACGAAAGTCAAAAGGCCGGGACGCACGGGAAGGTATTTCGATAGCCATGAACGGCTCCGATCGGTGGGTAGACAATCAATGAGGGCGGTAGGCACGAAGTCTCGCAAGCGTTGCTCAGCCAGAGGTTCTGCCTGCAGCGTGCTGTGCTGGCGACGATAGATTTCCGGCCTTCAGTGATGGGTGAAGAAGATGTGAAAAATGCGTTAGGTGGGCTGCGTTCAGCAGGTGACTGCGACTGATGATCAATGCGCCGGAGATGCACACTTCGGGGTTTTTTCCAGCAAGCTTTTCCTCGCAAATCTTTCACGAAAGTTTGAGTTATTCGAGATTACAGTCCGCGCTGTCGATACCCGGCGCACTGCGCACGGCCCGCCTATCTGCCTGACAGTAGACTCGCATGTTCAAGATAAAACCTGTTCGTCCGGAATTAGTCACACTGGCTGCAAGCCTGTTTCTATTGATTGCTTTCAACACACCACTTTGGCAACACCTGGCGTCCATCACGGGCGGCGAGGGCGCAGGTACGCAACTGGCCTGGGCGTTTGGGATGTTGCTGTTGTGCGTCTTCAACTTCGTGTTGACGATGCTGGCCTTTCCCAAACTGTTGAAACCGCTGCTGATGGTGTTGTTTCTGGTCAGCGCCTGTGTGGCGTATTTCATGGGGCAGTACGGAATCGTGGTCGACGCGGGCATGTTCCGCAATCTTGTCGAAACCAACGTGACCGAAGTGGAAGGCCTGCTGTCGCCCCTGCTGTGGGTCTACCTGCTGGCGCTGGGCGTGCTGCCGTGTGTGCTGTTGTGGAAGACACCTATTGCGTATCGCAAACCCCATCGCGAGCTGCTCCACAAAGTGCTCATCGGCACCGGCTGTGCTGGCATCATCACCGGCGTCGCATTGCTGGACTATCAGGGGCTGTCGTCACTGTTGCGCAATCACCACGAGTTGCGCCTGATGGTGGTGCCCAGCAACTACATCGGCGCCTCGATCGGTTATGCCCGCGAGCAGGTGTCGACCGTCGAGCATCCTTTCGTGCCCTTGGGTGAGGATGCGATGCGTGCGGTGAACGTGGCCAACCACCCCACTAAATCACTGACCGTACTGGTGGTGGGCGAAAGTGCCCGGGCCGATAACTTCGGTATCCTCGGTTATGGGCGTGATACCACACCGCAACTGGCCGCTGAGCAGGGTCTGGTGTCGTTCACCGACGTGCACTCCTGCGGCACCGAAACCGCTGTGTCGGTGCCCTGCATGTTTTCCAACATGGGCCGCAAGCAGTACAAACCAGCCGTCGCGAAAAACCAGGAAGGGTTGCTGGACGTGCTCAAGCGTGCCGGCCTGGACGTGGTGTGGTGGGATAACCAGTCCGGCTGCAAGGGCACCTGCGACCGGGTCACCCAGCTGGATGTCAGCCACGGCAAGGACCCGGCTCTGTGCGCAGACAGCGAGTGCCGGGACGAGATCCTGCTGCAGGGTTTGCAGGCCTTCATCGATCACCTTTCCAACGATACCGTGTTGGTCCTGCACCAGATGGGCAGCCACGGGCCCGAATATTTCAAGCGCTATCCGCAAGCCTTCGAGCACTTCACTCCGGTGTGCAAGAGCAACGCGCTGGACGCCTGCAACCGGGAGAGTATCGTCAATGCCTACGATAATACCGTGCTGTACACCGATCACGTTCTGGCGCGGCTGATCGATACCCTGCGCGACAACCAGGACCGTGTGGCCACCGCCATGATCTATCTCTCCGATCACGGCGAGTCTCTTGGCGAGTACAACGTGTTCCTGCACGGCACGCCCTACATGTTGGCACCTGACCAGCAGAAACACGTCCCACTGCTGGTATGGTTCTCCGACAGTTACCAACGTGCGCTTGCCGTCGACAGTCATTGTTTGCAGCGCACACGCAACGATCCGCTGAGTCAGGACAATCTCTTTCACTCGATGCTAGGCTTGTTGAATGTCCAGACGCGGGTCTACAACAGCGCGCTGGACATGTTTGCCGGCTGCAGAGGGGTGAGCGGCAATGCGCTTGTGGCCACGAAACAAATGCCGGTCCAGCGTTGAATGGGTAGTTGTGTTTCGTACTCGTGCCTTACATAAAAAGAGAGTCCCATGCGCATACTGGTCATCGAAGATCATGCCGATATCCTCGCCAACGTCTCGGAATACTTCGTGCTCAAGGGGTGTGAAGTGACTGGCGCTCTGGATGGCGTGACCGGGCTTCACCTGGCGATGACCGGCAATTATGACGCCATCATTCTCGATGTGATGCTGCCCGGCATGGACGGCAACCAGGTCTGTCACAAGCTGCGCTCGGTCTCCCGGCGGCACACGCCCATTCTCATGCTGACTGCCCGTGACGAGCTGGAAGATCGGCTGACGGGATTTCGCGTCGGCGCCGACGACTACATCGTCAAGCCGTTCGCTCTGTCCGAGCTGTTTGCCCGCGTCGAGACAGTGAGTCGACGTTCGGCCGGGATGAGGAAAAACGTGCTCGAAGTCCATGACCTGAGCTTCGATCTGGATTCACTGGAGGTAAAGCGGGCGGGCAGGTTGCTCAAGCTCAACCCCACCACCCTCGCGCTGCTGGAGCTGTTGATGCGCAAGAGCCCCGCCATCGTGAAGCGCCGCGAGCTGGAACTGGCGCTGTGGGGTGAGGAAACGCCCGATTCGGACAGCCTGCGAACCGGCATCTACATGCTGCGCCGAACCATCGACAAATCGTTCGAGGTGCCGTTGCTGCATACCGTGCACAGCATGGGTTACAGGCTGCAGGCACCGTCGGACGTGAGCCCAGCGACCGCCCAGCCCTGAGCTTGGGCATTGAGATAGGGCAATAACGCGCCTCAGGCCAGCTGCAGTGTCTTCAGGACCTGTGCGACTCGCTGGGTCGATGGCTGGTCGAGCCCCTTGAGCGGCAGCGGCAGGCAGTTCGCTGCGGCATGGCCGAGGACTTCGGCGGCCGTTGCGATGACTCTGAGGCTACCGTACTCGCGAAACAGGGCCCACAACGGTTCGAGCCGGGCCGATTCTTCAAGGCCCCGCTCGGCCTGCCCGGATCGGCTTGCCTCGACCAATGCCCGTGCGGTTCGCGGAAACAGGCCGCCCATCACGGAGTACCACAACTCACACCCTGCATTCAGGCCGTTCACTGCGGCCGCATCGCCACTGACGCCGATGCTGACGTGACTGGGGATGACCGCCTGCAGGCTCGCGACCCTTGCTGACGCCTGTGCTGGGTCGGCCGGGACAGCCGGGATCTTGATCGACGCGATGTTGGGCAGGGCGGCGATGCGCCCGTGAAGCTCGTCGGTGAATTGGAAATGCGTGGTACCAGGGTTGTCGTAGACCACCAACGGCAGCGATACCCGGTGGGCGACCGTTTCATAGAGTTCGAACACTTCATCCGCACGAAGCGCCTGATAGCTCACCGGCGGCAGTAGCAGCGCCGACGCGCCGGCAGCCTGGGCATCTTCGGCCAGCAGCAGCACGTCCCGCGTGGCGACCGCGCCAATGCCGACGATCACAGGCACGTCACCTGCCGCGGCGACGGCCAGTTGGGCGGCGAGGCGCCGCTCCTCGCGGTTGAGATAGGCGTAGCTGCCTGTCGATCCCAAGGCGCCGATGGAATCGACCTTGACCGACACCAGGTTTTCGATCAAGCCGACGAAGCCGTTTTCGTCCACCTTGCCATCGCGCAGCGGGGTCAATGGGAACGCGCTGAGACCTGTGAACATGCAAGAGCTCCTCGGTATTGAAAGTGGCGGCTGGGGATACTTCAAAGCGTGACGGTACTATAAGGTATCCAAACCGATAACCTGCTGCCGCCTTGGAATGGAGTCCTTCAATGTCATTCGATATTCACCTTCTACTGCTGGTGTTCGTGACCTACATCATGGGCGCCGCCAGCCCCGGCCCCAGCAACATGCGGATCATGAGCGTGGCGATGCATCAGGGCAGACGGCCGGCGCTGATGCTGGCAGCGGGTGTCATCAGCGGTTCGTTCTTCTGGGGATCCATGGCCGCGACAGGGGTTTCCGCCGTTATCGTTCAATACGCCGAGGCGCTCATCGTCTTGAAGGTGATAGGGGGCGCCTATCTGCTCTTTCTTGCCAGCAAGGCCTGCCGCTCGGCGCTGACCTCCAACGAACGCTTTGCCAACGAGTTGTCATCGGCGTCCAAGGCATCCGGATGGAAGCTCTATCAGCGTGGCCTGTTGATGCACCTCACCAACCCGAAGGCGATCCTGAGCTGGATCGCGACGATGACCCTCGGTCTGGGGCCAGGGGCTACCACTTCGACGGTCGCCATCATCCTGGCCGGTTGCGCCGTGCTTAGCGTGACCATTTTTGGCGGCTACGCGGTGGTGTTTTCCACAGCGCCCATGGTGCGCGCCTATCAAAAGGCGCGCCGCTGGATCGAGGGCACCTTGGCGATGGTGTTTGCCGGAGCAGGCTTGAAGCTTCTGTTTGGTAGAGCGTGAGGTGGTGGTGGGTGGGGCGTGTCATCTGGCGCTGGCCTGATGGAACGCACACGCCGTGACGCGGTTTGCACCGCTGCTACAGGAGCGTGGTGGCAGCGCTATCGAAGCACCGGCAATCGCACGGTAAACACGGTGTGCAGATCGCTGGAAGTAACCTGCAACTGTCCGCCATGGGACTCGGCGATCTGCGAGCAGATGTAGAGACCCAAACCCAGTCCTTCGTTTTGCCGGTCGTTGTCGGCGCGGGTGAACGGCTTGAACAGCAGATCCATCCGGTCGGGATGGATGGGCAGGCCTTCGTTGCAAAACGACAGCACCAGGCTGTCCTGCTCGATGCGTCCATCGATGCTGATCGGTCCGCCGGGTGCGCCGTGGTGTACGGCGTTCGACAGCAGATTGGAGACCAACTGGCTGATGCGTCCGAAATCGCACTGAACGGGTTTGGCATCGGTGTAGTGATAGCTGACATCGGCCAGCGGGTGGGCATGGCGGATTTCGGCGATGACCGGGATCAACGCTTCGAACAGGTTGTCGACGCAGTTCAGGTTGATCACGAAGCGGCTGCCCAGGCGGCAGCGGGTGAAGTCCAGCACGTCGTCGATCAACGCCGACATGCGCTTGGCGCTGCTCTGGATCGCGGCCACGAGGGTCTTGGAGCGCTTGTCGGTGACCTGTCGGTCCAGCAGATCGGCACTCATCCGCACGGCGCTGATCGGCGTGCGCAGGTCGTGGCCCAGTACCGCCACGAATTGCTCGCGCAATCGCCCGGTTTCCTCGGATGCACCCAGTTCCGATTGGCTGTCGTGCAGCCGCGCGTGAAGTTCCAGATGGCTGGCCAGCAGTTGCGCGAACAGTTCGAGGGTGTCGATCACGCTGGCATTTTCGACCGCGACCGGTTCCGGGTCCAGTCCGCAGAGGGTCCCTACGAACACGCCCGCTGAGGTGATGATGGGCACCGAGATATGGCTTTTGAATGTTTCCAGCCCCGGTTGGGTTTCCGGCTCGTAGCGCCCGTCGGCCAAGCCGTGCATGCCTTCACCATAGGCCAGTGACTGGCGACGCTTACGGACTTCGTTGCACAACGTCTGCGCAAGTGGCCGCTGATCGCCCGGCCGTATGTCCAAGTGGGCCGAGTCGTCCACCGCGTAGGCGACCCAGCGTGTGGCGGTGACCCTGGCCACTGCCGCAAATCTCAGACCGGTCGCCTCTTTGACCAGGCGCAGAATGACGGGGATGACGGTCATTTCGGCAGGTGGTGGGAGCGAACCCTCGTAATCGGCGTTGGACATGCGCGGACCCATATTCGTTGAAGCGGGCGATTATACATAGGTTGCCCTTGAATGGCTGTACAGGCATACAGCAGGCCCGTACTCGCGCTTGCTTACATTTACCCAGGCCCCTCTAGCTCAAGTGTTTGCACCACAGGCCGATGACTCAAGGCATCAACCCCTGATCGCAATGGAATCCTGCATGATCATTCGACGCCTGAACCTCGCCCCCCGCGCTATTGCATTCTTCTCGGCCATTGTCGTGGTCGTGATACTCCTTGGTTGCCTTTCCATCGTCCAGATGAACAAGCTCTACGAGGCCGAGCAGGACGTCGAGACGAACTGGATGCTGGGTATCCGTGACGCGGGCCAGATGAACAGTGGGCTCTTGAGGTTGCGGCTCGAAAGCATGCGTGGCGCCACCACCACCGATACCGCGCTTCGTGAACAGACGATCGCTGCGTTTCCCGGCTATCGCCGTGCTTTTCAGGAAACCATCAAGCACTACGAAAGCACCGTTGCCAGTGACGATGACCGTAAACTCTATGACTCCATACGTTCCGATGCGGCTGCGTATGACCAACTGCTGGGCCAGCTCGAACCCATGCTGCGCGCTGCCGACACCACGGCGGCAACCGGCCTAATCAACACGGCCATTCGCCCGCTGACCAACACCCTGGAAGGCAAGGTCAACGAGCTCATGGCGCTGAACGACCGCGGTGCCACCGACGCCGGGGATGCGGCGCTCGCGACCTTCGAGTCGGGCCGTGCCTGGGTCATTGGGCTGATGGCTGCGGCCGTGCTGGCGACCATCCTGCTTGCGGCGCTGTTGATACGCAGCATCACCCAGCCCATCAACGAAGCCGTGCAGATAGCCCAGCGCATCGCGCGCAAGGACCTGACCGAACAGATCGTCGTGGTTGGCCAGGACGAAGCCGCCAGCATGCTCACGGCGCTGGCGCGGATGCAGGCCAACCTGCGGCAGACCATCGCGCACATTTCCGACAGCTCGAGCCAATTGGCCGCCGCCTCGGAAGAGATGAGCGCGGTCACCGAGGAATCCAGCCGGGGGCTGGTGCGCCAGAACGATGAGGTCAATCAGGCGGCCAGTGCGGTCACCCAGATGAGCTCGGCGGTCGACGAGGTGGCGCGCAACGCGGCCGAAGCCGCCGACGCCTCGGCCACCACCCAATCGCTGGCGAGGGATGGTCTGGGCAAGGTCGAACAGACCCTGACCGCTATCCAGGCGCTGGCGACCAACGTGGGCAGCACCAGCACTCAGGTCAAACAGCTGTCGGCTCGGGCGCGTGATATCAACACGGTGGTCGAGGTGATCCGCGCCATTGCCGAACAAACCAACCTGCTCGCACTGAACGCTGCCATCGAAGCAGCTCGCGCTGGTGAGCAGGGTCGTGGCTTTGCCGTGGTTGCCGATGAAGTGCGCGCTCTGGCTCACCGTACGCAGCAGTCGACCCAGGAAATCGAGAAGATGATCGGCTCGATGCAGACCGATTCGGTGCAGGCCGTCCAGGCCATGGAGCAGAGCCAGCAGATGGCCAGCGATTCGTCGGCCGTGGCGCAGCACGCCAGTACCTCGCTCAGCCAGATTTCCGAATCGATCAACCTGATCAGCGAACGCAACACCGTGATCGCGACCGCCGCCGAAGAGCAGGCTCAGGTGGCGCGGGAGATCGACCGCAACATCACCAGCATTCGGGACCTTTCGATGCAGAGTGCTGCGGGTGCCACCCAGACGGCGACCGCCAGTGGCGAAGTGTCGCGACTGGCGGTCGGTCTGACGGCATTGGTGGGTGAGTTCGCCATCTGACCTGAGCCAGGCGGCGTGGCACCGAGCTCAGCGGTTGTTGCGCAGGATCGAGAAGTTCAGCGCGGCCGCCACGCACAGCCAGGCCAGGTAGGGGAACAGAATCAGCCCGGTGATCAGGTCCAGGCGGATGGCCAGAACTACCATGGCGGCGGTCACCAGCCACAGCAATACGATGATCACCAGGCCGGCCAGCAGGCGGTGGGCGCCGAAGAACACCGGTGTCCACAGGGTGTTGAGGGCAATCTGCGCGGCCCAGAGTGCCAGCACCGTCTCGCTGCCGGTCAGTTGGGTCAGGCGGTAGCCGGCCCAGGCCAGCAGTAGGTAGATGACCGTCCAGGCTACGGGGAATGCCCAGTTCGGCGGGGTGAAACGAGGTTTGACCAACGAGGCGTACCACTGGCCGGGTTTGAAGATGATGCCGGTGCTGGCCGCAGCGGCGCAGGCCAGGAGGAAGATGAAGAAAACCATGGTGAGTCCCTGTTCAATGACGAAAGTGCCAAGGCGAAAGTGCGGTGGCGAAAGGTCGCTATCAAGCTGACGCCTGAATCAGGAAAAAGTTTGCGCACCGCGCTGGCGGGTTCAGTTCCGCAAGCTTTTCACCAACTGGGCGAACGCATCGGCGGCGACGCTGCGATAGCCGTTCTTGCGCCGTAGCAAGGCCGCCGTGCGCCTGGGCAGCACTGGTCTGGTACGAAGCTCGTAGAGGTCATGCTGCTCGCGCACGATGGCATCGGGCAGGATGGTCACCATGCGCCCCTGCTTGATCACCTTGAGCAATATGGCGATCGAATTGGCTTCCAGAGCAATGTTGGGCGTGAAGCGCTGTTTGCGGCACCAGGCATCCACCGAGATACGCGTGGCGAAGGCCGGGGCCAGCAGGGCGAAGCGCAGCGTCTGCAGATCGGCCAGGGTCAGCACCTTGTTCTGCTGACCGGGGTCCAGCGCCGAGCCTGCCGTGACCAGGCACAGCTTCTCCTCGAACAGCGGCTGCGCATCAATGTCGGCACCATGCTCGCCGGTGAAGCCGATGGCCACATCCAGCAGATCGCGGGCCAGTGCGTCGAGTATCTGTTCCAGCGACATTTCCGTAAGGCTGATCGCAACCCCTGGGTACCGTGCCGAGAAGCGGTCGATCAGCGGCGCTACCAGGTATTCGCTGAAAGTCGGCGTGACGCCCAGGCGCAGTTGCCCACGCGACAGATCGCTGACGTCCATCACCGCGCGCCGACCCGCCTCCAGCTCTCGCAGCGAGCGCCGCGCATGTTCCAGGTACACGCGACCGGCATCGGTGGGGACGATGCTGCGGCCACTGCGGTCGAACAAGGGCACGCCCATGCTCGATTCCAGTTGCTTTATCTGTTGCGACAACGCAGGTTGGGACACATGCAGCGCCTCGGCGGCGCGGGTGAAATTACCGTGGTCGGCAACGGCCAGCAGGTAGCGGATATGACGTAGCAGCACGGATTCACCATAAGTTGCAATTATGGAAATGATCTGAAATGAGTCTTGGCCATTATGGTGGGTTTTGTTGATTCTGTGCCTCCAAGCGTTACACCTGACCTTGCGTTCCCATCCGGAGAATCGACCATGTCCCAGAGCAACGTTTCCAAGGCACCACGCCAGACCCTGACCGAGCGCGTCCTGCAGGCCAAGACCGCGAACAACCTGACCTGGTCGGGCCTGGCCGAAGGCACCGGGTTGAGCACGGTGTATGTGACCGCCGCGCTGTTGGGCCAGCATCCATTGCCTCAGGCGGTGGCCGAAGTGGTGGCCGAACGCCTGGGGCTGGACGCCGAAGCGGTTGTCGAACTGCAGACCATACCCCTGCGCGGCAATGCCGAAGACGTGTCGAACGATCCGACCATCTATCGCTTCCACGAAATGGTCCAGGTCTATGGCACGACCCTGAAGGCGCTGGTGCACGAGCAATTCGGCGATGGCATCATCAGCGCGATCAATTTCAAGCTCGACATCAAGAAGGTCGAAGATCCAGAAGGCGGATCCCGCGCCGTGATCACCCTGGACGGCAAATTCCTGCCCTACAAACCTTTCTAGGAGCATCGACATGAGCGAAGAGAAACGCCTGCCACTGCCGCCGTTCACCCTCGAAACCGCGATCCAGAAGGTGCGTGGCGCCGAGGACGGCTGGAACTCCCGCAATGCCGCCAAGGTGGCGCTGGCGTATACCCAGGACACTTACTGGCGTAACCGCAGCGAGTTCATCGAAGGACGCGCCCAGGCCCAGGCGTTTCTCGAACGCAAATGGCGTAAAGAGCTGGACTATCGCCTGATCAAGGAACTGTGGGCCTTCGCCGACAACCGCATTGCCGTGCGCTACGCCTATGAGTGGCACGACGATTCGGGCAACTGGTTCCGCTCCTACGGCAACGAGAACTGGGAGTTTGCCGCCAACGGGCTCATGCAGCGGCGTTTCGCTTGCATCAACGACCTGCCCATCGCCGAGTCCGAGCGCAAATACCACTGGCCCCTGGGCCGCCGCCCCGACGATCACCCAGGCTTGAGTGATCTGGGGCTTTGACCAGGCGCTGACGGTGGGGGGGGCAGCGCCAACCGCTCAGACCAGTTTGGCGCGCGTTACTTCAGCCTGCTCACGGGCGGCCACGCGTGTGGCCGCTTCGGCGTCCACTGTGCGCAACGATTTGCCCCGGGTTTCCCGGGTCAGGCTGACGGCGATGATCGAGATTACCGCGGCGCCCACCAGGTAAAAGGCGATAGGCGTGGAGCTCTGGTATTTGTTGAGCAAGGTGATTGCGATCAGCGGAGCCAACGAACCGGCAAAAATCGGTGCCACTTGATAACACAGTGAAAGGGCGGTGTAGCGCACGTGGGTTGGGAACATCTCGGCCATCAGCGCCGAGTAGGGCGCATAGGTCATGGACTCGATGGCCAGCCCTAGCGTGATGGCTGCCATGATCAGCCAGTTGTTGCCGGTGTCCATCATCGGAAAGCCGACGAAGCCCCAGAACGCCGTCAATACCGCTCCGGTCAGGTACACCGGTTTGCGGCCGATCAGGTCGGACAGGTAACCCATCAGCGGAATCATGAAAAAGTGCAGCAAGTGTGCGCCGAACATCAGCAGCAGAATCTGCGACGTGTCCTTGTGCACCACCAGCTTGAGGTAGGTGATGGAGAAGGTCACCACCGTGTAGTACAGAATGTTCTCGGCAAACCGCGCGCCGATGCCCACCAACACGGAACGCCAATGGTGGCGCAGTACCTCGACTACACCCAGTTGTTCAGATTGAATCAACGCCTGCCGCGCCTGGGCTTCCTTGAAGATGGGCGCGTCGTCGACGCTGCTGCGGATCCAGTAGCCGATCAGCACGACGATGGCCGACAGCCAGAACGCCACACGCCAACCCCAGGCCAGGAACTGCTCTTCGGAAAGCCCGCTGGACAGCCCCAGCAACGCGACCGTGGCGATCAGGTTGCCCGCCGGCACGCCTGCCTGCGGCCAGCTGGCCCAGAAACCGCGGCGGTTGTCGGGACAGTGCTCGGACACCAGCAGGATCGCTCCGCCCCACTCGCCGCCGAAGGCAAAACCCTGGATCAGGCGCAACAGCACCAGTAATACCGGCGCGGCGTAACCGATGGTGGCAAAGCCTGGCAGGCAGCCCATCAGGAAAGTGGTGATGCCCACGACCACCAGACTCAGTTGCAGCAGCCGCTTGCGACCGAATTTGTCCCCGTAATGGCCGAACACCAGCCCACCCAATGGTCGCGCCAGAAAGCCTACGGCGTAGAGGGCGAAAGCCGCGATGATGCCATCGATAGGGCGGTCGGTCTGGCGAAAGAACAATTGGCCGAAGACCAGCGCCGAAGCCGAGCCGTAAAGGAAGAATTCGTACCATTCGGCGACGGTACCGGCCATGGCGGCCGCTACGACGCGCTTGAGTCCCGCCGGGTTGGTCGCGTTGGAAGAAGTGGACATGATCAGGCTTCCTGAGGGGTGGCTGTGACAGCGGGCCGGGCCTGGCGGATGCGCCTGGCCCGGGCATGATTCAAAGACCGACGTCGGGCAGGGTGGGGCGGTTGGCCAAGGCCTTGGCCATGATGCGCTCGACGAACAGGCGGTCTTCCTCCGGCAGGGCCAGGCGCGGCGGGCGGGTCAGGGCGCTGCCGCGACCCATGATGGCTTCGCAGAGCTTGATGCATTGCACCAGGTCCGCACGGGCGTCCAGGTGCAGGATCGGCATCAGCCACTGGTAGATTTCCATGGCCTCGGCGAAGCGTCCGGCCTTGGCCAGGCGGAAGATGGTTTCACCTTCCTGCGGGAAGACGTTGGACATGCCCGACACCCAGCCCTCGGCGCCCACTGCGATGCTCTCCAGGACGACGTCGTCGAGCCCGGCGAACAGCACGAAACGGTCGCCCACCTCGTTGCGCACGTCGATGAAACGCCGGGTATCGCCAGACGAGTCCTTGAAGCACACCACGTTGTCGCAGTCGGCCAGAGAGATGAGGATCTCGGCGGTGACGTCGTTCTTGTAGATCGGCGGGTTGTTGTAGACCATCAACGGCACATCGGCGTGCCTGGCCACGTAGCGAAAATGCTCGGCGGTCTCGAAGGGCTTGGAGCCGTAGACCAGGGCCGGCATCAACATGACGCCATCGACGCCGGCCTGGCGCACCGCGTTGGCCGTTTTCGCGGCAGCGACGCTGGTGAACTCGGCCACGCCGCAGATGACCGGTACTCGGCCACCGGAGGCGTCCACGGCCACCTCTGTAACCGCGATCTTTTCCTCGGCGGTCAGCGAGGTGTTTTCGCCCACCGAACCACAGACCACCAACCCGGACACGCCGTCGCGGATTACGTTGGAAATCACTTGGTGGGTCTTTTCCAGATTGATGGAAAAGTCATCGTTGAATTGGGTGGTGACGGCCGGAAACACGCCGCTCCAGTTGATGCGCTTGCTCATGCGAGTTACTCCTCTGTTTAATCGTATTTCGTATACGCTTGCAGTTATGGTATTTAGCTATCGAGTCTGGCTGTCGTGGGTCACCGCATACCGGGTGTCACTTGACCGATTTCAGGAACGCCGCCGTTTCCGGCTGCAAGGGATTGCCAATGACCTGATCCGGGCTGCCGATCTCATGCACCAGGCCGTTGCGAAAGAAAGCGACACGATCGGATACATCGCGGGCAAACCGAATCTCGTGGGTCACCAGCACCATGGTCATGCCGTCTTCGGCCAGCATGCGCATGGTGTCGAGCACCTCGCCGACCAACTGCGGATCGAGCGCCGAGGTGGCCTCGTCGAACAGCATATAGTCCGGCGACATGGCCAGCGCCCGGGCAATCGCCATGCGCTGCTGCTGGCCACCCGACAGCTTGCCGGGAAAGGTGTTGAACTTGTCGCCCAGGCCAACATGGGTCAACTGCTGGACGGCCAGCGCCTCGGCCTGCTCTCGACTCTTGCCCAGCACCTTACGCGGCGCCAGCATCACGTTCTCCAGCACCGTCAGGTGGGGAAACGCATTCCACTGCTGAAAGACGATGCCAATGCGTTGGCGCAGCCGGTTGAGATCGGTGCTGCGCTCATGAACCTCGACGCCATCGACCCGAATGCTGCCTTTCTGGATCGGTTCAAGGCCATTGATGCACATCAGCAGGGTGGACTTGCCCGAACCCGAGCCACCGATGATCGACACCACCTCACCCTTGCTCACCGTCAGGCTGACGCCCTTGATGACCTCCAGTTCGCCGAAGGATTTGTGTACGTTGTCGATCTCAATCATTTTCCTGCCACCTTCTTTCCAGACGAGCGCCCAGGCGTGCGACTACCAGGCTCATGACGTAATAGATGAGGCCGGCGATGCACAGCACCAGCAGCGGCTCCTGTATGCGCGTGACGATGGTCTGTGATGCGCGCAGCAGTTCGACGATGCCGATCCACATCACCAGTGCGGTGTCCTTCATGACCCCGAGCACCAGGTTGAGCCAGCCGGGGAAGGCCACTCGGGTGGCCATCGGCAGGACGATGTAGCGCAGGTCCTGCCAGTAGCTCAGGCCCAGCGAGCGGCTGGCGCGGCGCACCGACGGCGACACGGCCAGCACGCCACTGCGCACGATCTCGGTGAAGTACGCCGCGGTGTACACGCCCAGCACCAGGCAGCCGACGCTGAAGGCGCTGATGTTCAGCCCGGCAATGCTCTTGAACGAATTGAGCAGGACGAACTGAATCAGCAGCGGCACGCTGCGGAACACGTCCAGCACCCAGGCCAGCGGCAGGCTGGCGCGTGGCAGCAAAGCCCGCAGCAGGCCACACAGCAAACCGACGAACGAACCCAGCAGGATTGCCCAGAACGTCAGTTGCAGGGTGATCCAGGCGCCGTCGAGCATGTACATCAGGTCTGTCGCGGTGAGGCTGGTAGAGAACATGCGCCGCTCCTCAGTAGCGAAACAGGCGCCAGCTCAACAGTCGGGCGAGGCCGACGATCAGCTTGGCGATCAGGTAATAGAGCACCGCGGCCATGGCGAAATATTCGAAGGTGCGGAAGGTCTTCACGTTGTAGTCCTGGGTGACGCCAGTGAGATCGTCGTTGAGACCGACCACGACGCCCAACGAGGTCATCAGAACCGCCCAGACCATCTGATTGCTGAGCGGGTAGAACACCACGCGCAGCAATTGCGGCACGATGATCATCCGGTATGCCTGGAACGCGCTCATGCCCAGCGACCGCGCAGCGCGCATCTGCGTCTCGGGCACCGCCTTAAGGCCGCCGCGAAAGTTTTCCGCCAAGTAGCCGGCGTTGTTGAAGGTGATACCGGCCAGCAGGGCCAACCAGGAGCTGACGTGCAGGCCCATCGAGCCCAGGCCGAAGTAAAGGATGTAGATCTGGAACAGCGATGGAGTATTACGTGCGATCGACACCCAGCCGTTGCCGAAGCCGCGCAGCACCGGGTGGGTGCCGGCGCGCATCACCGTCAAGAGCAAGGCGATGAGCACACCGAAGACCATCGACAGCGCCGCGGTTTCGAATGTCACCCAGGCGCCCTGCAACATGTCGGGCAAGGCGCGCCACGCAGCCCGCCACTGAAAGGTGTAATCAAACATGGTCTGCAGGCTCCGCGGGAGAAAAGGGCGACAGCCAGGCCGGTGGTCGACCGCTGCGGGTACCGCTGCATGCGCTGTCGACACACGCGCCCAGGCTGTCGAAGTGAACCCGTCGCCCGACCAGACCCGGTGCGTAATGGGCGTACTTGCCCGAGTTGGTCATCAGGCTGCGGCAGTCCACGGGAACTACCGGTTCACCGAGCATGCACCAGCAGGTGTCGGTGATCAGCGTCGCACCGAAGGCTTCGAGCGCGGCCAGGTGACCTGCCGCGCGGGCCTGTTCCAGCACCGCTCGGCCACAGGTGATGGCCAGCACGACATCCGGGTGCTTGCGCTGGCCTTGGCAGAGGGCGGCCAGGCGGGCGAATTCGCTCAGGGAGAAATGTGGATTGCCCAGAGAGATCATCCGCACCTGCGTGTCCCGAGCGGTATTGAGTTCCTTCCAGCTTGCGAGGAGATCCTGTGGCGTGATCGACACGCAGGGCGGTGCCTCCGATAACCCGATCAAGAGGTCCGGGTCCAGGGCTTCGGGGGTGACCCCGGCGATGTGGAACATTGCTGCGGCGCTGGTGGTGGCGAAGGCGGCGCCGAACGCTTTCAGGTCATCCAGGTCGGGATGCTGCTGGTGCAAACCGCTGATCCACGGAATACGGCTGCCGCACAGGCCGCCGATGTGATAGCCGAGCAACGGGTAGACGCTGTCATCGGCTCCAGCCAGGGGCGGCACCTGGATCTGCAGTTGCGGCCGGCGCCGCTCGGGGAGGTGGCAGCCGATCAACGGCGCGCGGCCGGTCAGGGCGATACAGATGTCGAGGTAGTCGGGGTATTTCAAGGTACGTGCGCCGAGCACGCTGTTGGCGTACACCACGGCGTTGGACTCGGCCCACACCACGTGCTCGCCAAGGCCCGGCGCGCTGTCGAGCAGATAGGGCGCGCAGGTGAAGCTCAGTCGCGCGCCCATGGCCATGTACGCATCGCCCAGCGCGCTCGCGGGCTCGCCAAGGGCCGGGTCGATCCCCAGTTCGCGCCAGCGGCGCTGGTCCACCGAGATGGCGTTCAACGTGGTGGGTACCTGCACCCGGGCACCCCATTGCACCAACCGTTCGGCGAAACGCAGGCTGGCGGGACCGGTGTAGATGCACCCATCGATATGCGCCTGGGTAATGTCGATCAGTTCCCGAGCGCCCTGCAGGCGCGCCATGCGCAGGACGATCTGCATCGCCACCTGGGCTGCCTTGCCGTGGGCGCCGTCGAGCAGTTCCTGGTCGCGGCGGCTCAGTTCGATGTCGCCGTCGGCTGTATCGTTTTCGCTTTCGGCTTCGCGAGGCAGCCAAGGGTCATCTGGCGCTTGGCTGTAGAGGCTCAACGATGCGCCGTCGACTCGCGCCCATGGCTGACCGCGCAGGGTGTCGAAGGCGTGTTGTCCCACGCACAGCACGGGCAGGGAGCGGCCGAAGAAGTGCTGCGCCACCAGCACTCCCAAGGTCAGAATCTCATCGGGTTCAGCCAGCACCAACGCTGCCGGCGCGTGGGCGTTGCTGATCAGCTCCATCATGACGCTGCTGCCGGTGCAGGAACCACGACTGCCCGGAATCGCCAGAACTCGGCCCGCGACGCTCTGGCCACTGAGCGGATGGTGCCGATCGATGACCTCGCCGCTGGAGGGGTCGACCCCGCCCCAGAAGCTCAGGCCGGTGTCGGCGAACAGCAGGGCGCCCTGCGCGCTGCCATCGATCAGGCAGCGGCCACTGACGATACCGGGCATGGTCTTCATGTCAGTAGTAGACGTTGGGTACGGTGAGTGGGGTGGGCGCGATCTCGGTACCGACCCATTTCACGAACAACTCGTTGTAGCGGCCGCTGCGCACTTGCTGATTGACGAACAGGTTGAGGTAGTTGAGCAGGCCGTACTCGGTGCGCTTGGCGCCCAGGGACACGTAATCGATCACGTACGGTGCGTTGCCGGCGACCTTGAGGTTCTTGTATTTACCCGACTTCAGGGTTGCGGCAGCCACCGTGTTGGTGACCACGGTGGCCTGGATGTGGCCTTGGGCGACGGCCAGGATGGTGTCGTTCTGCGACTGGTAGGCCCGGAAGCTGCCGCTGCCCCAGCTTTTCACATCCTTCTCCAGGGCGATGGCCTCATAAGTGCCGCTGGTGTTGCCCAGTGCCTTGCCTTTGAGGTCCTCGAAGCTGTTGATGCCGGTGTCGTCGCGGGTCAGCACCACCATCTGGAACGCGAAGTAGGGCACGCTGAGACCGACCGTCTTGGCACGCTCAAGGGTGTCCGAAGTGGAAGCGACGATGACGTCGGCACGTCCCGAGACCAATGCAGGAATCCGATCCGGGAAGGGCGTTTCGACGACTTCGGCATCCACGCCCAGTACCTTTGCCAAGTCGTTGCAGTAGTCGACGTCGAACCCTGCAGGTTTGTTGGCACTGTCGCGGAACCCCATGGGCGGGAAGTCCAGCGTCACTGCGCAGCGCAGTTTGCCGGAGCCGATGATGTCGTCCAGTTTGTCGGCCTGGGCGTTTGCCATGAAAGCGGTACTGAGCGCGGCGGTAAAGGCGACGGCAAAAGCAGATTTTTTCATGGAAGCCTCGACGTTTGAGTGATTGCTGGGATTTATGGAATTTCGTATACGATATTTCAAATGCAACAGGCGTGCCCATTTCGTATGCAGTCCCGCCGAAGCCGTGATAGTCCTCATCCAGAGGGGCATTACGCTGTGGACAGGTGCAATTACGAGGTGATGACAAGAGAGAGGGTGTTACATAAGGGAGCATCGCCAGGCCGCACTGCCCGCTAACGGAACATCAGCGGTGGCTGTCGCGATACAGACTCGGGGACAGGTGGGTCAGGGCGCGGAACTGTCGGCTGAAGGCACTGTGGTCGGTGTAGCCGCAGCGCAGGGCGATGTCGGTGATCGGCAGGTCTTCATCGCGCAGCAGGCGCGAGGCTTCTTCCAGACGCGCCTTGTGAATGAGCTGGCGCGGCGTGAGCTGGAAGATCCGTTTGCAGTGACGCTCGAGCTGTGCGACCGACAGCCCGGCGATCGCGGTCAGCTCCGCGAGGCTGATCGAACGGTGGTAGTGGGCACGGATGTGCGCATCGACCGCCGCCACTTTCTGGAAGGCCGGATGGTTGGATTGCGGCAGTTGCAGGTCGCGGGAGATGCCCGCCAGGCCAACGATCCCGCCCTGCTCATTGTGCAGGGCGATCTTGTGGGTCAGGCACCACACCGGCTGGTTGCCGAAATAGAGGTGCAATTCCAATTGGTTGGCCAACGCGCGGCCACTGCCCAGTACCTTGCGGTCCTGTTCGGTGTAGAGCGACCCGAAGCGCGCCGGGAACACCTGCTCCGCAGTCAACCCCAGCAGTTGCTGGCCGGTCCTGAAGCCGCAACGCTGCACCAGGGTCGTGTTGACGAAGGCGTAGCGGGCAGCATCGTCCTTGATGAAGAACACCACGTCGGCCAAGGCATCGAGCAGTGGCGCCAACGGTTGCAGGCTGACCAGCAGGTCGGGCAGGTGGCAGGGACTGGCAGGAACGAGGGCGGCGAGCATGGCGTCAGGCTCCGGAAAGGACGCCCGGAGCATAGTGCCCCCGGCCCGCTGCGCAAAGTGCTGGCGATGGGATCAAGTAGGCGGGTGGTCGTCGATGCAGAGCAAGGTCGCGATCCGAGCCGGGCTGAAGGGTGGGCGGGGTGTGGACGGCTGCCAGCCGAACAGCTGCGCGGTGGCAGCACCACACACCCGGCCCTGGCAGGCGCCCATCCCGCAGCGGGTGGCCAGCTTGGCCTCGCGCCAGGAGCCATACGGTTGAACGGCCGCGTAGGTCACGTCTTCACAGCGGCAGACCAGTGTGTCCGGTTCGCACAGGGTGGCGAGCGCCGGCCTCAGGGCGAACGCGCGGTTCAGCACGGCGGCGAAGCCCTGCCAATGGCTGCGCTGCGACCAAAGCCGTGCGGCTGCGGCTTGATCGCCCACCGCAGCATGCCCAGCGATGCTGCCTTCGACCGAAGCCAGCTCGCTGCCGCCGAAACCGGTGCATTCGCCGGCGGCGAAGTGATCGGCCAGGCTAGTCGCCTGCCAGCCATCGACGGCAATGGCGCTGGCCTGCAACGCACAGCCCAGGGCCTCACCCAACTGCGTATTGGGCACCAGGCCGAAGCCACAGCCCAGGCGCTCACACGGTATTTCCACAGTTCGCCCCCGTTGCATAAGGCGCACGCCTTCGAGCCGTTCGCTGCCGAGCGCGGCCAGTACGTAGCTGTCGGTGCGATACACCGCTGAGCCGAGTTGCAGCGCTTGCAGCGCCTTGTGCGGCCAGCGTGGCAACTGCGCTGCGAAGCGCGCGACAGCGCCGGTGCTGGCCTGCTCGGCGATACGGATCACCCGAGCGCCCTGCTTTTGCGCGGTGTGGGCGCTGGCCAGCAGCAACGGACCGCTGCCCGCGACGACCACACGCTCGCCCGCGATGGGCAGGCCGCCCTTCACCAGAGCCTGCAAGCCTCCCGCGCCGGTCACGCCGGGCAGTGTCCAGCCGGGGAAGGGCAGCAACAGCTCACGGGCGCCGGTACACAGGATCAGCTTGGCATAGTCGATGATCCAGCCGCGCTCCTCGTTCTCCACCAGCAAGCGGTAGGGCGCGGGCCGGGCAATCACTCGGGTGGCCGTATGGACCTGCACATTGCTATATCCCTGCAAGCGCTCACGCAGTCGAATCACCTGAGTCGGCAACGCGGCGTGGGGTCCGTCGCGCCAGATTTGCCCACCGGGGGCCGGATTGTCGTCGAGCAGCACGATGCGAGCCCCGCTGGGCGCCGCTGCCAGTGCCGCATGGAGGCCAGCGGGGCCAGCACCGATGATCAGGACCTCGGCGTGTTCGTTCATCATGAGGTGTGCACCTGCATGCCGTCGCGGCAGTGCGTCTGGCACGCCAGACGCCGAGAACCGTCGATGGTGACCCGGCACTCCTGGCAGATGCCCATGCCGCACAGGGGCGCACGCCGCTGGCCGCCGACCGAGGTCCGCGTGCAGCCGTCACCGGCGATCGCCAGCGCGGCTGCGACACTGGTGCCTGCAGCCACACGCAGTGTGCGGCCATTCACGGTCAATTCAGGCATGGGCACGTGCTCCGAGAAAACGCTGTGGCAGGTACGGTGCTGCGGCCAGCGGCAGCGATTCGTCGAACAGTTGCGCCACCAGCAGGTCGGCGGTCGCCGGCGCGGTTGTCACTCCCAAGCCTTCATGACCCACCGCCAGCCACAGGCCCGGACGCTGTGGATGCTCACCCACCAAGGGCAAGCCGTCCGGGCTGGCCGCGCGGAAACCGGTCCAGGCACGAATCACGTTCATGTCGTTCAGGGCAGGCACGTACTCGGCCGCGCGCCTGAGCATTTTGGAGAGCATCCAGCCTTCGACGTCAGGCTCGGTGGTGCCGAATTGTCGCGAAGCACCGATGAACAATTGCCCGGTCGGGCGCGGTTGGATGTTGCAGGCCGTAGACGGGCCGCTGGCGGTGTGGGCGCTGGTGACGTAGCCCAGCTCCACCAGCGTGTGGGTAATCTGCGCAGGGTAGCGGTCGGTGATCGCCAGATGACCTTTCTTGGCCTGGACGGGCAACTCGGGGCACAGCTCGGTGGCCTGGATGCCATTGGCCAACAGCACCAGATCGGCGCTCAGCCATTGACCGTCGGCCAGGCGCACACGGTGGCCGTCCACCTCGATGACGGTGGCGCGTTGCTGACGAATCAAGGGATGGTCGAGCATCCATTGCGCGGTCGCCGGTGCATACACAATGCCATCGCCCTTGATCAACAGACCGCCATGCAGGCCCTCGCGCAGCAGCGGTTCGCGCTCGCGCAGGGTGGTCGCACCAAGGATTTCGCACGCCTCGCCATGCTCGCGCAGTACCTTGAACTTGTGCTCGGCAACGGCCATTTCCTCATCGTTCGCAGCCAGCCAGAGGGTGCCGTTGCTGCGGTACGCACAGCCCTGCGGCAGCGCAGAGGCCATCTCGCGCCAGCGTTCGAGCGAGTATTGGCTCAGCGCCAGTTCGGCGGCGTTGTCGTCGAGCACCAGCAGGTGGCCCATGCCGGCCGCCGTGGCGCCGGGCTGGCCGGCGTCCAGCACCTGCACGTTCAGGCCACGTTTGGCGAGCGCCTGGGCGCAGGCGGCGCCGACGATGCCCGCGCCGATCACGATGGCGTCGGCCACGGCCTGGGTGCTCACAGGCTAATGCCCCAGGCGAAGGGGTCGTTGCCGTGCAAAATCAGCGTGGCTTCGGCGCTCACATACGCCTGCCCGCGAATGGTCGGCACCACCCGCCCATCGGCGCTCGGCTCCAGCGGCACGTAGGACCCTTCGAACGTGCTGCCGATGACGCTGGCCTGACGCCAGATCTGGCCAGGCTGCAGCTTGCCGTCGGCTGCCAGGCACGCCAGTTTGGCACTGGTCCCGGTGCCACAGGGCGAGCGATCGTAGGCCTTGCCGGGGCACAGCACGAAGTTGCGGCTGTCGGCGTCATCGTCTTCGGCGAACAATTCGATATGGTCGATCAGGCCGCCGTCTTCACCGCGTATGCCTTGATCCTCAAGTGCCTGCTGCACGGCGACGGTGTAGGCAGTCAGGGCTTCGAGGTTGTCCCCGGCAACCGCCAGCCCATGCTCGGCCACCAGAAAGAACCAGTTGCCACCCCAGGCGATGTCGCCGATCACCGCGCCGATACCCGGCACCTGCAGCGCTACGTCCTTGCGGTAGCGATAGGCGGGCACGTTGCGCACGCTGACCGAACCGTCCTCATGCAATGTCGCCTGGACGGTACCCACTGGGGTTTCGACGGCATGCACGCCCGGGCCGATCCGGCCCAGATGCGCCAGCGAGGCGATCAGCCCGATGGTGCCGTGGCCGCACATGCCCAAATAGCCGGTGTTATTGAAGAAGATCACCCCTGCGCAAGCGCTGGGGTCCACTGGTGTGCACAACAGCGCGCCTACCAGCACATCGCTGCCGCGCGGCTCCAGCACGCAGGCGGCCCGCCAGGCATCGTGCCGTTCGGCCAGCAGTTGCCTGCGCTCGGCCATGGTGCCCGTGCCGAGATCCGGGAAACCCTCGATCACCAGGCGTGTGGGCTCACCCCCGGTATGCGAGTCGATCACTTCAATGCGGTTCATCGGGCCACCTGTCGAGTTGGTTCAGTGAACCCTAGGGTGGCCCAGATGAAGCCGTCGGGCTTGAGCGATTTAGCGCATGTCGATGACGAATTCGGCACAGTGTCCGATGCGAAGGATGGCTACCAGCCGACGCGCTCAGCGCGCGCTCGGCAGGTGCTCGAAGAGGGTCTGGCAGACACCGGCAATGTGTTCGTCGAGCAGGCGCACGGCACGCTCGACATCGCCCTCGCGGCATGCCTGGAGGATCTCCCGGTGCTCGTGGTCTGCACGATCCTTGCCGGCCGACAAGCTCATCTGCATGCGCAGGTAACGCTCCAGCTTGTCGTTGACCGAGCGAATCAGGCCCACCAGGAACGGACGCTGGGCGGGCTCGTACAGGCAGACATGCAGCTCCCAGTTCAGCTCTGCCCAGCGACCCACGTCGTCTTCACCGATGAACTCGCGGCAGATGCTCTCGGCGCGGGCAAAGGTCGCCTCGGTCATGTTCGGGATGGCCAAGCGCAGCACTTTGTCTTCCAGCAGCATGCGCACCTCGAACAACTGCGCCAGCTCGGCGTCCGACAACCGCGTGACCATCGCCCCGCGATTGCGCTGGAACATCACCAGGCCTTCGGCTTCCAGACGCTTGAGCGCTTCGCGAACCGGGATCTTGCTGACATTGAACTGGCGCGCGATGTCGTCCTGCCGGATCGGTTCGTCCTCGGCAAAATGCCCGGCGACGATCGCGTCGCGCAGGTGCCGGGTGATGATCTCCGAGGTCGAGGGGGAGTTGCCGAGGTCCGGCGCGTTGAGTTTGGTCTGGGCCACGTCACTGGGTCATTCGAAGGATTGAGCGTATAGGGTATACGCTTTTGCCCCGCTTGAATCGGCATCCATCGGCCTAGCGCACCAAGCCCTGGCGCAACCGGTGCCGGCGCAGCTTCACCAGGATATTTATCAGCAACGCACCAAAGCCCAGGCACACCGCTTCCACGCTCGCCCGTTGCCAGTCGCCGACGCGTGCGTAGTGCCACAACGCCTGGCCCGTGGTCCATTGGTTGAGCAGCGGCAGGCACAGACACAGCAGCGCGGTCATGCCCAGTTGCTCGGTCCATGCGCGCAGCCGCGGCCGACACAGGGCGTGTAACAAGGTTTCCGCCCAGATCAGCACAAAGGCGCGTATTTCCCACTGAGCACGGTCCGGTAACTCGAGCGGCAGCAGGCGGTTGGCGTAGAAGTAACCACAGCACGCCATCCCAATGCCGACGCTGCACGCCACATTGAAAGCTTCGACGCAGTGGTAGAAGCGTCGCGTAGCATCGCCAAATTCGTGCTGGCCCTTGATGCGTCGCTTGATCGAGAACAGCAGCGTACCTGCCACCATCATCGATGTGCCCAGCAGGCCGCTGGCGAAGTACACCCAGCGCAGTGCCCAGTTGCCGAAATCGGCGAAGTGCAGGGAGCGCACCACGCCTTCGATCCGGGTACCCAGGGACAGGCTGGCCGGGTCTGGCCGCCGGACCTGCAACACGCCGCCGCTGGCCGCGTCGAACAGCGCGCTGGCCTGGGGCGTGAACAGGTGGTCTGCAGGCTTCCCCGGGTCCGCACGGCCGATGATGCGTAGGCTGGCATCGGCAGCGCCGGGCGCATTCACCAGCAGCATCTGCGCCGGTTGCCCGGTGAGCGTACGCGCCTGGTCCAGAAGCGCTGCCCAGCCCGGCGCAGCGCCGGTCGGCTGCGCCACGGGGCGGACCACGGTCGGTTCGGCGGCGAGTTCGGAAGTGAAGCGTGCATAGGCGCCATCGTCCGAACCGTATACCGCTTGCACGGGCCAGGGCATGTAGCTGCTGCCGAAGATGCACAGCCCGGTGTAGGCGATCATCAGCAGAAACGGCAGGGTCAGTACGGCCGCGGCGTTGTGCGCATCGAGCCAGGCACGCGGGCCGCTGCCGGGCCGGAAGGTAAAGAAGTCGGCGAAGAGGCGCCGGTGGATGACCACCCCGGAGACCAGCGCCACCAGAAAGCCGACGGTCAGTGCGCCGACGATCCAGAACCCCAGCACCGGCAGTTGCAGCATGTAGTGGAACGACATGAAATGCCGGCCCCCTTCGGTCTGGCGCAGCGCTGCAGGGGGTAACGGTGCGCCGGTCGCAGGATCGAGGGCGATCTGCCGGGTGCCGCTGCCATCCCGCCAGAGCAGGCGCACCGCTTCACCCGGATGCGCCGGCAACTGCACCCGCCACAGCCGTGCGCCCGAGGCATGTGTCGCGAGGTAGCGCTGCGCCTGGGATGCGGCCAGCCCTTCGTTCATCGACGCGCCAGCCTCGGACGTAGCGATTGGCTGCGCCTCCATCCAACGCGTGATGGGCTCGCGGAACACGCTCAGCGAGCCGGTGAGGAAGATCACGCACAGCATCCAGCCGCACACCAGGCCACACCAGGTGTGCAGCCACGCCATCGACCGGCGCAGCGTGCCCTTCACTGCAATGCGTCCTGCACCGATGCGATCAGAAATCGCCTCGCAAGGTCAGCATGTAGCTGCGCGGCTCGCCGAACACGTTCGAACGGTCGACCGCCACGGCGGTGGTGTAGTAGCGCTTGTCGAACAGGTTCTCGGCGTTGAGTTGCACCCGCCAGTGGTCGTCCAGTTTCCAGGCCACGCGGGCATCCCAGATGGCGTAGCCCTGGCTGCCGAAATCGAGCCCCGTGGTCGACGACGCCTTGTAATAGGACTGCGCCGAGACGCCACCACCGACGGTCAGCCGGTCCCAGGTGCCGGGCGGGTTGTAGCTGGTCTGCAGGCGCAGCATGTGCTTGGGCGTCTCGTAGGCGACCTCGACATCCTCGGTGTTGTTGCGCAGCAGATTGAAGGTGTAGCCGCCGAACACCTGCCAGCCCGGCAGGATCTCGCCGCTGGCCTCCAGGTCGATGCCCTTGCTGCGCTTGATGGTGCCATTGACGTAGCAGGTGCCCTCGGAGTCGTTGCTGGTGCAGTTGGTGTTGGCCAGGTCCACCAGAGCGACGTCGGTCTGCTTGATGTAGAACAGCGCCATCGACAGGTTCAGGCGGTTGTCGAACAGGGCGCCTTTGATGCCGGTCTCGTAGTTGTCACCCTCGGAGGGGGAGAGCGGCGTGCCGCGGGTGTCAACGTAGTTGCCCTGAGCGTTGAAGATTTCCGCGTAGCTGGCGTACCACGACCAGTCATCGTTGATGTCGTAGATCAGCCCGGCGTAGGGCGTGACCTTGCGCGTCACCTTGGACTCATAGGGCAGGGCGGCGCCGCGCTTGATGTCGTAGGTGTAGTCGTACCAGCTCGCGCGGCCGCCGAGCACCAGGCTCAGCGGCTCGCTCAGGCGCAGCCGAGAGTTGGCGTACAGGCCCGCACGCTCTTCGGTCATGTCGATGTCCGTGGTCCACGCCGGCCGGGCGGGCTTGGCGATGGCGTGGTGATCGACATCGAAGATGTTCAATGGCTGGTTGCGCAGGCTGGCGGTGGCTTGCTGGGTATTGGCTTCCTGGCGCGACCAGGTGCCGCCGACGGTGATGTCGTGGGTCAGGCCGAAGGCATCGAAGTTGCCGCTGACATGGCTGTCCAGCCCGGTGCTGGTGACTTCGTCCTGGCGGAACAGCGCCGCCTGGAACACCGAGCCGGTATTGGTCACCGGGCTGATGGCGCGCCGCGCGTAGGCGATCTGCTGATCGAAGCTGCCTTGGGACACGGTCACCGAGGTGGTGCTCGACCAGCGCTCGTTGAAGCGATGTTCGATTTCGGCGAACGCCTCGCTCATCTCGCTTTCGTGGCGGTTCCAGTCCTGCACCAGGGAGGTGGAGCGGGAGATGTCCAGCGCATTGCCGTTGCTGTAGCGCGGCAGGCCGTAGATCGAATAGCCGTTGATGACGTTCTGCTGATGACGCAGGCTCAGGCTTACCGTGGTGTCGGGGTCGAGATCGGCCTCGACGATGCCGTACACCAGCGGCGTGCGCGTGTTGCGCTCGTCCAGGTAGGAACCGTTGTCTTCGTAGGCGGTGACCAGCCGTCCGCGTACGTTGCCGGCATCGTTGAGCTTGCCGCTGGCGTCCAGGTCCATGCGGTAACGGTCCCAGGATCCGGCACTGGCCTGAACCGTCAGCCGCGGTTCGGCGGTCGGGCGTTTGCGCACCAGATTCACCGCACCGCCGGGCTCGCCGGCCCCCACCAACAGACCGCTCGCGCCGCGCAGAACCTCGACGCGATCGTAGATGGCGGTGTCGGGCTTCATCCAGCCGGTGATCTGGTAACCCTGACCGGGAACGCCGTCGACCAGAAAGCTTTCGGCCAGCAGGGAGAAACCGCGCGAGGTGTACACGTGGCCGCCGAAGTTGCGGTACTGGAAGGTGATTCCCGGGGTCTGTTCGAGCACTTTGTCCAGGCTGGTGAGCTTTTTGTCGTCCATCAATTGACGGGTCACCACGCTGACGGTCTGCGGGGTTTCCTTGAGGCTCAGATTGAGCTTGGCGGCGGTACTGCTGCTGCCGGTGGTGTAGGAGCCGGTGCCATCGGTGGTGCTGCCCAGGTCGTTCATGGCATTGACGGTGGTGGCGCCCAGGGCCATGGCCGGGTCATCGCGGGCGGGCAGTTTCTGCAGCACCAGGGTGCGCTCGTCCAGCAGTTGCCAGGTGAAGCCGCTGCCGCGCAGCAGGATTTCCATGGCCTGGCCTAGGGTGTACCGGCCCTTCAAGGCAGGAGCACGCAGGTTGGCCACGTCCGCCGAGTTGAAGATCAACCGCACGTTGGCCTGGTCCGCCAACCGGGTCAATGCCTGGTCCAGCGACTGCTCGACCGATTGCAGGTCCAGCGCCGTGTTGGCTTCGGCCGCTTGTACCGAAAGTGAAAGCGTCGGCAAGCCGGTCGTCATGGCCAGCATCAGCGCCAGGGTCAGCGTGCGACCGGCGGCGGGAGCGAAGTGCGGAAAACGTGCCTGCATCTGAAACGTCCGTTATCGAATGGAGATGAAATGCCCGGGAATCAGGGTTCTCTCTCCAACGACGACCGAGCAGGCCAAACCTTGCCGTCCAGATTGAAATTATTTTCATTATCATCCGCCATTCTGATGATAAGGGTTCTCAATTGGGATAGGATGCGGCCCTCAACCGCCAGGGCCGTGCGAATGTCCGTGTCACCCAATTCCAACCCTTTGCTGATGGTCTTTCAGGAGCACTATGCCGACCTGCTGGCCTTTCTGGCGCGGCGCCTGGGGAATGTGGAGAAGGCGGCCGACGTGGCCCAGGACACCTACGTGCGCCTGGCAGGGTTGGCAGACACGGCGCAGATTCTCGAACCTCGCGCGTTCGTGTTCCGCGTCGCGGGCAATCTGGCCATCGACCGCCTGCGCCAGGAACGGCGCTATTGCGCGTTGCAGGTCGAGGAGCCGGACGAGGAGCCCTGCGATCCCATCGCCTCGCCGGAGCGCACGTTCCTGGCTGCCGAGGCCATCGAGCAACTCGATCATGCCCTGCAGCATTTGCCCAGCAACGCCCGCCTGGCGTTGCTGCTCAGCCGTCTCGAAGGCCTGACCCACGCGCAGATCGCCCTGCGCCTCGGGGTCTCGGAAAGCTCGGTGGGCAAGTACCTGGTGCTCGCCATGCGTCATTGCCGCGATTGGCTTCGTCAGTCGGAGTGCCTCTAGAATGCACGCAACCGACTCCCTTCCGGCGGCGCCTGTGAGCCCCTCACCATGACCGAACCTGTGAACCGCGCCCCTTGCGCCACTGACCTGGAAGACCAGGCCATCGAGCAGTGGGTGCACCTGACGTCCGGCCAGGCCAGTGATGCCGATCGCCACGCTTTCGCCCGTTGGCGTGGGCAGAGTGCGGACCATGAAGCCGCTGCACGGCTGGCCGAAACGATGTGGCAGGCACTGCCACAGACCCACACAGCGCAAACCTTCATCGCCCCACCCAGGCGCGAGCGACGGCCGCTGCGCTGGGCGGCATTGGCCGCCGGGCTGGGCGCGCTGGCGTTGACCGGCTTGAGCGAGCCGGCCAAGGTCTATTTCGCCGACTACGCCACGGCGGTCGGTGAACGCCGGGCGTTGACCCTGGAAGACGGCAGCCAGGTCTGGTTGAACAGTGGCTCGGCCTTGTCGGTGAATTACTCGGCAGCGCGGCGCGAGATCAGCCTGCTCAAGGGTGAGGCGTTGTTCGAAGTCAGCAAGGACGCCATGCGGCCGTTCGTGGTTCAGTCCTTAGGCGGCAGCGTGCAGGCGGTGGGCACTCGTTTCGATGTCGACCGCCAGGGTGAACAGGTGCGTGTGGGGGTAACGGAAGGAGAAGTGAGGGTCTCGTCCGGCGGCGCCGTGGTGCCGTTGAAGGCCGCTCAGCGCCTGGCCTACACCGCTGGCGCGACACCGTCGGCGACAGGCGTTCTGGACCTGGGTACGGCGTCGGCGTGGCAGCGCGGCAAGCTGATCTTCAATCGGCAGCCGCTGGCCGAGGTATTCGCTGACATCGAACGTTACCTGCCGGGCTCACTGGTCATCGCCGGTCGCTTGCCCAGCACAGCGGTGAGCGGTGTGTTCAACCTGGACGATGTTCCCGGCATGCTCGATATGCTTGCCCGCACCCAGCCGGTACGGATCTATCGAATGCCTTGGCTGACCGTGGTGGTGGTGAATCAGACGCGCGCGTGAAAGGCGTCGAAAACGGGATAGGCGGGGGAGTAGAGGCAGGGGAATACAGAGGGAACGCTAGGGCGCGGGGGCCCTAGCAGACAGCGAATGTCACTTTTTCTTCTTCGCAGGCTTTTCAGCTTTTTCCACTTTGTCGGACTTCTTGGCTTTCTCAGCCTTTTCCGGCTTGCTGTCAGCTTTCTTTGCGGTTTTCTTCGGCTCGGCGTTTTTCTTCTTGTCTTTTTTCTCCTTGTCGGAGGACTTCGAAAGCGCTGAGGCTGCGGCAGATTTCTTTTCCGGTGACGACTTTTTGTCCTTCAATTCCTTGCTGGCTTTCGAAGCGTCACTTTTGGTTTTCTTTTCGTCTTTAGCCACGTTGACCACCTCTCGGAGAGTGCCGATATTGACACAATGCCTGTGGGAATATTCACAGGCTGATCATTAGGTGAATGGGCGGAAAGGCAGTTCAAAATTTTTTTGCAATCTGCGCAGGTGCGCTGACAATCCTGCCGGGATCGTCAGCGCACGCGGGCTCAGCAGGGCTGGGCCACCGCGTTGTTGCTGACCTTGCGACCCAACACCAGCACCGTCGCAAAACCTGCACCGACCAAGGCTGTCGCCAGGCTCAGCAGCACCGAGCTGCCCAACTGGTCGACGATCTGCCCGCCGAAGAACGAACCCAGCGCAATGATCACCTGAAACAGCGCGACGAACAGCGGCATGCCGCGCTCGACGTCCTTGGGTGCGACCACGAACATCCAGATGCTGGAGCAGGCCGGGAACGCGCCGAAGGCAAAACCCCACAGAGCGATCAGCATCGCGGCACCGACAAGGCCGGTCGCGAAATGCGGGAACAGGGCCGTGCTGGTGCCGATCATCAGCGCCACCAGCAGCAAGGTGTAGCGCACGTTGCGGTTGGCGGCGAAGCCGGCGAACACGTTGCCCAGCACCCCGGCCATGCCGTAGAGCAGCAACAGCGAGCCAATGGTCGGCCCGTCGAAACCGGCACTTTGCTTGAAGAACGGCGCGACATAGGTGTACGCGGCAAAGTGCGCCAGACCGATCAGCAGCACGGCGATCAAACCCACCCGCGCCTGGGGATTGGTGAACAGGGCCGGCAGGTCGCTGACCCGAATGGCGCGGTCCGGGTGCAGCGGTGGCAGCAGGAAGATCTGCGCCAGCAGCACCGGCACACCCACCAGCGCGGTCACCAGAAAGGTCATGCGCCAGCCCATCAAGCCGCTGAGCCAGGTGCCCACGGGCACGCCCAGCACCGTGGCCAGGGTCACGCCCATCATGATGATCGACGTGGCCTTGGCCACACCGACACCCCTGGGTGCCAGGCGACCGCTCAACGCAATGGCAGTGGCCCAGAAGCCGCCGATGCTGACCCCCAGCAATACCCGGCCGAACAACAGAACGTTGAAGTCATTGGCGAAGGAGACGATGCAGTTGGCGATGATCATGATCAGCGTCAGGCCGGTCAGCAGGTAGCGACGGTCCATGGCGCCGATGCCCACCGACAGCAACGGCGCGGCCAGGGCGGCCATGATGCCGGGCAGGGTGACCATCAGGCCCGCCTGTCCGGCACTGATGCCCAGGTCGCTGGCGACATCGTTGAGCACGCCCACGGGCAGGAATTCGCTGGTCACCAAGGCGAAGGCGCCCACGGCTACCGAAAGAATGGCCAGCCACTGCTGCTTGACGCTCTGCGAATTGGGTTCGGAAAGGCCTGGGGCGGCCTGATGGGGACTTGGCATGGGAATGGATTCCAAGGAGACAGTCGCCTGCGAGCAGGCGGGGGTAACGGGGGGATTGGCGGTGAGTATAAGGCAGGGTGGCGACCATCACCGAGGCGCGAACCTTGATAGTCATCATTAGCGCGATCGATTCAGCGGGGCAGGCAGCGAGCCCTTTGGCCGCGAAGAGACCTGCCTACACGCGTTCATTTATCCAGCCGCACGATCCGTCCGAAGATCCAGCACATCATTCTCCCCACGAACCGAGCGCCTGGCCCCAGCCCAGTCAGTCCCGTCCATCACGCTCCAAAGACCGATCACGCTTGCCCTGGCGATACTGCCAGTGGCTGTGCGCAATGTGCCCAGCGGTACTTACCACGATCAGCGCGACAATGACGTACAACGCGATCAATCCAGTGCTTTCGTGGGAAAACATAATGGTCAACTCCTGTCAGTTCATGATGTTTGCCACTGGAGTCTAGGGCGGAAAAGCGAGGTCGAGGATGAACATATCTTCACTGCGGGCCGCGAAAGGTGCGCGGCCCAATGCCCGCAGGGGCTGGAGCTGAATCCATTCATCTACTTGCGGATCACCGACCCTCCCAGCGCCGAAACAGCGCGCTGGCGTTCACGCCGCCGAAACCGAAGCCATTGGAAAGCGCGTGGGTGATTGCCGTCTTGCGGGCGGTCGGGCCCACCAGGTCGAGGCCTTCGGCTGCCTCATCTGGCGTTTGCAGATTCAGCGTCGGCGGGGCTATCTGGTCGCGCAAGGCCAGCACGGTAAAGATGGCCTCGATGCCGCCAGCGGCGCCGAGCAGGTGGCCGGTGGCGGATTTGGTCGAGGTGATGGCCAGTCCGTTACGGGTGCCGAACAGGGCACGAATGGCCGCCAGCTCACCTTTGTCGCCGACCGGGGTGGAAGTGGCGTGGGCATTGATGTGCTGGACGTCTTGCGCATCGATACCGCCCTGGCGCAAGGCCTGTTCCATGGCGCGGCGAGCACCGCTGCCGTCTTCCGGCCCCGCCGTCAGGTGGTAGGCGTCGGCACTGGTGCCGTAGCCGATCAATTCCGCCAGCGGTGTAGCGCCGCGGGCCAGGGCGTGTTCCAGTGACTCGATGACCAGCAGGCCTGCACCTTCGGACATCACGAACCCGTCGCGATCCCGGTCGAAGGGGCGGCTAGCCTCTTCAGGGCGGTCGCTGAAGCCGGTGGACAGGGCACGGGCGGCCGCGAAACAGCCCAGGGTGACCCGGTCGATGGCCGCCTCGGTGCCACCGCAGATAGCGATGTCCGCTTCTCCGCTGCGGATCAGCCGCGCGGCATCGCCGATGGCCTGCACGCCCGCGGCGCAGGCGGTGACCGGCGCGCCCAGCGGGCCTTTGAAGCCGTTATGGATGGAGACGTGTCCGGCGGCCATGTTGGCCAGGAACGACGGGGCGGTGAACGGCGACAATCGCCGCGGACCGCGCTCATCCGTGGTGCGCACGGCCCCTGCAAGTGCGCCGAACCCGCCCACGCCCGAACCGATGACGGTCGCCGTGCGCTGTTGCTGAACCTCCCCGGTCGGGTGCCATTGCGCCTGGGTCAGCGCTTCGTGGGCGGCGACCAGCGCGAACTCGATGAAGCGATCCATTTTCTTGCGTTCTTTGGCCGGTATCAGCGCATCTGGGTTGTAGCCGGCCACAGGGTCCGCTTCCAGCGTGGGCACCTGCCCAGCCACGGCAACGCCCGTGCCTTCGCCGATGTGCGCGGGCAGCACACCGATGCCCGACGTGCCCGCCAGCAGTCGGCGCCACACTTCGTAGACGCCGCAGCCCAGCGGGGTGACCAGACCGGTTCCGGTGACGACGATGCGTTTCTGGCCATCTCGATTGTTCATGGGTGTCTCTCCAAGTCTGTCGTTGAATGATGGGTTGTATCGCCACCCGCGCGGATGCGGAACCAGATGGAATACATGGCGGGCAGGAAGATCAGGGTCATCAGCGTGCCGCCGAATGTGCCGCCGATGAGGGTGTAGGCCAGGGTGCCCCAGAACACCGAATGGGTCAGCGGAATGAACGCCAGGATCGCCGCCAGCGCCGTCAGCAGGACCGGTCGGGCGCGTTGCACGGTGGCTTCGACCACGGCATCGAAGGGCGCCAGGCCATTCTTCTCATTGAGGTGGATCTGCCCGATGAGGATCAGCGTGTTGCGCATCAGAATCCCGGACAGCGCGATCAGGCCGACCAAGGCATTGATGCCGAACGGTTGGTTGAACAGCAGCAGCGTGGGCACCACACCGATCAGGCCCAAGGGAGCAGTGAGGAAGACCATGGCCATGGCGGACATCGAGCGTGTCTGCACGATGATGATCAGCAGGGTAATGGCGATCATGATCGGGAACAGCGGCGCGAGTGCGGCGGTGGCCTTGGCCGACTCTTCGATCGACCCGGCCTGCTCGATGAGGTAGCCGTCGGGCAGCGCGGCCATGATCGGCTGCAGCGCTTTGGTCAGTTGCGTGGAGACATCCGGCGGCTGCAGGTCCTCGGCGATGTCGCCGCGCACGGTCAGGGTCGGTACGCGATCGCGACGTCGCAGGATGGGGTCTTCCATGCGCACCTCGACGGACCCGATCTGCGCCAACGGTATGCGCTGGCCGTTCGCGCCGGCCAGGGTCAAGCCCTGGATTTTCGCCGGGTCGAGGCGCACCGGCCCTGCGGCGCGGGCCACCACCTGCACCGAACGGATGTCTTCGCGCACGGCAGTGACCGGCACGCCTGAAAGCAGGAACTGCAACTGTTCGGCCACGGCGGCCGAACTCAGGCCCAGCGCCTGCAACCGGTCCTGGTTCAGGGAAAAATGCAAGGCAGGAACCCGCGGCCCCCAGTCCTGATTGACGGTGCGCATCATCGGACTGCCCTGCATGAGCGCTTCGACCTTGCCGGCGATGTCCCGCAAGACCTGCGGATCCGGCCCCATGACTCGATAGGCGACGGGGTAGGGTGAATAGGGCCCGAAGACCAACTGCGTGACCCGTACCCGCGCTTCGGGCGCCAGACCCTGCGCCACCGCCTCGCGGATTCTCAGTTTCAGGGCATCCCGAGCCGCCTGGCTGTCGGCGAGCACGACGATCTTGGCGAAGGAGGGGTCGGGAAGCTCGGGCGCCATCGCCAGATAGAACCGCGGCGAACCCTGGCCGATGTAGGCGGTGACGATTTTGGCCGCGTCATCCTTGCGCAGCCAGGCTTCGATCCTGGCCGTGGCCGCACTGGTCTGCTCGATGGCCGTGCCATAGGGCATCTGCACCTCGATCAGCACTTCCGGGCGATCGGAGGTCGGGAAGAACTGCTTCTTGACCAGGCCCATGCCGATGATGGCCAGCGCGAAGGCCAGTATCACGATGCCCGCCACCGGCCATTTCCAGCGGATGATCCAGCTCAGGCAGGTGCGAAAGCGGTTGTAATGACGGGTGTCGTAGATCGCCGCATGACCGCCTTCGACGGCCTTGATCGTCGGCAGCATCTTCACCCCCAGATACGGCGTGAACACCACCGCCACGATCCAGGAAGCGATCAGCGCGATGCCGACGATCCAGAACATGTTGCTGGTGTATTCACCGGCCGTGGATTGGGCGAAGCCATTGGGCATGAAGCCCACGGCGGTCACCAGGGTGCCGGCCAGCATGGGTGCGGCGGTGTGGCTCCAGGCATAGGCCGACGCCTTGATACGGTCGTAGCCTTCCTCCATTTTCACCACCATCATCTCGATGGCGATGATCGCATCGTCCACCAGCAGTCCCAGGGCGAGGATCAACGAGCCCAGGGTGATGCGGTCGAAGTGCTTGCCGGTGGCCTCCATCACCACGAACACCATGGCCAGGGTCAACGGTACCGCCGCGGCGACCACCACGCCGACGCGCCAGCCCATGCTCAGAAAGCACACCACCATCACCACCAGCAGGGCGACGAAGAACTTGATCATGAACTCGTCCACCGCCGAACCGATGTTCACCGATTGATCGGTGACCTGGGCGAAGGTCATGCCCAGCGGCATGGTCGCATTGATCCGCGCCGTCTCGGCGGCCAGCGCCTTGCCCAGATCCAGGCCGTTCCAGCCATCGCGCATGACCACCCCCAGGATCAGCGCCGGTTCGCCCTGATGGCGCACCATGAAGCTCGCTGGGTCTTCGTAGCCACGCTCCACGATCGCCACATCCGCCAACTTGAGCGTGCGTCCGCCAGCGTTCACCGGGGTGTTGCGAATGGCGTCCAGGGTCTGAAAGGCACCGTCGAGCCGCACCACGACCTGGGGGCCTCGGGTGTCGATCGAGCCGGCCGGGGTCAGCCGGTTCTGGTCGTTCAGGCTGGCGAAGAGGTCCTGGGGTGACAGACCCAGGGTCGCCAGGCGCTCATGGGAAAAGGACACGAAGATCCGTTCGGACTGTTCGCCGATGATGTTGACCTTCTTCACCCCTGGCACATGCAGCAGCCGTTGCCGCAGTGATTCGGCTTCACGCACCAGCAGGCGTTGCGGCTCGCCGCGCGCCTTGAGGGCGAACAAGGCGAAGGTGACGTCGGCGAACTCGTCGTTGACCATTGGCCCGACCACGCCTGCCGGCAAGGTGCTCGCCGCGTCGCCGAGCTTTTTCCGGGCCTGGTAGAACTGCTGCTCGACCTGGGCCGGCGGCGTCTTGTCCTGCAGCGATAGAAGGGTGAAGGCCAGGCCCGGTCGGGTATAGGTTTCGCTGCGGTCGTACCATTGCAGCTCCTGAAGACGCTTCTCCAGGGGCTCGGCGACCAGGTCCTGCATCTCCTGCGCGGTCGCACCGGGCCAGGCCGTGACCACGGTCAGCTGCTTGACGGTGAAGGGCGGATCCTCGGCGCGCCCCAGTTTGAAGAACGACAGGGTGCCGGCGACGGCGACCAGAAGGATCAGGAACAGCGTGACCGACCGTTCCCGCACGGCCAGGGCCGAGAGGTTGAAGCGGCTACCGCTCATGGCTGGTCCCCGGTCTGGGCGCGCAGATCCTGCGGCGCCACCAGCACCTCTTGCCCCTCGTGCAGCAGGTGAGGGCCCAGGGCAACCAAGCGTTCGCCTGGGTGCAAACCACGCACCGTGGCCATGGCGTCGCTCAGACCAATGACCTGAACCGCCCGCCAAACGACCTTGGAAGGCTCGCCTTCGACGGTCCACACACCCGGCCCGGTGCCTGGGTCATGGATGGCGGCGATGGGCACACTCAGGGCGTCGGCTACGGAAGGGTTCGATGCGATGGACAGGGTCACGGTCGAACCCAACGGTGCATTGGCCTGCTCGCCGCCCAACACATACCGGGCTTCGAAGGTGCGGGTCAGTGGGTCTGCAGCATCGGCCAGCTGCCGCAGCGTGGCGGTGCCGCCATTGCCGGAGGCGCCGAACAGGGTGGCCTGTGCTGAACTGCCCAGCGCTGGCCGCAGGGTCTCGGGCAGCTGCACCACCGCTTCGCGAAGGCCTGCCTTGGCCAGCCTCACCACCGCTTGCCCGGCGCTCACCACCTGACCCGGTTCGGCCAGGGTGGCCACCACCACACCGTCGGAATCGGCGCTCAGGGTGGCATAGCTCTGCTCGTTGCGGCTCACGGCGGCCTGGGCCTGAAGCGCTACCAGATCGGCGCGAGCGGTGTCGGCCAACGACTTGAAGCGGTCGTAGTTGGCGGCGGAAATGGCACCGCTAGCGACCAGTTGGCGGTTTCGTCGTTCATCGTTCGCGGTCTGCGTGGCCAGTGCCTGGGCGGCGGCGACTGCCTGATCGCGGGCGTTGGACTGCAGCGCCAGATCGGCCGGATCGAGGCGCATCAAGCGCTGTCCGCGGCTCACCGCCTGGCCGGTATCGACGAAGCGCTCCAACACCTTGCCACTCACCCGAAAGCCCAGATCGCTTTGCACGCGCGCCGTGACCACGCCGGTAAAGGCACGATGACCCTCTGGCGCAGGACTTGCCTCGACCACCCTCACCTTGGGCGGCTGAGTGCGCGGGTCGGCAACGCTCGGCGGACGGTCGCAGGCCGTGAGAAGCACAGGGAGCAGGCAGATACCGAGCGCGGAGGCGCGAAGCCGAGACATGGGATTCCTTACGGGCACAAACGAAAAGGAACCCGATTTTGATACGAGTGACTAATTCAGTCAATGGTCACTTATGGCGCCGACAGACTTCTCAATATCAGCGCGGGGAGCTGCTGCGCAGCGGTGGCGGCGGTCTCCAGGTTGTATTGCAGTTGCACGGGGCTGATGTAGGGAAGCATCACCAGAAACACCGCATGACTGGCTTCTTCCAGCGGCGTCTTGCTCTCGAATTCCCCGCTGTCCCGGCCCTCGCGCAGGATCTGCTCGATCAACCGGTGCAGGCGTTCGCCGTGGGCCGCCGCCGAGGGCCAGTGATCACGGGCCGCAACGGCAGCGATGTCATACAGCTTGCGATCGTGGAAGAACAGTTCTGCGCCGGCTTCCACCAAGGCTTTGAACAGACGGCTCAGCTTGTCGGACGGACTGCTGGCTTCGTCCATCGCCTGGTCGACGACGGCCATGATCATGGCCAGCCGACTGGCGCAGATACTCTCGCCGATGGCCTGTTTGGATTCGAAGAACTTGTAGATGTAGGCCTTGGAAAAGCCGATGGCCTTGGCCAGGTCAGACACCGTGGTTTTTTCGTAACCGTAGTGACCGAAATGCTGCATGGCGGCCTCGACGATCTGATCGCGAACGCTGTGATCGGACGGGCCTCGTGAGGGGAACGTGGGGGGCTGACGGGTCATGGCTGCGGTGGGCTCTTGGGCGTGGATCGACAGAGCGTGACTGTAACGGGTTATGGTCACAAGTTCATTCTTGGTTGATCCGGACCCGAGTCTCTGGTCAGCCCGCTGGTAGCACGATGTACTCATTGCGCTGCTCGACGCCCCGATGAGGCCCTTCGACCAAGTGCACGTAGCGGCCACCCACCTGCTCGATCGGTACGCAATCATCCACATCCAGGACCGCGTCGGTATGGGGCTGGCGCCACTGCTCCAGGTACAGGCGCCGGGCGCGGTTTCTGGCGTCGCGAGCGTTTTGCGCCACCACCAGCACGTAGTGGTGCGCTTCGCCGAACGAGCCCGCCTCGTACCCGCCCAGATTGATCACATACAGGCGCGGCATGCCCGCAGCCGGTGCCAGCGGGCTGAATTCGACCTTCCATCGCTCGACGCCGTCCACAGCCATCCAGGCATCGATGTGCAAGCCTTTCTGAGTACCGAACCAATCGGCGCGCAATTGCGGGTAGCTGGCCTCCAGGCTGTCGGCGACCGCGCAGGCGATGTCGTGCACCTCGATGCGCGCCCTGGTGTGCTTGCCGCCGAGTAAAACGATGTAAAGCATGGGTGGGATCCTTGGAGGGTGGGGGCTGGTAAGATCCAGGCCTTTTCACGAATTCGAAAGGTCTTTTATGACACCCCTCTGCAAGCCTTTGCTCACTGCTGCGTTGCTGTCGCTCTGCGCAGGCCAGGCCACCCTGGCTTCGGCCGAAGGTTCCACTTCGGCGTCCGACTACAGCTCGGCGTACACCACCTGCATGGACAGCAACAGTTCCACCACCGGCATGGTCAGTTGCGCCGCAGACGAGACCAAGCGTCAGGACGCACGCTTGAATGCCAACTACCAGGCCGGCATGAAGACGCTTGAAGGCACCAAGCGCACGGCGATGCGCGATGCGCAGCGGCTGTGGATCCAGTTTCGCGACGCCGACTGCGCCGTCGAGGCGGGCCTGACGGGCGGCACGCTCGACCGGATCAACGCTCAGATGTGCCTGTTGAAGGCCACCAAGGTCCGCGCCGACACGCTGGCAGTGCGATTTCAGCCGCAGGACCTGTAGTAACCCTGTTACTTCAGGTGCTCGTCCAGAAACTCACGGATCACCGGGATGATCTCCCGCCCGTGGGTTTCCAGAGCGAAGTGCCCCGTGTCGTAGAACCGGATGTCCGCCTTGGGCAGGTCACGCTTCCAGGCCTCGGCGCCCGCTGGAAGGAAGAACGGATCGTGCTTGCCCCAGACTGCCAGCAGAGGCGGCTGGTACTGGCGGAAGTACGCCTGGAACTTGGGATACATCGCCACGTTGGAGGCGTAGTCCAGCACCAGATCGAGCTGGATGTCGGCATTGCCGGGGCGTGAGATCTGCAGGCCTTCCAGTGTGTAGCCGTCCGGCGAGACCACACTGGGGTCGCTGACACCTTCCAGATACTGCCATTTGATCGACGCCGGTGTCGGGAAGTCCTGCAGGGCGTCGCGATGCGCCTGCGTAGGCTCGCGCCAGTACGTCTGAATCGGCGCCCATCCGGCGCCCAGACCTTGCTCATAGGCGTTGCCGTTCTGCGAGATGATCGCGGTCACGCGCTCTGGGTGAGCCACGGCGAGGCGCCAGCCCACCGGCGCGCCGTAGTCATGGACCATCAGCGCGTAACGCTCCAGCTTCAGCTGTTCGGTGAACTGGCCGATGGTCTGCGCCAGCTGGCTGAAGGTGTAGGCGTACTGCCCCCGGGCGGGCGCTTCGGTGAAGCCGAACGCGGGCAGGTCCGGGGCGATCACGTGGTAGCGGTCGGCCAATTGCGGGATCAGGTCGCGGAACATGAACGACGAGGCGGCGAAGCCGTGCAGCAGCAACACGGTAGGCGCGCTGGGGTTGCCCGCCTCGCGATAGAACACCTTCACGTCGCCGACCTGCTCGTGGCGGTAGTGGACGGTGTCGTCGGCTTGGGCGGCCTGGGTACCGCCGATGAGCAACGAAGCGGCAAGCGCGACAGCGGCTGTGGATGTAGGCGTAGTCATGATGCCTCCTTGTGTAACCTGTTATGTGTGTATTTGAAGGTTACGAACTAATTTGGTAACCTGTCAAACAAATTTTGTGAGTTACAGGTCATCATGAGCTCGACCCGCACCGCGCCCGATACGTTTTTTGTGGCGGACAATATCGCCTTGGATTTCCTCAATACCGAGTACGGCGTAGGCGATCAACGCCAGGACTGCCTGCGCGACGATGAGGATGTGCTGACGTGGCTTGAGTCGGCAGGGTTGCTCGCCGCGCAGGGTCGCCCCGAAGTTTTCGATGGACTATTGGCTCAGGCCCACGCCCTGCGCAGCAATGCCAAGGCGGTGCTGGAGGCAGCGATGGCGGGGGTGGAAGCCGATCCCTCGGTGGTCAATCAGGTATTGGAAGCAGGGCGTCCGGTCAGCTACCTGAGCTGGGAGGATGCTGCCCAGGCGTTTCGTGTCGCCACCCGGCCCAGGGATGCTGGTCCGGAAAGCCTGCTGTGGCCGGTGGCCGACGCGCTGGTCAGCCTGGTTACCGGTGACAAGTTCGAGTTCGTGCGCCAGTGCGAGGCCCATGACTGCATACTGCTGTTCCATGACCTGAGCAAGTCGCACCGACGGCGCTGGTGCAGCATGGCGACCTGCGGCAATCGCATGAAGGTGGCGGCCTTTCGTGCCCGGAAGAAACCTGAATAGGCCCGTTTCAGGACCTGCCGAACACCGGAAAACTCAGGGCGAAACGAATGCGTCCGGGCTGCGGCTGGCTGACGCTGGCCTCACCGGCATGCAGTTGCATGATCGCCGCGACGATGGCCAGGCCCAGGCCGTTGGAGTCCGAGTTGTGCTGGCGCGACGCGTCGCCGCGATAGAACCGGTCGAACAGGTGGGTCAGCGTTGCCGGGTCCAGCGCAGGGCCCTGATTCTCTACGTTGATCACGCACTGTGTCGGCGTCGACGCCACGTCGATCTGCACCTCGCTGTGCGGGTCGGCATAGCGGATGGCGTTGGCCACCAGGTTGCTCACGGCCCGACGCAGCAGCAGCGGATCGGCGTTCAGGGTGGCGTCGCCTGCAATCGACAGACGAATCCTGCGCTCTTCGGCAAGCCCCTCGAAATACTCGGTCACCCGTTCCAGTTCGTCGTGCACCTGCAGCGGCTGACGCTGCACCACGGCTTGGGTGTCTTCGGCGCGTGCCAGGAACAGGATGCTCTCGACGATGCGTGAAATCCGCTCCAGCTCCTCCAGGTTCGATGCCAGCAGCGCCTGGTACTCGTCGGCGCTGCGGCCCTGGCGCAAGGCGACCTGGCAGTGGCCCATCAGCGAGCCTACCGGGGTGCGGATCTCGTGGGCCAGGTCGGCGGAGAACTGGGTCAGTCGTTGGTAGCCCTCGGCCAGGCGATCGAGCATGGCGTTGTAGGCGTCGCTCAGTTGCTGGAGTTCGACGGGCGTGTTGTCACTGCTCATGCGGCTGTGCAGGCGGGCAGGGGAGATGTCGGTGGCGTGCGCCGCCATCTCGCGCAACGGCCGCAAGCCGCGCCGCAGCAGGACGAAGCCGAGCAGGGCGGTGAGCAGAAAGGCCATGCCCACGGCCAGGTAGATGCGCTGGCGGAACTCGCCGAGCATGGCCATTTCCTTGACCATGATGTGCGCGGCGGTGAGCGTCACCTCGCGCCCGCCAGACGTGGTCAAAACGCTCGCGGCGCGCAGCGGTATGCCGGACGGCGCCGTACCGGTGCGCAGGTCGGAAGCGGTGGGCACGGCGTCCTGGGCCACCTCGGGCAGGGGCGGTAGGGTCGCGCGCAGCGGGTTGACCTGGATCACCGGCGGCTGACCGACCTCGGCGATGACGAAGATGTCGTCTTCGCTGCCAAGCATGTTCTGGAAGATCTGCGGGCTGCTCGAAAGCTTGTCCAGGGTCAGGTCGTAGTGCAGCAGTTTACGAAAGTGATCGAGCCGCCCTAGCACGGCGTTGTCACTGCGCGCAAGCACCGACGTCTTCATCGACTCGTACAGGTACCAGCCGGCGCCCGCCACGGTGAGCATCGCCACCAGGGAAAAGGCCAGGGTCGAGCGCAGGGTCAGGGATGCTGGGCGTCGGCGTCGCACGCGCGCACCTCGCAGACGTAGCCGATGCCGCGCACGGTGTGGATGAGCTTGACCGGGTACGGCTGGTCGATCTTGCTGCGCAGACGCTTGACCGCGACGTCGACCACATTGGTGTCGCTGTCGAAATTCATGTCCCACACCTCCGAAGCGATCTGGGTTCGCGACAGAACGTCCCCTTCGCGGCGCAGCAGCAGGTGCAGCAGGGCGAACTCCTTGTTGGTCAGGGTGATCACCTCCTGCTGCCGGGTCACTCGACGGCGCAGCAGGTCCAGTTCGAGGTCAGCCAGGTGGAATCGATCGGCTTCCCGCGCGCTGCCGCGACGCAGGATGGTGCGGATGCGCAGCAGCAGTTCGGTGAAGGAAAAGGGTTTGACCAGGTAGTCGTCGGCGCCCAGTTCCAGACCGCGAATGCGGTCCTGCAACTGGTCGCGGGCGGTCAGGAACAGCACCGGCACAGCCTGCCGGGCGCGCAGCACTTCCATGATCTGGAAACCGTCGATGCCGGGCAGCATCACGTCGAGCACCAGCAGGTCATAGGGGTTTTCCAGGGCCAGGTGCAAACCGTCGGCGCCGTGCTGCGCCCAGTCGACGTTGTAGCCGGACTCGCCAAGGCCTTTTTTCAGGTACTCGCCGGTCTTGATGTCGTCTTCGATCAACAGGATGTGCATCGATCAGGCTCGCTGGGGCGTTGACGGTTCGGGGTTCAGACTGCGCGGCGAACGGGGCCCGCGCCGTGCAGTCTAAACGAGCGGCACGGCGCTGTCGGTTACATTCCTGTCATCGATAGCGTCGCTGCGTGAATGACAGAAATGTCATCGCCCGGTCATGCACGCGTACCCATCGAGGGCCGAGGATGTATGCACACCTACCGCAAGGAGTCGTACCGATGAAGATCAAAACTGCCCTGTCGACCACCCTCGGCACGTTGCTGCTCAGTGCCGCCGTGATGGCGTCGGCTGCGGACATGCCAGTCGTAAAACCAATGCGGGGCACGGTCGATGGCGTCGACAACAACACCTTGTCCTTCACCACTCGCAGCGGTGCGCATCAGACCATCGGCCTGACCGACAAGACCGGCATCCGCCTGGTGTCCAAGGCCAACATCGATTCGATCAAGGCCGACAGCTTCATCGGCTCGGCCGCCACGCCTCAGGCGGACGGTACCTTGAAGGCCTTGGAAGTGACGGTCTTCGAGCCTAGCCTCAAGGGCAGCGGCGAAGGGCACTACGGCTGGGAAAACGCCGACGGCACCACCGGCACTATGACCAACGGCACCGTGGGCAAGCTGGCCCAGACCAACGGCCGTACCTTGACCGTGAACTACAAAGGCGGCGAGAAGCAGGTGGTGGTGCCTGAAGACGTGCCGATCGCCTACGTCGAAGCGGGCAAGGCGGAGCAGTTGGTCAAGGGCGCCAAGATCGTCGTGTTCCCAGCCGATGACGGCAAGACCGCACGCGGTGTGGCCGTAGGCAAGGACGGCTTCCAGCCGCCGATGTAAGCCGCAGGACGTGCTCTCCCCATAGGTGCCAGGCCCCTGAGTGAGCGGGTTCCCTGTGGGGAAGATCTCTGTGAGGGGGGGCTCTGTGAGAAGGGTCTCTGTGAGGAGGGTCTCTGTAAGGAGGATCTCTGTGAGGAGGGTCTCTGTGAGGAGAACCTCTGTGGGAGCGGGCTCTGCCCGCGAAGCAGGCGCCGCGGGGCTTCAGCCATACCGCGGCGCCTGCTTCGCGGGCAGAGCCCGCTCCCACAAGGGACAGTAGTGCTCCCACAAGGGACAGTAGTGCTCCCACAAGGGACAGTAGTGCTCCCACAAGGGACAGTAGTGCTCCCACAAGGGACAGTAGTGCTCCCACAAGGGACAGTAGTGCTCCCACAAGGGACAGTAGTGCTCCCACAAGGGCAGGTTTCCCACAAGGGGGGGTGCTCCCACAATGGCAGGGCTCCCACATGGGCGGTGCTCCCACCAGGGGCAGTGGTTTTTTAAACAGGGGAGGCCCTTTCAATGGCCGTGCAACGCATACATTCACTCACGGTACGTCTCACCCACTGGATCAATGCCTTTGGCATGACCTGCATGTTCATGAGTGGATGGGGCATCTACAACGCCTCCCCTTTGTTCGCCTTCCGCTTCCCGCCCTCGTTCACGTTGGGCGGCTGGCTGGGCGGCGCATTGGCCTGGCACTTTGCGGTGATGTGGCTGCTGGTGATCAACGGCCTCATCTACGTGCTCTACGGATTGGGCAGCCGCCACTTCAAGCGCGACCTGCTACCGGTGACCCCCAGCGCGGTCAAGCGTGATCTGCGCGACGCCCTGCGCCTGCGACTGGTCCACGAAAAGGGCGTCTACAACGCCGTGCAGCGCCTGATGTACTGGCTGGTGCTGGCGGCTGGCGTGCTGATCCTGATTTCCGGCGTCGCCATCTGGAAGCCCATTCAGTTCCAGGAACTGGTCGCTCTGCTGGGCGGCTATGACTTCGCTCGCTACGTGCACTTCGCGGCGATGTCGGCCATCGGCGCGTTCGTGATCGTGCACTTGGTCCTGGTGCTGCTGGTGCCCAAGACCCTACCACCGATGATCACCGGCGGCGTACGACCGCTGAACACCGGGAAGACTGACCATGAATGAACCCAAACCCCGACGCAGCGCCCCGATCAGACTCGAGCCTGCCCAGCGCACTCAGCTGGAAAACCTCCAGCGCCGGCACTTCTTGCGTGGCGGCCTGACCGTCGGCGCCATGGCGATGCTCAGCGGCTGCAACCTCCAGGACGGCGATCAGGTCGACAAAGTGCTGTGGGCCATGTCGCGTTGGAACGATCGCGTGCAGGCCTGGCTGTTCAGCGGCCAGCGGTTGGCACCCACCTACAGCAAGGCGCAGATGACCCAGCCGTTCCCGTTCAACGCGTTCTACGGCGAAGACGACATTCCCGATATCGACGTACCCGGCTATTCCCTCGCCGTGTCCGGCCTGGTCCGCGACAAGGCCCCCTGGACCCTGGAAGGCCTGCGCAAGCTGCCTCAGCGCACCGACATCACCCGCCTGATCTGCGTCGAGGGCTGGAGCGCCATCGGCCAGTGGGGTGGGGTGCCGCTGAAAACGTTCCTGGAACACATCGGCGCCGACACCACCGCCAAGTTCGTCGGCTTCAAGTGCGCCGACCGCTACTACTCCAGCCTGGACATGCCCACCGCGCTGCACCCGCAGACGCTGCTCGCCCTGGATTACGCTGAAGTCGCGCTGCCGCCCGAATACGGCTACCCGTTGCGCGTTCGAGTGCCGACCAAACTGGGCTTCAAGAACCCCAAGCACATCGTCGAAATTTTCGTCAGCAACGACTACCCCGGCGGCTACTGGGAAGATCAAGGCTACAACTGGTTCAGCGGCATCTGAAGGCGCTCAGCAGGCGCACGACGTGACCGTTGTCGTCGCCGCGGGTTGCTCATCCGCTTGTGCAAGCGGGAGACCTTCGTCGAGCCAACCGGTGATGCCGCCGATCATCTCCTTGACCAAGTAGCCCAGACCGGCCAATTGCGCCGCTGCGCGGTGTACGCCATTGCAATGCGGACCGGCGCAATAGATGACGAACAGGCTGTTGGCCGGAAATGCGGCGAGGCGCTCGAGCGTGATCGTGCGGGTTGGCAGGTTGATCGCGCCTGGCACGTGGCCGGCGGCGAATGCAGTGGCGTTGCGAACATCCACCAGGACATAGTCCACCTGGCCCGCCTGCTGGCTGTGGTAGACATCGGAGCAGTCGGTTTCAAAGCACAGCCGCTGGCTGAAGTGGGCCAGGGCTTGCTCGGCGCTCGCCGCCGGGTATTCAGTGATCAGGCTTGGCATCAGGTGGCTCCGTTCAAGGTTCGTGTGACATCACTTTAAGGGAGGGCGGAGTTTGAGCTACAGTGGCGCACTCGACATCGACCGGTAGTTTTCCGCCAATGCAAGACGCTCCAGGGCTGGTGGCCATCTTGGCCTACGATGGTCTGTGCACTTTCGAATTCGGCATTGCCATCGAGATATTCGCCTTGCCCAGACCGGAGTTCGCTTTCGCCTGGTACGCGCATCGCATCGTTGCCGTCGATCCGGGGCCGCTGCGTGCGACGGGCGGCTTTGTAGTCGGCGCCGACGCCGGGCTGGAGGTGCTGGCCCAGGCGCGTACCATCATCGTCCCTGGATGGCGCAGTCGCGATGAGCCGCCGCCCGAGGCCCTGCTTGTGGAGCTGCGCCGGGCCCACGCACGGGGTGCGCGCCTGCTGTCGATCTGCTCCGGTGTCTTCGTGCTGGCCGCAGCTGGGTTGCTGGATGGCAAGCGGGCCACCACCCATTGGCGCTACAGCGACGAGTTGGCGCGGCGGTTTCCGGGCATCGCTGTCGATTCCTCGGTGCTCTATGTGGACAGCGGGCAGGTGATCACCTCGGCAGGCAGTGCGGCGGGCATCGATGCTTGCCTGCATCTGGTCGAGCGGGATTTTGGCGCTCACGTTTCCAATACCGTGGCGCGTCGGCTGGTCATGGCGCCACAGCGCGGTGGTGGGCAGGCGCAGTTCATTGCCGCGCCGGTCGCCCAGGCCCCGCGGCACGACTTGGCCGTGGTCCTGGATTGGGTTCGCGAACATCTGGGTGAACCGTTGACGGTTCCTCAGATAGCCGCCAGGGCGCTGATGAGCGAACGCACGTTTCTGCGGCGCTTCAATGACGCGACCGGCATGACGCCCAAAGCCTGGCTGCAGCACGAACGAATGGCCAGAGCCCGTTCGTTGCTGGAAACCAGTGGGCTCGACACTGAACAGATAGCTCAACGTTGTGGGTTCGCGTCGGCGGAAAGTTTCCGGGTGGCGTTTCGCAAGACCGTTGGCCTGGCGCCTTCCTTCTACCGCGACAGCTTCGGAGCACGGCATCGGTAACGCGTTGCCCCCGGACGCGGCTCCCCTGTAGCAGCGGCGCGAGCCGCGTCGGCGGTGGACGCGGTTCGCCTGGAACAACGCGGTGCACCCGGACGCGGCTTGCGCCGCTGCTACAGGGATCGCAGTGTATGGGGGCGTGCCTTGCGGTCAGGGAGTCTGGCTGTGGCTGTGCCCGTGGCGCTGCAATGTTACCCAGATGACCACGGCCAGGATGCCGATCAATGTCGCGGCGGACATCAGTACCAGACTGTGCGAGGTGCTGAACGCCGCTTGACCGGCCGCGACCAGATCGGCCGCCTGTTGACCTTCCAGGGTCTTCGCTGCACTCATGGTTTCGCCGATCGACTGCCGGGCGCTCTCGGCGATTTCCGGCGGCAAGCCATCGGGCAACCGGATCGAGCGGACGTAGCCGCTGCCCAGCACGAGGCCGAAGCCGGTGATCCCAAGGCCCGTACCCAAGTCATAGCTGGTGGCTTCCAGTGCGCCGGCCGAGCCCGCCTTGTGCGGCGGGGTGCTGCTCATGATCGCCACCGAGGACGCCGTCAGGCCGATGCTCAGGGACAGGCCGAGGACCACCAGCAGCCCGATCACCGCCCATCCGCTCTGGTGCAGGTCAGCCATGGCCAAGCCCGCCAGGCTCGCGCTGGCGGCGCCCAGTGACAGACTGCCGACCCAGCGCAGACCGATGGCGCGCAGCAGCAACCCCGCCATGGGCCCGCCGATCGCCGAGGCGATCATCAAAGGCAACAGGAACATCCCAGCCTGCAACGGCGTCTGTCCGAGGACGAATTGCAGCTCCTGCGCCAGCATCAATTCCACCCCCGCCAAGGCACCCATCACCACCAGCGCCATGACCACCCCGGCGCTGATCGCCGGCGAGCGGAACAGACTCAGATCCAGCATCGGTCGCGCGGCATGCAACTGTTTGTGCCCGAACCAGCCCAGCATGCCCAGGCCCAAAGCTGCCGACACCATGGTGAGCGACGCCGAACTGCCCGGCTTGAACCCCGACTTGAGCGCATAGACCGAGGCCATGATACCGAGCATGAGGATCAAAGCTTGGCCAATGGTCCAGTTGCCGTCGCCGGTGATTGAGGTACGGGGTACGTGCCTGAGCACCAGCGGCATCACGATCATCATCACTGGCACGTTGACCAGAAACACCGCGCCCCACCAGAAATGCTCCAGTAAAGCGCCGCCCGCCAAGGGCCCGATTGCCGCGCCTGCCGAACCGGTTGCGCCCCATATACCCAACGCCAGCGCCCGCTCGCGCTCGTCATCGAAGGTCTGGCGGAGGATGGCCAAGGTGCAGGGAATGATCATTGCCGAGCCGAACGCCATGAACGCCCGCGCGGCAATCAAGGCTGCGACGTTGGGCGAGAAGGCGGCCAGTACCGAACCCAGGCTGAAGATGCACAGCCCGGTGATCAGCAGTTGCCGATGGCCGATCCGGTCGGCGAGGGTGCCCATGGGAATCAGCAGGCTGGCCATGAGCAGCGGATAGATGTCGATGATCCACAGCACTTCGGTGCCGGTGGCCTGCAAGGCCAAGGTCAGTGACGGGATCGCCACGTGCAGGATGGTCACGTCCAGCACCACCGGCAGAAACACCATCATGACCGCGACCAGCACCCACCAACGTTTTACAGATTCAGACGATGACACAGGACTTCCTTGTGTTAACCAATGGGCCACTGCAGCAGCCAAACGGGTGCTGATACCAGCATGTCAGCCTACGCGAAGCAAGCGGCGCGACTGGGCGCTGTGCAATGACCAAGCAGCCTGCAAGTCGGTTTACTGGCGTTTATCCAGAACGACTCGGATGGGTATGAAGCCATTTTTTAACAAACCTGTTTCGTGCGTGTTGCACATTGTGACCTGCCCCAATTATTGCGGCCCTCGCCAACCGTGGGCTGCACCTGAGGCACACACGAAGTTGGTACCGTTTCGCCAATGAACCGTCGCGCCTCGACGGACTTTCGACTTGCATTGCCGAGCAAATGTTTATTGGCGCCAATAAAAATAACACCATGGGCCTGCAGATATTTGGCGCCATCATTACAGAATATATAACCTATTGATCTACAACGTTTTTATAAAAAATCACCCGGGTTGTTATTTATTTGGAGGCGGGTAATAGCACTCAGCTTGCACTGCCGGAGTTTCGACACCTAGTATCACCTCGCCTTACCGATGCCGCCCCAGAGTCGGCACTGACAAAGAGCGACCGAACAGGACGCACACGATCGCCAATGCCATGGGTACACCACAGTTGCAGCGCCTCACAGTGCTGGGCAGGACGTGTACCTGATTTATTTTGCGCCAATGCCACGCTTATACGATGTCCGCACTGAACCTTGCTGCAATAGCTTGTCCAAGGTCAGCTCCTCCGGATGTACCGTCGGGCGTTGCACTGGTTGTTATTGCTTACCAAAGACTCTGGAGATTTGCATGAAAGCGATTGTCACCGGTGTAACCGGCCAGGATGGGGCGTATCTGACGCAGCTCTTGTTGGAAAAAGGCTATACCGTCTACGGGACCTACCGTCGCACCAGTTCGGTGAACTTCTGGCGTCTGGAAGAGCTCGGTGTCGCGACTCATGCCAACCTGCATTTGGTCGAGTACGACCTCACCGACCTGTCGGCCAGCATTCGCCTGCTGCAGAACACCGAGGCCACCGAGGTCTACAACCTTGCGGCGCAGAGCTTTGTCGGCGTGTCCTTCGAGCAGCCGTTGACCACGGCCGAGATCACCGGGGTAGGGGTGGTCAACCTGCTTGAAGCGATCCGTATCGTCAACCCGAAGATCCGCTTCTACCAGGCGTCCACCTCCGAGATGTTCGGCAAGGTACAGGCGATTCCGCAGATTGAGAGCACGCCGTTCTACCCGCGCAGCCCGTACGGCGTCGCCAAGCTGTACGCCCACTGGATGACGATCAACTACCGCGAGTCTTACGGCATCTTCGCGACCAGTGGAATCCTGTTCAACCACGAGTCGCCTCTGCGCGGCCGTGAGTTCGTGACCCGCAAGATCACCGACAGCGTAGCCAAGATCAAGCTGGGCAAACTCGACGTGCTCGAACTGGGCAATCTGGGCGCCAAGCGCGACTGGGGTTTCGCCAAGGAATACGTGGAAGGCATGTGGCGCATGCTGCAAGCCGATGAGCCGGACACTTTCGTCCTGGCCACCAACCGTACCGAAACCGTGCGCGACTTCGTCAGCATGGCGTTCAAGGCTGTGGACATCAGCCTGGACTGGTCGGGCAAGGACGATTCGGAATGCGGCACCTGCCGCGCGACCGGCAAGGTGCTGGTCAAGGTCAACCCGATGTTCCACCGTCCGGCCGAAGTCGATCTGTTGATCGGTGACCCGGCCAAGGCGCGTGAAGTGCTGGGTTGGCAGCCGCAGACCAGCCTCGAAGAGCTGTGCCGGATGATGGTCGAGGCCGATCTGCGACGCAATGAAATCGGCTTTTCTTTCTAGGCGCCTCTGGCGTCTACCCGAATTACGCAGTGGGAATGGATATGAATAAACAACAGTGGATGGCATGCCTGGCGCTGGCGCCCTGGCCCTTGAGCGCTTGGGCGTTGGAACCGGCAAAGGTCGAGTTGGGCCCCGTGAACTTCACTCCGACACTGGAGATAAGCGAACGCTACGACGACAACTTTCGCGCCGTGGATCGCAATGAGGACGCGTCCTGGATCACCTCGGTCAAGCCGACCCTGTTGTTTACCCGCGAAACCCGCAACACCGGCTACAAGTTCCAGTACTCGGCCGACAGCCAGACCTATCTGGACCACGCCGACGCCAGCCACATCGACCACGATGCCGAGCTGAGCGGTATCTGGGCCTTCGATTCGCGCAATCGCCTCGACGCTACGCTCGATTACAAGCGCGGCGAAGAAACCGTCGACTCCGCCGACGAGCGCGAGAACGACAAGTACACCCGTCAGGGCGGTCGCTTGAAGTACACCTTCGGCGCCCTCAGCGCCATGAACCAGATCGAGCTGGGTGGCGGCTACCGTCAGCAGCGCTATCGCAATGCCGATGGCATCAACGACGACAAGGAATACGACGCCACCAGCGTCAGCGGTACCTGGTTCCATCGCCTGGGCGGCAGCACCCGCGCCCTGGTTCAACTGGACCACGTCGACTACGACTACCTGGACTTCGACCGCCGTAACAGCAAGGGCAACCGCGTGCTGTTCGGTATCGACCGTGACGTCACCGCCAAGCTCAGCGGTACCGCCCGCGCCGGTTACGAGCGCAAGGATTTCGAAAGCTCGCAGAGCAACGACTACGGCAGCGGCACCTGGGAAGTGGGCATGGACTACAAGCCACGCACCTATTCCACCATCTCGGTGAACATGCGCCGCGCCTTCGACGAAGGTGACGACGGTGCCAACACCGTGCACGTGACCAGCAGCCGCCTGGGCTGGCGCCACAGCTGGTCGTCGTTCTTCGCCACCGACGTCAACTATCGCCACGCACAGCGCGAGTACCTGGGCACGGGTGGTCGGGACGACACCCAGAATGCCGCGGGTGCCGAGATCATCTACACCGCCAGCCGTTGGGCCGAGGTTTCCCTGGGCTACAACCGCGTGGACAACAACTCGAACGTGGACAGCGAAGACTACGTTCGCAACATCTACCTGCTCAGCCTCAAGCTGTCCCTGTGAACCTGACCCAAAGGGGAGAAGCCACCATGTTCAAGCAAGCATTGATCGTCGTACTGGCACTGTTCAGCCTGGGAGCCCAGGCCGATGCCTACAAACTCGCTTCGGGCGACGTCATCCGGGTCTCCGTCCTGGGTGAACCTGACCTGACCAACGAAGAAGTCCACCTCAACGATTCCGGGACCTTCTCGTACCCCTTTCTGGGCAACGTGAAAGCGCTGGGCAAGACCACCGACGAGATCGAACGGGTCATCACCAAGGGCCTGAGCGGTGACTACCTCAAGGATCCGAAAGTGACCGTGAGCGTCGTCGAATACCGTCCTTTCTACATCGGCGGTGAAGTCAAGGCGCCGGGCGGCTATCCCTACAAGCCGGGCCTGACCATGGACCGCGCCATCGCTCTGGCGGGCGGTCTGACCGAGCGTGCTTCGGTCAACCGCATCAACATCAACCGCGGCGGCAGCGCCAAGCCGGCCCAGTTGGCAACACCGGTAGAACCGGGCGACACCATCACTATTGATCAGGGGTTCTTCTAAGATGAGCCAGATTGCCGTAAGAAACAGCCAGGGCATGGCCCCATGGCAGGCCTCGCCCGCGCCGGAAGATCGCGACGCACTGGACTCGCGTAAACTGTGGCGCACGCTGTGGCGTCGCCGCGGCATGATCCTCGGCGTCTTCGCCGTAGGCACCGCTGCCGCCGTGATCTACGCGCTGAACATGACGCCGACCTATCGCTCCGTCGCCACCTTGGTGATCGAGCCCAGTGGCAACCAGGTCATCACCTTTCAGCAGACGCCGGACCGTCCGGATCCCAACAGCGACTACCTGCAGACCCAGATGGGCCTGATCCAGAGCCGCGAAGTGGCCGAGCGCGCCGTGCGTGAACTGGACCTGTCGCACCATGAAGAACTGGACCCACGCCAGAAAGCCTCACGTCTGTCCAAGATCAAGGCGCAACTGTCCAATTGGCATGCCGACTGGTTCCCGCAGAGCTGGCACCAGGAGCTGAACTACACCGACGAGCAGGCCTTCAACAGCGCGGTGATGGAATTGCGTCAGCGCACCAGCGTGACGGTCGTCGGCAAGAGCCATCTGGTCAGCATCGGCGTGACCATGGCCGACGCCGAAACCGGCGCGGCTACCGCCAACGCCCTGGCTCAGGGCTACCTCGCCAGCCGCCAGTCTTCGCAGCAGCAGGAATCGCTGAACGCCAGCCGCTGGATGAACACCCGCATGGTGGAACTGCGTACCCAACTGCAGCAGGCTGAAAGCAAGCTGCAGGCCTACCGCGATGGCCAGGGCCTGGTCGACGTCGGCGGCGTTGCCACCATCACCGCCAACGAGCTGGCTCGCACCAGCGACCGTCTGGTCGATGCACGCCGCGAACGTGCCGATGCCCAGAGCCAGTACCGTCAGGTGCAGGGTCTGCTGGCCCGCGGCGGCAACCTGGACCTGTCCAGCGTGCCTGCGGTCATCAACAACCCGGTGATCCAGCAGTTCCAGGCCGTCGCCGCCACCGCCCAGGCGCGTGTCGACGAGTACAGCCAGCGCTACGGCGACAAACACCCGCAGATGGTTGCCGCACGCTCCGAACTGCAAGCCGCCCAGGCCAGCCTGCGCAGCCAGGTGAGCCAGGTCGTCGCCGGCCTGCAGCACAACTATCAGTTGGCGCAGGACAACGAGAACTCGTTGCGCTCCTCGTTCAACAGCAACAAGCAGGAAATCCAGGACATCTCCCGCAAGGAGTTCGCCCTGCGCGAACTGCAACGTGACGTCGACAGCAACCGTGATGTGTACAACACCTTCATGACCAAGCTGCGCGAAACCATGGCGACCGCCGACCTGGTCTCGGGCAATGCCCGCGTGGTCGATCCGGCGATCGCACCGCTGTTCCCGACCACGCCGCGCAAGGCCATTCTGGTGGTCCTGGCTGCACTGCTGTCGCTGATTGCCGGTTGCGCCATCGCCCTGCTGCGTGAAGCCTGGAACAACAGCTTCAAGAACAGCGCCGACGTCGAACGCAATCTGCACCTGCCGGTGCTCAGCGTGGTGCCGATGCTCAAGCGCCGCAACCGTTCGCGCATCCATCGCCAGTTCGAGCGTAACGACGACGCGGCTTTCGCCGAAGCCGTACGGACCCTGCGCACCGGTGTGATGCTCAACGACGACGATGTCCGTCGCAAGACCCTGGTACTGACTTCGACCACGCCGGGCGAAGGCAAGACCACCCTGGCCATCAACCTGGCCGGTGCCATGGCTCGCGTCGAACGCGTGCTGCTGGTGGAAGCCGACCTGCGACGTCCGAAAGTGGCCAGCAACCTGGGCCTGGACGCTCACCACATCGGCCTGGCCGAGTTGCTGGCCGGCAAGGCGGGCGTCGATGACTGCCTGCAGAGCATCGGTAGCCTGGACGTGATCTGCGCCGGTGAAATGCCCTACAACCCGCAGGAACTGCTGGCCAGCACGCGCATGCAGACCTTCCTGGAATGGGCACGTCACCGCTACGACCGCGTGATCCTCGACACCCCGGCCAGCCAGTCGGTGAGCGATGCGGCACTGCTGTGCGGCATGGCCGATTCGGTGATCTACGTGATCAAGTCCGAGGCCACGAGCATGCCGCTGGTGCGCAAGAGCATCGGTCAGCTGTTGCAGACCGGCGCGCCGATCACCGGCGTGGTGCTCAACCAGGTCTCGCGTCCCGAGCCCGGTCAGCGTCGCGACCACTACTACGATTACCTGCCGGCAGCCCCGGCCCAATAAACCTTTCCGACCTTGCAGCCGCGCCGCTCACCCCCTGGGGCGAGCAGTGCGCCCGGCTGGCCGCGTTACGGAAAATGCCAATCCACGCCGCATTTGTCTGCTGAGGAAACTTCCATGATTGCGCCTCGCTTGCACCCGATGGTAAACCGCCGGGGCCTGACGTTCTGGACCATGTGGCTCGCGGGTGCCGCTCTGGCATGCGCGCTCACATTCAGTGTGCTGTACGCACACTTCAATGAATTCCCGCCGCAGTACCGCGTGCTGATGATGATCGGGGTGCTTGCCTCGGTTCCGGTCTACAGCTTCCTGCACGTCTACCACAAACGTCTGAACTACCTCAGCGGCCTGCTGCGCCTGCTCGGCGGCTGGCTGACCCTGGTCGCGGCGCTGGCCGTGGTCATCTACCTCAGCGGCAGTCCGCAGAGCCTGGCGCCAGGCATGGCCGTCAAGCTGATCGTCTACGGCTTCCTGGCCCAGGCGGCGACGTTCATTCCCTTGCGCTTCCTGCTCAACCGCCATAATCAGCGGCTCAAGAACGAACGCAAGGCAGTGATCATCGGTGCCGGTGAACTGGCCGGCAAGCTGGCTCGTCAGCTCAAGCCGCGCGTTCCGGTGCTGGGCGTGATCGCACCCGACGCCGAAGTCGATGCCGACTGGGTGCCGGTGCCGGGCGTGCCGCACCTGGGTGGTTTCGACGAGCTGCGCGACATCGTCCAGCGCGAACAGGTGCGCCGGGTTTACATCGCCTTGCCACTGGATCGCATGGTGCAGATCGAATCGATCTACGTCGACCTGCTCGACCTGGCCGTGGACGTGGTCTGGGTGCCGGACTTCGGCAGCATGATGCTGCTCAACCAGTCGATCTCGCAGATCGAACAGTTCCCGGCCATCTACCTCAACGAAACCCCGTTGAGTTCGCACCCGGCCGCCGCCATGGCCAAGGATCTGATCGACCGCAGCCTGGCACTGCTGGCGATCGTGGTCCTGGCACCGGTGCTGATCACCTGCGCGGTGGCGGTGAAGCTGTCCTCGCCAGGCCCGGTGTTCTTCCGCCAGGGGCGCGACGGTTGCAATGGCACCGTGATCCACGTCTTCAAGTTCCGCTCGATGCGCATGCACGACGACCAGGAAGTCAAGCAGGCCACCCGCAACGACTCGCGAGTGACCCGCGTGGGTGCATTCCTGCGTCGCTCGTCGCTGGATGAGCTGCCGCAACTGCTCAACGTGTTGCGTGGCGAAATGGCCCTGGTCGGTCCGCGTCCCCATGCGATCGCCCACAACCATTACTACTGCGACAAGCTGATGGCCTACATGGCGCGTCATCGCATCAAGCCGGGCATCACCGGTCTGGCCCAGGTCAGCGGTTTCCGCGGCGAAACCGACACGCTGGACAAGATGCAGGGGCGCCTGGAGCGTGACCTGGCCTATATCAATCACTGGTCGTTGTGGCTGGACATCAAGATCCTGATCAAGACCCCGTTCACCTTGTTCTCACGGAACATCTATTGAGCCCGGAGGCTGGGATGGAACACGACTTGAGCCAGGGGCCGGCAGCGGCCCCCGGCCTGATCCAGCAGCTGCGCCAGAACCGCATGGTGCGCAACCTGGCGACAGCGCTCGGCGGCTCGGCCGGCGCGCAGCTGATCAACCTGGCGCTGATCCCGGTGATCATGCGGATCTACGGCCCCGAAGCGTTCGGGGTGGTGGGTACCTTCCTCAGCCTGACGATCATCCTGATTCCGGCCTGCAGCCTGACCTGGTCGATGGCCATCGTCCTGCCGCAGCGCCATCGCGACGCCAGCGGGCTGGCCAAGCTGGCGACCGTGGTCGCCTTGCTGGTGTCCCTGCTGGTGGCGGTCGTGCTGTTGTTCTGGGGGCCGATGCTGGCCGAGCGCTGGAACCTGGAACTGCTCACCCCGTACCTGATGCTGCTGCCGCTGGTGATGTTCAGCTCGGCGGTCCTCGAAGTGCTCCAGCAGTGGCTGTATCGCCATGGCCGCTACCGCCTGACCGCCCGCGCGGCCACCAGCCATGCCCTGGTCTACAACGGCATGCGCAGTGTCGGCGGCCTGTTCAACAACAGCGCGACCATGCTGGTGGTGACCAGCGCGCTGTACTACGTGGTGCACAGCCTGCTGATCCTGATCGGCATGGCCATGAGCAAGCCGGCACCGGCCGACGCGACCGAGGCCGACGAGGCCCCGCGCAAGACCCTGCGCCAACTGGCCAGCGAATACCGCGACTTCCCCCTTTTCCGTGCCCCGCAAGTGTTGATCAACGCGCTGTCGGTGCACATGCCCACACTGGTATTGGCCTCGCTCTTCGGCGCCATACCGGCAGGCTATTTCGCCCTGTGCCTGCAAGTGCTGGCCATGCCCAGCAACTTCATCGGCAAAGCCATGGGCAGCGTTTTCTACCCGCGCATCGCCGCTGCCGTGCACGCTCGTGAAGCGGTGGTCGGCCTGCTGCTCAAGGGCGTGGGCGCGATGACCGCGATCGGTGCGTCGGGCTTCCTGATCCTGGTCATCGCCGGGCCGTGGCTGTTCACCCTGGCCTTCGGCGCCCAGTGGCACGAAGCGGGCGAATACGCGCGCTGGCTGGCCCTGGCAGAGCTGGCCCGGTTCGCAGCGATGCCATGCGAGGTCGCCATCCCGGCGTTGCGCCTGCAGGCCTACTTCCTGGGCTTCGAAGTCTTCGCGACTTCGCTACGCTTCGGCGCGGTGGCCATCGGCGCCCTGTGGGGCGGCTCGGCCCTGGCGGTGGTGATCGCTATCGCCGCAGCAAACATTTTCATCTATCTGGCGATGATGTCCATCGTCGTATTCAAGGCGCGTGCCTGGCAGAACCGCCAGAGTGGCACTCTACAGGAGGCTCAAGCATGACCCGATCCAACAACGACGTGTGCGCGATCATCCTCAACTGGAATGGCGCCGATACCACCATCGACTGCATCCGTGCCCTGGACGCCCATTGCCGCGTCCCGGTGGTGGTGATCGACAACGATTCCAAGGACGACAGCGTGTCGCGCCTCAAGCAGTTTCTCAACGACTCGACCGGCCCGGACGTTCAGGTGATCGACGAGCGCGCAGCCGGCAGTTATGACACACCCTACGAGCGGGTGTTGATCATCAACGAAGGCAACCACGGCTACGCCGGCGGCAACAACGTCGGCATCGACTACGCCGTGCGCGCAGGCTATCGCTACATCTGGCTGCTCAACAACGACGTCACCGTCGAGCCCGGCGCCCTGGAAGCACTGCGTGACACCCTGGAACAGTCGCCCAAATGTGGCTTCTCGGCCTCCGTGCTGGTCTACTCGGATCGCCCTCAGGTGGTCCAGTGCGTCGGCGGCGGTACCTTGTTCCCCTGGCTGGGCAAGACCAAGCTGATGGGCAAGAACATGGACCGCGCGCAGTTGGCTACCGCCGGCTTGCCCGAGCCCGACTACCTGATGGGCGCGAGCCTCATGATACGCCGCGAGGTGATCGAAGAGGTCGGCATGATGGACCACCGCTACTTCATGTACTCCGAAGAAGTGGACTGGGAACGTCGTGCCGCCGCCGTGGGCTGGCATGGCCGCGTGGCCCTCGACAGCTTCGCCCGTCATGGCGACAGCGGCAGCACCAAAGGTCGCAGCCACATGTTTCATTACTACCGCAACCGTGCGGCGATCATGTACAACAAGCGCTTCCATTCGACCGCGTGCACCTTCGTCTCGGCGGTCGCCCTGGGCGCGATCACCGTGTTGCAGAACCGCGGCAGTGCCAAGAACATCAAGTTCGGCATCAAGGGCATCACCGAGGGCTTGGCGTTCAAATGGCGCTGAGTGATCTATCGTCCACGAGGTAACGGACATGCTCCAGGCTTTGCTCAATCCACGCACGTTGCTGTGCCTGCTGGTGGTGGTCAACTCCGGCTTTCTTTTCCTGACCGACAACAAGCTGGCAGGCTTGCCATACCTGCGCGAGCTGTACCTGGCTGGCGTGGTTGGCGCGGCCGTGCTGCTGCTGGCCATGTGGCAACGCCCGTGGCAGTCGCGGGCCAGTATGTGGATCCTGTTCATGGGCGTGGCCCTGCCGGTGATGTCGGCACTGTTCTCCTGGTATCACTTCGAGCAGCCACTGTTCTACGGCCTGCTCGAAGAACGCCGCAACTTCCTGTACCTGCTGTTCTTTCCGGCGTTGTACCTGATGCTGAAGGCGCAGCCGACCCAGGAGCAGCTCGAGCGCTGTTTCCTGATCGGCGGCCTGGCATGTGTGGCGGTCGGCTTTCTCTACTACTTCAAGATCGTCCCGGAAAACGCTGCGGTCGCCTTCAACGTCGACGAGAAGGACTACGGCCTCAATCCGCTGCGTCCGGACCGCTTCAGCATCGGCGGCTCCTACGTCTCGCTGTGCGCCATGATGCTGATGTACCGCCTGCGCCGCCGTATCGAGCTGGTACCGGTGCTGTTGCTGGGCCTGTTCGCCGCCTACCTGTGGCTGGTGCTGCAGACACGTAACACCATGCTGGTGTGGACCTTGGCCGCGTTGTGGATCTTCCGCGCGCACCTGCACGTGCTGGTCAAGCTGGGCCTGGCGATCATCGTCGTGGGCGGGGTCGCCTACATGGTCATGCCAGCGCCGTTTGAAGCCCAGTACGAGCGGCTTATGGCCCTGGTGCAGGAAGCGACCGAGCCGGGTGGGGTGCGTGCCGATACCACCGCGATCATCCTGCGCGATACGGCCGCGAACTGGTACGTGGGGATGGGCGCACTGTCGCTGCAGTGGCAGGGTGGTTTCTCGCGCCTGTACAGCTCCTACTTCTACCTGTCCGACGTGGGTGTGCTGGGCGTGATGTACCGCTACGGCTTCATCATGCCGCTGATCATTCTGGTGTATTTCGTCGGATTCTGGAGAATCAGTCGCCAGTGCCGGAACAAAGGTGACCTGCTTGCTGCCTTTGTTCTCGACATGTGCTTCAACCTGATCAATCTGTTCCTGTCGCCGGCCATGATGTATGACGGCAACATCGCAGCGCTCGCGGTTGCGGCATTCGTGTATTACGGGCAGGTGAGGGTGCCGGCTTCGCAATCGGCCGATCGTCCGCTGGGACGACCGGCCGGTACTGCGGGCCTGGCGGTTACGTCGGGCCGATAGCCTTGCACTTCGGCTCTTTGAGGTACCTGCCCATGACTGTCCATTGAGGACGAGGCTGGCCGTTGATCGGCTCGACCGCCATGAAGTAACCACCCCAGTAGGGGCCGCTCGACCAGTAGGTCAGGGGCATGCACTGCAGGGCCAGGTACTTTTGCAGACGCTCGGCCGCGTCCAGCCAGCGTGGGTCGTTGTCAGGGATGCCGAACTCGCCGATGTGGCCTTTCTTGCCGTTGCGCTTGAGCCACTCGACGAAGGGTTTGACCCGGTTCACGGCGATGTCCGGATTCCATGTGCCGGAAATTCGATTCTTGTAGTTACCACTGCCGTCAGGATCGAGGTAGATATGCGCGGAAAAGATCAGCTTGTTGGACGGGTCCTTGAGCTTGAGCAGATCGTTGTTGTAGTTCGGCCAGCGCTCGGCACTGGCCCACGAACGACCCTCGACGTAGATCGGACGGTTCTTGTCGATCGCCCGAATGGCATCGATGCCCGCCTGAGCGGCCGTCGGCCAGATGGCATCGGATTCGTCGTGGGGCTCGTTCATCAGGTCGTAGCCGGCCAGGGCGCTGTAACCGCTCCAGCGGCGCGCTATCTGACTCATGAGGTTCTTGTAGTGATCCACCGTGACGTCCCGGGTCCCGATGATCTTGCCGCGGTAGCGCCCGTAATTGTGCACGTCCAGGATCACTTGCATGTTCGCTTGCGCGGCCTGCACCAGCATCTTGTCGATCAGCTTGGCGTAGACAGGGTCAAGCGGACCCCCCAGCGTAGGCTGCAGTCGCTCCCATTTGAACGGGAAGCGCACGCTTTGTACGCCACGACGCTTCCAGTTGGCAAAGAAGCCTTCGCGCGGGAAGAAATAGTGCGTACCTTCCACGCCCGGAAACACGTTTTCGGAGAACTCGGCCCCCGACACGTTGACCTGTGTCATCGGCACATCCGCGAACGCAGCGCCAGAGCCCAACAGCAACGCCATCGTTGCACTCAACAAAGCGCGACGGGGACGTAACGGGTCGGGCCTGAGCACGAAAGGTACAGCGCGCTCGAACTCTGCACGTGAAAACAACCTTTTGATGTTCATCGGCTAAGCCTATGGATAGAAGACAATCAATTACATGCTTTAGACGAACAAGCCGAATCGTCCAAGCTCCCGCAGCCTTTCTACGGCGCTGCATTAACGCATTCTAGAACTGATAGGACGGCCTGGATGAAAGTTTTTGGGATAGATTTCTACAAAGGTGACCAAAGGGACCTGATCCGTGCCATCAAGGGCGACGTGAACAAGCCTTTTGGTTACGTGGTCACCGCCAACGTCAACCATGTTGTATTGCTCGAAGACAGTCCGCCATTCCGCAATGCCTACGATGGGGCCGCTTATCGGATCTGCGACAGCCGGGTACTGATGCCGGCGCTGCGCAAGTTCGACGCAGGCGTGCCCGAGGCGATTCCCGGCAGCACCCTGACGGTGTCGATGATGGACGAAGCCCAGCGCGAAGGCTGGACAGTGACGGTCGTCGGCTCCACCCCCGATGTGGTGGAAATACTGACCCAGCGCTATCCGGCGGTGACGTTCCTGCACTACAACCCGCCGATGGGCTTCATCGACAACCCCGCGGAAGTGGAGGCCACCTTGCAGTTCGTCGAGCAGCATCGGGCGCAGTTGTTGATCATGTCGGTCGGCTCGCCACGCCAGGAACTGCTGTGCAAGCTGATCGCCGACCGCGGTCGCACCCATGGCGTGGGCCTGTGCACCGGTGCGGCGTTGAACTTCCTGTCGGGCAAGGTCCAGCGTGCGCCGATGTGGGTGCAGAAGCTCTCATTGGAATGGCTGCACCGTATTCTCAGCGAACCGAGCCGCCTGGCCGGACGTTATTGGAACGACGGGCGGCGCATCCTGCCGATCATCCTGCGCCAGCGTTCGCAGCAGCGGCAATATGCGCAGCAGCGCGACAAGCCCTGAACGCCGTACCCCCTGAAAATGACAAAGCCACCCTCGGGTGGCTTTGTCATTCTGGCGTCCTGGCGAACGGGATCAGCGCTTGCCCATGGAGCGGCGAGTGCCGTTCGGGGCGCGGCCTGGGGTCTTGTCATGGTTGGACTTGCCCGCGCCGGGGTAGCTGGCCGCTTGCTTGGTCGCGAACGCGCCGGGCTTGAACGGGAACGTAAAGGCCGGGATCGCTGCCTGGCCATCGACTTCGGCGTCCTGAACGATCGGCTCGGCATCGGGATGTTGATTGGCAGGCATGGTGACTCCGGGGCAGCACGTTGAAAGGGAGCGGCAGTATACCCGAGCCTCCCTTGCAACGCTTGGTGCTGCGTGTGAACCCAGGCCCGCTGCTAGGCCGGGCAGGCGGTGTGGCCGTTGTCCAGGCCTTGCTTGACGTTGCGCGAGAGCAGGCTGGCCTTGCCGTCGTGCCAGGTCAGGGTGAGCACGTAGACCGAATCGAAGTCGTTGGCTGCCCAGTCGTCGGTGATGTTCATTTCCTGGCCCACCGCGCGCCCGGCCACTTCGTTGATCAGCTCGGGCAGGTAGCCATGGGACCAGGCGGTGTAGATGACCGCGTTGTGGTACTTGTCGCGCATCAGCTCCCGGGCCAGATCCTGGGTGTCGTTGGCGCCGTAGTCGATGTTCACCGGCAGGCCGAGCTTGATGGCGCTGGGGCTGATGGTCATGAGCGGACGCAGGTAGCTGTAGGATTCGTCGTTCTCGCCTTCCTCGACGTGCCGGCCGGGGTCGGCGGCGAAGACGTAATCGGCATTGCCGAACCGCTCTGGCAGCAACTCGGCCAGATCCAGCGCGCGGTTGAGACCCTGGCAGTTGAGCTGGCCCAGGCCGCCGGCGGGCTTCTCGGCGTGACGCAGGAACACCAGGGTCTGCGTGCCATCGACGGACTCGGCGCGGCTGTCGCTGATTTCCAGGGCGAGGAAGGAACAGGTACCCGCCAGCAGCAGGGCAGGCAAGGCGTAGGAGTAGCGTTTCAACTGCCGGACGCAGTCGCTCAAGGTTTTCATGGGAAGGGTCTTTAACTCTCGTTGGGTTAGCCGACACACCCGACCGATGCGCGCTGCACGCAGACGCCCGGGTTCTCCCTGTCTTTATTTTGCCTGCCCGTTATCCAGTGGCAGGGACGACTCTCTGAGTGCCATGTTGCCATTTTGTTCACGACTTGCCCGGCTCAAGTTAATGGCATTTTGTTTCAACTTGACGATGGCTCGCTCGCGCGCAGTCCAGCGCTGAGGACGCCGGCCAAGGCCTCGCGGGTATCGAACAGCGCCTCACGAAACAGCACGTGTTGCGCTTCGACTCGCCATACCGGGCCCACCAGTGCCAAGGCGTACTGCCCTTGCGAGGTCTGCAGGGCCACGGCCATGGCACCGACACCCATCATGTGCTCATTGGCGTCGCAGGCATACCCTCGATCGCGGACCTCGGCCAGCTGTTTGAGCAGGCGTGGCAGATCCGGGGTGCTCGGGGTCAGTGGTTCCAACACCGGGCCGAGCAGCTGCATCACAGCCTCGTCGCTCATCTTGGCCAACAGTGCCTTGCCGCCCGAAGTCGCGTAGACACTGAGGAAGCTGCCCGAGGAGGGCGCTACCCGCAAGGGCTGCGGCGACACCACCGAATGCAGCAGCATCAGGTGGGTACCGTTGCGGTTGACCAGCACTGCCGTCTCTCCGGTGCGTTCGGTCAGTGCCTCCATATAAGGACGCACCTGAGTAATCAGGTCGACATGGCTGTTCGACGCCAGGCGCATCAATGCCGGGCCAAGGCACACCCCACCGGCGCCTTGGACCTTGAGCAACTCCTCATGGGCCAGCGCATCGACCAGCCGTTGCACCGTGGAGCGGGGCAGGTCGATGCGCTTGGCGATCGCGCCCAGGCTCAGGCCGTCGGGCTCGCTTTCCAGGCAGCGCAGGATCGCCGCTGCTCGAGAGATGACTTGTATGCCGCTACGGTCGTTGTCGTTGCTCATCCAATTTGCCTTTTGTATCGCTGTTCGGTACAGTGTATCGCAATTATTGATTCATCGTCATTTGCAGCAAGCAGGTTTCATTCGTGTCCCCACCTTCACCTCCGGTCCCGGCGCCGTTCGGCTGGCGCCTGGCCATCGGGCTGGTCGGCGTGCTGATCGCCGCCTTGACCTCCGGCATCAACGACCGCGTCACCGACATCACCTTGGCTGACCTGCTGGGGATCTATGGCTTCGGCCACGACGAAGGCACTTGGATCAGCTCTGCCTACGCGGCGGCCGAGGTGTCGGCGATGCTGTTGGCACCCTGGTTGGCCGTGACTTTTTCGCTGCGGCGCTTCGCCATTGTGGTGACCGTGGCCTTTGCCGGCTTCGGCGCACTGTGCCCGTTCGCCCCCAACCTGGAAAGCCTGCTGCTGTTGCGCGTGCTTCAGGGTCTGGCCGGAGGCGCGCTGCCGCCACTGCTGATGACCGCCGCACTGCGTTTCCTGCCATGGCACATCAAATTGTACGGGCTGTCGGCCTACGCGCTCACCGCGACCTTCGGACCGAACCTGGCCATGCCCCTCGCCGCGCTGTGGACCGAGGGCAGCGACTGGCGCATGGTATTCTGGCAGATCATCCCGGCGTGCCTGATCGGCGCCGCGTGCATCGCCTACGGTCTGCCGCAGGATCCACTGCGTCTGGAGCGCTTCAAGCAGGCCGACTGGCGCGGTGCACTGCTGGGCACGGCCGGCCTGAGCATGCTGATCATTGGCCTGACCCAGGGCGAACGGCTGGACTGGCTGGAGTCGCCCTTGATTGCCTTGCTGCTGATCGGCGCCGGGGTGTGCCTGCCGTTGTTTCTGCTCAACGAATGGTTTCACCCGCTGCCGCTGTTCAAGCTGCAGTTGCTGGGGCGGCGCAATTTCGCCTTCGGCATCACCACGCTGTGCCTGTTCCTGTTCGTCGGCATGGCCGGCAGCGCGATTCCGGCAGGGTACCTGACTCACATTCAGGGCTATCGGCCGTTGCAGACCATGCCCACCGCGTTGTGCATTGCCATCCCGCAGTTGCTCATCGCGCCGCTGGTCGCGTTCGTCATCAACCGCAACTGGGTCGACTCGCGCTACGTGATGGCCGCCGGTTTCGGTCTGCTGACCCTGGCGCTGCTGGGCGGCTCGCAGCTCACCGGCGAATGGATTCGCGATGACTTCTATCTGTTGCAGGCGCTGCACACTTTCGGCCAGCCGATGGTGGTGGTGCCGCTGCTGATGATCGCCACCGGGGTCATCCATCCACTGGAGGGGCCGTTCGCCTCGTCCATGGTCAACACCCTGCGCGGCTTGTCGTCGGTGGTCGCCGGCGTGGTGCTGGAAAACTTCATCACTGCCCGTGAACACCTGCATTCCAACACCTTGCTCGATCAGGTCGGCAACAGCTACCAGAGCCTGTTGCCGCTCTACGGCGAGCCGGCTGCCGAACTGGCCGGCCGCGTTCGCGCCCAGGCCTTCGTGCTCAGCTACAGCGACGCGTTCCTAGCGTTGCTGGCCTTCATCGCCGTGCTGCTGGTGGTGTTGCTGACCCTGCCCAAACGCGCCTATCCACCGCAACCCCCGGTACCGTCATGAAATCTGTCATCAAACATCGCACCGCTGTCTTTCTCGTCGTTGCTGTCATCCTCGTCTGCGCCGCCTATGGCCTCTATCAGGTGCTGCACCGCAGCGGCGTACAGAGCACGGACGACGCCTACATCCGCGCCGACTCGGTGCTGGTGGCGCCGCGGGTGGCCGGGGTGGTCACCGAGGTACTGGTGCAGGACAACCAATCGGTCAAGGCCGGGCAGCTGCTGGCGCGCCTGGACCCGCGCGACTACACGGCCTCGGTGGCGGCGGCCCGGGCCAACGTCGATGCCGCGCAGGCGCAGGTGAAGAACCTGCGTGCCAGCATCGAGCGGCAGGCGGCGGTGATCGACCAAGCCAGCGCGGCCACGCGCGCCACCGCCGCATCCCTGAAGTTCGCCCAGGCCAACGCTCAACGTTACCGTAACCTGTCCCAGGCCGGCGCCGGCACTCAGGAAGAGCGGCAGAAGGCCGAGGCCGAGTTGCAGGGCTGGGAAGCCTCGCGTGACCGTGATGGCGCCTCGCGAGTCGCCGCCCAGCGCACCCTGGATGTGCTCAAGGCCGAACTGGAAGTGGCCGAGGCGGCGGTGGACAAGGATCGCTCGGCGCTGGAACAGGCCGAGCTGAACCTGTCCTACACGCAAATCCTGGCACCGGCCGACGGCATGATCGGCCAGCGCTCGGTGCGTGTCGGTGCCTATGTCGCCCCCGGTCGACCCCTGCTGGCCGTGGTGCCGCTGCACCAGGCGTTCGTGGTGGCCAACTTCCGTGAGACGCAGCTGGCGCACATGCATGCCAATCAGCGCGTGGACATCCATGTCGACAGCATTCCCGACCAGGTCTTTCGCGGCCACATCGACAGCGTCGCGCCGGCCACGGGTCTGTCGTTCGCGCAGATCAGCCCGGACAACGCCACTGGCAACTTCACCAAGGTGGTCCAGCGCATTCCGGTCAAGGTGGTGTTTGAAACCGATCAGCCCCATCTGGACCGGCTGCGCGTTGGCTTGTCGGTGGTTGCGTCGGTCGATACCACCCAGGAGCCCTGAGATGAAACGTGCATTGCTTGCCCTGACCTTGAGCAGCCTGGCCGCGTGCAGCGTCGGGCCGGACTTCCAGCGGCCCGCAGCGGCGCTGCCCGCGCAGTGGCAGGACAGCGCTTGTACGCGCGCCGACGCAGCGCTGGACAGCGCCTGGTGGCAGCAGTTGGGCGACCCGCAATTGACCGCGCTGGTGACCCGCGCCGCCAAGGCCAACCTGGACCTCCGTTCGGCGGCCAACCGCGTGCAGCAAAGCCAGGCCCTGCGCCAGGTCAGCGGCAGCGAGCAGTTGCCGGGGCTCAGCGCGCGCGGTGGCTATCAGCGCGAGCGCAACAGCGCCGAAGGCCTCAACGACCCGTCAGGGCAGAGCGGCCGAGCACCGTTTGAGCTGTGGAGCGGGGCGCTCGACGCCAGCTGGGAGGTCGACCTGTGGGGGCACGTCCAGCGCAGCGTCGAGATGGCCGACGCCGACGTCCAGTTCAGCCAGGCCCAGCGCGACGCGGTCGGTCTGAGCATCGCCGCGCGCACGGCCACCGACTACATCCGCCTGCGTGGCGTGCAGGCACGCCTGGCCGTGGCGCGGGAGAATCTCGAGATCGCCCGGCAGAGCCAGCGCCTGACCCAGACTCGCTACGAGAATGGCGTCACCACCAACCTGGACACCGCCAACGCCGCCGCCCTGGTGGCAACCATCGAAGCCTCGCTGCCCGTGCTGCAGGCGCAGCAGGACCGCTTGATCAATGCGCTGAGCTACCTGCTGGCCGAACCGCCGCGCGCCTTGGCCGACGAACTGCGCACCCCACGCGCCATTCCCGACCCGGCGCCGGACGTGCCCATGGGTCTGCCCTCGGAATTGGCCCAGCGCAGGCCCGACATCCAGCGCAGCGAGGCAGCATTGCACCGGGCCACGGCCGCCATTGGCGTGGCCAAGGCCGATTTCTATCCACGGGTGAGCCTGGGCGCCAGCTTCGGCTTTCAGGCCCTGAATGGCTCCGACCTGGGCGGCTGGGATTCACGCAGTTGGTCGTTCGGCCCCAGCCTGTACCTGCCTATCTTCCAGGGCGGACGCCTGACGGGCACGCTGGAGCTGCGCGAACATCAGCAGCAGGAAGCGGCGCTGGACTACCAACGGGTGGTACTGGCCGCCTGGCACGAGGTCGACGATGCCATGAGCGACTACGCCGCCGAACAGCAGCACCATGCTGCGCTGAGCGAGGCGGTGCGGCAGAACACGGTGGCCCTGGGTACCGCCCGCGACCGCTACAATCAGGGCGCGACCGATTTCATCAACGTGCTCGGTGTGCAGCGTGCGCTGCTGGCCACGCAAAGCCAGCTGGTGGACAGTGCCACTGCCGCGGCGATCGATCGCGTACGTCTGTATCGGGCCCTCGGCGGCGGCTGGCCGAAAGACGCCTGAAGAAGCCGCGATGCGCCTGGCAAGCCGTGCTAGGGTAAGGTCTGTCAGCCAACAGGAGCCTGCCCATGCCCGACCACGTCCCGCTCAAGCTCAGCAATCCCCCCGGCCTGTTCGACCCCGCGCCCTATGGTTACTCCCATGTGGCCGAGGTCGCCAGCGGCAGCAAGTTGTTGTTCATCGCCGGGCAAGGCGGTGAAAGCCTGGACAGCAGCATTTCTGCGGATTTCCAGTTACAGGCCGGGCAGGCCCTGGCCAACCTGCGCACTGCCCTCGGTGCAGCCGGTGCCGACTACGCCCACGTCGCCAAGCTGACCGTGTTGATCGTCGACCACGACCATGAGCGCCTGGCCATCTGGAGCGACACCCTGCGCGAGGCGTGGGGCGATGCCATGACGCCAGCCTGCACCTTGATCCCGGTTCCGCGCCTGGCCCTGGACGGCATGCTCATCGAAGTCGATGCGGTGGCGGTGATGCCGCAATGAGCGAACTGATCAGCGCACTGCGCGACATCGTCGGCGCCAGCCATGTGCTCACCGACTCGGCCGAGACCGAACGCTTTCGTCAGGGTTTCCGCTTCGGCAGCGGCCAGGCACTGGCCGTGGTCCGCCCCGGCTCGCTGCTGGAACAGTGGCAGGTGGTCAAGGCCTGCGTGGCGGCCGATGTGATCGTCATCATGCAGGCGGCCAACACCGGCCTGACCGGAGGTTCCACCCCCGACGGCGGTTACGACCGTGAAGTGGTGATCATCAGCACCTTGCGCATGCGCACGGTGCACGTGATCGAGGAGGGCCGTCAGGTCATCTGCTTCCCCGGCTCGACCCTCGATCAGCTGGAGAAGGTCCTCAAACCCTTGGGCCGCGAGCCCCATTCGGTGATCGGTTCCTCGTGCATCGGCGCGTCGGTGTTCGGCGGCGTCTGCAACAATTCAGGCGGCTCGCTGGTGCGTCGCGGACCGGCCTACACGCAGATGGCGGTGTACGCCCAGCTCGACGCCGATGGCACCTTGCAACTGGTCAACCACCTGGGCGTCGAACTGGGCGATACGCCCGAGCAGATCCTCGGCAACCTGGACGCCCAGCGCTACACCGCCACCGATATCAAGGCCGATGCCGGGCTGGGCTCCGACCATGGCTACGCCGCCTATGTGCGCGAAGTCGACGCGCCCACGCCCGCACGGTTCAATGCCGACCACCAGCGCCTGTACGAGGCCAGCGGCAGTGCCGGCAAGCTGGCGGTGTTCGCCGTACGCCTGGACACCTTCGCCGCCGAGCGCGACACCGGGGTGTTCTACATCGGCAGCAACGACACCGCCGACCTCACCCAGATTCGCCGGCACATGCTCGAACGGTTCGACGAGCTGCCGATTGCCGGCGAGTACATGCACCGCGACGCCTACGACGTGGCCGCCGAATACGGCAAGGACACGTTTCTGATGATCCACCACCTGGGTACCCAGCGCCTGCCCAAGTTGTTCGCCTTGAAGAGCCGCGCCGACACTTTTCTCAAGCGCTTTCCCTGGCTGCGTGCCAACCTCGCCGACCGTGTCCTGCAACTGGCGGCGCGTTGCTTTCCCGAGCACCTGCCGCCGCGTATTCGCGCGTTCCGTCAGCGCTATGAACACTACTTGATGCTCAAGGTGTCCGCCGGCTCGGTGGCGGCGACCCAGAAGCTGCTGGAAGAGCTGTTCGCCGGACGTGACGGTGATTTCTTCCGGTGCACCGCAGAGGAGGGCAGCAAGGCCTTCCTGCATCGCTTCGCTGCCGCCGGTGCCGCGGTGCGCTACCGCGCCGTGCACGATCGGGAGGTGGAGGACATCGTGGCGCTGGACATCGCCCTGGCGCGCAATGATCGCCAGTGGTTCGAGACGCTGCCCGCCGACATCGATCAGCAGATGATCGTCAAGCTCTACTATGGGCATTTCTTCTGCCACGTGTTCCACCAGGACTACATCCTGCGCAAGGGCAGCGATTGTCTGGCGGTGGAGCATCGCATGTGGGCGCTGCTCGACGAGCGCGGCGCAGAGTATCCGGCCGAGCACAACGTCGGCCATCTGTACCCGGCCAAGCCGGCGCTCAAGGCCTTCTATCAGCAACTGGACCCATGCAACGCCTTCAATCCGGGTGTCGGCCAGACCTCCAAGTGCCGCCACTGGCACGAGTGACCGCGGCGYCCCCTYCGCGGGYAGAGCCCGCTTCCACAGGATCACCACTGTTTCTTGTCCAGGGGGTTGCCGCCGTCTCTTGTGGGAGCGGGCTCTGCCCGCGAAGGGCTCGACGCGGTGCATCTGGTMGACYGCGGCGTCCCCTYCGCGGGYAGARCCCGCTCCCACAGGTTCACTACTGTTTCCTGTCCAGGGGGTTGCCGCCGTCTCTTGTGGGAGCGGGCTCTGCCCGCGAAGAGCTCGACGCGGTGCATCTGGTCGACCGCGGCGTCCCCTTCGCGGGCAGAGCCCGCTCCCACAGGTTCACTACTGTTTCTTGTGCAGAGGGTTGCCGCCGATTCAGTCGGGCAGCCATTCCTGGAGGGTCAGTTCCACGGTGATGAACGACAGGTTGCGGCCGCGCTCCAGGCGTCCGGCAAAGATGTTGCCGTTGGCGTCGGCCACCACGGCCTGCAGCCGGCTCTCACCGATGACGATCTCGCCACTGATGCTCAAAATCTCCACGCCGGGCCCGGGCACGGTCAGGGTCTTCATGCCCTGCCGGCCCAGATAGCCCAGCTGTGCGTCGATCAGGCTGCCCAGCCCGCCGCGAATCACGGCCAGCTCGATGCCGTGACTGGCACACAAGGCTTCGGCGCTTTCGACGATGTCTTCGTTGGGCTTGAGCCGCGCCACCACCAGACGCCCCAGGCGACCGGTCTGAACGGTTGAGTCGGACAGGTCGGGTTCGAGTACGGCGCTGGCGTTCATGAAGCCTCCTGGTCGATCGGGTGCAATAGGCTGAAATGGGTTTCGGCATCGGGTTGCGATTGATAAGCGACGTGATCGAACAGGCACAGGCGGATCACCAGGTTTTCACTGCCGACCACCAGCCTGTCGAGCAGCAGATGGCCGCCGTGCTGCTGGCCATCGCGATCCAGAAAACCGGCGTGGCAGTGCAGCAATGGCTTGTTCTGCGCATCCCGGCCCACGGTGATGGCACCGCTGATGAAGGTGATGTAGCCGTCCAGCACCACCGGGGCGCCGTAGTCGTAGGGTCGCTCCGGCTTGTCGGTGACCACCATGCGGTGGTAGCTCAGGTGCGCCGCGCCACCACACAGGATGCGGCCCACGGCGCTGCCGTACCGACGCCCCTGCAGGGCTTGCAGTACGCCTGCGCCGACGTTGCACGCCAGCGGCAGCACCAGGCGCAGTTCTTCACCCTGGGCCACGCTGCGGTCCAGACGCCGCGGCTGCTGGGCCGGCCCGCCATGGACGAAGACCCGCACGCCGCCGCGCTCCTCGAAATGGGGATTCATCAGGCGACCTCCTCGCGTTCCTGCAGCAACGTGCGGATCTGCTTCTTGACGATTTTGCCGTAGCCGGACTTGGGCATGGCGTCCCAGCGCACGAAGCGCTTGGGCCACTTGTAGCGGGCCAGGCGCGGCTCCAGGTGGGCCAGCAACTGCTCGTCACTGACCTGGCCGGTGGTGACGATCACCGCGCAGCCGCACTCACCCCATTTCTCGTCCGGCATGCCCAGCACCGCCACTTCGTTGACCGCCGGGTGGGTGAGCAGCGCTTCCTCGACCTCGCGCGGGTACACGTTGGAGCCGCCAGAGATGTACATGTCCGAGGCGCGGCCGGTGATGAACAGATACCCCTGTTCGTCGACATGGCCCAGGTCGCCGGTGTGGAACCAGCCGTGCTTGAAGCAGCTGGCATTGGCCGTCGGGTTGTTGTAGTACCCGCTGAACACGGCCGGTCCGCGCACGCAGATCTCGCCGTCCTCCCCGGTGGCCAACTCGTTGCCAGCGTCGTCCAGAATGGCCACCTGCATGCCCGTGCGCGGATAGCCGCAACTGCCGACCTTGGCGGCGGGCGAGTCTTCGGCGTCGTGGCAATCGGCGGGCAGCACGGTGATGTTGCCGGTGACTTCGCCCAGGCCGTAATACTGCACCAGCACCTTGCCCAGCTTGCGCAGGGCGTGGCATTGATCGGCGCGGTACATCGGCGCGCCGGCGTAGATCACATGGCGCAGGCTGCTGTGGTCGTAGCGGTCGACAGCAGGGTCTTCGGTGAGCATCTTGACGATGGTCGGCACGGTGAACAGGTTGTCGACGCGGTGTTCCTGCACCAGGCGCCAGGCTTCGTCGCAGTCCAGCCGGTCGCTGGCCGGCAGCACGCAGGCGGCGCCACGCGCCACGTTGACCAGCGCGTGGATGCCGGCCCCGTGAGACAGCGGCGCCAGCACCAGCGAGCGCGAATGCTGGGAGAGCCCCGGCATCAGGTCGGCGATGTGGTTGTTGATGACGAAGGCCATCTGCCCGTGGGTGAGTACGCCTGCCTTGGGATGACCGGTGGTGCCTGAGGTGTAGAAGAACCACAGCGGGTCATGGTAGTTGACGTCGGCGGCGCGGAACGTGCTGGCATGTGGCGCGCCTTCGTCGAGCAATTGCCTATAGCTCAGTTCGCCCGCGCGCGGCTCGCCGATGGCGATCACCTGCACCAGCGCCGGCGACTCGGCGCGCACCGCATCCACGTAGTGCGCCAGCCCCTCGTCGTAGAGCATCGCCACCGCACCGCTGGAACTGCCCAGGTAGGCGGCCTCCGGCGGGGTAATGCGCACGTTGGTCGGCACCCACACCGCGCCCAGGCGAAACGCCACCCAGGCGCTCTCGAACAGCGGCAGGTTGTTGCGCGAATGCACCAGCAGCCTGTCGCCCTTGCCCAGCCCACGCGCGCGCAGCGCCGCGGCGACGCTGTCGACACGTTGCGAAATGCTGCGCCAGGTGTGCACCTGCTCGCCGCGAATGAAACCCGGCGCGTCGGGGTAGCGCCGGGCGATCTGGTTGAGCAGTTCGCCCAGGTTCATCACGTTGTCGATGCCGGTCATTGCACGCGCTCCAGAATGCTCACGTAGTTGGTCACCGCCGCGCCGCCCATGTTGAAGACGCCGGCGCGATCGGCCTTGGCCAATTGCATGTCGCCGGCCTGGCCGCTGAGCTGCATGGCCGCCATCACGTGCATCGACACCCCGGTGGCACCGATCGGGTGGCCCTTGGACTTGAGCCCGCCGGACGGGTTGACCGGTAGGCGACCGTCCTTGCGGCTGATGCCTTCGGCAATCACCCGCGCGCCCTGGCCACGCTCGGCCAGGCCCATGGCCTCGTACTCCAGCAGCTCGGCAATGGTGAAGCAGTCATGGGTTTCCACCAGCGACAGATCAGCCAGGCTCAGCCCTGCGGTGTCCAGCGCCTGTTGCCAGGCCCGCGCGGCGCCTTCGAACACCGTCGGGTCGCGGCGCGACAGCGGCAGGTAGTCGTTGACCTGCACCGCCGCCCTGAAGCTGATCGCCTGGCCCCGGCCGGGCGCGTGGTCGTCGCGGCTGATCACCAGCGCGGCGGCGCCGTCGGTGATCAGCGAGCAGTCGGTGCGCTTGAGCGGTCCGGCCACGAACGGGTTCTTCGCCGACGGCTCGCGACAGAAGTCGTAGCCCAGGTCGCGGCGCATGTGCGCGTAGGGGTTCAGTGCGCCGTTGGCGTGGTTTTTCGCGGCGATCATCGCCAGCGCGTCGGACTGGTCGCCGTAGCGCTCGAAGTAGGTCTGGGCGATGGTGCCGAACACCCCGGCGAAGCCACCTTCGATCTGCGCTTCCTCCTTGGCGTAGCAGCACTTGAGCAGGATCTTGCCGACCTCGTCGGTGGGCAGCGTGTTCATCTTCTCGAAGCCCACCACCAGAGCGTGCCGAGCCTGCCCCGAGAGCACCGCCTGCAGCGCCGAGTGGATGGCTGCCGAGCCGGTGGAGCAGGCGTTTTCCAGGCGTACCGACGGGGTGAAGCGCAGCGCCGGAATGTGATTGGCGAGCAGCGCGGAAGGAAAGTCCTGATACAGGAAGCCGGCATTGAAATGGCCGACGTGGACCGAATCGATCTGCTCGGCGTCCAGCCCGGCATGTTCGAGCGCGCCCACGGCCGCATCGGCCATCATCTGCTCGGGATCGAGCTGGTCGAATTTGCCGAAGGGGGAGTGGTACCAACCGCTGATGACTGGCGAACCCATGAGGTGTGTCCTCGATTGAAGGCTTGTTGATGTTGTTTGCCAAGGGCGATAGCAAGAGCGGTGCCAAGGCCTTGAAACGCCAGCCGGCGGCGGGCTGGCTGTTACCCAGCAGACGTCGGGTGTCGCCCCAGGTGTCGCTTCGTCGGTGCTGGGCGACACCTGAGGGAGACACCTGTTACATCGAGCCGGGCAGGGCTTGGCGCCTGACATCTGCGGATACATTCACATCGGTACGAGTTTGTTCAGACAAAACAGCAGCTTGCTGTCCCCTTCACGCCGATGGGCACGGTTTTTCCACGGGTCGGGCAGGGGTGGCACCCGATTTGCTTTCTCACCGATACCCCAGCGCCTGCCCCGGCAGCCCGGTGAATGAAAGCTGGTCAATAAAAACAAGAAGGTCAGGAGAGCTACATGAGTGATTTCTCGCGCCGCCGTTTCATCAAGACCGCCACCCTCGCATCGGCGGCCGTCGCCGCCACGGGGCTGGGCTTGTTCAGCCCACGCAGCGAGGCGGCGGATTTCAGGCTCAAGTTCGCCAACAACCTGCCCATGATTCACCCGATGAACGTGCGGGCGCGGGAAATGGCCAAGGCCATCAAGGAAGAAACCAACGGCGCGGTGCAGATCCAGGTGTTCCCCAGCAGCCAGCTGGGCAGCGACACCGATACCCTGGCTCAGGTGCGTTCCGGCGCGGTGGACCTGTTCGCGTTGTCGCCGGTCATCCTCGGTACCCTGGTGCCTTCGGTGCAGATCAGCGCCGTGGGTTTTGCCTTCAAGGACTACGATCAGGTCTGGAGCGCGATGGACGGCGACCTGGGCGCCCATGTACGCACCGAGATCGCCAAGACCGAAACCCTGTTCGCCTTCGACAAGATGTGGGACAACGGCTTTCGCGTCACCACCACCAGCACACGCCCGGTGCTCAAGCCTGAAGACCTGGTCGGCATGAAGCTGCGCGTGCCGCCCAGTCCGATCATCATGTCGATCTTCAAGGCATTCGAGGCAGCGCCCACCAGCATCAATTTCGCCGAAGTGTATTCGGCCCTGCAGACGCGCATCGTCGAAGGTCAGGAAAACCCGCTGACCCTGGTGTCGTCGGCCAAACTCTATGAAGTGCAGAAGTACTGCTCGCTGACCAACCATGTGTGGGACGGCTTCTGGATGCTGGGTAACAGCAAGTCGTTCGCCCGCCTACCGGCCGACGTGCAGGCGGTAGTGCGCAAGCACATCGATGCCGCGGTCATGGGCCAGCGCGCCGACCTGGCCGCCTTGCAGGGCAGCATCCGCGACACCCTCAAGGAAAAAGGCCTGGAGCTGGCCGACACCGAGCCGCAGGCGTTCCGCGAGAAGCTGCGCAGCGCCAACTATTACGCCGACTGGCACGAGAAGTTCGGTGAGGCCGCCTGGGCCATCCTCGAAAAATACTCCGGGAAGCTGGCATGATGAGCGCCGAGGCGATGCCGGCCGAAACCGTTGCCATGCGCCTGCCGGCCCGGGCGCTGACCTGCCTCAACCGCTGCGCCATGCGCGTGGTCGAGGTGCTTGCCGTGGCCTTGATGCTGGTGGAAACCTGCGTGCTGCTCGCCGGCGTCGTCTCGCGCTACGTGTTTCACAACCCGCTGGTGTGGACTGACGAGCTGGCCTCGTCGCTGTTCATCTGGCTGGCGATGTTCGGCGCCGTGCTAGCGCTCGATCGGGGCGAGCACATGCGCATGTCGGCGCTGGTCAACAAGCTGCCCCCGGCCTGGCGCGGTTTCAGCGAAACCCTGTCGGCGCTCATCGTGGTGCTGTTCGTGGCCATGATCATCACCCCGGCGATGGTCCACTCCCACGAGCAGATGGCGATCACCACGCCGGCCCTGGGCATTCCCGACGGCGTGCGTGCCGCCGCACTGCCGGTCGGCGCCATGCTCATGCTGCTGGCGGCGGTCGCGCGCATGGCCCGCTATTCCACCCTGCGCCAGTTCGTGGCCGGCGTAGCCGTGGTCGCCGTGGTGGGCGGTACGCTGTGGCTGGCCCAGCCGCTGCTCGCCGAGATCGGCAACTACAACCTGGTGGTGTTCTTCCTGGTGCTGCTGGGTGCCTGCGTGTTCGGTGGCATCCCGATCGCGTTCGCCTTCGGCACCGCCACCATGGCCTACCTGGCCCTGGCCACCCATGCTCCGTTATCCATCGTCGTCGGACGCATGGACGAGGGCATGTCGCACATGGTGCTGCTCGCCGTACCGCTGTTCGTCCTGCTGGGCGTGGTGCTGCAGCTGTCGGGCATGGCCCGCACGCTGATCGACTTCATGGCCTCGCTGCTGGGGCATGTGCGCGGCGGTCTGCAATACGTGCTGCTCGGCGCCATGTTCCTGGTGTCGGGGATTTCGGGCTCCAAGGTGGCCGACATGGCCGCGGTAGCACCGGCACTGTTTCCGGAAATGAAGAAGCGCGGGTCCGAGCCCGAAGAGCTGGCCGCCTTGCTGGCTGCCACCGGGGCGATGACCGAAACCATTCCGCCGAGCCTGGTGCTGATCACCATCGGCGCCGTGTGCAGCGTCTCGATCACCGCGCTGTTCATCGGCGGCCTGATGCCGGCGGTGGTGGCCACCGTGGTCATCGCCATCGTCTGCTGGTGGCGCTCGCGCAAGGAAGCCGTGCCCACCGTCAAGCGGGCGCCGATGTCGGTGGTGGCGAAGACCTTCATGGTCGCGCTGCCGGCCCTGGCCTTGCCATTGCTGATCCGCGTGGCGGTGCTCGAAGGTGCGGCCACGGCTACCGAAGTCTCGACCATCGGCGTGGCCTATGTGGTGCTGGTGGGCTTGGTGATGCACCTGTTCATGCGCCACATCGAGTTCCGCAAGGTCTACCCGATGATGATCGAGGCCGCGGCGCTGTCCGGGGCGATCCTGTTGATCATCGGCATGGCTTCGGCCATGGCCTGGGCGCTGACCCAGTCGGGGTTCTCGGCCAATCTGGTCGACCTGATCAGCGAAATTCCGGGCGGCGCCATCGGCTTCATGTTCGTCACCATCGTGACCTTCCTGATTCTGGGCAGCGTGCTCGAAGGCATTCCAGCCATCGTGCTGTTCGGCCCGCTGATGTTCCCGCTCGCCGAAATGCTCGGCATCCATCCGGTGCACTACGCCATGGTGGTCATCCTGGCCATGGGCATCGGCCTGTTCGCGCCGCCCCTGGGCGTGGGTTTCTACGCCGCCTGTGCGATCAGCAAGACACCGTCCGACCATGTTATCCGCCGCGTCTGGGGGTACCTGGCGGCATTGGTGGTGGCGCTGGTCATCGTTGCCTGTTTCCCGTGGATTTCCATCGGTTTCCTTTAAGAGAGTTCTGGTCATGAGCCAAACAGTCAGACAGCTTCCCAGCAAGAGCGGCGAGGGCCGGGTGGCCTTCATCACCGGCGCGGCCATGGGCATCGGCGCGGCGATCGCCCAGCGCCTGGGCGAGGACGGTCACAGTGTGGTGGTGGCCGACATCAACCGCGGCGCCGCCGAAGAAATGGTCGCCGGTTTGCACGCCCAGGGTATCGAAGCGCGGGCGGTGGTGATCGATATCGGTGATGCGCAGTCGATCGCCGAGGTATTCGCCGGTCTGTCGCGCTGCGACGTGCTGGTGAACAATGCCGGTATCGCCAGGACCCAGGCCTTTCTGGACTGCGACCTGGCCGATTGGCAGAGAGTGTTGAACATCAACGTGACCGGCGCGCTGTTGTGCGGTCAACAAGCGGCGCGCCTGATGAAGGAGCAGGGCTGGGGGCGGATCATCAACGTCGCGTCCATCAGCGGCATGCGCGCGAGCACGGGCCGGACTGCCTATGGCACGTCGAAGGCAGCGGTGATTGGTCTGACCCGGCAGATGGCGGTCGAACTGGCCGAGTATGGCATCACCGTCAATGGCATCGCGCCCGGGCCGGTCGACACCCCGTTGACCCAGCGCCTGCACTCCAGCGCCACCCGCGACTCCTATGCCCGCGCCGTCCCCATGCGCCGCTACGGCACCCCGGCGGAAATGGCCGGCGCGGTGGCCTTCCTCGCCTCCGACGATGCTTCCTACATCAGCGGTCATGTCATCCCGGTGGATGGCGGCTACATGGCGTCCGGCATTCTGGAAATCTGAGCGCCCAGCCATAAACAATGCGGTGTGTCAGGCATACCCCGTCAACCCTTCGCGGCCACAGACCGCTCCTACGGCCGGTCACACACTGCGGTCGATCACCATCCCACTGTAGGAGCGGTCATCGGCCGAGAAAGGGGCACTTCGATATACCGGACACTCACTGATCCTGCAGCGTCGCCTCTTCACCCGCTCGCATGGCGCTTTCCACAAAGGTGGCAATGCAAGGGTTGTGATTGTCGGCCTTCCACACCGCGACCACCTCGACCACCGGCGGCGCCACCAGCGGGCGGAAGGTGGTGGTGGTCAGGCGCATGTTGCGCATCGAGCGCGGCACGATGGCGATGCCCAGGCCTTCGCCGACCAGGTTGACGATGGTCTGCTGCATGTTGATTTCCAGCCCGACATTGGGCGTTACGCCGTGCTGCAGGCAGTAATTGACGATCATGTCATGCAGCGCCGGGGCGATACGCCGTGGCACGATGATGAAGGTTTCCGCCGCCAGGTCGCGCGGATCGATCAGCGGCTGCTCCAGCAACCGATGCCCCGGCGGCAGCACCACCGTCATCTCTTCACGGTAGATGGTCACCGTTTCCAGCCCGCTGCAATCCTGCGGCCGGTACATGATCGCCACATCCTTGCTGCCGCTGCTGATGTCCTGGGCCAGGTCCATGGGCAGGGTTTCGGTCAGCTTCAGGTTCACCTGCGGGTACTGCGCCGCGTAACGTCGGGTGATGGCCGGGGTGACGCTGTAGGCCGTCGACATCATGAACCCCACCGACAACTCACCCGCCGCCCCCCGCGCCGCCGCCAGCGCATTGCGCTTGGCCTGTTCGAATGCGGCGAACACCGTGCCGGTGTCCAGATAGAACCGCTGGCCGGCATCGGTCAACTCCACATGGCGCCGCGAGCGATCGAACAGCTTCACGCCCAGCTCTTGCTCCAACAGCGCAATCTGTCGCGACAGCGGTGGTTGGGAGATGTGCAGGCGCTCGGCGGCACGGCCAAAGTGCAGGGTTTCAGCCAGCGCACGAAAATACTGTAAATGCCTGAGCTCGATCATGATGCTCGCAAAGGTATCAGTGGGTACCTGATTATGGATTGGAAAACATAACTCCGCCTGCCGTATTGTGAAATGGCCACAGCGTCGAGGCTTGCGTCACGAGCGCCAGACCTCGAGATAGTCACGAGCTATAAAACAATAAAAGGTGACGCCGATGTCTTCCGTTCGCGAACACACTGCACGTACCACTTCGCCCGCACTGTCCTGCGCGGCACTGCCCGAATCCGATATCGCCAACGACAGCGACCCCCAGGTGCGCCAAGCCTTCCGCCGCGCCCTGCGCCTGATGGAACGCGGCATCGCCGTGCTCGTTCAGGGCGAAACCGGCACCGGCAAGGAAGTGCTGGCCCGCGCGCTGCATGCCCACAGTCAACGCCATCAGGCCCAGTGCGTGGCGCTCAATTGCGCCTCCATTCCGGAAAGCCTGATCGAGAGCGAGCTGTTCGGCTATTCGCGCGGCGCCTTTTCCGGCGCGTTGCCCTGCGGCAAGAAAGGCAAGGTTCAGCAGGCCGACGGCGGCACCTTGTTTCTCGATGAAATCGGCGACATGCCCTTCGAACAGCAAACCCGCCTGCTGCGGGTCATCGCCGAACGCGAAGTCAGCCCTCTGGGTGCCGAGCGCAGCGTCAAGGTCGACTTCGCGCTGATCTGCGCCACCCACCAGAACCTCACCGGCCTGGTCGAGCAGGGTGCTTTTCGCGAAGACCTGTTCTATCGCATCGCCACCGGCGTCGTGCAGTTGCCGCCCCTGCGCGAGCGTACCGACCGCGCCGAACTGGTCTGCCGGATGGTGGCCAGCGAACTGCCCGGCTGCGATCCGCGGCAGGTCATCGCGTCGGATGTCTGGCCGCTGCTGCTCAATCACCCTTGGCCAGGCAATCTGCGGCAGATGCGTGCAGTGATTCGCTACGCCTGCGCGGTGATGGAGGGCAGCCGCATCCAGCGCAGCGATCTGCCCGCGGATTTTGTTGCGCAACAGGTTACATCCACCCAGGCAGCGCCTGCCAACGTCACGCCGATCCGCCGCCCGGTCACCCTGGCCACGCCGGTCGACGAGCGCGCCGACGTGCTGGATGTGCTCAACGCCTGCCGCTGGAACATGTCCGCGGCAGCCCGTGCCCTGGGCATCTGTCGGCCGTCGCTGTACCGGGTGTTGCGCCGGCTGGGTATCCCGCCGCTCAAGGACCAACTCGCCCAGGGCGTTTACCAGCCGGCCTGACCACACGCCTTGCGCTGCATGCTCTTCAACCAAGGGAACAACAATAATGAATGCCCCTATCAGTCTTGCCATCACCGGTCAGGTGGCGGTGGTAACCGGTGCCGCGCGCGGTATCGGCTTTGCCATCGCTCAGGCGCTGGGTCAATGCGGTGCGCGGGTAGCGATTGCCGATCTCGACGGCGCGGCCGCCAGCGCCGCTGCCGGGCAATTGTGCGAACTGGGCATCGACGCCATCGGCGTGGGCGTGGACGTGGCCGACGAAGGCCAGGTGCAGGCCATGGTCGAGACCATCGAACGAGCGCTGGGCGGTATCGACATTCTGGTCAACAACGCCGGGATCGTCTCGACCGGGCCGTTGCTGGACGTCAGCGCGGCCGAATGGAATCGGGTCCTGGCCATCGACCTCACCAGCGTGTTCTTCTGCGCCAAGGCCGTGCTGCCTGGCATGATGGCGCGCCGCGCCGGGCGCATCATCAATATTGCCTCGGTGGCCGGCAAGCGCGGCGGTGGTCTGTTGGGCAACAGCTGCTACGCGGCGGCCAAGGGCGGCGTCATCGCCTTGACCAAGGGCCTGGCCCGCGAAGCCGGGCCGTTCAACATCACCGCCAACGCCATCACCCCGGCCTTGACCGACACCGAGATGACCCGAGCCCTGGCGCCCGAAGCACGCGCCCGGGTGCTTGCCGACATGCCCCTGGGGCGTGCCGGCTCACCGCGGGACATCGCCGCAGCGGTGTGCTTCCTGGCCAGCGACGCAGCGAGCTTCGTCACCGGCGAGATCATGGACGTCGACGGCGGCTACATGCGCGACTAGCGCTGCACCGCAGCCGGTATCAACGCCAGGATCAGCGACACCGTGACCAGCGACAACAGGGTCGATACCAGAATCGCGCGGGACATGGTATCGGCCTCGCGGCCATACAGCGCGGCCAGCATGAACGGCCCGTTGCCGATGGGCAGCGCACTCACCAGCAGCGCTGCCCACGCCCACATTGCCGGGATGTCGAACACCCAGAACGCCAGCCACGCCGTCAGCGCCGGTTGCAGCAGCAATTTCATCGCCACCAGCATGGCGAGCGTCTTGCTGTCGGCTTTCTGCGATTTCTCCGCGGCCAGAAACAGCCCGATCGACACCAGCGCGCAGGGCCCGGCCGCAGCACCCAGAAACTGGAACAACTGGCGAACGCCCACCGGGAGCACCAGGCCGCTGTAGGCCACCAGCGAGCCCAGCACCGGAGCCACCATGATCGGATTGCGCAACAGCGAGCGGCCGACCTTGAGCAGCGTACGCCCCAAGTGTTTCTCGGTCTGCTGGAAGGTCTCGATCATGATGATGGCCACGGCGAACAGCAGGCAGGCGGTCATCACCGCGCCGATCACCGCCGGAGCGATGCCGGGATCGCCGAAGGTCAGCAGGCACAGAGGAATACCGAGAAATCCCGAGTTGGGATAGCCGGCGCCCAACGCGTCGATGGTGGCGTCGAGAAAGTGTGCGCGGGCGCGCAGCCGCAACCACAGGGTCAGCAGAAAAACCATGCCCATGCCCAAGCCGAAAGCGAGCATGTAGCCCAGGTTCAGGCCCTGCAAGGTACCCAGCCGCGCCATGGCTTCGAAGAGCAGGGCAGGGAGGCCCAGGTAGATCACGAAACGGTTGAGCTCGATGGAGGCATTGGGCCCCAGGACGTTGCGCCGACGGCAGACGAAACCCACCAGAATCAAGCCGAACACTGGAAAGGCGACGTTGAAGATTGCAAGCATCGGGCACGGTGTCCTTTGGACGGTTGGATGCCGAAGTGTAGCAGCGCCACGGTGGACGGCACGCCGGTTCGCCGCCGCTGGTTGCGGGGCGACTCGAGCCTACCGTTGGGGCGACTCGTCGTTTTTTACTTGTAGGAAGGGGGGGCGGTCCATCTACACTGATGGCACTATCACATTAGGAGGCGATAGTGCGTCATGACAGCCGATAACCTGATGGACCTGGTTGCGCTGAAGCCGTTGTCTGCCACCGAGGCAGGCTGCGTGGATCGTGTGTTGCGCGCCATGCGCACACATCTAGGCATGGATGTAGCGTTCGTTTCCCATTTTCGCGGGAGCGACCGCGTGTTCACTCACGTCGATGCCGCCAGCCCGGTGCCGCTCAGCCCAGGGGATGTGCTCGAGATGAGCGCCGGCTACTGTCGCGGGGTTGTCAGCGGCGAACTGCCCGGATTGATTCGTGACACCGGTCAATTGCCGGCCGCCATGGCCGTGCCTCAAACCCCAGGTCTGCCGGTCGGTGCGCACATGAGCGTGCCCATTCACTTGAGCGACGGCCGACTATACGGGACCTTTTGCTGCTTCAGCCACACGCCCGATCCGGGGCTGAGCGAGCGCGATCTGAAGATGATGAACGTCTTCGCCGAACTGATCGCCGAGCGCCTCGAAACCGATCTGCAGAGGGCCCGCGACCATGACGTCAAGACCTCGCGAGTGCTCGAAGTCATCGAGTCGCGTCAGCCGCGGGTGGTCTATCAGCCGATCTTCGACCTGCACACTATGCGTGTGGCGGGGTGGGAGTGCCTGTCACGCTTCGGAGGCCACCCCGCACGCACTCCGGACGTGTGGTTCAAGGAAGCCGCCGAAGTCGGGCTGGGAACGGAACTGGAGTGCCTTGCCATCCGCGAGGCCCTGGCCGGGCTGTCACGGCTGGCGCCCGACACCTACCTGAGCATCAACTGCTCGCCCGAGCTAGTGCTCAGCGGCGTATTGCTGGGGCTTCTCCAGGAATATCCTGCCGAGCGCCTGGTGCTGGAGCTGACCGAACATGCCGTGGTGCAGGATTACGCATCGTTGCAGGTGGCCTTGCAGCCGCTGCGGGTGCGAGGTGTGCGGGTGGCGATCGATGACGCGGGCGCCGGGTATGCCAGCATGCGGCATATCCTTCAGGTGCGCCCGGACATCATCAAGCTCGACATGAGCCTGACCCGCGGTATCGATCAGGATTTCCAGCGACGCGCCATGGCGTCGGCCTTGATCGCCTTCGCCCGGGAGACCGGCAGCGTGATCGTCGCCGAAGGCGTTGAAACCGAAGCCGAACTGTCGCAACTCAAACGCCTGGGCGCCGCCAACGCCCAAGGCTTCCTCCTCGGCCGCCCCGAACCCCTGTAGCAGCGGCTCCCGCGCAGGGTCAGAACAACCGCGGCGCCCCTGGACGCGGCTCGCGCCGCTGCTACAAGGGCGGCGCACGCGGAGGGTCAGAACAAACGCGGCGCCCCCGGACGCGGCTCGCGCCGCTGCTACACGGACTTCGGGTTTAGAAAACCACGCCTTGGCTGCGCAGGTAGTCGTCGTACGTGCCGCTGAAGTCGACCACGCCGCTGGCGCTCAGCTCGATGATCCGGGTGGCCAGGGAAGAGACGAACTCGCGGTCATGGCTCACGAATACCAGTGTGCCAGGGTAGTTCTCCAGCGCCAGGTTTAGCGCCTCGATCGACTCCATGTCCAAGTGGTTGGTCGGCTCGTCCATGATCAGTACGTTGGGCTTCTGCAAGGTCAGCTTGCCGAACAGCATGCGCCCCTGCTCACCACCGGAAATCACCTTCACCGACTTGAGAATCTCATCGTTGGAGAACAGCATGCGGCCCAAGGTGCCACGCACCATCTGCTCGCCCTGGGTCCACTGGCCCATCCAGTCGAACAGGTTCATGTCGTCTTCGAAATCGTGCGCGTGGTCCTGGGCGTAATAGCCAAGCTCCGCGCTCTCGGTCCACTTCACCGCGCCCGCGTCCGGGGTCAGCTCGCCGACCAGGGTACGCAGCAGGGTGGTCTTGCCGATCCCGTTCGGGCCGATGATCGCCACACGCTCGCCAGCCTCGACCACGAAGCTGAAGTTCTCGAACAACGGCTTGCCGTCGAAACCCTTGGACATGCGCTCGACGGTGACCGCCTGGCGGTGCAGCTTCTTGTTCTGCTCGAAGCGGATGAACGGGCTGACGCGGCTCGAAGGCTTGACCTCGGCCAGCTGGATCTTGTCGATCTGCTTGGCCCGCGACGTCGCCTGCTTGGCTTTGGAAGCGTTGGCCGAGAAGCGCGAAACGAAGGTTTGCAGTTCGGCGATCTGGGCTTTCTTCTTGGCGTTGTCCGACAGCAGCTGCTCGCGCGATTGGGTCGCTGCGGTCATGTACTCGTCGTAGTTGCCTGGGAACAGACGCAACTCGCCGTAATCGAGGTCGGCCATGTGAGTGCAGACGCTGTTGAGGAAGTGCCGGTCGTGGGAAATGATGATCATGGTGCTGTTACGCGCCGTGAGGATGTTTTCCAGCCAGCGAATGGTGTTGATGTCCAGGTGGTTGGTCGGTTCGTCGAGCAACAGCACTTCAGGATCCGAGAACAACGCCTGTGCCAGCAGCACCCGCAGCTTCCAACCCGGCGCGACTTCGGTCATCGGGCCGAAATGCTGCTCCAGCGGAATGCCCAGACCCAGCAACAGCTCGCCGGCACGGGACTCGGCGGTGTAGCCGTCCATTTCCGCGAACTCGGTCTCCAGCTCGGCGACGGCCATGCCGTCTTCCTCGCTCATTTCCGGCAGCGAGTAGATACGGTCGCGCTCGGCCTTGACCTTCCACAGCTCCTCGTGGCCCATGATGACCGTATCGATCACGCTGAACTGCTCGTAGGCGAACTGATCCTGACGCAGCTTGCCCAGGCGCACGTTCGGTTCGAGCATGACCTGCCCACCCGAGGGCTCCAGATCGCCGCCCAGGATCTTCATGAACGTCGACTTGCCACATCCATTGGCGCCGATCAGGCCGTAGCGGTTGCCGTTGCCGAATTTCACGGAAACGTTCTCGAACAGCGGCTTGGCGCCAAACTGCATGGTGATGTTAGCTGTGGAGATCAAGGAGCTTACCTATCAATAACTGGGGGAGCGATGGGTTCAGGTGATATCGATTCGATGGCCGACGCGATACCACGCTGGAGCCGGGCAATAAAGGCGGGATGCAGACCGGACAGTGCGGCTATTGTCGCATAGGTACGGCGGTAGTTGTACGTCTGCCCGACGTACTCTCGGTTCGGCGAAAGCCTGGTCCATCGCAAGGCCATGGCCGTGTGACGGACCGTGTCTCCACTGTCAGCCCTCGCGCCCCAACTGCGCCAGACTCATCGCCAACTCATTCTTCCTGAACGGCTTGCTCAACCGCGGCAGGTCCGGGTCGAGGCCTTCGCGCTCGGCATAGCCTGAAACCAGCAGGATCGCGGTCCCCGGCCGGGAGCAGCGGACTTGCCTGGCCAGATCGGTGCCGCTGATGCCTGGCATGAGGTGGTCGGTGATCAGCAGGTCGAAGGGCTCGCCGGTGTCCATCAGGGCGATGGCTTCCTCGCCGGACGCGGCCTCGATGACGCAATAGCCCAGCTCGGCCAGCATGTAAGAGGTACTTGCCCGCACCAGCTCTTCGTCGTCCACCAGCAACGCGACGCCGCGGCTGGAGGACAGCTCCGGCGTGTCGACCAAGCGCAGGGCCTCGGCGGGAAGGGTAACGCTGCGTGGCAGCCACAGTTCGACGTTGGTGCCCAGGCCCGGTGAGCTTTGAATGGTCAGCGCGCCGTTCAACTGCGAAGCCAGCCCGTGCACCATCGACAGCCCCAGGCCGGTGCCCTGGCCGACGCCCTTGGTGGAGAAGAACGGTTCCACCGCACGCGCCAGAGTGGCGGCGTCCATGCCCGAGCCGGTGTCCGCGACGGACAGGCAGAGGTAGTTGCCCACGGCAAGCCCCGACCGATGCCCTGCCTCGATCGATTCCATGCAGGCGGAGATGCGCAGTATCCCGCCTTCGAGCATCGCGTCACGGGCATTGACGGAGAGGTTGAGCAGCGCCATCTCCAGTTGGTTGACGTCGGCGATCGCCGCGGGCAGATGCTCCGGCGCATCGACGACGACCTTGATCTGCGGGCCGGTGGTGCTGGCCAGCAGGTCGCCCATGTCGCTGACCAGCTTGCCGACGTTGACGGCGACCGCCTGCAGCGGCTGGCGTCGGGCAAAGGCCAGTAGCCGCTGTACCAGCGTCTTGGCGCGATCCGCCGATTGCACGGCGCCGGAGATCAGCCGTTGCTCCCGCTCGCCGCCCACGCCCCGGCGCTGGAGCATGTCCAGCGTGCCGACGATCGGGGTGAGCAGGTTGTTGAAATCGTGGGCCACGCCACCGGTGAGCTGCCCCATGGCTTCCATCTTCTGGCTCTGCCGCAAAGCCAACTGGACTTCTTCACGCTCGGCGATGGCTTGGGCCACGCGCCCTTCGAGCGTGGCATTGAGTTCGCGCAGTTTCTCATCGGCGTTCTTGCGGGCGGTGATGTCCATCGCCGTGCCAGTGACGCGCAGACAGCGTCCGTGCTCATCGAACACGGCCCGTCCCTTGGCCGCCACCCAGCGAACCACACCATCCTCACGGCCAATGGTGCGATAGTCCACGTCATAGAGGGCCCGCCGGTCAGGATCCATGGCTGCTGTGAAGGCCTCTATGGTCGCCCGGCGATCGTGAGGGTGCAGACCCTGGTAGAAGTCCTCGAGGGTGACCGACACATCGGCCGAGATGCCGAACATCGCCTTGGTCTGCGGTGGCCACACCAGCGTGTTCTGCACCAGGTCCACGTCCCAGAACCCGACATCGGCGTGGTCCACCGCCAGACGCAACCGGGCCTCGCTGGTGCGCACGGCGACATCGACTTGCGCGCGGTGCACCATGAGGCCAATGGTCTGCACGACGAAATCGATGATCTCGACGTCGGCCGGAACGGCCTGCCTTACCTCGGGGTGATACAACACAAAGGCACCCATCACGACGCCTTGCGTGGAACGGATCGGAGTCGACCAGCACACCTGCAAGCCATGCTCGTTGGCCAACACTGCCAGCTGGTTTGCCAACACGTCGTTCGAACTGTCGCCGGCGTTCGTCTTGCCAGCGTCCAAGTCCAGGCAAAGACCTTCGACCGCCCCGGTGTAGTGACCAGGAAGGCTGGGGCCCACGCAGCGCTGCACGCGCCGCCCCTGGTCGTCCAGCAGCAGAACGCTTCCCAGCAGACCGGACGTGGACAGGGTTTCGACCTCGCGCACGATCGCTTCCAGCGTGACGTCCAGGCTGCCTTCGGCCACTGCCAGCGCGAGCATGCGATTCTGCGCAGCGCCGATGGCGGCCGCGCGGTTGCGCGCCTGGGTCAGACGCGCGTTTTCGATGGCAATGGTGGCCAGACGCGCCAGGCTTTCCAGGCGTTCGATCGTGTCGCGGTTATGGGGGCGCACCTGTGACCAGTACGCGCCGAGCGCGGCCACCGCCAGCGGTTTGCCGATCGGGACCATGACCAGGCTGCGCACGAACGTCGGGTCGTAGGCTTCCCGCGGGATACGCGGGTCCAGCCGCACGTCCGGGATGACGTAGGTCTTGTTGTCGAGCATCGCCCAGCCGGACACGCAGCGATCGATCGGAAACGTCTTGCCGCTCCACAGCGGGGAAATCGCGTCCTCGGCCACGTAGGTGCAGTGCCCGCCATTTTCGATGACGACCGCGATGCCCTCGGCGCCCACCGTCGCCCGAGCCGTGTCGCGAAGAACGCTCACCACCTCGTCGATGGACTCGGCCATGGCCAGTCGTTCGCTGGCCTGCAGCACGTGGGACAGTCGTTCATCATTGTCGAGACCCTTGGGTACGATGTGCAAGCGGATCTCCGATGGATGAGAGAGGTACCGGGCGAGGTGCCCGACGGTCCAGTTTCTCAGAAATGCGGCCGAGCCGATAGCACGGCCGTAAAGCTGAAAACTGCCGTTGGTCTCCCTACCTGAGCACCGACAGTCGGTACACCCCGGCATCGTTGTCGATCCCATGGGTGTCGTGGGCAAAGCCGGGAAACGCGCGGTCGAAGCTCTCCAGCGCCTTCAGGTAGGCGAGCAGCGGCCCGTCCGCCGCACCGGCGTTCTCGCCGGGCATCAGTAACGGAATGCCGGGCGGGTAGGGCACGATGCCCGTCGCCACGACCCGTCCAGCCGCATCGTCCAGCGTCACCAGTTCCACCTCGTTACGGACCAGCTTCTCGTAGGCCTGTACCGGGCTGAACTCGGCTTGGGGCAGCATGCCGAAGGCTGCCGCCATGGCGGCCGTGGTGCGATTGGCCTTCATCGCCGTGAAGATCTCTTCGGCCAGGTCTCTGAGGCCCATGCCGCTGTAGCGCTGCTGCGTGGCGGCGAGCAGGTCGGGCAGGCACAGTTCCAGCTCAAGGTTGGCGTCGTAGTCGCGCTTGAAATCCAGCAGCGCGTTCACCAGGGTGCCCCACTTGCCCTTGGTGATACCGATGGAGAACAGGAAGAGCAGGGTGAAGTCGGTGGTTTTCTCGACCACGATCCCTTGCCGGCCCAGATACGCACTCACCACACAGGCCGGAATGCCGAAGTCCAGCAGTTGCCCGTCGTCGCCCATGCCGGGGGTCAGAATCGACACCTTGATCGGATCGAGCATGCAGTAACCGTCTTCGATGTCGCCGAAACCATGCCAGACTTCGCCGGGGTGCAGCACCCAGCAGTTCGGGTCGGACTTGAGCTTCGCCGGATCGACTTCATGGAAGTCGATGGCGGCCCCGCCGATGTCTATCGACGGTGGCTGCCAGCAGGACACGAACCAGTCATCGTTGGCCCGCATGTCAGCGTGCATCCGTGAAATCACCTGGCGAAACGCAATGGCTTCCTCGATGGATTCATTGGTCAGGATCTGCCCGCTCGGCGCCTCCATCATGGCCGAACTGACGTCGCAGGAGGCCATGATCGCGTAGTTGGGCGAGGTCGACGCATGCATCATGTACGACTCGTTGAAGCGTGCGTGGTGAATAGGATTGCGCCCGTTGCGCACATGGATCATCGATGCCTGGGACAGCGCGGCCAGCAGTTTGTGGGTGGACTGGGTGGCGAACACCGTCGGCTTGGAGGCGTCGTGGTCATCGGGGCTGCCGTGCATCGCAAAGCGGTCCTTGTACAAAGGATTGAACCGCGCGTAGCCATACCATGCCTCGTCGAAGTGCAGGCGGTCGACGCTTTGCCCGAGCAATTCTTCTACCCGCGTGACGTTGTAGGTCAAGCCGTCATAGGTGGAGTTGGTGACGATGGCGTGCACCGGCGTGGGGTCGATGTGCGACCCGACCAGCGGGTTGCTCGCAATGGCCGCGCGTACCGCGACCGCGCTCAACGTCTGCGGTAGGATCGGGCCGATGATGCCGAAGCGATTGCGCGTCGGCACCAGGTAGGTCGGGATCGCCCCGGACAGGGTCATCGCGTGCTCGGCAGACTTGTGGCAGTTACGGTCGCACAGCGCGATCTGATCGCGGGTGACGCTGGCCATCAGAATCACCCGGTTCGACATCGACGAGCCATTGGTGACGTAGTAGGTGCGATGGGCGCCGAACACCTTGGCCGCGTATCGCTCGCCCTGGCCAATGGGGCCACTGTGGTCGAGCAGCGAGCCCAGTTCGCCAACCGAAATGGACAGGTCCGAGCGCAGCAGGTTTTCCCCGAAGAACTCATAGAACGCCCGGCCAGCCGTGCTTTTCAGAAAGGCCGTACCGCCGGCGTGGCCCGGGGTGTGCCAGGAGTATTCATAACTGCGGGCGAACTTGAGCAGGGCGCCGAACATGGGCGGCAGCACCGCCTGGCGATAGCGTTCCATGGCCGCCAGGATCCGCCCACTGAGGAAACGACTGGTGTCCTCGGGCAGCCAGATGAAGTCGTCGGCGTGCTGCATGACGATCAACGGCACGTTGGATGCGGTGCTGCGGTCGCTGATCAGAAACACCGGCACCCGCGTGTTGCGCTCGCGCAGGCGGGCGAGCAGATCGATGCATTGCTGATGGTCGGCACTCCTGTCCATTTCCCAACTGAGCAATACGCACTGGATCGCCGGGTCGGTGCTCAGGATCGACTTGGCATCGTCCAGACGCTCGGAGGTGATCACGCTGATGGATCGCTCCTCCACATCGGTGATCAGCTGAATCAGCGCCCGCCCGAACACAGTGCGTTTGTCGGGTTGGTCGCTGATCAACAAAGCCAGCATGCCAAGCAGGTTTCTATGGTCCGTCATGGTCGCGCTTCCAGGGCAGGGGGGTTGTTAGGGGTACGGGGCAGGCTGTTCACCGGAATCGGCGTGCCGACGATGTGCTGGGCCGCAACGGTCTGGGTCGGGGCGCTGTTGTTGAGCGCCTCCAGGCGAATCAGGCGGTTGTTGACGAAGCCGAACAGCGTGTAGCCTACAATGGTCGCCACGCCGCCCAGCATCAGGGCCTGGGCTCCCGAGCTGTACAGCGCCAGGTAGCTGTAGGCCGTCGCGACCGCGGCGACGACGTTGGTTATCAAGGCCTTGTTGGCCGGGACATTCGACACCTTCTGCAAGGTCATCAAGGTGGCCATCGACAGAATGTACGGCACCAGGTTGGTGACCACCGCCAGGCTCATCAGGGTGTCGAACTGCTTGGCCAGGTCTGGGCTGATGGTCAGCAAGGCCATCGCGGTCTGGATGGCGAGCAGGATCAGCATGCTGATGATCGGCACCCCGTGCTTGTTGATCTTGGCGAAGATCGGCAGAAAGTAGCCCGTGTCGGCCGAGCTTTTGAAGACCTGGGCCACGGTGAACTGCCAACCCAGCAGCGAACCGATGCAGGCGAGCACCATCAGGCCCATGACCAGGTTGCCGATCATCGGCGTGAACATCTTGGCGAACACCAGGCCGAACGGCGCGGTGGAGGAAACCAGCTCGGCATTGTCGACGATGCCGGCAATCACATTGGTGGACAGGATGTAGATCACCGCCGCGCCCAACGTGCCGCCGAGCACGGCAATAGGTACGTTTTTTTCCGGGTTTTCCACGGCGTCGCCGTTGGCACACGCCGATTCCAGGCCAAGAAACGCCCACAGGGTGATTGCCACCGAGGCGCCGGCCGCTTCGTACCAGGGCATGCCGTGGGGGTTCCAGCCGGCCGCATAGGTGCCGCTTTCGAACCAGAACCAGCCGATCGTCGACACCAGCACCACGGGTGCGATCACGCCCCACACCGTGATCGAGCCGATCTTGCCGGTGACGCTTGCCCCGCCGAAGTTGGCGAAGGTGGTCAGCCATAACAGCGCGATGGTCGCCAGGCCCACTTGCAGCGAATCGAGTCTGATATCGAACAGCGTCTGGATGTAACCGACCGCCGTGATGCTGATCGCCACGTTGGCGATCAGCAGGGACAGTCCGTAGGTGTAGTTGGTGATGTAGTTGCCCGACTTGCCGAAGGTGTATTCCGCGTAGCCGCCCATGCCGCCGGTCTTTCGGCTGAGCATGCCGCAGCGGGCGAAGGCATAGGCCAGGGCCAGTGAGCCGGTAGCCGTGATCAGCCAGGAGAGAATCGAAATGCCGCCGACTTCGGCGAGCTTGGTGGGTAACAGAACGATGCCGGATCCCAGCATGTTGACGGCTGTCAGCATGGTCAGCTGACTCACACTCATCTTTTTCATGACGGCCACTCCATTGCCTGAATGATCAGAGAGGCCTTTAGCTATAGCAAAGAAACCTCAGAAGACAAGGCAGTGGCTGGTTTGCAGGGAAGGGCAAACCGCTCGTCACGTCAGTGGCACTTCCCGGGTTGCGGTGATCTCCCACTATCAGGTGCGGATAAACCGCGCCACGAAAGGAGACATATCATGGTCGAAGACAACAACCACCCGCAGAATCCGTATCCAGGGCCCGCCGAGCCAGGTAGCGGGGAAGAGGGCTACCCTGATATCCACGACGAGCATGATGACGAACAGGACGGCTCGCCTGGGAACAAGGCGGTGGAAGAACCCGATACCGAGGCCACTCCGCCCGTCGACGAAGACGAAGAGCCTTCGCCCGGCAATAGCCTCTAGCTAATATCCTCTAGATAAGAGCCCGGCCTGCCCAGTGAACCTGCACCCTGCCTTGCGCAGGGTGCTTGCGTTTTACGCCGAGCCCGAGGCGTCCTTCAGGCCATTGAGCTGCATGTACTCCTCCCACGGCATGCCAGCCATCTCGGCCACCTCCCTATGAACCTCCAGCCGTTGCGCCTGAAAGTCTTCCGGGGTGTCGGCGGTGAGCTTGAGGGTCAGTTCCCAGGCGAACAGGTCCTGGCCATTGGCGACTTCTTCGAAGGCCTCGTACAGACGTTCGGCGCGGTATTCCTCGATGCTCAGCCCTGCCGCACGTGCGGCCAGGGGGTTGAGGCTGCCCAGTTCCGTTTGCAGCTCGGGACTCATCTCGAGAAAACGGTCCAGTGCGGCCTGGTGACGCGAATCGGGTTCTGCCATGGGGCCTTCGATCGGTGTGGGAGAAGGCACGATTGTGCAGGCCCCCGTCGATGCAGGCAATGCCGGGTGCGTGCGGTTTTGTGACGAAGTGCACGTAAGCCAGTGGAACGCGCGGTGCCTGGCGAGCACTAAGGCGTATCTTCATTCATCACCGCAGGACCTTGCGATGGCCTACGTGTTGTTGCTGTTGGCAGGCGCCGTGCTGGCGACTTCGGCCGCTCTGTGGCCGCAATGGTGTGGCCGCTCCGGGACGGTCGGGCGCTCGCGCCTCGGCACCTGGTTGCTCGGCCATTTCGAGGTGCTTGGTGCCTTCTTCCTGCTGCTCACTGCCATGCACCTTTGCCAATGATGCTCCGGCAATGGTGCTGCCCGTTCACGTCGATGCTACATTCGCGGTTTATCTGAATCCGGAATGGAAACGACGATGCGAATCATCGCTGCAGCACTTGGCCTGTGCGTACTCACTGGTTGCACCAGCCTCAACATGAAACAGGCGCGCAGCAGTGCGCCGGTGCAGACCGTGACGTCGACGAAACCTGCGCAGAAGATTGCCCAATGCGTGCAGTTCAGCTGGCAGGACGAAGCCATGTTCGGGGTGATGACCGATGCGTCCAGCGAAGCCAGCGATGGCGGTTACACCGTGTTCACTCCCGCAGCCACGTACTTCGCCGACATCCGCCCGCGCGGTGCCGGTAGTCAGGTCAGCTTCTACGCCCGCGAGCAGGGCGAGGTCGCCACGCGCCGACTGGCATCGCTGGCCACCTGCCTTTAAGCGTGAAACGCTTTGATTCTGCGACAAAATAATCTGCACCCCTGCGTCGCGATCACGTCTGATGCCATGAGTTCATCGATCCACTGAAACCACTGTGCTTTGTGAGGATGATATGGCACCCAGCAGTTCGACGCAGATTCCCGACCCTTTGGACCGTCCCAACGACCCGGTCGCGCCCGAACCCTACGCCGAAGGCAAGCTCGACGAGGACGTGCGGCCCGGTGACGAAGGTCTTTCGCCCGTGCCGATGGACCGCGACCCTGAGCTGGACCCGCGCCAGGTGCGCACCCAGACCGGCGACGCCGACATGAGCCCAGACGATCCGGCCTGAGCCTACCAGCTGATTCGCAACCCCAGGCTGCCCTGCAGGCTTTCCTGGGGTTGTGAATCCAGGCCGCGGGCGTAGTCGGTGTTCAGGTACAGGCTGACGTCGTCGCTGAGCCGCGCGGCCAGGCCCATGCCCAGTTTGGCTTGAGTCGCCCGGTGCTGGCTGCGCAGGGTATCGACCTCATCGAAGGTCACTGCGTCTTCGCCGTCAAGCGTGTGCCAAAGGTTGGCCTGCACATAGGGTTCGACCGGCGTACCGCCCACCCGATACTGCCCTTTCAAACGCACTCCCAAGCGTGTCCGCCAATAGTGCTCGCTGTCGAATGCCACTTTCGATACGGGATCACGCGCCGTGTCCAGCGTGATTTTCTGCCCGACCACTTGCACCTGTGGCTCCAGCAACCATTGCTCGGAGAGTCTGAGCGGGTAACCGGCTTCCAAGGATACGGCCACCCCGTGTCCGTCGAGGTCGAGCGTGTAGCCGCGTTCGGAGCGGCTGCGTCCCTCGAATCGGGTGCTCATCGCGACCAGGTCAAGGTAGGCCCCCGCAGGGCTGATCACCGTCCAATAGGCGCCAAGATTGTCGGCGCGCAGGCGGATGTGGCCCGAAGGGGTGTCGTCGAACCCCAGGGCGAAGCCGCGCACTTTGCCATCCAGCCGAGCATGCCCGGCGAACAGCCCGACGTGCTGGCGGTAGCCGTTGTCGCTGAGGGCGGCGAACAGATCGTGGCCGACCTGGTAGCCACTGATATTGCTGCTCAGGTTAGGGGTCGCAGCGCCAGCCCACTGCTGTCGTCCGTGACTGCCGAAGGTCCGGGCCCACCCGGCAGGCAGGACGCCGCGTTCCGTAAGCAGACTTTGTTCGCCCTGACGCTCATGGAAGCTCCCCAGGCTGTCCAGCGCCAGCAAGGCGGCAGCGGGCGGCACGACGCTGTAGGCGGGCACTTCGATCCGATACAGCACGATGCTCTGACCGGGGGCCGGGTGTGGCAGGTTCGGCGTGCCGATCGCCGCGATGGGTTCCTGAGCGCCCGGCGCAGGGGTGGGTGGCGTTGGCTCGGGCCCAGGAGGCTGCGGCTGGACCGGCGGCTCGATGACGGGTGGCTCGACTGCGGGCGGTTCTATGACCGGTGGTCCCGGCTCGGCTACAGGGGGTTCGACCACTGGCGGCTCGATGACAGGCGGTTCGACCGTGGGGGGCTGGACCACGGGGGGCTCAACGACAGGCGGGACCACCACGGGCGGCTCGGTGACCGGCGGTACCACCACGGGCGGCGCCACCACGGACGAACGCAGGAACCAGCTGTTCTCGCTGCCCGCAGTGACCCCACCCTTGAACAGGTAATACTGATAGGCGCCGACCGACAGGTTGTTGGCCAGGGTAAAGGCACCGTTGGTGCTGGTCGCGCCTTGAGTGGCCTCCACCAGTGTGATGCCGTTGGCTGTGGTCTGCGCGCCACGGCCATCGAGGTTGTCGACGGTAATGGCAGTGAGGCCACTGAGCGTGCCTTGAGCCACGACCAGCCGATCGGAAGGGGCGTCGTCACCGGCGAGCACCGTGTGCAGTTTCAGGCGCGCGTCGTTGCCCACGTAGTTGCCGATGACGGTCAGGCGGTCTTCCGCCTGGGCGCCACTGCGGGTGAGGTCGATCAGCCCGGCATTGTTCAGCGTGATCGTCTGACCCTCGACGATCGGGCCGACCGTGCCTTGGGTCGCGCCCAGGGTGCTACTGCGGTCGAGAGTGAGCAGGCCACTGTTCGGCGGCGTCGAATCGTCCGCCAGGCTCAGGCGATCGGGCAAGTCCAGCACCGAGCCGTTGCTCAGTTTGATCGTTTCCCAGTAGCTGTACCGTGCGCCGCCAAGGGTTTTGCTGTTGTCGAGGGTCAACGTATCAACGCCGGCATCCCCGTAGATCAGGCGCGGCGATGCCAGTTGGGTTTCATCCAGGTTGCTCAACAGCGCCGTGTCGTCGCCTGCGCCCATGCTGATGGTGCCGTGGATCAGGCCCGCGTCGCGCCAGATGAAGCGGTCGTCGCCGAAGCTCAGCAAGACATTGCCGCCGATGTCGCCACCGCTCACCGTGACCTCGTCGACGCCGCCACTGACGCTGATGTTGCCCCCGATGCTGCCACCCGACACGGCGATGGTATCGTTGCCGAAGCCGGCGACCAGGTTGCCGTTGATGCGGCCTCCAGACAGTTCGAACAGGTTGTTGTCCAGCTTCATGTCGACTCGGCCAATGGTGCCGCCGCTCATTCGCGCGATATCACCGTCCTCGAAGGCACCAACGATGGTGCCGTCGGTCATGGAAAAGGTGTCCAGCCCGTCACCTTGGCTGAGCGACTGGATCTGCCCGCCGCGCATGATGAAGCTGTCGATGCCGCTGCCCTGGCTGACCGGGCCGCTGATGGTACCGCCTATCACCTCAAGCGTATCGGCGCCATCGCCCTGAATCAGGGAAGACAATCGCCCCCCGCCGACGAGCACCGTGTCCGCGCCTGCACCGGTGTTCAGCACGCCTTCGATGCTGCCCGAGCCCAGCAACACGCTGTCCTGGCCAGGGCCGAATTCGACCGCTCCAGTGATGGTTCCGGTGCCGCCTGGGGGCAAAGTGAGGCTGTTGTTGCCCAGCAGATCGCTCAGCGAGGAGGCCGTTCCGCTGTCGCACACGTAGGCGTCATTGCCCAGGCCTGGAGCGAACGTGCAGTCGGCCAATGCCATGTTGGCGTCGGCCCAACTGGTCAATAACGACGCGGTCAATAACCAGCGGTGTCTAAACAACTCGTTGGTGTTCATCAACAACTCCCACGCACGCGTTCGCCGCGAAACAAGACGCGGTGAGCGATCAAGTGGTTAATGGAATCAAATGTTGCAACGAGTGTAGTCGACGAATGTTGGAAGTTGCTTTAAAAAGGCAGAGCGGTATGAAGTTATTCAACAGCGGCGTGGATGAAAAAAGTTATTCATCGATGCCGCTATTAGTCGCAAAGGTGTTCCTGGCTGTTTGTGCTCAAGAAGCCTTGCGCGGGCTGCGTCTGGCCGGGGCTTTTTTCGCGGCGGTTTTCGCTTTGGCCGGCTTGGGCTTGGCCGCAGCGGAAGGCTTGCCAGCGAGGCTGCGCTTGAGCAGCTCGGTCAGGTCGATGACGTCGGCGGTTTGCCGTGACGCTTGGTCGGACTCGGTTTCCACGTCTTCGATTTCCCCTTTGTTGGCCTTCTTCTCGACCAGTGCCATGATCTTCTGCTCGAACTTGTCGACATATTCTTTGGGCTGCCAGTCGCCACTCATGTCTTCGACCAGACGCTTGGCCATGTCCAGTTCTTTCTTGGTCAGTTCGGGCTTTTTCACTTCCTTGCCCAACTCCAGAATATCCAGGTCACGCACTTCGGAAGGCCAGCGCAACTTCACCATCACCAGTGCACCGTCCAGCGGCATCAGCGCAGCCAGGTATTGACGGGTATGCAATACCACCAGAGCCAGTGCAACTTTCTTGGTGCTGATCAATGTTTCCCGCAACAGTGCATACACTTTTTCGCCACGGCGATCCGGGGCGAGAAAGTAGGGCGTGTCTATATTGGGCAGGGGGATCTGGGTGCGATCAACGAAAGAGAAGATATCGATGGTTTGTGTCGATACAGGGTGGGCCGCTCGGATTTCGTCTTCGCTCAGGACAACGTAGCGACCTTTCTCGTACTGGACGCCCTTGACGATGTTTTCCTTGTTCATCTCCTTGCCGGTCTTCTTGTTGATGCGCTTGTAGCCGACGGGGTCCATGCTGCGTTTATCCAGCCAATCGAAGTCGACACCCTGTGAGGCAGTGGCTGAAACCAGGGCCACGGGGATGTGCACCAGACCGAAACTGATCGCGCCTTTCCAGATTGCTCTTGCCATGGTGAGAATTGCCCCTGAGCGGTGTGTCTGCAGGGGACCCTACGGGGATCGGCAAAGTTTCAATGGCCTGGTGTTATGCAAATTGCAACGGCTGTGCACCGTGATCTTGCACAATGCACGACGCGTCGATCGGGTCTGAATGCTAACTCTTTGATTGATATAGGAAGTACGCTTTGGTGCAGAGGGCATGAAAGGTGCACTGTCTTCGGGCAAGCCCGACTTCAGGGATAAGACCAAGAATGGAGTGTCATCATGTTGTCCACCCTTGAACTGCGTAACATCATTGAAAGCAGTTTCCTGCCCCAGCGCTGCCAGTGCACCCAAGCTACCGATCGTTCCTTGACCGTACGTGTGTTCGATCAGGCGACGCATAAGGTCGACTACACACTCAGCGGAATCCGCACCGAGCAGTTGACCAGCAGCCGAGCGATTTCCAATCTGATTACGGGCATGCGTACCGACCTCAAGCGCCAGCATCAGATGCCGAGGGCTGTCGGCGAGTACCTCTGAATCAGCAACGACTGTGCCGTGTTCATTTCAACGAACCGCGTGTGCCGGCGACGCGGCTTGCGCCGCTGCTACAGGGGTGGTCGTTTTCGTTAGCCAGGGCTTTTGGTGATATGGCGTCGCAAGCGGGCGGTGGTTTTGATGGAGCGCGGTGTTTGCCGATGTGATGTCAGTCGCGGTAGAACACTTGCACCAGGTGGTAACCGAATTTGCTCTTCACTGGTCCATGCACCGTACGCAGCGGTTTCTTGAAGATGATCTGATCGATCGCCCCAATCATCTGTCTAGGACGAACTTCGCCAAGGTCGCCGCCGCGCTTGCCGGACGGGCAGGTCGAATATTTCTTCGCCAGCACATCGAACGCTTCGCCCTTGGCGATCCGCAGGCGTAGCGCTTCCGCTTCCTCGGCAGTCTTGACCAGAATGTGCCTTGCTTGTGCCTTCATTACCCGATGCTCGCTGAAAAAGCCGCTGATTATGCCGCAAATCAGGACAGGTTGATCATGTCGCGGATCTTGCTGCCCAGTCGTTCGATGGAAAACGGTTTGGTGATCATGTCCATGCCCTCGGCCAGGAACCCGTAACGCTCGGCGGCCTTTTCCGCGTAGCCGGTGATGAACAGCACCTTCAGTCCAGGCCGCTGCTGGCGCGCAATCTCGGCCAATTGCCGGCCGTTGAGGCCTGGCAGACCCACGTCGGTGACCAGCAGGTCGATGTGCAGGCCTGCTTCGAGCAGCGCCAATGCGGCGCTGGCGTCGGCTGCCGAATGCGCGGCATAGCCCAGTTCGTCCAGCACATCCAGCACCAGCATGCGCACCGCCGGATCGTCTTCGACCACCAGCACGCTTTCCCCGGCCTGGGCCATCGGTGCCACGGCTGGAGTGCGCTGCTCGGCGGTGTCGCCGAACGGTTCGCTGTGGCGCGGCAGATAGAGGCGCACACAGGTGCCCTCGCCAGGCCGGCTCTGTAACGTCACCTGACCGCCCGATTGCTGGGCGAAGCCATAGATCATCGACAGCCCCAAGCCGGTACCTTGGCCGATGGGTTTGGTGGTGAAGAAGGGGTCGAACGCCTTGGCCAGTATCGGTGCACTCATGCCACTGCCGTTGTCGCTGACCCGGAACATGACATAGGCGCCCGGCTTGACCGGTTCCAGGGTCGCGCCTTCCGGCGTGGCGTCCAGTTCGCAGTTGGCGGTCTCGATGGTCAGCACGCCGCTCTCGGGCATGGCGTCGCGGGCGTTGATGACCAGATTGAGCAGGGCGTTTTCCAGTTGGCTGGCATCGGTGTTTACCGGCCACACGTCCTCGGCCAATTGCAGGCGCAGTTGCAGGTGCTCGCCCAAGGTGCGGCTGAACAGCTCTTCGAGCGAGTGCACCAGCTCGTTGGGCGCCAGGCGCTTGCGGTCCAGCGACTGGCGTCGCGAAAACGCCAGTAGCCGGTGGGTCAGGCCCGCCGCGCGATGCGCCGAACTGATCGCCGCTTCGCTGAAGCGCTTGATCTCGCTGCTGCGCCCGGCGTCGATGTAGCGCTGCATCAGGTCCAGGCTGCCGATGATGCCGGTGAGCATGTTGTTGAAATCGTGGGCAATACCGCCGGTCAACTGGCCCAGCGCTTCCATCTTCTGTGCATGGCGCAACGCCTCTTCGGCGCGCTCGCGCTCCTGCATTTCGTTCTGCAGCCGCAGGTTGACCTCGGCCAAGGCCTGGGTACGCTCGCTGACCCGGGTTTCCAGGTGCTCGTTGAGCTCGCGCAGGGCCTGCTCGACCTGACGGCGATTCTGCACGTCCTCGGTCATGCCGAACCACTGCCGGATCACGCCATCGGCATCGCGCTGGGGCAGTGCGCGGGCATGCATCCAGTGATAGCTGCCGTCGGCCATGCGCAAGCGGTACTCGGCGTCGTAGGGGCGGCCGGTGCTCACTGCCAGTTGCCAGGTGTCCAGGGTCGGCAGGTGGTCATCCGGGTGCATCAGCTGCGCCCAGTCTTCATCCGCCTGCAGGCCGCGGATGCCAGTCAGTTGTCGCCAGCGCTCGGTCTGGCTCTTGCCGTCGGTCCGGCCATTGGCCTCGGCCGTCCAGTGCACGGCGGGTGACAGCTCGATGGCCATGCGAAAATGCGCTTCCCGGTCGCGCAGCTCCTGCTCGGCGCGACGGCCCAGCGCGCTGACTTCACGCCGCTCGTTGGCCTCGATGGCGGTCACCAGAATGCCGGCCACCCGCTCGTTTTCGTCGCGGATCGGGCTGTAGGTGAGGTCCAGCCAGACTTGTTCGGAATCGCCCTCGCGCGGCAGATTGAAGTCCTTTTCGCTGAAGGTGCGCACCTCACCCTGCAACACGGCGGCGTAGATCGGGTCGGTGAACGCCTTGAGTTCCGGCCAGATGCTGTCCACCGGCTGGCCGAGGGCGCGCGGGTGGTTGCTACCCACCAGCAGCGCGAAGGCGTCGTTGTACAGCTGGCACAGCTGCGTGCCCCACAGCAGCAGCATCGGCATGGGCGAGTGAGTGACGATGTCCACGGCGGTGCGCAGGCTCTGCGGCCAGGCATCGGGGGCGGGCAGGGGGCTGTCGGCCCAGTCCATGCTTGCGATCAATGTCGCGACCTTGCCGCCCACAGGTGAGGCATTCATTGCGTTATCCTTTGATTTACCGCGGCTGCAGATGCAGCCAAGCTATAGCGTACTTACTATCGACGGCCTTCGCAGGACCCCAGCACATGGAAATTCAAGCATTGCTCAAGCTCCTGGCCAGTCAGGACGGCTCCGACCTCTACCTGTCCACCGGTGCGCCGCCCTGTGCCAAGTTCAACGGCGTGCTCAAACCCTTGAGCGCCGAAGCGTTGAAGCCCGGCGACATCGCCGAGATCGCGGCCGGCATCATGGACGCCGAGCAGCGTATCGATTTCGAGCGCGAGCTGGAAATGAATCTGGCGCTGTCGATCCACGGGGTAGGGCGCTTTCGCGTCAACATCTTCAAGCAGCGCAACGAAGTGTCCATTGTCGCACGCAACATCAAGCTCGACATTCCCAGCTTCGAAGACCTCAAGCTGCCGCGCAAGCTGCTCGACGTGATCATGGAAAAACGCGGCCTGGTGCTGTTCGTCGGCGCCACCGGGTCGGGCAAGTCGACGTCGCTGGCAGCCTTGATCGACTACCGCAACCGCAACAGCAGCGGGCATATCATCACCATCGAGGACCCGGTGGAATTCATCCACCGGCACAAGAAATCGATCATCAACCAGCGCGAGGTGGGGGTCGATACGCGCAGCTTCCAGGCGGCCTTGAAGAATACCCTGCGCCAGGCGCCGGACGTCATCCTGATCGGCGAGATCCGCGATCGCGAAACCATGGAACATGCGCTGGCGTTCGCCGACACCGGCCACCTGGCCATTTCAACTCTGCACGCCAACAACGCCAACCAGGCCCTGGACCGCATCATCAACTTCTTCCCCGAAGACCGTCGCCCGCAGTTGCTCAACGACCTGGGCAACAACCTGCAGGCGTTCGTTTCGCAGCGGCTGGTGCGCACCACCGACGGCAAGCGCCGCGCGGCGGTGGAAGTGATGCTGGGCACCCCGACCATCCGCGATTTCATTCACCGCAACGAGTTTTCCGAACTCAAGGGCATCATGGAGAAATCCGTGAACCTGGGCATGCAGACCTTCGACCATGCACTCTACGAGCTGGCGGTGGAGGGGGCGATCAGTGAAGAAGAGGCGTTGAAAAACGCCGATTCGGTGAACAACTTGCGCCTGCGCTTGAAACTGCAGGGCGAGGAAGGCGTGCAACACACCACCGCACCAGCCCCACCCACACCAGCCCCCGACCGCAAAAGCGCAGATTGGGGCCTGGTGGCGGATGACCCAGAAACGCCGCACTGACGCCTGTAGCAGCGGTGCAAGCCGCGTCCGGGTCCACCGCGCTCATCCAGCCACACCGCGTATGCCGCCGACGCGGCTCGCGCCGCTGCTACAGGGAATGCGCAATACCTCGCTGTTCCAGATGCACCGCAGACGCTGTTGATCGAACGCGGTCCCCTGTAGCAGCGGCGCAAGCCGCGTCCGGGCACACCGCGTTCATCCAGGCACACCGCGTACGCCGCCGACGCAGCTCGCGCAGCTGCTACAGAAAATACGCAAGGCCACGGTGTTCCACATGCACCGCAGACGCTGTGGATGGAACGCGGTCCCCTGTAGCAGCGGTGCAAGCCGCGTCCGAGCATACCGCGTTCACCCAGGCATACCGCGCATACCGCCGACGCAGCTCGCGCAGCTGCTACAGGAAATACGCCAGGCCACGATGTTCCAGATGCACCGCAGACGCTGTTGATCGAACGCAGTCCCCTGTAGCAGCGGTGCAAGCCGCGTCCGAGCATACCGCGTTCACCCAGGCACACCGCGCATACCGCCGACGCAGCTCGCGCAGCTGCTACAGGAAATACGCCAGGCCACGATGTTCCAAATGCACCGCAGACGCTGTGGATGGAACGCGGACCCCTGTAGCAGCGGCGCAAGCCGCGTCCGGGCACAACCGCGTTCATCCAGGCACACCGCGTACGCCGCCAACGCGGCTCGCGCAGCTGCTACAGGAAATACCCAAGGCCACGGTGTAGCAGCGGCGCAAGCCGCGTCCGGGCACACCGCGTTCATCCAGGCACACCGCGTATGCCGCCGACGCAGCTTGCGCAGCTGCTACAGGAAATACGCAAGGCCACGGTGTTCCAGATGCACCGCAGACGCTGTTGATGGAACGCGGACCCCTGTAGCAGCGGCGCAAGCCGCGTCCGGGCACACCGCGTTCATCCAGGCACACCGCGTACGCCGCCGACGCAGCTCGCGCAGCTGCTACAGGAAATGCGCAAGGCCTCGCTGTTCCAGCTGCACCGCAGACGCTGTTGATGCAACCCGGACCCCTGTAGCAGCGGCGCAAGCCGCGTCCGGGYMCACCGCGTTCAYCCAGGCACACCGCGYAYACCGCCGACGCAGCTCGCGCAGCTGCTACAGGAAATACGCCAGGCCACGATGTTCCAAATGCACCGCAGACGCTGTGGATGGAACGCGGACCCCTGTAGCAGCGGCGCAAGCCGTTCCAAATGCACCGCAGACGCTGTGGATGGAACGCGGACCCCTGTAGCAGCGGCGCAAGCCGCGTCCGGGCACAACCGCGTTCATCCAGGCACACCGCGTATGCCGCCGACGCGGCTCGCGCCGCTGCTACGGGAAATACGCAAGGCCACGGTATTCCAGATGCACCGCAGACGCTGTTGATGGAACGCGGACCCCTGTAGCAGCGGCGCAAGCCGCGTCCGGGCACACCGCGTTCATCCAGGCACCCCGCGTACGCCGCCGACGCAGCTTGCGCAGCTGCTACAGGGAATGCGCAAGCCGCGTTCATTCAGGCACACGGCGTGTGTCGCCGACGCAACTTGCGCAGCTGCTACAGGTGGATTTCCACTGCCAGGGGCAAATGGTCCGATAGGTGCGTCCACGGCTTGTTGCCCAGGATGATAGGCCCATGGCTGGTCGCGTTTCTGACGTAAATCCGGTCCAGGCGCAGCAGCGGGAACCGCGCGGGATAGGTCTTGGCCAACTGCCCGTTGTGCCGCTCGAACGCTTCGTGCAGGTCCTGGCGCTTGGCCAGCGTCGCGTTGCCGCGCAGCTGCCAGTCGTTGAAATCCCCGGCGATGATCACTGGCGCATCTTCAGGCAATGAATCGAGCAGTTGACCCAACAGCTTCAATTGCAGCTGCCGATGACTTTCCAGCAATGACAGGTGCACGCAGATCGCATGCACCTCATCGTGCCCCGGCACCTGCAGAACGCAGTGCAGCAAGCCGCGGCGCTCGGGCCCGGTGATCGAGATGTCGAGGTTGGTGTAACGCAGGATCGGGTACTTGGACAGCACCGCATTGCCATGATGGCCGTCCGGATACACCGCGTTGCGCCCGTAGGCGAAATCGCTCCACATGCTGTCGGCGAGGAACTCGTACTGCGACATCTGTGGCCAGTTGGAGAACTTCGACGCATGGCCATCGTGGCCGCCCAGCACTTCCTGCAGGAACACCAGATCGGCGCTGGTGCTGCGCACCGCCTCGCGCAACTCGGGCAGGATGAAACGGCGGTTGAAGGCGGTGAAACCCTTGTGTGTGTTCACCGTCAGCACCCGCAGGCGATGCACTTCACGAGGCTGGTCCGGCGTTTGCGGGCCGAGGGGGTCGCTGGGGGGAGCGATGGTCACAGAAGCTCCTTGCACATGAGAATGTCCTTACTCCGACTTTGCCGGCACTGGGCGGTTCCCCGCCTCATTGCGCGAGCCAGCCACCGTCGATGTTCCAGGCCGCGCCACGCACCTGGCTACCGGCTTCGCTGCACAGGAACAGGACCAACTCGCCCAGATGCTCGGGGGTGACGAATTCCAGCGACGGCTGCTTTTCAGCCAGCAGTTCGCGCTGGGCGGCCGCCGGGTCACCGCCCTTGGCCGCGCGGTCGTCGATCTGCTTCTGCACCAGTGGGGTCAGGACAAAGCCGGGACAGATGGCATTGCAAGTAATCTGCGTGGTGGCCGTTTCCAGGCCCACCACCTTGGTCAGACCGATCACCCCATGCTTGGCCGCCACATACGCCGACTTGCCGACCGACCCGACCTGGCCATGCACCGAGGCGATATTGACGATCCGCCCCCAGCCTTTGTCGCGCATGCCCGGCAGCGCCAGGCGGATGCCGTGAAACACCGAAGACAGGTTGATCGCGATGATCGCGTCCCAGCGCTCCACGGGGAAGGCCTCGACCGCTTCCACGTGCTGGATGCCGGCGTTGTTGACCAGAATGTCGACACCGCCAAGGCTCGCTCGGACGTACTCGAACAACTCGGCCAATTGCGCTGGATCGCTGACATCAGCGCCATGGTGCGCAACCTGAGTGCCGTGCCGGCGGACTTCGGCCAGGGCCGCCGTCGGGTCGCCGAAGCCGTTGAGCACGACGTTCGCGCCGTGGGCGGCCAGCACCGAGGCAATGCCCAGGCCGATGCCGCTGGTGGAACCGGTAACCAAAGCCGTCTTGCCGTGGAGTGCCATGTGCAGTGTCCTTGTGGTTGTTATGCACGCTATACCAGGCTACACCATCGCTGCCTGCAGCAGTTCCTGGGTGTAGGGGTGCTGTGGGTCGCTGAACAGCCGATCGGTGGGGCCATGCTCCACCACCTTGCCATCCTTGACCACGATCACATCATGGGCCAGCGCCCGCACCACCGCCAGGTCGTGGCTGATGAACAGATAGGTCAGGCCATGGCGCTCCTGCAACTGCTGCAGCAGCTGCACTACCTGCTTCTGCACCGTACGGTCGAGGGCCGAGGTCGGTTCGTCCAGCAGCATCAAGGCCGGGCGCAGTACCAGCGCGCGGGCGATGGCGATGCGCTGACGCTGGCCGCCGGAGAACTCGTGGGGGTAGCGGTGCCGCGCCTCGGGGTCCAGGCCCACCTCGCGCAGCACCTGGATCACCTGTTCATCGCACGCGCGGGCGTTGGCGCCGCTGTGCACTTCCAGACCTTCACTGATGATCTGCGCCACCGACATGCGCGGGCTGAGGCTGCCGAACGGATCCTGAAACACCACCTGCATCTGCTTGCGCCACGGCCGCATCTGCTTCTGATCCAGGCCATCGAGCGCATGGCCCTGGAAACGAATACCCCCTTGCGAATCGACCAGGCGCAGGATCGCCTGACCCAGAGTCGACTTGCCCGAGCCGGACTCGCCGACGATGCCCAGGGTCTTGCCTTGCTGCACGCTCAGGCTGATGCCATCCACCGCCTTGACGAACTCGCGTGGCTTGCGGAACAGCCCGCCGTTCAACGGGTACCACACCTTCAACTGCTCGACCTGCAAAAGCTCGGGCCGAGCCTCGTGGGACAGCGCCACACCAGCGGGTTCGGCATCCAGCAGCAGTTGGCTGTAGGGGTGTTGCGGTGCGTTGAACAGCTGTTCACAAGGCGCCTGCTCGACGATTTCCCCGGCGCGCATCACGCACACGTGCTGGGCGATGCTGCGCACCAGATTGAGGTCGTGGCTGATCAACAGCAGCGACATGCCCAGGCGCTCCTGCAACGACTTGAGCAGCAGCAGGATGCGCCGCTGCACCGTGACGTCGAGTGCGGTGGTGGGCTCATCGGCGATCAGCAACTGCGGTTCGCAGGCCAATGCCATGGCGATCATCACGCGCTGGCGCTGGCCACCGGACAACTGGTGCGGGTAGGCTTTCAAGCGCTTTTGCGGCTCCTGGATGCCCACCATCTGCAGCAACTCCAGAATGCGCGCCTCGGCCTGCTTGCCGCCCATGCCCTTATGCACCAGCAGGGTTTCACCGATCTGCTTCTGCACCGTGTGCAAAGGGTTCAGCGAGGTCATGGGCTCCTGAAAGATCATGGCGATGCGATCGCCGCGCATGCGGCGCAAGGTGGCCGCATCGGCGCCCAACAGTTCCTGCCCCTGATAGCGGACACTGCCGCTGCTCTGGCAGCCGCTCGCTGGCAGCAGTTGCAGGATGGAGTGGGCGGTCACCGACTTGCCCGAACCCGACTCGCCGACCAGCGCCACGCACTGGCCGGCAGGAATGTCGAAATCGACATCCTTGACCACTGTTTGGCCATTGAAGGCCACGGTGAGGTGGCGGATTTCGATGAGGTTTTCAGCGGTCATGGGGAGTGGCCTTGTGGGGTGACAGGGAGGGCCTCTTCGCGGGTAGAACCCGCTCCCACAGATTCAGCTCCCACCACGCCCTTGTGGGAGCAGGCTCTGCCCGCGAAGGGCGCCCTGCCGATCTCACTTCAAGCACGCGGATCAAACGCATCGCGCAGCCCCTCCCCAATGAACACCAGCAGCGACAATATCAGCGCCAGCGTGAAAAACGCCGTGAAGCCCAGCCATGGCGCCTGCAGGTTCTGCTTGCCCTGCGCGATCAACTCGCCCAGCGAAGCACTGCCGGCCGGCATGCCGAAGCCTAGAAAATCCAGCGCCGTGAGGGTCGAGATCGCCCCGGTCAGAATGAACGGCAGAAAGCTCAAGGTCGCGTTCATGGCATTGGGCAGGATGTGCCGCAGGATGATCTTGCGGTCTGACAAACCCAGCGCCCGTGCGGCCTTCACGTATTCCAGATTGCGCCCGCGCAGGAACTCGGCACGCACCACGTCCACCAGCGCCAGCCAGGAAAACAGCGCCATGATGCCCAGCAGCCACCAGAAATTGGGTTCCACGAACCCCGACAGAATGATCAGCAGGTAAAGCACCGGCAGCCCCGACCAGACCTCCAGCAGGCGCTGGCCGAACAAATCCACCCAACCCCCGTAGTAGCCCTGCAACGCTCCGGCAGCGATGCCGATCAGCGAGCTGATCAAGGTCAGCGCCAGGGCAAACAGAATCGACACCCGCGCACCGAAGATCACCCGTGCCAGCACGTCGCGGGACTGATCGTCGGTCCCCAACCAGTTGGTCGTCGAGGGGGGGCTGGGGGCAGGCTGGGTCAGGTCGTAGTTGGGCGTGTCGGCGCTGAACGGGATCGGCGGAAACAGCATCCAGCCGCCACGCGAGGCGATCAACTGGCGCACGTAGTCACTGCGGTAGTCAGCCTGGAACGGCAACTGTCCGCCGAACTCCTGCTCGGTATGGCGCTTGAACACCGGGAAATACAGTTCCCCGTCGTACTTGAGCACCAGCGGTTTGTCATTGGCAACCAGTTCGCCGCCCAGGGTCAGGGCGAACAGGGCCAGGAATAGCCACAGCGACCACCAGCCACGGCGGTTCTGCTTGAAACGGTCCAGGCGACGGCGGGCCAGGGGCGACAGGCGCATCAAGCATTCCTCGCGCTGAAGTCGATGCGTGGATCGACCAGGGTGTAGCACAGGTCGCCGATCAGTTTGATCAGCAGCCCCAGCAGGGTAAAGATGAACAGCGAGCCGAACACCACCGGATAGTCCCGCGACACCGCCGCCTCATAGCTCAGGCGGCCCAGGCCGTCGAGGGAGAAGATCACCTCGATCAGCAGCGAACCGGCGAAGAACACGCTGATGAACGCCTGGGGCAGACCAGCCACCACCAACAGCATGGCATTGCGAAACACATGGCCGTAAAGCACCCGTCGCTCGCTCAGGCCCTTGGCCCGCGCCGTCACCACGTACTGCCGGGTGATCTCGTTGAGAAACGAGTTCTTGGTGAGGATGGTCAGGGTAGCGAAACCGCCGATCACCAGCGAGGTCACCGGCAGCACCAGGTGCCAGAAGTAGTCGGCGATCTTGCCCAGCAGGCTGAGCTCGGCGAAGTTGTCCGAGACCAGCCCCCGCACCGGAAACCAGTTCAACGAGGTGCCGCCGGCGAACACCACGATCAGCAGCATGGCGAACAGAAATGCCGGCATGGCGTAGCCGATGATGATCAGGCTGCTGCTCCACACATCGAAGCGGCTGCCATGGTGTACCGCCTTGCGGATGCCCAGCGGGATCGACACCAGGTAGGTGATCAGCGTCGCCCAGAACCCCAGCGAGAGGGTCACCGGCATCTTGTCCAGGATCAGGTCGGTGACCTTGGCACCACGAAAGAAACTGTTGCCGAAATCCAGCACCGCGTAGCTCTTGATCATCAGCCACAGGCGTTCATGGGCCGGTTTGTCGAAACCGTACTGGCGCTCGATGTCCTTGATCAGCTTGGGGTCCAGGCCACGGCTGGCGCGCGAACCGCCTTGCAAGGTATCGCCGCCACCGCCGGTGACGCTGCCGCCGCCCACACCCTGCAAGCGCGCGATGGCCTGTTCCACCGGGCCGCCCGGCGCAGCCTGGACGATGACGAAGTTGACCACCAGGATCGCCAGCAGGGTCGGCACGATCAGCAAAAGGCGACGTAATGTGTAACCCAGCATCAGTGAGTCTTCCCTGTCAGGCGGTCGCGCATCTGTTCGGTGGTCAGCGCCGTGGGGCTGACCTCCCACCAGGTTTCGATCGCCGGGTCATTGGGCGCCGGGGAGGCGGGCATGCCGAAGCGGTTCCACCACACCGTCGAGGTGCCCGGCGGGTAATAATTGGGCACCCAGTAGTAGTTCCACTGCAGCACCCGGTCCAGGGCGTGGGCGTAGTCACGCATCTGCGTCTGCGTGCTGGCTGCGCCCAGGCCGTTGATCAGCGCGTCCACGGCCGGATCCTTGAGCACCATCAGGTTGTTGGAACCTGGGTCGGTGGCCACGCTGGAACCGAAGAAACCATACAGCTCGATACCCGGCGTCGGGGTCACCGGATAGCCGGTGATGATCATGTCGTAGTCGCGGGCCATCAGCCGGTTGACGTATTGCGACGAATCGATGCGGCGGATCTCCATGGTGATGCCGATCTGCGCCAAATTGCGCTTCCACGGCAGCAGCAGACGCTCCAGGCCGTTCTGGGTGTTGAGGAAGGTGAAGCTCAGCGGCTTGCCTTCGGCATTCACCAAACGGTCGCCGTCGGCATGCCAACCGGCCAGCTGGAGCAGCCGCAGCGCCTGCAACTGCTTGTCGCGAATCAGCCCGGAACCGTCGCTGACCGGGGCGTGAAACACCTGGGTGAACACTTCATCCGGCACCTGGCCGCGCAGTTTGTCCAGAATCTTCAGTTCGCCGTCGCTGGGCAGTTCCCGAGCGGCCAGCGGGCTGTTGGAGAAGAAGCTCTGCTGGCGGATGTACATGCCGCGCATCATCTGCCGATTGCTCCATTCGAAATCCCAGAGCATGGCCAGCGCCTGGCGCACGCGTCGGTCCTGGAACACCGGCCGTTGCAGGTTGAACACGAAGCCCTGGGCCGGTTGCAGGCCTTGCTTGGCCAAGTGCGCGCGCTGCAGGCGACCGTCGTCGAGCGCCGGGCCGTTGTAGCCGATGGTGTAGGCCGTGGCGGAAAACTCGCGGTTGTAGTCGTAGCCGCCGCCGCGCAGCACCTGGCGCGCGACGTCGGTGTCGCCGAAGTACTCGATGCTGAAATGGTCGAAGTTGTACATGCCGCGCGCTTCGGGCAGGTCCTTGCCCCACCAGTCGGGATTGCGCTTGAAGGTGATGCTGCGGCCGTTGTCGATCTTCTCGATCGAGTAAGGGCCGCTGCCCAAGGGCGCCTCGAAACCGCCGCCGTTGGCGAAGTCGCGGGTCTTCCACCAATGCTCGGGCAGCACCGGCAGGGTGGCCAGGTCCAGCGGCAAGGTGCGGCTTTCGGCATTCTTGAAATTGAAGCGCACTTGTCGCGGACCCTCGACCTGCACGTCGGCGACGTTGGCGAACTGAGTCCGATAGCCCAGGCTGCCTTCACGCATCAGCAGCTCGAAGGTGTAGCGCACGTCCTCGGCGGTGATCGGCCGACCGTCGGCGAACACGGCCTTGGGGTTGAGGTAGAAACGCAACCACAGGCCGTCATCGCCGCGCTCCATGCGCTCGGCCACCAATCCATAGACGGTGTAGGGCTCGTCCAGCGAGCGCACGGCCAGGGGCGAGTAGAGCAGGCCGTCGACCTGGCTGACACCGATGCCCTTGTCGATGTACGGCAGGATATGGTCGTACTGGCCGATCTCGATGGCCGAGCGGCGCAGGCTGCCGCCCTTGGGCGCGTCGGGGTTCACGTAGTCGAAATGCTGGAAGTCGGCGGGGTAGCGCGGTGCTTCGCCGTAGACGGTCAGCGCATGCTGCGCTGCGGCCTGGGCGTGGGCCGCCGTGGTGAACAGGGCACAAAGAACGAAAGAGAGGAAAACTGCGCGCATTGTCTGCCTGGGTCGAAAAGCGAAGGGTGCAGCCTAACATCATGGCCCGGTGGTATTGCAAACGCAGAACGGCCCGCGATAGACGGGCCGTTCGGGTGTAACGCAGACCGCGGACGAATCAGTCCTGACGGCTGGTGACTTCCAGCAGGTGGTAACCGAACTGGGTCTTCACCGGGCCTTGCACGACGTTGATCGGCGCGCTGAATACGACGGTGTCGAATTCCTTGACCATCTGGCCTGGACCGAACGAACCCAGGTCGCCACCTTGGCGGCTGGAAGGGCAGGTGGAATTGACCTTGGCGATTTCCGCGAAATCGGCGCCGCCTTCGATCTGGGCCTTGAGGTCGTTGCACTTGGCTTCGTCGGCAACCAGGATGTGGCGGGCAGTGGCTTTAGCCATGATGATTCTCCTTTCTAAAAAAAGTGGGCAGGGTACCCGATTGAGGGGCGGTTTTCCTGCAAAAGTTCCATACGAATCTGTACGCCGGGTCAGTCGCGGTTGTGCACCCGACGGCCAGCGGCGTAGGTCTGCAAGACCGCGCGGTCGTCGCCCAGGGTCATCAGTACGAACAGTACTTCTTCGAAGGTCTTGGCTTGCGCGATGCGGTAGCTGAGCAACGGCGTGGCATGGTAGTCGAGCACCACGAAGTCAGCATCGGTGCCCGGCTGCAGCGTGCCGACGCGGTCTTCCAGGCGCAACGCGCGGGCGCCGCCCAGGGTCGCCAGGTACAGCGACTTGAACGGGTTGAGCTTCTCACCTTGCAACTGCATGACCTTGTAGGCCTCGTTCAGGGTATGCAAAAGCGAAAAGCTGGTGCCAGCGCCGACGTCGGTGCCCAGGCCGACGTTGACCTTGAAGCGCTCGGCCTGGGGCAGGTTGAACAGGCCGCTGCCCAGGAACAGGTTGGAGGTAGGGCAGAAGGCGATGGCCGAGCCGGTTTCGGCCAGGCGCGCGCACTCGGCGTCGCACAGGTGGACGCCGTGGGCCAGCACCGAGCGCTCGCCGAGCAGCTGGTAATGGTCGTACACGTCCAGGTAGTTGCTGCGCTCGGGGAACAGCGCCTTGACCCATTCGATTTCCTGGAGGTTCTCGCTCAGGTGGGTCTGCAGGTAGACGTCCGGGTACTCGCGCAGCAGCTGCCCGGCCAGGGTCAGCTGGGCCTCGCTGCTGGTCGGTGCGAAGCGCGGCGTCACCGCGTAGTGCAGGCGGCCCTTGCCGTGCCAGCGCTCGATCAGCGCCTTGCTCTGGGCGTAGCTGCTCTGGGCGGTATCGGTGAGGTAGTCCGGCGCATTGCGGTCCATCATCACCTTGCCGGCGATCAGGCGCAGGTCCAGGGCCCGGGCAGCTTCGAACAGGGCGTCGACCGATTCGGGGTGAACGCTGCCGAACACCAGCGCCGTTGTGGTGCCGTTGCGCAGCAGTTCCTTGAGGAAGATCTGGGCGACACCGTCGGCATGTGCCTTGTCGGCGAACTGGCCTTCACAGGGGAAGGTGTACTCGTTCAGCCAGTCCAGCAGTTGCTCGCCATAGGAGCCGACCATGCCGGTCTGGGGGAAGTGGATGTGGGTGTCGATGAAGCCGGGAGTGATCAAGGCATCGGGGTAATGGGTCACCTCGACGTCGTCCGACAGCGTCGGCAGCACCTCGCTGGCGGCGCCCAACGCACTGATCCGCCCGTCCTCGACCACCAGCACGCCATCGGCGAAGTATTCGTAGGAGGCCTGGACACCGACCAGGGCAGGGTCGTCGAGGCTGTGCAGGATCGCGGCGCGATAGGCTTTGCGGGTAAGGCTCATGGTGCATCTCTCAAGGGAACGGGGCTGCGGCGCGAGCGCGGCAGCAGTTGGGCGACCCCCGGCGAGCTGGCTGTCCCCGGCTCGGCGCGGGCGCTAAAGTGCGCATTGTAGGTGGCGATGATCTCGGCGGCGATGGAAACGGCGATTTCCATGGGCAGCTTGCCCTTCACCGCTGCCAGGCCCATGGGGCAGCGCATGCGCTGCACCACGGCGGGCGCGATGCCGCGGTCGCGCAGGCGGTGCTCGAAACGCGCGCGCTTGGTGGCGGAGCCGATCAGGCCGAACCAGGTGAAGTCGTTGCGCTCAAGGATGGCTCGGGTCAGTTCCAGATCCAGCGAGTGGTCGTGGGTCATGACGATGCAGTAGCTGTCCACCGGCAGGCTCGCGACCTCGTCCACCGGCTCGTCGGTGATCACCTGGCAGACACCGTCGGGCAGGCTGGCCGGAAACTCCTCGGGCCGCGAGTCGACCCAGCGCACCCGGCACGGCAGGCTTGCCAGCAGCGGCACCAGCGCACGGCCGACATGGCCGGCACCGAACACCACCACCTGCGCCTGGGTTTGCGCCACCGGCTCGAACAGCAGTACCGTGGCACCGCCACAGCATTGCCCCAGGCTGGCGCCCAGACTGAAACGCTCCAGGCGTGTGGCGCGGGTGTTCTCGGCGAGCATTTCGCGGGCGATGTGCAGCGCCTTGTATTCCAGGTGGCCGCCGCCAATGGTGTCGAACAGCGCCGTGGCGCTGACCACCATCTTCGCCCCGGCGTTGCGCGGCGTGGAGCCTTTCTCTTCGATGATGGTCACCAGCACGCAGGCTTCGCCACGGGCCTGGTGTTCGGCCAGGGCACCGATCCAGTCAGTCATGAGACACGCTCCCCGACGCCGTCTGGCGCATCTGCTCGCAGCCCCACAACACCCGTTCCGGCGTGGCCGGCGCATCGATGCTGGGTTGCAGCCGGTAGTCACCCAGGCTGGCCACGGCATCCTTGATCGCGCACCAGGCCGCGATACCCAGCATGAACGGCGGCTCGCCCACGGCTTTGGAATGAAACACGGTGTCTTCCGGGTTCTTGCGGTTTTCCACCAGCTGCACGCGCAGGTCCTGGGGCATGTCGGCCACCGCCGGAATCTTGTACGACGCCGGGCCGCTGGTCAGCAGCTTGCCCTGATCGCTCCACACCAGCTCCTCGCAGGTCAGCCAGCCCACGCCCTGGAGGAAACCGCCTTCCACCTGACCCAGGTCGATGGCCGGGTTCAGCGAGGCGCCAACGTCGTGGAGGATGTCGGTGCGCAGCAGCTTGTACTCGCCGGTCAGGGTGTCGATCAGCACTTCGCAGCAGGCCGCGCCATAGGCGAAATAGTAGAACGGCCGGCCACGGGCCAGGCTGCGGTCGTAATGAATCTTCGGCGTCTTGTAGTAGCCTGTGCTGGACAGCGACACCTGGCCCATCCACGCCTGCTGCACCAGGCTCTGGAAGGTCAGCAACTGGTCGCGCACGCGGACATGGCCGTTGCTGAACTCCACGTCTTCTTCACTGACCCGGTAGTGCCGCGCGGCGAACTCGACCAGCCGCTGCTTGAGAACCAGCGCCGCGTTCTGCGCCGCCTTGCCATTCAGGTCGGCACCGCTGGACGCTGCAGTGGGCGAGGTGTTGGGCACCTTGTCGGTGTTGGTGGCGGTGATCTGGATGCGCGCGATATCGACCTGAAACACTTCGGCCACCACCTGCGCGACCTTGACGTTCAGGCCCTGGCCCATCTCGGTGCCGCCGTGGTTCAGGTGAATGCTGCCGTCGGTGTAGATATGGATCAGCGCGCCGGCCTGGTTGAGAAAGCTGGCCGTGAACGAGATACCGAACTTGACCGGAGTCAGCGCCAGACCCTTCTTCAACACCGGGCTGTCAGCGTTGAACGCGCGGATCGCCTCGCGGCGCTGTTCGTAGTCGCAGCTGGCTTCGAGTTCGGCGGTGATCTCTTCGAGCAGGTTGTGCTCCACCGTCTGGTAGTAATGGGTGACATTGCGCTCGGTCTTGCCGTAGTAGTTGGCCTTGCGCACCGCCAGCGGGTCGAGGGCCAGATGGCGCGCAATGCGGTCCATCACTTCCTCGATGGCCACCATGCCCTGGGGGCCGCCAAAGCCGCGGTAGGCCGTGTTGGACGCGGTGTGTGTCTTGCAGCGGTGGCCATTGATGGTGGCATCGCCTAGGTAATAGGCGTTGTCGGCATGGAACATCGCCCGGTCGACGATCGACGCCGACAGATCGGGTGAGTAGCCGCAGTTGCCGGCCAGGTCCAGATCGATCCCGTGCAGCCGCCCGTTGTCGTCGAAGCCGACGTCGTATTCGATGTAGAAGGGGTGGCGCTTGCCGGTCATGAGCATGTCTTCGACCCGCGGCAGGCGCATCTTGGTCGGCTGCCCGGTCAGGTGCGCGACCACGGCGCACAGGCAGGCCGGGCTGGCGGCCTGGGTTTCCTTGCCGCCGAAACCGCCGCCCATGCGCCGCATGTCCACCACCACCTGGCTCATGGGCACGTTCAGCACCTCGGCTACCAGCTTCTGCACCTCGGTCGGGTTCTGTGTCGAGCAGTAGACGATCATCCCGCCGTCCTCGGTGGGCATCACCGAGCTGATCTGGGTTTCCAGGTAGAAATGTTCCTGGCCGCCGATGTGCAGGCTGCCCTGCAGGCGATGCGGTGCGCTGGCCAGTGCCGCTGCCGAGTCACCGCGCTGGTGGGTGTGGCTGTCGAGCACGAAATGCTGCTGGCGCAGCGCTTGGACCACGTCCAGCACCGGCGGCAGGTCCTCGTACTCGATCACGGCGGCCATCGCCGCGCGGCGGGCGCTGTCCAGATCGCGGGCGGCCACGGCCAGCACCGGCTGGCCGACGAACTCGACCTTGTCGATCGCCAGCAGCGGATCGCCCGGCAGCAGCGGACCGATGTCCTTGAGGCCCGGAATGTCCTCGTGGGTGATCGCCAGGCGTACACCGGGGATGTCGTAGCAGGCCGACGTGTCGATGCGCAGGATGCGCGCATGGGCCCGGTCGGATAGCCGGGCATACACGTGCAGCTGGTTGGGAAATTCCAGGCGGTCGTCGATGTACACCGCCTCACCGGTGACGTGCTTGTCGGCGCTGTCGTGCTTGATGCCCCGGCCAACGCCGGTGGTCAGGCCCTGGGCGAACAGTTCAGCCATACGTGCCTGGCTGTCGGGCGCTTGATGTTCAGACATGGGCGATCACCCGCGTTTGGAGGTGGGGCGACTGCAATTCGATGAAGCACTTGCGCAGCAGGTTCTGCGCGGTCAGCAAGCGGTACTGCTTGCTCGCGCGAAAATCCGACAGCGGTTTGAAGTCATCGGCCAGGGCGGCGCAAGCGGTTTCGACATTCGCCTGTGTCCAGGGTTTGCCGAGCAACGCGGCCTCGCAAGCAGCGGCGCGCTTGGGAATGGCCGCCATCCCGCCGTAGGCGATGCGCACATCATGAACGCGGCCGTCTTCGATCAGCAGGTTGAACGCGGCGCAGACCGCTGAAATGTCATCGTCCAGCCGTTTCGAGACCTTGTAGGCGCGAAACACGCGGCGAGCGTCGGCGCGGGGGACGATGATCTTTTCGATGAACTCGCCGTCTTCGCGGGCGGTGACCCGGTAGTCGATGAAGTAGTCCTGCAAGGGCAGGGTGCGACTGCGCTCGCCCTTGCGCAATACCAGTTGCGCACCCAGGGCCAGGAGCAGGGGCGGGCTGTCGCCGATCGGCGAGGCGTTACCGATGTTGCCGCCCAGGGTGGCCTGGTTGCGAATCTGCAACGAGGCGAAACGGTGCAACAGATGGCCGAAATCCGCGTACTCGTTCGCCAAGGCCTGATAGCAATCGGTCAGCGGCGTGGCTGCGCCGATCTCCAGGCGGTCGTCGAAGGTCTCGATGCGCTTCATCTCGGCCACATGGCCCACGTAGATCATCACTGGCAGGACCCGATGCGCCTGTGTGACCTCCAGTGCCAGATCGGTGCCGCCAGCCAGCAGTCGCGCCTCGGGCTGCTCGCTGTACAACTCGGCCAGATCGGCCACGGTCAAGGGCACCAAGCAACGGTTGTTGCCACCGTGGAGCTCGTCGGTCTGCACCGGCGCGATGGTTTTCAGCCGGGCGACGGTCTGCGCCTGCTGGCGGTCGAATTGATCGGGCAGCACGGGTCCGCCGCAGGCCTGGGCCGCAGCGTCAAGAATGGGGCGGTAACCGGTGCAGCGGCAGAGGTTGCCGGACAGCGCCTCACAGGCTTGCTCGCGATTGGCCTGCGGCTGGTTCTTCTGCAAAGCGAACAGCGACATGACGAAACCTGGGGTGCAAAACCCGCACTGCGAGCCGTGGCAGTCGACCATGGCCTGCTGCACGCTGTGCAGGCGACCCTGATGCTTGAGGTCCTCGACGCTGAGCAATTGCTTGCCGTGCAGGCTGGAAACGAACGTCAGGCAGGCGTTGCTGCTGCGATAACGAATGTGTGATTGACCCTGGTCTTCGACCAGCTCGCCGATTACCACGGTGCAGGCACCGCAATCGCCGCTGGCACAGCCCTCTTTGGTGCCCGGACGCGCCAAATCGGTGCGCAGGTACTCAAGCACGGTCAGATTCGGGTCCAGGGCATGCTCGGTGTGCAGCGTTTGATTCAAAAGGAACTGGATCACGGATGGCCTCACGACACCTGATTCTTGGGTCTGCCTCAAGCAGAATCTATGCGGCGGCCGGGGAGCGGTCAACGATTAGTTGACCTGCGGGTCAAGAAGTTGAGCGAGCCCGTTTCCTGCACCCCGGCAGTCATGCCCTTTGCCAAGCCACATCCGTGCCAACCTGCCGCCTTTGCCCGGCAATTGGGGTACACTGCGCGCCATGCTGCGATCACAGACAGCCGATCACCGATTCCCGATTGTCGAAGGAAAACCATGACGTTCAAGGCGCCGGACAGCCTCGCCGAGCAAATTGCCCATCATCTGGCCGAGCGCATCATCAGCGGTGAGCTCAAGCCGGCCGAGCGCATCCAGGAACTCAAGGTCACCCAGGCGCTGAACGTCAGCCGTGGCTCGGTGCGCGAGGCCCTGCTGATTCTGGAACGGCGTCATCTGGTCGACATCCTGCCGCGGCGCGGTGCCCAGGTCAGCGAACTCAGCGAGCACAAGGTGCGCAGCCTGTGCGCCCTGATGGGCGAGATGTACATCATGCTCGGCGAGGCCGTGGCCCAGCGCTGGCAGAGCGAAGCCGACCTGGCGCCGTTTCTGGTCATCCAGCGGCGGCTGCACACCAGCTTCGAGCGCCAGGACATCAACGCCTTCGTCGAGGACAGCTTCAACGTCATGCGCGCCGCCTATCCCTTCGCCAACAACCCGTACCTGCAAGAAACCGTCGAGAACCTGCAACCGGCCATGAACCGCACCTACTACCTGGCGCTGGAACAACGCAAAGCGTCGATGAGCGAATACCTTTCCTTGTTCGGGCGCTTGCTGGAAGCGGTGTCCGCGCGCGACCTGCCGCTCATCCGCAAGGTGCTGGGCGAATACTGCCAACGCAGCTGCGAACTGGTGCTCAGCGCCTTGGCGGCCCGCTGAGCATGCGCCTCAAGTGCATTCGTCTGGCCGGGTTCAAGTCGTTCGTCGACCCCACCACGGTCAATTTCCCCAGCAACATGGCCGCCGTGGTCGGGCCCAATGGCTGCGGCAAGTCCAATATCATCGACGCCGTGCGCTGGGTCATGGGCGAAAGCTCGGCGAAGAACCTGCGCGGCGAGTCGATGACCGACGTCATCTTCAACGGCTCCACCAGCCGCAAGCCGGTCAGCCAGGCCAGCATCGAACTGGTGTTCGACAACAGTGACAGCACCCTGGTCGGCGAGTACGCCGCCTATGCGGAAATCTCGATCCGCCGCAAGGTCACCCGCGAGAGCCAGAACACTTATTACCTGAACGGCACCAAGTGCCGTCGGCGCGACATCACCGATATCTTCCTCGGCACCGGCCTGGGCCCGCGCAGCTACTCGATCATCGAGCAGGGCATGATCTCCAAGCTCATCGAGGCCAAGCCCGAAGACCTGCGCAATTTCATCGAGGAAGCCGCGGGCATCTCCAAGTACAAGGAGCGCCGTCGTGAAACCGAGAGCCGCATTCGTCGTACCCACGAGAACCTGGCGCGTCTGACCGACCTGCGCGAGGAGCTGGAACGCCAGCTCGAACGCCTGCACCGCCAGGCCCAGGCCGCGGAAAAATACCAGCAATACAAGTCCGAAGAGCGCCAGCTCAAGGCGCAACTGTCGGCCTTGCGCTGGCAGACCTTGAACGAGCAGGTCGGCCAGCGCGAAGCGGTCATCGCCGATCAGGAAGTGGCCTTCGAGGCCCTGGTTGCCGAACAGCGCAACGCCGATGCCAGCATCGAGCGCCTGCGCGACGGTCATCACGAGCTGTCCGAGCGGTTCAATACCGTGCAGGGACGCTTCTATTCCGTGGGCGGCGACATCGCCCGGGTCGAGCAGAACATCCAGCACGGCCAGCAGCGCCTGCGCCAATTGCAGGACGACTTCAAGGAAGCCGAACGCGCGCGCCTGGAAACCGAATCGCACCTGGGCCACGACCGCACACTGCTGGCCACTTTGGGCGAGGAGCTGGAAATGCTCGAGCCTGAACAGGCGATCAGCACGGAAGCCGCCGAGGAGGCCGCCGCAGCCCTGGAAGAAGCGGAAACCCGCATGCACGGCTGGCAGGAACAATGGGACCGGTTCAACACACGCTCGGCCGAGCCGCGGCGCCAGGCCGAAGTCCAGCAGGCGCGCATTGCCCAGCTGGAACAGTCGATGCAGCGCCTGGCCGAGCGGCAGCGGCGCCACAGCGAAGAGCGCGAACTGCTGGCGGCCGATCCGGAGGATGCCGCCATCCTCGAGCTGGACGAACAACTGGCCAGCAGTGAAATGCTCATCGAAGAGTGGACCGCGCAGGAACAACAGCAGGCCGAGCAGTTGGAAACCACCCGTCAGCAACTGCAAGAGGCCACCCAGGCCCAACAGCAGGCTCAGGGCGAGTTGCAGCGACTCAACGGCCGCCTGGCTTCCCTGGAAGCGCTGCAACAGGCTGCGCTGGACCCGGGCACGGGAACCGCGCAGTGGCTGGACCACCAAGGCCTCGCCCAGCATCCCCGTCTGGCCGAAGGCCTGCGGGTCGATGCGGGCTGGGAGCTGGCCGTGGAAACCGTTCTGGGCGCCGACCTGCAAGCGGTGCTGGTCGATGATCTGGCGGGGCTGGACCTGGCCGGCTTCGATCAGGGCGAGCTGCGTCTGGTCAGCCCTGCCAAGGGCGCCCCAGCCTCGGCAGACAGCCTGCTGCACAAGGTCCACAGCGATGTCGACCTCAGCCCTTGGCTGGCCGGAGTGCGCGGCGTCGCTGACCTCGACACTGCGCTGGCCTTGCGCAGCCAGTTGGCCGAGGGCGAGAGCCTGGTCAGCCAGGACGGCTACTGGCTGGGACGGCATTTCCTGCGGGTCAGCCGTGGCAACGACGCCAGCCGCGGCGTCCTGGCTCGTGGCCAGGAGCTGCAAGCCCTTCAGGCGGACGTGCAGACCCACGAGATGACCCTGGCGCACTGGCAGGAACAATTGCTCACCTGCCGCGAGCAGCAGCAAGCCCAGGAACAACTGCGCGAACAGCTGCGCCGCCGTATCCAGGATGAAAACCGCCAGCAGGGCGAGCTCAAGGCCAAGCTCTCGGCCAGCCGGGCCAAGGTCGAGCAACTGTCGCTGCGCCGCCGCCGGCTCGACGAAGAGTTGAGCGAGCTGTCCGAGCAGCGCGCGTTGGAGCACGAGCAGGTCGGTGAATCGCGCCTGCAGTTGCAGGACGCGCTCGACGCCATGGCCAGCGACACCGAACATCGTGAACAATTGATGGCGCAGCGCGACGAGCTGCGCGAGGGCCTGGAGCGCATTCGCCAGGACGCGCGTCAGCACAAGGACCGGGCTCACCAGTTGGCCGTCCGTCTGGGCTCGCTGCGCGCGCAGCACGATTCCACGCGCCAGGCACTGGAGCGCCTGCAACTGCAGGCCGAACGCCTGACGGAAAAGCGTGAACAACTGACTTTGGGCCTGGAGGAGGGCGAAGCGCCCCTCGAAGAGCTGCGCCTGAGCCTGGAAGGTTTGCTCGAACAACGCATGGCCGTGGACGACGAAATGCGCCACGCGCGACTGGCCCTGGACGACGCCGATCGTGACCTGCGCGAGGTTGAAAAACGCCGTACCCAGGCCGAGCAGCAGAGCCAGCTGTTGCGCGGCCAGCTGGAGCAGCACCGCCTGGAATGGCAAGGGCTGAGCGTGCGCCGCAAGACCCTGCAGGAACAACTGCACGCCGACGGCTACGACCTGCACGGCGTGCTCGCCACCCTCGACGTGCTGACCAGCGAACAGGAAGCCGAGGAAGAGCTGCAGCGCATCGATGGTCGCATCCAGCGCCTGGGCGCGATCAACCTGGCCGCCATCGACGAGTACCAGCAGCAATCCGAACGCAAACGCTACCTCGACGCCCAGGATGCCGACCTGGCCGAAGCGCTGGACACCTTGGAAAACGTCATCCGCAAGATCGACAAGGAAACCCGCAGCCGTTTCAAGGACACTTTCGACCAGATCAACGCCGGTTTGCAGGCTCTTTTTCCAAAAGTTTTCGGTGGCGGCAGTGCTTATCTGGAACTGACGGGCGAAGATTTACTCGATACAGGGGTAACGATCATGGCGCGTCCGCCCGGCAAGAAGAACAGCACCATTCATTTGCTCTCCGGTGGAGAGAAAGCCCTGACCGCACTGGCCCTGGTTTTCGCCATCTTCAAATTGAAACCGGCACCGTTCTGCATGCTCGACGAAGTCGATGCACCGTTGGATGACGCCAACGTCGGTCGTTACGCGCGGTTGGTGAAAGAGATGTCGCAGACGGTGCAATTCATCTATATCACCCACAACAAGATCGCCATGGAAATGGCCGATCAATTGATGGGGGTGACCATGCATGAACCGGGCTGTTCGCGTCTGGTGGCGGTGGATGTGGAGGAGGCCCTGGCCATGGTCGAGGCCTGAAAAACCCTCAAACCGACGTTAAAATCGAGCCATGTGCGACAGACGGTGTAAAGTTGTTTCTGGTCGTGCTAGTTTTACCGCATCGTATTTACGCGTGGAGAAAACGCCTGTCAGAACATAGAGTTGGCGCCACGTATTAAAGAGGGTTCAAGCCCTTTATTTTTCAGCATTTTTATTAGAGGCACGGGATTACATGGAAATCGGTCTGCGCGAGTGGCTGATCCTCATCGGCATCATTGTCATTGCCGGTATTCTTTTCGATGGCTGGCGCCGGATGCGCGGTGGCAAGGGCAAACTCAAGTTTCGTCTGGATCGCAACCTTTCCAATCTGCCCGACGAAGACACCGGCGCCGAAGTGCTGGGTCCGCCCCGGGTGCTGGACGATCACAAGGAGCCGCAACTGGACGAGCATGACCTGCCGTCCATGAGCGCCCAACGCGACGGCGGCAGCAAGCGCGCCAAGCGCGAGCCTGTGGCTGATCATGCCGACTTGAACCTGGCCGTGGAGCCGGACGAAATCAAGGAGCCTCGCGAGCCGCGTCCGCCCAAACCCCCACGCGAGCCCAAGCCGGCCAAGCCGCAGCCGCCGATGAAAGCCGCGCGTGACAGCAATGAAGACTTTGCCAGCGATGCCAAAGGCTTCTCCAGCACCGGTGCTCCAGCTGTAGAGAAGGATCTGCCGCCGGTCGAAGAAGTACTGGTCATCAGCGTGATTTCCCGCAGCGAAAGCGGCTTTCGTGGCCCGGCGCTGCTGCAGAATATTCTGGAAAGCGGTCTGCGTTTCGGCGAAATGGACATCTTCCATCGTCACGAAAGCATGGCCGGTAATGGCGAGATCCTGTTTTCCATGGCCAACGCGGTGAAGCCGGGTATTTTCGATCTGGACGACATCGACCACTTCAGCACCCGTGCGGTGAGCTTCTTCCTCGGCCTGCCCGGCCCGCGTCATCCCAAGCAGGCCTTCGACGTGATGGTGGCCGCAGCCCGCAAGCTCGCCCACGAACTGGACGGCGAGCTCAAGGATGACCAGCGCAGCGTACTGACCGCGCAGACCATCGAGCACTATCGCCAGCGCATCGTCGAATTCGAACGCCGCGCTTTGACCCACAAGCGCTAGGCTACAAACCGCGGCGCTCCCTTCGCGGGCAGAGGGCTTGCCGCCCGCCCCGCTCCCACAGAGGTCAGCGTGGCTTTGTGGGAGCGGGCTCTGCCCGCGAAGGCCCCACCGCCAAACTCCCAGATTCAACCCAAGAGCAGCCCCGGCTGCTCTTTTGCTTCAAGCGAGAACCGATCATGAACGACGCCAACCGTATCCTCGAACTGCGTGCCGAACTCGACCAGCACAACTACCGCTACCATGTGCTCGACGAACCCAGCATCCCCGATGCCGAATACGACCGTCTGTTCCGCGAACTCAAAGCCCTTGAAGCCGATCACCCGAACCTGATCACCCCCGACTCGCCCACCCAGCGCGTCGGCAATGCGGCCCTGACCGCGTTCACCCAGGTTCGCCACGAAATCCCGATGCTCAGCCTCGGCAACGCCTTCGAAGAAGTCGACCTGCGCGAGTTCGACCGCCGTGTCACCGAAGGCCTCGACTTGCCCACTGGTGACCTGTTCGGCAGCGGCGCTGCGATTCACTACAGCTGCGAACCCAAGCTCGACGGCCTGGCCGTGTCGCTGCTTTACCAGGACGGCGCCTTGGTCCGCGGCGCGACCCGCGGCGATGGCACCACCGGCGAAGACATCAGCGTCAACGTGCGCACCATCCGCAACGTCCCGCTCAAGCTGCACGGCAGCGGCTGGCCGCCGGTGCTGGAAGTGCGCGGCGAGGTGTTCATGTCCAAGGCCGGGTTCGAGCGGCTCAACGCCAGCCAGATGGAAGTCGGCGGCAAGACTTTCGCCAACCCTCGCAACGCCGCAGCCGGCAGCCTGCGCCAGCTGGATTCGAAAATCACCGCCAGCCGCCCCTTGGAGTTCTGCTGCTACGGTATCGGCCAGGTCACCCAGGACATCGCCACCACCCACACCGGTAATCTCGAACAGCTCAAGCAGTGGGGCATGCCGATCAGTCGCGAACTCAAGGTCGCCGAGAACATCGAGCAGTGCCTGGAGTACTACCACGACATCGGCGCACGACGGACCCAGCTGCCTTATGAAATCGACGGTGTGGTGTTCAAGGTCAACAGCCTGGCGGCGCAGCGCGAGCTGGGTTTCCGCGCCCGCGAGCCGCGTTGGGCCATTGCCCACAAGTTTCCAGCGATGGAAGAGCTCACCGAACTGCTCGACGTGGAATTCCAGGTCGGCCGCACCGGCGCGGTCACACCCGTAGCGCGGCTTAAGCCGGTCAAGGTGGCCGGCGTGACGGTGGCCAACGCCACCCTGCACAACATGGACGAGGTGGCACGCCTGGGCCTGATGATCGGCGACACCGTGATCATCCGTCGCGCGGGGGACGTGATTCCCCAAGTCATGCAGGTGGTAAGCGAGCGTCGTCCGGAAAACGCACGTCCAGTGCACGTCCCGGAAACCTGCCCGGTGTGCGGTTCCCACGTCGAGCGCACTCAGCTGATCAAGCGCAGCAAGGGCAAGCAGACCGTCAGCGAAGGCGCGGTCTATCGCTGCGTCGGGCGGCTGGCCTGTGGCGCGCAACTCAAGCAGGCGATCATCCATTTCGTCTCGCGGCGCGCCATGGACATCGACGGTCTGGGTGAAAAAAGCGTCGAGCAACTGGTCGACGAAGGCCTGGTCAGCTCACCGGCCGATCTCTACACCTTGCAGTTCGACGACGTGGTCAAGCTGGAAGGTTTCGCCGAGGTGTCCAGCAACAACCTGCTCACGGCCATCGAAAACAGCAAGCGTCCGACCCTGGCGCGGTTCATCTATGCCCTTGGCATCCCGGACGTGGGTGAGGAGACGGCCAAAGTGCTGGCACGCTCCCTGGGGTCGCTGCAGCGCGTCAGCGAAGCGCTGCCCCAGGTGTTGACCTACCTGCCGGACATCGGCCTGGAAGTCGCATTTGAAATCCACAGCTTTTTCGAAGACCCGCACAACCGCAGCGTGATTCAGCAACTGCTCGAGCGCGGCTTGCAGTTGCAGGAGGAGGGCGAGGTGCACCCTGAGTACGCCGCCAGTACCACGCTGGCCGGGATGATCGCGAAGCTGGACATCAACTCGGTGGGGCCAACCGGCGCCGAGAAACTGGTGGCCAAGCTGGGCAGCCTGGACAAGATCATCGCGGCCGACGGCATCGATCTGCGCCAGGCGCTCAATGCTCGACAGGCGGAAGCGGTGCGCGAGTACTTCAAGGAACCGCGCAACGCCGAGACGGCGAGGGCGGTGGAAGCTCAGTTGCAAGCTTTCGGCATGCATTGGGCGAGCGAGAAGAAAGTCGTCGAAGGCCTGCCGCTGGCAGGGCAGACCTGGGTGCTGACCGGCTCCCTCGAACAGATGAGCCGCGACGAAGCCAAGCAGAAACTCGAAGCCCTCGGCGCCAAGGTTTCAGGCTCGGTCTCGGCCAAAACCCACACCGTCGTCGCCGGCCCCGGCGCCGGCTCCAAGTTGGCCAAGGCCAACGAACTGGGCATTGACGTTCTCGACGAAGAGCAATTCCTGACGTTCCTGACCAAGATGTAACATCATGACAAGGTAGCGCGCTGCCAACCCAGCGCGCCTGACCTTCACCCGAACTATGTAACATCATGACACGTCCCCATCAGACTCGACCCACCTACGATGTGAGCCAAGTAATCAACGCAAAACCCGCCGCTTCTTCAATCCCCCACAAATGAACAACACGCCCCCTGTAGCAGCGGTGCAAGCCGCGTCGGCGGCGCACGCGGTGCATCAGGATAAACGCAGTACAACCGGACGAGGCTTGCACCACGTCAACAGCCCCCCACGGCCCCTGTAGCAGCGGTGCAAGCCGCGTCGGCGGCGCACACGGTGCATCAGGATAAACGCAGTACAACCGAACGAGGCTTGCACCACGTCAACAGCCCCCCACGGCCCCTGTAGCAGCGGTGCAAGCCGCGCCGGCGGCGCACGCGGTGCATCAGGATAAACGCGGTGCAACCGGACGCGGCTCGCGCCGCTGCTACAGGGGCGTATTTCAACCTCTCATCCGCATTTCGCGCTTCACCCACATCGCAGATGAAACCTTTCTCGCAGCCGCAAGCTCTAGTCATGGCAGGCCACTGGAGATCGCCATGTATCGTTTTTTCGAACAACTCAGCACCCGAATCACTGCCCCATTCACCAAGCCGGACAACCGCCACAGCAAGGTCTGGGAATGCACCTGCGGGCAATCGATCTTCTTCCGCAACAGCCAGTGCCTGGCCTGCCACGGACTGCTCGGTTTCTGGCCGGAAAAGAACGTGCTATCTACACTCGACGCCGGCCCCGAAGCGGGCACCTGGCGCCTGCACGCCGCGCCAGACGCCGGACTCTTCCGCCGCTGCGCCAACCTCGACACCCCGGCAGCCTGCAACTGGCTGGTACCGGCAGAGAAGGGCGCCGCTGCCCTGTGCACCGCGTGTAGCCTGAACCGCACCATCCCCGACCTCAGTGTCCCGGAAAACCCCGAACACTGGCGCAAGGTCGAAACCGCCAAGCGCCGTCTGATCGCCCAGTTGATCAATCTGGGCCTGCCGGTGATCGCCAAGACCGAGGACGAAGACACTGGCCTGGCGTTCGACTTCATCGGCACCGACATGAACGGCAACGCGCCCACCACCGGTCACGCCAATGGCCTGGTGACCCTGGATATCAAGGAAGCGGACGACGCCCATCGGGAAAAGGTCCGCGTGCAGATGCGCGAACCGTACCGCACGCTGCTCGGACACTTTCGACACGAAGTAGGGCACTACTACTGGGATCGTCTGATCGCCGACACCCATTGGGTTGCCGACTACCGCCGTCTGTTCGGCGATGAAAGCCAAAGCTACGCCGATGCACTGCAGCGTCATTACGATCAGGGTGCCCCGGCCGACTGGCAGCAGAACTTCGTCAGCGCCTACGCCACCATGCATCCATGGGAAGACTGGGCCGAAACCTGGGCGCATTACCTGCACATGATGGATGCCGTCGACACGGCATTGGGCTTCGGCATGAGCGCCAAGGAAATGGACCTCGACTACACCCCGTTCCCTCTGACGACTCTGTACGATCCGGACCACACCAGCGGCCCGGCATTCCTGGCGTTCGTCAACGCCTGGATCGAACTGGCCGGCATGCTCAACGAACTGTCACGCGCCATGGGTCAGCCCGATTTCTACCCTTTCGTGCTGCCACCGGCCGTGATCGCCAAGCTGCACTTCATCCACGTCGTCGTCCAGGAAGCCGGCGGCCGCGCGGATGACGTCCTGCAGGTCTGAACCCGCCAACCCCGCCCCCCAAGCGTGAGCCCCTCCCTCTGTGAGGTCCCCACTTTATATGCAGGCCTGACCCTGTGGGAGCGGGCTCTGCCCGCGAAGGCGTACTCCCAAGCACCACATCTTCCAAACTGTGCACCGCCCATCCGGACGCCTTCGCGGGCAGAGCCCGCTCCCACAATCACCGGTTCCTGCATGGATTTATGCCAGGTGCAACCTATGTCCAAGCCYGCCCTTGTGAGAGTGRACCCCACTCCAYGTCCAAGCCTAACCCTGTGGGAGCGGGCTCTGCCCGCGAAGACGTACTCCCAAGCACCACATCTTCCAAACTGTGCACCGCCCATCCGGACGCCTTCGCGGGCAGAGCCCGCTCCCACAATCACCGGTTCCTGYATGGATTYATGCCAGGTGCAACCTATGTCCARGCCYGCCCTTGTGAGAGTGGACCCCACTCCATGTCCAAGCCTRACCCTGTGGGAGCGGGCTCTGCCCGCGAAGACGCCCTCCCAAGCCCCGCATCTTCCAAACTGTGCACCGCCCATCCGGACGCTTTCGCGGGCAGAGCCCGCTCCCACAATCGCCGGTTCCTGYATGGATTYATGCCAGGTGCAACCTATGTCCARGCCTGCGCTTGTGGAAGTGGACCCCACTCTATGTCCAAGCCTAACCCTGTGGGAGCGGGCTCTGCCCGCGAAGACGYMCTCCCAAGCACCACATCTTCCAAACTGTGCATCGCCCATCCAGACGCCTTCTCGGGCAGAGCCCGCTCCCACAATCACCGGTTCCTTCATGGATTCATGCCAGGTGCAACCTATGTCCAGGCCTGCCCTTGTGGAAGTGGACCCCACTCTATGTCCAAGCCTAACCCTGTGGGAGCGGGCGCTGCCCGCGAAGACGCCCTCCCAAGCACCACATCTTCCAAACTGTGCATCGCCCATCCAGACGCCTTCTCGGGCAGAGCCCGCTCCAACAATCACCGGTTCCTTCATGGATTCATGCCAGGTTCCACCTATGTTCAGGCCTGCCCCTGTGAGAGTGGACCCCACTCCATGTCCAGGCCTAACCCTGTGGGAGCGGGCTCTGCCCGCGAAGACGCCCTCCCAAGCACCACATCTTCCAAACTGTGCATCGCCCATCCGGACGCCTTCGCGGGCAGAGCCCGCTCCCACAATCACCGGTTCCTGTATGGATTTATGCCAGGTGCAAAAAAGGTCCCACTAAAGCTCCAGCACAAACCTGCGCTCGAAACCAATCCGGCCACGATAAGCCTCACCGCGGTCCACCCACCCCAGCGCCTTATACAAACCAACACCCGCCACATTGTCGGCATCCACCGACAACTCCAGCTGCTTGACCCCAGGCCACGCGGCCCTCGCCGCCTCCGGCAAACCCTCCAGACATGCACGCCCCAGCCCGCACCCCTGCATCCGCCAATCCACCTGCAGCGCATGCAACGTCACCGCTTGCGGATCAGCCCACTCCGGTACATATCGCCCATGTTTCAGCAACAGAAACGCTTTGGGCACTTCATCCACCAGCAAAGCGAAGCCACGGATTTCACCGTCCATGCAGCCCAGTAGGGTATACAGCGCCATGTCCACATCGCCCGAATACTGCTTCTGCTCAGGACGGATCTGGATGTCCATCAATTGATACAGTTGATCAGGAGACAAGTCGGGGTAGGGCGTCAGAACATTCATCGCAGGCAACCGGGCAAGAGACATGTGGCGACGTTACCAATTCAGATGCCGCCTGTCGCTTCACTTGCGCGCAAGCAAACGCTTCCGAACACAATCACCAACAAGCGCACCACGCCAAGTCCCTGACGGCCCTCGAAATTTTATCTTGCGTCACGGGTTGTAACTTCCGTCAGGACCGGTACAATGGCCCCCGCTCGCTACCTAGCGAGTGTCGTTATGGTGACCCTGCCGGTCCCCCCGCAACGATTACCCGTGAACCTGGTCAGATCCGGAAGGAAGCAGCCACAGCGGGAACATTGTGTGCCGGGGTGTGGCTGGTAGGGTTGCCACCTATCTCTAAGTCCTTGATTAAGCAAGGATTTCGCAGCAAGAAATCTCGAAGTGTGACAGCGTGTAGGTACACCTTAGTGGTGCACTTTTGGCGTAATGTTACCGTGCAAGTGATGAGTACTCCAGCTACTTGGCACGTGGCCTGCGACCAGACTGCTTGATGTACAAGAATAAGTCATTAGCGTACCTCATCAGTCGTTCCCATCCAGCAACACTGCTTCGCTGTATCCACACGCTTCACAACCTATCATGTGGGATTTGAGCAGCATTCCCAAATCATGTACTGTATGCTTGAACAGTGTTTACGCGTACTGGAAAACTGCGGGAACATGATGCTTGTTGATGGGGCAGGAATGCTGAGTCGAATTGAGCTGCCTGAAGCTGAAAACGGTGATGCGTCGGTTACGGTGGTCAGCAAGTCACGGCATCTACTAGGTTGCCAGCGTCTTCTGGCGAGCCGAGTCTCACTTCCGAAGCGAAATGGAAAGCCGCTGGTGTCTTGGATGCTCTGGCAACGACCTGATGGCTCCTGCCTACGTTCCTCTTTAAGTTTCGGTGAAGTTCGGGGCTCTAGAATGGACAGCAACAGGTATGGCGGTACGCACGTATCGTGAGAAAATCACAGAGTGGAAGTGCATCCGGGCTGCGCGTGAGCTTGAAGAAATGAATCTAGTAGAGAAAATGCTGAAAGGCTTTATTCGTCGGGGGAACACGCAATGAAATCCGTTGAGCTATTCGCGGGGGCAGGCGGCCTAGCTATGGGATGCGAAATAGCCGGATTTTCGCACCTCGCTGTGGTTGAGTGGGATAAATGGGCGTGTGACACCGTTCGCGAAAATCAGAAGCGTGGTTACCCATTGGTGCAAGACTGGACGCTCCATGAAGGTGACGTACGTGGCTTTGACTGGTCCACTATTCCAAAGGACATTGAGCTTCTTGCCGGTGGTCCTCCCTGTCAGCCGTTCTCTATAGGCGGAAAGCACGGGGCGTACGATGACAGTCGAGACATGTTTCCCGCGACAGTGGAAATCATCCGCACGTTGAAGCCTAAAGCATTCATCGTAGAGAACGTGAAAGGGTTAACACGAGCTGCTTTTGCGAATTACTACCAGTACATCTTGCTCCAACTTGAATTTCCGGAATTGCCACGTCGGAGAGACGAGGGTTGGCATGACCATTTGATGCGGCTGCAAGCTGAGCGAACTTCCGGAAAGCGGAAAGGTAAAGGGCATACTTACAATGTGGTGCCTACATTGGTAAACGCCGCCAATTACGGAGTGCCACAGAAGCGAGAGCGTGTGTTTATCGTTGGGTTCAGGGACGACCTGGGCGTTGAATGGTCCTTTCCCGAAGAAACTCATAGCTATGACGCGTTGCTACATTCCCAGTGGATCACCGGCGATTATTGGGCTAGACATGGCCTGAAAATGCCAGACGTACCTGTCAGTCTTCTATCACGTGTACGCAAATTGAAGAACGATCTGTTTCCGTTGGACAGATCACCGTGGAGAACGGTGCGTGATGCGATCGCCGATCTTCCAGACCCAGAAACCACAGCAGCATTTAAAGTGCCCAGTCACACTTTTCAAGGTGGTGCCCGGTCTTATCCGGGCCACACTGGGAGCCCTTTGGACCTACCGGCTAAAACACTCAAAGCCGGTGACCATGGTGTGCCTGGCGGCGAAAACATGCTAGTCAAGGAAAACGGCGATGTGCGTTACTTCACTATCCGTGAGAGTGCTCGCATCCAAACCTTCCCAGACGGATTTCGGTTTCACGGAAGCTGGTCCGAAACAATGCGGCAACTCGGCAACGCAGTGCCAGTCTTGCTGGCTCAGCAGGTAGCTTCAAGTGTTGCCGAAAAACTGGCAATCGCAGAAATCGTCCGCATTCAAAAAACCGTCAAGAAGGTGGTAAATGTCGCATGACGGGTAAAGTCATTCCTTTCAATCCGCTGGATAAGAAGAACTTGGGCGCCAGCGTTGCCGAAGCGTTGCTCTCAAAGGAAGTACATCCACTTGGTGCGATACCGACCTTTGATGGAGCAGGCGTTTACGCTATCTATTATACCGGGGACTTCAAGCCGTATGCTCGATTAACGTCATTGAATCAAGGTGGGCAGTTCATGATGCCAATCTATGTGGGCAAAGCGGTTCCCGCTGGTGCTCGAATGGGTGCTGACTTAGGCTCGCCGGGTAGGGTGCTCCAGAAGCGGTTGAAGGAACATGCCGATAGTATTCGTGCGGTGGATAATCTCAACGTTGAAGACTTTCATTGTCGGTTTTTGGTAGTGGATGACATCTGGATCCCTTTGGGAGAATCCCTCATCATCGCGAGATTCACGCCGGTTTGGAATTCTTTGATCGATGGTTTTGGGAATCATAATCCCGGCAAGGGACGCCATGCTGGTATGCGCCCACGATGGGACGTATTACATCCAGGTCGTTCATGGGCAATGAATCTGGCTGAGCGGCCTGAACAGCCTAATGATATTGCAGAGGACGCTGCAACCTACCTCCGCGAACGAGTTTTAAGCCTCTCAACCCAGTTCATAAAAGCCGAGGGGGAGTAGCTAGGAAATTGGAACCTGTCACTTAAGCGGAGCGGCAAAGTGGCGGAGTGGCCGCGTTCAAGCTGAGAGAAGAGGCTTTGGTAGGCCGTTGCGTGAAGGGATTCCGTGCGAAGGCGGTGAGGTTCACCGCCTCGCGCCTCCTAGCTATGTTATATGTTGGGTCTTAAATCGAACATCATCTTCAAGCCCGTTCTGCCTGGCCCAGTCGAGCACATGCGTTTGAAGCAACGACATGTACCCACTAGCGGTTATTGCATTATTGTCATACGGCTCATGCTGATCAGAATTTATCAACGACATTAGAAGGTCTTGGACGACGTTGGCCAAACGGTCGTCTTTAGACACTTGCAGATAGGCATTTAAAGGTTTGTCCTTTGATGCTTCTTCTCCTCCTAAGTAACGTTCAAAGTCAGGTATGCTTACCCGGTGGCGTACAGTCAATCCAGCCTGCCGTGCCGTTTGCATAGATCCTCTGATTTTATCGTTTTCTGTCCACATCCCATTGTTGTGTCCGTTTCGCTTGTAGGGTGCATCAGCATCATGGACAAGGCCGAAATCAATCTTAAAATGTGTCATAACCTTGATAAGAGGTACTAGGATTGCCTTGCCCCTTGCCCGGATGACAGTTACCCGATCCGTAAGCGCATGCTGTTTTTCAAGGATGGACGCCATGAACGCCGCATGTTCTGTATCTCCTTCTACCAGCACAGGGTAAGAGCCGAAGAAAACTTCGGAGAAGCTGGGATCAATGTGTTGTAGCGCTTGAAGGCGCTGTTTATCATCGCCATCAAATTTAATGAAATCAGAACGATAGGTCTTGGGGGCGATCACACCATTGGCCACATCACTGGAGCGCTCAAGCCTGACGATGGTTGTATGGTCTTCGAAGGGATTGATGAAGTAAGGCGAATGCGTCGTCATAATCACTTGCCAGTCCGGACTTTCCGCTAACTTGTATAAATGGCGTTGAGCCGCACGGGCCGCCATCGGGTGTAAGGCGTTCTCGGGTTCGTCTATTAGAAGCAAATAGCCAGGAAACGCTGGATCATCCGGACTATCTGGAATAGGCGCGCCGCTATCATGGGCCTCAAGTCGAGCCTTAACCTGAGCGAACTCTTCTTCCAATGCAGCTACATCTGCCCCTTTGGGGGGTTTGGCAACTCGCTTACTGAGGTCAGCGATGTCTCTCTCCAGTCCTCTCCGAAATTCTGCACGAATTTCCTTATCTCGGGTCAACTCGTTGTGGACTTGTAACATCGCCCAGAAAAGCGCTCTGCGTGCTCCAGTTCCCTGTTGTGCAAGCTCAGTTTCGGCTGTCCCGTCCTTGACTCGCAGGCTTGAGCCGTTTTTGATAAGCTCAGAGAGCTTTGGGACTAATGGTGCACTACCGATCCGTAGACTTACGTCTAAAGTCGGAAATACCCCTTTGAACCCCATTGATACGCGGTTGGCAATTAAGTTGAAGTGCTCTTCATGGTGTCCGCTAAGCTCTTCCATGTTCAGCGAGACGCGGGCAATGGCTTGAGCTAGCTCAGACTGGGGGTTGCTCCGCGCTTGCTCCAACCCCGTAAACAGTGGAGTCAAAGCAAGGGTGAGGAGCATTTCTTCAGTCTTTGCTGCATCGTCGAGAGATCCAATCCGCAACGGACGCGGTAGGCGCGAACTGAACACCGAATCAGCGCCTCCTGCTTTGGAATCTTCGGCCCATTCACCCTGTGCTTCTGCTCCACCGGTGGGGTGCCAAGTCGTCCTAATCTTCTGAAAGCCAGGCCCGCCCCAACACCATCGACTTTTGACTATAAGAAAACCGTCTCTAGGGTCCTTCCACTTCGTATCTACGTTGCCGATCCCCTCTGGTATATGCACTTCAAGAAGGACCTCTGATACTTGGTCCTCATCTGCGTGCTGATGGCGGTCACGCGTAGCGTCGAAGGTGGCCGTTCCCTTAGCCAATTCATAGGCTCTTAGAATTGTCGACTTGCCTGCATTATTCTTTCCCACCAGGCATACGATGTTATCGAGTTCAATTTCGACACCTTCGTTGCCAATGCAGCCTATGTTACGCACGGTCATGCGCAATAACTTCGACCGGTTCGCTTCTACCATCATTCCTCCATTGAATGTCGTTGGCTTTGCCTCAAGCGGCGGTGTCAAGCTAACCTAATCGCCTTGCTCTGGATAGTTAGCAGATGTAGGAGCGACGAATACCTACCTATCGCTTGATTAACCTTGGATAAGGTGCTGTGCCAAAGTCGCCTCGATACTGACGCTGACGTTGACGTTGACGTTGACGTTGACGTTGACGTTGACGTTGACGTTGACGTTGACTCTAGACGAAGGACTATTATCCCGTATGGGGGTTCTAGCCGTCAGGCTCCGATCGACTTGGCAGATGTCCGCAGGCTTCCCCTCGCATATCGCAGCCCTTGACCCGTATGCTCGCCCAGTTTTTCAACAGCTTGGCCGTTTAACCTATATCGGAGGCGATAGAGCCCCAGCTGAACGCTAGCCTAGTGGGCTGCGCCAGCTGCAGTACTTAAGTTCAAACTATGACTGCTTTTCTGGTGGGGGCTGAGTGCATTCAATAATCTCACGAATTGTCGTAGCTTATCTAGCTCAGAAGGCGCAGTTCCGTCCGGATCAAAATGCATAACGTTGTTCCGTATATCGCGAATTTCATTCACGTGTTTGACAAACGTTCCTCGATCAATGCTCAAGCCTAAGGCAGCCCATCGGGCCGGATTTTCTAGAAGACGTATATGTTCCCCAAAAGTTAAGTCTGATAAGCTGCTTATATTGCGCGAGGTATCACTTGGGTCTCTAGCGGAAGTCAGTTCGTTTACCGAAAACTTTCCGTCACTCAACAACCTGAGATGCATTTCAATCTCGCCCAGGAGGAGAAATGGCTCGGCGAGCTGGCGGAATTGCAAGCTTAGATCCGTGGTTGTCACAATTCCTGAGATAGATCCTTTTTCATCGCGGACTAGAACAAAGGCTCGTTCGACTATTGTAGGAATGGCGGAGAAAAGAGACACGTTGGATTGAAGTACAACTGCGTCCTCAAGGCAGTCTTGTACGAGAGTGCAAGGGCGCCCTAGGGCAAGTTTTATGCCAATAGACTGCCAAGTAATTACGCCCTTGATAGATCGATCACCCTGCATTACAGGGAGTTGGGAGTAATCGTTCAAAAGCATGATGGTCACGGCTTCCGCAACGGTAGCGTTGGGGTTCACCGATACGGGGCGGGCGTTGGCAGATGGTAGCCTCCCAATACGTTGGGTAGGGTCCTCGAACTCAGACGTAATTAACATGGCGTGCGACTCCTCAACGTCGTCAACTTCGTCTGTTGATACAGGTTCGAGATCGAGCTCTCCAGATGAAATCTGTTCGGGAAGGAATGTTAGTAATCCGTCTAGGTAGGCGTACTCGATATTGGGCTCAACACAGATATTGAGCGACTTTAAATCTCTCTGAATAACCCAAACTATAAAACGACCACGACGTTCATATCTATACCACCGAAGAAGTTCGCGAACTGTGTGCTGCTCCGGCCCTCCAGAGGTCACGCGCTCTGCTAGTTTTTTCAGTTCTTCGGGAGGCCATGCCATTGGGATAATCCATTGTAGTAATGATTATAGGCATATTGCCTTCAAGCCCATAGACTAGCAACCCCTGCACCTTGCCCCTTGCTTTCGGTCCTGGGCGACATCTCATAGTGGACTAGAAAATCTTCCTAAGATCCACCAGTACGCAATGCGACGGCCTGCGGCTGAAGACAGCAAGCATGCACGGTCTGAGTGATTTCTGTGTCCTACCACCTTTGATGGGAGCTAGCTCGATATAATGACTGAAATCCCAACGGCGCATTCCCGGTTCGTCAGCTGTAACAAGCTGAGGCTTCCAGCTCCTATAGGTCCGGAGGCTCACGATAGGTGAGCGTTTTCATGTAAGGATGGAGCCAGGACCAATTAGTTCAGTGAAGCTTGAGGGAGAATGCCAATAGGACACCCAATACGGCTCCCCCTGCGCTACTAATGCCAATTACGACTATTATGAGAAGTAGCTTTCCCTCGCCAAAGGGCTTGCTTGCGTCCGCATTCTGGCTCATGGTTTCTGCCATCAGCTTGCGGATGTTGGGGTGGATCTGGTCCGATTCAACTGGTTGAAGTTTTGGTTCAGAAGGCATGACTTTATCCTTTCGGTTGCTTGGATTAGCCAAAGGTTCGCGTCCGTGCATCTGTTCCAGCCGGGAGGGCTGCGAAGACGATTTGCCTATAGCCTACCGCTACAATCGTAGCACCTGATCCACATTGGCTGTCGGTCGGCGCTGGCAGATAGTGGCCGTTGACTGCCGTTCACAAGTAACTGCTTTCTACCTAGTAGAAATAGTCACCCTGGTAAGCGTTGCGCCACACTCAGCCCCCGTCTAATGAGGTACATCTGCTACGCCGCATTTGGCAAGAGTTACGACATCAGCCGCAGACATCTTCGGATGCTTGTCTATCAGCCGCTGAACTTTTTCCCACTTAACCACGTTTTTCTCTTTGCCGGTTGGCCTCCACTCAGGCTCAACGGCACGTTTGTTCTCCAGGCCCTGTCTGATCTGCCCCACACGCTTCTTCTGATCAAGCTGGGCCATTGTCGCCATCACGTCGATGAGCATGTCGTTCGCCACATCTACGATACTCGGAATTCAAAGGCTACCCTGCCCAACTTGAATACCCTCTAGCTATCGCTCCAGGTGCAGATTCCGCTACACGGGCTGCCTGAAAGAAGTAATGGCGGATCTAATCGGGATCTAATCCTACTAGGCGTGCATCACAACCCCTACAGCCCCTTTCCCTTGCCATACCCCCGTAAACACTGGACATAACGGCAGTAGGTTAAGCCAGCCCCGCCCTTTTCTGATAAATCCTCATAATCTCTGCGGTTATTGTTCCCTCGTGAAGCTTTTTCCAGCCCTGAAAACTCAGGGCTCCTGCAAAGCTGAACGCAAACACCCGTTCAGTGATTTCTACCCCAGGGGGCAAGGCCAGGGTAGGGCCGCACCAACCTCCCTTCCACACGCCGGTTCCGCTGTTCTGGCAGATTTCCTTACACCAGCTCGATCACTGCATCAGGAATCGCCCGATTGCCACTACAGCGGGGGCGGCATTGCCAGATCGGCCAGCCGGACGTTGTTAAGGGTATCTGCCAGCCGCCTGCACCCCCCACCTTCTGAAGTTAGCCAGCGAGGGCCGACCAAGGCCGCACTATCGACAGCCAGCTACCCTCCCTTCCACACGCCGTGCCCCGCTGTTCTAGCAGATTCCCCTACACTAGGGAGCGTATAGCCCTCGGCATTGAGCTGGAGCCGACTAGGACCCACGAACCTCTGCCTAGGCGTAACCACCGTGCCCCATTCGTTACCGTACACCCCTCAGCTTCTTCAGCTCGCCAGCGAGGGCCGACCCCTGCCGCTGGATGGACCGAACCTGATGTTGGTGCAAACTCTTTTGAAAGCTGGGTATATCCGTACAGTGGTAGTGCCCAGCGAGAACGCTACCGAACTGCTATGTGAACTGACCCCGATAGGGGTGGCGTTTTACAACTGGCTCTATGAGTAAGCTGACCAGTAGGCCAGCGTAACTCAGGTGGACGCGTTCCATTTGGTAGCTACGTTAATCCCCTTGATCATCCCGCAAGACGAGTCCCAGCAGTATGCGAACGAGCATGGGGACCAGTATGCGAATAAGTTCGGTGAATACGGTTTTCAGCAACCAGGTAATGACTGGTCGCAACCACATCCAGGCTGACAGTAGATGTTTCATTGGTGAATCTCCGTTGGAAATTAGGCTGGTAATTCGGCTATCACGGCTGTTTTGCTGCAACCTGTGACGTAGCGGCTTGATGAACCACTAATAACGAAAATCATGCTGGTAGTGGCTTTCCAGACAAATCGTAAGCGGCTGCCCCAGAGCCTCTCTGCCCGACTTTCCCAACTGGTGGCGTTACGTCCCACCGGCCTACTTCCATTGCACAAAATCCTTTCCAAATACCCATTACAACTGTTGAACGACCGTTGTAACAGTTGTAATATAGCCTCCGTCAGCCCTACAGAACGGAGTCATCAGTATGGAAGTTGTCGCCTACTACCGCGTGAGCACCAAAGGCCAAGGTGAATCTGGCCTAGGTTTGGAAGCTCAACGGGAATACATCCGCATTGCTGCTGAGGCTCAAGGCTGGGACGTAGTGGCAGAGTTTGAAGACGTAGGTGTCTCCGGCTCGATTCACCCTCTGGAGCGTCCAGCAAGTGCCAAAGCTTTCGCGGATGGTCGGCCTGTAGTGGTCGCCAAGCTCGACCGGTTGAGCAGAGATGTTGAACACATCGCGGGCTTGATGAAACGGAGCGTGTTCAAGGTGGCGACCATGCCCAACGCGTCCACCGTAGAGCTGCACCTATACGCAGTACTGGCGGAGCAAGAACGCCACTTCATCAGCCAACGTACCAAGGCTGCTCTGGCATCACTGGACGCTCGTGCAGAAGCTGGTGACATCGATGCGCTACACAGCCTAGCCAACCGAGAGGATAAGCTCAGAAAGGGCCGTAGCATGTTGAACAGGGGCAAGGGCCAAGACACACAACGCCAGCAGGCAGACGCCCGTGCGGCAGTACTGGGGGATGCTATCGAGAACTGCATCTTCAAGGGAGCAACCAGCTATCAAGCTGTAGCCGATTGCCTGGTTGCCCGTGCCATACCTACTGCCCGTGGTGGCCAATGGTCGCCTACCGCTGTAATGCGCGTGATGCAGCGGCTGGGCTTGCATATCAAGAAGAACCCGCCTCTGAGCTTCCGCTAAGCCGTACAGGCAAAGCATTGCATGGAGCAGAGGACGCAATCACGCGTCTAGGGTTAAAGTAACGGGCTTGCGCGATGGCCATGTAAGCCCCTAGGAGGCGTTTACAGCGACGCTCTACAGGCGGCCTTGGTACCCAGTAGATATTCGAAAATCCGACCCACAGAGGCTCCTGCGGGGTCTTTACCGGCCTTAACCTCGACCCACACAGAGCAGCAATTTGCCGATTTGCCCAGGGTGCCCCTCAGATATTATCGCCAGCGATTCGCGACCAAGGTTCGACCAATGCAAGAGGCGATTTTGAAAATCTGGGGTAGTTGAAAGCTACGGAAAATCATTTCAACCGATAGCGAGCATCTTTAATGCAATCCTGCTTGCCATGATGTAGCATCGCCACTAGGAACATCTGCCTCTTCAAGGAAAAGTGTTATGAGATTAAAATGGATTTTAGCTGTATCGACCTTTGCTCTTCTTATAGGTTGTACCCCAGCTTACGTGCCAAAAACTGCCGATCAGATTCAACAAGAAGTGCAGGATGAGATGATTAGCAAGATGAGGCAGAGAGGAGAATCTCAAGCCGATATTGATCGTCAAATCGCGTATTCGAAACTGTCGTACGCGGATCAGCTCAAAGAGAGTATCAAGCCTAGCTGGAATTCCTCAGATCCGTCTGAGAGCATGGTTTCCTTAATAGAGCACAGTCTTAACATGTGCGATTTGCAACGAAACAGTCTAAAGCTAGAACTCGGTAGTAGTTTTGCCACTAAGGCAAGTGAGCGATTAGTGCAGTGCGTAGCTACTGCTGGCGATGTTGTGAGAGATTACTACTATAAGGAGTATATTAAATCATCTTCGCCTGAATCTCTAAGATCGGCGGCTGATGAAACTTATCTCAAATGGAACGGCTATGTTGACGCCATACTCCAACGCTCACCATCTTATATGCAGGAGCAATCCTCGCTATCCTTGAAAAGTCAAGCAGCCCGGTTTTACCAACTTTCATTACGTGAAGCACTTAGCAAGCAGAAGAAGTAATTTGGTTAAGGCTCAGCCGTCTACGTAGCGATGCTGTTTCTCAGTAACTCGTTGGCTGAGCAAATCGTTGTGACGGCATGAGTGCAAGCCGCTGAACCATAAAACTTTATGTTTCTCTTTTTCGTATTTTCCTTCCGGGCGAGCCAGAGACCGCGTTTTTCATCCGGTTTGCGTCCATTAAGGGACGGATTCGTTAGACTCTAGTCTTTTGATAGGTTCACCCGCTTGCTAGAGGACGCAAATTGGCCAGGGCCACGCTACCGATGCTTTTCACATCGGGTGATTTGGCTGAACCGTAGTTGCGGGAGTGATAGCGGCAATGAGGGGCTGGCACCGCAAGCAAGGTTTCTGAGTACGGATACATCAGATTCTACAGGGTTGAAAATTCAGGCAATGACAAATGCTGACGCAGGGCTGCAATGCCAAATAACCACTACGCCATAAGCTTACTAAGAAGAGATTAGCTTGGCTGATGTCGCAGTCATCCATGTAGATAGGGACTAAGAGAGCATCAATTCATCGCTCAGGGGCAGACAATCCTCTGGCCAAGACGAAAAATCCGGGAGGTGAACGCCACATGATCATTTGGAGCTCCACGTGTATCGTCAGCAATGCTTTCTATGCGAGCTGCCAGCGTGTTGCCATCTGAATTTCTGACCAGGAAGACCTCTCCTGTATGTACCGTGTAGACACGCGATGTACTGTCGAACTGGTTGAAATCTACGACCACATTCTCAGCAACGTTTTTGCATCGCGCTACTCGCGAATCACCCCTGGCATAAACGTGAATGCAGCTGTCGCTTGCTTTGCTGAAGGCCAAATGAAATGTGGAAACATTCGAGCGGATTACGAGTTCTCCATTATTGGTCGAATAGTCAAAGAAATGGAAATCATCATCCCCGCCAGAGTAGCTAGGATCTATGACGTCGAGCGCTTCTGCTCCCCTCACGTCCTCCACAACTTCTTCTGGAGCACCGACCTCTCTAAGCAAGTCGGCTAGCTTCATCAGTCTTATATTTTTGCCCTTCGTATTCCGGCGATACTCGTCTATTAGCTCTGGTCGAGGGTATACGCCTTCATTACCTGAGCGTACGAACCAGTCAGCTTTTTCTTCGCCGGTTACGAATATAATGTCTCTCTCACTGGCTTTACCAATGTCTAGGATGGTGAGCCAGATCAGGAAGTCGCCGATGCCCTTATCCGGCTTGTTCGAGTCCTTGTAGCCTGGTGGAGTTTTGTTTTCTAGCCTACTTTTCCATATCCGTGCGACCTCGGTTCTACAAGCGTTGTAGTCAACCACTACGTTCGCACCAAAGATTTTTTTGTACGCCATAGTAACGGGATCGTCACCTCTCCAGGCTTTCATCCGATCAATCAAGGGCTGGAGAGCCTTTGAGTAATCCCGGCTGGCGTTGTGCAGATTAATATCGGCGTCAAACGCCAAATCACCGCCCTCCATGTCTTTGAAAAACTGAGGAAGATGACCACTAACGCTCGGAAGAGTGCTGGCTTTGTCCTGTACCGTTTTTATAAGGTTCGCTAGATGGGTATCTCGATTCTTCAAATACTCACGGATGACTCGGGCAGGTACCCGCAAGCGATCTTCGTCTGCGAGCTTGGTCAAGGCGGTCTTGATCTCGCCGAATTCTCTGCTGCCTACCTTGAACGGGAGGAGAAGGACGTTCGTGTCCAAGACAATGAGGACATCAGAAGATGAGGCTACATTGACCAATGATGGACTGAGCAGATCATCCACATCGGGATAGAGATCTTCTAATGCCCAGATGGGAATTGCTTCATCTCCACTTTCTGCGTCTGCTGGTCCATTTCTTTCTCTAGCCAAGAGTATTCCCTATACGATTTCGCTGGGGGAGATTGCGCTTCAGTGGTTCCAGTGCTCGCCTGATAAGACTCAACTCTAGCCGACAACGGGCTATCTCAGCATGTGGGGCGAGTCTAAGCTCACATCAGCCAATGGCTTGGTCACAAGGGCTTCCACATCAGCCACAAGGGCGGATGGTGCACATTTCAGTGCGGCCGCTAGCTTGAAAATCATCGCGAGGGTAGGTTGATGTACTCCTCTTTCGATCAGACTGACATAGTTACGTTGGATACCAGCTTCAAGCGCCAGGTTCTCTTGCGTCAGGCCTGCTCGTTTCCGCTGATCGCGGAGGACCTTGCCAAATGCCAACCCTTCATCCAAACCGAACACCCTCTACGTGAGGGTGCACTGTCGGCGGGCAGGATGGTTACGTCTTCACAGTATACTATGAATTTATCGTCCGTCATGTCACCATTGCTTCATCTGGACGGTGAAGCTAAGCATACCTCCAGGACCATCGAACCGCTGATAGAGCGGGCGTTAGGCATAGGAGCGATACATGTGAAGGTAAGATCGAAGGGTTTGGTGATGGCAGGTGTTGTGCTTTTCCTGGCTGGTTGTGCTCAGCCCCGGTACCAGTTCTTCAAGGATGGCAGCACGCAACGAGAGTTCTCCCAAGACGACGCAGCTTGTGGAGTCCAGACATCCAGCGTGCAGATGGCGGACTGGGAATACAGAGGCACGATCATGGAGGGTGCCAATATCAAGTCCAAGCAACAGCAGGTCTACCTGGCATGCATGACTTCGAAGGGCTACGACCGTCGGCAAGTGCAGTGATCGACTAGCAAAAGGGAGGGCTGTCCCGCCACAGCACCTCTTCGTATCGATAGGTTCGATGCAGAGACAGGGCTTGGAAAAGGCAAACAGCATCAGTTATCAGACACTGAGGAACTCGCAGCATGAAATTGAAGATTGAAGGTGAAATTACACCAGAGCGGGTGGCTGAAGCCGTCGCTGACGCATCCAGGATGTGGTCAACAACCCGACCCGGGGGCAAATTCTACGGTGCGAAGATCCAGCTTGTGCCGTTTGATGCTGAAGGGAGTAAGTGGGCACTTGTCGACGATCAGAACGAACCTTTCGTCATGATCATCCCTGCTCCGTCTGGAACCATAGTCAGACCAGCCCTAACTGCCGAAGGCAAGCAAAACCAAAAGGATCGTCCCGCAATGGACCAGCAGCAAGAAGTTAAAGGGTCACCGCGTGAGCCAACGGTCGCTGTATAGCTAATTCTGTTCGATGGGAGCACCTGCCCTGTGAATCGCGTAGGTTGATCACAGGCATGGTTAAGTTCCCAAAGGTAAGCAGCATATGCTTACATGATGCCAAACTAATTTCCTGCGATGGACTGAGCCATGGCATTTTGGTTAACTTAAATATAACTGCTTAATCTCTCTGCATCGGTTGGTAAGTATGGAAGGGACAGATGTCTTGCTCCGGGCTGGGTACAATAACCTCTACCTCAAAGCAGCAGTGACAAGCGGAACGTGGCAAGGTCATAGAAAACATATTTCTTATCTGTCTGGTATTCTGTGACGAACTTCGTCACGCATAATCGACTTCTCAGTGCTTACTGCCCGTGCCTGTGGGCACATTGAACATCTGTACATAGCCAAGGGGAGGGTGGGCAGGCCCCTCCCTATGTTGCTTTGAATTTATAAAATGAACTCATCCAGCTAGGCGCTGATGACTATAGTCATACCTTACCCTATTGTGTTGGCTAGCCGTGGCCAAAGCCACAAGATATCCATTTGCAGTTAAGATCCAGATCAAAGGCGGGGAGGGGCTTTGCTGCCCATCTCTCCCCTTACCGTTATAGAGTTAAGCTCGTGCCTATGGCACAGTTAGTTATCAGTGACGGCAGCGTCACAGATTCTTCTCCTAGCTAATCGTTGCATCGCCAAACCTATGCTCGCAGGCACGATTGGTTGCTGTACAAGTTATACAGGAGGAAGGGAGGGGGCGTCCCCTCCTGCTCTTGCTTTGAATTGTGCAGTGGTAGATCGTGCCTTCAGCACATGTTCATCCGCTATGACTATGTCACTGTCATGTTCTTGAAGTGGTGAGTCGTGCCTAGCGGCACCGGCTATTACAGTGGGGCAGGGCAGAAAGCCCCACATGCTTTTGATCGTAATGCTACAGGATACATGTGACGTACCGTCATGAGTAATCACTGCAGAGGTTACTGTATACAGTTGAGATCAACAGCGAGGAGGGCTGTGGTGCCCTCTTCTTATCTCAGCCTAATAGGTTGTCATTCTGCCTTTCGGCACAGGCCGTTACGTCGTGGCGGTACGCCATAAGATAATACTGTAAAAATTTGTAATCTCAAAGCTACGCTTTGGCGGTCGTTCACCCGCCATGCATGCATGTCGAGTTTCACTCTATTATCTGTCGCTATTCAGCGTTCACTGACCCCCCCCAGTCTTGCCTATTGTTGCTGATTGCTTGTGACGTTCCGGCATCCAGCTTTTTACGGTGTTCTTGGAGATGCTCAACCGTTTTGCAATGGTCTTGACCGCAACCTTCGACCGAATCATCTCTAAAGCCTGCTGCCTCATGGGGTGTTCGTTGCAGGGGAGCTGCTCGGAATTTTCGTCCGACCTCCAGAGAGGGCTGAAGTCAATACTCATATCTATAGATTCGAGAATGCTCGGATGTCGTTCTATGTATAGTGCGATACCGCGCAGTGCTATTCTTGCTGCTTGAACTGCTCGCTCTACCTGGCGGACAGACATTGGCTGCAGATGGTGATTTAGCAAACAACTCGCTGCGGATGCTGTTGATATGATTGGCAGGCGAAGCAACCGTTGCACATCAGAAGCGGCCACACTCTGCTTCCCATTTATGACGCCAGGACCCATGTGTATAGCGCCATAGGTAATATCGTCCAGCCATGGGGTAACTCTCTGCTCAAATCTCAAGATTGAAAGAGCGCTGGCTAGAGGGTTATGGATTATTTGAGGCTTCGGGCCGGGCGTCGAACTTGACCTCTCCACGTCCATTGATACTTCAGGAAAGAGTTCGATGACTGGAGCAAGATGGTGTGGTAGAACCTCTGACTTCTCAAATTGTTGAAAGCTGTTCGAACTGATCGTTTGATGGTTTTTCGTGGGTTTTATAGGAGCGGACTCAACGGGTTGTAATGGTTCGGGGTTGTACGTTCTTCTTATGTAAGTCCCATAACATTCCCCAGTGCCCTTGTCGTACACGCGCTCTTTTATCAGTACGGTTCTTGCGTGGGCAACCTTCGTTCTCTCTGGTTGAGTACGTAGGGTAGTAGGATTTGGTTCGTTGGTTTCAGTACGTATGATGGTGATCCTTGCGTGTGGGCTTTATAGGCAGTTCATGACATCGTGTGCGATCAGCTCTTCAAGCAATGATGTTTGACTGTGGTCATGAGGGGGAGTTAATTGAGCTTCTCTGGACTGTCGGTGAATAAGTCAAAGGGGGTTGGTAGACGGTAGCTAGCGTTTTAGCACCAGCTTTCGTCCAGATGTACTGCGTCCAGATGCATGACTATCTCCGGCCGACATACGTCCCCATTTGTTACTTAGCGCTCTCAGACAGTTTGCTGTTCGCAATGATCAGCAGGAGTGATATCACAAGCCATTGAAGCCATGGTTGGTGATGAACTCTCCGATCCAAATAACACCTTTGCCAGTGAAGTGTGTGGTAGGTTTGAGCTCGATATTACCCGTGGCCTTATTCTTGTAGCTGCCCCATTTTACTTGGAAGCGTCCTGCTTCCTGATGGTGCTGATAAGGCTCGTTGAAACGGTAGCGTTTAGATGAGAGGATCTTGTGATCGCGCATGTAGGCAAATAGCCGCCTGCCCCCAGTGCCTAGAGTCTTCGCAACCTGAGCCACGCCGAAAAGCTGTGTGGTATCTGCCAGACCATTGTAAAGGGCCACTTTTTCCGCGTCCTTCTCAACCTGTAGTGTCAACATGGTTATTTGATCAGTGTATGCTGAAATCAAGGCGGTATTGATCTGAGCTTCCTTTTGGTGCCACCGGTCAATAACCAAAGCACGCAATGGCACGCTATATCCAGTGAGCAGGATGTCTACTTCTCGCCGTGGCAGTTTGTAGCAAGGTTTCTCACGTTTATAGGCGTCTAGGTAGATGGATCCAAACTTGGATGCATTTACCTCACCTAGGGCGTTCAGCATCTTGGTGATGTCGCGCATTAAGTGTGGGTGGCGCTTTCCGGTAATTGCGGAAAGCTCTAAGCTGCTCATGGTCATAGGAAGGGTCGTGGTTTGAGTCCGGCTTCCTTGCAGCGTAGGAGCGAACAGATTGCCAACTGCGTCGGTCATAGCACTGGAAGTGAGGTTCTGGGTAACTCTGGTGGTAACGATAGGGTTTGTCATATATTGGTAGTGCACGATCTTATAGTAATAGTTGCCCATCGCTATACTGTTAGCGTTGAGGTTGGGCGTTATTGGTATTGTGTTTCTCGCACGCATCTTAGGGAGGAGTGCGTTACTTAAATACGTTAGTTGTTATGGCATGGGTAGTTATCTGGCTGTTGCGTAGTTGTCAGGCATGAGAGGGCGCTACCGGAACTTAAGGTTCTGTATTGAGTGCAGTTGGTATTGGTAGAGGTATATCAACGGCTCTGTGCTCAGCCATGTATGTGAAAGCAATAGACTTATGTCATCATTTTATTTCACTCGAATGTTGCAGTGTATTCTGCGGACGTGGATTATCCGGAGGGAGACTGCTCGGTTTCAAAGGTGGATTCAAACTGGGGCTACGAATTCCGGATTTTGGAAAGCCGGACGCAACAAATCCCTCGTGCTAACAATCCGTGGTTTTTTACGGATCTGCAGGAAGGTCGGTATTGCAGGTGGCCAATGCGGGCCTGGTGGGTCACCGGTGACTTGGTGATGGGGCGCATTGTATATGCTGCGATTTTGTTGTCAACCCCTGTGAAGAGAAATTTTCTGCAAAGTCCTGCAGGTGTGAAAAGGGGTCCATGAGGAGGTATTGAGACCGAGGTCGACATTGGGGTCAAAGCATAGGGTGGCTTCGGTTAGGCCTACCAGTCGTGGACAATAACAGTGCTGCCGTCGACACGGGCGTTGGGAAGGTACATCGGCTACCGCGCAAGCAGAGTTTTACACACCATCCATCCTTGCTCGGCACCGGAGCGCCGTGGATCACGTCATGCCCACCCAGTAGGTTTAGCTACGCTGTCGTCCAGATCAAAGGGGAATAAATTCAGTACGGAGTGGACTGCTGTATCCGCTGAGTAGATTTTCCGTCTTGCGGTGAGCCATCTTGGAGCAGCTCCTCCGCTCATTTTTACGTCATGGTAGACCGATCCAAATCTGGATTGGTCCAATTTTACCTCCGCCAGCATCCTGCCGATGGCGTACGCAGTGTCTGCCGAACTATATGTCAAACGCTCACAGCGCGATGTGGTGCAGCGCCTCTGCCATGGCTTTCAACGGGCTTCGGCTTCCGTATATGCTGAAGGTGACCGCACTGTCCTCATGTCCTACTATTCGCTTGATCAACGAATCCTGCACCCCAGCATCTCGTAGATCGTCAATAAGTGTATGACGGAAGCTGTGGAAGGTCTTTCTGGGGTTGGTGATCCCCATTCCCTGCTTGTAGCGACCGAACCATTTCGAGGGTGCATGTCCTAGCTTGCCCCTAACTGCTACCAGGTCGTGGAAGAGGCGATCTGCGCCAGTTGCTCTGGTTGACTCGACGTAACTTAATAGCCCCAATTCGATTAGTGCCGGGTGCAGCGGGAGAATCCGTCGGCTGCTAGCATTCTTGAGCTTCTGGTCTTCACGGCTGTCGTCAATGCGGATGCATTGGATACCCTGTTGCTCAATGAAGTCATCTACACGCAGTTGGCACAGCTCCTCCAAGCGTGCACCAGTCGCACGGCCAAGAAAAGGCAGCCAATAACGCCATGGGTGCTTCAGTGCTTCCTTTCCTAGGGACGCTTTGTCGAGCAGCGCTACCAGGTCATGCTTGTCGAAAGACAGTCGCGCTTCCTTAGCAGACCCGACCATCACCTTCATTCCTACCAGAGGATTTTCCGCTAAGTAGCTGTTCGCTTTGCACCAGTTCAGGAAAGCCGAAAGCTTGCGTAGCCTGTTGTTTACAGTCACCGCAGTGATGGTTTTGTAGCTGACGGCGGAATCGACCACCTCTTTGAGCGTTCGCCCTTTGAATTCAGGACGCAGACCAAAGTATTGAGGACATCGGCTTAGCCGTTCTTTCAACAGACGGGCTTGATGAGCGTCGAACTTTGCTACAGGCATGTCACCCATCAGTTCGAGCAGATCAGATAAAGCACGCTCCACCTCTTCGATGCTGCCCTCCCGCCATGTGTTACCGCGCTTCCCTTCTTCTATATATAGTTTGGTGAGGTTGGCAAGAGATGGACTATCGCGACGGGGATACGTGTTGCGCTCTATGGGCGTCGTAGAGACGTGCCGAAGCAAAGGGGTAGGTGAGGCCTCGCGCCACTGGTAACAAAGCGCCTGGAGCGTCGCGAGGTCCGCTAGGGGGTGCTCGTTCAAATGTGCGTGGACTTGCTGGGCAAGCGAGGCAGCTAGGTATAGTGCGGCCCTACGCTCTCGCAAGCCGAGGCTTACGCGGAGTGTGTGGCGATGCGGAAACAAGTGCTTGGGCAATCGAAGATTCAGGTAGTAAACCGATTGACGACGTACGAGGTAGGTCATGAGTGGAACACCTAAGTGGAACAGCTAAGTGGAACAATGCTGGCCACACCTCTCGTTCGTGAGCGCCCGTGCAATGCATCCGCACGGTAGAAATCTGGCAACCTTATCGGCTTGAAACCCTTATTCCATAAGGTCTGCAACGATACCCGAGCATGCTTGCATGCGACCTGGTCAGATCCGGAAGGAAGCAGCCACAGCGGGAACATTGTGTGCCGGGGTGTGGCTGGTAGGGTTGCCACCTATTTCCGAATTCGTCGTCGCACGGGTTCATCGCAATGCGCCTCTCGAACTACCATCCTTGTCCTCGTTTCCTGCGATCAATCGTCTTCGCCAGCTTTCGCCTGCGTTTTTACAGGCCAACGCAGCAATAGAGCAGGGCGCGGATGCAATTTTGGCCCTGCTCCATTAGCATTGGCGGTCTTCCGCTTTCATGTCGCGACGGTTTTCGATGAGTTATCAGGTTCTTGCACGTAAATGGCGTCCGCGCTCGTTCCGCGAAATGGTCGGCCAGACCCATGTGCTCAAGGCATTGATCAATGCGCTGGACAACCAGCGGCTGCATCACGCCTACCTGTTCACCGGCACCCGGGGCGTGGGCAAGACCACCATCGCGCGGATCATCGCCAAATGCGTCAACTGCGAGACGGGCATCACGTCCACGCCCTGTGGTGAGTGCTCGGTCTGCCGCGAGATCGACGAGGGCCGTTTCGTCGATCTGATCGAGATCGACGCCGCCAGCCGCACCAAGGTCGAAGACACCCGCGAGCTGCTCGACAACGTGCAGTACGCCCCCAGCCGCGGGCGCTTCAAGGTCTACCTGATCGACGAAGTGCACATGCTGTCCAGCCATTCCTTCAACGCGCTGCTGAAGACGCTGGAAGAGCCGCCGCCCTACGTCAAGTTCATCCTCGCCACCACCGATCCGCAGAAGTTGCCGGCGACCATCCTGTCGCGCTGCCTGCAGTTCTCGCTGAAGAACATGACGCCAGAGCGCGTGGTCGAGCACTTGAGCCATGTGCTGGGTGTGGAGAACGTGCCGTTCGAAGACGATGCGCTGTGGTTGCTGGGCCGCGCGGCCGATGGCTCGATGCGGGACGCCATGAGCCTGACCGATCAGGCCATTGCGTTCGGCGAAGGCAAGGTGCTGGCAGCCGATGTGCGAGCGATGCTCGGCACCCTGGACCATGGCCAGGTGTATGGCGTGTTGCAGGCACTGCTCGATGGCGATGCTCGTGCACTGCTTGAAGCCGTGCGCCATCTGGCAGAGCAGGGGCCCGACTGGAATGGCGTGCTGGCCGAAATGCTCAACGTGCTGCACCGCGTGGCCATCGCCCAGGCGCTGCCCGAAGCGGTCGACAATGGCCAGGGTGATCGCGATCGCGTGCTGGCCTTGGCCCAGGCGCTGCCGGCCGAAGATGTGCAGTTCTATTACCAGATGGGCCTGATCGGTCGCCGCGATCTGCCCTTGGCCCCGGAGCTGCGAGGCGGCTTCGAGATGGTGCTGCTGCGCATGCTCGCGTTCCGCCCGGCAGGCACCAGCGACGGGCCCGATCAACCCCTAAAGACAGTGGGGATCAGCCAGGCCACAGTTGATTCCACCCAACCCGTGGCAGTCTCGTCTCCTGTGGAGCCACAATCTCCAAGCGTGGCCCCCATGGACCCGGACCCTGTGGGAGCGGGCTCTGCCCGCGTCGCCCCGGCGACACCCCCTGTGGGAGCGGGCTCTGCCCGCGAAGAACCCACCACGGTCCACCAGAACGACCGCGTCGCACCGGCGACTCCCCCTGTGGGAGCGGGCTCTGCCCGCGAAGAAATCACCACGGTCCATCAGGCAACCGCAGAACCCATCGACCTCCCTTGGAACGACCCTGTGACGCCCGTCGCCGCTCCGGCGCCAGAGCCGATCCTCGACGTCGTTGGCGAGCAGCCCGCGCTCACGCCCATGCCGGCCCCCACGCCCGCCAGCGCCGTACCCGATGCCCCGGAAAACGAGGCAACACCGTCCGCCGACGACACCGACCCAGTCGACTACGTCCCCGCCGGCATGGAGCGCGACGACGAGCCACCGCTGGACGAAGACTACTACGCCCCCGAAACCGATGGCGCCGCCTACAGCTACCTCGACGAACTGGCCAGCGAAACCGTTCACGAAGCCCCGGTCGAAGCCGAACCCGAAGTGCTGCCCGCCGCGCAGCCTGCCACCGGTCTGGCCCTGCAATGGCTCGAACTGTTTCCGAAACTGCCGATCTCGGGCATGACCGGCAGCATCGCCGCCAACTGCACGTTGATCGCCGTCGAAGGTGACGACTGGCTCCTGCACCTGGATCCGGCCCACAGCGCCTTGTTCAACAGCACCCAGCAGCGCCGCTTGAACGATGCACTGAACCAGTATCACGAGCGCACGATCAGCCTGACCATCGAGCTGATCCGCCCGGAACAGGAAACGCCAGCCCAGGCCGCGGCGCGCTGGCGTGCCAATCGCCAGGCCGATGCCGAGCAGTCGATTCAGCAAGACCCGTACATTCAACAAATGCTGCAACAGTTCGGCGCCATCATTCGCAACGATACGATTGAACCAGTCGAAGCGGTGGCCAGCCCAACGCGTTAAGCAACCTACCCGAACCCGCGCAGGATGCTTCTGGCACTGCGCGGTCATACCCATCGACCTTTGAGGTGAACCCCATGATGAAAGGTGGCATGGCCGGCCTGATGAAGCAGGCCCAGCAGATGCAGGAAAAAATGGCTCAGATGCAGGAAGAGCTGGCCAAGGCCGAAGTCACTGGCCAATCGGGCGCAGGCCTGGTGAGCGTGGTGATGACCGGCCGCCATGACGTCAAACGCGTCAGCCTGGACGACAGCCTGATGCAGGAAGACAAGGACGTGCTGGAAGATCTCATCGCTGCCGCCGTCAACGACGCCGTGCGCAAGATCGAGGCGAACAGCCAGGACAAGATGTCCGGCATGACTTCCGGTATGCAATTACCGCCAGGCTTCAAGATGCCGTTCTAAAACAAAATGCCAGGCGCCAAGCCTGGCATTTTTGTATCCGGGTCAATGTGGGGCTCGCGGCTCGCGCCGCTGCTTCACAGGCAGCGCGATCCCTGTGGGAGCGGGCTCTGCCCGCGAAGGCCGCGCCGAGGTTTAGCAGGCATACCGCGGCGTTCGCTTCGCGGGCAGAGCCCGCTCCCACAATTCATCTGCTCCCACAGTTCATCTGCTTCCACAATTCATCTGCTCCCACAGTTCATCTGCTTCCACAATTCATCTGCTCCCACAATTCATCTGCTCCCACAATTCATCTGCTCCCACAGTTCATTTGCTCCCACAATTCATCTGCTCCCACAGTTCATTTGCTCCCACAGTTCATCTGCTTCCACAATTCATCTGCTTCCAAAATTCATCTGCTCCCACAATTCACCTGCTTCCACAACTCACCTGCCTCACACAATCTACTCACCCACAACCACCGTAACTTGCCATCCAGCCATGACCCGTTTGAACATCCCGCCACCCCTCGCTGTCCTTTTCCTATAGCCACTTGCTCAAGGAATACCCCGCAATGTCCCAAGACCTGACCCTCAGCCAGCGCTTCGTCCTCGCTTCCCGCCCAACCGGTGCACCCACGCCGGAGAATTTCCGCCTGGAGCGCGAAGCCTTGCCGGATCTCGAGAACGGCCAAGTCCTGCTGCGCACCCTGTATCTGTCTCTGGACCCCTACATGCGTGGCCGGATGAGTGACGCGCCGTCCTACGCTGCCCCGGTTGAGATCGACGAAGTCATGACCGGCGGCACCGTCAGTCGTGTGGAAACGTCCAAACACCCCAAATTCCGTGAAGGCGATCTGGTCGTCGGCATGACCGGCTGGCAAACCCACTGTATTTCCGATGGCAGCAACCTCACGCCGCTGCCCGCTGGCATCCCCACCCCATCCATGGCGCTCGGCGTGCTGGGCATGCCCGGCATGACCGCCTACATGGGCCTGACCCATATCGGTCAGCCCAAGGAAGGCGAAACCCTCGTGGTCGCCGCGGCTTCCGGCGCTGTCGGCTCGGTAGTAGGGCAGGTCGGCAAGATCAAAGGCCTCAAGGTCGTTGGTATCGCTGGTGGTCCGGAAAAATGCCGCTACGTCGTTGAAGAGCTGGGCTTCGACGCCTGCGTCGACCACAAGAGCGACACCTTCGCCGATGACCTGGCCAAGGCCTGCGACAAAGGCATCGACATCTACTTCGAAAACGTCGGCGGCAAAGTCTTCGACGCCGTCATGCCGCTGCTCAACGCCCGCGCGCGCATTCCGGTGTGCGGCCTGATCGCCGGTTACAACGCCACCGACCTGCCCGAAGGCCCGGATCGCTTCGCGCTGCTGCCGCGCATGCTGCTCACCAAGCGCATTCGCATGCAGGGCTTCATCGTGTTCGACGACTTCGGCGATCGCCATGCCGAATTCTTCTCGGCCATGGTGCCATGGGTCCGTGACGGCAAAATCAAATTCCGCGAAGACGTGGTCGACGGCCTGGAGCGCGCACCGGAGGCCTTCATTGGCCTGCTGCAGGGGCATAACTTCGGCAAGCTGGTGGTCAAGGTCTCCGACGTCTGATCATTTGACGTGGTTCAGAGGCGCGGGTATAAACCGCGTCTCGTCGTCACCTCAGGCCGCCCTCCATGAGCTTCAGCCCACTGATCCGTCAACTGATCGATAGTCTGCGCACCTTGCCCGGTGTCGGTCAGAAATCCGCCCAGCGCATGGCTTTGCAGCTGCTTGAGCGCGACCGCAGCGGCGGCAGTCGCCTGGCCCAGGCGCTGAGTCAGGCCATGGAAGGCGTCGGCCATTGCCGCCAGTGCCGTACCCTTACCGAAGAAGAACTCTGCCCGCAATGCGCCGACCCCCGGCGCGACGACACGCTGCTGTGCGTGGTGGAAGGGCCGATGGACGTCTATGCTGTAGAGCAAACGGGTTACCGCGGTCGCTACTTCGTGCTCAAGGGGCATCTGTCGCCTTTGGATGGGCTCGGGCCGGAAGCGATCGGTATTCCGCAACTGATGGCACGTATAGACGAGCAGGGCACCTTCGCCGAAGTCATTCTGGCCACCAACCCGACTGTCGAAGGCGAAGCCACTGCTCACTACATCGCGCAGCTGTTGGCTAAAAAAGGCCTGGTCGCGTCACGCATCGCCCACGGTGTTCCATTAGGTGGCGAATTGGAGTTGGTAGACGGCGGTACCCTGGCCCATTCTTTCTCTGGCCGCAGACCAATCACCTTGTAACCGGTTACCATAGCCCCCGTAGCAGCGGCGCAAGCCGCATCGGCTGCACACTCGGTGAATCGGAACGCGTCATCACCGGGCTCCCACGATCCCTGTAGCAGCGGCGCAAGCCGCGTCGGCGGTACATGCGGCGGGTCTGGACAAACGCGGTGCCGCCGGACGCGGCTCGCGCCGCTGCTACAAAAATCCCAGCGTCACTGCTTTCACTCATTCATCGCCAGGGCCGACCATGCATCGCTTAGCGTTCAAGCAAGTCGACGTCTTCACGACCCAACGATTCAAGGGCAACCCACTGGCAGTCGTCCTCCAGGCCGAAAGCCTGACGCGCGAGCAGATGCAGCAGATCGCCCACTGGAACAACCTCTCCGAAACCACCTTCGTACTTCCCGCCACGCATCCCGACGCCGACTACCGGCTGCGCATCTTCACGCCCAACTCCGAGCTGCCGTTCGCCGGCCATGCCACCATCGGCAGCGCCCACGCACTGATCGAAGCCGGACTCATAGAGCCTCGCAACGGCAAGCTGGTGCAGGAATGCATTGCAGGCCTGATCGATGTCGACATCGCACGTGGCCCCGACGGCTCGCAACTGATCACCTTCGAACTGCCACCGGCAACGATCCAGCCGGTCAACGACAGCGACCATCGCGAGTTGCAGGCCGTGCTCGGCGTAAGCGTAGTGCGCGACCGTCGGCCGTGCTTCGTGACCGTTGGCCCGCGATGGCTGGTGGTGCAACTGCGCGATGCGCAAACCGTGCTGGCGGTGATACCCGACCTGGCGCGCATGGCCATCAACGATCACCGCACCAGCACCACCGGTGTGGTGATCTTCGGTCCGCACCCTGAGGGGAGCAACGAGCACATCGAAGTTCGCACGTTCGCGCCCACCTGCGGCATCACCGAAGACGCCGCCTGTGGCAGCGGCAGCGGGGCGGTCGCTGCCTTCATCCGTGCCACCGGCCAGACCTCTTCGCTGGGCTCGCAACTGCGGGTCGCCCAAGGCGCCGCGCTGGGTCGCGCCGGCAAGCTGCAGCTGTCGATCACCGACCAGTCGATCAAGGTCACCGGTGCCTGCGTCACCTGCCTCGACGGCTTCCTCAATCCCTAACCCTCGCCAGAATCACAGTCAGCCGCCTACCACCTCGATGCTGCCATCGTTGTGCTGCCGGTACAGCGTATAAGGCAGCATCAGCGTATCGGTGAAGGCCGAGATGGCCATGTCCACCGCCACGAAACCCATCTGCGGCCCGGTGCTGATTCGACCAGGCCTAGGTTCCTTGCCATTGAGCAGGCAGAAGTTATAGACCACACCGCTGTAAACCCGAGGCACGGCGCCGCAAAACGATTCCGCCTCCTTGAGGTTGTCACTGGTCACCACGTCGTCGCGAAATACCGTATTGATGGTGCCGCAACCCGCCAGCAACGCCGCCAAAGCCATACCTGCCAACACTTTCATATCCGTCGCTCCTTGTGCGAGGCCGGCACTATAACCGTTTCTGTAAGCTCGCCTATCCAGGCGCGGGATGTACCTTTCGTCAGCTGAACGGAACTGAGATTCACGAAAGCGCGGAGGACGTTGTCAATAGCCTCGCGAAATCCGACTGCGAAGCTGAAACGTTCATTCCGAGCTGTGCTAGTTACCTCCAGTAACATCTTTTTCGCCAGTCTGTTCAAGCCACGTTACAGACCTGGCTGGCGGCCTGCATGTCCCGTGCGGACACGCCCTGGGTGGTTTGGTATCATCTGGCTTCGCGCGGGTTCGCCTACGACAGACGCGTCCTGAATCGATGCAGCGCGTCCTTTCCTCCACTTGATGGTGTTGTTTAACGTGAAAATCCTTGTAACCGGTGGTGCAGGCTTCATTGGCTCGGCAGTCATTCGCCATATCCTGGCGAATACCGACGACGCGGTGGTCAATGTCGATAAACTGACCTACGCCGGCAATCTGGATTCCCTCATGGGCAGCGAGCGCACACCGCGCTACGCCTTCGAGCACGTCGACATCTGCGACCGGGCACAAATGGACCGGGTGTTCGCCGAGCATCGGCCCGACCGGGTCATGCACCTGGCCGCCGAATCCCATGTCGATCGCTCGATCACCGGCCCTGCGGCTTTCGTCGAAACCAACGTCATCGGTACCTACACACTGCTCGAAGCCGCGCGCCAGTACTGGTCGCAGCTCGATGCCGAACAGCAGGCAGCGTTTCGCTTCCACCACATCTCCACCGATGAAGTCTATGGCGACCTGGAAGGGCCCGAAGACCTGTTCACCGAAACCACGCCGTACCAGCCGAGCTCGCCATACTCGGCGAGCAAGGCCAGCTCCGATCACCTGGTCCGCGCCTGGCAGCGCACCTACGGGTTGCCGACGCTGGTCACCAACTGTTCGAACAACTATGGGCCGTGCCATTTCCCGGAAAAACTCATTCCGCTGATCATCCTCAATGCCCTGGAAGGCAAGGCGCTGCCCATTTATGGCAAAGGTAATCAAATTCGCGACTGGCTTTATGTCGAAGACCACGCACGGGCTCTGTATCAAGTGGTGACCGAAGGTGAAGTAGGGGAGACCTACAACATCGGCGGTCATAATGAGAAACAGAACATCGAAGTCGTGCACACGGTCTGCGCCTTGCTCGACGAGCTCTGCCCGCAGTCACCCCATCGTCCGCATGCGCAATTGATCACCCATGTACAAGACCGTCCCGGCCATGACGTTCGCTACGCCATCGACGCCAGCAAGATCCAGCGCGAGCTGGGCTGGACGCCGGTAGAAACGTTCGAGTCCGGTATCCGCAAGACCGTGCAGTGGTATCTGGATAATCCCGAATGGGTGAGCCGCGTGAAGAGCGGCGCCTACCAGCAATGGATCGATACGAATTATCAAGGGCGTGAACTGTGAAAATATTGCTCCTGGGTAAGAACGGTCAGGTGGGTTGGGAGCTGCAGCGTGCGTTGGCGCCGCTGGGCAAGGTTGTGGCGCTGGGCAGGAACATCGATGAAGCCGGCCTCTGCGGAGACCTGGCGGCACTCGACGGGCTGGCTGAAACGGTCCGACGCATCGCGCCGAACGTGATCGTCAACGCCGCCGCTTATACCGCCGTGGACAAGGCCGAAAGTGAGAAACAAGCCGCTGACTTGATCAACCATCAAGCCAGCGCCGTGCTCGCCCGTGAAGCGCTGGGCCTGGACGCCTGGCTGGTGCATTACTCCACCGACTACGTGTTCGATGGCAGCGGCGACCAGCCTTGGCGCGAAAGCGACACCACGGCGCCGGTCAACTATTACGGTGCCAGCAAGCTGGCCGGCGAGGAAGCCATTCGCCACTCCGGCTGCAAGCACCTGATCTTCCGCACCAGTTGGGTCTATGCCCCGCGGGGCAACAATTTCGCCAAGACCATGCTGCGCCTGGCCAAGGATCGCAAGAGTCTCAGCGTCATCAGTGACCAAATCGGCGCACCCACCGGCGCCGAGTTGCTGGCCGATGTCGTGGCTCATGCAATTCCCAAGGCGCTCGCTCAACCCGACTTGGCAGGCACCTATCACCTGGCGGCCAGTGGCGAAACGTCCTGGCATGCGTTCGCCAAGCTGGTCATCGAGAACGCTCGCAGCCAGGGCACCAAGCTGGCCGTGGAGACGGTCGAAGCCATTCCCACCAGCGCCTACCCAACGCCCGCCCGACGTCCACTGAACTCGCGGCTCGATACCAGCAAACTGACCGAGCGTTTCGGTCTGGAGCTGCCCCATTGGGAACTGGGCGTGAGACGCATGCTGGCTGAAATCAGCGCCAAGTGAGGGTCGCTGAACTACCGTGCCAGGTCAGCTGTCCAAGCGCGAACGATTTGCGCTTGGCCCCGGATTTCCTGATATTCTAGCCGCCACTTCCTTGACTCATCAGCAGCGAGCGGTTTTAGGGGTTTGACGTATATGTTGTCTGCGGCGCAGGGAGCCGCCAGATCTTCGATGCGCAGGGGTGATCTACCCCATGTACAGACGGTCTACAGATCGATTTCACAGTGCCGCTACACCGGCAAACAAAGGATCCAATACGCATGAACCTGATCCCCGTTATTCTTTCCGGCGGCGTTGGCAGCCGGTTGTGGCCCGTGTCCCGCGAGGCCCATCCCAAGCCATTCATGGCGCTGCCCGACGGCCAGAACCTGATTCAAAAAACCTTCCTGCGCGCCGCCAAGCTCGAAGGCGTGTCCGAAGTGCTGACCGTCACCAACCGCGAACTGCTGTTCAAGACCGAAGACGAATACCGTACCGTCAACAAGACTGGCCACGCCCAGGGCTTCATCCTCGAGCCTTTCGGCCGCAACACCGCAGCTGCCGTCGCCATGGCCGCATTGCAACTCAATGATTCCCACGGCCCCGATGCCCACATGCTGGTCCTGGCCGCCGACCACCTGATTCAGAACGAAGACGCCTTTTCCGCCGCTGTCGCCAAGGCTGTGAAACTGTCGGCCGACGGCTGGCTGGTCACCTTCGGCATTCAGCCGCAGTACCCTGAAACCGGCTTCGGCTACATCGAAGCTGGCGTCGGCACCGGCCTGGACGGCACCTTGAAAGTCGACCGTTTCGTCGAGAAGCCAGACCTGGAAACTGCCAAGGGCTACGTCGCCGCCGGCAACTACTTCTGGAACTCGGGCATGTTCTGCTTCAAGGTCGGCACCGTCCTCGAAGAACTGAAGAAACATGCGCCGAACGTGCTGGCCGCCGCCGTGGCCGTCAAGGAAGCCTCGCGTCTGAGCGAAGCGCCGAACTATCGCTGCCTGGCGCTGGACGCCGATGCGTTTGCCCAGGTGCCGGACATCTCGGTCGACTACGCGCTGATGGAGCGCTCGGACAAAGTAGCCACCGTGCCGTGCGACATCGGCTGGAGCGACATCGGCTCGTGGAACGCGGTCAGCGAACTGACTGACGCCGACGCACAGGGCAATCGTTTCGAAGGCGAAGTGCTGTCGCACAATGCCCGCAACAACTTCGTCCACAGCGAAGACCGCCTGACCGCGCTGGTCGGCGTCGAAGACCTGCTGGTGATCGACACCCCAGACGCGCTGATGATCAGCCACAAGGATCACTGCCAGGACGTCAAGCACATCGTCGGCCAGCTCAAGGCCAATGGTCACCACCTGCACAAGCTGCACCGCACCGTGCACCGTCCATGGGGTACCTACACCACCCTGGAAGAGGGCGAGCGCTTCAAGATCAAGCGCATCGTGGTCAAGCCACAGGCGTCGCTGTCGCTGCAGATGCACCACCACCGCAGCGAACACTGGATCGTGGTCAGCGGCATGGCCGTCGTGGTCAACGACGATCGCGAGCTGATGCTCAACACCAACGAGTCGACCTTCATTCGCGCCGGCCACCAGCATCGCCTGAAAAACCCGGGCGTGATCGATCTGGTCCTGATCGAAGTGCAGAGCGGCGACTACCTCGGTGAGGACGACATCGTCCGTTTCGAAGACGTCTACGGCCGCGTTGACAAGGCCTGACCGACATCTTCCGCCTCGGCCTCTGCCCGTGTTCGAAAAACATGCGCAGGGGCCGAATCGTGCTGGTCGTTCGTCAGCGACCGTCCAATCTACCGACGTCCGCACCGATTGCGCGTCGGCCACATAGAGCGAGCGATTGCCATGTATCCCCCTCTCCAGACCCGTTGCTTCAAGGCCTACGACATCCGCGGCCAGGTTCCCGCCGACCTCAATGACGACATCGCCTACCGTATCGGTCGTGCGCTGGTGTCCGAGCTGCATGGCAAGGCCTATGTGGTCGGCCGCGACATGCGCCTGGAAAGCCCAGGCCTGGCCGCTGCCCTGATCAAGGGCCTCACCGAGGCGGGCGCCGATGTACTCGACCTGGGCCTGTGCGGCACCGAAGAAGTCTATTTCGCCACCAGCCACCTCAAGGCCGATGGCGGCATCATGATCACCGCCAGCCATAACCCCAAGGGTTACAACGGCATGAAACTGGTGCGCGAGCATTCCAAGCCGATCAGCGGCGACACTGGCCTCGACGCCATTCGCGCCCGCGTGGAAGCCGGTAACTTCGACGACAAGGCGGCCACTGCAGGCCACGTTCGCGAAGTGTTCGACAAGAGCGCCTACATCGAGCATCTGCTGACCTACATCGACGTCAACTCGCTCAAGCCCCTCAAGGTCCTGGCTGACCCGGGCAACGGCGCCGTGGGCCCGACCATCGAATTGCTCAAGGCCAAGCTGCCGCTGGAATTGATCGTCATCAACGGCGAGCCGGACGGCAACTTCCCCAACGGCGTGCCCAACCCGCTGTTGCCGGAAAACCGCGAGCTGACCCGCAAGGCCTTGCTGGATAACGGCGCCGACATGGGCATCGCCTGGGACGGCGACTTCGACCGCTGCTTCTTCTTCGACGACAAGGGCCGCTTCATCGAGGGCTATTACCTGGTCGGTCTGTTGGCTGAAATGCTGCTGAAGAAGCACCCCGGCAGCAAGATCATCCACGACCCGCGCCTGACCTGGAATACCATCGAACAGGTCGAGGCCGCCGGCGGCGTTGCCATCCAGAGCAAGACCGGCCACGCCTTCATCAAGGAGCGCATGCGCGCCGAAGACGCCGTGTACGGCGGCGAGATGAGCGCCCACCATTATTTCCGCGACTTCGCCTACTGCGACAGCGGTAATATCCCGTGGCTGCTGGTCGCCGAGCTGATGAGCGTCACCGGCAAGACCCTGGCCCAACTGGTGGACGAGCGCATCGCCGCGTTCCCGTGCAGCGGCGAGATCAACTACGAAGTCGCCGACGTGAAAGGTTCGATCGAGAAGATCCTGGCGTTCTACACCACCCAGAACCCCAGCGTCGACCGCACCGACGGCATCAGCGTCGAGTTCGCCGACTGGCGTTTCAGCCTGCGGGGTTCGAACACCGAGCCATTGCTGCGCCTGAACGTGGAAAGCCGCGGCAGCGAAGAATTGGTGGCTCAGCGTGTCGCTGAGATTGAGCGTTTGATCAAAGGATAATTATGTTTGGCATGTTAAGAGGCATCTGGGACTACAGAGGCTTCATCGTCACCTCCATCAAGAACGAGTTCGTTGCGCGCTTTGCGCGCAGCAAGCTCGGTGGCCTCTGGATGATCATTCATCCTCTGGCCCAGGTCGCTATCTACGCGCTCATCCTGTCGAACGTGCTCGGTGCGCGCTTGCCGGGCATCGACAACAAGTACGCCTACGCGCTGTATCTGATTGCCGGCATCCTGGCCTGGAACCTGTTCGCGGAAATCGTCGGGCGCTGCCTGACGGTGTTCATCGAGCAGGGCAACCTGATGAAGAAGATGCGCTTTCCGCGTATTGCGTTGCCGGTGATCGTGGTGGGCTCGTGCCTGCTGAACAACCTGCTGCTGTTTGGCGCAGTGCTGATCATCTTCGCGGTGTTGGGGCATTCGCCCAATATCCAGATGTTCTGGCTCATCCCCCTGACGTTTGCCGTGGTGGCACTGGCCGTTGGTATTGGTCTGGTGCTGGGCGTATTGAACGTGTTCCTGCGCGACATCGGGCAAGTGGTTCCGATCATCTTGCAGGTGTGGTTCTGGTTCACGCCCATCGTCTATTCGGTCAACATCGTGCCCGACTACCTGAAAGGCACGCTGGACATCAACCCGATGTATCCCATCGTCACCGCCTACCACAATGTGCTGGTCTACAAAGTTTCGCCTGATCTTCAGCAGATCGGCGTGACATTCCTGATTGCCGTCGGCCTGATGCTGCTGGGGCTGTTCCTGTTCCGCCGGGCATCCGCAGAAATGGTGGACTCGCTATGACCCTTCTTGCAGTCACCAACGTAGGCAAGGCCTACCGCACCTATCGTTCGGAATGGCAGCGCCTGGCGCGCTGGTTCTATCTGCCGGTTAGCGCGAGCCAGGAACACTGGGTACTCAAGCACATCAGCTTCAATATCGAGGCGGGTGAAGCGATCGGCATCGTCGGCCAGAACGGTGCTGGCAAGTCCACGCTGTTGAAGATGATCACCGGCACGCTGCAACCGACCGAAGGCAAGGTTCAGGTGAACGGGCGCATTGCCGCGATTCTCGAGTTGGGCATGGGCTTCAATGCCGAACTCACCGGTCGGCAGAACGTTTATCACGCAGCCGGTTTGATGGGTTTCAACACAGCCCAGATCGATGGCGTGATTGAAGACATCGAAGCCTTCGCCGAGATCGGCGAGTACTTCGACCAGGCCGTGCGCATGTACTCCAGCGGCATGCAGATGCGCGTGGCGTTTTCCGTAGCCACCGCGTTCCGCCCCGAGATCCTGATCATCGATGAGGCCTTGTCGGTAGGCGACAGCTATTTCCAGCACAAGAGCTTCGGGCGCATCAAGGAGTTCCAGAAAGCCGGCACGACGCTGCTGATCGTTTCCCACGATCGCGGTGCCATCCAGGCGCTGTGCAACCGGGCGATCCTGCTGGAGGGTGGCACCGTCATCAAGGACGGCTCGCCAGAGGAGGTGATGGACTACTACAACGCCATCATCGCTCAGAAGGAAAACTCTACCGTCGAAGTGCAGACCTTGGCAGACGGCGGCGTGCAAACGCGTTCGGGCAGCGGCAAGGCGGTCATCGATAGCGTAGCGCTTTACAACAGCGAAGGTGCCCCGGTCGAGTACGTGGCAGTGGGCGACGATGTGTGCCTGACCGTGAACGTCAAGGTCAACGCCGAGTTGCCGGAGCTGGTCGTCGGCTATGTCATCAAGGACCGTCTTGGTCAGGATGTATTTGGCACTAACACGCACCACCTCGAGTGTGTTCGAACTCATCTGAGCGAGGGCGATACGCTCTCTTACAAGTTCTCCTTCAGGGCCAGTCTGGGTGTCGGTTCCTATTCGGTGGCTGTGGCCCTGCATGCTACCGACAGTCATATCGCCGACAACTACGAGTGGCGCGACCTCGCTCTGGTGTTCAACGTAGTCAATATGTCGAAGAGTACTTTTGTAGGCCTGGCGTGGATGCCGCCGACTGTGGAGTGCAAGTAATGGACGACGGTTTCTATCGCGCTTTCGAAGACCGCTATCGTGGCTCCCGTGAACTGATTACCGAACGACTGAAAGCCTATCTACCGTTTCTGTCTCCACTCAAGAGCCTGTATCAGGATCATACCATCCTGGACTTGGGTTGCGGTCGCGGTGAGTGGCTGGAATTGCTGGTTGCCGAGGGCTATGCGCCGACCGGTGTAGATCTCGACGAAGGTATGCTCGAAGCCTGTCAGGCTCTTAACCTGCCAGCGCGCAATGTCGATGCCTTGACCGCCCTGAAGGAGCTACCTGACAACAGTTTGATTGCGGTGACCGGCTTCCACATCGCCGAGCACATTCCATTCCCTGTGTTGCAGGAACTCGTTGCCGAGGCGCTGCGCGTCCTGCGCCCGGCCGGTTTGTTGATTCTGGAAACACCCAATGCCGAAAGTCTGGTAGTGGGTACCAATTCCTTCTACCTGGACCCGACCCACGAGCGGCCTTTGCCTAACTTGCTGCTGTCGTTTCTCGCCGAGCACGCTGGGTTTGCAAAGTCCAAAATCGTACGGCTGCAGGAGCGCGCTGAGTTGCGCGACGACGAGAACAATGTCGGCCTGTGGGACGTTCTTTCCGGCACCAGTCCCGACTATGCGGTGGTAGGCCAGAAGCAGGCTCTACCCGAGCAACTCGAAGCATTCAACGCTGTATTCGACGCCGCTTACGGCGTCTCCCTGGACCAATTGGCAGTTCGTTATGATCAAGCGCTGGAGCGACGATTGAAGGGTATAGAAGGTGGGTTGGCCACCGCTCGGGAAGAATTCGTAACCCGTGATGGATTGCAGGACCTGATGGATCGTATGCAAGTCCATCATGCCGAGCAAATAGCGTTGCTGCAGGAGCGCTTCAGCGAAACGACGGAAGCCCAGCATCAGCGCTTCAGTGAAGAGGCTGAAGCGCTGCAACTGCGTTTCAATGCTGAAGTGATGGCGCAGCAGCAGCGTTTCAATCAAAGCATTCTCAGTTTGCAGCAGCATTGCTCAGGCTTGCAGACCGGAATGAATAACGTTCAGCAGAGCTATAGCGACGCGATGGCGCAGACTGAACAAGTCAGGGCTGAGCTCAATGCCTCACTGGGTAATGCTCACCATTGGTATCTGCGAGCTACGGCCTACGAGCAACAGCTGCAAGCTGTACATTCCAGTACTTCGTGGCGCGTCACGGCACCTTTGCGCGCGTTGGTGAAAGCGATGCACTGGCCGTTCCAGTCCGGAAAATCTGCAGCTGGACGCACACTGCGCAAGGTCGTGCCGCATGCGCGCCTTTGGGTGGGGCGTCGGCCCGCGATCCATCGGCCGGTGATAGCGTTTCTCGACCGCAACCCACGATTCACCGCCAAGCTGCGCCAGTTGTACCAGCAAGCAGCCCACGCCGAGGCGGTACACAACGCAGCTGACCCACAACACGGCGTCATCGATCACGCGCCGTTGACAGAGCGGGGCCGCCATATCGAGCGCGCCCTGATGCAAGCCATGACGAAGGACCAGAACTGAATGCGTATCGTAATTGACATGCAGGGTGCGCAAACTGAAAGTCGTTTCAGAGGTATTGGGCGTTACAGTCTGTCACTCGCGCAGAGCATCGCCCGCAACCGCGGTGAGCACGAAGTGTTTCTGGTACTCAACGGCATGCTCAGCGAGAGCATCGAGAACATCCGCGCCGCCTTCGTCGGGTTGTTGCCGCAGAGTCATATCCGCGTCTGGTACGCAGAAGGTCCGGTGAGCGATCGGGACCCTGCCAATGCCGCGCGGCGGCAAGTGGCGGAGTTGATTCGCCAGGCCTGCATCGATGATCTGCAGGCTGACGTCGTTCACGTGACCAGCGCCGTAGAAGGTTATATCGACGATGCCGCCATTGGCAGTCCGACACTGGATACCGGTGCAGTGGTGAGTGCGACGCTGTACGACCTCATCCCTCTGGTCAGCACCAAGCAGTATCTGGATCCCAACCCCGGCTACAAGCGGCACTACCTGGAAAAGGTAGAAGCGTTCAAGCAATACGATCTGCTGTTGTCGATTTCAGAGTTCGCCCGGGATGAGGCGCTATCACTGTTGCCGCTGAACGAGTCTGACATCGTCAATGTATCGACTGCGGCCGACGATGTGTTCCGACCTATTTCACTGAGTCTCGACGAGCGCGCGGCCGTCGTGAAGAAGTTCGCTCTGCATGACAAGTTCGTGCTCTATTCCGGCGGCGCTGACGACCGCAAGAACCTGCCCCAACTGATCAAGGCGTTCGCCAACATCAAGGCGGAGCTGGGCGATATTCAACTGGTGTTCGCCGGGAAGATGCCCGAGTACCACATCAACAGCTACAAGACGCTGGCGCGCACACAGGGCCTGGGAAATTCGGATCTGATCTTCACCGGCTACATTACCGATGAAGAGCTGGTGGCTCTGTACAGTCTGTGCCGACTGTACGTGTTTCCTTCCTGGCACGAGGGCTTCGGTCTGCCTCCCCTGGAAGCCATGAAGTGCGGAGCTCCGGTAATCGGCGCGAACACTTCCAGCGTTCCGGAAGTGATCGGCTGGAAGGAAGCGATGTTCGATCCATTCGACATTTCGGCTATCGCTAGAAAGCTGCGTCAGGCATTGGTGGATGAAGAGTTCCGGGCCGCATTGGCCGCGAATGGCCTGGAACGTGCGCAAACGTTCTCATGGGATCGCAGCGGTAAGGCAGCCATAGCGGCGTTCGAGATGGCGTTGGAGCGCTCGGACAAACCTGCAGCAACGGCAACCACACAGATCGACGCCACTCAGGCATTGGTAGATGCTTTGGCGGCGACCGGGCACCTGAGCAACAGGGCGGTGGACGTTTCGCTCCTTGCCAAGGCCATCGATTATTCGGTTCAGGGTGACGGCGAACAACCAACCTTGTTCGTTGATATCTCCGAGCTGTGTAAGCACGACGGCAAGAGCGGTATCCAACGCGTGGTACGCAGCATCCTGCTGGAATGGCTGACCACACCACCGGTTGGCTACTCGATCAAGCCTGTCTATACAAAGGCGGGCGAGCCGTTTTATCGATATGCGGCCAAGTTCACCACGTTGTTCCTTGGCAAGGATGTCAGTGAAGCGGACGAGGATGAGGCGATCAGCTATCGCGCAGGCGATGTCTACCTGTGTCTTGATTTGCTCATGGACGTTCTGCCGCACAAAAAAGGATATCTCGACGCGATGCGCACTCACGGTGTGAGCGTGTATACCGTTGTCTATGATCTTTTGATCCTGCAGATGCCGCATTGCTTTGTCGACAGTCTGCAGTATCACTATAAAAACTGGCTGAACGCGGTGGTGGAATACGACGGTGCTTTGTGTATTTCGCAAGCTGTCGCCGATGAATTGGAAGACTGGCTGGCGTCAAATGGACCAGAGCGCATCAAGCCTTTTAAAATTGCGGCTTTCCATCTGGGGGCAGACATCGATCAGTCTGCGCCATCCAAAGGCTTTCCGGAAAATCCATCCCTGCGTATCGAGTCGTTGAGTGATTATCCTAATTTCTTGATGGTCGGTACCTTGGAGCCACGCAAAGGCCACAAGCAGGCGCTGGATGCTTTCGAACTGGTATGGAAGGCAGGTGTAGACGCGAACCTGATCATCGTAGGCAAGCACGGATGGCTGGTCGATGAGCTCGCCGAGCGAATCGCCACGCATCCGGAACTGGGTAAACGACTGCTATGGCTTGACGGCATTAGCGATGAATACCTCGAATTCGTCTACAACAACAGCCAATGCCTGGTGGCGGCGTCGGAAGGCGAGGGCTTTGGATTACCCCTGATCGAGGCCGCGCAATACAACTTGCCTATCATTGCGCGTGACCTGCCGGTGTTCCGTGAAGTGGCCGGTGTCCACGCTCACTACTTCAGCGGTCCATCGCCGCAGGCGTTGGCAGATGAGATCATGGCTTGGCTCGATCTCTACGCAAGTGGTCGGCATCCGACCTCGGATGATATGCCCTGGTTGACCTGGAAACAAAGCGCTCAGCAGCTCCTGTCGCAGGTGATTTTGTTGGAGAAAACGCCTGGTCTACAGCAGGCCTGAAAGCCTGACAGATTGCGTTAACCCTCCATAGTGGCGAGGTTAACGCAGCCTGGTGCGGGGGAATGGTTCCTTGCCTAGTCAGGATAAACCACATATGCTTGCGAGTTTGGGCCGGCGCACGCGTTGGCGTCACGGTCAACATCAAGCCTGTATTTACAGGGTTAGGGAAAAGTAGTGATACCAAGACTCATTGAAGGACTCACAGCTTTCATCCATTCTATTTTCAGGGGCCTGTTTCCCAAAACCCTCATCTCCTTCCTAATCGTCGGATCGCTGGGCGTTGTCGTACATATGACTGTACTGAAAGTCATGATGCTGATGACGGGCGATAGTTTCCGTTATTCAAACGGTACGGCGATGGCTGTCGCAGCCACCTTCAATTACCTCCTTAACAACAAAGCAACCTACAGCCACGTGACATTGTCCGGGCGTCGAATCATCGCAGGTTACCTGATCTATCTGTCGATCACCTCGCTTGGGCTGGTCATGAGCCTGCTCATCTCCGGCGAAGTCTACGATCGCACGTCGATGCCAATGATTTCTGCGCTGGCGGGTATTGTGGCAGGGTCGCTTTGGAATTATTTCATGTCTTATAACTTTGTTTGGAAGCTTCTTTCAGCTAAAACAATTAATTAATTAGATAAGCTTATATTTAATGAAAAAACTAGTGTTCTTCGCGACCTACAATGAAGCCGGTAACGTCGCCTCTATGATAGAGCGGATCACCGCTTCCACCCCCGACGCCGACATCTTGGTCGTGGATGACAACAGCAAAGATGGTACCCTCGACATCCTCGAGTCCATTGCGCGCCCCAATCTCAAAGTCATCGTTCGTTCAGGCAAGCTAGGATTGGGGACAGCCCACCTTCTGGCCTGGAAGTATGCGATTGCCCATGGATACGACGTACTCGTGACTATGGACGGCGATCATTCCCATGATCCTGCCGATATCCCGAGGCTCATCGATGGGCTCAAACCTGGCGTCGATCTGGTTATCGGCTCTCGTTATGCGAAGGGTGGCGCATGCGATTATACCGGCTACCGGTTGCGCGTAAGCCAAGCTGCCAACATAGCCGCGAGGCTTCTGCTGGGAATCAGACTGACCGAGTTCACAACATCGTTTCGCGTATTCCGCGTATCCCGCCTGAGCGATATCGACTTCCAGACGCTCGTAGTGGGTGGTTATTCGTTTTTCTTGGCGGTCATCGTCCAAGCGCATCGGCATGGTTTGAAACTGGACGAACGTCCTATCCATTTCCACGAGCGTAATGCCGGCGTATCAAAAATCCCGCCGCTGGAAATCTTTCGTGGCATGGCCAATTTGCTGCGCCTGACAGTCATCTGTCATTTCAGCACCGCATCGAAGGTCGTCCATAATCCCCAGTTGGCCTGTACGCGTTGCGGGTGCAGCTATTCGAAGCTCGATCTTCATGGTACGCATTCATCCCGCGTTGGCGCGCAGGACGTATGTGTGAACTGTGGGTATAAAGGGACCGCGGCCAACCTATGACATCCGCCAAGCCCATGGAAGTCCAGAGCGAGAAGGGCGCCTGGCTGCTGATCCTCCTGTGCGCAGTTGCAGCAGGTGTGTTTTTGCCATTGACCAGAAACCTTGCAGGTATTCAGGACGGAGACGGCATCCTTACTGCATTGATGTCCACTCAGCACCTGACCTGGTATTTCTGGGGACAGGACAGGCTATTGAACCTGTTGCCGGCCATCGCCAGCCCGGTCACCGATATTGAGTGGAACCTGCGGTTTCAGGTCTTTCTGAGGTCGTTCTTTGCCTACTTGTCCCCGATCGGCTTTCTGGTCTTCTTCTCCAGATCGCCACGGTTTCTGCTACTGGCAACGGCCATCACCAACATTATCTTGTTGAGTGCTCTGAGTGCGTATGGACAGTTCAACGTCTACGTTCAACACAGCATGTTCTGCACTTCCTTGGTCCTGTTCGGTCTGGCCTATCTCCTGATGCATGCGAACCTGCCTGCCGTGGTCAAGCTGGTACTGGTAGCACTAATCTGCGCGCTGATGTACGCGACCAACTACGCTTTGCTGGTCTATGCCTTGCCATTCGCCTTGCTCATGATCATTGCCAACTGGCCGGACAAGGCCAGGTACATAGCATTCTTTGCATGTAACTGCATTGGTGTAGTGCTAGCCAAATTGCATGGCAAGTACTTCGGCGAGCGTTCCACCGAGTTCGGGATCTCCCCCTCGATCGACGCCCTCACTACGTCCCTGGGTATCATTTATGAACACGTGAGCATCGTGGTCGTCATCGTGGCAATTGTCGTAGCTGGCGTTCTTTACCGACGTGCGCACGTAACGAAACCGCTAGTATTGTTGGCAGGAATTGCAGCAGCAGGCGGAATGATTCTAGTGGTCTGTAGTGCTACCTGGGTACAGATGAACCTGTACAACATCCGCTACTTCCTCACGAGCATTATCGTCGTTGCCGCGGTGCTTAGCGCCGTCATAGCTGCAGCCATATTGCGCTGGAACGTCAGCACCGCACGCTTGGCGGGCGTATCTTTCGCGCTGATCGCCACTGGCATTATTTTTGCGCTGGGTTCTTTCAATAGCGCGTACAGCACGCTCGTAGGTGCTCCTTGGCGAACGAGTTCGGATGCGGTGGGGGAAGCTGTGGTGCAGCAGAAAGCTCGCCTGGTCATCGGCGGATATTGGGACGTCTGGCCTACTGTCTACGCTGCCGAGAAATATGAACAGCAACATCACCTGCCTGACTTCAAAGTGTTTGGTGGGGCCTACAAAGGGCATCCCATGGAGCAGGCGTTCGTGGAACAGACTGCAGGCAAAGGCGATCAAGTCGCCATCTGCTATCTGGATTCGGCGTCGGCCTGTGTGAATGAAGCTAGAGCTCAGCTGCGGATTCCAGAAACCGTCAAAATCCTGGTCAAAGATACCCAAAATATGGCCGTTCTGGACAAGCAGCTGTTGAGATTGGTAATTGAGGTAGCAGCTCCATAGGCCAAACCCTTCGCCGTACATCAGCTTCATTCGCAAAACGCGCTGGCGTTACTCCAGCGCGTTTTTTTATACCTGCTGTCCGTGCTGCGTGACATTGAGTTAGCCACATTCGCACACTAGAGCGCGAATCCAAAACAAGCTTCGCTTCAGTTCCATAGCGGGAGCTTGATGCACTTCAGTCAGAAAGCGGGTTTGCCATACGCTGTCTCAGAACTCGCTGTGCCGGCCGCTCGAGAAGTCGGTGACTCAACATACTCAGTATCACCAGCACAATGAAGAACAGCAGCATGACCCAGCCCTGGTTAAATACAGAACGCGAAAAGCCGAGTGAGTCGGCTGTAAGTGCGAAGACAATTTGAAGTGGGAAATGGATTAGATAGGACGCATAACTGATATCACCCAGCACTGCGCTTGATCTCAACAGGTTGGGCCACTGGCGTCCAACGCTGGCAAGCGCTGCGATCAGTAGCGGAAAGCCAACACACATGACGAAATACGTATTTACACTACCGTCGGAGATGAGTAGAAACGCCCACGCAGTTATGCAAGCAAGTAGGGCAATCACCATGCTGCGCGTCTGCCCAATCCACCGTTCGGTCCAGTCCAGACCCGCGTACGTTAGCCCCCCAATGTAGAAACAGAGCAGCCCGCTCCCCAATTTGTAGTAATCGGGGTAGAGATACGCGCCAAGCGCGCAGAGGAGCACCGCCAGCGGCAGGCGAAGGCGCCCAGTCAGACACGTCAGGAAGAACGTAGCGTATAGCAATACCTCTACGGATACTGACCAGATAGGTGCGTTGAATGACCAGCCGCTCTCGAATCCCCAAGCGGCCGCGAGAATCAGGTTCAGTAGCGCGTGGTAGATGTTGTTCAGCTGGTACACGAAATAGCTGGAGTGCGAAGAACTGTAAGCCCACTGCAGAGCCGCTACAGCAGCAAATGTCACCAGATGCAATGGGTACAGCCGGCTGATGCGATCTATAGTGAAACGCTTTGCAGAGAGAGACCGCTTTGAAATGCGGTCACTGAAAAGCCAGAAGAAGATGAAGCCCGAAATTGAAAAAAATAGCTGAACGGCCAAGCCTCCGTAACGATACAGGCCCTCGAAAGCGGAGAAGAAAGGCTGTTGTGAAGCGATGAAAAGGGTGGGATCAGCTCCCACATAAAAAAAGTGCTGCCAGTGCCAAAAGACTACACAGAGGGCGGCTAGCCCTCGGAGGGTGTCGAGTGTGTAGAGGCGAAAAGCAGGATTTTGAACAACATTCATGGCGATATCGCAATAGTGGAGGAAAAAAGCCGGGTAGGGCACTAATGAAAATCAAGCAATGAAGCGGCCTGTTCTGGACAGTCGTTCTGGCCCTTTATGAAGGTTAACGCGATAGGGCGCGTTGGTGAGGCGCGCGCTCGGCTGGTGTAGCACTGAACTCGACTACCCGCTACGATGTTGGCCGGAACCGCTGGCTTAGAGTACGACTTTTGCTCCGAGCACGCCCATCCGGAATGCGTCTTTACGAGCATTTGCCAGAACAATTCCAGCTTCTTAGGAAGGTTTTCGAGCATACAATTGATGCCGGGGATTATACTGAATAAGGTGGGAGCGCGCGGGGCGGAAACCCACTAGGGACGGTTACGCCAGACGTACACCTCGTCATGCCTTCGATTGCTCTCGTAGATTGGCCGGAGGGTCGTCTCGTCAGGTGTATGAGACGATGTTTTGAAGCGCTCGCGACCCGGGGGTGAGCCAAAGGCAGGAGCCGTTGCGCGTCGATTAAAAAATTTTGACGCGTTTGAGCGGTTCATTAACGAAGATCGAAAGCACTGGTTCAAGGATGGAGATCTTCTGTAAGCGCTCCATGTACCCCATATTCAAAGCCTGCGCTTGATCCCGGATGCTGTGTTTCCGATTTCTCTCTGGAGCCCGCCGCCGTGATGCAACCCGACGTAAAGTTGAAAAGTATATCTGTACCCCAAACCCGTCGATTTCCGAAGTTCCATCGACGCCCTTGCTGCTCTGGTCGAGTTGGACATCAAGGTCGCCGTCTTCGACCCATTGCTTTTTGTCTTCCTCAACAAACCGCGCAACCGCGTGAAGATCTTATACTAGGAGCCCGCAGTTCTTGCCTTTGAATCGAGCACCTGGAGTCCGAGCTTTTTAAAAAATTTCTGACGCTACGGATGAAGCGATTGTCCTGGCCGTCCATGAACTCAACGGTATACTCGATGGCTTTAACCTCTGGCTCAATTGTCCTCATGAAGTTGTGACGCAGCGATTCGTGGCCTGATTCGGTATAATTCAGGATATGAATTCTGTGCCCGCAAAACTCCCGGCGATCTTCAACTACTCAAGCAGATGCTTGCGAAGATTTAGTCGTGGTCGATTTTCTTCAGGAGTAAACGAGTTGGTACGTCAGCGCTTGTTCGGAGGTAAGTCCGAGTAGACAGCTGACCCTGCTACGCCTCAGCTCGCCTTTTTCAATGAAGCAGAAAGCATCGCTGCCGTTGCCAACGAAGACACAAAACAAGAGATTACCGCACCCGCCAAGCTCCGTGGCAAGCCCAAGCAGCTACCTTCTGACGTTCCGCGCATAAATTCATCCACGAACTGCTCGAACCTGAGTTGACTTGCAGCTGCAGCTGCGGCTGCGGCAAGCATGCCATCGGCGAGGAGATAAACGAGCAGCTTAAAATCGTCCTGATGCAGATCCGTGTCAGCAAATACGTCCGCAAAGTCTATGGTTGCCGTGACTGCGAAGTCGCTCCGATCACTGCGGAGAAGCCAGCTCCGCTGATTGAAAAAAGCATGGCCAGGCCGAGCGTCCTGGCCATGCTGCTGACGACAAACTATGTGGACGGTTTGCGCCTGTATCGATTTGAAAAAAAATATTGAATCAGCACTGCATCGCATGCAGGGCAAACCTTGGCTTGCTGGCTTATTCAGTTTGAGGCGTACTTGCAGCCGTTGCTGAATTTGATGCCCGATAGTCTGCTGGCCTGCCGCGTCATCCACTGCGATGAAACGCGGGGGCAGGTGTTGGAAGAGCCTGACCGCGAGGCGATGCGAAAGTCATGGATGTAAAGGCAAACAAGCGGCCCGCCGGAAAGACCAGTGATAGTTTTTGACTACTCCACCATTCAAGCGCAGGAGGTACCGACGCGCCTGCTCGAGGGCTATAGCGGTTACGTCATGACCAATCAGAATGCAGGTTACAAAGCACTGGGCGTTCAAGTTGGAGTTGAGCGTTCAGCATGCTGGGCTCAAGCGCGTCGCAAATTCGTTGAAGCATAGAAAGCGCAGCGTGAAGGTAAAGCGGGGCGCGCGGATACCTCGGTGAATCTGATTAACAAGCTTCGCGGCATCGAACGCGACCTAAAAGTTTGCAGTGACGAAGAGCGCAAGATCTCTATCACGAACACAGCCTGCCGATACCGGCTCCGTTGACAAGTTGGATCGAAAGACGCAGCCAGAAGCCACCGCTCAGAATGGCCTCGGCAAAATCATCAATTACCTCGCCAGTCACTGAGGCAGGCTGGAGTGATACATCCAGAAAGGCTACCTACCGCTCGTCCACGTCGCCGCTGAACGCGCGATCTGCCCCTTCATGATCACAAGAAAGAACTAGCTGTTTAGCGACACGCCCAAGGGCGCAACGGGCAGTGCTCAACTTTACAGCCTGGTCGACACTGCCAAAGCGAACAGCCAAGAGCGCTATACGTGGCTGCGCCACGGCCTATGTTGTGGATCATGAAGCCTTGGTGTTTTGGAACTGCTCACCTGCAACACATAGCTGAGCGAGCTACCTATTTTAATGTCGATGAGGTTGACGGAGCGCTTGCAATTTGTCTGGCTTATAATAGATTTAAAGATTGATTAACAGAATGCATGATAAGTAAGCTTTAGTTGCTCATGGCGGGTTACGAACCAGCCATGAGTGGCACTTATGTGAAAATCAGTAGCTATTTTGTAAATTCTAGATAATAAGATGCTGGCAACGGAAGGCGTAATACCTTCCAGATGTTACTGATCATTTGCCTCTCATCAGCCGATAATTGGGGTAAGCGTTTTCGATGTAACCCAAATACATGGTACTCACCTGAGGCGACTGCAGATAGATACCTCTTAACTATTCCGCGATCCTGAGGCCATACAGTGTAAAGGGTTTCGCAAAGTCTTGGAGATGCATGGTAGTAATCGTCAATAGACCCGAGCTTCAATAAAAACGCGTAATAGAGAAAGAACTCACTTACTCCTTCCAGCGAAGGTGATGAAAATATATTCTGCTTATCATGTATTCTTGGATCAGTCCGTATGGCGTTAATCATTAACCGGACTAAACTAGGCTTCATTGTATATGGGGTGACCGTGGGCATTGTAAGCAGTTGAAAATTACTAACATGGAAAAAGGCGAGTGATTTATGAAGCCAAGGAAGCTGAGATGTCGGAGGATCACAAAAATAAGTTTTGGCTTTGTTACTTTGAAAAAAGTCATTGATCGTCGTGTGTTTCACGAAATGGTTCTTTGAATCTAATACTACGACCCATTTAGCGACAGAATCTGCCACAGAAAATAGCTTGAGATACTGTTGGTCTTTCCAACCATCCATGCCGGCCGTCAGATACTTTGACGACGATAGTATCTCAATTTTGCGCCGTAAAGCTACGGATATATACCTGTCGATGAAGGATGAGATAGTTTCGCGAATGTGCATTTCATTTTGATCATTTATGATGATCCTATACTTTGTTATTTGGGAGTGATCCAGCAATTGATCAATAGATAAAGCCTGTAGCTCAAATAATCTAAGATCACCATCGAATGTGATAGTATGAATTTCTACAGACATGAAAACTCCTCCAAGATCATCGCTGAATTAGTCGCTAAACCTAACGCTGTCTTAAGTTGATCGGCGACCTCAGTCCTATTAAAGCGAGTAAGCACATTGCGACGGGCCCGTTCACCATAACTCACTATTTCGGCAGGGTCAGCACAAAGAGAGTCTATAATATTCACCATTGCACCTACGTCTAAATACGGAACAAGAAAGCCCGTCACTGCATCGTCTATAAGCTCTGGAAATGCACCTTCGGCATATGCCAAAACAGCCCTTCGCGCTGCCATACCTTCCAAAATGGTTCGACCAAAGGTTTCTCTGCATCTTGACATATTGACAATAATATTTGCCATGCCTATGGCATCGAGTGGACTGTCAATATAATCTACTAAAGTCAAGTTATTCGGAATTGTTGTGTTTGAGCTTCGGAGCGCTAGAATAGCGTCAGTAGACGGTCCAACCATCAAGCACGAAATATTTGGGCGTATGCGCTCTAACCGCGACGCCAGTTCAACAAAATCGAAAATTCCTTTTTTCTCCAAGTTGCTACTAATAATTGCGACAGTGATTTTATTAACATCAACGATGTTAGGGATATCAAACTTTTCGAAATTAACAGTGTTGCTGACTATACTGGTTTTATTATAAGTAATCAAATTCTGTCTGGTATATTCTGAGTTGGCAACTAAATGAGATGAGAAACTAGAAAGTGTTTCATAAACTTCTCTTGCTGAGAGTCCAATAGCGGCGCATGCTTCATCCTGGTCGTCGAGTATCTCATGAACATGCACAAGGGTTGGAATCTTACATTGTCTCGCTGCAATTAAGGGCTCGCGCAGCATTACTGTATTCACATGTGCAACCTCTACTGAAAACTCTCTGATTAATTCCGTATACATATGAGTAGAATAGGCGTAGGGTTCAGGCGACTGGGTCCATAATGGTGTCGGAACTACAGCCACCATAAATGATCTTTCTGCTAAATCCCTGATATATTGCGGATTTGCGTACTCTGGTATAGTCACAAGCATATTCAGTCCTAGATCGCGATAGCTATCTAAGATATCGAGAAGGCATCTCTCTGCACCATATAGCTTGATGCCGGAAGCGTGGCCACACAAGATAACTGTTTTACGATCTTTATTGAGTTCCAATCGCCCTGAAATGCGGGGAGGGAAAGTACAAAGTTTTAATTTGATACCAAACTTCAGATAATGCAGTATCGCTGGGTGTCGATAAATTGATTCAGTCCGGTAAGTTAAATTGTAAAAATCCTCACTGAAAAAAGGCGAAAAACCTCTCCCTTCATGCATTCCATGATGAATATAGTGCTCGATCGGATCAATTTTGGAATTTCGGATGTCTGGATAGAGTGATAGATACCAATCAGCGTTAAAAAGTTGAGAGCTTCGGACAATTTGTCTGTCAAAATCTGAGATATTCTTGAAAATTTCTGGTTGAGCTTGATAGAAGCTTGTTGTATTAGTCGAAACTGATCGGGAATTAGCTTTTATTTTAGGTAACTTGTCTAAGCTGAAGGAAAATAACGACATTCCAAAAAGCAACAGGTGATGGCAGATAGCGCTGTCAGCGCAACTTAGTATGTCAAGGCTATCGTGTAGTGCTTCGTGTATAAAGAAATCAGCTATCGGCTCAACCCTTACAGAGGTGTAGTCAGGCCAGTGAAAGATAGCAATAGCTCGATTTTCATCTATTAGGCGGTGAATTATAGTTTGAAGTGCAGAAAAATATTTAGACGATAGGCTGAAATCAGAAAATATGACTATGTCATAATTATGCTTGATACTATTACTTAAGATAAAGGTTGGAGCGGGAAAGCTGCGTCTACTCTTGTGTCTGGTGAAACATTGAGCTTCTGACAGTTTTAATGTTGAGTGCCATACACGATAAATTTCGCGATATGTTTTTCGCACTCCAAAAAACTGTGTATGGGAGTGCGTGTCTGCCGCATTGGTTAAAGAGTTAGGGAGATCCTGGGCTACTACTAGTGGTAAATCGGGTAAAACATCAGCGATACAATCTAGACCATAAAGGTGGATTAAACGTTCATACATCTCACTATCGGCAGCCACTCGGACTTCATCCCAGCCTCCCAAATCTCTAACGACACTTGTTTTCAGAATCAAAGTAGAAACGCTAGCGTGGATGATCCGTTCACTCTTGCCGATATTTTTGAAACGAAAGGAATCATCAATGCGAACCCAACTCGACATCGTACCTACGAGTCGACTGTCTGCAATAAGCGCTTCAGTCAACAATTCGATCTTTTGCGGATGGGACCAGTCATCCGCGTCATGAGTCGCCAAAAAAGTACCTGTCGCTGCATACATACCAGTGTTCCGCGACGCATAAGCGCCTTTATTCTGGGTATGGCGGATCAAGAAAACTCTACTGTCAATCGTTATAAATTGCTCAACTAAGGCGCACGTACCGTCAGTACTAGCATCATCTACAACTATAATCTCGATGTTTAGCCATGATTGGTTCAATAAACTGTGAAGCGCAATTCCAATATGTTTCTCACAGTTATACGCCGGGACGACAATAGAAACCTTTTCAGGTTTCCTTACTGACGGAACTCTATGAGCCGCTAAATTTTCTAAGCTCAACGGGGCATCAGGTTTAATTTTCTTTAACTTAGTTAAATTAGCTCTAGAAAATATCTTATTTAAACCTGAGAGCCAAGTATCTTCGGAGTGGCGACGGCTTTGGTTAGCGTCAGCAAGTAAATTTGCTCGAGTAAGAAGTAAATCTCCTGTTATATTCTCATTAGTTAGAGTGTAATCAAGAAAGGAAATCATCTCTTGTGTACGGCCGAGTTTAGACAGCATCTCTGCTGCAAGTAGTTTGACGCGAACCAAGCTTATATAGGAAGGAAGTTCATCTCTACGTATAGTATAGACCAAGAATTCTATGGCAGAATGCCCGCCGCTCCAATCGTTATTAGATGCATACCACTTTGCCAAAACCCATGCAGCAGAAATTCGTTCATTTAATGAAGTTGTAAAATCTTGCATTAATCGAACAAGATCTTGATGCGCAAGTTTTGAAAATCCACCCCAAAGCTTTTCCTCTAAGCATATTGCTTTGAGTAAGCGAGGGTATCGACCCTCAACTCGGCCAAAATGTTCATAGTGGTATTCGGCAGAAAGCCCCGCATCAGCAACATCTGGGTATGCCTTAAGATACCATTCTCGATCCACTAGCTCAGAAGGGATTAGATTCGAGGATGACTCGTTACTCATGACATATTGTCTCTAATCGCAGTCTCAGCACGTTGTAGTGTACGCTGTGAAGAGGTCAGCACCCGAGAATATTCATCAAGTGTCGCATGACACTCTAATAATTCGTCCAGCGCATGATCTAGCTGAATTTGCAAAACCTTCAATTCGTGCTGAAGTTCATGTTGATTAGCAGATGCACTTTTGGTAATTAGTTGCATTTCGTTCTCAAGGTGAAATCTTAGTCTACGTTCTGAGATCACATCGCTTTCCATCTGCGCCAGGGTGAGCCGCATTGTCCGTGATTCTACAAGGAGTGCAGATAAGCGTTCTTCGTTCTTACAGTTGACGAGCAACCGAATAAAATAGTCCTCACTGAATATTACATCATTAGTTTTAATTACTTCCCGGGACGGGTAGCTAGCATTCTGCAAAGCCTCGAAGGTATCCCAATATCGAGGTGCAAGCTTTTTGAACATTGCAACGAGATGAGCTTGCGAATTAAATAGCTCGCCCCGGGCGTTATTTATTTGTTGGGGAGAGGTGAGCGCATGTTTGAAAGAGCGATAGGTCGTTATTTGAGCATCGACGATCAATAGACTGCCAGCGCTATGATGGAGAACATCCAGTACAGATTGCTGCCTGAGATGCCATTCGCGTAACGACACTAACTGCTCATCATGATTCGTAACAGCGTCTAATTCCCACGGGGCCTTATAAAGCCATACCCAAACATATTTCTCAGAAGACGCATCACGCTGTTGCATCCTAGATAGAAAATCCACTGGCGGCATTAGAGCAGGCATACATGTATCGCTGTCATCCCACCACTCTTTGAAAGAATTCTGATCAAGGCCGGAATAGTTATATATCATCGTTAGTGCCCTTTAGCAGTCTGCGTAATTACGAAGGATCAGTCTTCACCAAAAATATCGCGTGTGTAGACCTTTTCGCTAATATCGCGAATTTCCGCTCCCCATCTGTTGGCTACCACTATGTCAGACTGGCGTTTAAATTCTGCAAGATCGGTATAGACCTTGGAGTTGAAGAAAAATTGGTCTGACAAAACCGGTTCATAAACAATAACCTCGACACCCTTTGCTTTAAGTCGTTTCATCACGCCTTGAATAGATGAAGTTCGAAAATTATCTGAGCCATGTTTCATGATGAGCCGATAAATGCCTACAGTTTTTGGCTTCTTAGCTAATATCGACTCTGCGATGAAGTCTTTTCTCGTCGTGTTCGCATCAACAATAGCTTTTATCATATTGTTGGGAACGTCGCCGTAATTGGCGAGCAACTGTTTAGTGTCTTTGGGGAGGCAATATCCGCCGTAACCAAATGAAGGATTGTGATAATGATTGCCAATCCTTGGGTCCATACCTACGCCCATGATGATTTTGTGAGAGTCCAGTTCGTGGACTTCGGCGTATGTATCGAGCTCATTAAAATAGGCAATGCGCATCGCTAGAAAAGTGTTTGAAAACAGCTTAACTGCTTCTGCTTCTTTAGCCTGAGTAGTGAGTATTGGTACGTCTGTGCTGAGCGCACATGAAGCAAGAATTCGCGCAAATTTCTCGGCCTCAGCTTTTGGGCCGCCAACAATCACTCTTGAAGGATATAAATTGTCGTACAATGCCTTTCCTTCTCTTAAGAACTCAGGCGAAAAAAGTATTACACTCGAATAGATAGACTGCATACGGTCGGTAAAACCAACAGGCACTGTAGATTTAATAACGATCACAGAGCTAGGGCTGTAGCTCTGTACATCAGCTATCACATTTTCTACCGAAGATGTGTCAAAACGATTTGTGATTGGGTCGTAATTTGTAGGTGTAGCAATTATAACGTAGTCAGCATTATTATAGGCTGTTGACCTGTCAGTAGTAGCTACCAAATTTAGATCGAGAGACTTGAGATGCTCTTCAATCTCTGGGTCATCAATCGGCGCAATCCGGCTATTAATTTTATCGACCTTTTGCTGAAGAAGATCGAGCGCCGTCACCAGATGGTTTTTTGCGAGTAACACTGCATTTGATAGCCCGACATAACCCGTACCAACTACTGTAATGTACATAAACAATCCTATTCTATTAATTTATTGTGAGCGACAGCTTTCTGTGAAGATCATTTGAAAAGTGGGGTGTTTAGCGATCTCGTTCCATTCAAATTGGGCTTTGGAGTGATTATGATGTGATTTAAATAGTCTATCAAGGTCGCCTGCATAAAATGCGTTGGCTGCAAAATGAATAGCCTGCTCTATTTCTTGATCGGTCGCGCCCGAGATAGCGAAGCCATCGTCGACGAACTGCTGAAAAGCCGGCAATCGCGACGTAATTAAAGGTGTATTGTAGCTCACAGAAAGAAAAGCTAGTCCACTGGTCAAGCTTTTTTCGTAAGGCAGTAGACAAATATCCGAGGCAAGAAACACCTTTTCCAAATCGTCGTCACTAATATGGCCTCTTAAGTATTTAATTTCTGAATGGTTAGTGGCCGCTGTAGTAAGCAGTGTGTCTAAAGTAAGATCGTCAGGATATCCTGCGATTAATAATGTACAGCGTTGCATAAGGTTGAACTTGCCTTTTGTAAATATTTCAACAGCGCGTTCAACGCCCTTGTAAGCACGGATCCTGCCTGCAAGCAAAACGACAAATCGATTCCGCTCTATACCTAAAGCAGATTTGAGATTGTTTTTGAGACTGGGATTAAAGAAAACCTTCTTTTCGTAGAGCCCGTGAGGAATAATAGAGGTCTTGCCTACTGCCTTTTCAAATTTTTCTAACAAAGATTTTTCAGCGCGTTCGTCATGCACAAGAATATGATCACTTAGTTCGGTTATAGCATCCCTTACAGCAAGATGAACCAACTCATTGGTTTCTGTAGTCTCGTGCGGCATCAAATTGTGTGCGGTCCAGATTATTCTATAGCCAAGGACTTTTGCAAAATTAATGATATCAATAAATTTATAGCCTGATTCAATAGATGTCTGGTCATAAAAGGGGTGCAGCCAATGCAGATGTAAAATCCCATTTGATACATATTTTGTCAGCAAATACTCTTTCGAAATCTGCTGAGGGGAAAATCCGGTGGAAAAAGCATTATATTTATTGCGAAGACTTTTATATAAAAGTTTCTGATAGGGGTTGCTATTTGACCAATCAGGCCCATATATGACGTTGTTGGATTTCTCACGTTGCTTTGATACTAAACCGCCAATTTCATGTTGTAGCGTAGCTACCTGACTGATATATCCAAGTTTGTCCGCCAGTGCTATTACATTCATGCAAATCGAATTTTTAAGATACAAAGATATCTCTTCTCTAAATCGATCTGCATGGGATTCGTGAACGATTGATAAAGCGTAGTGAAAGCTTAAAACCTTTCTCAACTTTACGATATTTAGATAGTCACTATTGATTTCTCCAGTTTCCAGCCACGCATCTACCATTCCCCAGGCATCAAATTCGTACGATGGGAACGCCTGCTGTCTGACATTATAGGTGATCGATGAAGAATTAAGGCGTCGATAGTTGTAACCATAATTTCCTGTTGATACTGCAGATTTTTCACAAAAATAGTACGCTTTGGTTATGAATAGTAGCTCCTCCGATGCTGAAGTATGGGAAACTTGCAGACCTCTCTTTTCCAAAAACTCTTTTTTCCATAATTTATCCCAAAGCATAAAACTTTCGTGGAATCCGCGAAGCTCTGATGAATGCCCGAGATATGATTGTTTATAGTACCGTCTATTTGTCGTATCATTGAAATGGTTATTAAAACCACTTAAAAAGCATATATCTGCATCATTGGAAGCGGCCGTATTGTAAAGCTGTTCGAGCATATCTGGCTCTAGCCAATCGTCACTGTCCAAAAATAATATGTAGGGCGCACTGGCAAAAGTCATGCCAAGGTTCCTAGCTCTACCAGGAGAGCCACTTTGCTTGGACAGAGTAATAACGGCAATTCTGTCATCGTCATAAGACTGATTCATGACTTTTTCTAGGGAATCATCCGATGATGCATCATCAATGACAATGATTTGAAGTTTATTTAAGGTTTGATTACATACTGATGAAATGCACTGATCTATATATTTAGAGGTGTTGTAGCATGGAATAATCACACTTATTACGGCATCACGTGATTTAGAAGTGCGAAGAATATGGCCATCAATATTACTGTTTTGAGGTAGATTTCTTTTTTTGAGTTGTAAATTCAATGTTGACCGAATCTTTCCTCTTGTTCGCGAGTTAAAAGTGTCACAGATATTATGCAGCTTCAGCGACCCAAGGTCTTCTATATCACTTTGGTTCTTCATCTTGTGGACCTATCTCTGATCTGGGTTTGAGCACGGCATCGTAATTTACACATCAATGCTGTCGCGACCTAGCATGACTAGCAGTCTATTAAGACTTTTGAATTGCTCGTGTAAACCTTTCTTCTTTAGATGGGTCAGTGCTGATTTAAATGGTGCTTCTTTCAACTCAAGCTTGAGGTAATCCATAGCTTCGGAAGACATTTGAACTTTGCTCGAACTCAAGCAATAGCTGAGGCTCATCAATCGGCGTATCCATTGAATCAATACATACGCTTTAGGTATATTGTGTCGAACCATCCAGGCAAATGTTTCTGCGTAGGGTTTATCCTCCTCCCATATGTCGCCTTTCGATCGAAAAGCCTGAGTAACTGAGCCCTCGGAAAAAGCATTATAGTTATAACTAGCTTTATTTCTACACAACGAGATTGATTCTGCGTGATAGTATGTACGTGCCACCATAAGCGTGTCTGCACCAATTTTTGAGTCCGCGAGTCTGATTTTATGGCGCTCAATAAAATCTCGCTTATAAAGCTTGTCCCAAATGACGAAACTATTTATAAAAAAATAATCTTTAGCGCCATCGCTTACAAAGCTATTCTGGAAAGCATAATTAATTTTTACCTGTGTGGTTTGGCCGACTTGATCTGTTGAAATCTTATTGAATGAGCTAGAAAATATGACGTCTGCATTACTTTTATATGCTTGCTGCAGAAGCTCTTCGAAGTATTCTTCGTCAATTGAGTCATCAGAGTCTACGAATGCAACATATCGACCACGAGCATGATCTAGTGCAATATTTCTTGGCGTCCCTGAGTTCCCACTTGCATAGTCTCGATTGATTTTCACCAGCCGAGAGTCTTTTATGTTATCAACTATTTCACGACTTCTATCCGTAGAGCCGTCGTCTACAGCTATGATTTCTAGATCGACGACAGTCTGGTTCAATACTGACTGAATGCAGTTTTCTATAGCTAGTTCCCTATTATGATATGGGATCACTACTGAGATGGTAGGGATATGCTCAACGGCTGCACTCAAGCGAGCATCCTCGAGTTTATGCCTAAGTAGCGAAAGGATTGAAGAGTTTGGTGCCATCATGCTATCGAGTGACGTTAATATCTCATCCCCGATACCGAAGGTTCCTGCACTAATGTTCGTCAGACAGGCAGCTATGGAAACAGATTTCGAACCTGTTTTATTTGCTCTGACATATGACTCAAAGGCATCTTGCGGAAGCACTCTAGTTGACTCGTACTTAGGCATTGGTATGCACCCATGTCTCTTGCATTGTTCGTGATTTTTCTAGGGTTTTGATACTGGGTCCAGTGCGCGCTGACTACGAATGGAGTTGACAGTATCCACCCCTGGATAATAATTATTTCTTTACGAGCTTTTTTTTTGATTCTGATTTAGCAGCTCGTTTGGAAAACAACTCAAATGCATCTAACGCACCTGATAACCGTTCGATGATTTCATGGATCTGTTTGATATCAACCTCTCCAGCTTTGTTCCAGAGGGCCTTGGTGTCTTTAGCCCTAGCACTTGTTGTTTTTTCATATGTTGTTTTTTTATTAGTGGATGAGGAATAGCCTGTGTACGGAACTAGTAGATCTGAGATGCACGTTAGTGCAGCTAGTTGCGGATACATTTTATTTTGCAAATTGGCAAGTCGCGATTGCACAAGCTTATCATCGGGCGCTATTGCGTGTGCTATTTCGTAGGCATCCTTAGCCTTAGTGAAATCAGCAAGAATTTCATAACACCTTGCTAGACCTAAGTGTGCAAAAACAAATGTAAGATCTTCCTCTATAGCATCAAGATAATGTCGTATAGCTTGTTTGAAGTCTTCTTCCAATACACTTACTTCAGCCTTTTTGCACATTAAAAGCGCTGATTTGGATGTCGCTTTAATTAGCGAAGTCCAAGCATGTTTTGATTCGGCTAAGCTCTCAGTTTCTTGCAATAGTGACGCCAGCGCATAGACCTGAAGCAATGCATCTTTTTTTGCGGCGCTCACGTGGATCTGATTGCGTGTGAGCTCTTGTTGAAAAATCTCGACTCCCTGTAATCTGTTTATGAAGCTAAACTCACTTTTATCGCTTACGGGACCGAATGTTCTTGGGCTCCCTGTGAGTACATAGCCATTACGTCCAGCGCACACTGTCAAATTGTGCGTATTGCCATCATTGAGTTCATACGAGAGTGCGATTTTGAAAGAGTACCTACCGTCACCTAACTGTGCTTCTAACAAGTCTTGACGAAATTCATCAGCCACACCCCGGCCTACTAAAAAATCTCCCGAATATATTTCGACTACAGGTCGGTCTGTGAGATTTTCTTTATCATATGCCCAGCCGTATGCGTATCCATCCTCAACGTAGTCGAAATAACCGATAGAGCGAGGACCTGTGATTTCACGGGTTGTTTGTTCATTCATATTCTTGTCAGCTATGTTAGGTCATGTCGCGCGACAGTTCGCGACTGAGCGTTTTTAAGAATTAATTTCCGTCAAGCACATCTTGGTACGATCTGTGCAGGCTGTATTTTCAAGCCTCCGTATGGGCCGCTAACGTAGTCACTGCTGAGCGCAGGGTGATAATAAGGATCATCCTCCAAAACATGAGACCATCGTTGCATAAACTGATGTTGCTCACGCTGAGATCTTGCTCGTTTTTCTGGTGTTAGATCTTTGCCACGGCTAGCCGATTCTGCATGTGTAAGCTTTGCGAAGGGTGTCCATACGATGTTCAAACCGATTTCAGCTACCCGCAAACATAGATCAATATCATTAAACGCAACTGGAAAATTAACCTCGTCGAATCCAGCTACATCTTCATATGTGGATTTCTGAAAAAGCATACAAGCAGCTGTGACTGCGCTTTGTTTACGGGTTATTAGATTTGTGGCCAGATAACCTGCGTCGCAATCATTTAACGTATTTCCTACATGCGCGGCAAGGTTGTTTATGCCTATCACCACTCCGCCGTGCTGTACCATATTGTTTGGCCACAATAGTTTGGCGCCGACTATTCCTACTCTCGGGCGAAGTAGTTCGCTTACCATTTCTTTTAACCAGTTCTTATCAAGGATCTCTATGTCGTTATTGATTAGGCCTATTATCTGTCCACTAGATTCTCTTACAGCGAAATTATTTATAGCGGAATAGTTAAATGGGAAAGGATATCTAAGGACTGATATCCCTCTTTTAGATAGAGAGTTGAGATAATCCAGCGCTTCCGCCTCGCTAGAGTTGTTGTCGATAACTATTATCTCTATGTTTGGATAATCCGTGATATTAATAATGCCTTCAACACAGGTTCTTAGTAATTCTATTTTATCTCGCGTAGGTATTATTAAGCTCACTTTAGGCAAATCATTTGGTAGTGGCCATTTGACTCGAAGCAACGCCGGATAGCTAGATAGTTCTTGTACATAGGACCCGCTGGCGAGGCTCGCGCAAAGCCATCTAATGGCTTGGCATCGGGATTCAGAGAATTCTCCCTGCTCAGGGCTCTCGATACTGTGATAGGCTCTGTGGTAGAGGATTTGCGGGAGATGGAATACTCTGCAGGACGCGTTTTCCGTTGCTAGAGCAATTGCTGCGATTACAGAATGCCAGTCACAGTTTTCTGTATCAGTATTGGCATTGGCATCAATTAACTTAAGTGCGCTCAGAATAATGTCACGACTAAATATTGATCCTGGGGTGACTACGTCAGCGCCGATAAAGAGATTGATATCCCATGATGGTTTAAACCAAGGATATTCCCGTCGGCCATCTACACTGTCACGATCGCAGTCCGAATATCCCCATGCATATCCGTAAGCTAGTACCTCGTTAAGATAGTTTAGAGCCTGTGGTGCGAGGTAATCACCTGATGCTATGGGCACGATGCTGTCACACCCTTCTGCAAGCAGTTTCTTGAGCGCAGGTAAAATGTTCGTTTGCGCTGATTGTACAATCACAGCAGATAGTGGCGGCTTAGCCGTTATTGACCGTATGCTCCTGGCGTCAGATTTTTCGTCACCACAAGTAAACAACAAAATTCCGGTTTTTATATTTTCACTAAGTGATGTACACCGTACATCGCGCTGAAATATATCAAACCATTTGTCATAAGATCCAAACCCTACGCTTTTCGGTAGGCGTTGAGACTGTTCTCTCGCCATTTTAGACAGCAAATTAAGCGTCGATTCATCTTTACTGATCGCATATTCTTTTATTAGGGCCTCTAGTCCTTCAGGTACGCAACATATCGTAATAGGACTGCCAGGAATCGTCTTTCCGTCGTCACTCAAGACGTCTAAGATATGTACCGTGCCGTCTGCAAGCTCCCAAGGCAAATCAAGTCTGAATCCACGAGCAAATGTGTCGCGGTGAGTTATTGCTGGATGATTCAAGTCGCATGGGACTCGCGCTAGCTCCTTGCTCCCCTGCATAACTTGAATCTCAATCTGCCGATTAGGATCCCGCGGGTCCGAGGCCCAACCGTTTATTTGTAGCCCACCAGAATGCCAAACCTGAGCTGAGACATGAAGTGCAGAACCACTCGATGCTGATGGTAGTTGGATCGTACCTTTTAACCAATATGCATAATTAGCGACTTTCGCACCGATGACCTTGGCTTTGACCAGTAAATCAGACGGAATCTTGATTGTAAATCCGTGAAACTGAATACGGCTATCGTTTTCAGTTTGAAACTGATTCGCCAGTACGAAATCTACTGTTACTCCATCTACCAGGATTTCTATCACTACACTTGCATCATGGCACTCATTGTCAGTCACCCAACCGTGTAGTACATCTCCATACAAGCCTGCAATAATGCCTTCGAAGCGTTTCTCAATCGCCAAGGGTAAGTTGCTCATGGTTGTGTCGGGCGCCAATGCAAGCTCCTTTCAATAGAATTTATATCAATAGTCGCTGACGCTGATTGCGACTGTCCCTGCGAGGTTCCATGATCTAGATACAGAGTTAGACAATTTTTGTACGCTGCTTTGTACAGCGGCCAATCTATGTCTTGAGTTCCACTTGAACTGACTCCTGCTTGTACGCCTGCCAACATCAAAGTATCTTCTAGATTTAATCCTGGGAGAACGGGTAGGTTATTTGCGCCACCAGTCGCTCTCAATGTGTTGATCTCCTCTGCTGAAACATATGTGAGGAGGCTTGAACTGGATCCGCTTTGTCGTGTAGCGCGAGCTAATTTAGCCCATCTGTCAATTCTAGTTGAGTTGTTCAACTTATCTATGATTAGGGTCCGACCTGAAGGTTTCAACATCGTATCTGTAGGTGCTAGTAAACCACCAGATATCTGCGCTGGCTCCAAATTATCCTCTATAATGCTTCGAGGAATTCTTAGGGATTTGATAGTCGCTAATAGAAAATCAGGACACTCATTCCACCGGGAGGATGTCAGATCATTAATTACCCCATGATCCCGAAGATAGCTCAAATCTGTTTCAAAGAATTCCATTTGTGCCGGCAGCGTATAACAAATCTCTAATTTTAGCGGCTCCAGAGGCATGTGTAGCGTAACTATTGCGCCGGTATGATTTTGATGCCACGTGAGACATAGCGGCAGGAGAGGTTCGCCACTAGGTTGTAGATGGATGGTGAGCATTTCAGCGGCGTTGTTGAGTTTTGTTTTTTTGCAGAAATCGATAAGCCTACATCTTTGCAATCTATTCCTAGCGGGAAGCAGTGGGTCTCGCTCGCAGTAAGCAGCATAACTCCTTTCAGCCTTTGGGTAGCGACTGCGCAGTATCGCGTTGTTATACGCCACTCGTAGGAGCTTTTCTTCGCGGAATGAAATTCCGCCTTTGTGTGCCACGAAGGTACTGGTATCCCCCATATGGCGCCATCCGTTCTCTCGAGCCCTCAAGCACCAATCAGTTTCTTCACCATACCCTCGACTAAGGTGCTTCTCATCTAGATAGCCTACGGTGTTAAGCGCCATACGTTTCACATACATACAGAATCCGCAGCCGGTTTCCAGTTCGATCCCAATATTCTTTGATTTCGCGGCTAAGCTATCTATGTATGCTGATTCCTCTGCGGTGGGCATTGGTGAGTCGCATCGGCTGATCGGAAAGCTCATCAGTTCGCCGTTATTGGTAAACGGGGTCACTGAAGCAATATCGTCGGCGCTATAAGCGGTATCGCGCAGTCGATCAAGCCAGTTGCCATGCACGCGGGTATCGGCGTTCAACCAGACGACGTCCTGGCGAGGGCTCAGCGCCATGGCGCGGTTCATGGTGCGTATGAAGCCCAGGTTCGCCGGCTGTTGTATTAGCGTGATCTTGCCCTTGCTCGCCAATACCTTGAGCGCCTTGCCCAATGCGGGTACGGGCGTTGCGTCGTCAACTACGACGAGTCTGTGGGGCGTGCGGTTGAGTTTGCGCGCAGCGATGGCGCTGTTGATGCACTCGAGCGTTTCCTCGAGGCCATCGTAGACCGGTATCAGAACGTCGACCGGTTGGTGCTTGCCGACATCGGGAAGCGGTGGGGGAGGCACGAACGTAGGCATGGCTGACACCGGGCTGCCTAGAAGTGGCAAGCCTGTAGCGAACCTGACGGTGACTGCCAATGTGGGATTTGGCACTTTGATACGGATACCGCCATGAGTAGCGGGCAGGCCAGCGGCTGTGAGCAAGGGATGGGCCACGTTGGCCACCACAGACAGGGTGTTAGCGTTGGCTTCAAGCACTAGCGCGGCCGGTGCGTGTACATTGCGCAAGTCTACGGCCCAGCCTTGAATCTCCTTTTCTTCGGGCAGATAGCGCACTACGCCGACCGTGCTTGGCGCGTCGGTTTGTGCAGCGAGTATCTTGAGTACGAAATTCAGCTCGCTGGGGGCTGTGATATGCGGCAAGTGGGCCAGAATCATGCGGCGAAGTTCAGCAGGACTGGCCGACTGACTACGTGCCTGCCAAAGGATCATGCGCAGTGATGGATCATTGGGCAGTTTTTGCCACACGGCAGACAAGTAGCGGGTGGCCAGCTCAGGCTGACCTTGCGCGAGAATGCTCCGTCCCAGCAATGCATGCACGTCAGCACGATCGGGCAGGGCGTGAGCGGCGTTGCTTAAATAAATAAAGGCCAGCTTGGGGTCATTGGGCAGCGCGTCGATACCTTTCCAGATCAGTGCCTCTGGACGGTACTCAGGCGTCTGCAGCGCAAGCTCGAGCATCGCATTGGCAAGTTCTTGCTCTTGCGCTTCGCGATGACGATGAAAGATGTCCATGAGCGTTTCTCGCCCACGGTCGAGGTTTGGGGACATGGCTGGCGTGTTCACTAAAAATAAAAGAAGGGCGACCCGAAAGTCGCCCCTTTTTCGAATATCGCCCGCCTTACGGCGGGCGACATTCAGCTTGCTACGACTGGTGGGTTAGACCTGGCCGTGGATCACGATGACGTTGTCGATCGTGGTTGCAGCTTCTTCGGAGCCAACGATGCCAACGGCAACATCAGCCAGCGAATGACCCTGAGCGATGTACTCGACCCAGTTCGCTTTGCCGGCAGCGTCTGCTTCGCGGCCCAACGAGTTGCTGTACAGGCTGTCGATGAAGTCACTATTGGCTTTGCTCAATGCTTCGCCAGAGTTCAGGATGTCCTGAGCAACTTCGGCACGGCTGGCGCCATTGACCAGCGCGCTTACCCAGTTGTTCAGGCCACCTTCTTCGACATCGCGACCCAGTACCGAATCGTACAAACCGTCGACGAACTGAGCGTTGCTCTGGTCCAGGGTGATCGCTTCCTGAGAAGTAGCGATGCCCGAGATCACATCCAGACGGCTACCACCTGCAGACAGCACGTTCAGCCAGTTCTGCACACCGTCTTCATCAGCGGTTGTACGGCTGAGCAGGTTCTCGTACAAGCTGTTTACAAAGTCCTCGTTGGAGGTGGCTTTGTATTCGCCCGAATCCAGGAACTGTTGAGCGATATCGGTGATCGACACGCCTTGTTCAGCCTGACCAGCCCAAGCCTGAGCTCCGCTGACGTCTGCATCGCGGCCCAGAACACCTTGGAACAGACGCAGTGCGGAAGCTTCGACTTCAGTATCAACCAGAACAACGGATTCGTTGTTGTCGAAGGACAGGAACTCAGCGTTGCTGATCGACGCCACTTGGGTGCCGGTCAGGTTGACGTTGAAGTTATTGCCGTCGGTGAACTCATAGCCCGAGCGCGAGCCTTGCAGGTGAACGATGTCGTAGCCATCGCCTGCGTCGACCACGTCAGCGGTACCCGCCAGGAAGATTTCGTCGTTGCCTGCGCCCGAAAGGATGACGTTGTTACCAGCGCCACCGTAGATGGTGTCGTTGCCAGCAGCAGTCACGATCACGTCGTTGCCGTCACGGCCGTCGACGTAGACGTTCTGGTCGCCTTTGAAGATCAGGGTGTCGTCGCCGTTACCCGAGGTAACGATCAGATCTGGATTGCTGTCGGTTACAGCAGTAACCGCCGCATCTTCGGCAACTGCGGAAGCTGCGAAAGCAGCAGGGGCTGCCTGGGTGTTGAAAGTAGCGGCCAAGTTGGCTTCGCTTTCAAACACGAATGCTTGAGCGGACGACAGTTCAGCAGGAATTTCCAGTACAACGGTGTCACCAGCAGCGCCGGCGATTTCAGCCGTAACCAGCTGAGGAGTAGTGCCTTCTGGCGAAACAGGAGCGGCAACGCCGTCCCACGAAGCAACACTTACGGTTTCAGCGGTGTCCAGTGCCAGCAGGGTGCTGATGGCAGCGGCGGTGGTGGAGGACAACAGGGTAGGGTTGTTGGCCAGCGAGCCTTTGAGTTCGGACGCGGAGTAAGGCTGATCGTATTGCATGTGTAATTCCTGTTACTTCAGGCCATCTGGCCTGTGCTGCTAGTTTTCTGCTTCAGTGCAGAGTTTTCCCACGGAGACTTATAGCGGGGGGCGTTCGTCTTCGTGACGGGATCTATTGAGAGATGCAGCGCCACCAGAGGCTCGGTGCCTGTGGGGCCATACATCATCTGATTAGGCACAACGTATTGCGGCGATGAGCCGGAGAACACGATGTGGCCGGAGAGTTCGTAGAGGCTGCGGTTCGGCCCCACCAGGCTGAAGCCTGCGGAAATAAGAGGAGAGGCCTTACCACGTGTGCCGCTAAATGTCCCGGCGGCCACGTTGGGGCTGGGGCCTGATCCAGCGACGGTGGAGGTGTAGACGAGGTCGACGCCTTCGGGCTTGTTTTCCCAGATGACGCAGAAACCTTCCAAGCGTTTGGTGCCGTCATGTTCGCCAACCCAGCCTTGGGTGGACTCCACGTCGCCGGCACCTTGCAGGTGAGCGATCAGGCGCAGGGTCGCGGGCGCTGCTTGCGCGGATAACGCCGGGGTGGGTTCAGGCGTCGCGACGACGGCAAAATTACGCATGATCGCGGGAGACGTATCGATACGGTCGATGCGCAGGTCGACTGGGTCGATCTCAGCGTCGAACATGTGATATTCGGTGATCAGGACAGTGGCGATACCACTTTTGACGCGGGCAACGATGGTATCGCCCAGATGGGTAAGCATGTTTTTGCTTACGCCCTCGGCGGGGAAGAAATCAATGGACCCTTTACCCAGAGGCGCCTGTTGTAGCGAGATGCAAACAGGCTTGTCCGCTGGCGGCTGAGACGCATACCGGAAGATATACATTCCGGGCTCGAGCAGGGTGACCCGCGAGCTGATTTTCAAGCCATCAAGTGCTTGCGAAGGCAGTGACATGAATTTCCATTTCCTGTTGGCTTGAACACACGTGCCATCTAAAAACGGCAAACCTGTAACAAATGACCCGGCCAATGCTGGCGTTCCTTCGGTGGAGAATGATTGAGCTAGAAGGGGGGGGATGTCAATCCTCGGATGTAAAATTTCTTACACGCGGTCTGAGTATCAACTAGCTGGTGCACTCCTATTCATTTCATTGCGCCATGTTGCAGTGACAGCAATTTTTTTCCCAAGAATATGAATCTAATAGGGTAAACTTTGAAAAAACCTTGAAAATCATAGAGTTGGGAACTCTGAGCGAGCCGATTTATTTGATGACAAATTTTAGTCGGATGAGTAATGGCTCTAAGCCATCGCCTCTAACACCGTTTGGTTTGCGGTTGGATCGCCTCGTTGCCTCCATGTCAACCCAACGTCATCGAGTTTGCACAGGAATCCTTTCCCTGGGCGTGCTGAACCCGATGGATTCCTCAAGTTCACCCGCTTGCTGAATAAATTATTAGGAAAATTCCTGTACTCCCACGCGACTCCTTTCCCTATTATTCCGGGAGCCTTGGTTCTAAGGGGCTGACGTTCAGCTATATAAGGAACGTCCCCTCCAGCGTTGTGCGAGTGGTACACTGCGCGCCGTTTTCGCCTTTTTTCAAGTACGGATACTATGAGTCGTTTACCGGAAAATAACTTGCAGACCGCCCTCAAGGCCTGCAAAAGCAGCTTCATTTCTGTCGGTGTGTTCAGCTTTTTCGTCAATGCGCTGATGCTGGTTCCGACCTTCTACATGATCCAGATTTCAGGTCGGGTCGTGCCATCGAGCAGCAGCTCGACGCTGATCATGCTGACGCTGATCCTTACGTTCCTGATGATCACTCTCGGGTCACTCGAATGGGTGCGCTCGCGGATGATGGTGCGCATCAGCAATCGCCTGGATGTGCTGCTCAGTCGAGACGTCTACCGTGCCAGCTTCAAGCGTGCGCTCAACAGTGGCGGCATGGATGCGACGGCTCAGTCGCTCAACGACCTCACGGCCTTGCGCCAATTCATGACCGGCCCTGGCCTTTTCGCCTTCTTCGACGCGCCATGGTTCCCGATCTACACCGCCGTCATGTTCCTTTTCCATCCGTGGTTCGGCTGGATGACGGTGGCGTGCGGCGTCGTGCTGGTCGTGCTGGCGTTCCTCAATCACCGCTTCACCACCCAGGCTTTGGCCGATGCCAACCAGCAGAGTGTCAAATCCAACGTAGCCACCACCAAGAATCTGCGCAACGCCGAAGTCATCGAGTCCATGGGCATGCTCGAAACGCTGATGAATCGCTGGGCGGTACGTCAGCGGCGCATTCTGCTGTTGCAGTCCAATGCCAGCGACAAGGGCGGCGCGGTCACGTCCATTTCCAAGACGTTTCGTATGTGGTCGCAGTCGATCATGCTGGCGATGGGTGCTTACCTGGTGATCATTCACGAGATCAACCCAGGGCTGCTGATGGCAGGTTCCATTCTGCTCGGACGCGCGCTGGCGCCTATCGACCAGATGATCGGAAGCTGGAAGGGTTTTGTCGCTGCCAAGGTCCAATACGCTCGTCTGAACGAGGTGCTGGACAAGCTCAATGCCGAGCCGGAACGCATGGCCTTGCCTGCCCCGCAAGGCCATATTCAGGTCGAGAATCTGGTGGTAGCCCCGCCTGGCGCCAAAGCGCCGGTCATCCGCAATATCAGCTTTGTAGCACCGGCTGGGTCCATCGTCGGCATCGTCGGCCCGAGTGCTGCAGGCAAGTCGACGCTGGTGCGAGCCTTGATGGGCATCTGGCCTCCACAGCACGGCGTCGTGCGCCTCGATGGAGCCGACATCAGTACCTGGGACAAGCATGAGCTAGGGCCCTATGTCGGCTACCTGCCGCAGGACATAGAGCTCTTCGAAGGCACCATCAGCGACAACATCGCGCGATTCGAAAAGGTCGATGCCGAGAAGGTCGTCCTTGCCGCGCAAATCGCCGGAGTGCACGAGATGATCTTGATGCTGCCCGACGGTTACGACACTCTTATCGGCAGCGAGGGCGTGAACCTGTCCGGTGGTCAGCGTCAGCGGATAGGGCTGGCGCGTGCTCTGTATGGCACCCCCAAGCTGATCGTACTCGACGAGCCAAACTCGAACCTCGACGAAGTGGGCGAGCGAGCGTTGGGTGTGGCCCTGCAGAAGGTCAAGGAAAACGGCTCGACGGTCTTCATCGTGTCACACCGTCCGAACATTCTGTCTCGTCTTGACCACATCCTGGTGATGTCGGCCGGTACCATTTCGATGTACGGCCCGCGCGACAAGGTGATTGCCGAGTTGGCAGCGCAACAGAACAAGGCTCAGCCGCGTGTAGCTCAGCCAGCGCCCGGTGCGCCCGCAGCCCCAGGTGCACCCGTTGCACCGACTCCACCCGCTGCGCCCGCCACACCGAAGCCGCCTGCCGGCCCGACCAATACCCAATCGACCGGCGTGTGAAAGGATTTCATCGATGACCAGCAAAGCCATTACCACGTTCGACCACAACTTCGATGACATGCCCATCTCTGATCGCGGCATCCGCCGCATCGGCTTCACCATCATCTTCGTCACTTTTGGAATATTTGGCACTTGGGCGGCCGTGGCGCCTTTGAGCAATGCCGTGCACGGCAGCGGTATCGTTACCGTGCAGAGCTACCGCAAGACCGTTCAGCATCTGGAAGGCGGTATCATCAAGGAGCTCAATGCCCGTGACGGCGACATGGTCAAGCAGGGTGACCCGTTGATCGTCCTGGATGAAGCGCAGCTGAGTGCTGAATACGAGTCCACGCGCAACCAGTTGATCGTGGCGCGCTACAAGGAAGCCCGCCTGCGCGCCGAACGAGACGGCCTGCAATCGGTGCCGCCCGTACAGATGACCGGGACCGATTCGGACCGGGCTATGGAGGCACTGGCCGGTGAGCAGCAAGTGTTCAAGGCTCGCCACGATTCGCGTTTGAGCGAAATATCCGTGCAGCGCGAGCGCATCAGTCAGCTCAAGCAGCAAATCATTGGCCTGCAGGGTATGATCAAGACCAAGCAAAACCTCGAGAAGTCCTACAGTGGCGAGATCGTGCAGCTCAAAGATCTGCTGTCTCAGGGCTTTGTCGACAACCAGCGTTTGCTCGAGTCGGAGCGCAAGCTCGACATGCTCAAGACTGAAGTGGCCGACCATCAGTCGACCATCGTCAAGACCCAGTTGCAGATCAGCGAAACCGAGCTGTCCATCGTCCAGCTGAACAAGAAGTTCAGCTCCGATGTGGCCAACGAGCTGTCCGATGTGCAGGCTCAGGTGTTCGATCTTCAGGAGAAGGAGGCAGCCCTTAACGACCGCCTGTCGCGCGTGGTGATTCGCGCTCCCGAGAGCGGCATGGTGCTGGACATGAAGGTGCACACCGTGGGTGGGGTTGTCAGCGCCGCCACGCCATTGCTGGACATCGTGCCGGCGGCGGCCGAGCTGATCGTCGAGGCACACGTCGCTCCGGCTGATATCGACCGGCTTGAGTTGGGCAAGCGCGCGGACATTCGCTTCAGCGCGTTCAACAACGCCACCACACCGGTAATCGAAGGCGAAGTCACGCGAATTTCTGCGGATGCCTTGAAAGACGAACGCTCCGGCGATGCCTATTACCTGGTGCGGGTGAAAGTGTCCGATGACGGCATGAAGAAGCTAGGTGATCGAAAGCTCCAGCCTGGTATGCCTGCCGAAGTACTGATCAACGCCGGTGACCGGACGATGCTTGAATACCTGCTCAAGCCGGCACGCAACATGTTCGCCAAGTCGATGATCGAGGAATGACAGTGCTGCGTTTGCTACCTGGTGTGATGTTGAGCATGTTCGTTTTGCAAGCAGTGGGGGCGGAAACGGTGGTGCCCAAGGATTTGCCACCCAAACCGCCCGTGTCGGCGTTGACCTACGCGCTCGACCTGGCTGGACTGTATCGCGAGGCGCGCCTGGAAGATCCACGGGTACTGGCGGCCTATGCTCGGGCTCGTGCTGCCTCTGAACAACAGCGCGAGGCGCTTGGTGGCTTGCTGCCGCAGCTGTCGGCGCAGAGCAACGTCAACCGGATTCTGCGCAAGGACGACGCCGCGCGGGAAATCTATGACAACAAAAGCTATTCCCTGAGCCTGACCCAGTACCTGTACAACAAGACCGCCTGGGAAGGTTGGCAGAAGGCCAAAAGTGTAACGGCGCAGAAAGGTGCCCAGGCTGAAGATTCCCACGCCGAAGCTACTGTGGATTTGGCAAAGCGCTATTTCGTTGCCTTGGCTGCGGATGACGAGCTGGAACTTGTGCAAGCTGAGCGCCGGGCGACGCAGAAGAACCTTGATCGGGTGAACATGCTGTATGAACGGCAGATGGCCAAGATCACTGATCAGCTGGATCTGAAGGCGCGGGTCGATGCATTGGCAGCGCAGGAAGTGGATGCGCGTAATCAAGTGCAGGTGAGTCGCGAAGCGCTGTCGGAGATTGTCGGGCGACGCATTGATGAGCGTTTGAGCCGGGTGCGTAACGACGTGGCATTGCAGGCGCCGGTCGCGCCCTTAGCCAACTTCGTGTCCCAGGCAATGGAGGCCAACCCGTTGCTCAAGGCCTACCAAAGTGGTGCCGAAGCTGCTGATGCTGCGGTGCGTGAAGGGAAGGGTGGGCACTATCCGCAATTGAGCGTGAGTCTCAGTGCGCAGCAGAGCGACGTGGGTTACGACAATACCTTGACTCCCCGCAGCGACAGCTATGTTGCGACACTGGGTGTAAAGGTTCCCATCTATAGCGGTGGGTCTACCTCTGCCCGAGTGCGGGGTCTCTATGACGATCAACTGGCCGCAGAGCAGGAGCTCGAAGGTGTGCGTCGACAGGTGGTGAAGGAAACCACCACGGCCTACCTCACCGCTCAGGCCAGCGTGGAAAAGATCCGCGCCAACAAAAACGCCTTGTCTTCGGCTCAGCAGTCCAGCGTTGCAGCTCAGAAAGCCTTTGCCTATGGCGTGGTTAATGCGGTGGACGTTTTGACCAGCGTGCAGAATGAGTTCAAAGCGCGCAGGGATTTGCTCAAATCCCAGTATGACTTCATTACCAACCTTTTCATGTTGAATCGTTGGAGCGGGCAGTTGAACCAAGAGAGTGTCGACAGTGTCAACGTCTGGCTCAGCCCAGAGCCCGAGCAAGGCCTGCCCGGTGGCGACGTTGCCAAGGTGAAAACCAAATCCTGATCCATCCCCTGTAGCATCGGCTTGCGTAGTGTGTCAGTTGGAACACTGCGCACCCGGACGGGTTCGCAGGGCCCCGGTAGCAGCCGCGCGAGCCGCGTCGGCGGCTTCCGCAGTGTGTCAGTTGGAGCGCGAAGCCCCCGGACGCGGCTCGCGCCGCTGCTACAGGGGTCGTATCAGGTCGCACGGTAGATGACGCAGGCGGTGAGACTGGGCTGATCTGGCGGGTATATGTATACTCCGCGGTTTACAGATAAGGCGCCGGTGCTTTGCGCTGCCGCAAGCGTTGTTCGGTTTCTCTTTCGCTGCCTCGTCGGCACTAAATGGAGTTGGTTAATTCGCATGAAAGCTATTGTCACTGGTATCACTGGTCAAGATGGCGCCTACCTGGCGGAACTGCTGCTGGAAAAGGGCTACACCGTTTACGGCACCTACCGCCGCACCAGCTCCGTCAACTTCTGGCGTATCGAAGAGCTGGGTATCCAGAACAACCCCAACCTGCACCTGGTTGAGTACGACCTGACCGATCTGTCCGCCAGCATCCGCTTGCTGCAGACCACCGAAGCCACCGAGGTGTACAACCTCGCTGCGCAGAGCTTCGTGGGTGTTTCCTTCGAGCAGCCGCTGACCACTGCCGAAATCACCGGCCTGGGCGCTGTGAACCTGCTGGAAGCCATCCGCATCGTCAACCCGAAAGCGCGCTTCTACCAGGCTTCGACCTCCGAGATGTTCGGCAAGGTGCAGGCCATTCCTCAGATCGAGGAAACCCCGTTCTACCCGCGCAGCCCTTACGGTGTGGCCAAGCTTTACGCCCACTGGATGACCATCAACTACCGCGAGTCGTACGGCATCTTCGCCACCAGCGGCATCCTGTTCAACCACGAATCGCCACTGCGCGGCCGTGAGTTCGTGACCCGCAAGATCACCGACACCGTCGCCAAGATCAAGCTGGGCCTTCAGGACACCCTGGAACTGGGCAACATGGACGCCAAGCGCGACTGGGGTTTCGCCAAGGAATACGTCGAAGGTATGTGGCGCATGCTGCAGGCCGACGAGCCGGACACCTTCGTGCTGGCCACCAACCGTACCGAAACCGTGCGTGACTTCGTCACCATGGCATTCAAGGCCGCGGACATCGAGATCAAGTGGCAGGGCGAAGCCGAAGCCGAGCAGGGCCTGTGCGCCAAGACCGGTAAGGTCCTGGTGTCGGTCAATCCGAAGTTCTACCGCCCGACCGAAGTCGACCTGCTGATCGGCAACCCGGCCAAGGCCAAGGAAGTGCTGGGCTGGGCGCCGAAAACGTCGCTGGAAGAGCTGTGCCGCATGATGGTCGAGGCCGACCTGCGCCGCAATGAGCAAGGGTTCTCGTTCTGATGGCTAATGTCGGCAAGCGTGCATTGATCACTGGTATCCAGGGTTTCACCGGTCGCTACATGGCGGCCGAGTTGACAGCCCATGGGTATGAAGTCATCGGCCTGGGCAGTCAGCCGTCAGAGGAGCCTGGTTACTACCAGGCCGACCTGAACGATGCGTCCAGGCTCGCCGCCTTGCTGGCAGAGCTTCAGCCTGACTATGTGGTCCACCTCGCTGCGTTGGCGTTCGTGGGCCATGGTGTGGCTGATGCGTTCTATCAGGTCAACCTGATCGGGACGCGCAACTTGCTCGAAGCGCTCGCCGCTTCGGGCAAGGCGCCTGAATGTGTATTGCTGGCCAGTAGCGCCAATGTGTATGGCAATGCATCCGAAGGCATGCTGGATGAAGGCACGGCGCCCGCGCCGGCCAACGATTACGCCGTCAGCAAGCTGGCCATGGAATACATGGCCAGCCTGTGGCAAACCCGCCTGCCGATTGTCATCACCCGGCCGTTCAACTACACCGGGGTGGGGCAGGCGGACAATTTCCTGTTGCCCAAGATCGTTTCGCACTTCCGCCGCAAGGCTGAAGTCATCGAGTTGGGCAACCTCGATGTATGGCGCGATTTCAGCGACGTTCGTGCGCTGGTCGCCGCCTACCGCGGGCTGTTGGAAAACAAGCCCTTGGGGCAGACCGTCAACGTCAGCTCGGGTGTCACCCATTCCCTGCGCGAAGTGATCGAGTTGTGCGAAAGCATCACCGGCCACCGCATCCGCGTGGAAGTGAACCCCGCGTTTGTGCGCGCCAACGAAGTGAAGACGCTGTGCGGTGATAATAGCCGCCTGCGCTCGCTGGTCGGCGACTGGCAGACCCCGCCCTTACGCGACACCCTGCAATGGATGTTGGCTGCCCAATAAATGAAGGTTGTCCTTTCCGTCGAGCCTGTCCGCTTTCCGCTGACGGGCATCGGTCGTTACACCTATGAATTGGCGCGGCGTCTGCAGAAAAGCCCCGAGATCACTGACCTGCAGTTCTTTGCTGGTCGCAGTTTCCTGCCAGGCTTGCCCAGTGCGGCCGATGCCTCTGGCAGTGGCTACAGCCTCAAGCGTGCGGTGCAGAAGAACTTTCTCGCCATCGAGGCCTATCGCCTGCTGATGCCGCTGCTCAAGGCCCGAGCCTTGAAGGCTCATGGCGACTACTTGTATCACAGCCCCAATTATTATCTACCGCCGTTCAAAGGGCCTCGCATCGCGACGTTTCACGATTTGTCGCCGTTCACCTGGTCCCAGTGTCATGCACCACAGCTGGCGCGCTACCTGCAGAAAGAGCTGCGGCTGACCTTGAAGCGGGCCGATCGCCTGATCACCGATTCCGAATTCACGCGGCGCGAATTGGCCGAGTATTTCGACTGGCCCATCGAGCGGATCGATGCCGTACCGCTGGCCAGTTCCCCGGAATTTCATCCGCGCAGCGCCGACGAAACCAGCGAAGTGCTCGCCCGTTATGGTCTGACCCACGAGGGTTACAGCCTGTTTGCCGGCACCATCGAGCCGCGCAAGAACATCGAAACGCTGCTCACGGCCTACGAAAGGCTGCCGCTGGCTACGCGTCAGCGCTGGCCGTTGATCCTGGCCGGCTATCGAGGCTGGCGCAATGAAGCCATCTTCGCGCGCATCGAATCCGCGCAGCGCCAGGGCTGGGCGCGCTATCTGGGGTTCGTGCCGGCCGAGGACCTGCCGATCCTGTTCGCAGGCGCGCGGTTGTTCGTGTTTCCGTCGCTGTACGAAGGTTTCGGCCTGCCGGTTCTTGAGTCGATGAGCTCGGGCGTGCCGGTGGTCTGCTCAGATAACTCCTCGTTGCTGGAGGTGGCAGGTGATGCGGCCCTGATGTGCGAAGCAATGGACATCGAAACCTTGGCTAAGCATATGGCTCAGGCACTGGAAGACGTTGAATGGCGCGTGGACGCACGTCAACGGGGCCTGGCCCACGCCAACGGTTTCTCGTGGGACCGCTGCACCGCACAAACGCTGATCGCCTATCGCAAGACGCTGGAAAACCGATGATCAAGGTGCTGCATTTTTTCAAGACCTACTTTCCCGATTCCATGGGTGGCGTCGAGCAGGTCATCTTCCAACTCGCTGAAGGCTGTGCCGCTGGCGGTGTGCAGTCCGAGGTCTTGTACCTCAGTGATCGCGGCGCCGCACGCAACGAGCGGGTAGGGCACCACATCGCCCATCGCTCGAAACTGGATCTGCATGTGGCTTCCACCGGATTTTCCTGGTCGGCGCTGGGCGATTTCAAGGCATTGGCCAGCCAGGCGGACCTGATCCACTACCACTTTCCGTGGCCGTTCATGGACCTGGTGCATTTTGCCAGCCGTACGGGCAAGCCGTCGGTGGTCAGTTATCACTCCGACATCATCAAGCAGAAGACTTTGCTCAAGGTGTATCAGCCGCTAATGAACCGCTTTCTCGGGGCCATGGACCGCATTGTCGTGTCTTCGCCTGATTACGCGGCGAGCAGCCCGGTACTGCAGCGTTTTCCCGAGAAGCTGTCGGTCATTCCCTTCGGCCTCGACCCGGCGACCTATCCCAAACCCAGCGCCGAGCGCCTGACGCACTGGCGTGGTCGCTTTCCTGGCAAATTCTTTCTGTTCGTTGGCGCGTTGCGTTACTACAAGGGTTTGAACTACCTGCTGGATGCTGCCAAAGCGACTGGGCTGCCGGTAGTGATTCTCGGCGGTGGCCATCTGGAGGCCGAACTGAAGGCTTACGCCCAGCAGTTGGACGTGGGCAACGTGCATTTTCTCGGCGGCCTGCCGGACGAAGACAAGGCGGCGCTGCTCACCTTGTGCCACGCCTTTGTCTTTCCTTCGCACCTGCGCTCCGAGTCGTTCGGTATTTCGCTGCTTGAAGGCGCGATGTACGGCAAGCCGATGATCTCGTGCGACATCGGCAGCGGCATGAGCTACATCAACCGCACCGGGGAAACCGGATGGGTGATCCCCCCGCGTGATTCTCAGGCGCTGGGGGCTGCCATGCAGGCGCTGTGGAACGACGAAACCATGGCCAGTGCCATGGGCGCCGCCGCATCGCGGCGTTTCCAGCAAGTATTTACCGCACAAGGAATGGCGGACAGTTATGTGCAGTTGTATCACGACGTATTGCAGCGTTAACCCACTCGACCAAGGTACTGGCTCATGATCTCGAAACCTGTTTTGGTCACTGGCGCGTCGGGTTTCGTCGGCGCCGCTGTAGCGGCGCGTCTGGTGCAGCTGGGCTGCCCCAACACGCGGGCGGCAGTTCGCCGCGCTTACACGCAACTGCCTCTGGGCGTTGAAGGGTGCGTGGTTCCGACCCTGGCCACCGACACCGACTGGACCAGCGCCCTGGCGGGCAGCGACAGTGTGGTCCACGCCGCTGCGCGGGTGCATGTCATGCGCGAGTCCGCAACCGACCCCTTGGACGCGTTCCGCCGGGTGAACGTCGAAGGTACTTTGAACCTTGCTCGCCAGGCGGCCCAGGCCGGGGTTCGACGCTTCGTGTTCATCAGTTCGATCAAGGTCAATGGCGAAGCCACCGAGCCAGGCCGGCCGTTTCGTGCCGACGACGAGCCGGCACCGCAGGACGCCTACGGGGTATCCAAGCTGGAAGCGGAAGTGGGCCTGCGTGCGCTGGCCGAGACCACGGGCATGGAAGTGGTGATCATTCGTCCGGTGCTGGTGTATGGGCCAGGCGTACGGGCGAACTTCCAGGCGCTGATGAGCCTGGTCGACAAAGGCGTACCGTTGCCATTCGGCAGAACCAGCAATCGCCGCAGCCTGGTCGCTTTGGATAACCTTGTAGACCTGGTGTGCACTTGCCTGGAGCATCCAGCGGCCGCCCATCAAACCTTCCTGGTCAGTGACGGCGAAGCAGTGTCGACCGCAGGTCTGGTGCGAGCCATGGCAACGGCGCTGGGCAAGAAGCCGCGTCTGCTCGATGTGCCGCTGCCGTGGATGAGCCGCGTGGCGAAAGCCCTGGGGCAAGGCGCAATCACGCAGCGTCTGTTCGAGTCGCTGGAAGTGGATATCGACAAGAATCGCCAGCTGTTGGGTTGGGAACCCTCCACCCGAATGGCCGATGCATTGCTCGCCACCGCGCGGCCCTACGTGGAAGCGCGTCGTCGATGAGCATGCTGCTGTGGCTGGTAATCGTTCTGGTGATGGCCTACGGGCTGACCTACGCGTTGCGCCGCTATGCGCTGGCGCGCAGCCTGATGGACGTACCCAATGCGCGCAGCTCCCACACAGTAGCGACGCCGCGCGGCGGCGGGGTCGCCATTGTGCTGGTGTTCCTCGCGGCCATAACCCTGCTGACCCTGAACGGAACGCTCGACACCCGCGCCTGGCTGGCGCTGTTCGGCAGTGGTGCGCTGGTGGCGGTGGTGGGTTTTCTCGACGACCATAATCATATTGCCGCGCGCTGGCGCTTGCTCGGGCATTTCGGTGCGGGCGCCTGGGCGTTGCTGTGGCTGGGCGGCATGCCGGGTGTGCTCGGTGCAGTCGATGGCCTTGCGTCGCTATGGTGGGTGTTCGGCCTGTTGTATCTGGTGTGGATGCTCAACCTCTACAACTTCATGGACGGTATCGACGGGATCGCCAGTGTCGAGGCCATCTGCGTGTGCGCCGGGGCTTGTCTGATCTATGCCGTGGGCGGGCATCCGCAGTTGATGTGGCTGCCGGCCTTTCTCGCTGCAGCGGTGGCGGGCTTTCTGCTGTGGAACTGGCCGCCGGCGAAGATTTTCATGGGCGATGCGGGCAGCGGGTTTCTCGGGCTGGTCCTGGCCATCCTTTCGGTCCAGGCCGCTTGGGTCGAGCCGAATTATTTCTGGGCTTGGGTCATCTTGCTGGGTGTGTTCATTGTCGATGCGACGTTCACCCTGCTGCGCCGCCTGCTGCGCGGCGACAAGGTGTACCAGGCCCACCGAAGCCATGCCTATCAGTACGCTTCACGGGTTCACGGCAGGCACCTGCCGGTCACCGTTGCAACGGCGTTGATCACCTTGGGGTGGCTGTTACCCATCGCCCTGTGCGTGACAGTTTTCGGTCTAAACTCTGTGCTGGGCACCGTCATTGCATACATCCCTTTGTTGTGGCTTGCTTTTCGTTATCATGCGGGCGAATTGGAACGCATATGAAATTGCGTTCGCGCGCTGGTGCAATCCACTGATCGCACTTATGGTTACGTAGTTGCTGCAACCGACCGTCAGGGTCAGGGGCCAATTGGGTCGAATGTCGATGGATAAGTTACGTACACGCTTGCTGGGTTTGCCACGTCGCCAGAAGCGCATGCTGCAGGTGGTCACGGACATTGTGCTGGTCTGGGTCGCGCTGTGGATGGCATTCCTGGTGCGCCTGGGCGTCGAGGACATGTACAACCCGATTCGTGCGCACGACTGGCTGTTCATGGCCGCGCCGCTGGTGGCGATACCGTTGTTCATTCGTTTCGGGATGTATCGAGCGGTGATGCGCTACTTCGGTAACGATGCACTGGTGGCCATCGTCAAGGCGGTCAGCCTCTCGTCGCTGATCCTGGCTTTGGTGGTGTATTGGTATAGCAACCATCAGACCGTGGTGCCGCGTTCGATCATCTTCAACTACTGGTGGATCAGCCTGGTCATCATCGGCGGCCTGCGCTTGGCGATGCGTCAGTACTTCATGGGCGACTGGTTCAACGCGGTGCACAACGTGCCGTTCGCCGGGCGTGACGATCGCTTGACCAAGGTGGCGGTGTACGGTGCAGGTGTGGCGGGCAATCAACTGGTTGCCGCGCTGCGCATGGGCCGGGTAATGCGTCCGGTGGCGTTCATCGATGATGACCCCAGCATTTCCGACCGGGTGATCGCCGGTCTTCAGGTGTTCAAGCCCAAGCATATCCAACGCATGATCGACATGACCGGCGCCGAAGAACTGCTGCTGGCACTACCGTCGACCTCGCGTTCGCGTCGGCGCCAGATTCTCAGTTTTCTCGAAGGCTTTCCCCTGCATGTGCGCAGCGTGCCCAACTTCACGGCGCTGGCCAGCGGCGAGGTCAAGGTCGACGACATTCAGGAAGTGGACATCGCGGACCTGCTGGGGCGCGATTCGGTCCCTGCCCAGGATGACCTCCTCGAGCACTGCATTGCCGGCAAGTCGGTGTTGGTCACCGGGGCAGGGGGGTCGATCGGCTCCGAGCTGTGCCGGCAGATCATGGGCCTGGAGCCGGCGCTGCTGATTCTGCTGGACCATGGCGAATTCAATCTCTACACCATCAGCGGCGAGCTGGAGCAGCGTGCGACTCGCGAAGGGCTGAACGTACAGATGCTGCCGACTCTGGGCACCGTGCGTGACCAGGCCAAGCTGCTCGAAGTGATGACCACCTGGAAGGTGGACACGGTGTACCACGCGGCCGCCTACAAGCATGTGCCGATGGTTGAGCACAACATCGCCGAGGGCGTGCGCAACAACGTACTCGGCACGCTGAATTGCGCCCAGGCAGCGCTGCAGGCCGGAGTGGCCAATTTCGTGTTGATCTCCACCGACAAGGCCGTGCGCCCGACCAATGTGATGGGCAGCACCAAGCGCCTGGCGGAGATGACCCTGCAGGCGCTCAGCCGCGAAGTGGCACCGGTGCTGTTCGGCGACCCGGCCAACGTGGCGCGGGTCAACAAGACGCGCTTCACCATGGTGCGTTTCGGCAACGTGCTCGGGTCCTCAGGCTCGGTAATCCCGCTGTTTCACAAGCAGATCAAGTCCGGTGGCCCGGTGACGGTGACCCACCCGAATATCACTCGCTATTTCATGACCATTCCAGAAGCCGCGCAATTGGTGATCCAGGCCGGTTCCATGGGGCGCGGGGGCGAGGTGTTCGTGCTGGACATGGGCGAGCCGGTGAAGATCATCGACCTGGCACAGAAGATGATTCACCTGTCGGGCTTGAGTATCCGTTCCGAACAGAATCCGCAGGGCGACATCGGCATCGAGTTCACCGGGTTGCGGCCGGGAGAGAAGTTGTACGAGGAGCTGCTGATCGGCAACAACGTGGTTGCCACCCGACACCCGATGATCATGAGTGCCCACGAGGATCATTTGTCGTGGGAGGGGCTCAAGGGTGAACTGGCCGCGTTGCTGCGCGCACTCGACGACACCGATTTCGACCGGGTTCGCGAGATCCTGCAGGAAGCGGTGAGCGGGTACGCGCCAGAAGGCGAGATCGTCGACTGGCTGCACCTGCAGCAGCACCGCGGTGGCAGCGATTGACCTGCCGCGCCGGCCTTTCCGATGCCGATAACCGCTCCTGCGCAGCCATCAGCGACGAGCGGTAGGTTTGGGTTATACTCGGTTTTTTAAGTTCCTAGGGCCCTCCGTCTGCACCGCGGCGCCTAGATTGATAGAGGTTATGTCCTTGGTTTCGACCCTCTTCGGCATGCGCTGCGCCTCAAGGCTCGAGCGCCGATGCGACTCCGGTTGCCACGATCTGGGTAAACCATTGCAGGCGATGGCTCCCGCATGACGCCACCTACGACATTAATCAGCGTCGTCGTGCCCACCTACAACTACGGTCGATACCTACATCGCGTCCTGGACTCGATTCTCGATCAGTGGGCGGATGATCTGGAATTGATCATCGTGGACGATGGCTCTACCGATGACACCGCCAGGATCGTGGACGGCTACTTGCCACGCTTTTCATCCATACACTATCTCTACCAACCGAACGCCGGTGCGGCAGCGGCTCGCAACCATGGCATCCGCGTGGCAAAAGGTCGTTTCATCCTGCCAGTGGATGCCGATGACGAACTGATTCCAGGTGCAATCGCGGTGCTGCGCGCGATGGTCAAAGCCACTCCTGGCACCGACGTGATCATCGGTGCCCACGTGTCAGTCCATCCGGACGGCCGCGAGCGCACTCGGCTTCCAGCGCCGGTGCCCGACTTGAGTGCCAAGGCCAAGATCTGCCGGTATCTGCTGCAAAAGCGTATTTCATTTGCGCCCAGCAGCATCCTGATTACCCGCGAACTCCTGATCAAGCGACCCTACGCGGAGCAACTGCGCTCTGGCGAGGACATTCCCGTGTTCGCGTATCTGTTGGTGACTGCGCAGAAGATCATGATCACGGACCAGGTGATCGCCCGCATCCACAAACACCCTGACAGCTTGCGCAACGACCGACGGGATGAAGAGTCGTTGGCCTTGGCAATGACTACGGAAGTGTTTTCAACGCTACCGGCAGAATGCCAGCCGCTGCGCCGACGTTACCAGGCGCAGCGCTACCTTTCTCTGTTTCGCGCAGCACTGCGCCAGAAGGAACGCTCCAAGGCGCTCCATTACTACCGACGAGCCCTGTACCTCAGTGGCCCGCAGGCGTTGCGTTGGGTCTACCTGCGCAAGGCCATCAATTTGTTCTTCAAGGATTAGCCTGCATGTGGTCAGCGGTTTCAGCGGCGAGACATAACTCACCGTCTTCGGTATTCAACAAGCTTTCGCCTTTGTGGTTGACCTTCATCGGCAGCCTTGTGTTGTCGCTCATAGCGATGGCAGGCACCGATATCCTGGCCCGTGATGCCGCGTTCTACATGGACATCGCGTACCAGGCGAGCCGCCACGGTTCAAGCATTGCGCTGGAGATGTTCAACTGGCCCTGGTTTGCGCTGCTGATCGCGGGCACGCATTCGGTGACCGGCCTGCCGCTGGAGTGGTGCGCCCACCTGTATTGCGCGCTGTTCATGGCCGGGACCTGTACGCTGCTGGTCGACTGCATCCGCCAGCGTGTGCCAGAAGCGACCTGGTGGGCGTGCCTTGTCGTACTCGCCATGCCGGCGATCAATCAATTTCGCTGGGACATCATCCGTGAAGACGGCTTTTGGTTCTTCTGTACGCTGGCGCTGTGGCTCACGCTGCGCTGGGAAACCTGTGGTGGCTGGTTGCGCGCCTCGGCTATCTACCTGGCCGTCGCTGCCGCCGTACTGTTCCGGCTCGAAGCTTTGACGCTTCTGGTTGCATTGGGTGTGTGGCAACTGCCCAATCTGTTCATCAGCGGGCGGCGCCGTCAATTCCTGGAGTTTTTCTGCCTGCCGCTGGTGCTGCTCGTTCCGGTCCTGGCCGTGTTGGCGGTGTATGTAGACTGGCAGTCCAGTCGTATCGAACTCATGATGGCGTTGATCAGCCCGCAATCGATATTGACCAACTTCAATACACTGGCGCATCAGTTCGGCAGTTCACTGATCAACAAATACTCTGTCGATGAAGCCGGTCGCATCGTCTTTTTCGGCCTGCTGGCGTCGCTTCTGATCAAGACAGTCAGCATGATGGGACCGTTTGCCCTGCCGTTTCTCTGGCCACGATCCTGGAGCCTTTGGCAGCTGTACTGGAAGTCTTTCCGTCCTTTTGCCTACGTGGCGGCGGCCTATCTGGTCGTCATGATGCTGTTCTTCATCCATTCGCAGTTCATGATCGGCCGCTATCTGAGCTTCCTCGATGTGCTGCTCCTGCCACTGCTCGCGGTTGCGCTGGCACGCCTGGCCCAGGCGTATCCGAAACTGGGCAAGGCAATGCTGGTGCTGGGCGTACTGATGATGCTGGCGAATGTCATCTCCCTGGGCGGCAAGAAAACCAACTTCGTCGCCGCTGGCCAATGGGTTGCGCAGCACATCGAAGAACAGACGTCGGTGTTCTATGAAGATGGGCGTATCTCCTACTACGCCGGGCGCGGGTATCCGCAGCCGACTCTGCCTCGCGAAACCGCGATCGCTCCGGGCAGTCTCGAGCGTTACCAGTACTTCGTTTTCGAAGCCGCTGAAAGCGAGCCCTGGTTGCAGGCGTGGATGGCCGAACATCACATGAAGGTTCTGGCCAGCTTCCCCCAGCGAAAAGGCAAGACCGTGACGGTGGTTGGACGCTGATGTCACATCCACTTGGATCACTGCGCAGGCAGGTGGCGTCGATGCATTCGTGTACTGAGGTAGAGGTATGAAAGTCTTGCTGTTGGTGATGGACGAGCAGCGTGTGCTGCTTGACCGCCTGTACGACATCATTCGCCAGCATTGTGATGACTGCGTGATCATGCGGCTCACCAAGGCGCAGCAGATGAACCTGGGGCCGTTTCTTGCGTCGGTGAACCATCAGGACTTCGACCGCGTGGTGGTGTTCTCCCGCGTCAAGCGTCTAGCGCCTCAATGGCGAGTCCTGAAGTGTGTGCCCGGACTGATATTCCTGGAACATGACGCCTATCAGAACTACATGCCCAACAGCAAATACCGCCACATGTATTCCCGTCTGTATGCTCGCCTGCCTGCTTGCCGGGCCTTGGTGTCCGGTGCGGTGGTCGCGCAGCGCATGCAGGCCGAAGGTATAGACGCACTGTTCATTTCCAAGGGCTATGACGACGCCATGCTGCACAATCTGGGCGGAGCGCGTGACATTCCCCTGGGCTTTCTGGGCAGCCTGAAAAGCAAGGAATATGCGCAACGCCGCGCCATCCTCGAGTCCTTGGCCAGCAAGACGGGGATGCTGATCGCCAAGACCGCATCGGGCGAGGAGTACCTGCAGACACTCAACCGCATCAAGGTATTCGTCAGTGCCGATATCGGTATGGGCGAGTTCATGATCAAGAACTTCGAAGCGCTGGCCTGTGGTTGCGTACTGTTGGCCTGGAGTCAGGGCGAGGAGGACCGTCTGCTGGGGTTCGAGGACATGCACAACGTGGTGTTCTACCGTTCAGAAGCCGAGGCATTGGAAAAAATTGCCTTGCTGGAGAGCGACCCCGTGCTGGCGGCACGGATTGCTGAAAATGGCCAGGCATTCGCCCGCGACAACTACAGCTTCGCGCGGGTGGGACGGGATCTGGCAGCGGCGATCCAGGCGCCGATGCGTCGCTGGCAAGCGCCCGGGCCGCTGACGCAGTGGTGGGTGAAGATGCGTTTCGGGCTGAAGGTGCCGAGCCAGTGAAACACGGCGATATGGACCTGGCCGCTTTGCCCGGGGGTGATCAGGATATCCTCGGTGCGTTCGACAAAGGTTTGCTCGATTGCCTTCGCCGTGCCGAGCGAGTGGTGCTGGTGGCCAATAATCCTGCCATTGGCCAGGCCGACGTCGACGCCCTGTCGCTCTGCCCCCGAGATGCAGTGGTCAGTTTCAATACCTGCCTGAAGTGGCCGCTGCTCAGCAGTCTGAGCGCGAATATCTTCATCCATGGCTACAACGCGCCTGACCAGTATTTCTTCGGTCTGCCTTATGGGCCTGGAGTGCAGGCGTTGTGGCAAGCTCCCGAGGCTCGCTGCTTTACGATACTGGTGGGTGTTGCCCATCCCATGTCACCTGTCAAAGGTGTCTCGCTGTTTCGCGAACGCATTCCGTTGCCTGCGCTGTGGAATTATCCCAGTGCCCACGCCAACGGCAAACGATTCGTCGGCCCGTCGACGGGGTTCAATGCGCTGGTACTGTTCGACTGGCTGCGCCGTGACCAGGGCATGGACTTCCGTCTGCTGACCCTCGGCTACTCCAATGATGGCGGCAAGCTCTGGAGCGGGCATGCCTGGGACTACGAGCGGGCCTGGCTGGCCAACGCCGACGTTGAAACCCTGGCTCTGCAGCGCCAGCCAAGCTGGTGGCAGCGCTTGTTCAAACGCCGATAAAAAGTGTACCCACACCCGTTCAGGAAAGATCACGTGTTGAAAGTGGCCGTCGCGTTCTTTGGCATCCCCAGAAATTCTGCAATATGCTTCCCGTCGATCCAGAAGCAGGTGCTTGCACAGATCCCACAAGGGGCGAACGTGCAGTGCTTTTATCATCTGTACCAGACCGACACCGTTTCGAACCGACGCTCGGGAGAGGATGGTGCCCTGATCGCTGCCAATTATGATCCGTTCCTGACCATGACCGGAGCGCTCGAACGAGACACCGGTGTGCTGGAGCGGTGGGAGTTCGAACGGATCAAGGCACTGGGCGATACCTGGGGGGATGAGCACGCCTCGGTCCGCAACCTGCTGCTGCAGCTGCACTCCTTGCATAGCGTTACTGCAAGGGTAGAAGCGTTCGATCCGGACTTCGTCATCTTTGTTCGGCCTGACCTCAAGTATCACGATCCTCTGCCCAGCTATGTATTCGATCAGCCTGACGCGCGCCGTTTGAATGCCTACATCCCCAACTGGCAATGGTGGGGCGGCTTGAATGATCGATTCGCGATTTGCGGGCGTGACGTTTACCGGGCCTACGGTCGCCGAATCGAACGCATTTTCGAGTTTTCCAAGGCCACGGGTCGCAAGTTGCACTCCGAACGTCTGCTCAAGTTCGCTCTTCAGCAAGCCAATGCCAAGATATGCTTGCTGGCGACCACTGCATCACGTGTCCGCATTAACGGAGACTATGCCGAGGAAGATTTCACTGGCAAGCATGGTATGGGTAAGCGCGAAAACCGCTACCTGCATCCCATCGCTTACTGGCGCACCTGGTTCGACGCCCGGCGCCGGTCATCCTAGGCTCTGTGTGAAACGCCTTGATACTTGTCTCAAGACTTTTCACACAGACCCTAGCCTGAACTTGCAACGCGGCTACCCGGTTGGTGTAACGGCGCACATCTGCTAACACTTGCCAAGATGGGCGGCAGCGCTCGGATCTTCAGGATGTCCCGCCCTGCGACATATTTCCTGACAGCACGCGAGTGGAATGTTCGGCTTCATTGGCTAGTGTGTGCGAGCGGCTTTGGAATGCCGCTTACCTCACGTGAATCATGGAGCGTACACAGTGCACAGAAGGTTTTTTTCCTGTTTGCTAGTTGTCATGTTGGCACATTGCGCAGTGCTGGTTCAGGCGGCGCCTGTTTCCAGGGCTGAAGCATCGACGCTTGCTGCCAGTCAGCGCTCGCTGCCAAACAGAGTCAACTTGAATACTGCCGATGCCGAGACGTTCAAGCGTGAACTCTCAGGGATAGGCCGGACAAAGGCAGAAGCCATTGTGAAACACCGCGAAGCTTACGGGCCTTTCGATTCCATAGATGAACTGCTGGAAGTGAAAGGCATAGGCAAAGCCCTGTTTGATCGCAATCGCGAGAAACTTGCGCTTTGAGCCTGAGCCAACCTAGGACAAGGCCCTCAACGAGAGCTGATGAGGTAGAGCTTGGACTTGTCGGGAATAACCGCCTCGACGATATCCGCCGCTCGCTCGGTGCCCCCCATCACGTGGATGGCATCGGCCAGGGTTTCAAGCTCTGGCCATTGGCTCTCCAGTAAATGACGCAGATGCTCCGCCAGTTCCCGGCTGCTGCTGTGCTTGCTGGCGTGCACGCCGGAACCGCTGTAGGCCACGCGCGCCGCAACACCTGGCTGGTCGGCTGCGATGGGCAAGGCCAATATGGGGGTTTCCGCCACGACGGCCTCGAGCACGATATCGAGGTCGCCGTGGGTCACCAGTACGTCGGCGTACTGCAACAACATCGCTTGGTCGGCGAAGTCCGTAACCCAGGTAGCACCATGCCGCAACAGTTGGTCGCTTTGGCGATGAGTGAGCCCGCCGCAATGCATCACCAGCAACTGCGCATCGAGCAGCTTGCAGGCCTGGGCGATGCGTTTGAACAGACCGAGCCGATTGCCATGCTGGCGGCCGAGGGTTGCAAAGACGAATGGCCGGGTATTGTCCAGGGTGTAGGGCAGGTGATTCATTTCATCCGAGACTCGGCGCAACGGACCGACTTCGTGGAACCAGGGCGGCAGGTTGGGCCGAGGGAAATCGAACTCCAGCACTGTCTGGCTGATCTGCGCCAGCGGCGACAGGCACTGATGCAGGCTCTCGCGGACTGGCAGGCCAAGCGCCGCGGACTGGCGTGCAATGACCTGGCGCAGAGGTTTCATCACCCAGTCGTGACGCCGTTCGGCCCGGGCATAACGCTTGAGCGCATCGTCACCACGCTCGTAGGAATAGGGAAAGACGGCCAACGGCACTGTGGCGTCTTCGCGATTTACCGGCAGGGAACAGGCGATGGAAACGAACGGCAGGCCAAGGGATTCGGCGACCAGCCCTCCGGCTGCTTCCATTTGATCGCAGAGCAGGGCATCGATGCGATCTTCGCGTAGAGCCGCCGGCAGTTCTTCGCACAGCATCTGTGTCACTTGAGCCATGTCTGCATAGTTGCGTCGCCGGCCGAGCAGGGTATCGAAATACGGCGCGAATACCCGGCTCTCGGAATGCTTCCCCGCAGGAACGCGTTTGTGGCCGACGGCGTGGAATTTTATTCGGTCGAAACGCAGAAGGCTTCGGGCGTCGGATCGATGAAAGAACGTCACACTGTGACCGCGTTCGATCAGCTCCATGGCCAAGTGTTCGAGCGGCTGGAAATGGCTGGGTAGGGGTGGAGCGATGATGGCAAAGCGAATCATTGCCGACTCCCACAGGGTCCGGTGATCACAATACGTCAACTCCTGTATCAACGGCAATCTGGGCGAGCCAGGCACCGATGTAGTGATCTTTCGTGGTGGGAAGATTTTAAGCTATGAGCATGGGTCTGTGACGCTCGTTCCATGTGGACGTTGCATTTTTACGCTGGAACTGTGCTGATCGTCGGAAAATTACCAGACATACGTCTCGTAACAGATAAAAAAATCTTTTAAAACATTAGGTTGCAATGGATCTCAAAGGTCGTTTGTAAATTATCGTCAAATGCTCGACGTTTTTCATTCCGAACGGGTGATTGGGAGAGTAAGCTTGCCGGCGGGCCACCCCTCGAGGGTGATATTCATAGGAAAACGCGAGTTGCGTTGCACTCGCCGTAGTGGCTTGGCGCGACGGGTAAGGGACCGTCCCGCGCCCGTGCCTGGGAAGTGGATGATGGCTGACAAGACATTGCGCATTCTGATTGCCGACGAGCTAGGGCAGCAAGCGGTGCAGATCGAGCGAACGCTCAACAATCTGGGCTATTTCAGGGTCGTACCCGTGCGTTCTCTCGACGAATTGTTGACCATGGTGCAAAGCGCCTATGAGCCATTCGATCTGTTGATTGCCAACACCGACATGGCGGTGCGCTCAGGTGTTGATCTGCCACGGTTCTGCAAGAACACCGAGTTGGTCCGCCATGCGTTGCTGTATGAAAGCCAGAAGCAGATCGAAACGGAACTGACCGATGCCAGCGGCGAGCCGTTGCGTACCAGCGTCAGGCAGTTGCCTGATCTTGAAGCCCTGCGAACGTTCATGGCCATTGTCGAATCGCCCAAGGCCCCGTTGGAGCACCGCGTACGGGTAATCGGGGACGGTATTCGCACGCGTAAATCCTTGAGCGCCCCTCCGCTGTAGCCGTTCGCGCCTGCCACGTCCGACGCTTTTTGCTATCCTGCGCGCCTTTGACAGGCGCGAGGATACGCGTCGTCGGTCACCTGCGGATTTGCCCATGCCTGCCGATAGCTCAGCCCAGCCACTGCTGCTTAACCGCAGCGACCACAAGACCCTCGGTCTGGCGGCCCTTGGTGGCGCGCTGGAAATCTACGATTTCATTATTTTCGTTTTCTTCGCGCTGACCCTGAGTCAGTTGTTCTTTCCCCCACAGATGCCGGAATGGCTGCGCTTGCTGCAGAGCTTCGGTATTTTCGTGACCGGTTACCTGGCCCGTCCTTTGGGCGGCATTCTCATGGCGCATTTTGCCGACCGGTTAGGGCGCAAGCGGGTGTTCAGCCTGAGCATCCTGATGATGGCGGTGCCGTGCCTGCTGATCGGGGTGATGCCGACCTATGCTCAGATCGGCTACTTTGCGCCGCTGCTGCTGCTTGCCTTGCGCATCCTGCAGGGCGCAGCCGTAGGAGGGGAGGTACCGAGTGCCTGGGTGTTCGTCGCCGAACACGTGCCGCTGCGCAGACGCGGTTATGCGCTAGGGTTTCTTCAGGCCGGATTGACCTTCGGCTACCTGTTGGGGGCGCTGACCGCCACCGTGCTGGCGAGGGTGTACACCCCACAGGAGATTCTCGATTGGGCCTGGCGTCTGCCGTTCCTGCTCGGCGGCGTATTCGGCGTGGTAGGGGTGTGGCTGCGTCGCTTGCTGAGTGAAACGCCGGTATTCCTGGCCATGCGCGCGCGCAGCGAGCAAGTTAGCGAGTTTTCCCTGCGCACCGTTCTACGCGAGCATCGCGCATCGTTGATTCCGGCGGTATTGCTGACGTGCGTGCTGACCTCGGCTGTGGTCGTGCTGGTGGTGATCACGCCGACGGTGATGCAGCAGCGTTTCGGCCTTGATGCCCGGCATACCTTTGCGTTGAGCAGCCTGGGCATCGTGTTTCTGAACATCGGCTGCGTGCTGGCGGGCCTGCTGGTCGATCGCATTGGCGCCTGGCGTGCGCTGGTTCTTTACAGCGTGTTGCTGCCGCTGGGTATTACTGCGCTGTACGCCAGTCTGGTCGCCGGCGTTGGCAGTCTGGCGCTGGCTTATGCGTTGGCAGGCCTGGGGTGCGGGGTGGTGGGTGTGGTGCCGTCGCTGATGGTCGGCCTGTTTCCGGCAAAGGTTCGCGTGTCGGGTATCTCGTTCACCTACAACATCGCTTATGCACTGTGGGCGAGCACCACACCGTTGTTGCTGATAGCTCTGATGCCTTGGAGCCCCTGGGTGTGCGTGGGCTACTGCGTGGTGATGGGCGCAGTTGGCATTGGTACCGCATGGGTCTTCGGCAGACGCCGCCCCTTGCAGGCGTACGCCTGACTCCAAACGAACCGGCCTCCTTAGGCCGGTTTTTTTATGGACGATTTCAGGCAGCAGATCTGTTGAAGCAGACCTGTTGAAGTAGAACTGGTCAGGCAGATCTGTGAGAAGCAAAGCTGTGGGAGCAGAACTGTGGCAACAGAAATGTAAGAAGCAGAACTGTAAGAAGCAGAACTGTGGGAACAGAAATGTGGGAGCGGGCTCTGCCCGCGAATGGAGCACCGCGTTCTGCCAGGTATACCTCAGTGAATTCTTCGCGGGCAGAGCCCGCTCCCACAGAGGTTTGGCAGGTACACCGCGGTGAATTCTTCGCGGGCAGAGCCCGCTCCCACAGGGGTTTGGCAGGTACAGCGCGGTGAATTCATCGCGGGCAGAGCCCGCTCCCACGGGGGTATCCCTATATGTGGGATTGATAATTATATATTGAGATTTCTGCTCGAATGGATTTATAGTCGGCCATCACACACCGCCATTCACTACCAAAAACAAACAAGGTGAAGCGATGCAGCCGCAACTCGTTGCACTCGATTGGGGGACCAGTTCCCTGCGAGCCTATCTGCTCGGCCCTGAGGGCCATGTACTCGACCAGCGCTCGCTGGATCGCGGCATCATGCAGCTATCCACCATCCCCCGAACCATCTGCGGTGAATCCACCCGCGATGGTTTCGAACTGACCTTCGACGAAGCCTGTGGCGACTGGCTCGACGCCTACCCCGACGTTGCCGTGATCGCCTGCGGCATGGTCGGCAGCGCCCAGGGCTGGCGTGAAGTCCCCTATTGCGCCAGCCCTGCCCAGGCCGCCGACGTGGCCGCTGGCATGGAATGGGTACGCACGTTGCGCGGCATCCATGTGCACCTTGTGCCCGGCGTCCTGCAACGCTCGGCGCTGCCCAACGTGATGCGTGGCGAGGAAACCCAGATCTTCGGTCTGTTGCAGTCGCTGCCCCCGGCCGAGCGTGACCAGACCCTGCTGGTCGGTCTCCCCGGCAGCCACTCGAAGTGGGCGAGGGTGGTCGAGCAGCGCATCGAACATTTCGACACCTTCATGACCGGCGAGCTGTTCGCCGCTGCCAGTGCCCACACCATTCTCGGCCGCACGCAAAAGCGCAGTGCGTCGTTCGACAGCGTGGCCTTCGAGCGCGGCGTTGCTGTGGCGATGTCGGCCGAGGGCAGCATCGGCGTGCTGTCGACCATGTTCAGCGCGCGCAGCCTCGGCTTGACCGGCCAGTTGGCCAGCAGCGAGCAGGCTGACTACCTGTCCGGCCTGATGATCGGGCACGAGCTGCGGGCGTTGGCGGAAATGCTGCGCCAGCGCAGTGGCCAGACGGCGCTGCCGGCGGTGGTCCTGATCGGTAATGGGGCCTTGTGCCAGCGCTACAGCCAAGCCCTGGCCCTTTGCGGTTTTTCCAGCGTCAGCCAGGCCGAACAGGCCACCGAACGCGGTCTCTGGAGCCTGGCGCTGGCCGCCGGGCTCGTCGCTCAACAGCTCCAAGAGGTTTGACATGCTCAAGCAAGCAATGGCCCAGAACGGGCTGATCGCCATTTTGCGTGGCCTGCGCCCCGAGGAATCGGTGGCCATCGGTGAAGTGCTGTATGACGCCGGGTTTCGCATCATCGAGGTGCCGCTCAATTCCCCTCAGCCTTTCGACAGCATTCGGCTGTTGCGCAACAGCCTGCCCGCCGACTGCCTGATCGGCGCCGGAACAGTGCTGTCGGCCGAACAGGTGCAGCAGGTGAAAGCCGCAGGCGGGCAGTTGATCGTCATGCCCCACAGTGACCCTGTGGTGCTCAAGGCGGCCAAGGAGGCCGACCTGTATCTGGCGCCGGGCGTGGTGACGCCAACCGAAGCCTTCGCCGCCCTCGCTGCGGGCGCCGATGTGTTGAAACTGTTCCCGGCCGAGTCGTTGACACCTGCGGTGGTCAAGGCGTTGTTGGCGGTGTTGCCCAAGGGCACGTCGCTGGTGCCGGTAGGCGGGATCAGCCCGGACAACATGCAGCCGTTTCTCGACGCGGGCGTGGCGGGCTTCGGCCTGGGCTCGGGCCTGTTCAAGCCGGGCATGACGGTGCAGCAGGTCGCCGATAACGCCAAGGCGTATGTGCAGGCGTGGCAGTCGCTGAAAGGTTGACACGCTGCGCGCCCCTGTAGGAGCGGTCATCGGCCGCGAAGAGGGCACAGCGCAGTGACTGATCCACCACGCCGCTCGGTTCGCGGCCAAAGACCGCTCCTACGCAATCGGTACGGGCGGCAACGGTAAAATTTCCAGGCGCTTGAGCGTCCATCGAACAAGAGAGACAACGGATGAAAATCACCAAACTCACTACATTCATTGTTCCGCCGCGCTGGTGCTTCCTGAAAGTCGAAACCGACGAAGGCGTGGTCGGCTGGGGCGAACCGGTGGTGGAAGGCCGCGCGCATACCGTGGCTGCCGCGGTCGACGAATTGTCGGACTACCTGATCGGCAAGGACCCACGCAACATTGAAGACATCTGGACAGTGCTGTACCGCGGCGGCTTCTACCGCGGTGGTGCAATCCACATGAGTGCGCTGGCCGGTATCGATCAGGCGCTGTGGGACATCAAGGGCAAGGCCCTGGGTGTTTCGGTCAGCGACCTGCTGGGCGGTCAGGTGCGTGATCGGATCCGTGTGTACTCGTGGATCGGCGGGGATCGGCCGGCCGATACGGCGCGGGCGGCCAGCGAAGCGGTCGCGCGTGGCTTCACGGCGGTGAAGATGAACGGCACCGAAGAGCTGCAGTTTCTCGATACCTTCGACAAGGTCGATCGCGCCCTGGCCAGTGTGGCGGCCGTGCGTGATGCGGTCGGGCCGAACGTGGGCATCGGCGTCGATTTTCATGGCCGGGTGCACAAGCCCATGGCCAAGGTGCTGATGAAGGAACTGGATCAGTTCAAGCTGATGTTCATCGAAGAGCCGGTACTGAGCGAGAACTATGAAGCGCTCAAGGAACTGGCGCCGCTGACCAGCACGCCGATCGCGTTGGGTGAGCGTCTGTATTCGCGCTGGGACTTCAAGCGGATCCTCAGTGAAGGCTATGTGGACATCATTCAGCCCGACGCGTCGCACGCCGGGGGGATCACCGAGACCCGCAAGATCGCCAACATGGCCGAAGCCTATGATGTGGCACTGGCGCTGCATTGTCCGCTGGGTCCGATCGCACTGGCCGCTTGTCTGCAGCTGGATGCGGTTTGCTACAACGCGTTCATTCAAGAGCAGAGCCTGGGCATTCACTACAACGAGAGCAACGACCTGCTCGATTACGTTGCCCATCCCGAGGTGTTCGACTACGACAACGGGTTCGTGAAGATCCCCAATGGGCCGGGGCTGGGCATCGAGATCAACGAGGAGTACGTGCGGGAGCGGGCCGAAATCGGCCATCGCTGGCGCAACCCGATCTGGCGCCACGCCGATGGCAGCTTTGCCGAGTGGTGAGAAGACGCTGATATTGCGGCGCGGCCTTCGCGGGCAGAGCCCGCTCCCACACGGATATCGACACCTTTGTGAGAGCGGGGCAGGCGGTGAGCCATCTGCCTGCGAAAGCGTCCGCCAAGGCGCCGCATCACCCTCTACAACTACAATAAGAGGCACCCCATGCACACGCAAACCGCAACCACCGCTCCGGCGCTGGCGACGCCCAGCCGCAAGCGTTTCTTCATCATGGTGCTGCTGTTCATCACCGTGGTCATCAATTACCTGGACCGCAGCAACCTGTCCATCGCCGCACCGGCGCTGACCAGCGATCTGGGTATCGATCCGGTTCACGTCGGCCTGATCTTCTCGGCCTTCGGCTGGACCTACGCGGCCATGCAGATCCCCGGTGGCTGGCTGGTGGACCGCGTGCCGCCGCGCATTCTCTACAGTGTGGCCCTGGCCCTGTGGTCCATCGCCACGGTCATGCTCGGTTTCGCCGGCAGCTTCATCGCCCTGTTCGTACTGCGCATGGCGGTGGGTGCGCTGGAAGCCCCGGCGTATCCCATCAACAGCCGCGTGGTGACGACCTGGTTCCCTGAGCGCGAACGCGCCACCGCCATCGGTTTCTACACGTCGGGCCAGTTTGTCGGCCTGGCCTTCCTGACCCCGGTGCTGGCCTGGCTGCAACACGAATTCGGTTGGCACATGGTGTTCGTCAGTACCGGTCTGGTGGGTATCGTGTGGGCGGTGATCTGGTACGCCGTGTACCGCGAGCCGCGTGATTTCAAAGGCGCCAACGCTGCCGAAATCCAGCTCATCAGCGACGGCGGCGGCCTGGTCGACATGCAGAAATCGGCACGTCAGGCCAAGGCCGGTTTCAGCTGGACCGACCTGGGTATCGTGCTGAGCAAGCGCAAGCTCTGGGGCATCTACCTGGGCCAGTATTGCCTGAACTCGACCCTGTGGTTCTTCCTGACCTGGTTTCCGACCTATCTGGTGAAGTACCGCGGGATGGACTTCATCAAGTCGGGCATGCTCGCCTCGCTGCCGTTCCTGGCGGCCTTCGTCGGCGTGTTGTGTTCCGGGTTCTTTTCCGACTGGCTGATCCGTCGCGGCGCGAGCATCGGCTTGGCGCGCAAGTTGCCGATCATCGGTGGACTGCTGATCTCGACCTGCATCATCGGCGCCAACTATGTGGATTCCACAGCCTTGGTGATCGCTTGCCTGGCGCTGGCATTTTTCGGCAACGGGTTGGCCTCGATCACCTGGTCCCTGGTCTCGACCTTGGCGCCAGCGCGTTTGCTGGGCCTTACGGGTGGGGTGTTCAACTTCATCGGCAACCTGTCGGCAATCACCACGCCGATCGCCATCGGTTTCCTGGCGACCGGCGACTCGTTCGCGCCAGCGATCACTTACATCGCGGTCACGGCGTTGGTTGGGGCGTTGTCTTATATCCTGCTGGTGGGCAAGGTCGAGCGGATCGAGCTTTGACCGCTTTGCAAGCAGGCGAACATAATGCGCCTGCTTTTTCTCGACGCGAAGGTTGACCATGCAGGACGACATGCCCCCCGCCGTACCGACCGGCACACAGACCTTGCTGCGCGGCCTGGCGGTGATCCAGGCCGTGGCTGGCGGCGCCCGCGATCTCAAGGAGATTGCGCGGCGCATCGGCACTACCCGCAGCACCACCCACCGACTGGCCAGTTGCTTGGTGGACGAGCGCTACCTGCGGGTGTTGCCTCAGGTGGGGTATCTGTTGGGCCCGCGCCTGATCGAGCTGGGTTTCCAGGCGCGGGAGGAGGTGCCGCTGGTGATGCTGGCGACACCTTGGCTCGATGAGCTGTCGGCGCTGACCGGCGACACCATTCACCTGGCGATTCGCGACGGTGATGAGGTGCTGTACCTGCACAAGACCCCGGGGCGCAATGGCCCGGAGATGCGTTCGCGGGTCGGGCATCGCATGCCGCTGGCACGCACCGGCATCGGCAAGGCGTTGATGCTCGATGCCAGCGAAGCCGAATGGCAGCGGTTGTTCGAGCAGGGAGAGGCGGTGGCGGCGAAGTCGGCGCTATGGCCCGACCATCCGCAATTGACCTGGTCACAGTTTCAGGCCCGCATGCAAACGTACGTCGCAGGACGCTATGCATTCGACCTGGAAGACAACGAACCCTCGATCCGCTGTGTCGCCGCGCCGATCCGCGACGCCAGCGGACAGATCGTGGCTGCAATCAGTGTCGCCAGCACGGTGCCGTATATGCCGCTGGAAAAGATGCAGTCCTTGGTCCCTACCGTCCAAAAAGCCGCCCAGGCCGTCTGCGCCGAGCTGGGCGCCCGGACGTAAAGGCAACGCACTCTTCCTGACCCACTGCGGCGTTCCCTTCGCGGCCATGGACCGCTCCTACAGGGTAAGCGTCCGGCGCTCTCGCCTCGACAGTCGAGGAGCGCCGCATGCTGAGGCATGTGAGTGCTCCAATGCACGGTTGCGCTCAGGCGTGGTTGCGCCTCATTTCCGCCCATTCTATCAATGCCTGTATTGAGGGCCCGAGTGCGTGGCCGATATCCGTGAGCCGGTACTCCACTTTAGGAGGCACCTGCGGGTACACCGTCCGCAGCACGATGCCGTCCCTTTCTAGCTGCTTGAGCTGTTGAATCAGCATTTTCTGATTGATCCCTTCAATCAACTTCTCTATATCCGAGAACCGAAGTGCCCCCTTCGCCGCGAAAAGCTGGCACAGGATGATAATCTTCCACTTACCCTCCAGCACGCGAAGAGTCTCGGTCGTTGCCTCAGCCCAATTCCGACGATTTTGCGGATCACCGCAATTCCAGTCCCGTTCCATTTCTTACTCAACAGTGTGTTACCCACCTTTTGGTAGGTACTTACCATTATCGCATCAGCGCTCTAGAATCGGTGCAAGACATACGATTATTGAGGCTTAGTTCATGAAAATCGTCATCATTGGAACTGGTAACATCGGCGCCACCCTCGCCCGTAAGCTTAAAGCTGCTGGCCATGAAATTCGCGTAGCAAATTCGGGGGGCGTCAGCGGCGTTCGCGCGTTTGCCGAAGAGATAGGCGCCGAACCTGTAGATGTTCGGGGCGCGGTCGACGGGGTCGATCTGATCGTACTGTCCATACCGCTACCTGCTTTGAGCGCGCTTCCTTCTAATCTGTTCAGCGCCGTATCTGACAGCGTCCCAGTGGTAGATACCAGCAATTATTACCCTGGGTTGCGCGACCCTCGCATTGCAGAACTTGATGAAGGGATGACAGAAAGCGTCTGGGTTGCCAAACAGATTGGACGGCCTGTGATCAAGGGCTTCAACAACGTGCTGGCTTATACTTTGGCAGAGCTAGGCCTTCCAGAAGGTAGCCCTGGACGCTTGGCAGCAGCGGTGGCAGGTGACGATCCCAAAGCGAAACAAACGGTAATGTCTCTGGTGAGTGAAGTTGGCTTCGACCCGGTCGATGGAGGTTCACTTGATGTGTCCTGGAGGCAACAACCATGCGCACCAAGCTACTGCTGCGACTATGACGCGGCGACTATGCAGAAAGCGCTTTTGATGGCTGTTAAAGGGCAGGCAGCAGCGAAGCGAGATGAGTTGCCCAAGCACTTTGCAAAGCTCGGGGCCAACGCCAGTCATAGCGAGGTTGTAGCCATGAACCGCTCGTTCAACCCTCTGGATTGATGCTTTCGGGCAACGAGAGCGATCTTAGACAATACGGGGCCTCCTTGAATGAAGATGAGTCCAGTTATGAGGCAAAAGTAGATCGATCTCGTTCGCCCGGTGCGTTGGTAGGCGAGTAAGAACATCCTTCAAGTAAGCGTACGGATCATGTCCGTTGAGCCGCGCCGACTGGATCAAACTCATAATCGCCGCCGCACGTTTACCGCTGCGTAACGAGCCAGCGAACAGCCAGTTTGAGCGCCCAAGAGCCCATGGCCGGATTTGATTCTCGCACCAGTTATTATCGATGGGCACAGCACCGTCATCGAGATAGCGCGTCAGCGCTATCCAGCGTTTTAGGCTGTAATCCAAGGCTTTCGCGATGGCCGATCCCTCAGGCACAAGCTGTCTTTGGGCGATCATCCAGGGATGAAGTGCGTCGATGAGCGGCGCTGCTTTTTCGTGCCGTATTCGCTGTCGATCACCCGGTTCCAGCTCGCGGACTTCTCGTTCAACTTCGTACAAGGCCGCGACGTAGTGCAGCGCTTTTTCGGCGATCTGGCTCTTGTTGGTCGCGTGCAAGTCGAAGAACTTTCGGCGTGCATGGGCCATGTAGCCGATTTCTGTAACGCCCAGTTCAAAGCCTGCCTTGTAGCCAGCGAAGTCATCGCAGACCAGCTTCCCGTTCCAGGGGCCGAGGAAATTTCGAGCATGTTCGCCGGCACGGCTCGGGCTGAAGTCGTAAACGACCGCCGCCAGATTGGAGAACTGACTGGTGGCATCGGCCCAGACGTAAGCGCGATGAGTTTTCTTCGCGCCAGGCGTCAGCATTTGTACCGGCGTTTCGTCAGCGTGGACGACGCCGTGCATCAGCGCGGCTTCGCGCAGCGCATCAACCAGCGGTTGAAGTTGCACGCCGCAGTTGCCCACCCACTGCGCCAAGGTCGAACGGGCGATGGGCAGTCCAGCGCGGCCGAAGATTTTCTCCTGCCGATACAGCGGCAGATGATCGGCAAACTTAGCCACCATGACGTGGGCCAGCAGGCCCGCTGTCGGTATGCCTTTGTCGATGACGTGCGCCGGTACCGGCGCCTGGATCAGCGTTTCGCACTGTTCGCAGGCCCACTTTCCACGGATGTGGCGCTCGACGGTGAACACGCCTGGCGTGTAGTCGAGCTTTTCGCTGGCATCTTCGCCGATGCGCTTGAGGGCGCAGCCGCACTGGCAGTAGCTGCTGTCCGGTTCGTGATGGATCAGTGTGCGAGGGAACTGCGGTGGCAGCGGTGCGCGCTTGGGTTGCTGGCGCACTTTGGCTTCGACAGGTGCCGGTTGCAGCGCCTCAAGTTCGGCTTCGATAGCGGCGATATCCGTATCGATCAAGTCGTCAAGCAGGCTGGCTTGATCAGGGCTCAACTGCTCGCTGCGCTTGGCAAACTTGAAGCGTTTGAGCAGCGCGATCTCGTGGGCCAACTTCTCGTTGACCGACTTGTGATGAGTGATTTGCTTGTCCATCGTCTCGACGCGCTGGATCAACTGCGCCGCCAAGGCACGCAGTTCTTCAGGGTTTAATTGATCGAGATTCGGATGCGAAGTCATGCCGCCGATTTTGCCAGAGAGGGCTAGTGGCGGCGATAGACTGATGGGCCAATTGCGCTGCAAAGCGCGCCATGGCAGACAAGTTAGAGCACCGTGATGGCTCCTCCGGACCCGACGCGTTGCCAAGGTAAGCCGCGCACCAAGGCTTGAAGTTGCTCTGCATCCAGCTCGACTTCAGAGCCGTGCCGCACGCTAGGCCAAAAGAAACGTCCTTGATTCAAGCGACGGGCTGCAAGCCAAATTCCCACGCCATCATGCACCAACACTTTAATACGATTGGCACGGCGGTTGGCGAACAGATAAGCACAGTGCGGCTTCGCCGCACCGAACACCGCGACAACTCGTGCCAGCGCGGTTTCAGTGCTAGCTCGCATGTCCATGGGCTCGATGGCGAGCCAGATGGTGTCGATGCGAATCATCGCAGCAGGTCTCGCAGGAAAGCGGAACATGCCGCCGCATTTTCTGCCGGCCAACTCACCACGACTACACCTTTTGAATGAAGCACTTCGATTCGAATCGTGGCCGGAAGAACTTGAGGGGCCGCTGTCGAAGACAATGCCTTGACCGGAATAAAGGCAGTTTGCAGTGCCAGGTTTTTCTGCGCATGCACCCGTATCCATTTATGGACAAGGTTTGCATTGAGGTTGTGGGTCAAGGCGACATTGGCAATCGAGGTGTCAGCCTGCGCGCACTCGGCGATGACCTGGGCCCTAAAAGACTTGGAATAGGAACGGCGTTCTTGTGGCATGGGCGTCCGCTTAAAAAGGCTAAAAATGGTGTCCACTTAAATTTAGGTGGACACCATCGCCTTAAGCGATGGCATCAGGAAGGTGTGTTGCCCGGACGGTTACTACTCAAGCGCCTGCCGACGCAGCGGGCGAGTGAAATCGATCTGTTGCTGCGGCATAGATGGCAACCGGTTTCATCACGTAAGGTGTGATGTCCGGGCGCTTACGAATGGCATTCTTGGAGGATTCTTTGGCCTGCCTCAGAGTAAGAACCCAAGGTCACAACGGGTCAGTGATATCGGGCAATTGCTGCCGCATAAGTGGGTGCCGGCCTGACTTGCGCAAGGCGAGTTGGGCGGACGCTTAAGGCGTTTTTGTTCGATATCCTACTGCGACGGCTATTTGGAATAGCAAGCCGGTGGCTCGCATGGCTTGGCCACCGGGAGTTCCGGCTTCAACGGTTGCGCGTTGACCTGCACCCCTACTTGCGAGGTAATCCAACTTAAGCGCTCTGCATCGAGCAGCGTCACTATCGTCCCCCCACCGCATTGAGAAGAGAAACCTGATGCCCGAGAAGCGATCCCAACTAAACGGTACCGGCCGAGCTGGCTCCTCACATAGACTGGGCCACCACTGTCACCTGGGCAGGCATCGAATGCACCTTGTGGATCTCTTGCAAACAATTCGCGACCGGCCTTGCAACTTGCCGCCCCCGGTACAGGAACCGGGGTGCACCTTGATGACGCTATCGGCACATCGGCGAACAGTTTTCGGCCAGCGTTCGCTTGTCCGTCATCCCCGAAGCCAACGATTCTTACATACCTCGCGTCGTTAAGGCCACTCAGTGACGAAATTGCAACAGGACTAGCGGGAGAGACGAATCCAGTTCTCACCTTGATCACCATCAAGTCACGGCCGCCCAAATTTCTACCTTGCGAGACGGCGCCCACATCCATTACCGCAAAAGAAGCAACCGCAGCTGATTGAACTTGTGGCAGGCCGGTTGGCGGCGTCTTCGCGTAACCTTCAGTCCCGAGTTTAAGGGCCTGGCTCAAGCTCGTTGCAGCAGTAACCCTCACCGGCACCAACTTCCGGTAACCGCAGTGGGCTGCTGTCAGTACCGCATCTGTGGCGATAAGCACACCCGTACAGTATCCCTGTTCTGATGCGCTTTCGAATTCAACCACAACAGTTTCAGTAAAATCGTTTACGCTGGCCTTGATGCCGCCTTTAACCAGAATGTCAGCGCCCCTGTCGACCGACACCCAACCCATAATATTCTCCTGGCCATCGGCAGTCAGTATCACCCCCAACGTGCCGAGGGCTATCCAATGGAGGATATTCATTTCGGCACCTCGCATTTTCTGGCTTATTCAGGAATGAGACTGGAACGCCCATCTGTGAAAACAATGGTTCTGCGGAAGCAACCGATGCGGCCGCTGTGACCCTCGCTGAAGCGAAAGCGACTACAGCAGCTCTCTTAGCACTACTGTCGCTAGCTTTCGATTCCATCGTGTTGATACATGCATCATGAGCAGCCTGTGCTGCATTAACGTCGGATATGGCAGTTACAACCGCGGTAGCAGCGTTGGCTCGCGCAGTATTTTCAGCGGTTCTTTCTGCTTCCTCAGCAGTAGCTCGTTTAGCGGGGTCGAGTGAGTCAACATACTTTTGTGCCGTGGTGTCAGCGGCTCCCTCGAGCGCTGCGCCCAGCACGCCCAAGAACTTGCTACCCGCAGTGGTCTCAAGAAGTCCGGCCACCAAGGTTGTGGGCGTACTTTTGTCTGGCGGCAGGGCATACCAAGGGCTATCCCAAGCATTTCGGCCCCCCCCTTCGCCTTTCGGAGAGAGTAAGTCCGAGCTAACCCAAGCCTGGCCGAGGGGCACGTCCGATTGGAGCACGGAATACCCATTTTTTAGATTTTCGACTAACGCTTTAGATGCATCGAATCCAGAAACAGTGAGAACAATTGCTTTAGACCTTGATCTTAGCGACCAGCTTTTGTCCAAGCGTTCGCCGTAATAGAAAGCCCGTAAGCGGAAGGCTACTTTAGAGCCGTCAGGAGATCGGATAATTTTCATTTCGGCGAAGAAAAGCGGCTTTTCGGCAAGCATTGCCCCGCTGCTGGCCAGTTTCGCCTTTGCATCGGCAAGCACTTGCGGCAACTCTGCGACCCAGTCATCCACAGACTCCTCAGATTCACCGTTCGCGCGCGCCACGGCCAGCCATGGTAACGGCAGGATACTATCCAGCTTCACTGAAGAATCTAGGAAGTCAGCTGAATCGGTAAAAACTTTGCCATAAACCACATGGAGGCAACCTCTCACGTCCTCGCCTTTGTTGAAATTCAGCGTCGAGGCAAATTTTGCATCGGAGTCTTCACCGTACGCCTTCAAGCCGGTGCCGACAGCTTTAAGGCCCCCGGAAATCACATTGGTCAGAAACGGAAGCAGCAATAGGTTAACTTTATCGGCGTCGGTGTTTAGGCATTCGCCATGAAACACCCGGAAGCCTGAGGTGGTGCCCGCGCTGATCCTAATGTGGTCAGGGCTAACTTGCATCTCGTTTTGGGATCCTGCACACCCCGCTAGCAGTCCTGACAAGAGCAGGTAATAGCCCCAAGAAAGATTTAGATCCATAGCTTCGCCCCTTCAGCGGATTCTTATTCTTGCCAGCAACTCCGGTCACAATCACCGCTTCGGAGCGCTGATGTCAGATTAGCTTGTGCATCAGATCCTGCTGCTCAAGTTACTCACTTTCCTAGCTCTATTGGCCGGCCCGGCGGTCGACAGCTTTAAGAGGCTCACGTGGAGTTTGGGCAGTCGATCATCAGCCTCGCCGACGATACGCTTGGAGGAACCGGTTGCAGAACACTCCTAGATGACTTGGCTTGGAAGGATTTGCTGTAGGTGCGGCGCTAAGGGGGCATGGAAGATCCGCTTGGTAGGCCAGAAATGGCGTCCGACTTTGCGGGGTCAGATCATTCTAAGCGGACGCGATTGCCCTTATCGCCAGGATTTCCATGCGCCAACGAAGCTCTTATCCCAAACCATTCAAAGCCCAGGTCGTCCAGGAATGCCTGCAACCCGGAGCGACAATTTCCAGCGTAGCCATCCATCACGGCATCAACGCCAACGTGATCCGCAAGTGGCTACCGACTTACCGGGATCAATCGCCAGCAACCTTGCCGGCTTTCGTTCCGGTAAAAACAGTACCAAGGCGAGCAACAGAAGAGATGGTGATCATCTCCCTGCCTCTGGGTGATAAATCTATCACGGTAAAATGGCCAGCCTCGAATCCGGACCGCTGCGCGTGTTTCATTCGTGGCCTGGCCCAATGATTCGCGTTGATGCCATCTGGCTCGCCACCGAGCCTATGGACATGCGCGCCGGCACTGAGACTGCGTTGGCCCGAGTGGTCGCGGTGTTCCGTGCGGCGAAGCCGCACTGCGCTTACCTCTTTGCTAACCGTAAGGCGAACCGCATGAAAGTCCTGGTGCACGACGGCGTCGGTATCTGGCTGGCGGCACGGCGCTTGAACCAAGGTAAGTTTCATTGGCCAGGCGTCCATCGTGGGACGGAGGTCGAACTCGACCCCGAACAACTTCAGGCGCTGGTACTTGGATTACCCTGGCAGCGAGTCGGTGCGGGCGGCGTAATTACATTGCTTTAAATGTTGCCTTTTAGCTGAAGCAGTCGGGCTGCTTTGGTAAAATCCACGGCATGACTTCCTTGCCCGATCTCAACCAAATGACTCCTGAACAACTGCGCGCACTGGCTGCGCAGTTGATGTCCAAGATCGACACCCAGGACAGAAAGATTCATCGTGATGAGACGATCATCGAGCAACTCACTCACGAAATCGCCATTCTCAAACGCCACAAGTTTGCCAAGCGCAGCGAGCAGATCAGCCCGGCGCAAGGCAGCTTGCTCGATGACCTGCTCAATACCGACCTCGAAGCCATCGAGGCCGAGTTAAAAGCACTTCATCCCGCTCCCTCACAGGCACAACCACGTCAGCAACCCAGGCGTGCGCTATTGCCACCGCAGTTCCCACGCACTGTGATCCATCACGAGCCGGACAACACCCAGTGCGCGTGCGGCTGCCAGCTTCAGCGCGTCGGTGAAGATGTCAGCGAAAAGCTGGACTACACGCCGGGCGTGTTCACCGTCGAACAGCATGTGCGTGGGAAATGGGCCTGTCGGCAGTGCGAAACACTGATCCAGGCCCAGGTGCCGGCGCAGGTGATCGACAAGGGCATCCCCACTGCCGGCCTGCTGGCGCATGTGATGGTGGCGAAGTTCGCCGACCACCTGCCGCTGTATCGACAGGAAAAGATCTTCGGCCGTGCCGGCCTGGCCATCCCGCGCTCGACACTGGCGCAGTGGGTGGGTCAAACCGGCGTACAGCTTCAGCCCCTTGTCGATGCGCTGAGCGAAGTGGTGCTGGCCCAGCGCGTGGTTCACGCCGATGAAAAGCCGGTACAAATGCTGGCGCCCGGCGAGAAGAAAACCCACCGCGCTTATGTCTGGGCCTACAGCACTACGCCATTCTCGGCCCTCAAGGCCGTGGTCTACGACTTCAGCCCCAGCCGTGCCGGTGAACATGCGCGTAACTTCTTGGGCACCTGGAACGGGAAGCTGGTCTGTGATGACTTTGCCGGCTACAAAGCCAGCTTTGAGCTGGGCATTACCGAGATCGGCTGCATGGCCCATGCACGTCGTAAGTTCTTTGACTTGCATGTAGCCAATAAAAGCCAATTGGCGGAGCAAGCGCTTCACTCGATTGGCGGGCTTTACGAAGTCGAGCGACACGCCAAGGAAATGAGCGACGAAGACCGTTGGCGATTACGCCAGGAAACAGCAGTGCCCATCGCTGAAAAGCTGCATGAGTGGATGCTGGCTCAGCGTGAACTTGTGCCCGAGGGTTCGGCCACGGCTAAAGCTCTGGATTACAGCCTCAAACGCTGGGTAGCGCTGACGCGTTACCTGGAAGATGGTGCTGTGCCCATCGACAATAATCAGATCGAGAATTTGATCCGGCCGTGGGCACTTGGGCGGTCTAACTGGTTGTTTGCCGGATCGCTGCGCAGCGGCAAGCGGTCGGCGGCGGCCATGAGCCTGATCCAGTCGGCGCGCATCAACGGGCATGATCCGTATGCTTATCTCAAAGATGTGCTGACGCGGCTACCAACGCAGCGGGCCAGTGAAATCGAGCGACTGCTGCCGCATCAGTGGATGCCTGCCTGATCTATGCAAGGGATATTCGTTGTCCGCTTACAACGCTTTCACACTCGTGAGCATTGAAATTGCGACCCGTCGCATTCCGACTAGGAATACCCCTATAAAAATCGTCCATTTCACTATTTCATTACACTCTCGTAGCTTGCTCCCTTCTGAAGAAGGAGAAAAAAATCTATGAACCCCCTGCATTTATTCGTCGATTCGCAATTTACCAGCCCCTACGCTTTGTCCGCGTTTGTCGCACTTGTCGAAAAGGGTATCGACTTCAAGATGAGTACCGTGGATCTTCAAGCGCTTGAAAATCAGACCGAGGCCTACGCGGCTCTATCGCAGACCCAAAGGGTACCCACCCTACTGGATGGTGGATTTGCCTTATCTGAGTCGTCTGCGATCACGGAGTATCTGGAAAACGCTTATCCTAAAGTGCCGATCTATCCAGACGATCTCCGGTTGCTCGCAAAGGCGCGGCAGGTTCAGGCGTGGATCCGCAGCGACCTGCTGCCCATTCGGCAAGAGCGCTCCACCCTCGTCGTATTCTATGGCGAGCAGGCAGGGCCCTTGTCACCTGCAGCCACTTCGGCAGCAAAAAAGTTGTTTCAGTCCGCCAAGGCACTCCTCCAGAACGATGCGGAGTATCTGTTCGGTCAATGGTCAATAGCCGATGTTGATCTAGCGCTGATGCTGAACCGATTGATACTCAACGGCGATGAAGTGCCCCCGGTTCTCGTGGAATATGCGCAACGCCAGTGGCAGCGCCCCAGCGTGAACGCATGGGTGACGCTTCAACGTCCACCGCTTTAACCTAAACGCGGAAACCAATTTGAGGCTTGCTGACCATAGGCTTCGGTTACGAAAGGTAAGACACGACCGATCGACGGCTGTGCGGTGACAGTTGCCGATCACCCACGGCTTCGCTGTGGTGCTCGCCTGCGAATTATGGCTACTGATCCTGTCCTTCCGAACGATTGCTGCCGGACGGACATGATTGTGGCGAGCGACTCCCCTGATAATCCAATGGCTGAACCATATGCAACGCATTGAGGAGGGCTTCTGGCGCTAACGGCAGGCTCTGCTACGTTTTATGGGAGGCATAACCGCTCAGGCGAGAAAAGGGCGTTGGGATTGATGATCAGGGATAGCGTTCATGAACAGACAGCATATGGGGCAGGCCGTCCTCATGATCAGCATGTGCTCATTTGCCATGCACGGGTACGCGGATAACGCGGACACGGCCAATAAGAGTAACAACCCGCTGAACCTGGCACCGGGCGCCAATCTTCAGGACTACTACTCACCCAACCTATACGACTCGAACGCTCATACCAATGATGCTCTGGTAAGGGGAACGCTGCCCATCGCGCCAGGTGAGTTCTTTGGCGTGCCACAAATTCTTAGGGCTACCTTACCCATCAGTACGCGCCCTGACCCTCATGGGGGTTACAGCACCGGTATGGGCGACTTAAACCTGTTTGACATCTTTCTTCTCAAGACTGAAGGCATTCAATTAGGGATCGGGCCGCAGATCACGGCGCCGACTGCAGCACAGGACGAACTCGGCACTGGCAAATGGCAGGCTGGCTTGGCGGCGGTGGCAATCGACTCGTCACCGAGTGGCCTGTTAGGCGGTCTTGTGCAGTATCAAAGCTCCTTCGCTGGCGACAGTGATCGTCAGCACGTCGAGACGGCCACTTTCCAACCTTTCATCATTCATAACCTGCCCAAGGGTTGGTACCTGCGCTCCACAGGCACGTGGACGTTCGATCTCAAGAACGATACCCACTACATACCCATTGGCCTGGGTGTCGGCAAAGCCTGGAAGTCCGGACGCAACATTCTTAATGCCTTTGTCGAGCCGCAGTGGACTGTTGAGCGCAAGGGAGACGGCTTACCGCAATTCACATTGTTTGCTGGAATCAACGTCACATTCGGGAGATAGCGCTACAAATGGATGAGTTCATTCGCTTCACTGGACGTACCCTTATAGCGCTTGCCGTCAGTTGCTCGGTAGCTGCTCATGCGCAGACACTCGATACGCACATCGGCCCCGTCGCCATGGAGGGTGAGCTTCCCGCGCACGAATCGATTCCCAAGCTCTACGCCGAACTGGACTATCAGCAAGCGACGCAAAGCTATCTGTGGGCATTGCCGTTGGTGTCATACGCCCAATGGCAAGAAGAGTTCCAGAGCAAACTTGGCGCGAAGAGCGGCGACCTGATGGTACTGACGAGCTACGAGGACAAGCTAGGTGTCATCACTGCCAACGCAACCACGCCTTACATTCTCGGCTTTGTCGATTTGAACGAGACAGGCCCGCTGGTGATAGAGCTGCCGCCTGGCCCGACTGCCGGCGGCGTCGGGGACTTCTGGCAGCGCGCGATCATCGATATGGGAGAGACCGGCCCCGACAAGGGTAAAGGTGGCAAGTATCTGGTGCTGCCACCGGGCGCTCAGCCGCCCGCAGACGCCGATAAATACTATGTCGCGCATTCGGAAACCATGAACGTTCTGGTGGGCTTTCGCGTACTTGACCCAGACCCCGCCAAAGGTAAGGCGCTGGTAGAGCAGTTCAATATGTACCCCTACGCCAAGCGCGCCGAGCCAGGCAAAACCAGACTGTTGAGCCCTGGCGGCAAGCAGTGGTCGGGCACCCAACCCAGAGGCATGGCCTACTGGGAGCGCCTGCATCAGATTATCCAGAAAGAGCCAGTCAACGAGCGTGACCGTTTCTACATGGCCATGCTGGCAAGCCTTGGTATCGAGAAGGATAAGCCGTTCAAACCTTCTGCGGCGCAACGAAAGGCCTTGGAGGAAGGAGCGCAGATGGGCGAACTGGTTGCCAAGGCTAATACGTTTGCCAAACGCTTCCCTGGCACGCAGTTCTGGCCTGACCGGCAGTGGGATACCGTACTTAACATCGCCGAGCCATCCCAACGCGTCACATTCTACGACCAGCTATGGGAGCGCAGCGCCTGGTTCTACGAAGCCGTTACCAACACCAAGGGTATGGTTTCCAAAACGCCTGGCCTCGGACAGACCTACCTTGGTGCCTATACCGACAAGGAGGGTCAGTGGCTCGATGGCGGCAAAAACTATCGCCTTCATGTCGGCGCCAATCCTCCAGCCAAGCAGTTCTGGTCGATGACCGTCTACGACACCGACAGCCGCTGCCTGATCGACAATCCTCAGCGCAAGGCCGATCTCTCGTCTCGGCAGAGTTTGAAGACCAATCCCGACGGCTCCGTGGATCTCTACTTTGGGCCAAAAGCTCCGCCAGGTTTCGAAGCCAACTGGGTGCAGACGGTGCCCGGCAAGCACTGGTTCAGCTACTTCCGGCTGTATGCCCCGACAGAGGCGTACTTCGATAAAAGCTGGAAGCTCGATGACATTACCCAAGTGAAATAAACGGTTGGAACGCCAAGGTTTCCCCACAAGGAACGGATATGAAGATTCAACGACCCATGCGTTACGCGCTTATCGGCCTTTCAGCACTGATATGTCACTCGGCACTGGCGGATTTCACCGCCACCCCTACCGAGGCTAGAGCTATCGCCAAAGAGGCCTACCTGTACGGTTTCCCAATCGTGGAAATGTACAAGACGCTTTACACCCAAGCAGTGGATAAGAGTGGGCCGAATTTCAAGGCGCCTTTCAACCAGATCGGCAACACCGCCATGGTGTTCACGCCCAAGGATACCGCGTTCGTTACCCCGAACTCCGACACTCCGTATTCGTTTGTCTGGCTGGATCTACGCGCCGAGCCTGTTGTTCTGACGCTGCCGCCCGTTGAAAGCAATAGATATTACTCGGTGCAGCTGATAGACCTCTATACGCAGAATTTCGATTACCTGGGCACGCGAACCACCGGTAACAAAGGCGGAAATTTCCTCATCGCCGGCCCACACTGGAGCGGGAAAACGCCAGCGAAGATTGATCGCGTGGTACGCAGCGAAAGTGATATCGCCTACGCGCTATATCGCACCCAGCTTTTCAGTACCGAAGACCTGTCAGCGGTGAAGAAGATTCAGCAAGGCTATTCGGTTACGCCGCTGAGCAAGTTCCTGGGAGATTCTTCAGTCAAGCAGGCTTCCCCCATCGAATGGCCAAAGCCCGAGCCACAGATGAGTGAGACGCCGGATCTTTTTCGCTACCTGAATTTCATGCTGGCCTTCGCCCCTGCGCAAGGATCGGAGAAGGATGTGCTCAAGCGCTTCGCAACTATCGGCATAGAGGCCGGCCAGCCTTTCGATCCGAACGCCCTTAATACCGAGCAACGTCAAGCACTGGAAGCCGGGATCGCTGATGGAAAAGCGGAGTTCGCCGAGTTCAAGAAAACAAAAGTGGATACCCACAAGGTCAGTAGTGGGGACTTGTTTGGCACTCGCCAGCACCTCAAAAACAACTATCTGTATCGGTACGCTGGCGCCAACATGGGGATCTTTGGCAACTCTGCAGACGAAGCTGCCTATCTCGGCTACTTCGTCGACAACCAGGGCCGGCCTGCGGATGCTTCGAAACACGACTACACCTTGCACTTCAACAAGGGTGCGCTCCCGCCCGCCAATGCATTCTGGTCGCTCACTATGTACGACGGTGCGACCAAGCTACTCGTCGATAACCCGCTCAACCGCTACTTGATCAATTCGCGAATGCTGCCGCAACTCAAGCTTGATGCCGATGGTGGCCTAACGCTGTACGTGCAGAATGCTTCGCCGGGCAAGGACAAGGAAAGCAACTGGCTACCCGCCCCAAAAGGGCCCTTTTATGGAGTGTTGCGTATCTACCTGCCCAAGCCTGAGGTCGCCAATGGTCAGTGGAAACTCCCGCTGCTGACGCCAGTTGATCTCTGATTCGAACTCATGCTGAAACTGGGTACTCGTGACAAGGAACGACGCAATGCTTGGATTTCCTAGACTTACCATGGTGGGTGCTGCAACGCTGGCCATGGCACCCATGCTCGCCAGCGCTGACAACGCCCGAGATTGGCAAAACCTTCCAACCGACCTGAACATGGTGTTCGGCTACTACAACCGCATTGATACCAATACGCCCATCGACACTTCGCTGCCCATCGATGGCCTCTCGCTGAACGCCAACCTTTATATCGCCCGGTATGCCCGTTCCTTTGCAGTTGACGGGCGTAACAGCGCTATCCAGATCCTGCAGCCTTATGCGGACATTTCGGCATCGTTCGACAATGCGCGATTCTTCGACGGTACAAAGCACAACGGCGGGATGGCGGATACCCAGGTGGTGCTCGTCCACAACCTGTTTGGCGGGCCCGCACTCACCAAGAAGGAGTTTGCCAACTGGACGCCAGAGACCTTTCTGACAGGAGCGCTATGGATCACGGCTCCAACCGGTGACTACGATAAGGATCGCATTATCAACATTGGCTCGAACCGATGGGCTTTCAAACCTGAGATTGCCTTCGGCACGCCATTGGGGCCGACCTGGCTTGAATTCAACACCTATGTATCGCTGTATGGCGACAACAAAGACTACCAAGGCAACAGTACGCTGGAGCAGAAGCCGCTGTACGGCATTGAGGGCCATTACAGCTACACCATCAATCGAGCGCTATGGGCCTCTCTCAATGCTACCTACAACCGAGGTGGCGAGACCAAGATCGACGGCGCCTGGCAGGACAACAAACAGGAAAACGCGCTGCTTGGAGCCAGTGTGGGCTTCATGCTGTCCCCTCAGTTCGGTGGTCTGATCGCGTACTCCGACACAGTGTCTGAAAGAACTGGATCGCCTGACGTGAACACGTGGACGCTACGCCTACAGTACGCTTGGTGAGGGATCTACCAGAGATGCGATGGCCAACATGTCCAGCCTAACTTCTCCGACCGGGGCAATCGTCAAGCTGGGCAGATAGGTCACACGGCTACGCCTGTTGCCATAGCTCATTCACAAATCTGCTGAACAACCGAAGGGAAGCAACTGATGAAAATGTCCGTGTTCAAGGCTTGCTTGTCCAGTGTCGTCCTGGGGCTTATTGGTTGCACAAGCTCACAGGTTGATCCCAGCCATTACTCGGGGTTTCTCAAAGATTACAGTCGGCTTGAAAAGGCTGAAAGTGCAAGTGGCGCACCTGTTATGCGGTGGCTCAACGACGATGCACAGCTTGGCAAGTACACCCACGTTTACGTTGAACCTAGCCAATTTTATCCGAAGCCACAGCCAACGGCGGCGATCTCAGCACAGGCGTTGCAATCCATCACTCGTTACTTCGATGTGGCCCTGAAACGGGAGCTCGGTAAAGACCTTGTGTTGGCCGACGCGCCAGGCCCTCACACCATCGTAGTTCGACCTGCAATCACTGCAGTTTCGACGCGCCCGGAAGGCCTCAAGCCGTATGAAGTAATCCCTATCGCGTTAGTCGCCGCTGCAGTAAACACCGCTGCAGGCGGGCGCGACCAGACAGTGGAAATCGCAACGGAGGCGGCTTTCCTGGATGCAGATAGCAACCAAGTGCTGGCACAGGTAGTACGCAAAGGCAGCGGTAAACCGTTAGAAAATGATCAAACACAGCTCACGCTTGAAGACGTCAAGCCAGTGGTGGACGGTTGGGCTTCTGACATGCGCTTGACTTATGAACGACTCAGATCAGGCCAAAAGTAGTTACTGAATACCAACGTGCCAGTCCGGAGAGCAAGCGTCAGAGATCCAACTCTCGGATGATATTTACTGAGTGACTTCGCCGGACGCTTACCCTGTAGGAGCGGTCATCGGCCGCGAAAAGACCAACGCACTCTTTCTGACCCACCGCAGCGTTCCCTTCGCGGCCACGGACCGCTCCTACAGGTTACGGACCGCTCATAGGGGCGGGGAGCTGGGTGGTTGATGGTTGTGTAACCAGACCCCATCCCAAAGCGGATAATCCCCGACTCTTTTCACCAAGCCAGCGCGTACCGGGTTGGCCACAATGTACCTGGCACTGGCAAGTAGATCCTCCTCCTTGCGCAGTGCTCGGTCGTGGAAACCGGCCTGCCATAATTGACCGGTCCTTGCGCTCCGTTCGTTGACTGCCTTGCTCGACCGCGATATGACCTGGCGCATCAGGCTTTCCAGCGATGCATCCTCAAGTTGCATCAGCCAGTGAAGATGATCAGGCATCACCACCCATGCCAGCGATTGGGCCTGGTTCCAGTGCTGGGCATTCATCATCTCTTTGACTACACAGCGACCTGATACAAAATCCCGGAATACGGCGTGCGATGTTTAACTACAGCGGTCAAGAGATAGATGCCGCCGCGCTGCGAAAAGCGGCCCGTGCGTAACCTGCAATGTTTGTAGAGTGGCATGACGGCCTCCATGGCGGGAGGTTTGAATGTAGAGTGCAGTGATGAGTTGGGTAGGGCGTATTGGTGACGGTATATGTCGGTCACGGAGATCAAAATGGCGGCCAAGCAGTTCAGTGTATACGGCTTGTAGGAGCGGTCCGTGGCCGCGAAGGGAACGCCGCGGTGGGTCAGGAAGAGCGCGTTGATCTTTTCGCGGCCGATGACCGCTCCTGCGGTGTTTTTGATGTGCAGCGGTATGACCTTCGCGGGCAGAGCCGTTCCCACAAAAAAGGCCCCTGGCAAGAGGGGCCTCATGAGGGCATGCGGGAAAGCGCGGGCGATCAGTTCAGGCCGAGTTTGCCGCGCAGGGTGGAGAGGTCTTCGGCGAGGGTGTTGACCGGGCCGATCAGGGCTTTGCGGTCGTTTTCCTTGACCTTGTCGTAGGTTTCGAAGCCGCCGTCCTTGGTCTTGTACTTGGCCAGGATCTTGTCCACGGTGGCGAAGTTCTTGTCGACTTTGGCGGCGAACGCCTTGTCCTGGCTTTCGATCTGCGGGCGGAACAGGTCGACGATCTTCTTCGCGCCGTCGATGTTGCCCTGGAAGTCATACAAGTCGGTGTGGCTGTAGCGATCTTCCTCGCCCGACACCTTGGTCGCCGCCACTTCTTCGAGCAGCGCGGCAGCACCGCCGACCACTTTTTCCGGAGGGAAGGTCAGCTCTGCAATGCGGGTTTGCAGGTCCTTCACATCCTTGAGCAGGCCATCGGCCAGGGCATCCAGACCCTTGGTGGTGTTTTCCGAGTACAGGCTGTATTCCAGGCGATGGAACCCGGTGAAATCTTCTGCCTTCACACCGGCTTCATGATCGTCGACCCGGGAGTCGATCGACGCATCCAGATCGCTGAACAGCTCGGCGATCGGCTCGATCGCTTCGTAGTGAACGCGGGTTGGCGCGTACAGCTTCTTGGCGGTGGCCAGGTCGCCCTTCTTGATCGCGTCGGTGAACTTGGCGGTTTCCTCGGCCAGTTGGTCGACCTTTTCGGTCACGTAGATCTTGTAGTCCGAAACCGGGCCCACCAGGTCCAGGGGCGACTGGGTCGCGGCGAAGGCCGAGAGCGGCGCGTTCAACAGGCCTAGGGTCAGCAGCAGAGCGAGTGGCGTCTTTGTCATGAGGGGTTCCCCGGTGGTCTCAAGTGGTCAAGCGTTGGTCGTGGTGGTTCTGGTCGCGTCGAGCAGGCTGCGGCCAATGAAGTCCTGGGCGCCGGTCACCCCCGGCAGAGTGAAGAAATAGCCGCCGCCGACGGGCTTGAGGTACTCCTCGAGCGGCTCGCCGTTGAGACGGGTCTGCACGGTGATGAAGCCTTTTTCCAGATCCGCCTGGTAGCAGATGAACAGCAGCCCCATGTCCAGCTGGCCGTTCTTGTTCACCCCGTTCGAGTAGTTGAACGGGCGGCGCAGGATCAGGTTCTGCTGCGACGCAACCGTGCGCGGGTTGGCCAGGCGGATGTGTGCGTCCAGCTTGGTGATCTTGCCTTCGGGGTCCTTGGCGTAGTCCGGCACATCGCTTTCGAGCCGGCCATCCATGGGTGCGCCGGTGGTCTTCACCCGGCCAAAGATGTTTTCCTGCTCCTGCAGCGGGGTGCGGTCCCAGCGTTCGACGAAGTTGCGGATGATGCGCACCGCCTGATAGCTACCATGGGCGGCCCACGCAGGTTCGTCGCTGTCAGGCTGCACCCACACCAGCGCATTCATCAGCCGATTGTCGTTGGAATCCGGGTTGGCAGAGCCGTCACGAAAGCCCAGGAAATTACGTGCACTCTGCTCGGGTTCGCCCGGTTTGGCGGGCGCTTGCGGCGGCACGGTGCCTTCCTGCTTCCAGCGCACGAACAGCAGGTCGGGCAGGTTCTTGACGATGTCGCGCAGGGCGTGAATGTTGCTGTCCGGCGTGTTGGCGCAGAACTGCAGGGTCAGGTCGCCGTGGCACTGATCGGCTTCCAGTGCGTCGTTGGGGAAGCCGACCATGCGCGACAGGCGCTTGGGCTTGGCTTGGGCAAGACCGAAGCGCTCGTCGAACAGCGACTCGCCCACCGACACGGTGATGGTCAGGTTGTCCGGCACCACCACCGGGCCAAGGATGCCCGAATCCAGGGGAGGCAGCTTGGGGTCGACCTGGGCGACGGGGCCGCCGGTCATCAGAAAGCGGATGCGCTCGTCCAGGGTGCGGAACAGGCGCTCCAGGTCTGCGCGGTCGCTGGCCAGGACATCGAACGCGACCATCATGCCGGCGGCCGGTCGTGGCGTGACGATTCCGGCCTGGTGCTGACCTTCGTAGTCGTGGCGGTCCTGGGTCTTTTCACTTTTCGGTGCTTCGGTGACCTTGGCGGCGGGGGTCGCCATCGCCGGACAGCTGAGCCCCGCGCCTGCCAGTGCCGCGCCGGCAGCGCCCAGGCCCAGCAGCACGCGCCGACGCTGGGCGTCGACCGGTGAATTCGGGTTGTCGGTGTTGCTCATGATCGTTGACCTCGTATCTTTTCCATTCACCGCACCTGTGGCGGCGGCGCACGCCGCGTCGGGCTTCACTGCGACCACTCCATCACACCGCGGAGGCCGCCGACGCGGCTCGCCATAGCCCCTGTAGCAGCGGCGCGAGCCGCGTCGGGCTTCACTGCAACCACTCCATCACACCGCGGAGGCCGCCAACGCGGCTCGCGCCGCTGCTACAGGGTGGAGAGGCCCAGGGCCGGATCGATGCCGTCGAGGGCATCGGCCAGGGCCTTGGCTTGCGCGGCAATCTGCTGGCGCTGTTCGGCGCTGACCGTTTCGTAGCTCTGGTAACCGTCACCGCTGCGCAAGCTCGCCAACTGCATGGCCAGCTCGTCGGCGGCGGCATCGATGCCCGGAAGCAACTCGGCGGCCGACTTGGCCAACAGCGGCCGCAGCAGATCGATGACCTTGCGTGCACCTTCCAGGTTGGCAGCGAAGCCATTCAGGTCGGTATGGCTGTAGCGCTCTTCCTCACCGTTGCTGCGAATGTCCGCCAGCCCACGCAGGTTGCGCGAGACAATGTTCACCAGTTGTTCAGGCGGTAGCGGTTGCGCCAGCAATTGGCGTTTCAACTCGGTGACGTCGGCTGCCAGTTTCTTCGCCACCGGCGCCAGGCCCTCCAAGGTGTTCTGCTTGAACAGGCCGTATTCCAGGCGATGGAAGCCGCCGAAGGCCGGGTCCTGCTCCCGCTTCTCGTAGTAGTCCGCGCGGGCGTTGATGGCATTGTCCAGCTCGGCCAGACGCTGAGCAGCGGGCGCGATGCGTTGATAGGCTGCGCGCGCCGGTGCATACAGATGGCGCGCCTGTGCCAGATCACCGGCAACAATGGCCTGGTTCAACGCATCCACGGCGCGGATCAGGCCGCTGCCCTGGGTCGCCAGGTACACCCGGTATTCCGACAGCGGTCCGACGAATGCCACCATCGACGGTCGCGCTTTGGCGGCCGCATCGGACTCGGCCGTCGGCGTCACCTTCAACGTGCCACGAGGGTTGCTCAACAAGCCGCAGGTGATCTGATAGTCACCCGGCTGCAGGTTGGCGTTGATCACCTGGCTCAGGCCGGGCGCGATGTTCTCGCGCTCCTCGACCACCAGCACGCCGTCGAGGATTTCCCATTCCACGGCGCGCTCGGAACGGTTGACGATGCGAAAGCTGGTGCGTCCGGCAGGCACGGTCAGTGCAGCAGGTTCGCAGTTGTGCGGATGAATGTTCACCACGATTTCGTTCTGGGCACTGGCCTGACGTTTGTTCGAAGCGACTTGCGAGGCGTAGTAGAACAGGCCGCCGGCGGCGATCATCACGACCACCGATCCGGCGAGCGCCAGACGCATCAGGCGCGGTGGCGCGCCATTGACTGGATTGGACATGGAGGCCTTACTGATGAGTGGCAGGGGAGGAGGGAACCGGCGTCGGCGCGGCATGGGGCATGAAGAACGCCACCAGTGCCACGACCAGATAGATCAGGTACGCGCCCAATGTGCTGACGGTGGGCGCATCCTGATAGCCGAACATGCCGGCCAGCACCGATCCGGTCGGACCGTCCATGGGCAGCGTGGCGCTGATGTCGAAGACCACGGTCTGCAAGCTGTTCCAGACCCCGGCTTCGTGCAGGGCCATCACGGAATTGGCGAGAATCCCGGCCGCTACCACCAAGATGAACAGACCGGTCCAGCGAAAGAACAGCGACAGGTTAAGGCGCATGCTGCCCGAGTAGATGGCAAAGCCGACCGCCACGGCGACCAGCAGGCCGAGCAGGGCGCCAATGGGCGCGCCAGGCCCCGCGCTCTGTTGAAAAACGGCGAGCAGGAAAAACACGGTTTCCAGGCCTTCACGGGCAACCGCAAAGAACACCATGGCAATGAGCGCAGTGACCTGGTGGCGGGAGCCGGTCAGGGCCTGGTCCAGCGCAGCCTGCAACGAATGCTTCACGGAACGGGCGACCTTGCGCATCCAGAACACCATGGAGGTGAGGATAACCACGGCCACCAGGCCGATGAGCGCTTCGAACAATTCCTGTTGTTTCTGCGGAAATTCCGCGCTCATCAATTCCAGACCACCGCCGACCAACAGGGCCACGGCTGCGGCCAGGAAGACACCGATCCAGACCGCTGGCATCCATTGACCACGGCCGGTCTGTTGCAGGTAGCTGGCGATGATGCCAACGATAAGCGCGGCTTCAATCCCTTCGCGCAGCATGATCAAGAATGGAACCAGCACTTCGCACCGTTCGAGGAGTAATAAGGATGCTAACTTGTAACATAATGATACTCATTATTGAACAGAGCGCTTGATCTTTGCGCCGAGCGGAAGCTGAACAAATCTTCAGGAAGGGGCGGGACTGCGCGCTGCGCCGTTGCCGCCCCAACAGGGGCATCGATCCCAAGGCATCAACCCGTGGTGCCGAACACCTCCTGACCCAGGCGAAGCACCAGCAGTGTCAACGAATCGGCATTCGCCAGGATGATCTTCGCACGCACCTCAGAATTGCCGCGAAAGGCCACCCTGGCTTCAGCCAGCGTCGATTGCCCTGACAACTTGAGGATCATTTCGCGCTGCCGCCCATCGTAGTTGCGGAAGTCACGCCGGCCATTGGTACCGCGACGGGTGAACAGGGTCTTGTCCGGCGTACTCAAAGACAGCGCCTCGTGCCGTACGCGGTTCAGGCTATGGGCATACAACTGTGCCTGGCTGTAAGGCCCACCCAGGTTGTCGTATTGCTCGAGCAGCGGTCTGAAGCTGTCCATGTAGGCGATATCCACCGTCTTGAGCACCTGGTGGCTGACTTCATGCAGCAGTGAAGACGCCTGATGATGGACGAACATGTCGTTCTGGCTGCGATGCAGATTGGAGTACATGACGGTTTCCGGCGGAAGCACGTAAAACTGCTCCGTCAGGAAGATGCGCTGCAGTGGATCGGTTTCCCAGACGAACGCGTGAGTGCCAGCGTGCCCTTGCTTGTTCATGCCCATCCAATAGCGGGGCGATGTCTGCGGGTCCAAACCGGGAGCGGTGAACTCGCTGAGCAGGCGCAGGCAACTGCTGCGGATCTGATGGAGTATGGCGGGTGTGACATCGACCTCGAAGATGTCGGTGAGCACGGCGTTGGTTTCGGCAGCGAGCGGCATATGGGGTGCTGCTTGATTCAGGTTGGCCAAGGTGTTGCGCAGGCAATCCACGCTGTGGGCATGGGCGTCCACCAGTTGTCGATGACGACGAGGGTATTGCTGGCGCATCTGTAGGGCGCCCTCGGCCTGGGTCATGAACAGATCCACCAGGTTTTGCTCGGCGACCCAGATGTCATAGTGCTCGGCGATGGAATAACCCCCGCCCATGCGCAGCACTTCTGCATCCACCCGCCACTTTTGCTGTTCATCCAGCTCGATGGTCGGGCCATCGCCTTGCGCGCTGATGATCTTCAAGCCCACGTCGGCGTCCGCCACCTCGAACACGCGGCCCCCTACAACGGCATACCGATGGCTACCGTCGACGCTTTTGTAGAGGTTGAGCAGCGGATCGAAGTGCAGCTGCGAGAGCACCACATCGGTGGCTTGAGCGTTTTTCAACGCGGTCAGCCCGGATGTCCCCAATGAGCCTTGCTCAGAGGCCGCCACTTCAGCACCGGGCCGACGCTTGGACGAGTCGCGCCATTCCAGGTCATCCAGCGCCTGGCGCGACCCGACGACGGATGCCAGGGCAGCCACCAGGTCGGCTACCGCCTCACCCCATTTCTGTTCCTTGGCGGCCTCTACCGAATCACGTACCAGCACAACGCCCTGATACAGCGCCACCAGGGAGGCCACAGCGCTGGGCAACATCACCGAGCCCTGTTGCAGGCCCAGCTCCAGCAAGTGACAGAATGCGTTCCAGGTGGCCTCGCCGGCGGACAGGGTCTGCTCCTTGGCTGCCAGCTGGATCAGCTTCAGGGTGTCTTCGAAAATCAGAAACAGCGCGTTCCCAGTGTAGGCTTCGTCCGACAGGGTGATCGCAGGCGGACGACCTGGCCGCTGGCCATCGCTGACTTCCGTGGTCCATGGGATATGGGGTTCCTTGAAGCCGCCGTGTTGGTAGCGCGGCTTGGCCTGCTCAGGCAGCCGCGACATGATCAGCGCCTGCAGACCGTTATCGGTCTTCACCTGAGCCAGCAGGCTGGCGCGGTCCGCGAATTCGAGTAGCGTCTGTTCGCCACCATAGGCGCTGTACAGCACCACCGGCCCGGCGGTGTTGTCGTCAGGTGCTATGAGGAACATCGCGCAGGCCCGATCGGCAGCAACGTCGGTGTCCGCTACCAGGCCGAACGGCGCGATGATGATGTTGTGATGGTGAAGCGGTTCGCGCGCCAGACCGTCGGGCATTTCCATGACCTGCTCGAGCAGGTTGACGGCCTCATTGCTCAGCTTGCCCTGCATTTGCCGTTCAGCGGCGTAGCGCAGCATCTGCGGCGGCACACCGCGGGCGAACAGGCGGCGACGTTCGGCATAGTCAGACGCCGTAGGTGCGAGCCGTTCGGCGAGCATTGTGCGATAGGCGCCGCCGATATCGGCCTGGTCTACCAAGGTACGAATCTGATAGGTGCTCGGCGGTGTGATGGTTTGGCTGGGTGGGTCCAGCGCGATGGTCATTGCGCTGCTCAGCGAGCCACCGAACTGGTCGACGGCCCATTCCGTCAGCGACCTAGTCACGCTGGCAGTGTTGCCCAGCGCAATACCGCCACCGGCGTTCACGCCCCCTCCACTGGTGTCGGTCAGCGTGATCTGCACCCGATCAGGGTTGTAGGGCCCCTGGGGCCACGCCTTGCGCATCGCCTCTTTCAACCGGTCTCGGGAGAAATCCAGGATATAGGGGATGTTGGCCAGGTAGTTGCCTTGAACGTCAGTGGTCCACACACAACGCCTCAGGATTTCGGTGTAGCGAGTGATCTGTGCTTTCGAGGCCTGCTTCAGCCAATTGGGCAGCAGTTCCACCAGTTGGTTGTTGGCGATTTCCGTACCCAGCCATTCAAGGGCCGCCGCCAACGTGTCGTCGCTGCGTCCGAAATCGGTATTGCCCTGCATCAGTTGGGTGGAGAAGTGGCAGTCGATGCCAAGCTCCAGATTGCTTTTCAGGTAATACAGGCGTCGATTGAATTCAAGTGCGCACAGTTCATCGATGAAATCACCGCGCAGGATGTGGGTCGTCAGGTCGGACGCACCCCCCAGCGTGGCATTGTCTTGAATAGGGCCTGAGCGGTCCCTGAAGTAGCGACCGCTTGCCGGATGTCGGGACGTTTGAGGATGGGTCACGACAGTGGCAACGGTCTCTTTCATCTGCTGGGCAGAACTGAAAGCCCGCAGGCCATCCTGGGTTGACCACATCAGTACCGGGCCTTCGGGTTGCGAACGCCGATGGACGAGGAACAGATTGCTCAGCACGACCTCGCTGCGATCGCTACGCGCGCGCAGGCAAAGGCTTTGTACCTCCACGTCCAATGCGTTGCGCAAGGCCGCCGTCGGTCGATTCAGCACAATGTCCAACCATCCGAGCATGTTCTCGTCGATTCGACCTTCACGCCGCGCCGACCCCAGTGTGATGCGCAGGCAGCGCTCGGTGATGGCTCGTCGCTGCCCCTGCAGGTCGTAGGTGCCGCGGTAGTGCGCGTGGGGCGCTTGGTCATGGCGAGCGGCCAAGCCCGCAAATGCGCGGGGCAGGCGACGGCTTCGTTCGCCGATCAGCCTTTCTATCTGCAGGGTGTCGGGCCATCGAAGCGTATTGCCACGCCCGTCCAGCACGTCGTCGACGCTGGACAGAGGTTGGACGATAGCCCCGCTGCAGCGCTCCAGAAAGTAGTCGACCAGCCTGATCGACGACAATTGCGGGGCGCCCGCGATACGCAGGTGCAGTTCGTCGACCCCCAGGGTCGACTGGATCGCCAGTAGCCCGGGTGCCAGCAACCGTTGCACCCCTTCTACCAGGCTCAGCGAACGTTTGCGTTGTCCATCCAGTTGATGCTGCATTGATTGCAGTTCGCGCAGCCAGGTCTGGCCGTGCACGTAGCCTGGCTCCTTGCCCGTCGTGCTGGCTGGGCTGGCGTGCTTGCCTGCCTCGCCCAGCCAGCCCAGGTTCGGCTCGAGCAAATCGAGAAGCGAAGTGGCTTGAGCCAGGGCGGCCAGTGGGTTGGCGTGCAGCTGGGCAGGGGTGGCGAAACAGTCCTGAGCGCGACGGCGCTGCAGGTCGATGAATCCGTTGGCAAGGGCCTCCCAAGGGCTGCCGAGGAAGGGGATCAGCTGCGGTCTCGGCACAATGGTGGCGTTGAATAGCGCACGTTGGCTGGCGATGATTCGTGGGCTGGTCGGGGCTTGCGCGATCAAGGTATCGAAGTGCTGATTCAACGCCGCAAAGTCGTTGCACAGGGTGAAGCCCTGGTCGCAGCTGTACACGCAATAGCCCAGCGAAGTGTCGCTTCTGTCGCTGATCACCAGTACGCCTGGCCACGGCACTGCGCGGTCGGCTTTGGCCGGGTCAGCGGCAAAGCTCAGGCCTTGCAGCACGATGTTCGCGCCGGGCTTGGCCTGGGCCGCGTCCATCAGCAATGTTCGCTGCGCCGGTCTGTAGCCCAGATGTGCCTGGATCTCGAGCACCGCGTTCAGGTAGCTGTGCTTCAGATGTTGGCTCATCAGCGTGCGGTAGCTGGACGCTGCCGCAGGCGGCGTGGACGCCCAGAAACCGACCAGCGCGTCATCGAAAGCACGGGGGAGTGTCGCGACGGTAGTCGTTATCGTGGTGGTGAAGGTGGCTGCTTCGGCGACGCTTAAAGCCTGGCCATACACACCCGTGAAGACATGCTCCTCGGACGGCCCGGCGCGGCCGGTCAGAACATCCAGACCGACCTCGATCAGGTTCTGGGTGGTTTCGACGGCGCCGGGCGTGCCCACTCGGCGCTGCACGCGGTGCAACGCCGGAACGATAGGATCGCTGGCGGGCAGGGCAGTGCGCAGGGCACCGGTCAACTGCTGGTCCAGCACGGTACGTAATGCCGGCAGGCCTCGCAGGCACGCCAGCAGAGGCTTCAGACGCCTGGCATTGGCCTGAATGATCGCTTCCATCCAGCGTTGAAAGGGCGTCCTGGACACCGAGAGCCAGCGCGCATACGAACCCTCCAGCTCGAATCCGATACCGGGCTCGAGCAGGGCCGCTTCGAGCTCGTCGCGATCGAAAAAGGGCAATATCCCGGCCATCGGCGAGTAGAAGTACACTGCCGGTTTGGTGATGTCGGCATGGGCAATCATCAGACCGCTGAAAATACCTGGCGCCGCGTTGGTCAACAGGCTGATGCGCATGCCGTTGGGCAGACTGGGCTGTTCGGGCAGTTGCCGCAGCCAGTCGTGCTCGATCACGCTCAAGCGTTCCTCTTCCAAGGCTTGCAGCAAGTGGCGGGACATGCGCTGCGCCAGTGAGCGAGCATGGAACCAGGGCAGGGTGTTGGACATCGAGGCAGACTCCTTGTGGGGCAAGCCGGTCATTGCCAGCTCGCGGAGCGCCTACGCTAGGACCTGCGCGATTCTTGAAAGCTGTAGATATGTGTCGCCTGAGGCTTTGGCTGGATACAAAAACGCCCCGGCACGGGCCGAGGCGTCTGGTGATACGGCAAACGATCAGACCGGAAACAGCTCGCTCAGCTTCATGGCCAGCATCATGTCGCCTTCGGCGCGCAGCTTGCCGCCCATGAAAGCTTGCATGCCGTCGGTTTCACCGCTGACGATACCCTTGAGGGTTTCACTGTCCATCACCAGGGTGACGTTGGCGTCCGGGTTTTCACCTTCCTCCAGTTCGCAGGTGCCGTCCTTCACGTGCAGCGCGTAGTGCTTGTCTTCGTCGGTGATGTTGAAACCAAACACCAGATCCAGGCCTTGAGCGGCGGCTGGATTGAACTTGGCTTTCATGGCTTGTACGGCGTCGGCTACGGAGGTCATGGTACGGTCCTTTTTTTGGAAGTGTGCCTGCTGGAAGCATGCGGCAAGCGCGCAGTCTTGGGGGGGCCAAGGCTCGATGTGACAGTGAACGTCCTGCGAGGTTAGGGGGGGCATCGACAGCTGTCAACGAAAAATCATACGTGCGTTTGAAAGGCTTGTTTGATGCCGATCGTTTCACGGCTGGCCCAAGGCTTTGCCCCCCGGTATGCTGGGCCCATTCAATCGTCCCCTGGTTTAGCGGGCGTCATGCATGTAAGGAGTCACCGTGGAGTTTCTCGCCGATTACGCCGGTTTTCTGATCCGAACCGTCACCCTGGTCGTTGCCATCCTGGTGGTGCTGGCCGCGATTGCCTCGCTGCGTGCCAAAGGCCGGCGCAAACCGGCCGGTCAGTTGCAGGTCAGCAAGCTCAATGACTTCTACAAGGGCCTGCGCGAACGGCTCGAAGCCGGACTGTTCGACAAGGACAAGCTCAAGGCCTTGCGCAAGGAGCAGGCCAAGACCGACAAGAAAGCCAAGAAGAAAAAGCCCGATAGCAAGCATCGGGTGTTCGTCCTCGATTTCGATGGTGACATCAAGGCCTCGGCCACCGAGAACCTGCGTCATGAAATCACTGCCGTGCTGACCCTCGCGACGCCCAATGACGAAGTGGTGCTGCGCCTGGAGAGCGGCGGGGGCATGGTCCACAGCTATGGCCTGGCGTCTTCGCAACTGGCGCGCATCCGCCAGGCTGGGGTGCCGCTCACGGTGTGCATCGACAAAGTCGCTGCCAGCGGCGGCTACATGATGGCCTGCATCGGTGAAAAGATCATCAGCGCTCCGTTCGCGATCCTCGGCTCCATCGGCGTGGTCGCGCAACTGCCCAATGTCAACAAGCTGCTGAAGAAGCATGACATCGATTTCGAGGTGCTGACGGCCGGCGAATACAAGCGCACCTTGACCGTGTTCGGCGAGAACACCGAGAAGGGCCGGGAGAAATTCCAGGAAGACCTGGACGTCACCCACAAGCTGTTCAAGAGCTTCGTGGCCCATTACCGGCCGCAGTTGTCCATCGACGACGTCGCCACCGGGGAAGTCTGGCTGGGCGTGGCAGCGCTCGACAAGCAACTGGTGGATGAGCTCAAGACCAGTGACGAGTACCTGGCCGAGCGCGCCAAGCAGGCCGAAGTCTTTCACCTGCATTACGCCAAGAGCAAAAGCCTGCAGGAGCGTGTGGGGCTGGCGGCCAGCAGTTCGCTCGAGCACGTGGCGAGCAAGGCGTGGGGCAAGCTCACCCAGCAGCGCTTCTGGTAGCGGTCAGCCTTATGTAGTGCAGAGCCCGATGTAAACCTTGCTCCACTGATTGCCCGGGAGTCTTTCGCTGCCGGGTAATCTCTCTGGAGCCGTGCCGTGACCCTGCAAATCCCTTCCCCTAGCCCAGGCGCTTCGCCTGCGCATCATGATCTTGTCGCTCGTCTGCTGCCCAGTTGGCTGACCGGCGCCAGTGCCCAACGCCGCGCCGAGTATCAGCAAGCGCTGACCGTGAGTCACGCCGCTGACGCCAAGGTGCAACGTCTGATGAACACCCTCATGGCGCCTGCCGTATTTGCCGCCGAGCGTTTGGGCCCGGCCTTGCGCTCGCGCTTCAATCTGGACGTCGACCTGAGCAGCATGCAATGGGTCCGGTTCGAGCGCAGCTATGGTATCGACCGGCGCGTGACGTCAGTGCGGCGCCAGACACTGCTCGAAGTGGCCATGGCCAACTTCGGGCCTGAGGAAAGCGACAAGGGAGCCTATGACAGCGACACGATGTTGTTGCAGCCCCGTGCCCTGGAGTTGCTGGTCGCTCCCCAGTTCGCCTGGCGTCTGGACCGCAGCCAGGTGCTGCCCATCACACCTGATCAGTTTGCGCTTGCCTGTCGAGAAATCGATATGGGCCAGGCCTACCAAGATCATGTGCAGCAGGTGTTCCAAACGCTCGAGCCGGAATCCGGTGATGCACGCGAATTGCTGGAAGCCGGCTTTCGCAGCGATCTGCAGGTGCAGATCCTGAGGTCAGTGCTGCGCGGTGACATCACTGCCCAGTGTGAGCAGGTGCTGCAGCAGCTGTTGGATGGGTCTGCCAGCAATGTCAGTTGGAACGGCACTCCTGTCGTGGTTTCCGGCCTCCGCGCCCTGGTCACCTGGTTCAGAGGGGGTACTGTGCTGTCGGGCATGTTTGTCGTTCAGGCCTCTGCCAGCGCGCAGGCGCCTTGCGTGGTCTACCTGCCGGGTGATCCCGAGTCTCCACTCAAGCAATACGCCAGCCTGCAGGCATTCGCCGATGCCCTGCGCGACAAACTGCGCCGTCCGGGTTATGCCGATTATTTCGCGCGGTTCATTGGCGAGGCAGACCGTCACGGTTTCTTCGAGCGTTTGAACGACACGTTACGGCCCGAAGCGCTTTCCCTGTGGACCCCCAAAGGCCGCGTCGATGACCCCAACGCCGATATTGGCCTACGCCTCGAACCCCGCACCGGCGCTTTGGTCGAGCGACTGTACGAAGACACCCTGAGCCTGGTTGCAGCCAACGCACGTGCCTTTATCGTGCCTACGGCCGATATCGACCAGGCCGCCCGCGAGGCGCGGTTGCTCAAGTACCTGGAAGTGGGCACCACCTTGCTCAACGCCTCTGCGTTCTTCGTGCCCGGCGTCGGTGCAGTGGTGGCGGCTGTCGGCGTCGCTCAACTGCTCGGCGAAGTGTTCGTGGGCATCGATGATTGGGAGCACGGACAGACTCAGCAAGCGCTGGATCACCTGTTCGATGTGGCCGAGAACGCGGCACTGATTGCCGCCACTTCGGCCGCCGAAATCACCTTGGCGCGCTCGCCTTTCGTCGAAGGGATGCTACCGGTCATCGACCGCCACGGCACCACACGGTTGAGCAATCTGAAACTGACCGATTTTGCCGACCCGCAGGTCCTGCCCCCGCACCTGGACCCAGACCGTGCCGGCCAGTATCGGTATGGCGCTGACCGCTATATCAAGCTGGACGGCGTTGCGTACCGGCTGAGCGAGGATGCCAAACTCGGCCGCTGGTACCTGGAGCATCCCGACCCGCAAAACGATCTGCGCCTGGCACTCGAGCACAATGGCGAAGGTGCGTGGCGGGTGGCCCATGAAGACCCGGCACGCTGGGGCGTAGAGCAGGCCATGAGGCGCTTGGGCCCGCTGTTCGAAGACTTCTCGGCGGGCACGTTGCAGCGCATTCGCCACGTCACGGGAATCACTGCTGCGCAGATCCGCCAGATCCACGGCCGAGGCCTGCCGCTTCCGGCCACCTTGCGCCTGGCTGCCGCAGACTTTCGCGCCGCCCAAGGCCTCAAGCCGCTGCCCCATGACTGGCCCGAGCAGTCCGCCGTTCACGCCCTGCACCGAGATTTTCCGGGCCTGCCGCGGGAATTGGGCGAAGCGCTGTATCGCCAGGCCAACGCCCAGGAGCGCCAGCAACTGATGCAGCAGCGAGTACCGTTGCGTCTGGCGCTGATGGCCCATGAAGGCATTCGCGAGGTGCGCTTGAACCGTGCCATCAGCGGGTTGGTGTTGCCGTCCATGGCCCACCCCGGCAGCGTCAAGCTGCGCCAGGGGCTGCTCGATCTGCTGCCTGAAAGCGAACGTGCTGCCGCCTCTGCCGAGCGCATTGTCCGCCTTGCCGTGGCCGATCGTGACCGCGCCGCTCGCCTGATAGGCCAGCGTCGGACGCCCGCCTTCAATGGGCCAGAGCGACTGGATGACGGGAGGATCGGCTATCGCCTCAGCGGTCGTGGGCGCCCAGTGCAGGCACCGGATCTGCCTCATATGGCTGCAGACTTGATGCAAGCGCGCCGCGAGGCGGAGGGCGCACGACTGGAGGCCGTCTTGGACCAGTGGGCTGTCGAGCCGGCCACCGTGGCGGATGAAGACGGTAATCCGGTAGCCGTGGAAGCAGCAGACCGCAGCCTGGCCGCACAACGCCTGCGCGCTGCCTGGCACCGCGTCGCTCCACGAGTGGAAGGCATGGCGGGCGGCCCACCGCAGTATTTGCTCGACTTGTCGGAACTACGTGTGGGGACCTTGCCGACATTGACCGCCGATTTCAGCCATGTGTCCTACATCACCCTGGAAGGAGCGGGGCATGCAAGCCTGCCGGCAGGCTTTCTGCTGAATTTTCCCAACCTCACCGTGCTCGATCTGCAAGGCAACCTGCTCACCGAGATTCCAGCCGACGTGGCCGCCTTGCCGTATCTGGAGTCCTTGGCGCTGGAGAACAACCGGCTCACCGCTTCACCGACGATGTTCGATGCCCTGCGCAGGCTCGACCGACTTCAGGCGCTGGTCCTGCGCAACAACCCGATGCGTCTGCCTGCTGCCGCCGTGCAGACATTGAGCAGTTTGACGCCTCTGCGCTACCTGGGGCTCAGCGGCACCGACACTGTCGCCATGGCCGAGCACCTGCCGACGTTGGCCCGGCTGCCCAACCTGGAAAACCTCTGGCTGAGCGACAATGATTTACAGCTCACGCCAACTGCCATGCAAGCGCTGCGCTCGATGCCATTGCTGGACTACCTCGACCTGTCGGGCAATCCGCTGGGCGAGCACCTGGACCTGGCGGAACTGCCGGTCATCGGTGCCCTCAACTTGCGTGAATGCGGTTTGACCCAGTGGCCTCGAGGGCTGACTGAGCTGATGTCGCGCGATCCGCTGACGTTGCGCCGTGTCGCGCTCGACGCCAATGCCATTACCGAGGTGCCGTCGCTGGCCGAGCTGGCATTCTTCCGGGAAGAACCGCAGGTGACGACCCCATTGACCCTCTCCTATGCCGGGCTGAGCGAGCTCAGTGTCCGCCGGCTGCAAGCCGTGGGCGTGTCCTTCAAGTACCTCGACGTATTGGCCGCCACTGCCAGCCCTGAAGGGCTACAGCGGCTCCGTGAGCTTCGCGCCCACCCTCGATCGACACGTTTCATCCAATTGCTCGACCGCTTGGGCGAAACTGCGGACCGGACGCTTGCGCCGGACAACCTGGCCAGTCGCGCCTGGGCTGTGATCGACGGCGCTGCCCAATCATCGGCGTTGCGCGACGAGTTGTTCTCGCTTGCGCAGCGCCCGGATACCTGTGGCGATCAAGTCATCGCGCTGTTCAATGATCTTGAGGCACAGCTGCTGTTTGCCAGGGCCAACGATGCCACCTTGGACGGTCCGCAATGGGCCACTGAGCTGCTCGCCACCTCGCGCGGCCTGTTTCGCCTGAGCCGGGTCGAATCGCTGGCGCGGGCCGAGGCGCAGCGACGGGTACGCGAACGCCAGATCGAGCCGGACGAGTTCGAGGAGGTCGAGGTGCTGCTGGCGTACCGAATTGGCCTGGCGCAACGCCTGGAATTGCCCAATCAGCCCCATGGCATGTTGTTCGCCAACATCGAACCGGTTACGGCACAGCAGCTCGAAGCCGCCGCGCAACAGGTTCATCAGGCTGAGACCAGGGAGGCTTTGCTGGAGTGGCATATGCTGCAGGACTACTGGTTGGGCTACCTGCGCCGCACGTTCGCCGATCGCCTGGAACAGACCCTGGCGCCATTCGTTGCGCGGCAGCAGGCGCTGGAAGCGGCACCGTACGCTGAAGGGTACGACGAGCAACTGGTGGCGCTGCAGGTCGAGCAACACGCCGCCGAAGCGAGCCTGTTGCGGGCGCTGACCGAGCAGGCCATGGGCGGCTGAGCGGGCACACCTATCTACCGCAAACCCAGCCTGGGGCTTTGTTCCACTGGTGCTTCGCCCGCTACAACCCCGTAGCGGGCATTGCCATGGAGCACAGCCATGACCCTTGATCCTGCCGTAACCGGCGAAATCGCGTCCCATCAGTCATTGATCGAAACGGTACTGCCGCCGTGGTTGACGACAGCAGTACCGGAATTACGCGAGGCCTATTTCGCAAGTTCCCTGCTCAGTGCGCGTTCCAGTGCGGATGCCGCGCAGTTGCGCGCGCGCCTCCAGACGCCTGCGGCGTTCTGCGCGCCGCTGCTGCAGGCAGCGTTGCAGAAGGCCTATCCAACCCTGGGGCTGGACGTCGACAAGCACGAATTGATTCGCATGGTGCGTACTCGCCACGGGTTCACCACCCAGCTGACCCCCAGGCACCAGACCCTGCTTGAAGCGGCATTGCAGAACTTCCTGCCAAGCGAAGCGAAGCCGGGTGGGCTGGAAGCCGGTTCGGTCATTCTGCCCGTAGGCGCGTTCGGTTTTACCCTCAACGACGACGGCAGCCTGCTGTATCGCTACCCGGACAGTGCCCGTGTCAAGCTTGACGTGCATGATTTTGCAGCGTTGGTGCGCACGCTGGATCTGGGCCGTCAGTACCAGGAGCACTTCAAGTCGGTGTTTCGCCCGCTCGGGCAGACACCCAGTGCAGACCCCGAGCAGGCCGACACCGCCACTACCTTCAGCCTGGCCATTGCCGACAATCTGGATGCAGCGGCCGTCACCGCGCGTATTCGCGGAGACATCAGCGAAGCGGCCTACCAGGCGCTCAAGCAGATCACGCAGCCGGCGGACTTGCAGCTCCCGCGTTGGGAGGGCAAGGCCTTGCAGTTCTGCCAGCTGGGCTTGCTGCACACACCGCTGAGCACCGGCTACAGCCTGCTGGGCATGGTGCTGATCGAGCAGGTGGGCGGGCCGGCTTGCCTGGCTTACCTGCCCGGCGAGCCGGACCATGCACTCAAGGAATATGCTTCGCGCCAGGCCTTTGCCGATACGTTGCGCGAGAAATTGCGCGCGGTGCCTTACCGTGACCACTTCGCGCGCTTCGTCGCCCAGCGCAGTCAGGCGGCCTTTACCGATCGGCTGGTCAATACCTTGTCGCCGATACCCTGGATCCGGCCAGGCGAGTTCGCCAAGCCGCCGGTCCCCGACCCTGCGGCGGACATCGGCCTGCGCGCGTACCCCGTCGAGGGCAAGCTTGTGCACCTGTTGTATAGCCAGCAACTGATCAAGCTGGGTGAGAGTGCGCGGCTGGTGGTGGTGCCGACCGATGACGAGGATCAATTGGCCCGTGAACAGCGCCTGGCGTGGTGGGAAGGTCTGTTGGCGAGCGCCTTCGATGTCGCCACGTTCGTGATACCTGGCGCGGGCGAACTGGGGTTGGCCGTGGGTGCGGTGGAACTGGTCAAGAACCTGTGCCTGGGGGTCGATGACTGGAAGCACGGACAGACGGTGGAAGCGATCAGCCAATTCAGCGCGGTGGCGCAGAACGTAGCCTTGTTGGCCAGCGGAGCGGCTGCAGGTATCGCCCTGGCCCACTCGCCGTTCATGGAAGCGCTCGTCCCGGTCACCGACAGTGCCGGCACGCTACGTTTGCTGCATCCGGATCTGACGGCGTATGCCGCTGACATCAACCTGCCTGCCGAGGTTACGCCCAACGCGCTAGGCCAATATGAGCTCGATGAACGCACCTACGTACGCATCGATGAGCACTACTACCAGCAAGTGCTGGATGAGGCGAGCGGAAACTGGGTGATCGAACACCCCAAGCTGCGCGACAGCTATCGTCCGGTGCTGACCCACAACGAGGCCGGGGCCTGGCAGCACATTCACGAGCAGCCACTGCAATGGCAAGGTGCTCGACTGCTGCGTCGGTTCGGCGCTATCGCCGATCGGTTGAGCGATGCGCAACTGCAGCAGGTCAGCGATGCTTGCGGGTTTACTCCCGAACAGTTGCGCGACATCCATGTGAATCGACAGCCTGCTCCTGCGCTGTTGCAGGACGCGCTGCTGCGTTACCGCGCCCGGCGCGATGTCGAGCGCCTGGTGGCGAACGTTCGCCAGGCACAGCCTCCAGGGGAGGGCGCCGCCTACTGCCTGCCGCTGCTGCAGCGCATACCCGGCTGGCAGGAAAGCTGGGCAGTGCGTGTGGTCGCGGACGATGGTCATTTCGTGCAGTACGGCCCGAACGAGGCCGAGCCGATTGTGGTCCAGCGCCGCGACTGGCTGGCGGGCAACCTGTGCGAGCGTATCGTTAAGCAACTCGATACGACCCGCAAACAGCGTCTGTTTGCGGACAGCGTGGAGAACACCGTGCAAGGTCAATCCTCGGCACTGTCGCAAGCCCTGGCCGATGAAGTGCAGGCGGCCAGCGCTGACATTGCCGCCGGGCTATACGCCCAACAGGAGCCCACGCTGACCACCGAGGCGGCGCCGGTCAAGCGCCTGTTCCCGGGTCTGTCCGGACGTGCGGCCAATGACCTGGCGGCAAAGGCGCAGGACTGGGAGGTAAGTCAGTTACAGGGCAGCGGACGACTGTCGGTGCGCCTGGCCGAACAGGCGCGCCTGTACTTGCGCGAACAGCGTCTGAATGAGGCCTGCGAGGGGCTGATCGACCCGTCCCGTACATCCGAGGATCGCGATAGCCTGGCGCTCGGCCTGCTCGCGCACCTCCCGGGCTGGACGGGAAACACTCGGATCGAGCTCCGTGCCGGCTACGTCCAGGGCCGTGGGCTGGCCTCGGTGGGCGCTGAGTCGGCCACCGAGGTGAAGTACCTGGTCAGTCAGGATGGCCAATACCAGGCGTTCGATGCACGGGAGCAGGCGCTGGCCGGCAAGCAGGATGTGTTCGCGGCGCTGTGCAGTGCCCTGCCGGATACCGAGCTTACGGCGTTGTCGCTTTCGCGCTACGACAGCCAGGGGCTGCGCACGCGCTTGGCCGCGCTGGCCGCGGCCGATCGAACGCGGGCCGGTCAATTGCTCGGGCAAAGGGTTCTGCAGCCCTGGTTCAAGCTGCCCTTGCTCACCGAACACGGGGCGGGTTACCCGCTCAGTGGGCGAGGGGATGCCTCGTGGGGCCAGCGTCGACGCCTGCGAGCGCTGTACCCCAGCCTCAGTTACCGAGACATGGCCGAGCTGCGTCAAGTGCTGCGCAGGCCGGGTGAGAGTTTCGAGCTGGCGATTCAGCGACTGGAGCAGGATTACAAGGTGCTGGACAGTTCGCTGGAGCTGTGGAGCAAGGAGCTGCCGGAGTATGCCGTGGCGCGAGCCGAGGCACGTACGCGCCTGCTCAGGGCGTGGCGTGGCGAAACCTTTCGAATCAACCTCAGCGGAAGGAGCATTGGCCCGCTGCCTTTGATCACCGCGGATTTCAGCCATATCGTCGAACTGAAGCTGGAGCGCATGAGCCTGGCCGAAGACCCTTCCTTCTTTCTCTCGCGCTTCCCGATGCTTGAAAAGCTGTCCCTGGCGCAGAACTTTCTACGCGCCATCCCCGCGCAGATCAAAGCGCTCAAGGCGCTGAAACATCTGGACCTGCAGCTCAATGTGCTGGAGCCGGCAGCGGATGTGTTCGCCGAGCTGACCGCGGATGGCAACAGCCCCCTGCGGGTGTTGAATCTGGATCGCGCCTATGTGTCGAGCCTGGTAGACGGCCACGAGCAGGCGATACTCATCGGCGAGCAGGCGATGACCAGCCTTGCGCGACTCAAGCAACTGCGTTCTCTGATTCTGGCCAACAATGCGTTCACCATCGACGACCGGGGCATGACGATCCTGGGTCGCATGAATCAACTGGAAGAGCTGTCGTTGAAAAACACGTTCCAGACGTTGACGGATCAGGGTCGTCAGGCAATCAGCCGGCTGACACGCCTCAAGTCCCTGAACCTGAGCTTTACCGAGCTGGGGCAGGCGCCGGACGTTACCCGCATGCGCATGCTGGAGAAGCTGATCCTGCGCTCCACCGGTATCACCGAGTGGCCAGAGGGTCTGAGCTACCTGATGAATCGTCATGCTACGCCATTGCGCTGGATCATCCTGAGCGACAACAACCTCACCGAGCTGCCCGACATCGGCGGAACCACCTACGTCAGCATGATGCGCTCCTTCATACTGCGTGAGCAGTTCCACTTCACCCTCGACCGCAACCCGCTTTCGGAGCTCTCGCGGCGGCGCTTGCGACGGGCGCGGATCAGTTTCGAATGGGGCGAGCGCAACGCGACAGGCAGCGGACACGAGCAGGCCAGCAATGCCTGGCTAGCCGACTGCCCCGCCGATTTGCGTGCCAGTATCGAGGCGGACCAAAGCACCCCGGAAGCGGCTGCCTTCTATCGAGTGATGGCCCGACTGACCTCCACCGACGCTTACAAACGCCACCCCGAGCCGTTCAAGGCGCGCATGTGGTCGGTGATGCGCGCGGTGGTTGCCGATGCCCAGGCAGCGGGCGATGGGCTGGGGACAGGTGACTTGCGCGAGCAGCTGTTCGAGCATGCGACGCTGGTGGACGGCAGTTGCGGGGACGGCATGAGCGTTGTGCTGGATTATTTCGAGACCCGAACCCTGGCCTGGCAGGCGGCGTCCTCGGCCGTGGCCGGTGGCGAGGCGATGCTGCAGCCGTTGTTGGGCTTGGGACGCCAGCTGTACCGGGCGGCACTGGTGGATGAGTATGCCGCGGCCATCACTCAGGGACGCTTGAATCGACGTGCCGCCCTGATTCAGAACGGCCCGGAAACACCCGCGCTGCACGCGATGGATCAGATCACGGACGCGCAACTGCTTGATGGCACCCCGGACGAGGTCGAGATCCGTTTGCTGCTGCGTAACCGTCTGCAGGCGCGTTTGGCACTGCGTGCGCAGCCATCGATGCTGTACAGCGAAATTCTCTCCACCGAGACAACCCGGCAAGTGGGTAATGCGGTGCTTACGGATGAAACCGCCAGCGGGCTGTTGGACTGGCTTGCCGAACAGCCGTTCTGGAGCCTGTACCTGCGTCGGGTGTATCCGCAGCGCTTCGAAGCGGTCGAGACCTTGTGGGGGAACGTGCTGATTCATTTCGAAGAGGCGAAGACGCTGGATCTGTTCAGTGTGGAGCCGGAGAACCTGGGCGCTGTGCTCAAGGCACTCGGCGATCTGGCCCCGGAAACCCTGTGGACCGGGCCGCAAGGAGAGCCACTGCGCGTGGTGATGACGGATCAGGCGGCCTTGGAGATGTACGCCTCGATCAGTACGGGTCGTACCAAGGCAACCCGAGGGTTGATCAGAACCCTGTCTGAAGAGGTGACTGCAGCGAACGTCCAGTAAAGGACATCCAGGAAGAAGGAGCAAAAGGCTGGCGCGGCGAGAGCCCCGCCAGCCTTTTTGCGTTCAGCGACGACGGAACAGGGGCAGCGGTTCGTCGGTGGCCGCCTGGTAGGTCACGGAGAAATCCTTGAGGCTTTCCAGTGCTTCGTACGGATCTTTGTCGGCGCGCAAGGCGAAGGCATCGAAGCCGCAACGGTGCAGGTAGAACAGTTGGTCACGCAGCACGTCGCCGATGGCGCGCAGTTCACCCTTGAAGCCATAACGATCGCGCAACAGGCGTGCGTTCGAGTAGTTGCGGCCGTCGGTGAATGCCGGGAAGTTCAGGGCAATGACCTGGAACTGGTTGGCCACCTCGCCGATCTCTTCGGCTTCTTCGTCACTGTCCAGCCACACGCCCAGGCCGCCATCGCGGGCCTGGAGCGCCGGACCGTGTTCGCGCCACAGGGCCAGCGGTACGATCAGGTCATCGCAGTTGCTGATGCCGTCGAACGGGGTGTCCTTGGGCAGCAGGTGCCAGGTTTCGTCGACGACTTCGTTGTTCTTAATGATTCGCTGCATAGACGCGCTCCTTGAAGGGGTCGATGCCGATCCGCTGGTAGGTATCGATGAAACGCTCATCTTCGGTGCGTTTTTCCACGTACACGTCGATCAGCTTGGAAATGACATCGGGCATGGCTTCCTGGGCGAAGGAAGGACCAAGGATCTTGCCCAGGCTGGCATCACGGCTGGCGCTGCCACCCAGGGACACCTGGTAGAACTCTTCGCCTTTCTTGTCCACGCCCAAGATGCCGATATGGCCGACGTGGTGGTGACCACAGGCGTTCATGCAACCGGAGATGTTCAGATCCAGCTCGCCGATGTCGAACAGGTAGTCCAGATCGTCGAAACGACGCTGGATGGATTCAGCGATCGGAATCGACTTGGCGTTGGCCAGGGAGCAGAAATCCCCCCCTGGGCAGCAGATGATGTCGGTCAGCAGACCGATGTTCGGCGTGGCGAAACCGCCTTCACGCAGCTCGTTCCACAGGCTGAACAGCTGGGCCTGTTCGACGTCGGCCAGAATGATGTTCTGCTCATGGGAGGTGCGCAGCTGGCCGAAGCTGTACTTGTCGGCCAGATCGGCGACGGCGTCGAGCTGCTTGTCGGTCAGGTCGCCGGGGGCGACGCCGGTCGGCTTGAGCGACAGGGTTACCGCCACGTAGCCGGGTTTTTTGTGCGCCAGGGTGTTGCGCGAACGCCAGCGGGCGAAGCCGGGGTGCTCGCTGTCGAGCTGGGCCAGGTCAGCCGCAGAATCAGGCAATGCCTTGTAGTCCGGGTCAACGAAGTGCTTGGCCACGCGGTGCAGCTCGGCCTCGGTCAGGGTCGTGCTGCCGCCACGCAGGTGCTCCATCTCGGCGTCGACTTTCTGGGCGAAGACTTCTGGCGTGAGGGCCTTGACCAGGATCTTGATGCGCGCCTTGTACTTGTTGTCACGACGGCCATAGCGGTTGTACACGCGCAGGATGGCGTCCAGGTAGCTGAGCAGGTCCTGCCACGGCAGGAACTCGTTGATGAACGCGCCCACTACCGGCGTGCGGCCCAGGCCGCCACCGACCAGGACCCGGAAGCCCAGCTCGCCGGCGGCGTTGTGCACGGGTTCAAGACCGATGTCGTGCACCTCGATCGCTGCGCGGTCGGTGCTGGCGCCGTTGACGGCAATCTTGAACTTGCGCGGCAGGTAGGCGAATTCGGGGTGGAAGGTGGTCCACTGACGAACGATCTCGCACCAGGGGCGCGGGTCGATCACCTCGTCGGCGGCAACGCCGGCGAACTGGTCGGTGGTGACATTGCGCAGGCAGTTGCCGCTGGTCTGGATCGCGTGCATCTGCACGGTGGCCAGTTCAGCGAGAATGTCCGGAATGTCTTCCACGGCCGGCCAGTTGAACTGCACGTTCTGCCGGGTGCTGATGTGGGCGTAGCCTTTGTCGTAATCGCGAGCGATCTTGGCCATCATGCGCGTCTGGCGCGATGTCAGCTGGCCGTAGGGCACGGCGACGCGCAGCATCGGGGCAAAACGCTGGATGTACAGGCCGTTCTGCAGGCGCAGCGGGCGAAATTCTTCTTCGCTCAGTTCGCCAGCCAGGTAGCGGCGGGTCTGATCCCGGAACTGCTTGACGCGGTCCTCGATGATCCGTTGATCGTACTCGTCATAAACGTACATGGTGATCCTGTTCTCAGGCTGTCTTTCGCATCATCAGAAAAAGCACGCGCACGGTCGCGCACTCTTAGCAGAGCCGACGGAAGATAACAGTTTGTAAATAGACGTAAAAGTGACGTTTGAGTATATGCACCGAACCAGAATGCATAACAACGGCGCGTTTTCATGTCTTCAGGACATTGACGCGTTGGCGGGGCAGGCCTTGTGGGGGCGGGGCGGGCGGCGAGCCCTCTGCCCGCGAAAAGCACACCGCGGAATGCCTGCGGAGCTGCAGTGACCTTTTCGCGGGCAGAGCCCGCTCCCACAGGGTTAACGATAGCCTTGTGGGGGGCGGGCCCTCTGCCCGCGAAGGAGCACACTATGGATCCAGGTCTATCAGAGAGCCTTGCTGATATGGATGTCGCTGATGTTCGCGGCGTCGTCGCCATGCAGGGCGACCAACGCGGCCTTCGCTTCTTCCAGCGAGCCCGTTTCCAGTTGCGCGAAGTCCCAGCGACGCTGGCCGTCGAGGTTGTAGCGGATCACGTACTTGATCATGGGTGCCCCTGTATCAGGTGAATTTCGAAGCCGTGCGGCGCACGATCTTGATCTTGTGGGTGAACGTGCTCTTGCGCGTGACGCTCGACAGCTTGGTGCCGGCGGTATCGATGGTGATGTTCCAGAAACCGGTACTGGGCGCCGTGATCTTGGCCGGGAAGGTGTCGAACGCGCCGCCATGATAGGTATGTCGCCCACCGTTCTTGAAGCTGCGGAAGTTGGCGTCGCTCATCAGGCGGATGTTGCAGCGCTGGGAGCACTCGATGACAACTAGATCGTCTTCATTGAGGTGCTCGCGCTGGTGAACGAATTTCATGGGCTCTCCACAGTTACAGGTGCGCGAAAAAGCGCAACGATATCATGTGCATCGCAGCGCGGATAAATTCTACCGATGCATGGAGCAAATTCATGACCTTGCGGTCACAGGGTATTTAATGACGGAGATGCATCATGAAGTGGGCCTGGTTGACGGCAGTGGTAATGCTCGGTGGTTGTGCCACCGTGACGGACATCGAGAAAAGCCCCGAGACCATGAGTGTGATTTCCGGCAAGACCCCCAAGGAATATTCCACCTGTGTGGTCGCCCAGTTGAGCGACAGCCGCGGACCGTCGGTGATCGAACAGAAACACGACGGCTATCGCATCATCGTTCCGCAGAAACTCTCCAAGGATCCGGCCGCCGTGCTGATCGTCGACGATCGTTCCGGCGGCAGCAGCATCAAGGTGCACGAGCGCCTGTCCAACGTACCGTTGCGCCCGGCCGATGTACGCCAGGCGGCCGAGAAATGCATCTCCGGCTGAGCCGGTCCTACTTGCAGATCACCACCAGGCTGCGGGTCTGGTAGTTGCCCAGGTCGGCATCCGCCAGCCCAGCCTCGTCCGCACGTCGCGGCACGCCCTGAGTCGCTACTGTCTGGTAGCCGCTGGGGCACTCGAGTCTTGCCTGCTCGTCGCACTTGTCCCAGGACATGGCCTGACCCGAACAGTCGATGTTCAAGCCCTGTTGGCCGTTCTTCAAAATGGTGGGGGAAGTACTCGCGCAGGCCGAAACGGCGAGCACGGCGATGCAAGACAGGGTAGTGCGCAGGAGGGTGTTCATGGGGCGGGATTCTTCAGGTAGACAAGGGGGCCGCTATGCGGTGGCCCAATGCTATACACTGGCAAGCGGCAAGGGTAGTTGTGCAAGGAAAAATTCCGTTGCTCGACTGATGTAGCAATATTTACCCTGCAGTGGAACTATATGCATCAGGATTTCTCTATCAACCAATCAATTGGCCAGCGGCAGACATTGTGAAGTAGTCGACGCCTGAAACCGACTGTGCCGTACCTCGTCAGCATTGCTCTTTTGTAAGGACTCACATGATCAAGAAATGCTTGTTTCCAGCGGCCGGCTACGGTACTCGCTTCCTTCCAGCGACCAAAGCAATGCCCAAGGAAATGCTGCCGATCGTCAACAAGCCACTGATCCAGTACGGCGTCGAAGAAGCCTTGGAAGCTGGCCTGAGCCAGATCTCCATCGTCACCGGTCGCGGCAAGCGCGCGATCGAAGACCACTTCGACATCAGCTATGAGCTGGAAACCCAGATCAAGGGCACCGAGAAAGAGAAGTACCTGGTCGGCATCCGCAAACTGATCGACCAGTGCACCTTCTCCTACACCCGCCAGGTGCAGATGAAGGGCCTGGGCCACGCCATCCTCAGCGGTCGTCCACTGATCGGTGACGAGGCGTTCGCCGTGGTGCTGGCGGACGACATGTGCGTGAATCTGGAAGGCGACGGCGTGCTGCAGCAGATGGTCAAGCTGTACAACCAGTTCCGCTGCTCGATCGTCGCCATTCAGGAAGTCGATCCTCAGGAAACCAACAAGTACGGCGTGATCGCCGGCGACATGATTCGTGAAGACATCTATCGCGTGACCAGCATGGTTGAAAAGCCAAAGCCCGAAGATGCCCCATCGAACCTGGCCATCATCGGCCGCTACATCCTGACCCCGGACATCTTCGACCTGATCGAACAGACCGAGCCAGGCAAGAGTGGCGAGATCCAGATCACCGATGCCCTGATGAAGCAGGCCCAGAACGGTTGCGTACTGGCCTACAAATTCAAGGGCGAGCGTTTCGACTGCGGCGGCGCGGAAGGCTACATCGACGCCACCAACTTCTGTTTCGAAAACTTCTACAAAACCGGCAAGGCGTTCATCTGACGCCTTACCGGCTTGCATGATCGACGCCGCTGCTCTTCGGACAGCGGCGTTCTTGTTTATGGCTACGGCCCGTTGGCGGGTCGTGCAGGTGCCAGGAGAGCAACATGAGCTATGACTTCGATTTATTCGTGATTGGCGCCGGTTCCGGCGGTGTGCGCGCAGCGCGTTTTGCCGCAGGTTTCGGAGCGAAGGTGGCAGTGGCCGAGAGCCGCTACCTGGGTGGAACCTGCGTCAACGTGGGCTGCGTACCGAAGAAGCTGCTGGTTTACGGCGCGCACTTTGCCGACGACTTCGACCATGCCAGCGGCTTTGGCTGGAGCCTGGAAAAACCCTCGTTTGACTGGTCGACCCTGATCGCCAACAAGAACAAGGAAATCGAACGGCTCAATGGCATCTACCGCAATCTGCTGGTGAACAGCGGCGTCAAGCTGATCGAAGGCCATGCGCGCCTGGTCGACCCGCATACGGTCGAAGTGGACGGCCAGCGCTTCAGCGCCGAGCACATCCTTGTGGCAACCGGTGGCTGGCCGCAGATCCCCGACGTGCCGGGGCGCGAGCATGCCATCACCTCGAATGAGGCGTTTTTCCTCGAGCAGTTGCCCAAGCGGGTGATCGTGGTAGGGGGCGGCTACATCGCCGTCGAATTCGCCGGCATCTTCAATGGCCTGGGCAGTGAAACCACCTTGCTCTACCGCGGCGAGATGTTCCTGCGTGGCTTCGACGGATCGGTACGCAAACACCTGAGTGAGGAGCTGACCAAGCGTGGCATGAACCTGCAGTTCAACGCCGACATTGCCCGCATCGACAAGCTCGATGACGGCAGCCTCAAGGTCACCCTCAAGGACGGCCGCGAGTTGGCGGCCGATTGCGTGTTCTACGCCACCGGACGTCGGCCGATGCTAGACAATCTGGGGCTGGAGAACACCGGTGTGAAGCTGGACGACAAGGGGTTCATCCAGGTCGACGAGCAGTTCCAGACCACCGAACCGTCGATCCTGGCGCTGGGTGATGTGATTGGCCGGGTGCAACTGACGCCCGTGGCGTTGGCCGAGGGTATGGCCGTGGCGCGTCGGCTGTTCAAGCCGGAGCAGTATCGCCCCGTGGATTACCGGCACATTCCAACCGCGGTGTTCAGCCTGCCGAACATCGGTACCGTCGGCCTGACCGAGGAAGAGGCACGGGGGCAGGGCCACTCGGTGCAGATTTTCGAAAGCCGTTTCCGGCCCATGCAGTTCAGCCTGACCCACAGCCAGGAGCGCACCCTGATGAAGCTGGTGGTCGATGCCGATACCGACAAGGTGCTGGGTTGCCACATGGTCGGTCCGGATGCCGGCGAGATCGTTCAGGGCCTGGCCATCGCCTTGAAGGCGGGCGCGACCAAGCAGGTGTTCGACGAAACCATCGGCGTGCACCCCACGGCCGCCGAAGAGTTCGTCACCATGCGTACACCGGTAGACGCTTGAGCCTTGGGCCTGCCGGTCAGTCCGGCAGGCCAACCACGGCGGCGTATTCCTGCAGCGCGGCATCGTGGCTGATGCCCAGCTTTTCCATGGCGCAGCGTTTCTGGCGGCTGATGGTCTTCTCGCTGCGATCCAGATGGGCAGCCACGTCACGTCCGCTCATGCCGCCTACCAGCAATTTCAGCACTTCCAGTTCACGGGTCGAGAGGCGCTCATGGGCGCCCCGGGGTTCGACTTCGTATTCGGCCAGGCGCCGGGTGAAGCGGGCGCTGAGGTAGTGGCTGCCGCGCATCAGGGTGTAAGCCGCCGTGCTCAGGTTGCTCAGGCATTCCTGCTTGTCGTACAGGCCCCGCGCACCGCTGTCGAGAATGGCGCGCAGTACCATGGGGTTGTCCAGCGTGGTCAATACCAGCACCGGCAGGCGTGGGTAGCGCTGACGCACTTGACGCAGCAAAGCCAGGCCGTCGCCACCGTGCTGTTGGGGCATGTGGTAGTCAGTGATCAGCAGATCACAAGCATGCTGCTGCAACGATTCGAGGACCCGGCTGGCATTCTCGGCCTCATCGATGACGCTGAAGCGTGAACGCGGTGCACGCTCCAAGGCGATGCGCAGCCCGAGTCGAACGGCCGAATGGTCGTCGGCCACGATGGTTTTGATAGTCACCTGGTTGATCTCATCTGCGAAAGCGGGCCTCATGCTAGCCGTGGTGCGAGGGCATGGCTGTAAGGAGGACGTGTGTGCAGACGTGAGAAAAGTCGACAAAACGCGGCAGCATTGCCCCTCGTTCACAATTCTTCTTTATTATGGGTAGCTTCGATAGGCAAAACCAATCACCAGCATCCAGTTTGCCAATGAGCTATCGGGCGAGCATGTGTTTAGGATGCTCCCTATCGAATTCAAACACGATTTCAACCCCCTGAAGGAGAGTCACCGATGCCGATCATCAACAGCCAAGTCAAGCCATTCAACGCTACCGCTTACCACAACGGCGCTTTCGTGCCGGTCAGCGACGCCGATCTGAAAGGCAAGTGGTCTGTCGTATTCTTCTACCCAGCCGACTTCACCTTCGTCTGCCCAACCGAACTGGGCGACCTGGCCGACAACTACGAAGCGTTCAAGCAACTGGGCGTGGAAATCTACGGTGTGTCGACTGACACCCACTTCACCCACAAAGCCTGGCATGACACCTCGGACACCATCGGCAAGATCCAGTACCCGCTGATCGGCGATCCGACCCACGTCATCTCGAAGAACTTCGACGTGCTGATCGAAGCCGACGGCATCGCTGACCGTGGCACCTTCGTGATCAACCCAGAAGGCCAGATCAAGATCGTCGAGCTGAACGACGGTGGTGTAGGCCGCGACGCTTCCGAGCTGCTGCGCAAAGTCAAAGCTGCCCAGTACGTTGCTGCTCACCCAGGCGAAGTCTGCCCAGCCAAGTGGAAAGAAGGCGAAGCCACTCTGGCTCCATCGCTGGACCTGGTTGGCAAGATCTAAGCAGCTTCCCGAGCTGTGTCCCGCGGGTCACTTCCTGCGGGATCGCGACATCCGTTACGCGATGGCGACACCTCCGTAACGGACCGCTTTCGTATCATCGTTTCCAAAAGTATCTCGCTCACGCGGGGCTCAGCGCCCTGGCGGGCAACTGTCGTCTTCGAAACACTCAAAACGGAAATCGCCCTCATGTTGGACGCCAATCTTAAAGCCCAGTTGAAAGCCTATCTGGAACGGGTCACCCAACCGATCGAGATCGTCGCGTCCCTTGATGACGGCGCGAAATCCCAAGAATTGCTCGGTCTGCTGCGTGACATCGATGCACTGTCGGACAAGATCACGCTGCTGGACAACGGTAACGATGCGCGCAAGCCGTCGTTCTCCATCAATCGCCCCGGAGCGGACATCGGCCTGCGTTTCGCCGGTATCCCCATGGGTCACGAATTTACCTCGCTGGTACTGGCGCTGCTGCAGGTGGGTGGCCACCCATCCAAGGCCAGTGCCGAGGTCATCGAACAGATCGCTGCCCTGAAAGGCGAGTTCCTGTTCGAAAGTTACTTCTCGCTGTCGTGCCAGAACTGCCCGGACGTGGTCCAGGCACTGAACCTGATGGCGGTGCTCAACCCCAACATTCGTCACGTGGCCATCGACGGCGCCCTGTTCCAGGCCGAAGTCGAAGAGCGTCAGGTGATGGCTGTGCCAAGCATTTACTTCAATGGCAAGAACTTCGGCCAGGGCCGCATGGGTCTGGAAGAGATTCTGGCCAAGATCGACACCAGCGCCAGTGATCGTCAGGCGGAAAAGCTCAACGCCAAGCAGGCGTTCGACATGCTGGTGATCGGCGGCGGCCCTGCCGGTGCATCGGCGGCTATCTATGCGGCGCGTAAAGGTATCCGTACCGGCGTTGCGGCTGAGCGTTTCGGCGGGCAAGTGCTGGACACCATGGCCATCGAGAACTTCATTTCCGTGCAGGAAACCGAAGGTCCGAAGCTGGCCGTCGCCTTGGAAGAGCACGTCAAGCAGTACGACGTGGACATCATGAACCTGCAGCGCGCCGAGAAACTGGTGCCGGGCAAGGACGGTGCGCCTCACGAGGTGATCTTCGCCAGCGGCGCGTCGCTCAAGGCCAAGACGCTGATCCTGGCGACCGGTGCGCGCTGGCGTGAAATGAACGTGCCGGGCGAGCAGGAATACCGTAACCGCGGCGTGGCCTACTGCCCGCACTGTGACGGTCCGCTGTTCAAGGGCAAGCGCGTGGCAGTGATCGGCGGTGGTAACTCGGGTGTGGAAGCGGCCATCGACCTGGCCGGTATCGTCGCCCACGTGACCCTGATCGAGTTCGACACACAATTGCGTGCCGACGCCGTGTTGCAGCGCAAGCTGCACAGCCTGCCCAACGTCAAGGTCATCACCAGTGCGCTGACCACTGAAGTGACCGGTGACGGACAGCGCGTCAATGGCCTGCGCTACAAGGATCGCCAGAGCAGCGAACATCATGAAATCGCGCTGGAAGGTATCTTCGTGCAAATCGGCCTGCTGCCCAACACCGACTGGCTCAAGGGCACCATCGAGCTGTCGAACCGTGGCGAGATCATGGTCGACGCCCGCGGTGAAACCGATTTGCCGGGTATCTTTGCCGCCGGTGACGTGACCACCGTGCCTTACAAGCAGATCGTCATCGCGGTCGGCGAGGGCGCCAAGGCGTCGCTCTCGGCATTCGATCACCTGATCCGCACGTCCGCCCCGGCCTGATACAACGGAAAAGCCCCCTGTAGCAGCGGCGCGAGCCGCGTCGCTTTTGACTTATACACTTCCTGGATAGCACTTACGCAACTACGGTTGCTACGGTTATATCGCACTGGAGTTGCATGCTTTTATACAGTCGGATGTGACCGTTCGGCAGCGCCACAAAAAACAGCAGATGCTCTTCGATGTTTTCACATCCTTTTCACAGCCACTGTTCCACTATGAAATCCGCTGATGGAACAGCGCCCCAAATGCCCGCTCCGGCGGGCTTCTTATTGCCCGCGTTTCACGCTTTCCTCCTGTTTCAATCCCCCCGCGTGCCCGTGTCGCGCGTCCGATGCCGTACCGGTTTGGCATCTTCCGCACCGTTCCGTATCATCAACTGCAGCTACTGCCCATTCATTCAAGGGAGCCTTCATGAGCCTCGATCATTTGAACAATGTGCCCGGTGTTACCGCGCAACCTGAAGCCGCCACATCCCAGTTCGTCTTCAACCACACCATGTTGCGGGTCAAGAACATCGAGAAGTCGCTGGACTTCTATACTCGCGTATTAGGTTTCAGTCTGGTTGAAAAGCGTGATTTCGCCGAAGCGCAGTTCAGCTTGTATTTCCTGGCGCTGGTGGACAAGTCGACCATCCCGGCGGATGACAAGGCGCGTACCACCTGGATGAAATCCATGCCGGGCATTCTGGAACTGACTCATAACCACGGCACCGAAAACGACGCGGATTTCGCGTACCACGACGGTAACAGCGATCCCCGTGGCTTCGGGCACATCTGTGTGTCGGTGCCGGATATCCACGCTGCCTGTGAGCGCTTCGAAACGTTGGGCGTGGACTTCCAGAAGCGTCTGACCGATGGCCGGATGAAGAGCATCGCCTTCATCAAGGACCCGGACGGCTACTGGGTCGAAATCATCCAGCCCGACCTGTAGACCACTCCCTCTGTAGCAGCGGCGCAAGCCGCGTCAGGGACGGCGTGGTGAACATGACCCACCGCGGTGTCTCAGACGCGGCTCGCGCCGCTGCTACAGGGGTGACGCAAGACCGTGTAGCGGCGGGGCAGGTTATACCGGAATGTGCTGGCGGTAACGCTGATAGGCACCGTGGTAGGCGAGGACATTGGCAGGGATGGGTTGGGTGTGGCTGGTGTCGTCCAGCCGCACGCAGCGTTTGCATAACGCAGCCAACCCTTGAGGATCCTGACCGACGCACCAGGCGGCCTGAATGGCTGCGCCCAGGGCTGCCGCTTCCGGTTGTTCGGTGCACACGACGGGCGCGTCCATGACGTCCGCCACCAATTGGCGCCACACCGGACTTTTCGAACCGCCGCCGATCAAGCGTATGGCATGAGTCTGCAGGCCCCCGGCACGCAGCAAATCGAGGCCATAGCGCAGGCCGAAGGTCGTGCCTTCGACGGCCGCGCGACACAGGTTCGCAGCGTTCAGGTTGTTGGTGGTCAAGCCCAGCACGGACCCGGTGGCGTGGGGCAGGGCAGGCACCCGTTCACCGTTCAGGAACGGCAGCATCACGATGCCTTCCGCCCCGATCGGCGCCTGTGCCACCGCCTGGTTGAATCCGCTGATATTCAGTTGAAGCAGCTCGCGCACCGCTGTGGTGACGTTGGTCAGGTTCATGGTGCAGATCAGCGGCAACCACCCTCCCGACGAAGAGCAGAAGCTTGCCACCGCCGGTTCCTCCGAAACGGCAGGGCGGTCGCTGTAGGCGTACACCGTGCCTGAAGACCCCAGGCTCATGGTGATGACCCCAGGGTGAATGTTGTCCGTGCCGATGGCGCCCATCATGTTGTCGCCCCCGCCACTGGCAACCACAGCCAACGGATTGATGCCCAGGCGCGCAGCAATGCCGGGGCGAATCGTACCCACCGGCTGGTGCGCCTCGATCAACCGCGGCAACGCGGCTTCCAAACGTCCGCTCGGATCGATCTGCCGCAGCAGGGCCAGATCCCACTGGCGTTCGCGTACGTTGAAATAACCGGTGCCCGAAGCATCCCCGTACTCGGCGCGGGCCTGGCCGGTGAGCCAGAAATTCAGGTAATCGTGGGGCAGCAGCACATGGGCGATCCGTTCGAAGATCTCCGGATGGTGCTCCCGCGTCCAGAGCAGCTTGGACACGGTATAGCCCGGCGCGATCACCAGCCCCAGGCGCTCGAGCGAGCCCTGCTCACCGCCCAGCTCGGCCAGCAGGCGCTCGTTCTGCGGCGTGCTTTCGGTGTCGCACCACAGCTTCGCCGGCCGCAGCGCCTGACCATCGGCGTCGAGCAACACCAGCCCGTGCTGCTGCCCGGACACGCCGATACCCAGAATCTGCTGACCGTCGATGCCGGCCTGAGCCAGCGCCTGGGCAGTGGCCTGCTCGAAGGCCGTGAGCCAATCACCCGTTTCCTGTTCGCGACGGCCGTTTTCGCCGCTGATCATGTGATGGGAAGCCGAGCCCTGGCCCATGACCTGGCCGCTGTCCGCGTCAAGGATCAACGCCTTGGTCCCTTGGGTGCCGCAGTCGATCCCGAGAAACATGGCCGCTTACTCCTTGCCGTCCAACATATGTTCCAGGGTGGCCTGCACGCCCTGGGTACGCAGGCTGTGCAGATTGCGTTCGAACGCTGCCACGAACTCCGCCGACTGCGGGATCCGGGTGCCGAAGATTTCCTCCACGCCCAGCAGCTGCTCGGTGAGCGAGGCCGGGTCGGCAACCAGTGCCTGGCAGAACGCAGCGCGCGGGTCAGGAATGCTGTAGTGCGTGCCGTTTTCGTCGACGCCGCCCAGGTAGAGCGCCCAGGCCGCCACAACCAGCGCCGCACGCTCGGTGTTCTGCCCATCGGCGATCAGCCGGTTGATGGTCGGTACGGTGAACTTGGGAAACTTCGAAGAACCATCCGAGCAGACGCGCTCCAGTTGATCGGCGATGGCCTGGTTGGAAAAGCGCTCGATCAGGGTGTCCTTGTAACCCTCGAGGTCGATACCGGGAACGGACGCCAGTTGCGGGGTGACGTCCAGGTCCATGTAGGCGCGGATATAGCGCACGAACAGTGGATCGTTCATGGTTTCGTGAACGAAACGGTAGCCCTTGAGGAAGCCCAGGTAAGTGAGGGCCAGGTGACTGCCGTTGAGCAGTTTGATCTTCATTTCTTCATAGGGCGTGACATCGTCGGTGAACTGCACGCCGACCTTTTCCCACGCGGGCCGACCTGTGCCGAACTTGTCTTCCAGCACCCACTGTACGAACGGCTCGCAGACCACCGGCCAGCTGTCGTCGACACCATGGCGCTCGTGCAGCTGTGCGCGATGGGCATCGCTGGTCATCGGTGTGATGCGGTCGACCATGGCGTTGGGGAACTGCACATGGCTGGCGATCCAGTCATGCAGCGCTGGATCATGCAGCGCGGCGAACGCCAGCAGGGCCTTACGGGCGACCGCGCCGTTGTGCGGGAGGTTGTCACAAGACATCACGGTGAATGCTTCGCTACCGGCATCGCGACGTTGCCTCAACGCTGCGCAGAGAAAGCCGAATACCGTGCCGGGTGACTGCGGCTGAGCCAGGTCGTGCTGGATCTGTGGCAGGTGGGCCATGAACTCGCCGTTGCTGTCATCGATGCAATAGCCGCCTTCGGTAATGGTCAGCGAGACGATGCGCACGGAAGGCTCGGCCAGTTTATCGATCAACGCCTGAGCGCCATCTTCGGCCAGGAGCATGTCGGTGATCGCGCCGATCACGCGCACTTCGGTGTCCGGGGTATCGCCCAGCTCGACCAGGGTGTAATAGAAGTCCTGCTCGGCCAGGGCGTCGCGGACCTTGCGGTCTTCGCTGCGCAGTCCGGCGCCACAGATCGCCCACTGTTCGGCCTCTCCTGTGTTCATCAACGCATCGGTATAGAAGGCCTGGTGTGCGCGATGAAAACCGCCCACACCGATGTGGACGATGCCATGTGCACGGGTCGCAGGATCGTAGGTCGGCAACTGGATGTGTTCGGCGAGCTGGTGCAAATTCTGTCGATTGAGTTTCATCATCGGTCCTGTATCAGGCAGCGGCCTGGAGCGGTTTGGCCACGGCAATGCCCTGGGCGTCGAAAAGGTGGCAATACTGGGGATCCAGCAGCAGGCTCAGGCGTTCGCCGTACTGGCTGCGCAGGTCACCGCGAATGCGTAGGGTCAGCGGTTCTTGCGAGTCGGTGACGACATGGCAGAAGGTATCGCTGCCCAGGCGCTCGCTGACGTCGGCGGTCACCGCCAGTTGGCATTGCCCGGGTTGGGCAAGGTCGAGATGCTCGGGGCGGATGCCCAGGGTGACCGAATCGCCCACGTTCAACGTTTGGCTGACGCGGGGCAGGTAGATATGGGTGCCGGCGTCCAGGGCGACTTCGCAGCCCTGACCGTCGACGCGGCTGAGCTTGCCCTTGAGGAAGCCCATCTTCGGCGTCCCCAGGAAACCGGCGACGAACAAGTTGGCCGGATGGTGATAAAGCTCCAGTGGCGAACCGACCTGTTCGACACGGCCGCCGTTGAGTACCACCACCTTGTCGGCCAGGGTCATCGCCTCGACCTGGTCATGGGTCACGTAGATCATGGTGGCCTGCAGCTCCTTGTGCAGGCGCGACAGTTCCAGGCGGGTCTGCACGCGCAGGGCGGCGTCGAGGTTAGACAGCGGCTCGTCGAACAGGAAGATCTTCGGATGGCGCACGATGGCCCGGCCGATCGCCACCCGCTGGCGCTGGCCACCGGACAGCTGCTTGGGCTTGCGATCGAGCAGGGCGCCGAGTTCGAGGATGCGCGCCGCTTCCGCCACCTTGCTTTCGACCTCGGCCTTGGGTTTGCCGGCCAGGTCCAGGGCGAACGACAGGTTCTTGCGCACGGTCATGTGCGGATACAAGGCGTAGGTTTGGAACACCATGGCCAGGTCGCGTTTGGCCGGCGTCACTTCGGTGATGTCGCGGCCGTCCAGCTCGATGGTGCCGCTGCTCACTTCTTCGAGCCCGGCGATCAGGCGCAGCAGGGTCGACTTGCCGCAGCCCGACGGGCCGACGAACACCACGAATTCGCGGTCGTGCACTTCCAGGTCGATGCCCTTGATGATTTGCAGACCTTCGAAGCCCTTTTTCAGGTTTTTTATTTTCAGAGTGGCCATGGGTTGGGTCCTTTGGAAGGAGGTGGTGTTCGGGCGGGCGTCTTCGCGGGTAGAACCCGCTCCCACAGGGTTGCGTGAAGCAAACGTGACTGGCTCACTTGACTGCCCCGAAGGAGAGGCCGCGCACCAGCTGCTTCTGGCTGATCCAGCCGAATATGAGAATCGGCGCGCAGGCGAGGGTCGAGACGGCCGACAATTTGGCCCAGAACAACCCTTCAGGGCTGGAATACGAGGCAATCAGTGCGGTCAGGGGAGCGGCTCCGGAACTCGTCAGATTCAGCGACCAGAACGCTTCGTTCCAGCACAGAATCAGTGACAGCAGCACGGTCGACGCCAGGCCGCCTTTGCTGATCGGCAACAGCACCCGGAGCATTTCCTGACCCAAAGTGGCACCGTCCAGTCGCGCCGCTTCGAGGATTTCCCGCGGAATGTCCTTGAAGTAGGTGTACACCATCCAGACCACGATCGGCAGGTTGATCAGGGTGTAGATGACGATCAAGGCGATGCGCGAATCGAGCAGGCCGGCGCCCTTGGCCAGCAGGTAGATGGGCATCAGCACGCCCACCGGTGGCAGCATCTTGGTGGAGAGCATCCACAGCAGGGTCTGCTTGGTCCGTTTGGTCTCGTAGAACGCCATCGAGTAGGCAGCCGGGACGGCGATCAACATGCACAAGGCAGTGGCGCTGAACGAAATCAGCACCGAGTTCCAGGCGAAATGCAGGTAGTCGCTGCGTTCCTGGATGTGCAGATAGTTTTCCAGCGTGGGCGTGAAAATGAACTGCGGCGGTGTGGCGAAAGCGTCGATCTCGGTCTTGAAGCTGGTCAGCACCATCCAGAAGATCGGAAAGAACACCACGATGGCTATAGCCCAGGCCAGGCAGCCCAGGACCAGACTTTGCAGGCGACGCGATTGTTGAAGTGTCATGGCGCAGGCCTTCAGTTCTTGTCGGTGAGGTTTTTGCCGATCATCCGCACCAGGATGATCGCGGCGATGTTGGCGATGACCACGGCGATTAAGCCACCGGCCGAGGCCATGCCCACGTCGAACTGCACCAGCGCCTGGTTGTAGATCAGGTAGGCGAGGTTGGTGGACGCAAAGCCCGGTCCGCCGTTGGTCGTGGTGAAGATTTCAGCGAACACCGAGAGCAGGAAGATCGTTTCGATCATCACCACCACTGCGATGGGCCGCGCCAGGTGCGGTAGGGTCAGGTGCCAGAAGATCGCCAAGGCACCGGCGCCGTCCAGCCGCGCGGCTTCCTTCTGCTCCTGGTCCAGAGACTGCATGGCGGTCATCAACAACAGGATCGCGAATGGCAGCCATTGCCAGCTGACGATGACGATGATCGAGAACAGCGGGTAGTGGGCGAGCCAGTCGACCGGTTCGGCGCCGAAGAACTTCCACACGGCCGCGAGAATGCCCGAGACCGGGTGGAAGATCAGGTTCTTGAAGATCAGTGCGCCCACCGTGGGCATGATGAAGAACGGCGAGATCAGCATCACCCGCACGATCCCGCGGCCGAGAAACTCACTGGCTTCCAGCAGCGCGGCGATCAATACGCCGAACACCACGCTGATCAGCAGCACGCTGCCCACCAGCAGCAAGGTGTTGGTGGCGCCCGGCATGAAGCCTGCGTCGGTGAGAAAGAAGCTGAAATTCTCGAGCCCCACGAATTCGTTTTCGCCGGGGTACAGCAGGTTGTAGCGGATCAGCGAGAAGTACACGGTCATGCCCAGCGGCACGATCATCCACAGCAGCAGCAAGGCGACCGAAGGGGTGACCAGAAACCAGCCGGGGTTGGACAAGCGGCGCTTGCCCGTCACCTCAGCCGTGTCGGGCTGGGGCTTGGCAGTCGTAGTATTCATGAGTGCGCACCTGGTGAGCAGCGCTGCCCGCTGCAATTGGCGGGCAGCAGGGCAGACGTGTTACTGCTTGGGGTAGCCGGCGCGCTTCATGGCCCGCTCGGTGGCTGTCTGCGCGACGACCAAGGCCTGGTCGGCCGTGCTCTGGCCGGTCAGCGCGGCGGAAAATGCCTTGCCGACCTCGGTGCCGATGGCCTGGAACTCGGGGATCGTCACCAGTTGGATACCCACATACGGTTTGGTATCGGTCTGCTTGGGATCGGCGACCTTCAGCGATTCGAGGGTGATATGGGCGAACGGTGCTGCCTTCAGGTACTCATCGGTGTAGGTGGATTTGCGCGTACCCGGCGGCACGTTGGCCACGCCGTCGGTCTTGGCCACCAGCGCGGCGTACTCCTTGGAGGTCGCCCAGGCCGAGAATTGCTGTGCGGCCTGCTGGTTCTTCGAGCTGGTCGGAATGGCCAGGGCCCAGGAGTACAGCCAGGCGGAGCCCTTGTCGGTGGTCTCGTGGGGGGCGAAAGTGAAGCCGACGCTGTCGGCGACCTTGCTTTGGGTCTTGTCCATGGTGAAGGAGCCGGCCACGCTGGCGTCGACCCAGATGGCGCACTTGCCGCTGTTGAACAAGGCCAGGTTCTCGTTGAAGCCGTTGCTCGATGCGCCCGGCGGGCCGGATTTCTTCATGTTGTCGACGTAGAAGTTGAGGGCTTTCTTCCACGCCTCGGTGTCGAACTGCGGCTTCCACTCGTTGTTGAACCAGCTGCCGCCGAAGCTGTTGGCCACGGTGGTGATCAAGGCCATGTTCTCGCCCCAGCCGGCCTTGCCGCGCAGGCACAGGCCGTATTGGTCCTTGCTCTTGTCAGTGAGTTTGCCGGCGAAGTCGGCGATCTGTGTCCAGGTGGGTTTCTCCGGCATTTCCAGCCCGGCCGCCTTGAACAGGTCGGTGCGGTAGTAGGTCATCGAGCTTTCGGCGTAGAACGGCAGGGCATAGAGCTGACCCTTTACCGACAGGCCGTCGCGTACCGAAGGAAAGACATCGTCGATGTCGTAGCTGGCTGGCAGATCCTTCATCGGTGACAGCCAGCCCTTGGCGCCCCACAGCGAGGCTTCGTACATGCCGATGGTCAGCACGTCGAACTGGCCGCCCTGGGTCGCGATATCGGTGGTCAGGCGTTGGCGCAGCACGTTTTCTTCCAACACCACCCAATTGAGCTTGATGTCGGGATGCTCGGTCTCGAAGGTCTTGGCCAGGCGCTGCATGCGAATCATGTCGCTGTTGTTGACGGTGGCGATGGTCAGGGTGGTGTCAGCGTAGCTGTAGCCGCTGAGGGACAGTGCACCGCACAGGGCGCCGGCAACGAGCAGATGTTTGCGGTCGATCGTCATCTCGCATTCCTCTTCGGCACGCCGGGAGGCGGCCTTGGTTATTATTCTTGTGTCTTCGTAGAGGTGAAGCACTGGCTGTGATTACAGACCCCCGCAGCCGATCTGACAAATCCCTGGGTGCACCTGCACTGATACTAATTTGCACTGGACGCGCCATACGCGCTGCGTGCCAGAGGGATCCCGGCAGGCGCTGTGAGGTTTCGTACAGGTTTCAGGAACTCAGCCGTTGCATGGCCAGACGACGATAGTGCGACGGCGTCATGCCTTTGAGCTGTTGAAAGCGACGGTTGAAATTGGAGATATTGTTGAAGCCCGATTCGAAGCAGACGTCTGTCACCGGGCGATCGCCATCGGCCAGCAGCTCGCAGGACTTGCTGATGCGCAGCCGGTTGACGAATTCGACGAAACAACGGCCGGTGGCTTGCTTGAACACCCTGGAGAAGTAGGTGGGCTTCATGCCCAGATAGGCTGCGACCTCTTCCAGGGACAGCTCACGGGCGTAGTGAGCGAAGATGTAGTCGACGGCGCGGTTGGTCCGTTCTACGGCATGTTCGTCGGCGTCCTGGGCTGCGGCGGTCCCCGAGAGCAGGTGGTAATCCTCGCAGGCGGCCAGCGACTCCATGAGAATCAGGAAATGGCCGAGGCGACTGATGCCCTGGCTGTCGGCAATACGCTGCATCGACACGCTGGCTTGGGCGATGGTCTTCGCGCAGCGAAATTCGATGCCATAGCGCGCACGGTCGAGCAGCGGGGCGAGGCTGCGCAGTTCGCTGAAGACCTGATGGCCTTGGTCGAACAGCTCGTCGGTGAAATTGACCAGCATGTCGCGCTTGTTCACCGATTGACCACTCTGCATCTGGCTGATCCAGTTGTGCGGCAGATTGGGCCCGGTCAGAAACAGGCTGCCTGGATTGAAATTGCCGATGTAATCACCCACGAACACCTTGCCCGACGTCGCGACCAGCAGGTGCAGTTCGTATTCCTTGTGAAAATGCCAGCGCACCAGCGGACACGGGAAGCCGTGCTGGCGATAGATGATGGAGCGACCTTCGTGGTCGTCCATCAACTCATAGGAAGGGTCTGTTATTCGTATAGGTCGGGTCATGCCGTGGCTGCTATTGTGATTGTGCCGATCGGGAATGCGCACTCAAGCATAGCGGCGTTCGGGGCTACACGTCCAAGGCTGAGATGACCGAAATCACTGCGGATCGTCGTGCTTGCGTGGCGTACCGGGACGCAACAGGCTGGGCCACGAAGGTCGCACGCTGGGGCGATCCGGTTTCCAGCCAGCAGGTTGAGGTTGGTTTTCACGGCTCATTGGCTTCAAGAGCTGGACCTGCGCCAACAAAGCCTCGACGGCGGCCATCAGCCCTACTTTGGAATGAGGCAGCAGCGGATGAGCGGTAGGGATGAACAGACTCCTGCTGGACAGCGCTACCAAGGGCGACGCTGGGCAATCGGTGATGCTCATCACGCAGGCACCGCGGGATTGAGCAAACTTGGCCATTTCGATGGTTTCTCCGGTGTAGGCGGGTAGGGCAATGGCGAGGAGTGCATCGTTGCTGGTGATGTTGCTCAGCCTGTAGGCTGAACCTTCCATGCCACCATCCAGCGTCACGCAGTGCGCGCCGACGCAGAAAGGGTTAAGCCCTGCTGCCGCCATCTGGGCGATGTGAAAACTGTTGCCCAAACCGACCACGAATACATTCTGTGAGCGCACCAACTGCCGAGCCATGTCCTCGAAGGTCTGGTTGTCGTTCATCCGGGCGACGTTGTCCAGGTGGTGCTTGCTCAGACTGATCTGATGATTCAGATAGAAACTTTTGTCGGATGAGTGTTGGAGTCTCTCGTGGATGATGTCGGCCGCAGACACGACGGCCAGCAGATTTTCCATCAGGGCGAAGCGCAATCCCGTGAAACCGTTCAATCCTATCGCATTGGCCATGCGGTTGACGGCGGCTGTGGAAGTGCCGGTCACGACAGCCAGTTCTTCTATATTGAGCGTCGCGCTTCGGTAGGGGTTGGCCAACAGAAACCCGGAGACTTTTTGCAGCGCCGGCCCTAGCTTTTCGTGTCGGGTGCGCAGCTTGAGCATCAGATCGGAGTCGTACACCTTGGAGTTAGTGGTCGGCGCCATTGTCGTTCGTCCTGAAGGAACATTGGATGCTGCGTAGAGCTCTTGAGTTTAGTTGTCCGACTACGTACGTCCAGAGGCTGCTTAGATCGATTGGTTCTTGGATTGGATCCATTGCGAGAAATACTTCGTGCTTTTGTGCAGATGATGACGGAGCATTGCGCCGATGAAATTGTCTTGGCGATGCTGCGCAAGGTTTCCTTTAACTTGCTCCAGTCTCAGCATCAATGTTCGGGAGTGGTGCTCCATTGCATACTCTGCGAGCAAGAGCTCCTTGGACCTTTTCTGAGCTGTGTTCCACTGTGATTCGTCGTCGTACAACAGCACGGCGGCTTCCGCGAGCGCTTCTGCACTGCCAGCGACGCCGCCTGGCCAGTGGTCACCCGTGCGCATGCCCTCGACCCCGCAAGGCGTGGTCACACTCGGCGTCCCGCAGAGCATGGCATCGAGCAACTTGCCCTTGATACCGGCGCCAAAGCGCAAAGGCGCCAGTGCGACCCGCGCCTGACCCACTACCTCCAGCGCGTCGGGCGCCCAGCCCTTGATCAGAAACCCGTGTGCGGGGTTGTGCAGGGCTGTGGCCTTGGGAGGGGTGTAGGCGCCGTACAGGTGCAGCTCGGCTTTGGGCAGTCGCTTGCGAATGCGCGGCCACACTTGATTTTTCAGCCACAGCACGGCGTCCCAATTGGGTGCGTGACGAAAGTTGCCAATGCAGACGAAGTTCGCGCGTTGCTGGAAATCAAGGGGAGGTGTGGCCAGCGGCTCCACCATCAAAGGGCAGTCATGAAGCAGACTGGGTGGGACACCGAAGCGCTCGATCAGCAACTGCGATTCGAATGGCGAAATCATCAGGCTCAGGTCGCAGCGGAAGATCGCGGCGACTTCGCGCTGGGTAATGTCGGCCTCGCTCATGTGCCGGTAGAGACGGTCAGGCGATACGTCGAACAATGCGGTGAAATCGTTTTCATCGTCACTGCCGCGCAAACGTTCCTTCAACAGCGCCTGGCGGGCGTCGCGCAGACTTTGCAGGTCACAGGTTTCGAGCACCCGCAGTGCCTGCGGACAGTGCAGCTCCACGCGCCAACCGAATTGCTCCTCCATCATGAAGCGGTCGAACAGCACCACATCTGGCTGCAAGTCGCCGATGAAATGGTCAAAGCTTTCGTTGTTGAGCTCGATGGCCTGTTCGCCGATGCCCAGCGCTGCCAGATCGGCCTTGTGCTCGCCGACCCTGGCGGGGCTGGCGAAGGTGACTTGCCATCCCCGGGCCACGAAGCAGTGCAGCAGCTGCATCATGTGTCCACCGGCTGCCGATGAGGTGGGCTCGGGCCATACATAGCCGATGACCAGGACGCGCTGAGGAGACATGAAAAGACTCTGGGAAAAAACCGGGCGCGTATTAGGCCATGATTACGCGCGGGGTTGTAGCCACAGGCAGGGCTTTACGCCACCAGCATGCTCTTGACCTTGTCGCGCAGCTGGTCGATGGAAAACGGTTTGCCGATACTGCTCATGCCCGCAGGCACGTCGAGGGCTTCGGCGTAGCCGCTGGCAAACAGCACTGGCAGTACCGGGCGCAAAACGCGCGCCTTTTGGGCCAATTCCTTGCCATCCATGCCGGGCAAGCCCATGTCCGTCATCATCAGGTCGATGGTCTTGGCAGCATCTTCGAGAAATTTCAGGGCGCCCGGTCCGTCCTCGGCTTCCAGTACCTCGAACTCGAATTCCTCCAGCACGTCCACGATCAACATGCGGACGATCGCGTCGTCTTCGACGACAAGAATGGTTTTGGCGGTATCGGACATCGTTCGGATCCTGGTCGGCAAAGGGCGCAGACGGCGCCGAGCCGTCATTTCGCTGATATCGATGCGCCTCGAGGCGAAAAGCACCTGGGAGGCAGGGCGCCATCATAAAGCATGGGTCGGAGCCAGACCATGCCTGCGGAGCCATTAAACGAGACGGTTCCCACGTTTAGATATGAAAATTCTTACAAGACGTACGGAAAAAACCTAACTCTTTGATCGAATTGCGGCAAAATCCCCCGCCTCGATTACAGGATCCGGGTCCAAGGACATGAACAAACCCTCTTCGATCGACGAACAAAGCTTCCGTCGGCTGCTCAGTCGCAACGTCGGCTTGCCGCTGGGCGTCGGCGTGCTCAGCGCCGCCGTGTTCATCGGCATCATCGTCTACCTGCTGTCCGTGATCGACTGGGTCGAGCACACCGACCGCGTGATCAACAACGCCAACGAAGCGACCAAGCTGTCCATCGACATGGAAACCGGCATGCGCGGTTACCTGTTGTCGGGCGCCGAAGGCTACCTGGATCCCTATGAGCTGGCCAAACCGCGTCTGGCCGCCGAACTGCCGGCGTTGCAGGCGCTGGTCAGCGACAACCCGCGCCAGGTCGATCGGCTGACGCGGATCATGGCGCTGCAAAAGGACTGGCTCGACTACGGCGAGCAGTTGATCGCGCTCAAACGCACCACCGGCGACTATTCCAGCGTTGTCCAGACCGGTCGCGGCAAGCGTCTGACCGACGCGATCCGCAAGGAATATGAAGGCTTCATCGCCATGGAGCAGCAGTTGCGGGTGGAACGCAGCGAGAACGTCTCGCGCACCATCTGGACCTCGGTCAGCCTCTATGTGCTGTTCGTTTTCGTGGTCAGTGCATTGCTGGCGTACTTCGGCCGACGCGACATGACCGAACTGTCGACCTCCTACGGTGGCAACCTGGCCGCCCTGCAGAAGGGTGCCAAGCGCCTGCAGGACCAGGCCTGGCTGCGCACTGGTCAGACGCAACTGGCCGAGCAGTTGCTGGGCCAGCAAACATTGCAGATGCTGGGCCGCAACATGCTGCAGTTCTTTGCCCAGTATCTGGGTACGGTTGTGGCCGCGGTGTACATCCGCGAAGAGCACGGCAACCTGCGCCGCATCGCGTCGTACGGGTTTTCCCGCGAGCGTGAAGTCATGGATCAGGTGCTGCTCAACGGCGAGGGCATCGCGGGCCAGGCCGTGCAGCGCAACCGGGTCATTCGTCTGGACGACGTGCCGGCCAATTACCTGCGCCTGAGCTCCGGCCTGGGCGAGGGCGCGGCGCGCAGCGTGCTGGTGATACCGACCAACGACAACGACCACATCAATGCCGTGGTCGAGTTGGGCTTCCTGCGGCCCTTGACCGACCGTGACCTGGAAATCGTGGAGTTGCTGGCCGACAACATCGGCACCGCCATCGAAGCGGCGCGCTATCGTCAGCGTCTGCAGGAGGTGCTCGCCGAAACCCAGCAGCTCAATGAAGAACTGCAAGTGCAGCAGGAAGAGCTCAAGACCGCCAACGAAGAGCTTGAAGAGCAGTCGCGGGTGCTCAAGGAGTCTCAGGCGTACCTTGAAACCCAGCAGGCCGAGCTCGAGCAGACCAACGAGCAACTGGCCGAACGTACCGAAGCGCTGGGCGAGCAGCGCGACGCGCTGGATCGCAAGAACCTTGAGTTGAACCAGGCCCAGGTGCAGCTCGAAGAGCGCGCCGACGAGCTGCAGCGTTCGAGCCGCTACAAGTCCGAGTTCCTCGCCAACATGTCCCACGAGCTGCGCACGCCGCTCAACAGCTCGTTGATCCTGGCCAAATTGCTGGCGGAAAACCCCCAGGAAAACCTCACGGCCGATCAGGTCAAGTTCGCCGAGTCGATCTATTCGGCGGGCAACGACCTGCTCAACCTGATCAACGACATTCTGGACATCTCCAAGGTCGAGGCCGGCAAGCTCGACCTGCGCCCGGAAAACAGCAGCGTGCCGCGGCTGGTGGACAGTCTGCGCATGACCTTCGAGCCGCTGGCCGGGCAGAAGCATCTCGAGCTGTCGGTACAGATTCTTCCCGATGCCCCGGCGATGCTCTATACCGATCGCCAGCGCGTGGAGCAGATTCTCAAGAACCTGTTGGCCAATGCGCTCAAGTTCACCGAACACGGCATGGTCGAGCTGCTGGTTTCCGGCCACGCCAATGACGGCATTGCCTTCCAGATTCGCGACACCGGCATCGGCATCGCCGTCGACCAGCAACAGGCCATTTTCGAAGCGTTCCGCCAGGCCGACGGCACCACCAACCGTCGTTACGGCGGCACCGGCCTGGGTCTGTCGATTTCCCGCGATCTGGCCAACATGCTCGGTGGCTACATCACCGTCACCAGCGAGCTGGGCAAGGGCAGCATCTTCACCCTGGTCCTGCCGCAGCGTTACGAAGAGATCATCGAGGCACCGCGACACGCACCGCAGCCCATGGTCATCGCGCCGCAGCCGGTATCCAACACCCCGGCGGTGATCGAAGCACCGCTGACCGTGGCTCGCTTCGCCGACGACCGTGACAAGGGGCCGTTCACCAAGCGCTGCATTCTGGTCGTCGAAGACGAACCCAATTTCGCCCGCATTCTCTACGACCTGGCCCACGAGCTGGACTACCACTGTCTGGTAGCACACGGTGCCGACGAGGGCTTCGATCTGGCAGCGACCTTCGTGCCCGATGCGGTGCTGCTCGACATGCGTTTGCCCGACCATTCCGGTCTGACCGTACTGCAACGCCTCAAGGAGCTGGCCACCACCCGGCACATTCCGGTGCACGTGATTTCGGTCGAGGATCGGGTCGAGGCGGCCATGCACATGGGTGCGATCGGCTATGCGGTCAAGCCGACCACGCGCGACGAACTCAAGGAGGTCTTCGGCCGCCTGGAAGCCAAGCTCACCCAGAAGCTCAAGCGCATTCTGCTGGTGGAAGACGACGACCTGCAGCGCGAAAGCATTTCCCTGCTGATCGGCGACGACGATGTCGAGATCACCGCCGTGGGCTTTGCCCAGGAAGCGCTCGACCTGCTGCGTGACAACATCTACGACTGCATGATCATCGACCTCAAGTTGCCCGACATGCTCGGCGGCGACCTGCTCAAGCGCATGTCCAACGAGGAGATCCGTTCGTTCCCGCCGGTGATCGTCTACACCGGTCGCAACCTGACCCGCGATGAAGAAACCGAGCTGCTCAAGTACTCGCGCTCGATCATCATCAAGGGTGCGCGCTCGCCCGAGCGTCTGCTCGACGAAGTGACCCTGTTTCTGCACAAAGTCGAATCGCAGTTGTCCCATGAGCGGCAGAAGATGCTGAAAACCGCCCGCAGTCGCGACAAGGTCTTCGAGGGCCGCAAGATCCTCGTGGTCGACGACGACGTGCGCAATATCTTTGCCTTGACCAGCGCCCTGGAACACAAGGGCGCCATCGTTGAAGTGGGCCGTAACGGCCGTGAGGCGATCGACAAGCTGAATCAGGTCGAGGACATCGATCTGGTGTTGATGGATGTGATGATGCCCGAGATGGACGGCTACGAAGCGACCCGTGAAATTCGCAAGGATCCACGCTGGCGCAAGCTACCGATCATCGCGGTGACCGCAAAGGCCATGAAGGACGATCAGGAGCGCTGCCTGCAGGCCGGTTCCAACGACTACCTGGCCAAGCCCATCGACCTGGACCGCCTGTTCTCCTTGATCCGCGTCTGGTTGCCGCAACTGGAGCGCATGTAGTGAGTGATTCCCTGGCTGATCAGTCGCCGCAACCGGCTGCCGAACGCCATATCGATATCGAGATCCGGCTGTTGATCGAGGCGATCTACCTCACCTACAGCTACGATTTCCGTGACTATTCCGGCGCTTCGGTGAAGCGCCGCATTCTGCACGCGCTGCGGCAGATGGAGTGCGGCAGCGTCTCGTCGCTGCAGGCGCGGGTGCTGCACGAGCCCACGGCGTTCATGGAGCTGCTGCAGTACCTGACGATCCCGGTCAGCGAGATGTTTCGTGATCCTGAGCACTTTCTGGCCTTGCGCCGCGAAGTGGTGCCGTTGCTCAAGACCTACCCGTCGGTGAAAGTCTGGATCGCCGGCTGCAGCACCGGGGAGGAGGTCTATTCGATGGCCATCCTGTTGCGCGAAGAAGGTCTGCTCGAACGTACCATCATCTACGCGACCGACATCAACCCAGTCTCCCTGGAGAAGGCCAAGCAAGGCATCTATTCCATGGAAAGCGTGCGCGCCTATACGCAGAACTACCAGCGCGCCGGTGGCACTCGCTCGTTCTCCGACTATTATACGGCGGCCTACGGCAACGCGATCTTCGACAGCAGCCTGCGCGCCAACGTGACTTTCGCCGACCATAGCCTGGCCACCGACAGCGTGTTTTCCGAGACGCAGTTGGTGTCGTGTCGCAATGTGCTCATCTATTTCAACAAGGGGTTGCAGGACCGTGCTTTCGGACTGTTCCACGAGTCGTTGAGCCGGCGTGGCTTTCTCATGCTGGGCAGCAAGGAAACCCTGGATTTCTCGGCCTACAGTTCGCGCTTCGAAACCCTGACGCGCCCGGAACGGATCTATCGCAAGTCATGAGTCGTTTTCAAGCGGTGGTGGTGGGGGCTTCGGCCGGCGGCGTGGAAGCGTTGCTGGGCATCTACGGCCAGCTACCGACGAACTTCAAGCTACCGGTGCTGACGGTACTGCACCTGCCCGACGAGCGTCACAGCCAGCTGGCGGAAGTGTTTGAGCGGCGCTTGAATCGGCCGGTGCGCCAGGCCCGCGACAAGGAGCCGATCGAGGCAGGCATGTTCTACTTCGCCGGGCCCAGCTATCACTTGTCGGTAGAGCGCGACTTCAGTCTGTCATTGAGTCAGGAGGAGCGGGTTCATTATTCACGGCCAGCGATCGACTTTCTCTTCGATTCGGCAGCCGATGCCTATGGCGCCAGCCTGATCGGCGTGCTGCTGACCGGGGCCAACGAGGACGGTGCGCGTGGCCTGGCCAGCATTAAACGCAAAGGTGGCTTGACCATCGTCCAAGACCCCGCCGAGGCGCGGGTTGCGGTCATGCCGCAGGCGGCCATCCGCCTGCAGACGCCTGACCATATTCTTTCACTCCACGGCATTGGCTGTCTGCTTGCCGAGCTGGAACGAAGCACATGCTAAGCAACGTCCAAGCAAAACTGTTGATCGTCGATGACCTGCCGGAAAACCTGCTGGCCCTGGAGGCATTGATCGCTAGCCCCGGCCGTGAGGTGCACAAGGCGTTGTCGGCCGATGAAGCCCTTTCATTGTTGCTGCAGCACGAATTCGCCATGGCCATTCTCGACGTGCAGATGCCAGGCATGAACGGTTTCGAGCTGGCAGAACTGATGCGCAGCACCGAGAAGACCAAGAACATCCCGATCGTCTTCGTCAGCGCCGCCGGGCGCGAGCTCAACTATGCCTTCAAGGGCTACGAGAGCGGCGCGGTCGACTTTCTGCACAAGCCGCTCGACATGCAGGCGGTGAAGAGCAAGGTCAGCGTGTTCGTCGACCTGTACCGTCAGCGCAAGACCCTCAAAGAGCAGCTCGATGCGCTGGAGCGCTCGCGCCAGGAGCAGGAGGTCCTGCTCAAGCGTCTGCAGGTGACCCAAAGCGAGCTGGAACATGCGGTGCGCATGCGTGACGACTTCATGTCGATCGTCTCCCACGAGGTGCGCACGCCGCTCAACGGCCTGATCCTGGAAACCCAACTGCGCAAGTTGCACCTGGCACGCGATAACGCCGACGCCTTCACCCTCGACAAGATGCGCGCCATGGTCGAGCGCGACGAGCGCCAGATCCAGAGCCTGATTCGTCTGATCGAAGACATGCTCGATGTGTCGCGGATCCGTACCGGCAAGTTGTCCATCCGACCTGCCCAGTTCGACCTCGCGCAATTGGTACGCAACCTGGTCGACAGTTTCGCGCCCCAAGTGGACGCGGCCGATTGCACCATCAGTTTGCGCGCCGACGAGCCCGTGCTGGGCATCTGGGACGAGTTCCGCATCGAACAGGTGGTCAGCAACCTGATTTCCAATGCACTGCGCTACGGTGGCAAAGGTCCGGTCGAAGTCACGGTTTATGGACACAACGGCTGGGCGCGCGTGGAAGTGCGCGACCATGGCATCGGCATCAGCAAGGAAAACCAGCTACGGATCTTTCAGCAGTTCGAGCGCGTTTCCGGTAGCAATGTGGTGGCCGGGCTGGGCTTGGGGTTGTTCATTTCCGAGCAGATCGTGGCCGCTCATGGAGGACGTATCGAAGTCGAGAGTGCGCTGGGCGACGGTGCGACGTTCCGGGTCAGCCTCCCGCTGTAGGAATAAGCGCAATCACACGCAACCTCTGTCGCAGGTCATGGTCGTAATGGCAGCGAAACACACACGTACATAGGCTTCCCCATGAGTGAAGATGCACAAGATGTCGTTCTCATCGTCGAGGACGAGCCGTTGATATTGATGGTGCTGGCGGACTATTTGTCTGGTCAGGGCTATCGCGTTTTGCAGGCCGAGAACGGCGAGCAGGCGTTGGAGATTCTTGCGACAAAGCCGCACCTGGATCTTATGGTGACAGACTTTCGTTTGCCCGGCGGCATCTCCGGCGTGAAGATCGCTGAACCCGCAGTGCTGTTGCGCCCGGATCTCAAAGTTATCTTCATCAGCGGCTATCCGGCAGAAATTGAAGAGACCAACAGCCCAATCGCGCGCAAGGCACCGATCCTGGCCAAGCCATTCGATCTGGACACGCTGCACCAACAGATCGAGAAATTACTGGCGTAAGAGAGCAGGGTGCCTGACGGTCAGGCACCCTGTTTATCCAGGCGCTATCGGCTTCAGGGCGTGGGCAGCGCGGCACCTTTGGGCCAGAGCAGCCACACTTGACCTTCCTGCTTCATGTTGCCGGCCAGTTCCCCGGCTTCGTCTCCCGTACCCCAGAACAGATCCGCACGCACTTCGCCGGCAATGGCGCCACCGGTGTCCTGGGCCGCGACCGGGCGCACCACTGGGCTGCCGTCAGGGCGTGTGGTGGACAGCCACAAAAGACTGCCCAGCGGTATCACTTTGCGATCGATTGCAACACTGTAGCCAGCGGTCAGCGGCACGTTGAGTGAGCCGCGGGGGCCTTCGTTGCTGTCTGGGCGCAGGCTGAAGAACACGTAGCTGGGATTGCTGGCGAGCAGTTCCGGCACCCGCTGCGGATTGGCCACAGCCCACTCGCGGATGCGGCCCATGCTGACTTCTTCTTTCTTGAGCAGGCCTTGCTCGACCAGCCAACGGCCGACCGGACGGTACGGGTGGCCGTTCTGGTCGGCGTAGCCCACCCGCAGTTGGCGGCCGCTGTCCAGCTGCAGGCGGCCCGAGCCCTGAATCTGCAGGAACTGCAGGTCCATGGGGTCGCGCATCCAGGCGACCACGGGGGCATTGATGCCTTGGCGCTGGATCGTGGCGGCGTCGTCATAAGGGCGCAGTACCTGACCATCGAGCCGACCGCGAAGACGTTTGCCTTTGAGTTCGGGGTAGAGGCTGTCCAATTGCACGCTGATCATGTCGGTCGGCACGCCGTAGACGGGGACCGGATGCTGCGCGTCGGCCTTGAGGCTGCCCGAATAGACGGGTTCGTAGTAGCCGGTGATCAGGCCGTGTTCGCCTTTTTCGGCTGAGCGCAGGCCATAGACCTGCAACTGGGCCTCAAGAAAGGTACGAATCGCGGCAGGCGACGTGTCGACTGTCTGCGCGGCGGCGCAAGTGGCTCCCCAGATAGCGTCCTTGGCCAGGCGCTGACAGGCAGAACGCCACGCCGCAAAACCGGCTTGCAGATCGCCGTCGCTGACCTTTGGCAGGTCACTCCAGGAGGCGGGTGCGTAGGTGGCGACGGGGTGGGGGGGGGCGACAGGCTTGTTGTCGTTGTCGCAGGCGGACAACAACGCCAGCGCTGGCACGACGCCGATGAGCAGGCGCCGCCAGGGAAAACGGAAATGGGTCACGCAACGCATCCTGATAGCGGGGAGAGGCGGCTACTTTGGATAAACCCACACTCGACGTCAAATCTGTGCGGTGATCCAGACACACCGCGGTGTCTGCCGACGCGGCTCGCGCCGCTGCTACAGAAGGTTGCAATCCGCGTCCTGATTGTGTCCGCCGACGCGGCTCGCGCCGCTGCTACAGGATGGCACCACTCCCTGTAGCAGCGGCGCGAGCCGCGTTCGGGTTGACGCAGTGGTCCAGGTTCACCGCGATCGAGTTCAGCAATAGCTCGCGATCCGTCGAACCTGGCCTTGGCCCTGGCTCAGGCTCCATTCCCGGTTGAGTGTCTGGAATACATCGTTGACGAATTGTCGGTCAGCCGCAGCTTTCTTGCCAACGTAGCCTTTGCCACGCCGGTAGATAGGCATGCGCGCACGCAGTTCGGGGTGATTGCGCTCGAATGCTTCGCCGTCGGCGTCGTTGGCCAGGGCATCTATATGCACGTCGCCACGCTTGCAGACCCAAAGGATATGATCGTCCAGCGTGTCACGTCCGGCGGCCAGAATACGAGCAAGTTGGTCGACGGTAGGTTGGTGATTCAAGTTCATGATTACGCTCCTTGAGCTCTGTGTGATCTGTCAGGTTGTCGTCTTCAACACGCATCCGCCGGTACGCATCAGGTGTTGTCCGTCTAGGTCAGTACTGGCTCGAGCTCGATGTGTAGTGCCGGTGACCCTGACTACATGAAACTCATGTCGTTAAGGTTCCAGCGGCCCGCCTGGTACGCGGAGGTCATCGGAGTGGCTCGATGGCTCATCGAGCAGGGCTTGTTCGGGCTCTGCTCTGTTCCCGATCAGGGAGACGGCCTCATCATGCAAGGCTTGAAGGGGCGCGTCAATGGATATGTAGTGCTTTTATATCGGCACTACATATTTTAATTATGACCCCTTGGTCACGGTGCGTTGGCAAGGGAAATCCTTGATAGCGACCCGCAATCCCGAGAAAGTCACGGCAAGGGTTGATTGTTCCGATCGCTCCTATAATCATGCTCGGCCCGGGCACGGTCGGGTCGTCCCGTGCAAGCACCCACTGGAGCAGTATGGAGTTCAAACAGAGTCTGAGTCGCCGCATCGTCATCGTGTTTGCCTTGATGAGCGCGTTCGTCGCCGGGGTATTCGCGGTAGGCATCGTGGCCACCGTGCATCTGGTGGAGCGCAAGCTGACGACAATGAGCCTGAGCGGCAACATGCACCGCCTGTTGCTGGTGGACAATGCGGACGACTGGCGCCATCGCCCCGAGAAAGACGAGCTGTTCTACATTGATGGCGGCGACGGCGACCTGAGCATGCCTGATGAACTCAAGACCCTGCCGGTCGGGTTCCAGGAGCTCACCCTCGGCCCGCGCACCTACTACGCCATGGTTGCTCAGGTCGACGGGCGTCAATACGTGCTCTTGCGCGACCAGGAGGGCATGGAGCAACGCGCCCATGTGCTGTTCATCGTGGTGGGCGCCGGCTTTCTGTTGAGCATCGCCATGGCGATCCTGCTGGGCGGGCTGCTGGCACGCCGGGTGATGGCGCCGGTGGTGCGTCTGGCGAGGCAGGTGCGTCATCGAGACAAGATGCTCGGCCTGGCGCCGCCGTTGTCGCCGGACTACACCGACGACGAGGTCGGCGAACTGGCGCGCTCGTTCGATGAAACCCTGAGCAAATTGCGCGCCGCACTCAACCGCGAGCAGATGTTCACCAGCGACGTCAGTCACGAGCTGCGTACGCCGTTGATGATCCTGGCGAGCTCCTGCGATCTGCTGCTCGGCAGCGAGCTGGATGAACGCTCGCAACGACAGGTGACCCGCATTGCCCGGGCCACGGACGGCATGAGTCAGTTGGTCGAGACCTTCCTGCTGCTCGCTCGGGATCGCGAGGCGGCCAGCCACGGCAACCCCACCGCGACGCTCAGGCGTACGGCCGATGAACTGGTGGAGATCTGGGGGCGGCAGATCGAAGCCAAGGGCCTGGAATTCATCTATGTCGTGGATAACCATTCGAGCGAAGTCTATAACCAGGCCTTCCTTCACTCGGTGATGGGCAACCTGCTGCGCAATGCCTGGCACTACACCGACACCGGTTTCGTCCGCCTGACCCTGACGGAAACCGGCTTCCACGTCGAAGACAGCGGCATCGGCATTCCCGAGGAAAAACGCAACGCGATGTTTCAGCCCTTTGTGCGGGGTGACGAGCAGCGGGGCGAAGGCCTGGGTCTTGGCTTGTCACTGGTGCAGCGCATCTGCGTCAACCAGGGCTGGAACGTCAGCCTGAGCAGCCGTGAACCCCACGGCTGCCTTTTCAGTGTGAAGCTGGGCGACGCCTAGCTTCCACTCACCCATAGCGTGCGGCCAGTCACTCTTTTTTTGTGAACCTTGACACGATTTTGTGGTCTTTCAGCTGGCGGCTTGAACCGACGGCATGCCGGGCAATAGGCCCTTTGGGAGCTTTTCATCGCCTCCCTTCGCAAGTAGTAGCCACCCGTAGCGGTAGTAGCGACAGGCCCTCCGGTGCAGGCCCAGCCTCTTGGGACATTGCTGTCCCGCTCTCGAATGGTCCGTTCATCGGGGCCTTTTTTCTTATTCATGTGAAGATCGCCATGCCCTCATTCCAACGTTTCTCTACCGTATTCAGCCGCACCCGCCTGGTGGCCACCGGCGTATTCACTGGCCTGCTCTTCACTGTCGGCCCGGCGCATGGCGAAGAGGCTCCTGGCAACAGCCGCTGGGTCAGTGACAACCTGAGCACCTTCGTTCGCAGTGGTCCTACCGACGGCTATCGCATCGTCGGCAGTTTGAAGTCCGGCCAGAAGGTCGAGTTGCTGTCTACCCAGGGTGACTACAGCCAAGTGCGCGGTGAAGGTGGTTCCAGTGTCTGGATCCCCAGCAGTGACCTGCAACAGACGCCAGGTCCCGCCGAGCACGTTCCCCTGTTGACCCAACAGGTCGCCGATCTGAGCGGCAAGCTGCAAACCATCGACGACAGTTGGAAGAACCGCGTACAGGGCATGCAGGAAACCCTGGACGCGCGCAAGGCGCTGATCGACGAGCTGGAAGCGCGCAGCAAGGCACTGAATGCCGAGCTCAGCGATGCGCAGTCCGAGTTGCGCAGCACCCAGGCGAAGTTGGGTGACGAAAACAAGCACGTGATGATGAGCTACATGGTCTACGGCGGCAGCATCGCCGGTGCCGGTCTGCTCGCAGGCCTGATCCTGCCGATGATGACCCGTGGCCGCAAGCGTAACGACCGCTGGTTCTGAGGGTTACGCCTACAGTTTGTGCTGAACCCGCCGAGTCGCTGGGTGATCTATGGTCTTGCACTCCTCATCACTACACAGAGAGCTTTGCCATGAACACCACTGACCTACTTGAACAACTGCTGCGCGGGCGCGGCGGCCAATCCTCAGCCAATCAACCTGGTGCCACGAGCGGGCAGGGTGGTCTGGGGGATGTACTCGGCAGCCTGCTCGGCGGCAGCCGGGGTGCATCAGGCGGCGGGGTCGGTGGTTTGGGCGGTCTGGGTGGTTTGCTGGGCGGCCTGTTGGGTGGGCGTGGCGGTAATCGATCCGGTTCCGGCAAGTACGCCGCGCTGGCATCGTTGGGGATGATGGCTTACAAGGCCTATCAGGCCTGGCAGCAACAGCAGGCCAACGCCCCACAGCAGGCGTTACGCACCGTTGATCAGTTGTCCGAGCCGGAAGCGGAAGGGCACAGTCATGCAATCCTGCGCGCTCTGATTGCCGCTGCCAAGGCTGATGGCCGGGTGGATGCGCAGGAGGAAGCGGCGATCCGCGCCGAGTTGACCGAGCATGCCGAGGATGCGCAGTTGCAACAGTGGCTGGACGCGGAACTGGCACGGCCGCTGGACGCGCAGGAGTTGGCCAGCGCGGCCGATGGCCCGGCGATGGCGGCGGAGATGTACCTTGCCAGTGTGATGTTGATGGGTCAGCAGGATGCCGGCGAGCGCGCTTGGCTTGACCAATTGGCCGCTGCCCTCAACCTGGCGCCGGAATTGCGCGCCCAGCTTGATCAGCAAGCCCAGGCGCAATAAGTCCACCTTAAAAGCCGTACGGCGATGCTGCAGGCCAACCCCATGCACCGCCGACGTGGCTCGCGCCGCTGCTACAGAGCATCTCCGCGCCCCGGCCCAGGTTGCACCATCGCAACCCACCAAACGCCCACAATCCCTGTAGCAGCGGCGCAAGCCGCGTCCGCCCACACCGCCAATCCCACAAACGCCCCACAATCCCTGTAGCAGCGGCGCAAGCCGCGTCCAGCCACACCGCTAATCCCTACAGGAGGGTCACAAAGGCCCCAGCTCCACCCAGATCGGCGCATGGTCCGAAGGTTTTTCCATCGCCCGCAAATCGTAATCGATACCCGCTGCCCGAACGCTGGGCAGCAATCCGTGGGAGGCCAGAATCACGTCGATTCGCAACCCCCGCTTGGGCTCATCCTCGAAGCCGCGGCTGCGGTAGTCGAACCAGCTGAACCGGTCCGCCACTTCCGGATGCAAATGACGGAAACTGTCCACCAGCCCCCACTGTTGCAATCGCTGCATCCACTCGCGCTCTTCGGGCAGGAAACTGCACTTGCCGGTCTTCAGCCAGCGCTTGGCGTTGTCCGCACCGATCCCGATATCGCAATCCTGTGGAGAGATGTTCACGTCACCCATCACCACCAGCGCTTGATCGTTGCTGAACCCTGTATCCAGCAGGGTTTGCAGGTCGCTGTAGAAACGGCGCTTGGCAGGGAATTTGGTGGGGTGGTCGCGACTTTCACCCTGTGGAAAATAACCATTCATGATCGTCACGACCTGGCCTTGGGCATCGGCAAAGGTACCGCGGATGAAGCGGCGCTGTGCGTCCTCCTCGTCGCTGGCAAACCCTTTATCGATACTCAGCGGCGCGCCGCGCGACAGCAATGCCACTCCGTAATGGCCTTTCTGCCCGTGAAAGTGCACGTGATACCCCAGCGCCTCAATCTCGGCCTGGGGGAACTGTTCATCCGACACCTTGGTTTCCTGCAGACCGATCACATCCGGCTGGTGCTTGTCGATCAAGGCGGCCAACTGATGGGGGCGGGCACGCAAGCCGTTGATGTTGAACGAGACGATTTTCATGGTCGCGGATCCTGGCAAATCGGCGATGCTAACGGACTGCGGCGCAGCCCACCAGCGTGGCGTCCGGCACCGGCGCACGATTTGCCTGGCCAGGGTACGGAACCCCTAGGGTCGCGGACCGTCCATTGACTACTCGTTGCACTCCTCAAGGACACACCCGATGCCCCAGACTTCGACCACCGCTGCAGAAGTACGTCAGCTCGATGGTGGTTACGCCCGTGAAACCCGTGCGCTGCTGTACCAGACCTATCTCGTCGACCCGACCTTCGCCTACCTGTTCGAAGCCGATCGCCCAGGCTTCGAACGGCGTGTGCGTTCCACCGTGCGGCAATTGGTCAATCAGCATTTTCTCCAGGACCTGCCGGCCTTGGGCTTGTTCTTCGACGACCGCCTGGCGGGTGTTGCGCTGGTAGCGCCACCGCAGCGTCGCCTGGGCATCACCGAAAGCTGGGCCTGGCAGTGGCGAATGATGCTCGGTACGGGTGTGGAAGGCACGCGCCGCTATCTCGAATACCATCATGCCGTCCAGGAATGCATCCCCTCGGATGCCGTCCATGTGTTGCCGTTGATGGGGCTGCATTTAGAGTTTCAGGGCCCTGAACTCGGGGAGCAACTGCTGACGGCGGTGCACAACTGGTGTGCTCAGGATCCAACCTCAGAAGGCGTGGTGTTGGACACCGGCAACCCGCGCTACCTGGCGTTCTTCGAGCGCCAGGGCTATACCCAGATTGGGGAAGTGAACCTGGGGCCTGTGGTCGAGCATGTGTTCTTCCACCCCAGTCCTGAAACAGTCGGTTACGCACAGGGCTGATCCAGAGCCCTTGGCAACGCCTGGCAGGGTCCAAATCGACGTACGGGTCGTGATAGCATTCGCCTATGAATTATTCAGGACGATTGGCCGGCAGCCTGGCGCTGCTGGTCGCAAGCATGGCGGCCCAGGCCCAAAGCGTACTCGACGTACGCGTCAATCCTGCCAACCCGGCACTCAAGAGCAACGTCGAAGGCTACATCGGCAGCTTGGGTGACCGTGACGGTGAGGCGCTGCTGCGCTTCAGTCGTGGAGCCGAGGAGCAGGCGCAAAAGGCAGCCCAGGCATTGGGCTATTATCAGGCACGCGTGACCAGCGAAGTGCAGCCGGGCGAAACCCCGCGTTTGCTGCTGCGTATCGAACCGGGTGAGCCTGTACATCTGCGCAACGTCATGGTGCGCGTCGAAGGCCCGGCGGCCGACTTGAAGGCCTTTCGCGTCCCGCGCAGCAGCGAGCTGGCGCCCGGTGCCGTGCTCAACCACGGTCAGTACGAAAATGCCAAGCAGCTGATCCAGAACCAGGCCTCGCGCTATGGGTTCTTCAGCGGCACCTTCAGCAAGCAGCGTCTGGCGGTCGACCCACGGGCCGGCGTCGCGGATGTCGAGCTGGTCTACAACAGCGGCCCGCGTTTCAAGCTGGGTAAAGTCAGCTTCCAGGGCGACACGCCGTTCGACGAAGAACTCCTGCAACGCATGGTGCCGTTCAAGGAAGACACGGCCTACGATTCCGAACTGATCGCCGAACTCAACCAGGCGTTGCAATCGAGCGGCTACTTCGAAGGCGTGCGGGTCGATGCTGCGCCCACTGCCGCCAGCGAGCGAGTCATTCCCGTCGATGTCCAGCTGACGACCCGCAAGCCGCGGACCATGGGCTTGGGTCTGGGGTATTCGACCGACGTCGGCCCGCGCGGCAAAGCCAACTGGACCCGCCATTGGGTCAATCCCCAAGGCCACAGTTATGGTGCGGAACTGGAACTTTCGGCACCTCGGCAGAATGTCGGGCTTTGGTACGACATTCCCCTCGATCCTCCTCTGACCGACAAGCTGCGATGGGCCGGTGGGTACCAATACGAAGAGCTGGCCGACACCGACAGCCTGAGCAAACTGCTCACGTTCGGCCCGGAATGGCACAGCAAACTCCCCGGCGGTTGGCAGCGGGTTATCTCTTTGAAGTGGCAACGCGAAGAATACCGGCTCGGCGACGACACCGGCCTGAGTACCTTGCTGATGCCCGGCATCAGCTACACCTACCTCAAGAGCGACAACAAGGTCGACCCCCATAACGGCTACCGCGTGCAGTTCGATGCTCAGGTGGCTAAGGAAGGGGTGCTGTCGGACACCAACCTGTTGCATGGCAACGTAATGCTCAAGGGCTTGACCACTGTGGCACAGAATCACCGCTTGCTTGGCCGGGTGCAGTTGGGCGGCAATGCCACCAACGGTTACAAATCCGTTCCGCCTTCGTTGCGTTTCTTCGCCGGTGGCGACCAGAGCGTGCGTGGCTACGACTACCAGACCCTCTCGCCGGAGAACTCCGATGGCGATCGCATCGGCGGACGCTACATGGTCGCCGGCAGTGTCGAATACCAATATTCGATTGCCGAAAAGTGGCGCGTGGCAACCTTCATCGACAAGGGCAATTCGTTCAACGATCTCAAATTCGCCGACCTCAAGACGGGCATCGGCGTCGGCGTGCGCTGGGTGTCGCCGGTGGGCCCTATTCGGCTCGACCTGGCTCACGCGATGGATGACGATGGCGGCGTGCGGCTGCACTTTTCCATGGGGCCGGAACTGTGAGGCCGGCGGTGAAGCGCGGTGCGCTGATCACCCTGGCTGCGGTCGTTGGCCTGTTGCTGATCGTTCTGGTGACCCTTTCGCTGGTGCTGGGAACCCAGGCCGGCAGTCGTTGGGCGCTGGCCCGTGTGCCCGGACTGACCCTGGAAAACTTCAAGGGCACGTTGGGTAGCCACTGGCAGGCAGACTCGCTGATCTGGCAGCAAGGCGCGACCCGCGTCGAAGTGCGGGCGCCCGAGCTGGCCTGGTCACCCAGTTGCCTGTGGCGTATGACGCTGTGCATCGACACCCTGCACACCGACGCCATTCTTGTGCAACTGCCCGCCAGCCAGGACCCGGCCAGCGACGGGCCGATCACACTGCCTGACCTGCAGTTGCCCGTCGCCATAGAACTGGGCGACGTGCGTATCGGCAGCCTGCAACTCGCTGGCGTACAGCAGCTCAGTGGTCTGGAGCTGGCGGCACACTGGACCGCTAATGGCCTGAAGATCGATCGCGGGCACCTGCAGCGCGATGACCTGGTGCTGGATCTGGACGGCACGCTGCGCCCCGGCGGCCAATGGCCGCTGAACCTCAATGCCCAGGTACAGTTGCCCAAGGTTGACGACAAGCCTTGGCAAGTCACCCTGAACGCCACAGGTGATCTGCTCGACACGCTGACCCTGAACGGGCAAAGCTCCGGCTACCTGCCGGCCGCCATAACGGGCACCCTGAAGCCGCTGGCCGAACACTTGCCGGCCCAGCTGCGCATTGTCAGCGAGGCGTTCAAACCCAGCGCCGGGCTGCCCGACACCTTGGCATTCAATCAACTGGAACTGCTCGCCAAAGGCGACCTGCAGGCTGGCTATGCCATCGATGGCCACGCCAGTCTGCCAGCCGAACAATCGCCGATGACGTTGGTGCTGAGCGCGCGGGTCGACGCCAAGGCCGCAGTGGTGCAGACCCTGGACATTTCTTCAGCGGCGCGGGAGCAGGTGCGGCTGGCTGGCAGCGTGGATTGGCAACAAGGTCTGGCGGCGAAGGCCACTATCGATTGGCAGGACTTTCCGTGGCACCGCCTGTACCCCGTCATTGCCGAGCCGGACGTGAAAGTTCGGCGTTTCAAAGGCGAGGTCGACTATCGCGACGGCAAGTACCTGGGCAACCTGAACGGTGCCTTCGATGGCCCAGCCGGTGCGTTTACCCTGGTGACGCCATTTAGCGGCGATCTGCAGCAGGTGTTCCTGCCGCAACTGGAACTGGTCGCGGGGCAGGGCAAGGCAGCAGGGCACCTGAACGTCAAGTTCGCCGATGGCGTTGCCTGGGACACGGCTCTGGACCTGAGCGCCATCGATCCTGCCTACTGGGTTGCGCAGATGCCCGGCAGCCTCGCCGGTCCGCTGCGCAGCACCGGTGAATTCAAGAACGAACAGCTCAAGCTGGATGCCGACCTGGACCTCAAGGGACGCCTGCGCGGGCAGCCTGCGCTGCTCCAGGCCAAGGCACAGGGCGCCGGCGAGCGCTGGACGCTGGGCAACCTCGACGTACGCCTGGGCGACAATCGTATCCAGGGTCAAGGCAGTCTGCAGCAGCGGATTCAGGCGCGACTCAACATCGATCTGGCCCGTCTGGGCCAGTTGTGGCCCGGGCTGCAAGGGCAACTCAAGGGCCAGCTCGACGCAGCCGGTACCTTGCAGGCGCCCCAAGGCAAGCTCTCGCTGCAGGGGCGTCAGTTGGCACTGGACAGCAACCGTCTGCAGAACCTGACGCTGGACGCCGCCCTCGACAAGGCCCAGCGTGGCAATCTTGATTTGACCGCCGCCGGTATTCGCGCCGGTGACACCGACCTGGGCACCCTGACCGGTAAGGCCTCGGGCGATATCAAGCGGCAGCAGCTGCAATTGGCGCTCAAGGGGCCGCAACTGGCTTTGGCCACCGCTCTGGACGGCACGCTGGACAAGGGCTTCACCGCGCAAAGCAGTTGGCGCGGACGGCTGTCCAGCGGTTCGGTCCAGGCCGGTGGCCAGGATTGGCGTCTGCAGGCACCGGCACGTCTTGAATATCTGACCGGTGGCCAGGTCAATTTCGGCGCCCACTGCTGGCGCTCGGGATCTGCCAGCCTGTGCGGCGAGGACCAGCGCCTGGCGCCGCAGCCGCGACTGCGTTACCACCTCAAGCAGTTTCCGTTGGACAGCCTGGCCCAATGGCTGCCGAAAGATTTCGCCTGGAAGGGCATGCTCAACGCCGATGTTGCAATCGACGTCCCTGCCAGCGGACCGGCCGGTGAGGTCACAGTGGACGCCGGCAACGGCACCCTGCGTGTGCGCAATAAAGAGCAATGGGTCGATTTCCCGTATCAGACACTGCGTCTGACCAGTCGCTTGAACCCCAAACGGATCGATACCGAACTCAACTTTCGCGGCGATCGCCTCGGACAATTGCAGGTCATCACCCAGATCGATCCCGTTGCGCAGAACAAGCCGATCAGCGGCAGCTTCCGCCTGTCCGGCCTCGATCTTTCCATCGCCCGGCCATTCATGCCCATGGTGGAAACCCTCAAGGGCCAACTCGATGGCAGCGGGCAGATCGCCGGTTCCCTGGTGGCGCCTCAAGTGAACGGCAATGTCACCCTCAGCGGCGGTCAGATCGCCGGCCCGGAACTGCCCACCACGCTTGAGGACTTGCAACTGCAGGCATTGATCGCAGGTGAAAGCGTGCGCCTGCAGGGCAGCTGGAAAAGCGGCAAGACGGGCCAGGGAACGTTGGGTGGCATGGTCGCCTGGGCCAACGCTCTGGACGTGGACGTGCAGCTCAAGGGCACGCGCCTGCCGATCAACGTCGAACCCTATGCGACGCTCGAAGCGGCACCGGATCTGAGCATCCAGATGAATGGCGAAAGGCTCGCCGTGGCCGGCAAGGTGTTCATTCCCAAAGGGGCCATCGTCGTCCGCCAGTTGCCACCGTCCACCGTCAAACTCTCCGATGACGTGGTGATCGTCGGCAATCAGACCGAGCAGGGCAAGACACCCTTGCCCATGGCGATCGATATCGATGTGGAAGTGGGCCAGGAAAAACTCACCTTCAACGGCTTTGGCCTGAGTGCCAACCTGGCCGGTCACGTGCACATCGGCGACAACCTCGACACTCGGGGTGAACTGGCGCTCAACGACGGGCGCTACAACGCCTATGGCCAACGCCTGACCATACGTCGCGCGCGGCTGTTGTTTGCCGGGCCCATCAGCCAGCCATACCTGGACATCGAAGCGATCCGTACCACCGGCGATGTGATTGCTGGCATCCGCCTGACCGGCAACGCCGAGCAGCCTACCAGTGAGGTGTTTTCGGAACCGACCATGAGCCAGGAGCAGGCGCTGTCGTATCTGGTGCTGGGTCGCCCGCTAGGCAACAGCGGCGAGGACAACAACATGCTGGCCCAGGCGGCGCTCGGCTTGGGCCTCATGGGCAGTTCGGGGGTGACCAGCAAATTGGCGACCGACCTGGGTATCGAGGATTTTCAGCTCGACACCCAGGGCAGTGGCGATGCTACGAGCGTAGTGGCCAGCGGAAACCTGTCGGAGAAACTCAGTTTGCGTTATGGCGTGGGGGTATTCGAGCCGGCCAATACCATTGCCTTGCGCTATCTGCTCAGCAAGCGTCTGTATCTGGAAGTGGCCAGTGGCGTGGCCAGCTCACTGGATCTGTTCTACAAGCGCGATTTCTGAGGAGTGAACCCAGGCCCGTGAATGGGCCTGGGGGAACGGTTCACCAGGCTCTGTGTGAAAAGCCTTGATACTCGGTGATGCTGCGTTGAAAACAGCCTCGGAATGCTCATTTACAAGCCGTAAACTCCGCTTCCTCGGCTGTTTTCGCCTTGCCTGACCTTCGTCTCAAGACTTTTCACGCAGACCCTAGCCAAGCGTACGGCGGATATTGCCGATCTGGCGCTGGCTCAAGCCGTACTTGTGCGCCAAGGCACTGCGTGAGGTGCCGTTGAGCGTTTCGTGGTGAATCTGCTGGTTGCGCCACTGCCGCAGAAAATGATCGGCCTTGGGGATTTCCAACGCCATGCCGGCGAAGCGCTGGATCAACGCGGCCACCGCTTCGGCTTCGAGCTGTTCGCTAAGGCTGGTGCGTTGCGGGTGCTTGGGGATGTAGCGTGGGCGCCCGCCATACAGTTGCGTCAGGCGATAGGCTTGCTCGACGCCAATGCAGTCGATCAGTACCTGCAATGAGTGGGGGAGTTGCTCGACGTCGATCTGCTGAAGCTGTTGGGTGTTCATGGTGACTTCCTTGTGGCAGCAAATGGCCCATCCGGCCGGCAGTCATTCTTGTCCAGGCGCCTTTGAGGCTCTAGGAGTCAAGGGGTCTCTGGGTGTGGGCAGGTTCCGACAGGTACGTCGGAAATATCTATCAGGAGTCCACGTAGTTATCGCCAAACATCCACTCATTAAACACCATTAAACCGCCCCGGATTTCACAGAGGATATTGTGTTTGATTCAAACGGCAAATGAGCTCGCAGTCTGAATCTTTTCGTATAGTGGCTAATCTTGGGGGCAAGCGCCGAGTAGAGAGGCTCTATCACTGATCCAGATTCAGGCACTTGACTCACTATCTACCCGAAGGGCGGGCTCATGCTTGGCTTGAGAATAACTTTGATATCCAAAGAATACCAGCGGGCTAATAGTGCACCGCTTAGACCTTCTCAATAGAGATAGCCTATTAGATCAATCTCCTAGGGAAGATCTAAGAAAGGCATCAATTTTTGATGTCCTCTCGGCTTGATGTCCAAAAGACCCACGCCCGATCAGATATGTAGAATTTTCCCGCTTTTAACTGATGGCGACCCTTCGAACAGCACCTTTTTAAGGCGTTTTCCCGGATTACGGCGCACCTCTCCTATCTCCAGCAGCTGTTTTCGCACCATCCAAACCTTCGACAAGACGAATAGAGGGGGCTGTTGCGCTGAATTTTTAGCCAGCCCGCGAAACCGGACTTTCGTATAGCCAACCTGGCGCTTGACTAGGCGAAATGGATGTTCAACCCTCGTTCGTACCCGGGTTTTCGCGAGCTCGATCTTGCGGTATACCCTTGTGATCAAACTGGTCTTGCCATGTTTTTTGCAACGGCTGGGGCGTGCCGCAATTGACCGGATCATTTGGCGATCCTGATGCTCAGCACGCTTTTCCACGCCAGTGTAGCCCGCATCACTATTGACATAGGTTTCCTCAACGTGCAGCAATCGATCGACATTAGTTACGCCCGCCACATTCGCCGCGGTACCCACCATGCTATGAACTAAGCCCGACTCGGTATAGACACCGAGATGCGCTGTCATACCGGAAAAACACTGGTTTCCTTTCTTCGTTTGGTGCTTTTCAGGATCTCGTATGTCGTCCTTGCTCTTGGTCGAGCTGGGCGCATGAACAATCGTCGCATCAACCACCGACCTTGGCGCAGCATCAAACCACGATCACCCAGATACCCATTGATGACCTACAAAGTACCGCCTGCCGACGCGTGTTTTTCCAACATGCACCGGAAGTTGAGGAGGGTGGTTTCATCGGGAATCCGATCCAGACTCAACCCGGCAAACTGACGAAGGATCATTGTTTCGTACAGCGTTTCCTCCATCGCCGGATCGCTGCAGCCGACCTAGGTTTTGTACGAAAAGAGATGTCGCAAACACCGCATGGAACAAGCCAGCGAGACCATAGCGGCATAGCTTTTCGCGAGCTTGTCGAAGCGTGTCACGATCCGGCGATTCTCTTTCAGCCAGCTAAACATGCGCTCGATGATATTGCGCTGTTGGTACTTAGGCCGATCAAATAGTCATGGTAAGCCAGGCTTGGGTTTGCGCTTCATTGAACGCAGCGGGATGACCGGCTGCATTCGATATTGGTCGTAATAGCGGCTTAGCGCTTCGGCGTCGTAGCCCTTGTCGGCAAGTGACCATCTACAGCGTTTACGCGGACGGCCACGTTGGCTCGATGGAATACTGACCTCGTCCAGAAGGGGTTGAGCGTAGCTGATGTCACTGGCATGACCGCCAGAGAGGAGGAAGCGCAACGGTGTCCCGTTAGCGTCGCATAGCATGTGGATTTTGGTCGTCAGGCCACCGCGGCTGCGGCCTAGAGCATGATCGGCAGGCTCGTTGGGCCCCCTTTTTTCCCGGCGCCAGAAGAGGCTCGGGTTGCGCGTACTGCGGTTGAGTCGATCATCCAGGTTTGCAAATCGCTCAATCCTTGCTCATTCAATCTCAGGTGCAAGCGTTTGAGCATCTGATCGAATGTGCACTTGTTTCGCCAGCCTCGAAACCGTTGATACACCGTTGACCACGGGCCGAAGCGTTCCGGTATATCTCGCCACGCAGCACCTGAGCAGAGCACCCAGAGCACGCCACCGAGCATCAGACGGTCGCTCAGATGGGGCCGCCCGCGCCCATGGGTTTCGGTGAAAAGATCAGCAACCAAAGCCCAGGCCTCTTCCGAGCGTTCGTAACGCTTTGCCATCACAGGATTCCTTTCCGTAGATGGCTGGAAACTCTACAAGATTTCAGCTTCCGAGGGAGGCCGATTGGGTTTCTGGGGATTTCGTACAGAGCCTAGTTTTGCATCAAATGAAAGCGCAGCACCGCCGTTAAAGGATGCGGGATGGCCACCTTCGCCCTTAGGGTCATGAGGCTCGATCAGATTGATCAATCCCTTCCAGGGCACGACCTATCCAGCTCGATCGGGAAGAGCTCCTTCCGAGTTTCCCTAATAGTATTTTTGAGGTTAGTTCAGTGTAGCTTTCCAAGCATACCGCGTTCGAAAAAATCAACACCGCTAACCGGTCAGTAGTCACCTCTGATTGACTGATAATAGCTTTGCGAATGTTACGCTCCCAACCCCAGTCGCCGAGATATTTACCGAGCGCGGTGAACGAAGTGCTGTTTATACTGTTGATTCACATAGGTTTTTCGGACCTAATTTTGTAACGAGGTGGTTACACATTTAATTTGGCCTCTTCTGCAGGAGGTTATGAAAAGTACAAAGTCATTTAGCATGAATTGATAATTCACCTCATTTATGCTGAGAATAAGACACGACATAAAAAGAAACGTCTTAGTTAAAGGGTTTTCATTGACGACAAAAAAATCGTGTGATTCTATCTAAGTGACAAGTGATTGGCACGGTGCCAAACCCCGCACTAAGGAAGTGCACGTTTGTCTCATGATAGAATTTCGACTACGCATTTGATAATTCAAGAAGCAAATGCTTTACCTTCGATAGTTGTATGTTCTCGAGGACTTGATCGAGCTCGGGTATTTATTCGCGGTAGACATCGTCTCAGCTACCAATCATATGGAATATTTTGGAGTCAAAATGATCGTACGAATCTGGAGTGGACAAGTATGATTGCGTAACGCAGAAGTCTATAAGCAACATTTAATGGATACTGGCATTACAGGATATGAAACACTACAAGGAAATAAAGGCGTAGAGCTTTTACGCAGTGAAGAGGAGGAATATGCCTTTTTTACCGTGATGACATTCTGGAGCTCATTCGGTGAGAAAAAAATCTATGTCGGCGATGACATCGAAAAAGCGAAGTACTACCCCGAAGTTGAATTGTATTTGGTCGACATCAAATATGCGGTCGAATATCATAATTTATCTTATTCGGAATATTAGTTTAAATTCTAGGTGTTAAAAGATGCTCAACAAACGCGTAGTCTGTATTGTAGACGGCCACAGTACTGGTGCTGAGCTGGCAAAAGCGCTGAAGGAACTGGGTTGGTTTTTAGTGCACGTGCAATCAAGAGAGGAAATACCAAGTAGCTACAAAAAAGGCTTTAATCCTGCAATATTCGATGTATTGCTTAAATTATCTGAACAGAATCATTCAGGTTTAGTGGAGGCGCTGCGGAAATACCATCCCGAATTCGTGCTGGCAGGAAGTGAGCCAGGCGTGGAGCTAGCAGACCTGCTATCAGCGTCATTGGGACTGAAGGGAAATGATCCAAAAACCAGTTCAAGGCGTCGAAATAAATATCTGATGGCGCAGGCAATTTCCGAACAAGGATTGGATTGCGCAAAGCAATATCTAGTATCTACGAGGCAGGAGTTGCTGGATCGAATCAAAGATATAGGCTCGCGACCTATTGTGCTCAAGCCAGTTGATGCCATGGGAAGCGAGGATGTTAGAATTTGTTTCGATGAATATGAAGCTTTAGATGCGTTCAAAACAATTATCAGGAAAAAAAATGTTGTCGGGCTGCTAAACGACACAGTTCTTATTCAAGAGTTTTTAAAGGGTGAACAGTATGTGGTAAACGCAGTTAGTATTCACGGGAATCATAAGGTTAGTGAAGTTTGGCACGAGAAAAGACTAAATATCCGAGGGGTGGGAAATATATACGATTATGAGACAATGATCCCTTATGAAGGAAATGTTCAACAGAAGCTCATTAGTTATACGAAAAAAGTGTTGACGGCTTTGGGGGTTGAAGAGGGGGCTAGTCATACGGAAATAATTTTTACGGATCGAGGCCCCGTGTTGGTGGAAACCGGCGCACGAATGCAGGGTGGAATTATTTCGGACCCGATTATTAAAGCGATTGGTGATAGTCATATGACTATGACCTTGAGGAGATACTTAGATCCAGTAAGCTTTTTAGAAAATATAAGTACGCCATATGTAATGACGAAAATATCGAGAGTTGTAAATCTTATTATGACGGAAGGAGGTGTCGTGAAAGAGAACAACTGCGCAAAGCTCCTGGCTACCCTGCCATCATTCTATATGATCGCACGAACACCTAGTATAGGCGAACTGGTCAGAAAAACCGTGGACTTGCCCTCTAAAGTTGGGCACATATATCTGATGCATGACAGCCTATCCCAGCTTGATATTGATTATCGAAAGATTCGTGAGTGGGAAGCTTCGGGCGAACTAATCGTTCTTGACTAATGGGTGATAAAATGGATTTTTTCGAGAGGCAAATTTCTGGCTCAGACTACAGCGACCAAAGTACTTTTGATAATGAGACCAAAAATATCTTTAATAAAACCTGGCAGTATGTTTGCCATGAAAGTGAGTTGCCGGTATCTGGAAGCTATATCACTAGGGTAATAGGTGCTGAGCCAATTCTTGTTTTAAAAGCTTCCGATGGAGCATTGCGCTCTTTTCATAATGTCTGCCCACATCGTGGCGCTCGAATGCTAAGCGGAAATGGTATTTGTAAGGGAATAATTTGTCCTTATCACTTTTGGAGTTTTACGGAAAACGGTGCAATTAATCATATCCCTAAGAAACATTGGTTCGAGAGCCTAGACATTGAAGGGCTCCATTTGAAACCCGCTTCTGTAGATGTATGGCGGGGACTCGTGTTTGCGAATCCGGTCGAAAATGCACAACCCCTCAAGCAATGGCTCAAGGGCTATATTGACTACCTGGATGATTATGAATTTCCTTACGAAGAGATGAAAGAAGTTGCCCGATTTGTATTTGATGAAAATGTGAACTGGAAAATACTTGTGGAAAATTACGTAGAAGACTATCACTTTGCGTATGTTCATCCCAAAACCCTAGGGGCATTCGATTTTGGTGGTGTTAGAACGATTCCGTGTGGACCCCACATCCAGATCCCTATGCCATACCGAGATACTCCTCCTAGCGAGCATTCTAAATATTTATGGGAATCCGGTGGTATTTCACGTCAAGGCTATATTTTTCCACTTCTTACAGTTCAGCCGTCCGTAAACCATATGTCACTGTTCATCTTCAAGCCGATTAATGCTGCTCGTACAGTTATCGAGATTCCTGTTTTCCAGACGGAGCAGCAACAGAGAGATTTTCCAATCGATCCAGCAGTTTTAAAAAATGACATCTGCACCGACATGGAAGAAGACTTTGTAGTTTGTAGGGGTTTACAGCTAAACACTCAATCAAGTCATTTTTCAATTAATGCTATGGCCGGTGAGCACGAATTAGGAGTCAAGCACTTTCAAAAAACATGGCGATCTTTCATGAACCATGAGAATGACTAAATTGAAGGTACTAGCGTGAAAAAAATAGAGTGCACCAAAAGAGTTGTGGTAACCGGAGGGGCTTCGGGTATCGGACTGGCGATGTCCAAAACATTCGCCGAGGCAGGATATAGGGTAGCGATTATTGATAAAGTTCCGATGCCTGAAGTCTTGAGACAAACCGATTTTGCAGCTATTGAGATTTTTATATCTGCGGACATTACCATAGATGCTGCGCGTAAGTCGGCGATAGCGGAGATTGTCAAAGTTTTCCATGGCATAGATGTGCTGTTGAACAACGCAGGGGTCAGCCTCCGCGAGCCCGTATTGGACGTTACCCCTGATAGCTGGGATATGGTGATGGATGTTAATATCAAAGCTGCCTTTTTTATGGCTCAAGAAGCAGCATTAATTATGCAGCGACAGGGCTCTGATTCTGTGATAGTTAATATAGCGTCAGTTAGCGGAATGATTGCTATGCCCAACTACATAAGTTATAATATAAGCAAGGCAGGTGTTATAGAGATGACTAAGTGCCTTGCTCTAGAGTTGGCTCCGCTAATCAGGGTTAATTCAATAAGCCCAGGATACATTTTAACGCCAATGCAGTTGTCAGAATATACAGAAGATGAGGTTATTGAATGCGCTGACAAAATTCCGCTAAAGCGGCTGGGTGACCCGCAAGAGGTTGCTGATCTAGCGTTATTTCTTTCATCCTCGAATGCAAAATTTGCTACTGGGCATAACTTTGTGATTGATGGTGGAGAAACAGTTGGGGGGCTAGCCAGCGCATGAATATAATAGACTTGGAGGTGCTGCATACCTCGCACAAATCCGACTTGACCAAGTCCATAGAGCAAGGCGTTCCAATAATTGTTAATGGTCTTGCATCATGCTGGCCAGGAGCCAGGTGGAATTTTGATGTTCTTAGAAAAAAAATAGGCCACAAAGAAGTCAAGGCATTAATAGATTTACCAACCACTGGCGGGGAATTAGATGGTGGTCACGAGCGCTATGAGAAAATTATGCGCTTTCAAAACTTCATTGATTTGGCTCATGACGAAGCGGCTAGGCCATGTTATTTAGGGTACATACGATCAAATGAATTTCTCGATGATTTTGATAAGGATTTCTTATTTGAAAGCATAACCAATAGTTATCCAGGTGATTGCGATACAAGACTTTGGATAGGATCGAAGGGTACCTGCTCAGGGCTTCATTCGGACTTAAAAGATAATATTTTTCTTCAGGTGTATGGATTTAAAACAGTCTACCTGGTGCCATTTGAAGACACTCCGTATGTATATCCCTATATTGATAATATCGTAAATAGCCGTATAGATTGCGAGAGCTATTCGCCTGAATTGTTTCCTAAGTTCAAGAAAGCAAGAGTGTATAAAGGAATGGTGTCTCCAGGGGATATGATGTTTATTCCCAAAGGATGGTGGCATTATCTTAAATCTAGCACTCCCTCTATATCAGTGAATCATTGGTTTGGCTACCCAGTTCCTGGGGGTACTTACTGCAAAATGCTTGTGCGATTAGGGCCGAAGTATATAGCTCGAACCTTGAGAGATATGTTCGTCTATTCGCTAATGGGACGCCAGTATAGAAAAGAGTTTTTCTTTACACCGCAATCCACCGGAGAGCGATTTTTTAACTACCTAGTAAGTGGTGATTTCTCCAAGGAAAACGATCCAGTAAACCTTCAAGGCAACCGGCCAAGGAGCTAGTTATGAACGGAAGTAGCGAAATTCGGGTAAGCTCTCATAACGAGTGGGATCCTCTTGAGGAAGTAATCGTTGGCGTTATGCAAGGTGCCGCAGTTCCCGAGTGGGACATCATGCTGGAGGCTACTATGCCAGAGGATAGCAAGGACTTCTTTATCAGAGAAGTTGGCAATAGATTGCCGCAGTCCCAGTATGAGGCTGCCTGTAAAGAACTCGACCAGTTAGCAGAAGTAATCGCAAGTCGCGGGATTATAGTTACACGTCCAGATAAACTTGAGCAGGCGAAATCCTTTAGCACGCCCAGCTGGAGCGCCCCAAGCGGGCTATACGCCGCTATGCCTAGAGATATTTTGCTAATCCTGGGGGATACTATAATTGAGTCTCCTATGTCTTGGCGATCAAGATACTTTGAGATTGATGCTTATCGTCCCTTGCTTAAAGAGTATTTTAGAAGTGGTGCAAAGTGGATTAGCGCTCCAAAGCCTCAGCTTTTGGATGAGTTATATCAGTCAGACTATGATAAAGTAGATCCGCTAAGAAGTGATAAGTTTGTTATTAATAATTTCGAGCCTGTATTTGACGCGGCCGACTTTATTAAATGTGGCTATGATATTTTCGCTCAGCTTAGCCATGTTACAAATTCCATGGGTATTGAGTGGGTAAGGCGCCATATTGACAAAAAGTACAATATCCATTTGCTCGAGTCGACAGACTGCGCACCAATGCATATAGACGCTACATTCATGCCCCTGGCTCCGGGAAAAATTCTTCTCAATCCAGAACGCATGCCTATCTTACCTCGAGTTCTTAAAGGCTGGGATGTTAGGTATGCCCCTAAATCGACCATTCCTAGTAGTCATACTATGTACATGTCTAGTACCTGGACGAATATGAATGTACTAATGCTCGACCCAAAAACTGTCGTTGTTGAAGAGCAGGAGACTTCGCTTATTGACATGTTGGCCGAGTGGGGTTTTGAAGTAGTAACGGTGCCATTTCGCAATGTTATGAGATTCGGAGGAGCTTTCCATTGTGTGACATGCGATGTACGCAGGCGAGGCGAGTTGTTATCATATATTAATTAAACTTTGTGCTCTTTCCCAATAAGGGAGAGAGCAGCGGAGCTCTTCGCTATGAACGTCTCAGTATTTTATTTATCTTTATCTGCATTAATTAGTTCTACTGGCGCTACGCTTTTTGTTTCGGCTTTGGCTTTAAGCTTGTTTAGTTTGGATTCGTCTGCGGTCAAGGCTTCAGGCGTTTATATAGCACAGTTTTTGCCTGTGATTTTTCTCTTGCCTTTGGCAGTGAAGATATGTGATAGCTATACAGTGCGTGGAGGTCTTGTTCTAATTGAGATTCTGTCGGCTATTTGTGCGGTGTGTATGGGCCTCTGTGTTGACGCAGATTGGCTGATCTTGCTTTATTTTATTTTATTTGTTCGCGGGTTTTTAGAGCTCGTAACTAAAACCTTTAGGAGTGTAGGTGTTAAAAAGTTCACAGGCCCTTCAAGTCTTGGAAGGGCTAATAACATTGTAATGGGTGGCAGCTTCGTTGGACAGGCTTTAGGCGCTCTTGCTGGATTTATTTTAGTATCTGAAGTCACTCTTCTGCAGATAGCCATTATAAACGGATTCACTTATTTAATCTCTGCTCTATGCTGTGCCAGAATGGCTTCTGCTGACGTCGTCAGAGAAACCATGCCATCGGGTCTCAACTCTAGTTTGGCAGGGCTTGTGGAAATTAAAAAAAACGAAAGTCTTAAGCTTAACTTTATATATTTATCTCTTAGTGTGATTGTTTTTCAGTCTTACAATCAGATTGCGCGGACCTGGATTCCCCTGGCATGGCTCGATTTGGGATTAGGGAAGGGCATAATTGGAGAGATGGTAGGTTGTGTGGGAATTGTTATCGGATTGCTGATTGTAAATTCCTTCGTGCCATCAAATAAAAATAATAAAAGCCTGGCTTTTTTTTCAATACTTCTCACGTCCTCATTTTTAAGTGCGCCTTTTGTGAGCAGTAATTCCGTTATATCCCTATTTTTTTATTTTTTCTATATGGTTTTGTTTGAGATTAGCTTGATGGTTTCTATGAACGGCGTACTAGCCGCCTGTCCCACGCATCGGGTCGCGTCAGTAATGGGGCTATTCTATGGATTTTCTTTTGGAGGGCTAACTATTGCGGGGTTGTTAATAGCTTTTGCTACCGACTTTTACAGGCTGCCTGCTGTCTCATTGGTCCTATCTGCTGTTGCGCTAATCTTCCTTTTTAGCATCTCTTTCCTCCTAGTATGGTCGAGGGATAAAACCAGCACTGCAAAGCCTGGGTAAAAAAAATAATACGGCAATTGCTTAATCAAGATCTCATAAGCATAAGGGTGTTCGACGTTTGCTTAAAATTCTGGATGTCTTTACGCTGTACCGCTCCAGGTATCGTGGAGGCCACAGTATTGTAAGCGCTCCATGAACCCCACATTCAAAGTTGCCGCTTGATACCGGATGCTGTGCTCCCGATTTCATTCTGGAGCCCGCCGCCATGCTGCGTCCCGACGCAAAAATCGAAAAAGTATATCTGTACCCCAGGCCCGTCGACTTCCGAAAGTCCATCGACGGCCTCGCTGCCCTGGTCGAGTTGGACATCAAGGTCGCCGTGTTCGACCCCGTGCTTTTCGTCTTCCTCAACAAGCCGCGCAACCGCGTGAAGATCTTGTACTGGGAGCGCAACGGCTTCTGCCTTTGGCTCAAGCGCCTGGAGTCTGAGCGTTTCAAAACATCGCCCGATGTGACCGACGAAGCAATTGTCCTGACCGTTCAGGAACTCAACTGGTTGCTTGACGGTTTTGACCTCTGGCGTAACCGTCCCCATCAAGTTTTGACGCCGCGATTCGTGGCCTGATTCGGTATAATCCAGGGCATGAATTTCGTGCCCGACAACCTTCCTGATGATCCTGAATTGCTCAAGCAGATGCTTGCGAAGATGCAGTCCAGGATGGGTGTGCTCGAAGAACAAGTTGCACTGCTGAGGCAGCGCCTGTTTGGCCGAAAATCAGAGCAGGCCGTCGATCCGGCAACGCCTCAAATGGCGTTGTTCAATGAAGCGGAGCACGAGGTCGAGTTGGCGTGCGAGACCACTGAAGAAGAGGTCGTCCCACCCGCCAAGCGTCGTCGCAAGCGCAAGCCGCTGCCTGCTGACCTTCCGCGCATCGAGGTCATCCACGAACTGCCCGAACATGAGCTGACTTGCACCTGCGGTTGCCGCAAACACGCCATTGGCTAGGAAATCAGCGAGCAACTTGAGATCGTCCCAATGCAGATACGGGTGATCAAACACGTTCGTAAAATCTACGGTTGCCGCGACTGCGAGACTGCACCGGTGACTGCGGCCGAGCCGGCTCAGGTGATTGAAAAAAGCATGGCCAGCCCGAGCGTTCTGGCGATGCTGCTGACCACTAAATATGTAGACGGCTTGCCGCTTCACCGCTTTGAAAAAGTACTGAGTCGCCACGGTATCGATATCCCTCGCCAGACCTTGGCACGCTGGGTTATCCAGTGCGGCAAGCACTTCCAGCCGCTGCTGAATTTAATGCGCGACAGCCTATTGGCCAGCCGGGTCATCCATTGCGATGAAACGCGGGTGCAGGTGTTGAAAGAGCCTGACCGCGAGCCAGGCAGCCAGTCATGGATGTGGGTGCAAACCGGCGGCCCCCCGGATAAGCCGGTGATCCTTTTTGACTACTCCACCAGCCGAGCGCAGGAGGTGCCTACGCGCCTGCTCGATGGCTATCGTGGCTACGTCATGACCGATGATTATGCCGGTTACAACGCACTGGGCGCCCAAGCTTGCGTTGAGCGTTTAGGGTGCTGGGCCCATGCGCGTCGCAAGTTCGTTGAAGCACAGAAAGTGCAGCCCAAAGGTAAAACGGGGCGCGCGGATATCGCACTGAATCTGATCAACAAGCTTTACGGCATCGAACGCGACCTAAAGGCTTGCTGCGACGATGAACGCAAGACCGGTCGTTACGAAAAAAGCCTACCGATACTGGCTCAGTTGAAAAGTTGGATCGAAAAGACGCGGCCACAGGTCACCGCTCAGAATGCTCTGGGGAAAGCCATCAGTTACCTCGCAAGTAACTGGAGCAAGCTGGAGCGATACGTCGAGGAAGGCTACCTGCCGCTCGACAACAACGCCGCTGAACGCGCGATCCGCCCCTTCGTGATCGGAAGAAAGAACTGGCTGTTTAGCGACACGCCCAAGGGCGCAACGGCCAGTGCTCAACTTTACAGCTTGGTCGAGACTGCCAAAGCCAACGGCCAAGAGCCTTATGCGTGGCTGCGCCACGCACTGGAACGCCTGCCGGCAGCCTCATCAGTTGAAGACTACGAAGCGCTGCTCCCGTGGAACTGCTCGCCGGTATCACCTAGCTAAGCGCACCAACCATCATGAGGCTGGTGGGGTTTATGGAGAGCTTACACAGTATTTCGGTAAGGCGGTCATTGGGGTTGCTGCTTGAGCTTTTTCGCATAGTGCCTAACCCCCCTCGCTGCCTATTCTTTATCGGCTCCAGCAGGTGCTGATGGTTGAACCAGGTCAGCTATTTCAGCGCTTTGTATTCCACGCTTTCGAAGCTTTTCCATTGCCCCCGCTTGTGGTTTAGTTCTGTCTTAAAGAGGCCGTTGATGGTCTCTGCCAGCGCGTTGTCGAAGCGGTCACCAGCGTTGCCAAGCGGTGGCTCGATGCCGGCCCCACTCAGCCGTTCGCTTTAGCGGATCGAAGGATATTGCGAGCCCCGGCCACTGAGATGGATCAGCCGGTGGGGGGCTGGCTGACGTGACGACCGTGAAAACCCGCTCAAGCCCATCCAGAAAGCACTGGGTGCGCATGTGCCAACCGACACGTCATCCAACTATGAACCGCAAATAGATGCCCGCGATGAGCGCAACTTAGGCAAATCCTCCCAAGTTGAAATGAACGTAAGCCCGTAAGCCAGCTATGTACAACAGATTGGGGTACTCAGCCGTTGACTGGCGCTTCATTGATTCTCTGGAGTTGGCATTACCTAGATCTGCTTGCGGGTCTTTACCGAATTGCCAATTGCAGCACCCATAGCCCCATCTTATCCCCAATCGCTCCTCAGTGCAGCGCGCCACCTTCTGGCGTTGGCGATGTGTCTGTCGCCAGACTTTACTGGCCTCATAGTCATCGTATTTTTTCTGCCAGACACGGCGAATCTGCAGAGCAAGTTTCGTCACTGATCGCTCGTACCGAGCAGTGCAACCGACCATGCTGGACGCGGCCCCAATGTCTACCGCTGAGAATCGGGACTCGCGGACCATAGCCACAGCTCGCTCGCAGACTCCAGGAGAAATTCTGATGGCTTTGATATAGTGGTTCTACTTTCTCAAAAAGTTGAGTCTTTGCAATACTCGGGGCGGTTCACCTCCCCTTGTTGGACCTTAACATTGTAAAATGCGATTTTTCCTCGCGCTGATTTGACTTCGGCTCATGCGCACTCCAAGCAAAAAGTCATAACCCGGATAACCAAACCGGCCACACCCCTGTCAGGACCTTTAGATGACTCAAGCTCAACGCATCAAATATTCCTTGCTGATCGCCTTGCTGGTACTACTGGCAATGCTCGGCCTGTCCTACCTGCAGACCCAAGGCGTGATCACTGAGAAACTCTTTCAATACATCGCCATGGGCATTGCTGTGCTCGTGGTTGTGATCAACGGCGTGATGCGGCGCAAGGTCAAGCGTCCGTGAACTAATTTTTCAGTGTGACGCTCCAAGACAGTGCAGCACACACCAATCACTGTTATGGAGTGCCCCATGTTCAAGAAGACTTTGACTGCCGTAGTTGCAACTTCCGCCTTGATGACTGCCGGCCTGGCCTTGGCCGACAAGCCCGGTGCGGGTTGGATCACCGTCGAGAAAGCCATCGAAACCGCCAAGTCCAAAGGCTATACCCAGGTCACCAAGATCGAAGCCGACAACGATGGCTACTGGGAAGGCGAAGGTCTGAAGGCTGATGGTGTGACTTACGAGTTCCGCATCGACGGCGTATCGGGCAACGTGCTGCGCGACCAGAAGGACTGATCCGAGCAGGCTTGTCTTGAGGCAGGTGGGTATGGCGTACTAGGGCTCTGTTCCGTTCCCGCGAGGAAGCCCATGATGCCTGCCAGCGACGCCTCCCAATCGTTGTCCTTCTCCGATCTGACGCAGCTGCTGCGTCAGATCTTTCTGCGTCATGGCACCTCGGTCGAGGTCGCCGACATTCTCGCCCACAACTGTGCCACCGCCCAACGCGACGGCGCTCACAGTCATGGCACATTTCGCATACCCGGTTACCTCTCTACCTTGGCCAGCGGCTGGGTGGACGGCAAGGCGCGCCCCGCTGTCGAGGATGTGGCGAGCGGTTACGTCGCGGTGGATGCCGCTGGAGGCTTTGCCCAGCCGGCGTTGGCCGTTGCGCGAGGGCTCTTGGTGACCAAGGCGCGCGAAGCGGGCATCGCTGTCCTCGCTATCCGCAACTCCCACCATTTCGCCGCGCTCTGGCCGGATGTCGAACCCTTCGCCGCCGAAGGCCTGGTCGCTCTGAGCGTGGTCAACAGCATGACCTGCGTCGTCCCCCATGGGGGTAACAAGCCGTTGTTCGGCACCAATCCCATAGCGTTCGCGGCGCCTTGCGCGGGCAAGGATCCCTTGGTCTTCGACATGGCCACCAGTGCGCTGGCCCACGGTGACGTGCAGATCGCCGCGCGGGCGGGCCATTCGGTGCCCGTGGGTACCGGTGTCGACAAGCATGGGCAGGCCACGACCGATCCGGCGGAGATTCTTGAGGGTGGTGCGCTGCTGCCTTTTGGCGGACACAAGGGCTCGGCCTTGTCGATGATGGTCGAGCTGCTCGCGGCAGCGCTCACTGGCGGGAATTTTTCCTTCGAGTTCGACTGGAAGCGACACCCCGGTGCGCAAACGCCCTGGACCGGGCAATTGATCATCGTCATCGACCCCAGCAAGAGCGCCGGTCATGATTTTGCCGTGCGTAGCCGCGAGTTGGTCGAGCGCATGCACGAGGCAGGGCAGACACGGTTGTCGGGTGACAGGCGCTATCGTCAGCGGGCGTTATCGCACACTCAGGGTATTTCGATGCCGGTGCAAGAGCTGGAAAAACTGCGGGCATTGGCGGGGGAGTGAAGGCAGGACACAAGAGGGCCGCAGTGATCGGCGGCCCGGAGCGGAGGTGAATCAGTTACGACGGCCCAGCAGCAGGCCGAGCAGCAAGCCACAGGTCGCCGATGCGGCCACGGTCTGCCACGGATGGCCACCGATGTAGGTCTGCGTGGCTTCGACCACCGGTTTGGCGCGTTCACGCAGTCCGGCGAGGGAATAGGACACATGTTCGAGTTTGGAGTTGACCTGCGCGCGCACGGTGTCGGCCTCGTTGCTTCCCAGAGAGGCGCTGTCCCTGAGCATTTTTTCCGACTCTTCGATCAGCGCCAACAGCTCGCTGAAGACTTGATCCTTGATTTGATCCTCGGCCGATTGAGCACCTGATTTACGGGCCATTTCACTAACTCCTGGTGTTTATTAAGGCAGTGCAAGATGGAGTCCCAGCGCCCTGGAAAGTTGCATGAAGGGCTTGGGCGCGGCGTCTGTTCCTACAGATTTTCATGTATAGGCGTGTAAGATGTCGCCTGTTTTTTCTGCTGACAGGTACCTGCAATGAGCTTCAATCTCGCCAATCGCTCGCTGGCCGAGCGCGCCATGATCGAGGATGAAAAAGCCCGTCTCTACGAGCTGTGGCAAGCCAACCTGGGCAAGGCCAAAGCCGAAGCCGCGCGTCTCATCGGCGAAAAGGCCAAGCGCAAGGGACGCTGGGCAGAATGGGTACGGGGCGAGCTGGATGGCATGTCACCGCCCGAATACGCCAACATGGTCCGCGCTGAAGTGAACAAGCTGATGGCGGCGGCACGTTGACTCACCCAGTGCGTTACAGCCCCAGGGTTGATCGGTCCGCGACCCCATACGCACTCAGTAGCCTGTTGCGGACGGCAGACTCAAGGTACCGCTGTCGCTGAAGCGCACCGTCCCGAACAGCCCCCCGGCAAGCTTGCCGTGCAGGCGGTAGGGCAAGCCGTTCAAGCTCTGCGCCGGGTTCAGGCCCACCGCCTGGCGCAATGCGGTCAGTGCAGAGACGCTGACCGGCACTACCAGCACGTCCTCCGAATACCGCTCTATACGGCCGTGCTGACTGCTGACGCCGCTGGCCAGCGGACGGCCGTTGACGTCCAGATTCACTGCCACGCCGTCGTACTCGATCGGCGTTTCGTTGGGGTTCTGCAGTCGCAGCTTGATGGCGAAGCGCAGTTCCAGTTCCTGCGCCGGCAAAGGCTCGATACCCACCACGCTGATCGACACCGGATCACGCTGGGGCAACAGCGAACAGCCCACCACGCTGGCCAGGAACGCTACGGTCAGACAACTGCGCAATAAGCGAAACATGGTTCTGCAACCCACCGGCCGAGCACGTCGCTCCCTGTCTGCGACCATCATCGTGGCTATCGGTTCGCCGCTCACGCGCAATGCGGGGCAGAGTTGAACACGCTCTGCCATGAGCTGGCTTGATGTGTGCAGATGTTTCAAAGACCTGTTTCCGAGAATCGTTCAAGCACAGGGTTCAAGGAAACGGCGTTCCTGTGTAGTCAGCCATACACCGTGAAAAAGTGCTGCCATCGAGTGCCCGTGATTGGGGCATCGTACGAAAAGGCGTGCTTCAACCTGGCGCGCCATCGGCGAAGTCGATGGCAAGGCAGCTTTCATATTCACGGCGCCAGATCGCCAGTGGGCGCCTATGGTTACTTTCAGGAACGCTTCTTTGCTCATCTCCACCTTCGAGGGCACACCCATGACCGTTTCGCAACTCAAACCCACGCTGGGCACACTGCACCTGTGGGGCATCGCCGTTGGCCTGGTGATCTCCGGTGAGTATTTTGGCTGGAGCTATGGCTGGGGCAGTGCTGGCACCTTGGGTTTCCTCTGCACGACGCTGATGGTCGCCGTGATGTACACCTGCTTCATTTTCAGCTTTACCGAACTGACCACCGCCATCCCCAACGCGGGCGGACCCTTTGCCTATAGCCTGCGTGCGTTCGGCCCTACCGGTGGAATGATCGCCGGGCTGGCCACGCTGATCGAATTCGTGTTTGCCCCGCCTGCCATCGCCATGGCCATCGGCGCCTACCTCAATGTGCAGTTTCCAGGGCTCGACCCCAAGTGGGCGGCAGTGGGGGCCTATTGTGTGTTCATGAGCCTGAACATCGTGGGCGTGAGCATTGCCGCCACGTTCGAACTGGTGGTGACCATCCTCGCCGTGTTGGAACTGTTGGTGTTCATGGGGGTGGTGGCGCCAGCATTCAGTTTCAGCAATTTCGCCCTGGGCGGGTGGGCCGGATCGGACACGTTCAGCCTGGGTGCCTTGAGCGGCATGTTCGCGGCGATTCCCTTCGCCATCTGGTTCTTCTTGGCCATCGAAGGCGCGGCCATGGCCGCCGAGGAAGCCAAGGATCCCAAGCGCACCATTCCACGGGCCTACATCGCCGGTATCCTGACCCTGGTGACCTTGGCCATCAGCGTGATGATCTTCGCCGGTGGCGTGGGTGACTGGCGCGCCTTGGCCAACATCAACGACCCGCTGCCGCAGGCCATGAAAGGGGTAGTAGGCGAGAACTCCAACTGGATGCACATGCTGGTGTGGATCGGCCTGTTCGGGCTGGTCGCCAGTTTCCACGGCATCATCCTGGGCTATTCGCGGCAGTTCTTCGCGCTGGCACGGGCCGGCTTTTTGCCCGCAAGCCTGGCCAAGCTGTCGCGTTTCCAGACGCCGCATCGCGCCATCCTCGCCGGTGGCGTGGTGGGCATCGCAGCGATCTTCAGCGATGGCCTGGTCAATCTCCAAGGCCTGACGCTGACCGCAGCGATGATCACCATGGCCGTGTTCGGCGCCATCGTCATGTACATCATGAGCATGCTCAGCCTGTTCAAACTGCGTCGCAGCGAGCCCCAACTGGAGCGGTCCTTCCGCGCCCCCGGCTATCCGCTGGTGCCGGCCATTGCCTTGCTGCTGGCGCTGGTGTGTCTGGTGGCGATGGTGTGGTTCAATGCCATGATCTGCGGGATCTTCATCGGCCTGATGGCCCTCGGCTCGCTGTTCTGCGTCTTCGTGCGCAGCCGTGGCGACCGCCAACCCGTACTGGCCAGCGAGTGAGGAGGGCAGCATGAGTTTCGTGCACAGCATCGGCGGGCAAACCTGGCGTTTCGACAGCCTCCGGCAGTTGATGGCCAAGGCCAGTCCGGCACGCTCCGGCGATTACCTGGCCGAGATCGCCGCCAGCAGTGATGCCGAGCGGGCGGCCGCGCAGATGGCGCTGGCCGAGGTGCCGCTCAAGCGCTTTCTGGACGAGGCGTTGATCCCCTATGAAGAGGACGAAGTCACTCGGCTGATCGTCGACACCCATGATGCCCAGGCTTTCGCTGCGGTCAGCCATTTGACCGTGGGCGGCTTCCGCGATTGGCTGCTTGGCGACGCAGCCAGCGAAACCAGCCTGCGCGCCTTGGCGCCAGGCATCACGCCGGAGATGGCCGCAGCCGTCTCGAAGATCATGCGCGTGCAGGACCTGGTCCTGGTGGCGCAGAAGATCCGCGTGGTCACGCGCTTTCGCAACACGGTCGGGCTGCGCGGGCGCATGTCTACACGGTTGCAGCCCAACCACCCCACCGACGATCCGGCCGGCATTGCCGCCAGCGTGCTGGATGGCCTGCTGTACGGCAACGGCGATGCCATGATCGGCATCAATCCGGCCAGCGACAGCTTGAGCGCCATCAGCGAGCTGTTGAAGATGCTCGATGGCGTTATCGAGCACTACGGAATCCCGACCCAGTCGTGCGTGCTGACCCATGTCACGTCCTCGATCGCGGCGATCGAACGTGGCGTGCCTCTGGACCTGGTGTTCCAGTCCATAGCCGGTACGCAGGCGGCGAACAGCAGTTTCGGCGTCAGCCTGGCGGTATTGCAGGAAGGCTACGAAGCGGGTCTCAGCTTGCGTCGCGGGACAGTCGGCAACAACCTGATGTACTTCGAGACAGGCCAGGGCAGCGCGTTGTCGGCCAATGCCCACCATGGCGTCGACCAGCAGACCTGTGAAGCGCGGGCCTATGCCGTGGCGCGCCGGTTCGACCCTTTTCTGGTCAATACGGTAGTGGGGTTCATCGGGCCGGAATATCTGTACAACGGCAAACAGATCATCCGCGCCGGTCTCGAGGATCATTTCTGCGGCAAGCTGATGGGTGTGCCGATGGGCTGCGACATCTGCTACACCAATCATGCCGAGGCCGATCAGGATGACATGGACATGTTGCTGACCCTGCTGGGTGTTGCGGGGATCAATTTCATCATGGGCATTCCGGGCTCCGATGACGTCATGCTCAACTACCAGACCACGTCCTTTCACGACGCCTTGTACGCGCGCAAGACCCTGGGCCTGCGCCCAGCACCCGAATTCGAGGAATGGCTGGCACGCATGGACATTCTGCAACAGAAGGATGGCCAGCTGCGTCTGGGCAGCGGCGTGCCGCCGTTGTTCGGCAAAGCACTGGGGCGGCTGGGTTGAAGCGCCCGTTTTCTCTGGCCATAGTGATGAGGTGAAAAGTAGCTCATGAACGATAAGACGCTGACACAAGGTGATCCCTGGCATGCGTTGCGTGCACTGACACCGGCGCGCATCGCCCTGGGGCGAGCTGGCACCAGCCTGCCCAGCAGTGCCCAATTGGACTTTCAGTACGCCCACGCACAAGCCCGCGATGCGGTTCACCTGCCGTTCGACCAGGCCGCGCTGGTACAGGCCCGTCCCGAGAGCCTGAGCCTGCACAGCGCGGCGGGTGATCGACATGTCTATCTGCAGCGGCCGGACCTGGGGCGGCGCCTGGACGAGGCGTCGCTGCACACCTTGCGTACTTATGCCGACGAGCATGCGACCGGTTTCGACCTGGCAATGGTGATCGCCGATGGTCTCTCCGCGTTGGCGGTGCATCGGCATGCGCTACCCATGCTCGAGCGCATCGAGCGGATTGCCGCTGACGAGGGCTGGAGCCTGGCGCCGATCTGCCTGGTGCAGCAAGGCCGGGTGGCGGTGGCCGATGAAGTGGCTCAGGCGTTGCGCGCGCGCATGGTGGTGTTGCTGATTGGTGAGCGCCCGGGCCTGAGCTCGCCCGACAGCCTGGGGCTGTATTTCACCTATGCACCGCGGGTGGGGTTGAACGATGCTGCGCGCAATTGCATTTCCAATGTGCGTCTCGAAGGCCTGAGCTACGCCACGGCCGCGCACAAGTTGCACTACCTGATGCGCGAAGCACACAAGCGCCAGCTGTCGGGTGTACATCTGAAGGATGAAGCGCTGGTACCTGAAATCGACAACGACACCCCCCAGCGCCCCGGCAATTTCCTGCTCCACGATCCCGCGTAGCAGCACCCCCTGTGGGAGTGGGTTGTATCAGAAATACCGCAGAACGCACTCGTGATGCCTGTGGGAGCGGGTTCTACCCGCGAATGGTTCGGCGCGGTAGATGGACAAGACCGGGTTGTATCAGAAATACCGCATAGACCGCCGACGCGGCTTGCGCCGCTGCTACGGGGGGGGGCGCAGCTGGTTATTGGCCCTGGCGCATTTTGTCGATATGAATCCAGAGGTTTTCATCCTCGTAGGATTCGATCACCAAGTTGGCGCCGGCGGATCTCAAAGTCTGCGGCGATTGGCTGGTCGACAACGCGACGGTGAACAGACCGGCGGCCACTGCGGCCGTCACCCCTGGCACCGAGTCCTCGAAAGCGATGCCAGCCTCGGCCCGGGCACCCAAACGTTGCAAACCGGTCAGGTAGGGCAGTGGATCGGGTTTGGCGCGCTCCAGCTCTTCGGCGACCACCACCTGCGGCAGGCGCTCGGCCAGGCCCAGGGCGTCGAGCATGTGCTCGGCATTGGCGCGCGGAGCGTTGGTCACCACGACCATGCCCAGGCCTTCGCGCTCGGCGTGGTCGAGCAGGCGCAGCAGCCCGGCGATGGGCGTCAGTTGCGGGGCGAGGTCGCGAAAGCGTGCTTCCTTGCGATCGGCAAAGGCTTCATGCTCGGCCACCGAGCGATCCGGGAACAGGTACTGGCACATGTCGGCGTTGGCCCGGCCACTGGCGTGCAACTGGAACTCTTCATGGGTGAAGTCGCGGCCTTCCTCGGCCAGCAATTGCTGGACGGCAAGCAGGTGCAGGGCGTCGGTTTCGGTCAGAGTGCCATCGAGGTCGAACAGCAGGGCTTCAAGCATGAATCGTCCATTCCATCCCAGGGTTTACCGCAGTGTAGCAGCGTCGTCCGGCATTCCGATGCTAACCGCGTGTTACTGGGCGAATGGGGCTTGGCAATTATTTAGTGCGATGTTATTTTGCCACCACCTAAAGAGCCGCTTTTTGATGGCTACTCCCTCAGTAAATACCCTCTGAACAACTGGCCAGTCTCTCGCAGGAAGCTCGAGCCTGTCATTCGCGGGAAAGTGTGATGTCGGATAGTGTCCATGCCGCTGCTCAGGCGTTCGTCTCGAGCGATCGGCTTACCTTGTTGCCTGATCGCCGGCAGTTCCTCACTGACCTGGGGCACCTGTTGCTCCAGCACCCGGATGAGTCGCGCTACCTGGTGCTGATCGATGCCATGGACACCGCCTGGGCCCACGACATGACCTTGGCCTTGGGCATGGTCCCATTCGAGAACCTGCTGTGCTGCATTGCACGCCGTCTTGTGCGCCTGCGGGCAGGTCAGGGGAGGGTGTATCACATCGGTCGCAAGCGCTTTGCCTTTGTGCTGGACGCGCAGCAAAGTGACGTTAGTGGCTACCTCGACATTCTCGTGCACGCCTTGCGTTGCACCACCCAGATCGAAGGCATGCCGGTTCGCCCCAGCGTCCGCGCGGGCGTCGCGCCCTTCTTGATCAACTTCGAAGCAGTCCGCGATGCCCTGCGCAAGGCCATGTACGCCGCTGAACTGGCCCTGCTCGCAGGTCAGCCGTGGGCTTGGTACGACCCGGTGCGGGACAACGCTTATCGCCGGTCTTTCAAATTGGCTTCCGACGTTACCCAGGCGATGCGTGAAGGTCAGTTGCGCCTGGTGTTCCAGCCACGCTTCGCGCTGCACGAGGGTGAGCAGGTCAGCGCCGAAGCTCTGCTGCGGTGGGAGCATCCAAGGCTGGGCCTGGTCTTGCCCGACGAATTCATTCCCGTGCTGGAAAGGAACGCCCTGATTCACAGCGTGACGCGCTGGGTGATCGACGCAGCATTGGCCAAGCTCGCCCAGTGGCCGGTTACCCTTCTGACCCGGCTTTCGGTGAACCTGTCGGCGCTGGATTTCGACGGCCACGACATCACCCAGGTCATCAGCAATGCCTGTCGTACCCACGGCATCGACCCGGAACGTCTGGAGGTCGAGATCACTGAAGGTGAGTGGTTGCGTACCAATCCACAGGTACTCAGCCAGCTGTCGGCCATCCGTGACCTGGGGGTGGATGTGGCGATCGATGATTTCGGTACCGGCTACAGCAATTTTTCCTACTTGCACGAAATCCCGGCCAACGTGGTGAAGCTGGACAAGTCGATGATCACCGGCCTGGAACACAGCCCTCGGCATCAACTGATCGTCCAGGCAGTGCTGGAACTGGCCCGCAAACTGGGCTACCGAACGGTTGCCGAGGGGGTCGAAACCTTCAAGTGCATGCAGGTGATCCGTGCCTTGGGCTGCGATGAAGCCCAGGGCTTCTATTTCGCCCGGCCCATGGTCGAACAGGAATTCCTGGGCTGGAGCGGCGCTTCGCGATTTCCATTGCGCAAATTGCTGGTGCCCACGCCGGAGTGATCGAGACCGTTCGCACCCTCGATGGCATGAAGTGAAAATAGACGCTTTACTGTTCATGCATACAGTAGTAAAAATGCACCCATGAACAGATCACTCCCACTCACCGAAGTTTTTTCCCCACGCTGCCTGACCATGAGGGCAGGGCAGTGATGGGCGCCGTGGTCAGCCTGGAAGGGCTGATCGACCAACGCCGCATCTGGCGCGGTCGCCAGGAGTCCAGCCCCAGCGGCGTGCAGCCGACCGGGCATGCCGGCCTCGACGCCGTGCTGCCCAGCGGGGGTTGGCCACCGGCAGCGCTCAGTGAAATCCTGCTGGCCGCCAACGGCTGTGGCGAATTGCAGTTGCTCTGGCCGACCTTGGCGCGTTTGAGCCAGGCCGGTGAACGAATCGTGTTGATAGCGCCCCCGTTCATTCCCTACCCACATGCCTGGATGGCGGCCGGTGTGCGCCTGCAACACCTGAGCGTGCTGCAAGCCCAAGGTCGGGATGCCTTGTGGGCTGCCGAGCAGTGTTTGCGTTCCGGCAGTTGCGCAGCCGTGCTCTGCTGGCCGCAGAACCCCGACGACAAGGCCTTGCGACGCCTGCAGGTAGCCGCCGAAACCGGCGAAACCCTGGCCTTTGCCTTGCGCGGGCAGCAGGCGGCGCACAACCCGTCGCCTGCTGCCCTGCGGCTGTCGCTGCAGGGGGCTGCCGGGCAAGTGCAGATTCTCAAATGTCGCGGCGGGATACCCCCTGCGATGCCCGTCACCTTCGTCAGTTACGCTTGAGATTGCCATGCTGTGGGCCTGCATTCTGCTGCCGCAACTGGCCCTCGATGCCGTGCTGCGCCAGCGCGACGATCCGCAGCAGCCGCTAGTCCTGGTCACCGGCCCGGTGCAGCGGCGAGTGCTGCAGGCGGTGAACCCGGCGGCGCGGGCCCTGGGTCTCAAACCGGGGCAGTCGCTGACCGCCGCCTACATGCTCAGCCGCGATTTTGCCACCGCGCCCTACGACCCGGCACAGATCGAGCACTGGCAAGGTTTTCTGGCGGCGTGGGCCTATCGGTTCAGCTCCCAGGTCAGCGTGCACTATCCACGTGTGTTGCTACTGGAAGTGCAATCGACCATGGGCCTGTTCGGGCCATGGCCGCAATTCCAAGCGCGCTTGCGCGATGAACTGAACGCCCTGGGTTTCCGCCATCGCATCACCCTGGCGCCCAATCCGGCCGCGGCACGGATGCTGGCCAATGCTTATGACGGTTTCGGCGTCGAAGACCCGGATGCCTTGGTCGATGCCCTTCAGCGCCTGCCGGTGGAACGGGTGGGGCTGGCTGCCGACGACGCCACGGCGCTCAAGCGCATGGGCATGCGTCACCTGGGTGAGGTCTTGTCCTTGCCCAGGGCACAACTGGCCAGGCGATTCCCAGCCCAGGTGCTCAGCCATCTCGACACACTCCTGGGGCATCGCCCCCTGGCGCTGGAATTCTTCATTCCTGCGGACGTATTCGACCAACGCATCGAGCTCAATTTCGATGTGGAGTCGAACCAGGCCCTGCTGTTTCCCCTGCGACGGCTGATCAACGACCTGGCGGTGTACCTGGCGGGGCGGGACGTGGGGGTGCAGCGCTTTACCCTGCACCTCAAGCATGCGGACGGCGAAGACACCCGGGTCGAGGTGGGCCTGCTCGCCGCCGAGCGGGACGCGGCCCTCCTGTTCGAGCTGGCCCGCGGTCGCTTCGAGCATCTGCAGGTGCCACGGCCCGTGCAGGTCGTACGGTTGAGCGCGCTCGACCTGCCGCGCTTCGTGCCCGCCTGCAAGGAGCTGTTCGATCAGCGGCCGCAACAGACGCAGCCCTGGGAGCAGTTGCGCGAACGCTTGCGCGCACGCCTGGGCGACGATGCCCTGCAGGATCTGCGCGCTCATGCCGACCATCGTCCCGAGCGGGCCTGGCGCAACGATGGTCCTTGGCTGCCGGCCTCACTGGACCTCAGTGCACAGCGACCCGGATGGTTGCTGGAACAGGCCGAACCCTTGCCTGCCCATGGCTTGCGCGTGCTGGCCGGGCCTGAGCGCATCGAATCGGGTTGGTGGGACGGTGGCGATGTGCGCCGTGATTACTATCTGGTCGAAACCTCGACAGGCCGGCGCGGTTGGGCCTACCGCTCGGTGGGCGATGACACGGCGCTGCTGTTGCAAGGCTGGTTCGCATGAGCCAGGGCTACGCCGAGTTGCACTGCCTCTCCAACTTCAGCTTCCAGCGCGGCGCTTCCAGTGCCCAGGAGCTGTTCGCCAAGGCGGCGGCCTTGGGTTATGAAGCGTTGGCGATCACTGACGAGTGCACCCTGGCCGGTATCGTGCGTGCCTGGCAAGCAGCCCAGGCTCACGGGATGACGCTGATCGTGGGCAGTGAGATGCGCATCGAAAACGGGCCCAAGCTGGTGTTGCTGGCGCAGGATCTGGGCGGTTATCAAGCCCTGTGTCGCTTGATTACCCTGGCCCGCCGACGTGCCGACAAAGGCCGGTATCGTCTGCTGCGCGAGGACCTCGACGAGGTCGAACGCGAAGGACTGCTGGCGTTGTGGATAGCCGATGAGCCTCATGAACTGGCTCACGGTCATTGGCTCAAGGGACGTTTTGCCGGCCGCCTGTGGCTGGCCGTGCAATTGCACTGCGGCGCGGATGATCAGCGACGCCTGCGCGGCTTGCTCCATCTGGCAGCGACGCTGGGCCTGCCAGCGGTGGCCTGCGGCGACGTGCACATGCACGCCCGTGGGCGGCGCGCCTTGCAGGACACGATGACCGCGATCCGCCATCACGTACCCGTGGCCGAGGCCGGGCATGTGTTGTTCGCCAACGGCGAGCGGCATCTGCGCGGGTTGCCGCAACTGATCGATCTCTATCCGGCAGCGCTCCTCGAGGAAACCCTGCACATAGCCCGGCGCTGCCATTTCGATCTGGGCCAGTTGCGGTATCAGTATCCCCATGAATTGGTGCCCCAGGGCCATGACGCAGGCTCCTGGCTGCGCCATCTGAGCGCCGAGGGTGCGCGCTGGCGTTGGCCATCGGGGGTGACCGCCGAGGTTCAGGCCCTGCTCGACAAGGAACTGCAACTGATCATCGAACTGGGCTATGAAAGCTACTTCCTGACTGTGCATGACATCGTGCGGTTTGCTCGCGAGCGGCACATCCTTTGCCAGGGGCGCGGCTCGGCGGCCAACTCGGTGGTCTGTTTCGCCCTGGGCATCACCGAGCTGGACCCGCGCGACACGCACATGCTCTTCGAGCGCTTCATCTCCGAGGAACGCAACGAGCCGCCGGACATCGACGTCGATTTCGAGCACGAGCGGCGCGAGGAAGTCCTGCAGTACGTTTTTCGTCGCTACGGTCGCGACCGCGCCGCGCTGACCGCCGTCGCCAGCAGTTACCGTGGCCCCGGCGCGGTACGCGACGTTGCCCGGGCGCTGGGCCTGCCACCGGACCAGATCACCGCACTGGCCGATTGCTTCGGCCGCTGGAGCGACCACCTGCCCCCGGTCGAGCGGTTGGTCGAGGCCGGATTCGACATCGACAGCCCGGTGCTCAAGCGGGTCATGGCACTGACCGAACAACTGATCGGTTTCCCTCGTCACCTGTCCCAGCATCCCGGCGGCTTCGTGATTTCCGAGCACCCTTTGCACACCCTGGTGCCGGTCGAGAACGCCGCCATGGCCGAGCGTACGGTGATCCAGTGGGACAAGGATGACCTGGATGCCGTGGGCCTGTTGAAGGTCGACATCCTGGCGCTGGGCATGCTCAGCGCGATTCGCCGCTGTTTCGATCTGGTGCGCGGCTACCGGGGCCGCGATCTGACCCTTTCGACCTTGCCCAAGGAGTGCCCGCAGACCTACGCCATGATCAGCCGGGCCGACACCATCGGCGTCTTCCAGATCGAATCACGCGCCCAGATGGCGATGCTCCCGCGCCTGCAACCGCGCACGTTCTACGATCTGGTCATCGAGGTGGCCATCGTCCGACCGGGGCCCATCGTCGGCGACATGGTTCACCCGTACCTGCGTCGGCGCAATGGTCAGGAGAAGGTCAGTTACCCCTCTGAAGCCCTCAAAAAGGTTTTCGAGCGGACATTGGGCGTGCCCCTGTTCCAGGAACAGGTAATGGAACTGGCCATCGTCGCGGCGGGCTACACCCCCGGCGAGGCCGACCAACTGCGGCGCTCCATGGCCGCCTGGAAACGCCATGGCGGGTTGGAACCCCACCAGATCCGGCTCACCGAAGGCATGCTGAAAAACGGTTACACCCGTGAGTTCGCCGAACGCATCTTCGAGCAGATCAAGGGCTTTGGCAGCTACGGCTTTCCCGAATCCCATGCGGCCAGCTTCGCCCTGTTGACCTATGCCAGTTGCTGGCTCAAATGCCATGAACCTGCGGCCTTTGCCTGCGCCTTGATCAACAGCTGGCCAATGGGCTTCTACAGTCCCGACCAGATCCTGCAGGATGCACGTCGCCATCATCTGCAGATCCTGGCCGTGGACGTCTGCCACAGCGACTGGGACTGCAGCCTGCAACCCCGCGCCGCCGGACAACCCGCTGTGCGCCTGGGGTTGCGCATGGTCAAGGGTCTGCGCGAAGAGGCCGGGCGTGCGGTGCAGCAGGCTCGCCTGGCCGGGCCGTTTCTGGACGTGACCGATCTGGCCCGTCGCTGTGGGCTGGACAACCGCGCCCTGGAACAGCTGGCCGACGCCAACGCCTTGCTTGGCCTGGTGGGTCACCGCCACCAGGCGCGCTGGGACGTGGCCAGTGTCGAGCAGCAGTTGCCCCTGTTTGCCGATGTACCGACTGCTCGCGAGGCCAGCGTGGCCTTGCCAGTGCCCAGTGTCGGCGAAGATCTGTATGCCGACTACGCCAGCCTCGGCACCACCCTGGGCCCACACCCGCTGGCCATGCTCCGCGAGCGCCTGCAGGGGTTGCGTTGCCGCAGCTCCCAGGATCTGCAGAGCCTGGCCCACGGTCGTCCGGTCACCGTGGCGGGGTTGGTCACGGGCCGCCAGCGACCGTCGACCGCTACCGGGGTGACCTTCGTTACCCTGGAAGACGAGTTCGGCATGATCAACGTGGTGGTCTGGCGTGACCTGGCCGAGCGTCAGCGGCGCGTGCTGGTGGGGTCGCAGATGATGCAGGTCAAGGGTCGCTTCGAGCACAAGGACGGCGTGCGCCATGTCATTGCCGGCCACATGGCCGATGTCAGTGCCATGCTCCACGGGCTGGATATCCGCAGCCGAGATTTCCGCTAGCCAGGCTGCGCGGGGCAGGCAAATGCAGTATTGTTGTGTCCATTCGTAAAAGCCTGTGCTGTTCAGGCGATCGCCAAAGGGTAGAGGGTGTCATGGGTCACGAAAGCATCAACTGGGACAAACTGGGTTTCGACTACATCAAGACCGATCTGCGCTACCTGTCGCACTGGCGCGACGGTGAATGGGATCAGGGTAACCTGACCGAAGACAATGTGTTGCACATCAGCGAAGGCTCCACCGCACTTCACTATGGGCAGCAGTGCTTCGAGGGCCTCAAGGCCTACCGTTGCAAGGATGGTTCGATCAACCTGTTCCGCCCCGACCAGAACGCTCTGCGCATGCAGCGCAGCTGTGGTCGCCTGTTGATGCCGCAAGTCCCCACCGAGGTGTTCATCGAAGCCTGCCGCAAAGTGGTCGCGGCCAACGAGCGCTTCATTCCGCCCTATGGTTCCGGCGGCGCCCTGTACCTGCGTCCTTTCGTGATCGGCGTGGGTGACAACATCGGCGTGCGCACCGCACCCGAGTTCATCTTCTCGATCTTCTGTATTCCGGTCGGCCCTTACTTCAAGGGTGGCATGAAGCCGCATAATTTCGTCATCTCCGGCTACGACCGCGCTGCGCCCAATGGCACTGGTGCCGCCAAGGTCGGTGGCAACTACGCTGCCAGCCTGATGCCGGGCTCCAACGCAAAGAAAGCCAACTTCGCCGACTGCATCTACCTGGATCCACAGACCCATACCAAGATCGAGGAGGTGGGCTCGGCAAACTTCTTCGCGATCACCCAGAACGACGAGTTCGTGACCCCGAAATCGCCGTCGGTACTGCCCGGCATCACCCGTCTGTCGCTGATCGAACTGGCGCAATCGCGCCTGGGCCTGAAAGTCATCGAAGGTGATGTCCTGATCGATCAGCTCGACCAGTTCAAGGAAGCCGGTGCTTGCGGCACCGCGGCGGTGATCACCCCGATCGGGGGTATCGAATACAAGGACAAGCTGCACGTGTTCTACAGCCAGGAAGAAGTGGGGCCGTTCACCCAGCGCCTGTACAAGGAATTGACCGGCATTCAGGCCGGCGACGTGGAAGCACCCGAGGGTTGGATCGTCAAGGTCTGAACCTTCAGGGCAAGCCGGCAGTGGGTGGCCGGCTTGCCCTTGATCCCGCCGCCGCTCGCTCGAGCGGCAACGGCTTCTCTATCCACCCGCATCGATGCGGTCACAATCCTGGATTCATCCCAACAGACGTGTTTGGAACGGAACGCGCTCGTACTCTGTACGCGCTTTTTCCATGGCCTGTACTTCGCGTCGCTTGTCTGCCCGTATCAGTCCGACAAAGACGATAGCCGCGAGAACGGACAGTGCGCACCAGCCCAGCAGAAAGGTAATCATGGGTCTCTCCTGTTGATCGCCCGCGCAGGGAGAATCCCCTGCCAATCCTATATCGGCCTGATGGCACAATGCTTTATACCGAATGTCGGATCAGGTCAGCGGGCGCCTTCAGGGAAATCCGCGACGGATGCAACGATAACCTTCCGTCGTACTCTCAATGTAGGACACTTTTCGAGGGCAAGTAACGATGACGACGCCGGACAAGGACTACATCCAATGGCTGGTCGACCAGTCCATGCTGCACACGGCCAAACAGCGCGCCAAGCTGTACGCCGGACAGGCACGGCTGTGGCAGCGACCCTACGCCCAGGCCAGACCTCGGGACGCCTCTGCCATTGCTTCGGTGTGGTTCACTGCCTACCCAGCTTCCATCGTGACGCGCGAAGAGGGCTCGGTGTTGCAGGCCCTGGGTGACGAAACCTTGTGGCATGCGCTGTCCGAGATCGGTATTCAGGGCATTCACAACGGCCCGTTGAAGCTGTCCGGTGGCCTGCGCGGACGTGAACGCACGCCCAGCGTGGACGGCAATTTCGACCGCATGAGCTTCGACATCGACCCTGAACTGGGCACCGAAGCCGACATGATCCAGCTCAGCCGCATGGCCGCCGCGCACAATGCCGTGGTCATCGACGATGCGATCCCGTCGCACACGGGTAAAGGCGCGGATTTTCGTCTGGCCGAAATGGCCCATGCGGACTATCCGGGTCTCTATCACATGGTCGAGATCAAGGAGGAGGACTGGGGGCTGTTGCCTGAAGTGCCGGCCGGTCGCGATGCGGTCAACCTGACCCCGGAAGTCTGCGACATCCTCAAGGACAAGCACTACATCGTTGGCCAGTTGCAGCGGGTGATCTTCTTCGAGCCGGGTGTCAAGGAAACCGACTGGAGCGCCACCCCAGTGGTGGTCGGCGTGGACGGCAAGCCGCGGCGTTGGGTGTACCTGCACTACTTCAAGGAAGGTCAGCCCTCACTCAACTGGCTGGACCCGACTTTCGCCGCGCAGCAGATGATCATTGGCGATGCCCTGCATTCCATCGACGTGATGGGCGCGCGCATCCTGCGCCTGGACGCCAACGGTTTCCTGGGCGTCGAGCGGCGTGCCGAAGGCCCGGCCTGGTCCGAAAGTCATCCGCTGTCGGTCAATGGCAACCAATTGCTCGGCGGTGCCATTCGCAAGGCCGGGGGTTTCAGCTTTCAGGAGCTGAACCTGACCATCGACGATATCGCCTCCATGTCCCACGGCGGCGCAGACCTGTCCTACGATTTCATCACTCGTCCGGCCTATCAACACGCGCTGCTGCTGGGCAACACCGAGTTCCTGCGGCTGATGCTGCGGCAAGTGCACGCGTTCGGCATCGACCCGGCTTCGCTGATTCACGCCTTGCAGAATCACGACGAGTTGACCCTGGAGCTGGTGCATTTCTGGACCCTGCACGCTCATGATACCTACCTGTACCAAGGCCAGACCTTCCCCGGCAACATCCTGCGCGAGCACATTCGCGAAGAGATGTACGAGCGCCTGGCCGGTGAGCACGCGCCTTACAACCTCAAGTTCGTGACCAACGGGGTTTCCTGCACCACTGCCAGCATCATCACGGCGGCGCTGGGCATTCGTGACCTGGAAGCGATCACCGAGCAGGACATCAAGCAGATCCAGCACATTCACTTGCTGCTGGTGATGTACAACGCCATGCAGCCTGGCGTGTTCGCCCTGTCGGGCTGGGACCTGGTCGGCGCACTGACTCTGCCGGCCGAAGAAGTGGCGCATCTGATGGAAGACGGTGACACGCGCTGGATCCATCGTGGCGCGTACGACCTGGTAGGCCTTGATCCAACCGCAGAGTTCTCCGCCGGAAACATGCCGCGTCCGAAGACCTTGTACGGCAATCTGGTCGACCAGTTGCAGCGTCCAGACAGCTTTGCCTCGCAGTTGAAGAAGATTCTGGCGGTGCGACGTGCCTACGACATTGCAGCCAGCAAGCAGATTCTGATCCCGGACGTGCAGCATCCCGGGCTGTTGCTGATGGTGCATGAACTGCCAGCGGGCAAGGGCACGCAGATCACTGCGCTGAACTTCAGCAACGAGCCGATCATTGAGACCTTGCATCTGCCAGGCATCGCGGCAGGTCCGGTGGTGGACATCATCAACGAGCGGGTCGAGGGCGATCTGACCGAAGACGGTGAATTCACCATCACTCTGGACCCGTATGAGGGCCTGGCCCTGCGTGTGGTGAGTGCCTCGCCAATCTGATGGTTTGCAGGCGCCGATGCGTACACCGCATCGGCGTCCGGAAAGCAAATCTCGGAAAGCACTGAGGGGAGCCTAGGCTCCCCTCAAGGTTTTTTCTGCATGCTCTGTTTTTATTATTGAGGGGCGACCTGTTGTTGTAGTTGTCGGTCGTGACCCGTACCGCGTGTTGTGCGATTCCCATGCGGGATCAAGAGCAAACGTATTTTTTTGAGCGCTGATCTGCTTTCATCATCGATCCAACCAGTGGGTAGCTACTGAACGTAGTTTTATTGTTCTCTACCTGGCTGCGGGGCAAGCCCCTGAAAAGCCCATCTTCTTCAAAAAAATCTGTTAGCTACGTCTCTGTCGCGTTTGTTCTTGTTATGTCAGAGTCGTTTCGTCTTGTTGTTATTGGTTTGTCGCGTTGTTGTTATTGTTGTACGTAAGTTATAGCAGGGTGCGTGCCAACTTTTTAAATTCCTTTATAATCAGAGGCTTAGGATTTCTGCGCAAGCGTGGTGCGACAGAGTGACGCAGATTTGTTCCCATGTTACCCGCTTCGCGTTCCCCATCGGCAGGACCGGTAACACTTTGTGTCTGGATCGCGCACAGGTGACACCCTGACGGCTATGGGTAGATCCACACTTCCACCCGACGATTCTTGATTCGCCCCTCATCGACCTCATTGGTCGCCACCGGCAGTTGCGCACCCAGGCCCTGGATGTCGCGCAACACCACGCCGGCCTTGACCAGCTCCCGGCGCACCGCCATGGCTCTGAGCCGAGACAGCAACACGGCGCGGGCGGGATCGTCCTTCGCATCGCCAAAACCCACCAGCGTGGTTTTTTTCTGCAGCAAACCATGACGGCCAAGGTAGTCCTGCACCCGAACCACATCGGCCAATGCTTTGTTATCCAGCGTGGCGCTGCCCTCGGCGAAGCGAAAGCTGACTGACAGGCGCAGGCCGTCACGGGCCAGTTGCCGGTAGAGCAGGGGCATGTCGGGCGAAGTCGGGACGCTCATGGCCTTTACCGTTTGCGCCACGAAGCCCTGGCTGGCGACGATGGCTTGGCCCGCTTCGCTCTGGGCGAAGGCGATCAGCGCGTTGGCCCAGGGCGAAGGGCGTGTGGGCACGCTGTACAGGTAGAGCCGTCGACTCAGCGGATAGTCCTGGGTTGCGATCAAGCTGACCGTAGGCGCCATGGGCTGGCTGGCGCCGTCGACGATCGCCAGCGCTCGGGCCTTGCGCACCGAGGCCAGGCCGATGAAACCGATGGCTTGGCGATCGGCACTGACCCGATCCGACAGCTGCTCGCTGGATTCCAGCCTCAGCGCGTGGCTGCTCAGTCGGCTGCCATAAGGGCTCAACACTTGGTCGCGGAAAGTTTCCCACGTGCCCGAGCGGTCGTCCCGTGCCAGTACATGGATCGGTCCACGGCCACCGAGCACGCGCCAGTCGTCGATCTCACCACTGAACACCTGGGCAAGCTGCTGCGTTGTCAGTTGTCGAAGGGGATTGTCCGGATGAACGATGACCACCACGCCATCGATGGCGATCACGTGTTCGGCGGCGAAACTGGTCAGATCACCGAGAGGCGCCAGTCGGGCACGTTCCAGGTCACTGATCGGTCTGGATGAAGCGGCCAGATCTGCCTGGCCGCCCAGCAGGCCGTCGAAGCCGGTGCTGGAACCGTGGGCGGCGATGGCAAAGCGCAGCGGTGAGCCATTCGGCTCGCGCGCGGTGATGAGTTGCTCGCCCGAAGCAAGGGTGAACGTCTGGATATCCTGCAGGCCGCGGTCTTCGAGCAGGCCGCGCACCAAGGCCGGGAGCAGCGCCGCACCGAGGGTATTGGAGCCCTGGATGCGCAGCGTATCCGGGCCGGCGAGGGCGCCGCTGCACAGGCTCAGGATGCACAGCATGAAAAACAGACGGCGCATGGCGGACTACCGGGTCGGGAAGCCTCGCAGATTAAGTCAGTCATGTTGCAGAGCGATGACGGCTGCTATTGCTGTGCGCGTGGTTCGCGGCCGATGACCGCTCCTACAGAAGCATCTGACTCACACCTTGCGCTTGACCGAAATCGACGATGCCGCGCTGATCACCAGATCGGCATAGCGCTTGGTATCGCGCTCCGGGACCCAGCGCGAGCGAGAGACCGCCAGGTTCACCGCGCCGATCCCGCGGCCGTTGCCATCGACGATGGCCGCCGCGGTGGAAACATCGCCGTAGAAGAACTGGTCTTCGGTGTGCGCATAGCGACGCTGGCGGATCTGCTCGATGCTGGCCCAGATCTGCCCGCGATCGGTGATGGTGGCGGGTGTGTGCTGGACGAACTGGCTGCGGTCGAAGATATCGTTCACTTCATCGTCACTGTAGGTCGCCAGCAACGCCTGACCGGGCGCGGTGCACCAGGCCGGCAGACGGGTGCCGATGATGACGCTGGCGTTGAACACGTGCCGGCTGACGATGCGTTGCACGTAGACGATGTCGGTGCCGTCGAGCACCGTCAGGTTGGTCGCCTCTTCGGTGTCCGCGCTCAATTGTTGCAGATAGGGTGCGGCGCGGGTCACCAGTTCGCTGGACGTCAGGTAGTGATAGGTGAAATCCAGCAGCCGCGGCGACAGCTCGTACTTCTTGCTGCTGTCCTTGTTCAGGTAACCCAAGGTCGCCAGGGTGTGGGTGAAGCGCTGGGCAGCGCTGAGGTCCATGCCGGTCAGTGCGGCGATATCGGACAACGACAACTGGCGCTGGCTGCCGTCGAAGGCCATGAGCACTTTCATGGCCTTGTCGACGGACTGCACGTAGAGCGAGGAAGCCGTGGGGTCGGCAGGTGGGGTCTTCGGGGTACGGGCCATGAACGCAACACAGTGGTGAAAAAACCGATTATCCGGCAGATGCCCGGCACTTTCTATCGCTATTCACTAGAACGTTACTGCGCAGGTCGGGCCTGGTCCTGCATTCAACTGCGGCTGTCCCAGGCCAGGCTGGCGTCCTTGGGCAGCAGGTGTTTCTTGATGCGTTCGCTGGGGGTCAACTCGAACCCCTCCACTTGCCGGTAGTAGCGTGGCAATTGATAGGAGGCGCACCGGCGAGCGGCCCATTCGAGCATGGCTGGCCAGTCCGGGGGGGTATCGGTCTGCAGTTGCACGTACAGCAGGATTTCCTGCTCGCCGACCGTCGACTCGACCCCGATCGCGGCGCAGGCCTGCACCGCTGGATGCCCACTGAACACCCGCTCTACCTCCCAGGCAGACACGTTCTCGCCACGCACGCGCATGCTGTCGGTGCGACGGCCGACGAAGAACAGGTCGCCGTCGGCATCCATGCGAGCCATGTCTCCGGTGAACAGGCGGCCGTCGCGCAAGGCGCTGGCCGTCGCTTCCGGGTTGTCCAGATAGCCGGGCAGAAAGACGCCGTCGACTTCGCTGGCGAGTACGATTTCCCCCAATTGCCCGACTTCGACGGGCTTGCCGTAGGGGTCCAGCAGTTCCAGGCTCAGCCATGGCAAGGCGCGGCCGATCGAGCCGGGCTTGCCGGTGCGGTTCAAGGTAGCGAAGCTGGAACATTCGGTCATGCCATAGCATTCGCGCAGCTTGCAGCCGAAACGCTGCTCGATCGCCGCCCAGTTGGCCAGGCTGACACCCGCGCCCCACAAGGTGCGCAGAGCGTGGTGGGCAGGCCACTGCTGTTCGGGTTGCTGCATGAGGATATCGATGATCCCGCCAAGGTAGTGCAATTGCGTGGCCTGAACTTGCACGCACTGCGCCCAGAACTTGCTTGCGGAAAACCGCTGCACCACGTTCAGGCTGACCTCGGCCAGAAAGGGCATCAGCAGCATCTGCGCACCGCCGATATGGCACAGCGGTTCCCATAACAGCAGACGATCGCCGGCCTTGACGTCGGCGACCTGCAATACCGCCTCACTGGCGATGCGCAACATGCGGTGGGTAAACACCACGCCCTTAGGCGCCCCGGTGGTGCCGGAGGTGTAGATCACGCAGAGCGTGGCATCGGCCGCGCTGTCTTCCAGGCGCAGTGTTGCGGCCGGGCAGGCCAGCGCCTGCTCGTGCAGCGTGTTGATGTGGACACAGTGAAGGTGGGCTGCGGCACTGCCCGCCAGGCGCTCGGCAAACTCGACGTCGCCAACCACAAGGTCCGGACGCGCATGTTCGAACGGGTAGTCCAGCCCCGGCCCGCGCAGCTTGGTGTTGATGGGGATCCACACCAGGCCGCTGAGGATCAACGCATAGATCAACACGATCTGGTCGTCGCTGTTGCCCAGCATGACCGCAACCCGGTGCCCGGCATGCAGACCACGATCGGCCAGTACCTGTTGCAGCGCGGCGACCCGCTGGCGCAATTCCCGTGTAGTCAGGGAACGACCTTCGAAAGTGACGCGTACAGCGTCGTCATCGATCATCAGGCCAGCATGGATAAGCGGTGCGGTGGTCAGTTGATCCTGACTGATGCGATGCGGGAAGAATTGAGTGTATGGATGCATCGTTCAGAGCCCTTGACGTTTGGAATTGGAGCGCCGTGAGACCCATTGGGCGACCACGGCAAACAGCACGATGAACACCAGCAAGGTGGTGGAAACCGCAGCCAGGGTCGGCGTCAGCGCCAGTTGGATGCTGTCCCACATCTGCTTGGGCAAGGTGGTATTGATGCCGCCACTGACGAAGATGGCGATGGTCAGGTCGTCGAACGAGGTGATGAAGGCCAGCAGGAAGGCCGAGACAAGGCTCGCCGACATCAGCGGCAGGGTGACCGTGCGCAGGCGAGTGAATGCGCCGGCACCCAGGATTCGCGCGGCATCATCCAGACGCCAGTCGTATTGCTTGAAGGCCGCGGACAGGGTCACCACCACATAGGGCAGTGCCAGTACGGTATGGCCCAATACCAGGCCGATGTCCTTGCCGGCCAGCCCCAGCCGGGAGAACAGGTAGAGCAGGCCGAGGGCGATGACGATGCGCGGTACGATCAGCGGTGCGATGAACAGGGCGAACAGGCCTTTGCGCCAACCTGCGCTGACCCGTGTCAGTGCCAGGGTCGCGCCGAAGCCCAGCACCAGGGCCAACAAAGCCGTGGCCACACCGACGCCCAGCGAACGCAACAGCGCGGCCTGCCATACCGCGGAAGTGAAGAATTCTTCGAACCACTTCAAGCTGAACAGCTTGGGTGGAAAGGCAATGAACGGGCTGCTGGTGAAGGCCAGCGGGATGACAACCAGCACTGGCAGGATCAACAGCATGACCAACAACACGCTGTAGCCCGTGAGCAGCACACCGTCCCCACTGCGCCGGGGGGCGCTGCCCTTGCCCGAAAACAGATGCCCGAGCCAGATCAGCATCTGCAGGCCGCGTCCGGACTGGCGCTCCCTGGGCGCCTCGCCGCCCAGCGACGACAGCCCGGCGATGCGATCGTAGATGACGAACACCACCAGCGAGCAGGCCAGGAGCACCACCGAGAGGGCGCCGGCAAAGTTCATGTCGAACAGGTCGAGCACCGAGGAAATCACCAGTTGCGCCACCATCATTTCCCGTGGCGAACCCAGCAGCGCAGGCACGATGAAGAAGCCCAGGCTGGTGATGAACACCAACAGCCCAGCGGCGGCAATGCCCGGCGCCGACAGCGGCAGGAAAATGCTGAAGAAACTCATCGATCCGCTGGCGCCGAGGGTCTGCGCGGCGGGCGCTAGGCGTTGGTCGATGCTGCGCATGATCGGCAGCAGGGTGATCACCGCCAGCGGCAGCATCGAATGAACCATGCCGATCAGCACCCCGGAAAGTGCTGGTACCAATCCGGATGGATTGTCCAGCACATCGGCGGCCAGAGTGGTCAGCAACCCTTTGCGCGACAGCAGCAACATCCACGCGTAGGTCTTGACCAGGTAGCTGGTCCAGAACGGCAGCATGATCCACAGCAACCAGCGCTCGCGGCCCATGGGCGAGAGGCGGGTCAGCAGGTACGCCACCGGGTAGGCCAGCAGTACCGACAACAATGCCGTCAGCGCCGAGATCCAGAAGGTGATACCCAAAACGCGTGCATACACTGGGGTCGATGCGATTCGTTCGAAGTTGCCCAGGCTCAGCTCGCCACTGGCGTTCTGAAAACTGCCCATGAGCATTTCCGCAACCGGCAACAGAAAGAACAGCGCTAGGAACAGCAGGGCGGGGATGGCTGGAATCAGGCCCTTGCGCCAGCTCATGACACGGCCTGCGCAGGCAGCAGGGTAGCCCGGGTCGGGTCCCAGACGATGCCCACCGGGTCGCCGATGCGGGGGCTGAGGTCGCGCGAACAGCGCACGCTGAAGCGGTTGCCCGAGGGCAGTCGGACTAAGGCGCGGGTGTCACTGCCCAGGAACACGCATTCATCCACGGTCCCTTGCAGCAGGCCAGCGGCGGAGTCGGTGAGGCGCGCGGCTTCGGGTCGAATCAGCAGAAACGCCTCGGTCCCTGCGCTGGGTGCCTGGTGTCCGGCGCATCCGGTCAAGTCCAGCCGTCGCCCTTCGACCTGCAGGTGGCCAGCACCGTCGCGCTGGCCCTGCAACAGGTTCGAATGGCCGATGAATTCGGCTGCAAAGCGTGTGGCCGGGCGATCGTACAGTTCTTCTGGCGTTGCCAACTGCTCGATCCGCGCCCTGTTCATCAGGCAGATGCGGTCGGACAGAGTCAGCGCCTCTTCCTGATCGTGGGTGACATAAATGAACGTGGCTCCCAGCTCCTTGTGCATGCGGCGGATTTCCAGCTGCATGTGCTCACGCAGGTTCTTGTCCAGCGCGCCGAGCGGTTCATCGAGCAGAATGATCGAGGGTCGATAGGCGAAGCAGCGCGCCAGGGCGATGCGCTGCTGCTGGCCACCGGACAGTTCGTTCGGATAGCGATGCGCGAAGTCCTCCATGCGCACCATGGACAGGGCATCGTCGACTGCCTGGCTGACCTCGGCCTTGGGGTACTTGCGCATGCGCAAGCCGTAGGCCACGTTGTCGCGCACGCTCATGTGCGGGAACAGCGCGTAGCTCTGGAACACCAGGCCGATGCCACGCTTGCCGGGGGCGATGTGGGTGGCGTCCTGGCCATCGATCAGCAACTGACCGCTGTCGGGCGGGACCAATCCGGAAATCATCTGCAGCAAGGTGGTCTTGCCCGAGCCCGAAGGCCCGAGCAGGGTCAGGAACTCGCCCTCGCGCACCTGCACATCGGTGGGCTGCAGGGCGACGAACTGACCATAGGTCTTGCCCAAGCCACGGGTTTCAAGTTTCACGCTCATGCATCGACTCCCTTACGACAAGATCCAGGCGTTGAACCGCTCGGTCACGGCGGTGCGGTGCTCCGCCCACCAGGCCGGGCTGGGCAGGCGCATGTGTTCCAGGTTCTGCGGCGCAGTGGGCAACAACGCTGCGCGCTCGGGGGCGATGAACTCGAACGACTTGCGGTTGGTGGGGCCGTAGGCCAGCGTGTCGGTGAAATCGGACTGGCGCTTGGCATCGGCGCAGAAGCGTACGAACTGCTTGGCCATGTCGGCGTGTGGCGTGCCCTTGGGAATCGCCCAGCCTTCGATGGAGTACAGCCCCTGATTCCAGACGATCTGCACCGGAGCGCCATTATCGATGGCCGCCTGGGCGCGGCCGTTCCAGGCCGAGATCATGTCGACTTCGCCGCTCTGGATGGCCTGCATCGCCTGCGCACCGGAGGTCCACCACAGGTCGATGTGCGGTTTGATCTTGTCCAGGCTCTTGAAAGCGCGGTCAACGTCCATCGGGTACAGCTCGTCGAGGCCGACGCCGTCGGCTAGCAGTGCCTGTTCCAACGTGTCCAAGGGGCTGCGGCGCAGGCATCGACGGCCGGGAAACTGCTCGACGTTCCAGAAGTCAGCCCAGCTCTGCGGGCCCTTGCCATTCTTGAAGGTGTCCGTGCGGTAGGCCAGCACGGTGGAGTACACATCGACGCCCAGGAAGTTGGGAGTGATCGCTTCGGGCAACAGGTCGGGGTATTCACTGGCCGACAGACCGATGGGTTCGAGAAAACCTTGGGCCTCGAGGTAGGGGATGTCGGCGGAGATGGTCAGGGTGGTGACGTCCCAAACATAGTTGCGGGTTTTCACCATGGCCGAAAACTGCGCCACGGGTTGTGATTCGCGGGCGACGCTGATGACCTTGATGCCGGTGGCTTTTTCGAAAGGGTCGTAGAAGGCCTTGCGGTAGGCCTCGGTGTAGGGGCCACCGGGATCGGAAACGATGATCTGCTTGTCGGCGGCGCGGACTACGCTGGGCAGACCGCAGACCAGAGCGACGGTGGCACCGGCCTTGAGCAACTGACGGCGTCCGGGGTTGGAAGGTGTGTGCATGACAGTCTCCTACAAAAAACGAATGGATCGTTGGGTAGTCAGGACGTCGGCAGTAAAGGTGTTGCATAAAGCCGGGGTAGGTACATGGCCGCCGTGCGTAGTGCGATCTGTGGGAGAGGACCCTGTGGGAGCGGGTCTYTGCCCGCGAACGGGMCTCCACGGTGTATCAGTGCCTCCGCATCGCYGCCTTCGCGGGCAGAGCCCGCTCCCACAATGTGGGGGCGAACCCTGTGAGAGCGGGTCTTTGCCCGCGAACGGGCCTCCACGGTGTATCAGTGCCTCCTCATCGCCGCCTTCGCCGGCAGCGCCCGCTCCCACAGTGTGGGAGCGAACCCTGTGGGAGCGGGTCTCTGCCCGCGAACGGGCCTCCGCGGTGTATCAGTGCCTCCTCATCGCCGCCTTCGCCGGCAGCGCCCGCTCCCACAGTGTGGGAGCGAGCCCTTTGGGAGCGGGTCTCTGCCCGCGAACGGGCCTCCACGGTGTATCAGTGCCTCCGCATCGCCGCCTTCGCGGGCAGAGCCCGCTCCCACAGTGTGAGAGCGAACCCTGTGGGAGCGGGTCTCTGCCCGCGAACGGGACTCCACGGTGTATCAGTGCCTCCGCATCGCCGCCTTTGCGGGCAGAGCCCGCTCCCACAGTGTGGGGGTGAACCCTGTGAGTGCGGGTCTCTGCCCGCGAACGGGACTCCACGGTGTATCAGTGCCTCCGCATCGCCGCCTTCGCGGGTAGAGCCCGCTCCCACAATTGGCGCGCTCCCACTGTTAATCTGCTTTCAGAAGGTAGGCCAGGTTTTACTTGGCCCGCGCCTTGAAGAAGGCTTCCATCATGCGTGCCGGCTCGCCCGAGTCGTACGCTTCCTTCTGCAGGCGTCGGCCTGCTTCGATGCAGTCCTTGAAGCCCGGCTCACTCATTTCGCGGAATCGCTGCTTGTCCAGGCGCATGGCGATAGGTGGCTTGGCGGCCAGTTCTTCGGCGATTTCAAGCGCCTTGCTCATCACCTGATCGGCCGGCACCAGATGGTGAATCAAGCCGATCTGCTTGCATTCATCGGCATTCATCAAGCGGCCGGTCAGTGTCAGCTCGATGGTGCGCGACATGCCCAGCATGCTGTTCATGATCCAGGGACCTGTAGTGCTGGGAATGCCCGAGTTGATCTCTGGCTGGCCCATGCGCACGCCGGGGTGGCCGATGCGGATGTCGCCCAGCAGCGCGACCTGGAACGCCGAACCTGCGGCCGTGCCGTTGAGCGCGATGATCAAAGGCTTGGAGAGTCCGCGCAGCGTGGCGTAGTAGCGCTCCCATTCACCCACCCATTCCACTGCGCGATCGCCGTCGAAATCATGGGCTTCGGAAAGGTCCTGACCTGCGGAAAACGCCCGGTCGCCAGCGCCGGTCATGATCACGGCCTTGATGGCGGGGTCGGTGTTGTATCCGTTCAGGGCTTCGATGATTTCGTTACGCATCGGCGTGGTCCAGGCATTGAGTACTGCCGGACGATTGAGGGTGATGACAGCGACTGGGCCTTTGATTTCTAGCGCGATGTCTGACATATTTATCTCAATGCGATAGTTGATGTGGAATAACGATAGAATTATCCCGCTGGATGCGCAACAGGTTTGTGTGGATTATTGGCAAAGCGCGCACGACAGAGGAGGCCACCGCACTCAGATCGACGCGCACACGGTGGCAGCGGTCAGTGGCCGCGAAAAGGGCGGTGCGGTGTGTCAGGTGTTATGCGGTGAGATTTTCGCGGCCGATGGCCGCTCCCACGCAGGGGTGTGGGAGCGGATCATGGAGAGGGAGGGATCAGGTCACAACGCGGTAGCAGGGCACATAGGCTGCGCCACCCGGCAGTTTCATGCGGTGCTGCTCGACGAACGCCTGCAGCAATTTGTCCAGCGGCTCCATCACTGCGGCATCACCGCGGATCTGGTACGGCCCGTGTTCTTCGATCAGGCGAATGCCCTTGTCCTTGACGTTGCCCGCCACGATGCCGGAAAACGCCCGGCGCAGGTTGGCCGCCAGCTGATGCGGGGGCAGGGCGCGGCTCAGTTCCAGGTTGGCCATGTTGGCGTGGGTCGGGTCGAAGGGACGCTGGAAACTTTCCTCGATCTTCAGCAGCCAGTTGAAGTGGAACGCGTCGTTACGCTCGCGGCGGAACGATTTGACCTTCTTCAACGACTCGGTCATCTCCCGCGCCACGTCGGCCGGGTTGTCGATGATGATCTGGTAGTGCTCTCGCGCCGCTTCGCCCAACGTCGCCACGACGAAATGATCCAGTTGCTGCAGATACGCTTCGGCGCTCTTGGGCCCGGTCAGGATCACCGGGAACGGCAGCCCTTGATTGTCCGGGTGCATCAGGATGCCCAGCAGGTACAGGAATTCCTCGGCCGTGCCCGCGCCGCCGGGGAAGATGATGATCCCGTGACCGACGCGCACGAACGCTTCCAGACGCTTCTCGATGTCCGGGAGAATGACCAGCTCGTTAACGATCGGGTTCGGCGCTTCCGCCGCGATGATGCCCGGTTCGGTCAGCCCCAGGTAGCGTCCGCCGCTCATGCGCTGCTTGGCATGGGCGATGGTGGCGCCTTTCATCGGGCCTTTCATCACGCCGGGGCCGCAGCCGGTGCAGATGTCCAATTTGCGCAGGCCCAGTTCGTGGCCGACTTTCTTGGTGTACTTGTATTCGTCCGAATTGATCGAGTGGCCGCCCCAGCACACTACCATCTTGGGCTCTAGGCCGGCTCGCAGGGTGCGGGCGTTGCGCAATAGATGAAAGACGTAGTCGGTGATGCCCTGGGAGTCGCTCAGGTCGATGCGCTGGCTGTGCAGCTCGCTTTCGGTGTAGACGATATCGCGCAGCGCGCTAAACAACATTTCGCGAGTGCTGGCGATCATTTCGCCGTCGACGAAGGCGTCGGCCGGAGCGTTCAGCAGTTCCAGGCGAACACCGCGGTCCTGCTGGTGGATGCGTACCTCGAAATCCTGATAGGCATCGAGGATGGTCTTGGCGTTGTCGACATGGGCGCCGGTGTTGAGGATGGCCAGGGCGCACTGGCGAAAGAGGGTGTAGGTACTGCCGGAACCGGCGGCGCTGAGTTGCTGGACTTCACGCTGGGAGAGGGTTTCAAGGCTGCCCTTGGGGCTGACCGAGGCATTGATCACATTTCTTGGGGCCATTCTATATTCCCTTAACGCACTGTAGCGCGGCCACACGGGCCGCCCCATCTGGATAATGAGCGACTTCACCGGCCCCAGGCTGTCTGGCCCGGGCGCTGGGTCTGCTTGTCCTGGTGATGAAAAACCGTTTCCTCCTGGGCATGGGGCTGATCGACACTGGTCTCATCTTACTCCGGGCCGCTGCGCGTCGGTCAACGTCCGTCGCCATAAAAACTTCAATGCAGTGAATCGCTTGGCAGCACACTGCGTTACCTGTGACACTTACGGGGACCGAGTCGTGAACCTTACCCCCACACGCCCGGTCGATAGCTGCGGCCCACCCTTTTACAGAGGCCGCTTTCGGGTCAATGCTGTGGATACCTGCCAGCGATTGTCTTGGCCCGTCTACTTCCTGGAGAACACCCGTGATATTGATCAGACCCTCGGCCACGCTCAAAGCATGGGGCGCCCACGGCTTCACCGCCACCGGCGTGGTGCTGGCCTTTCTTGCCACACTGGCGCTTTTCGATGGACAGCCGAAGATCTGCCTGCTGTGGCTGGGCCTGGCGCTGGTGGTCGACGGCGTCGACGGCTCGCTGGCGCGCAAGCTCAACACCCAGTCGGTACTGCCGCATTTCGATGGCTCGACGCTGGACCTGGTGATCGACTACCTGACCTACGTGTTCATTCCGGCGCTGTTCATCTACCGCTACATCCCCTTGCCCGAATTCACCATGCTGATCACCGTCAGCATCATCCTGGTGTCGTCGCTGTTCTGTTTCTGCAACGTCAACATGAAGAGCAAAGACAACTACTTCGTTGGATTCCCGGCGGCGTGGAACGTGGTCGCGCTGTGCATGTACATCATTTCGCCGTCGCCGTGGGTGGCGCTGCTCAGCGTGATCGGTCTGGCTCTGCTGACCGTCACCAAGATGAAGTTCCTGCACCCGTTCCGGGTTCGTCGCTTCATGGCGATCAACATCGCCGTGACCTCGATCTGGCTGCTGTGCACCTTCGTGCTGATCCTCAATCATCCGGCCAGCAACCCGGTGGCGATGGGGCTGTGGAGCCTGATGTCGGCTTATTTCCTGGGCATCTGCGTCTGGCGCACAGTGGTCGAATGGCTCGGCCGCCTGCGCGCTTGATGCCTGGATTCAAGCGCCGGGCAGGTTGAGCATCTCGATCCACAGGGCGCCTTTGCCTGAAGGCGCCTCCGCGGTGCGGGTCAATGCACCCTGCGCACCCACCGCATAACTTCCCACCTTGTCGGCTTTCTCGCCGGTCACCAGCAACCAGCGTCCACTGGGTGAGAAGGCGATATTGCGCGGTTGTTTTTCCTGCAAGGGGTAATTGCCCTGGAAGCTCAAGGTACCGCTGTTAGGATCGGCCTTGAATGCCGAGACGGAGCTGGTGGTGCGCTCGGTGATGTAGATCAACTGACCATCCGGCGAAACGCGAATGTCCGCAGCCCAGATCCTCGGCGTAGGGTCGTCCTTGAGGTCGTTGTTGGCCGCGTTGCGGATTTCGCCCTGTACCAGATTCAGAGATTTGGGCACGCCTTCGGCATGGGCCACTTTGGTCAGAGCGCCTGTCTGTGAGTCGATGGAAAAACTGTCGACCGTACCGCTCAGCTCACCCACTACGTAGAGAAACTTGCCTCCTGGCGCGAATGCGATGTGCCGCGGGCCGCTACCGGCTGTCACCGTCGCATGGGCAGGGCCGATGGGCTCCAGTGCGCCGCTCTCCTGGTCGAAGGAGAACTGCATCACCTTCTCATCCCCAAGCGAGGTGGCGTAGACGAAATGGTTGCTGGGGTCGCTGCGCACCGAGTGGGCATAAGGGCCGGTAGGGTAGACCTTGCTTTCCTTGGCCGGACGATGCTCTGAATCGATGGCTTGTACGGTGAGCACGTTGCCCCCGTAAGAGGCGCCCATCAAATAGCGGCCGCTGCGATCAGTGCTCAGGTAGGCCAGGCTGGCAGCCAGCGGTGCTTCGGCGGCGGCGGTCAGTTGGCCAGTGACTGGGTCGATACGGTAGGCGATCACTCGAAAGGGCTCGACCCGCAGCGCGGCATACAAAGTCGAGTTATCCGGGCTGATTGCCATGGGGTTGACCTTGTCGCCAGCAGGGGTCTGGTGCAGCAGAGTCAGGGAGCCGGTGGTTTCGTCCAGGCGGTATTGAGAGATCATGCCGTCGTCGGGGCTAGAGATATAGGCAAAGGTGTTGGCCTGAGCCATACCGCCCGCGCAACCAATGGCAGCGGCAAGAAGCAAATGTTTACGCATGAATGATCCTCGGTTTTGTTGTTGTGATCAGTCATCCTATGAGTGCACTGCAACGAAGTAAAGGACCCTACCGTGTGTAGCGGCGGCGCAAGCCGCGTCGGCCGCCTCCGCGACAGGTCAGTGTGAACGCGGTGTGGCCTGACGCGGCTGGCGCCGCTGCTACAAAGGTGATGATTACAGGCTGGAACGCAGGGGAATTTCTTCGCGCATGATGTGGTTGCCTTCCTCGGGGTTGCCGATCATCTCGTCATGAGCGTTGCCCTGCACAAGGAACAACTTGATGTCGGCGACACCGGCCAGCACCTTGCGTGCTTCCTCGACCGAGGCGACGTGAATGGTCGCGCCATTGTCACTGGCCACCGGCTGGGAAACACCCTCTAGGATGGCGTGCAGCACGTAGGAGCCGCCTTCCATGGAGACCAGGTTCACTTCGTGGATTTCGCCATTATTGACGTGGCTACTCAATTTATCGATGTTCATGCGCGACCTCGAAATGGCGGGATGGACCGGAGTGGCCATCGCTCTTGCCCCATGCAAGGTTTGAGGCTGGCCACGCTGAGGGAGTTCCATCGCGCGGCACCTCGCGCGCGCCGCATCAGATCTTCCAGCGGCTCGCGGTCTTGGCCAATCGTTGCTGCAGCCCGTCGAGGTTATTGACCAATTGCAGCGTCAGCAGGCGATACCCGATCAGCTCACCGGGCACCACGTTGGGCGCGTCCGCATCGGCGCTGGCGTAGTTGCGCTCCAGCCGTTCGGTGGAACCATCGCGCAAGGCGCGGGCCATGCCCACCAGTTGCCGACGAATGTGCCGGTGCTCACCGCTCAGGCACTGCTGCAATTGCGCCATGGCGTTGCGGTCGGTCCCGCTGGGGCGCAGGTTGGCGAGGATTTCAAGAGTGCTCAGGCACATGCGGAAATGACCCTGGATCGCGTCCAGCTCGGTCATGGAGATCTTCACTTCCTTGGACACCGACGGCAGCAGCGAGCGTAGCTGGACCATGTTCGCGTTGAGCTTGGCCATCAACTTGAGGTGTTCATCGGCCGACACCGGTTGGCCACTGACGATCCGACTGTGGATGGTCGCGCAACCGCGCAATCCGGTGGCGAGGTTGTAGCGCCAGGAATACACGGCGTAAAGCGGGAGGGCGAACGAGAACGCCAAGGCCAGGGCGATGCCGATGAGGATGTCGACGGTGCGCCACAGGCCGTCGGTGATCGGATTGTCGCCATGACCGGCGACGATGAACAACGTGATGGCCGACAACAGCGCCGTGTAGCCACCCTTGCCGATCGCATGGTAGGCGAAGAACCCACAGGCCACCGACATCAGCAGGTAAGTGACGATGGGCAGTTCAAAGTAGTTCTGTTGGGCCACCACGGCCAGCCCGAGCGCGGCGCCGATGAGGGTGCCGTAGGCACGTTCCACCGATTTCTTGCCGATATTGCCATGGTGCTGGAGGCCGCCGATGACGATCAGCAGGGTGACCGATGCCCACTCGCCGTGAGGCAGGTTGAAGCCACTGGTCAGCAGGATGGACACCAGCAAGGCGGCGACGATGCGTGCGGCGTGGATCAGGCGCGCGTGCCGGTAACGACGGTAGGGATCAAGCAACGGCCGCAGCACGCGGCGCAACCAGAAGGGTAGAGCAATGGATTTGAATGCATTCATCCGTTAAATGACCATGGGTACCTGGAATAAGTCCGCCACACAGCTGTCGACTCTGGGCTGGAAGGTAAATTGTGTCATGGCTGCGGCCATATATCTTGTTCAAGGAACGCTTTTGTCGATGCTCGACTTCTCTCGCTTGAAGAATTTTATGGGCCAGGCCCGACGTGCCTTGCAACTGGTTTGGGCAACTTCACCCGGCCTGCTGCTGGGACTGGTACTGGCCACGCTGGCCGCAGGGATCCTGCCAGCATTGGCAGCCTGGCTGGGCCAGCGCATCGTCGATGCAGTGGTGGCTGCCATGCAGCTGCATCAGCAGACCGGCGCTGCGCCACTGTGGCCGGTGCTGCGCTATGTCCTGATGGAAGCCGGTGTGCTGGCACTGCTGGCCGCAGCGCAGCGCGGCCTCTCGGTGCAACAGGCGCTGCTGCGTGTCCAGCTGGGACAGAAGGTCAATACACTGATTCTGGAGAAAGCCCAGACGCTTTCGTTGATGCAGTTCGAGGACTCGGAGTTCTACGACAAGCTGGTGCGCGTGCGCCGTGAAGCGTCCACGCGACCGCTGGCGCTGGTGAGCAAGTCGCTGGGGTTGGTGCAGAACCTGATTTCCCTGGTCAGCTTCGGTGTGTTGCTGGTGCATTTCTCGCCGTGGGCATTGGTGATCCTGGTGATTGGCGCATTGCCGGTGTTCTTTGCCGAAGCGCATTTTTCCGGCGATGCCTTCCGCCTGTTCAGCCGCCGCGCACCGGAAACCCGTCGACAGAACTACATCGAAACGCTGCTTTCCCACGAGGGCTACATCAAGGAGGTGAAGCTGTTCGGCTTCGCGCCGCTCTTGCTGCAGCGCTATCGCGACACCTTCACCAAGCTGTATGCCGAGGACCGCCGTCTGACCTTGCGCCGGGACGGCTGGGGTTTCGTGCTGGGTCTGCTGGGGACGACGGCGTTCTATCTGGCGTATGGCTGGATCGTCATCGACACGGTGAACGGACACATCACCCTGGGGCAGATGACCATGTACCTGGTGTTGTTCAAGCAGGGGCAGAGCGCGGTCAGCAGCAGCCTTACGGCGATCGGCGGCTTGTACGAAGACGGCTTGTACCTGGCGGACCTCTATGACTATCTGGCCTACCCGGTGCAGGCCACTCGGGGCGATCTCACTCAGGGCGTGAAGCCGGGCGACGGTCTGCGCTGTGAAGGGCTGGGCTTTCGCTATCCAGGCGCCAACCGCGCCACCTTGCAGGGTATCGACCTGCACCTGATGCCGGGCAAGAGCCTGGCGCTGGTGGGCGAGAACGGTTCAGGCAAGACCACCTTGATCAAGCTGCTGACGCGTTTGTACCGGCCGGACGAGGGACGCATCCTGCTCGATGGCAGCGATCTGCAGGACTGGCAGGAAGAGGCGCTGCGTCAGCGTATCGGCGTGATCTTCCAGGATTTCATCCGCTATCAGTTCAGCGTCGGGGAAAACCTCGGGGTGGGTGACACCCGTGCGTTCGATAACCCCCAGCGCTGGCGCGAGGCGGCGGTGCAGGGTACGGCCGAGCCGTTTATCGAGCGTCTGGAGCACGGCTATGCCACTCAGTTGGGGCGCTGGTTTGCGGGTGGGCAGGAGCTGTCCGGTGGGCAATGGCAGAAGCTGGCGCTGTCCCGGGCGTACATGCGGCGCGATGCCGACATTCTGATTCTCGATGAGCCCACCGCAGCACTGGACGCCAGCGCCGAAGCGGCGGTGTTCGAGCATTTCCGCGAGTACGCCAAGGGCCGCATGACCCTGTTGATTTCGCACCGCTTCTCGAGTGTGCGCAATGCCGACCATATTGTGGTCCTGGAACAGGGCCGGGTGCTGGAGCGCGGCAACCATGAACAACTGATGGCCCAGGCGGGGCGTTATGCCGAACTGTTCGACCTGCAGGCGCGGGGTTATCGCTGAGAGGTCCAGCAGATGCACCGCATTGACTTCTTCGCGGGCAGAGGGCTCGCCGCCCGCCCAGCTCCCACAAGGTGTGGTGGTGAACGTGAGTGCAATGTGGACCCTGTGGGAGCGGGTTCTACCCGCGAAGGGCGCACCGCGGATCAGCAGATGCACCGCGTTGACTTCTTCGCGGGCAGAGCCCGCTCCCACAGGATCGCCACCGCACCTTGTGGGAGCGGGGCGGGCGGCGAGCCCTCTGCCCGCGAAGGGTGCACTGCGGTCCGGCGGATATACCGCCACTCTCATGCACAGCGGATCTGTGATGCGTTTGCAAGTGCCGCCGTCTACGGCTTGATCCCTTGATGCGAGTAGCCCGATGCAAGCGCTTTTGGTTGAAATACTGGATGCCGTCCGCCCTCTGATCGGACAAGGCAAGGTGGCCGATTACATTCCGGCGTTGGCCGATGTACCCGCCGCGCAACTGGGTATTGCCGTGTACGGCAACGATGGTGAAGTGTTCAGCGCCGGCGATGCCCACACGCCGTTTTCCATTCAGAGTATTTCCAAGGTGTTCAGCCTGGTCCAGGCGATCGGCCACTCGGGTGAAGACATCTGGCAGCGACTGGGTCACGAGCCGTCCGGGCAGCCGTTCAATTCCCTGGTGCAGCTGGAGTTCGAACGGGGTCGGCCGCGCAACCCGTTCATCAACGCCGGTGCGCTGGTGATCTGCGACATCAACCAGTCGCGCTTCGCCGCTCCTGCGCTGTCGATGCGCGACCTGGCGCGGCGGTTGTCGGGCAACCCTCAGGTGATCGTCGATGGCCGGGTGGCGGAATCGGAATACCAGCACCGGGCGCGCAATGCGGCCATGGCTTACCTGATGAAGTCGTTCGACAACTTCCACAACGACGTCGAGGCGGTGCTGCGCAGCTATTTCAGCCACTGCGCGTTGCGCATGGACTGCGTCGATCTGGCCCGGGCTTTCTGTTTCCTGGCCAACGACGGCTACTGCAAACACAGTGGCGAGCAGGTACTGACCCGGCGCCAGACCCAGCAGGTCAACTCGATCATGGCCACCAGTGGGCTGTACGACGAGGCGGGCAACTTCGCCTACCGCGTCGGGTTGCCCGGCAAGAGCGGGGTAGGCGGCGGCATCGTCGCGGTGGTGCCGGGGCAGTTCACGGTGTGCGTCTGGTCCCCGGAACTCAACCCTGCCGGCAACTCGCTGGCCGGCATGGCTGCATTGGAGCTGCTCAGCGAGCGGATCGGCTGGTCGGTTTTCTAGGTAGAGGCCAGAGCGACCGAGGGGGCTTTTCGCGGCCACGGACCGCTCCTACACGATCAGCGTGCATCCGTAGGAGCGGTCATCGGCCGTGAAGGGCATGGCACGGTAGGCCTGACCGTCCGCGATTAAACAAAATGTGACAGGTTGCAGTGCCCAAGCGCCGCTGTGGACCTTAAACTGCGGCCCTCTTCAGAGGGCGATATGGCATGAACGATTTCCCGACCCGCCGCCGAGTACTCGCCGGCATGGGCATTCTCGGTCTCGGTGTGCTGGCCGGATGTGGCGACAGCAATACGCTGTCGTTCAAGTACGGCAAGGACCTGAGCAACGAGATCCTTGGCCGCACCTTCCGGCTCAAGGACCCGCAGGGCAACGAAAAGACCCTGTCCAGCTTCCGCGGCATGATGCCCATGGTGTTCTTCGGTTTCACCCAGTGCCCGGCCGTCTGCCCGACCACCTTGGCGCGTGCGGTCCAGGCCAAGAAACTCATGGGCCGCGACGGTGACCGCCTGCAGGTGATCTTCATCACCCTGGACCCCGAACGCGACACGCCGGAAGTGCTCGACGCCTACGTCAAACTCTTCGACCCCACCTTCGTGGCCCTGCGCGGTACGCTTGAACAAACCGCCGAGGTGGCGAAGGAGTTCAAGGTGTTCTACGAAAAGGTCCCGGTAGGGGATACCTACACCATCTCCCATACCTCGACCAGTTACGTCTACGACTCCCGAGGCGTGCTGCGCCTGGGTCTGTCCCATTCCCTCACCGCACAAGAGTGCGCCGAGGATCTGCTCACCGTAATGGAAGTCTGCTGATGAAACCTGCTGCCACATTGAAAGCCCTGCGCCAATCCACCTTCCTGGCAGTCGCCCTGAGCCTCTCCGGCTATGCCATGGCCCAAACCACCGTGGAAGATGCCTGGGCGCGTGCCACGGTTCCAGGCCAGCCGGCTACCGGCGCATTCATGACGCTGACGGCGGATTCGGACAGCACCTTGCTCAGCGTGCAGTCACCGGCTGCCAAGGACACGCAGATCCACCAGTCGACCATGAAAGGCGACGTGATGAGCATGTTGCCGGTGGACGAAGTCAGTCTGCCCGCCGGCGAACCGGTCGTGTTCGATGCCAACGGCTATCACGTGATGTTGATGGGCTTGGTCAAGCAGGTGAAAGAGGGTGATACGGTGCCATTGACCCTGAAGATCAAGAATGCACAGGGAGAGGAAGAAACGCTGGAGGTAAACGCCGTGGCCAGGGCACTGAATGCACCCGACCACGCTCACGCTCACTGAATGACCGGCAACAGGGCGCTGCCGGCCTCACAGTTGCATCGTCGCAATCACTTGCCGACGGTTTGACCCAGGAACCAGGCGCGCTCTTCCGCCTGGTCGATCCACTCTTCCAGCAGGCTGGTGGTGGACAGGTCGTTGGCTTCGTCAGTGACGCCGTGGGTAGTGCGCATGTAGGCAGCCAGGGACTGGTTGTCGTGATGCAGCTCGGTCAGCATGTCTTCCGGCGACAGGTCGGCAGCTTCGCTGCTGGCCAGACGCTTGAGTTGCACCATCTGCTCCATCGAGCGGACAGTCGGCTCGCCGATCTTGCGGGCGCGCTCGGCGATCAGGTCAGTGATGGCGTAGATCTGAGTGGCTTGCTCTTCCAGCAGCAGGTGGTAATCGCGGAAATGCGAGCCTTTCATGTGCCAGTGGTAGTTTTTGGTTTTGAAGTACAGCGCAAAGACGTCAGACAGCAGCACTGCCAGTTCCTGACCAACCTCGGCTTGGTTCTGCAAGCGAGCGCCTTCGCCTTTTTCGGCCTTGGCCTTGACGGACGATACGGTCTTGAGTTCCTGTTTCACATTGGCAACGGCCATTTGAAATCTCCTGGTACAGGTTGCGGGATAGGGTTTGTAACCACTAATTCAATCGACCGCGCTGCGAACCGGATTGCTCAGAGATTTTTTCAATCACACCGATGAAGGGTCGCTATCAGGGTTGGAATCAAGCCGTACAGCGCCTGCATTCAGGAAGCTCAAAGTAAAAGTCGTCACGCCGTCACTACTGGACGCACTCACCTTGCCATTCACCAACGTCATGATCGATTGCACGATGGCCAACCCCAGGCCACCTGAGTCGCCGGGCTCGGTGCGCGCTGGGTCGATGCGGAAAAAGCGATCGAACAACCTCGGCAAATGCTCAGGCGCGATGGTGTCACCTTCGTTGCGTACGCACAGGCGCACGAACGCCCCGTCATCGTGTCGGCTCAACCGCACAGTCGTGCCGGTGCGGGCGTGGCGCACCGCGTTGGCGAGCAGATTGCCCAAGGCCCGTTGCAGCAGTTGCAGGTCGGTGTTCAACGTCCCGTGCAGCGAATGCTCCAGGCATGCTCCGCGCTCATCGGCCAGCAGCTGGAAGTAGTCGCACAGTTCTTCGCCCAGATGAGCAAGGTCGATGGCCTGCAGGTGCACCGGGCGCTGCCCGTGGTCGGCACGGGCCAGGAACAGCAGGTTTTCCACCATGCGGTTCAGACGCTCGTACTCCTCGATGTTGGAACCCAGCAATTCACGGTATTCATCCGGACTACGAGGCTGGTTGAGGGCCTGACCCGTGCTGGCCAGCAGCGTGTGCAGCGGGGTACGAATTTCGTGGGCCAGATCGGCCGAGAATTGTGAGAGCCGTTCGAAACCCTGTTCGAGCCGCGCCAGCATGCCGTTGAGCGCCTGGATGGGCGCCTGCAATTCCAGGGGCGCGGCGGTATCGGCGAGCCGTCGATGCAGATTGCGCAGGTCGATGAGGGCCAGCGCGTCGGCCATATCGCGCAGGGGCGTCAGGGCCCGCCGTACCAGCAGCAGACCGATGATCCAGGCCAGCAATGCCCCCGCCGCCACGGCCAGGTACAGACGCAGCCGATAACTGGCCAGGATCGCTTCGCGCTCGTGCAGGCGTTTGCCGACCATCACCGTCAGCGCTTCGCCTGCCGGACCGACCGCGTCACCGGCCAGCAACAAGGCGTTACGGTCCTGACGAATGTCGGCCCGGCTTGGTTGCTGACCCACAGCGATGCGCGGCGGATCGCGCAGTGTTTCGCCATGGGGGTTGATTTCGAACACAAGGCTGCCATCGGCGCGGCGCACGCGCAGCACGCTCTCCTGATTGCCAAGCATGTTCTGATACAACTGAGGGCGCTGCTGCAGGGCGCCCAGGCTGTCGCTGTCGTGGAGCAGAGTGCGGACCTGCTCGAGCCGACCCAGCAGGGCGAGGTCGTCGCGGTAGGCAATTTCAGCCGCCAGCGAACGGTACAGAAACACCGCGACCGCACTCATCGCCAGCGTGCAGACCACCGCCACGGCCAGCGCCAGCCGCCAGGCCAGGGAATGGCGGCGTTCACTCATCCTGGTGCTCCAGCCGATACCCGACGCCGCGCACGGTATGGATCAGCTTGGGGATGAATGGGTCGTCGACCTTGGCGCGCAGGCGGCGTATCGCTACCTCGACCATGTTGGTGTCGCTGTCGAAATTCAGGTTCCACACCTGGGACGCGATCAATGTGCGCGAGAGCGCCTCGCCGGGCCGGCTGATCAGCATGTGCAGCAAGGCGAACTCCTTGTTGGTTAGGCTGATGCGCTGTCCACCGCGGCTGACTCGACGGCGCAGCACGTCCACTTCCAGATCGGCCACCTGGTAGTGCTCGACCTCGCGTACCGCGCCCCGACGCAACAGCGTGCGCACCCGCGCCAGCAGCTCGGCGAAGGCGAACGGCTTCACCAGGTAGTCGTCGGCGCCCAGCTCCAGCCCGCGCACGCGGTCTTCGATGGCGTCCTTGGCGGTCAGGAACAGCACCGGTGTCGCGCCTCGCTGACGGATTAGCTTGAGCAGTTGCCAGCCGTTCAGGCCGGGCAGCATCACATCGAGAATCACCAGGTCATAAGCCTGTTGTTCGATCAGATAGCGTCCATCCAGCCCATTGAGCGCCACGTCTACCGAAAAGCCGGATTCACCCAGCCCCTTGGCGAGAAAGTTCGCCGTTTTCGCTTCATCTTCAACCAGCAACACACGCATCGTTCAGCTCCTGTACCCGCGCATAGGCTAGGCCTCCGCCGCCCGATTGCCTATTACAAAGTTGTAATCCCTGCGACGGGGTTCTGTCGGGGCGGGCTTGTTAACGTGGTTGCCACTGATCACGGAGAAGCCCGATGAAAGCCCTTTGCATGACATTCACCCTGAGCTGCCTGCTGGCCACGCAAGCCCATGCTGCGCTGGCCCAGCATCCGGACCTGGACCTGGCAACCGCCCAGCGACTGGCCAACGGCAGTGGCTGCGTGGCCGCGGTGGCGGTCCTGGACCGTGGCGGCAACGTCATCGTCCAGCAGCGCGGCGACGCGGTGGGCCCGCACAACACCGAAGCGGCGCGGTTGAAAGCCTACACCGCACTCTCGACCAAGACCTCGACCCGGGCCTTTGCCGAGCGCGCCCGCAACAACCCCGAAGCCGCCAACCTGACTTCCCTGGGGCAGTTGCTGTTGCTTGGCGGCGGCGTGCCGGTCTACGAGGGCACGCAGTTGGTTGGCGCCGTTGGCATTGCCGGCGCCGGCGGCGCCGAGCAGGACGAAGCCTGTGCAATCAAGGCCACCGAATCCGTCGGTCTGGCCACTCACCCTTGAAGGAGCGCTGCACCATGTTGAAAAAGACTCTTCTGGCCATCAGCCTGGCCTCGCTGTCCGGCCTGGCGATGGCTGCCAATCCCCTGAGCGTCCACGTACTGAACCTGGAAACCGGCGTACCCTCGGCCGGTATCGAAGTGACCCTGGAGCAGCATCAGGGCAACCAGTGGCAAGCACTGGGCAAGGGCGTTACCAACGAGCAAGGGCGCATCGCCGAGCTGTTCCCAGAGCAGCGCCCGTTCGCTGCGGGCGAATACCGCGTGGTGTTCAAGACCGGCGACTATTACCGCAAGGTTGGCCATGACACGTTCTTCCCGGAAATTCCGGTGATCTTCGAGGTCAAGAACACCGAGCAGCACTACCACATCCCGTTGCTGCTCAGCCCCTACGGCTTCAGCACCTATCGCGGTTCCTAGTCGTACGGGCAGTGATGCAAGTGCCCGGCTGCGGTCAGGCGCCTGCAAGGATGGCCGCCGTGCTTTCGCCATACCCGGAAAACTATTGCCCCCTGCCTGCGGTCTGTTGCACCAGAGCAGCGCCGCAGGGCAGGGCGCCGGGGAATTGCGCAGGATCATGACGGGTGTCCATCGATGAAGCAGCTTGATCTGCAAGTCATACAACAGGCCCAGGCCTGGCTTGGCCAGGGCCGGGGCGTATGGCTGTGCACGGTATTGTCGACCTTCGGTTCGGCGCCACGCGGGCCGGGGGCGATGCTGGTCGCTCTGGATAATGGCGAACATTGCGGCTCGTTGTCGGGTGGCTGTGTGGAAGACGATTTTCTCGAGCGCGTCGCCGCCGGATTTTTCACGCCGGTCAATCAGGTGGTGCGCTACGGCGACGGCGGCCTGGCGCCGACCATGGCGCTGCCCTGCGGCGGCGTTCTGGATGTGCTGGTGGAATACCTCTCGCCCGGCGACGCGACGCGGGAGCACCTGCAGCAGGTGGAACACGCCTTCGCCGGCGGCCAGCTGGTGGCTCGCCAGGTCGTACCCGGAAGCGATCAACGCAGCATTAGCCCCGGGAGCATGGGCGATGCGCGGGTGCTGGTGAGCGATGAAGAAATCCGCATCCGCATCGGCGCCGTACAGCGCCTGATCCTGGCCGGCCTGTCGCCGGTGGCCGAGTTCTGTGCCGGGTTCGCCTTGAGCCTGGGCTACGAAGTGATCCTCTGCGAACCACGCCCCGAAGTCCTGGCCCGTCTCGACCTGCCAGGCGTGCAGGTCCATGAAGTCTTGCCCGCGGTGTTCATCGCCGAAGGCGGCTGCCATTCGGCGACAGCCGTGGTGGCGTTGACCCACGACCCTCGACTCGACGACCTGACCCTGCTCGAAGCGGTACGCACACCAGCCTTCTACATCGGTGCCATGGGCTCGATGCGCACCAGTGAAAAGCGTTTCGAGCGCCTTCAGCGCATCGGCGGTCTGGACGCCGATGCACAGCAGCGTATCCATGCACCCATCGGTCTGAACCTGGGCAGCAAGACACCCGCCGAAATCGCCCTTGCGGTCATGGCGGATATCCTGCGTGCGGCCAATGGCATCGACCGGCAGCACCTATGACCGCGCGGCGGGCGGCTGAAAGCCTTTGAGACGCAGCGCATTGACCAGCACGAAAACCGACGACAAGGCCATGGCCCCCGCCGCGAATTGCGGCGACAGGGTCAGCCCGTTGATCGGGTAGAGCAGCCCCGCAGCCACGGGGATCAGGGCAGCGTTGTAGACGAAGGCCCAGAACAGGTTCTGACGAATGTTGTTCAGCGTCGCCGTCGACAGCGCGATGGCGGTGGCCACCGAGCCCAGATTATCCGACATCAGCACCACATCCGCCGCCTCGATGGCGATGTCCGTGCCACTGCCCACGGCAATGCCGACATCGGCCTGGGCCAGCGCCGGCGCATCGTTGATGCCGTCGCCTACGTAGACCGTCAGGCCATACTCGCGCTGCAGGGCCTGAACGGCGTCCACCTTGCCCTTGGGCAGCACCTCGGCCACCACCTGATCGATGCCCAATTGGGCGGCGATGGCCTGGGCGGTGCGGCGGTCATCCCCTGAGATCATCGCGACTTTCAGGCCCAGGGCATGCAGCGTCTGAATCGCAGCCTGGGTAGAGGGCTTAAGGGTGTCTGCCACGGCGATGACTGCAGCCAGGTGGCCATCCACTGCGGCATACAGTGGGGTCTTGCCGTGTTCGGCCAGCGCGTGTGCGGCGCTGGCGAACGGCGCGGTATCCACACCCAGTTGCGCCATGTAGCGCTCGGCACCGATTGCCACGTTTTGCTCATCCACCGTGGCGCTTACGCCGTAGCCGGTGTGCGCCTGGAAGTCCCGCGCTTGAGGCCAGGTCAGCTGTTCCTCCTGTGCCGCCGCCACGATGGCCAGGGCCAGCGGATGCTCGGAAAAAACCTCGACCGCTGCCAGCAGGGGCAGCAACCGATCGCGGGTGAAGCCAGGTGCAAGCTGCAGGTCGGTCAGGCGCGGCTGGCCTTCGGTTAGCGTGCCGGTCTTGTCCAGTGCGACCACGCGGGCCTCCTTGAGCCGCTGTAGCGCCTCGCCCTTGCGAAACAGAATGCCCAGTTCGGCACCGCGACCGGTGCCGACCATGATCGAGGTGGGCGTTGCCAGGCCCATCGCACAGGGACAGGCGATGATCAGCACTGCCACGGCATGCACCAGCGCCATGCCCAGCGCGGGCTGAGGGCCCAGCCAGTACCAACCAACGAAAGTGGCCAGCGCCAGAGCCATGACCACCGGCACGAACCACAGCGTCACCCGGTCAACCAGCGCCTGGATCGGCAACTTGCTACCCTGAGCCTGTTCGACCATGGCGACGATACGGGCGAGCAGGCTGGCGCTGCCCAACGCGGTCGCCTGTATCTGCAGCGTGCCGTTCTGGTTCAGCGTGCCACCGACGACGTTGTCGTTGCGCACCTTGCGGACCGGCATGGGTTCGCCCGTGAGCATCGATTCGTCGACGAAGCTGTCGCCTGCTACGACGGTGCCGTCCACCGCGATCCGCTCGCCGGGGCGCACTTGCACCACGTCACCCTGCACCAACTGCGCCAGCGGGACTTCCATCAGCCCGGTTTGGCGTTGCACCCAGGCGGTCTGTGGCTGGAGGTTCAGCAGGCGCTTGATCGCCTGGGAAGTACGGCCACGGGCGCGGGCTTCCAAGGTGCGACCCAGCAGGATCAGGCAGATGATCACGCACACCGCTTCATAGTAGACCGTTGCCGTGCCAGGGGGCAGCACGTGGGCCGCGAACGTCGATACCAGGGAAAAGCCGTAGGCGGCGAGGGTGCCCACCGCGACCAGCGAGTTCATGTCCGGCGCACCGCGCAGCAACGTCTGGACGCCTTTGACGTAGAAGCGTTTGGCACAGATGAGCAGCACCAAGGTGGTCAGGGCGAACTGCAGCAGCCAGTTACTCTGCTGAGCGAGGTGCTGGTCGAGCCAGGCGTGAAAACCGGGTATCAGGTGCGTGCCCATTTCCAGTATCACTACCGGCAGCGACAGCGCTACCGACCCGCGCAGGTCGCGCCGCAGGCGGGTGGCGTCGTCCAGGTGTTCCTGGCTGGCTCGATCAAGCTCCTCGCCGGTGTGTTCGATCAGTCTGGCGCTGTAGCCAGCCTTGTCGATGGCGGCGATGAGTGCCTGCACGTCCAGCGCGCTATCGCCTTCCACCCGGCCGCGCTCGGTGGCCAGGTTGACCGCCACCGCCGTCACCCCGGCCACCTTGCTCAGTGTCCGCTCGACCCGACCCACGCAGGACGCACAGGTCATCCCCTGAATGCCCAGCTCGATCGCTCCTTCATTCGCCGCCATGCCCACTTCCTTCTTCCATTCCAAGCCTCGACTTTGACCCTTCCCATCATGGGAAGGTCAAGCCCGACACCACTCTGCGTAGGAGCGGTCAGCGGCCGCGAAAAGGGCACCGCCGTGTACCAGCCACACCGCATCACGCCTTTCGCGGCCGATGACCGCTCCTGCGGGAGTCGCGCCGGCGCGGTGAAACTGGCAGCATGGACGTACAAGAACTGGAGAACGGCCATGAAGATCGTTATCGCACCTGACTCATTCAAGGACAGCCTCAGCGCCGCCGATGTGGCTTCGGCCATTGCCCGCGGACTGCGCCAGGCGCTCCCCGATGCGCAACTCGTCGAACGGCCCATGGCCGATGGCGGCGAAGGCACCATGCAGGCCATCATGGCCGCCTGTCAGGGCGAGCTGCGCAGCCTCACCGTGGAAGGCCCCCTGGGACAGCCCACCGAAGCGCATTGGGGCTGGCTGTCGGCCGAACGTACCGCAATCATCGAGATGGCCGAATCCAGCGGATTGCAGTTGCTCGAACGGCAGCAGCGCGATGCCTGCACCAGCAGCACCTATGGCACCGGGCAGCTGATTGCTGCCGCGCTGGAAGCCGGCGCGCGGCGCGTCATTCTCGCCATTGGCGGCAGCGCCACCAATGACGCGGGTACCGGCATGCTCTGCGCGCTGGGTTTGCGTATGACCGACGCCCAAGGCGCCGACTTGCCCCGTGGTGGGCTGGCATTGGCGAACCTGAGCGCGCTCGATATCAGCGGTCTCGATCCGCGCCTGGCCGAGGTGCAGTTCGAAGTCGCAGCCGATGTCGACAACCCCTTGTGCGGCCCACACGGCGCCTCCCATATTTTCGGCCCACAGAAGGGCGCCACGCCGGAACAGGTAGTGGCCCTGGACAAGGCCTTGGACCACTTTGCCGATCACTGCGCACCACTTCTGGGCCACGATCACCGCAACCTGCCGGGATGCGGAGCGGCCGGCGGCATGGGCTTCGCGGCCAAGGCGTTTCTCGACGCCTCGTTCCGCCCAGGCGTCGAAGTCGTGGCGCAATTGGTAGGCCTCGCCCAGGCTGTGGAAGGTGCCGATCTGGTGATCACGGGGGAAGGGCGCTTCGATGCGCAGACCCTGCGCGGAAAAACGCCCTTCGGTGTCGCGCGCCTCGCGCGCGACGCAGGCGTCCCGGTGGTGGTGTTGGCCGGCACGCTGGGCGAGGGCTATCAAGAGCTTTACAACCACGGGATCGGCGCCGCCTTTTCCCTGGCCTCCGGGCCGATGACCCTGGAGCAGGCCTGCAGCGATGCAGGTGAGCTGCTCAGCGCTCGCGCCCGAGATATCGCCTTGCTCTGGCAACTGCGCCGCTAGCAGCGAATCCGCTACCGACGGTCAATCCCGCTCGCGCATGAAGAAACCGGCCACGTACTTGCGGAAGGTGTCCAGACTCTTGAAGTCGGCCAGACGCTTGAAGGTCTCGGAGCTGGGCTCCGGGCCCAGCGGCTCCTTCATCAGCGAGACCGACAGCACGCGGTCCAGGTCCGAACTGAGCACCAGCTCATCCATCACCATGGCGCCGATCACCGGTCGGCGCATCACCACCTTGACGCCCTTGCTGGCCATCCAGTCGATCAGCGACACCAGCATCTTCAATGGCTCCCGCTCCTCGTCGCGGAACACCGGGAACAGATGCCCGCGGGTCAGTACCGGCACCGTGGCCACATGGACCATCTCGTAGAACTGGCTGCCAGCGGTGGCCGGCGAGTACAGCGCCAGTGCCAACAACGGCCCGCTGCTGCGAGCCCCGCCCCACAAAAGATGATGACCCTGAAAGTCGAACCCGGCGCTGCTGCGGTCGGTGATCACCTTACGACCCACCACATCTGCCACGCAATCGAGCAACAGCCCGTAGCGACGCTGCCCGATGAACGCGGTGGAATCCTTCAGGCGCGACTTGAGCATCATCATGTGCTTCATGTCGATGCGGGTTTCCAGATAATTGCTCGCCGGTACCCGATCGATCAGCGGGTAACGCGTGGCCACGGCGCGCAGATCGGAGAACTGGCGGCTCAGATCCTTCTTCAAGTGCGTGGCATACACGTTGAGCCCGGAGGCTTCGATGAAGGTCAGCAGCAACGACAGCAACCGATGCTGTTCCCGACGCTGGCTCGCTGCCAGCGCGTTCGCCGGAGCGCCCGGCGCAGCAGGTGCGCGAAAATCACCTATCAGCTTGAGCGGTACGTCAGGCGGCAGCCAGGCGGCAGGCAGTGGCGCGTCGTCCCCACGCACCGACGGGTTTTCGCGCTCGTCATGGATGAACGGGCAGCCTGGTGCGTGCTCGGCCGTACCAGGGTTGTTCTTCAGGAACAGGGTGCCGGTACTGCTGTTGAGGGTCACGTTCATCACCGGCAGCGTGCCGGGCCGGCAATCGCACGCCAGCCACTGGCCCTGGGTGCGGACCTTCATCAGCCACTGGTTGGCCTGCAGCAGCTTCGGACCTTCGCTGCGGCCTTCGGCGAACTCGGTCACCAACTGCTGCTCCGCAGGGGAGAGGGTGCGCACTTGGGCGCCGGTCTTTTCGATGATTCTCATGACGCTGCAAACGCCCCTTCGACGAACGGGTTCCGGCCGGGTTGGCTTGTATGGGACAACGCTTCGACGCCATGTTTCCGTTGCTCGCGCCCCAGCCCGGTGCGCTGCCCCGGCCGCGCTGGCGGCACCATCGAAGGCAAGAACGAATGCACTATCGGCTTGCTGCGCACTCGAACCCTCGCTACCGTTGTACCCCACCTCATCGACAGGAGCCATGACATGGCAAGCACGCAAGCGAGCATCGACATTCCGGCATCGGCCGATCAGGTCTGGAACCTGGTGGCCGGATTCAATTCCCTGGCCCAGTGGCTGCCGATGATCCAGCACAGCGAGGCCCAGGAACACGGCCGGTTGCGTCACCTGACCACAGTGGATGGCACGGTCATCGTCGAGTGCCTGGAAAGCTACGACAATGCCGCGCGTACCTACAGTTATTCGATCATCGAAGGTCCGTTCCCGGTGACCGACTACCTCGCCACCCTCAAGGTGATCGAAGTGGACGCCGGCAACAGTCGCGTGGAGTGGGGCGGTCGATTCACCCCGGCAGGTATCTCCGACGCCGAGGCCGTGGAAATCTTCGACGGCGTCTATCAAGGCGGCCTGCAGGCACTGCGCGACAACTTCTGATCACACCCGACCGGGTGACGGCGGGCAGGTCAGGCAGGGATGCGGGTGTTAGAATGTTCGGCGTTCACCTCGACGCTCTAAAGGATCCCCACGGTTTGTCTGATCTGCAAAACCCTCTGTTGCAATACCTCGCCCGGCTGATGCCGTCCAGCCGTACGACCATGCAATACGTATTGCAGGACGCCGCCGACCGCCTCGGCTTCGAGGACGCCGATATCCGCGAGGTCCCTTGGCATCTGCTCGAGCCGGGGCATGTCACCTCGCTGGTGGCCGCGCTGCGCGAAGACGGTTATGCGCCCAACACCACCTCGCTCTACGTCAATGCCGTGCGCGGTGTCATGAACGAAGCCTGGCGGCTGAGCCTAATCGACCAGGATCACCTGCTCAAGATCCGCTCGGTCAAGCCCATGCAGGGCACGCGCCTGGGCAATGGTCGCAACCTCAAGCGCAGTCTGATCCGCGACCTGATGGAAGTCTGCGCCAGCGATCCGCGGCCCCAGGGCCTGCGCGATGCGGCTGTGATCGCCATTCTGTACGGCTCGGGCATGCGCAAGTCGGAGTCGGTCAACCTGGACCTGACCCAGGTCGACTTCGCCGAGCGCAGCCTGCGGGTCGTGGGCAAGGGCAACAAGGAGCTGATCAAGTACGCGCCCAGCTGGGCCTTTACCCACTTGCAGACCTGGCTGGCGTTCCGCCGCAGCCAACTGCCGGCCGGTCAGGCGGACGACGACTTCCTCTTCAACCGAATCCGCCGCGGCGCGCACATCACGCGCGAGCGCATCACCAAACACGCCATCTATTACATCGCCCGGCAGCGCGGTGCTCAGGTCGGCGTGAAGATCATGCCCCACGATTTCCGCCGCTCGTTCATCACCCGGGTGATCGAGGAGCACGACCTGTCGATCGCCCAGAAACTGGCGCACCACACCAATATCCAGACCACGGCGGCCTACGACATGCGCGACGACAACGAACGTCGGCGTGCCGTGGACCGCTTCGACCTCTAAGCGAGCGCGGTTTACTGGCGAGCCGCAGGCGCGGCCGGCAGGAACCAGTTCAACACCAGCGCGCAGATACCCCCGGTGGCCACGCCCGATTCCAGCACGTTGCGCAGCGCGCCCGGCATGTGCGCCAGGAATTCCGGCACCTGGGCCACACCCAGGCCCAGCGCCAGCGACACCGCGATGATCAACAGTGCCCGGCGATCGAGGTCGACGCTGGCGAGGATATTGATACCCGACGCAGCCACCGCGCCGAACATCACCATGGCCGCACCACCGAGCACCGGCTCGGGCACCGCCTGGATCACTCCGGCGACGGTGGGGAACAGGCCAAGCAGAATCAGCATCGCCGCGATCCACACGCCGATGTGTCGGCTGGCGATGCCGGTGAGCTGAATCACGCCGTTGTTCTGGGCGAAGATGGAGCTGGGGAAGGTATTGAACAACCCGGCCAGCATCGAGTTGACACCGTTGACCAGGACGCCGCCCTTGATGCGCTGCATCCACAGTGGACCTTCGACAGGTTGGCGCGACACCTTGCTGGTAGCCGTTACGTCACCGATGGCTTCCAAAGACGTCACCAGGTAGATCACCAGCATCGGAATGAACAATGCCCATGAGAAGCCCAGCCCGAAATGCAGAGGCGTCGGCACCTGGAACAGCGCGGCCTGATGCATGCCGGTGAAGTCCAATCGACCCAGGTAACCGGCGAGCGCGTATCCCATGGCCAATGCGATGACGATGGCCGCACTGCGCATCCACGTCACCGGAATCCGATTGAGCACTACGATGATCGCCAGTACCAGGCCAGACAGCATCAGGTTTTCGCCGTTGGCGAAGGTGCCGTTGGCCATGGCGCCGAAACCGCCGCCCATGCTGATCAGGCCGACCTTGATCAAGGTCAGGCCGATCATCAACACCACGATGCCGGTGACCAAGGGAGTGATCAGTCGTTTGACGAAGGGCAGAATCCGCGAAATGCCGATTTCCACGAACGAGCCGGCAATGACCACGCCGAAGATGGCCGCCATCACCGCCTCTACCGGTGTGCCCTGTTGAACCATCAATGCACCACCGGCAATCAGCGGCCCGACGAAGTTGAAGCTGGTGCCTTGCACGATCAGCAGGCCCGCGCCGAATGGGCCGATGCGACGGCACTGCACGAACGTGGCGATACCCGAGATGACCAGCGACATCGAGACGATCATGTTGGTGTCACGGGCACTGACGCCGAGCGCCTGGCAGATCAACAGACCCGGCGTGACGATCGGCACGATGATCGCCAGCAGATGCTGCAGGGCGGCAAGCAGGCCCAGCAATGGCCGGGGACGGTCTTCCAGGCCCAGGATCAATTCGTCGCTGGGCGGCAATGGGGCGGTCATGGCAAGGGCTCCGAAAAACGAGCGCGCGATGGCTCTTGGAAAAAGAGCGCGATTCTACGGCGCGTCGTCGACGCGGCAAAACGGTTTTTTGCGCAGACTCTGTGAGCTGCAGACAAGAAAAAGCCCGCACGAGGCGGGCTTCGACTTCAAAGCCGTGGATCAGTCGTCGCGACCCATGATGCCGAACAGCTGCAGCAGGCTCACGAAGAGGTTGTAGATCGACACGTACAGGCTGATGGTAGCCATGATGTAGTTGCGCTCGCCACCGTGGATGATCGCGCTGGTCTGGAACAGGATGCACACCGACGAGAACAGCACGAAGCCGGCGCTGATCGCCAGTTGCAGGCCGGCGATCTGGAAGAAGAAGCTCGCCAGCACCGCACCCAGCAGCACGAAGAAGCCTGCGGTGATGAAGCCGCCCAGGAAGCTCATGTCCTTGCGGGTGATCAGCACGTAGGCCGACAGGCCGCCGAACACCAGCGCCGTCATCGCGAACGCCGAGCTGACCACTTCGGCGCCGCCCTGCATGCCCAGGTAACGATTGAGGATCGGGCCGAGCAGGAAGCCCATGAAGCCGGTAAGGGCGAAGGTGGACACCAGGCCCCAGGCCGAATCACGCAGCTTGTTGGTCAGGAAGAACAGCCCGTAGAAGCCGATCAGCACGACGAAGATGTTCGGGTAGCCGACGCGCATCTGCTGCGCGACGTAGGCCATCACACCACTGAAAGCCAGGGTGAGGGCCAGCAAGCCGTAGGTGTTGCGCAGGACGCGGCTAACTTCTAGCTGCTGCACCTGCGAGCCTTGATTAACTGCATAATCCTGTTCGCGCATGGCGAGACTCCTTTGATTGAACACGTCTGAAACGTTCAGATGCAAAGATCATATCAGACCCCTGTGCAGCCGCTCTATCCAGAGTTTGACAGCGTGTTTCATTACGGTATTATGGCGCCCGCAAAGCAACCAGCAAGACATCGGGAAATTGGCAGAGTGGTTGAATGCACCGGTCTTGAAAACCGGCGGACGTTAATAGCGTCTCCAGGGTTCGAATCCCTGGTTTCCCGCCAAACATCGTGAAGCCCCGCATTGGCGGGGCTTTTTCGTTTCTGCTCCTGCAGAAATGCCACGTTGTGAACCCCACTTGTGCAGGTGTCCTGATTGTTGCGCTACAGCAAGAAGAAGCTATCGAGATTGATCAGGAAGGGCGTCGTCTACGTGACCGTCATGGGGGTGATGGGCAACTCCGGCAGGATCTTCGACCACTTCTCGGCCTGGCAGCCGTGGCGTCTGGCCAAGCAGATGCTGGGTTACGTGCTGATGCACTGACCGTCGCGCCGGATCAGTTCGGCGTCAGGCGGCCGCGCAGTGCCGAAACCTTGTCGCGCAGGGCGTGGCCGCGGCAGATCAATATCACCAGCGAGCCCGCGGCGGCCACGGCCATGTCTTTCTGAGCATCCCAGAAGTCGCCTTGAGCACCGACGAAGGCCGAGTCTCCACCGCCTGCGTACGCAGCCCCAGCCCACTCCATCAGTTCGTAGAGCATCGAGGTCGAGAGCACCAGCGACCAGGCGATCAGCGACGCCCACGCACCCTTCAAATGACATTTTTCGATGACGATTTCCCGTAACGGCAAGCTCAGCAGCAGCCCATAGGCCAGGTGGACGAAGCGATCATATTGATTGCGCTCCCAGCCGAATGCCGCATTCACGTCCATACCGCTGATCAGATAGATCGCTGAGTTGTAGGGCACCTCGGGATAGGTGAAGTGCGTACCCACCTCATGCAGGCACAAGAAGCCGATCACCATGATCCACGATCGACGGCTCCAGTAAAACTGCTTGCGAGTGGTCCATACCGCCACGGCCCCCACCAGTACCAGGATGTTTTCGATCAACCAGGTCTGCCGGTCCACTGGCTGCCAGCCCGAGACGATCAGGGCCAGCAGCACAATGCAGTGCAGGTAGCCCACGCCGGTCGTTCGAGTGTTCATCGCTGCCTGCCTCATCAAGGTTACTGATTCGGTTGATCCCGTGGCCTGCCATTAATTCGCTCGGTCTTGTGACTGCCTGTGACCGGCAACCAACGGGAATAGGCTGGAAGCGTTCGAGTGATAAAAAAGAATGAACATTTAGCGTACTACCACCCGTCGTATCTATCTGCAACGAACGCGCGATAGATAGGTCAAGAGACTTACAGCCGCCGGATGCCGGCCTCCCCACGACAGGTACTGTCCATGATCGGAATCATTGTCCCAGCCCATAATGAAGAAGCAGTGGTTGCCCAATGCATCGAGTCGTTGCTGATTGCGGGTGAGCATCCGGCTTTGGCAGGTGAAGAGGTCTGCGTAGTCATCGTGTTGGATCAATGCACCGACGGGACTCAACGGGTGGTCAGCCGCTATCCGGTGCAAAGCCTGGACGTATCCCACTGCAATGTCGGTCGTACCCGCGCTGCGGGCGCCGAGCTGATGCTGGGGCAGGGCGCGCGCTGGCTCGCGTTCACCGACGCGGATACCGTGGTGCCCGCCACCTGGTTGGTGGATCAGCTGCGCTTTCGGACCGACGCGGTGTGCGGCACGGTCCGGATCGATGACTGGTCGCTGCACGCCGAAGAAGTTCGCACCCGCTACGACGCGCTCTATACCCCTGTCGAAGGCCACAAGCACGTGCACGGCGCCAACATGGGTGTCAGCGCTCGGGCGTACCGTCAGGTGGGCGGTTTCAAACCTTTGAAAGCCCACGAAGACGTCCATCTGGTAGCGGACCTGAACGAGGCGGGTGCTTCGATCACGTGGACTTCCATGAACTGCGTAACCACCAGCGCACGTCTGGATTGCCGCTGCCGCGAAGGATTCGGCGATTACCTGCGATCGCTGTCGATCAGCGCGCCACTCGAAGCCGTGAGTCCCTGACCCGAGGAGTGTCCGCAGGAATCTTTCAAGGATGAAAGTTGAAAATAACGTTGGAACTATTTGCAGGACGCAACGCCCTAAGATGATGCAATAAGTACGTAGCTTTTCCGCTTACATACTTTAAATACTGTCACTCAATATTGATCAAGGTGGGACTCACATGAAAAGCGAACAGATCGAAGGCGTAGCAGAGAAGATTGCTGGCAAGGCTCAAGGCGTCGTTGGCAAACTGGTCGGTGACCATTCCCTGCAAGCCGAAGGCGCAGGTCGCGAAGCGGCTGGCCAACTGACCAAGACCTATGGCGACGCTTTGAACAATGTGTCCGCTTTCGTCAAGGAGAAGCCAGGCGCTTCGTTGGCGATCGGCGCTGCGGTGTTCGTACTGGTTAGCCGCTTCCTGCGTCGCTGATCTGTCGTGTAGCACTGCTCCTTCCAGATCGTTCGACGCCAGGCTCGGTGCCGGTCGAACGGTCGGGAAGTGCCGCAATAATGCGGCTATGTTATTCCTCTTATATCTGTCTTTTCCAGCCCAGCGAGTTCTCGATTGCCTCTCGATAAGGCGTATTGATTTGTTGCGGCAGTCGCTCTATGTATTCTCTCGCGTGTTCCCTGACTTCCCCTGTCAATCCCGTTAGATAATCGATCACGTTATCGACGCTGGGCACCCGTGCCTCGATTCCAGCGAAGCGGGGAGGAAGGGCGGTCCAGATCACTGCGTCCACTTCTTTTACTTGAGCCCATCTGGCAATCACACCTATATCCGTTTCGCTGCGGATGAAAGTGCCGATTCCGTCGTCGCGGCTGCGCGGGATCTGCTCACGTTCACGCAGCGCCTCGCACGCGTGCTCGAGGCTGCCGCTGTCCAGCAGGGCCCAGAGCGCAGGGCGGGTGGGTGAATTCAGGCAGATTGCCGTGGCCAGCTCACCGCCATCTCCCACTCTGCAAAGCTCGATGGGAAAAGACGGACCATCTTCATGCCACGGACTGCAGACCGGTAATACCCCGGGCTTCCAGACGAGTGATCCCCACGCCAGGCAAGCTATCTTCATCATCGATTCCTGTTTGAACAGCCGTTGTCTGCAGGTGCAGTGTCAACTAAGGCCCCTGATGTGGGGGACAAGTTCAGGGGCATGGGTCCAGCGGATTGCACGGGGGATGACGGCGGCATGTTCAGTCAAGCAACGGCTTGGCCAGGGTATGCAATCGCTGTTTTTCTTCATCCAGCGTGAGGGCGAGTTCTGCTCGCTTCAGCAGCCACTGAGCGTGCAGGCGGCATTGCGCGCCGAACACGTCGGGGCTGATGTCGTTCAGGCTGATCAGCGCCTTGATCATGCGAATATCGACTTCCAGAAGCCCTGCGCCGTCGCGCGCCACCAATGTGAAAAAGTCATCGAACAGGTCGGCCATCAGCAGGCCGTGTACATAGACGCGTTGGCAACTGGCGTCGATCTCGGATGGTTGGTGCTCAACTGTGCCGTGAACGTGCCAGGCGGTCAGGCACCTGACTCCGCGGCCGATCACGTCGATCACCGTGCCCGAGTCGTTGGTGGCCGGCGACAGGGCGCGTGAAGCGATCTCTGCCAGTACCGAAATGCCGAAGCGCGGGTCTTGCTCGAAACTGCGGCGCAGGCCGACGGTCACGGCGTCGCGGATGGCCGGTGCGAGCGCTTCGGAGGTCCCGGTTTGGGCCTCCTCGTCGTTGACGAGACGGGCGATTGGCGCCCCCAGATGCAGGAATGCGCCGGGCAGCACTTCCATATAGATGCGCAGCCCGTGCTTCTCGGCCAGGACACCGAGCGCGGCGACGTCGATGTGCTGGACGTAGCCGGTCTGATCACTGTGCACGCTGTGACCGGCCGTCGTCAGGGCCCGGTCGACAGGGTAGGGCGCAGCGCCCATGTACGGCCACTGCGCACGGTTCTTCAGTGATTGCAGCGCCGCAGCTTCGACACGGTCGATGGTCTCGCCGACGCGACCGAGCTTCGACAGGTGATCGATCCAGCGCAGCAGGGTGTAGACGATCAGGATGATCATGACGATGGTGACGGCGAACAGCACCACCCGCCCTTGCGCGCCATAGGCGCCGGTGCTCAAGGCGATGATGCCGACCAGGCTGAACAGGAAGGAACCGATGAAGGTCGCCAGGGCGTTCTGGGTGGTGGTGTCCTCCATGACCAGTGAGGTCGCCCGAGGCGTCACGCCGCTGCTGGCGGCACTGTAGGCACTGACCATGGTACTGAGCGAAAAGGTGGTCACTGCGAGCATGCTGGAGGCGATGATTGCCAGGATCTTGTCGACCGAATCGGCGCCGATCCGCGTCGGCAGGTCGGCGGGAACGAAATCCTTGAAGACGATGGCGATCAGCGCCGTGGCGATGCCCGCCAGAGAAAACAGACTTGCGCGAAACCACAAGCGTTTGGTCATCTGACCCAGGGCCCAGCGCCAGCGAGCGATCATCGTGTATTCCTCGGGAGTGCAAGTCGGACGGTACCGGCCCCAGCATCAGCGCGGCTGCACATTGAGTCCCGGACCTCGATGAAAGTTTCACGATGACGTCGTCACAACGTGTATGGCCGTCTGCAGGAGCGGTCATCGGCCGCGAAGGGTTTGTGCGGTCTGCCTGACGTACCGCTGTGCCCTTTTCGCGGCCACTGACCGCTCCTACAGGGACCGTTGTGACATTGGACGGAACCCTGCCTCGGTCGGCAGGCTCACAGTCTTGAAGCCCTCACCGACAGGAACCGATCATGGCCGATGACAAGCAACCGCCCGCCGAGGACACCGAGGACCAGACGCCTGCCCATTCCACACCGGAAGAAAAGGAGCGGCTCAAGGACTTCAACAAGGACGGGATTCCACCAGGGGTGGCCTGATGCTGCACCGAGGCATCCCACCGAGTGGTACACCAACGACAGGAGCATTTATGAGCAACGACACCAAGCCCGACGACGACCTGGGTTTCGACCCGGACTCACCCGATCTGGCCGATCCGCAGATCGATCCGCCCAAGCCTGCTAAGAAGCCTGAAAGCGAGCAATCCGACGAGACGGGTGACACAGACGCGTATCCGCCCTATGGCACCAAGGACTGACTCTGTTAGCCTGTGCAGGCAGCGCTCGCCGTGTGCCTGCCGTGACCACGCGTAAAGCGTGTCTGCGCCTTCCAAGTCCCGTGACGGCGCACACCCGCTGCGACAAGTCTCCAGTCATGACATTGCCAGGAGAACCGCGACATGATTCCCACCAACGAAATGCGCCGCATTGTCGAAGCCAGCTTTGCCCCGCTGTGCTGTCATTGCACGTTGAATCCCGGCGGCACCATGACAGTCGAGGTATCGGACCCGGCCAGTGGGCAGGTCGACCTGCTGATGGTAGGCGTGAATACCCAGCCGCTGTCCAACAGCCGCGCCATCGCGGAACTCGTCGCCCAACTGCGTGCCGAGCTCAAAGCCAATCAAGAGTGGTTCCGCAGCAACGCCCCGCGCGGTGCCGCCAGGCCTTGATCAGCCTGGCTGCTTCTGACGTTCCGGCAGGGCCTGCTCGTTGTTCTCGATGGTCCAGAGCGGCCTGAACAAGCGCGTCCACAGCCCCACGATCACCAAGGTACTGATGGCGCCGAACAGCGCCGCCGGTACGGTGCCCAGCGCGGTAGCACTGACGCCGGCGCGAAACTCGCCCAACTCGTTCGAAGAACCGATGAACAGCATATTGACCGCGCTGACCCGTCCGCGCATGTCATCGGGCGTGGCGAACTGGATCAACGAAGAGCGGATGTACACACTGATCATGTCCGCCGCACCTGCGACGAACAGTGCCGCGCAGGACACCCAGAACCAGGTCGACAAGGCGAACACCAGGTTGGCCACGCCAAACACCGCCACCGCCAGGAACATGCGCTGGCCCATGCGCGCGTTGAGCGGCCGGATGCTCAAATAGAAGCCCATGCCCAACTCGCCCAGTGCGATGGCGCTGCGCAGCAGGCCAAGCCCGGCGGGGCCCACATGCAGGATCTCGGCGGCATAGATTGGCAGCAGGGCGACGACGCCACCCAGCAGCACTGCGAACAGGTCCAGAGAGATCGCGCCCAGAATGATGGGGCGTGAGGTGATGAAGCGGATACCGGCGGTGAAGCGGCTTACTGCAGTGGTCTGATCGTCGACCGGGCGAACGATGCGCACGCTGGGTACCCACTGCAGCAGGAACACACCGATCGCGAAGCCCAGCAGGCAGACGCCGAACGTCCAGCCGCCGATGGCGGCGTACAACAGCCCGCCCAGCAGTGGGCCGGCGATCACCGCCACTTTCATGATCATGCTGTTGGTGGCGATGGCCTGAGCCAGGTGTTCGCGGGCAACGATCTGCGGCAACAGGCTCTGCACCGCCGGCCCGGTGAAGGCACGGGTGCAGCCGAACACGAACAGCGCGACGTAGTACGGCCAGGTGTCGACGGTTTCAGTCAGGGCCAACCACAGCAAGGCGGCCGAGGAGAGTACGGACACCCCCCAACTTATCTGCAGAATCCGGCGTCGATCGAAGCGGTCCAGCAGATCGCCCGCTGGCAGCAGCAACAGCACCATGGGGATGAACTGAGCCAGGCCGACATAGGCCAGGGTCAACGGGTGGCGGGTCATGTCGTACATGTGCCAGGCGACGACGATCGCCTGGATCTGCATGGCGAACATGGCCGCAAGGCGCACCATGAGGAAAGCGCGGAAACCGGGCTGGGAAAAGATAGCGGTAGAGGTGCGTTTCAAAGTCGACGTTCTTGTGCCAGTCAATGGGTCACGCAATGAGCGCATACGTTTCAAGATGTTAACGTGATTGAGTGTACGTGATGATGTCGGGGGTGTGCAGGTGCAGTCGCGATGGTGATTACAAAAGGTGCGCTCGATATGTCGATAATGACTATTGACGAACGCAATAGTGGCGGGTTGTTTGCGCTGGTATCTTTGCTGTCGAAGATGAATACAGGGCCAGGCGCTGATTCTTCCCCCCGCATGGCGACTGGCCAAGTGCTCTGCTTCGACTCTCTTTGGTTAATTTTCAGCCACCTCACGTCAGTGCGGTGGTTTTTTTTTGCCCAGCGAAAACGCGGCCACGATCCGCGGCCGCGAACGGGCACTCATTCCGCTGAAAACGCAAACACCGTGGTCTGGGTGTAGGTCTGGCCGGGATTCAGGCGGGTGCTGGCAAAGTTGGGCTGGTTGGGCGCATCGGGGAAGTGTTGCGTTTCCAGGGTGAAAGCGCCCCAGTGCGGGTACAGCTTGCCGCCTTTGCCGCGAACCGTGCCGTCGAGGAAGTTGCTGGTGTAGAACTGCACACCCGGTTCAGTGGTGTACAGGGTCAGGGTACGGCCCGATGCCGGGTCGGTCACCTTCGCCGCTTCGCGCTTCAGGTCGCCTTCGGTGTCCAGTACCCAGTTGAAATCGAAGCCACCCTGTTTGGGCTCGGCGAAGGTCAATTGCTCATGCTTGGCCTGGATGTTCTTGCCAATGGCAGTGGGTGCCAGGAAATCCATCGGCGTGCCTTTCACCGGCGCCAGCTCGCCGGTGGGGATCAACTTCGCCGTGACCGGTGTGTAGCGGCTCGCATGCAGGGTTGCAACCTGCTTGAGCACATCGCCGCTGCCGGCGCCGGCCAGGTTGAAATAGCTGTGGTTGGTCAGGTTGAGCACGGTCGGCTTGTCGGTCGTGGCCTTGTACTCCACGCGTAGCTCGTTGCGCTCGTTCAGGCTGTAGGTGACTTCGGTCGCCAGCGTGCCGGGGAAGCCCATGTCGCCGTCGGGCGAGCGGTAGGTGAAGGTCGCAGCGACACGGTCGGCATCCTGTTTGGCTTCGACGGCCCAGACGTGCTTGTCGAATCCGCGTGTGCCGCCGTGCAGTGCATTGCTCTTGTCATTGAGCTGCACTGAATAGGTCTGCCCATCCAGGCTGAACTTGCCTTCGGCCAGCCGGTTGCCGAAGCGGCCGATGGTGGCGCCGAAGTACACGGTGGGGTTGGCCTGGTAGCCCTGAATGTCATCGAAGCCCAGTACCACATCCGCAACCGCGCCTTTCTTGTCCGGCACTTGCAGCGCCTGCAGGGTCGCGCCATAGGTGATGATGCTGGCCTTCATACCATGGCTGTTGCTCAGGGTGATCTTTTCCAGCGGCGTGCCGTCGGGCAGCGCGCCGAAGCTTTCGCGGGTCGAAGTCAAGCCTGCCGCGTGGGCAGAAATGGAAGCAGTCATGAGGGTCAATCCAATGGCGCTGAGCAGTTTTTGATGAATAGGCATGTAAGGCGTTCCGTAGTTTTTTATAGGAAATGGCTGGATCCCGGAGTTGGACAACCGGGTTCCGGCGATGGCTGCACTGGCAGGTATAGCTGAAATTCGACGGCCGTAAAAATAAATGGTAATACTATTTGGCAGATCGATCGTGGTGTCATTTCTGACAGGATCGACGACACACCGCCGTCGACGGCATAAACGTGACGTTACGTTACAAATGCACATCCTGATATATGGTATGACTATTCGTTGATGTTGCTGGACGCTGTAGCTATTCAATAAAAATAAGGAGTTAGCTATGTTGAGTCGTCACGGGATCCGTTCCCTGTGCTGTGCCGCCCTGACCGCCGCGATGTTCGCAGGCTCAGCGGCTTCCTGGGCCGAAGAGGTCAAGATCGGTTTCCTGGTCAAGCAGGCTGAAGAGCCCTGGTTCCAGACCGAGTGGGCCTTCGCCGAAAAAGCCGGCAAGGACAAAGGCTTCAAGGTCATCAAGATCGCCGTGCCCGACGGCGAGAAAACCCTTTCCGCTATCGACAGCCTGGCCGCCAACGGCGTCAAGGGCTTCGTCATCTGCCCGCCGGATGTGGCGCTGGGCCCTGCCATCGTCGCCAAGGCCAAGCTCAACGACATGAAGGTAATGGCCGTCGACGATCGCTTCGTCGATGCCAAGGGTCAGTTCATGGAAGATGTGCCTTACTTGGGCATGGCGGCCTTCGAGGTGGGCGAGAAACAAGGCATGGCCATGGCCGGCGAAGCCAAGAAGCGCGGCTGGGACTGGAAAGACACCTACGCGATCATCAACACCTACAACGAATTGGACACCGGCAAGAAGCGCACCGACGGTTCGGTGAAGGCCTTGCAGGCTGCTGGTCTGCCGACCGACCATATTCTTTTCGCCCCGCAGAAGACCCTCGACGTGCCGGGCAGCATGGACGCCACCAATTCGACCCTGGTCAAGCTGCCGGCTGGCGCCAAGAACCTGATCATCGGCGGCATGAACGACAACACCGTGCTGGGCGGCGTGCGCGCCACCGAAAGCGCCGGGTTCGCCGCTGCCAACGTGATCGGTATCGGCATCAATGGCACCGATGCCATCGGTGAACTGAAGAAGGCCAACAGCGGCTTCTTCGGCTCGATGCTGCCCAGCCCCCATACCGAGGGCTACAACACGGCGAGCATGATGTTCGAGTGGGTCACCACCGGCAAAGAACCGCCCAAATACACCGCCATGGATGACGTGACCCTGATCACGCGGGAGAACTTCAAGCAGGAACTGGAAAAGATCGGTTTGTGGAACTGATCTGACCCATGGCCTCTGCCCCGGCAGAGGCCGCTTCCTCACGGCCTGCCGTGATGCCTGCTCTGGAGTGGTATCCATGCGTGTAGAGTCATTGCGTTTCAACGGTATCGGCAAGAATTTTCCAGGCGTGCGCGCCCTGTCGGACATCAGCTTCGAAGTTCGCCCCGGCAGTGTGCATGCCCTGATGGGCGAGAACGGTGCCGGCAAGTCCACTTTGCTGAAGATTCTTGGCGGCGCCTATCAGCCCAGTGTTGGTAGCCTGCAGATCGGCAGCCAGACCATGGCCTTCAAGTCGGCCGCCGAGAGCATCGGCAGCGGCGTGGCGGTGATTCACCAGGAGCTGCACCTGGTGCCCGAAATGAGCGTGGCCGAGAACCTGTTGCTGGGGCATATGCCCTCGCGATTTGGTTTGATCGATCGCGGTGCCATGGTCCGCCGCGCAAGTGAGCTGCTGGCGGGCCTGGCCGACGAAATCGATCCGCGTCAGCGGCTCGGCAGTCTGTCGCTGGGGCAACGGCAGTTGGTGGAAATCGCCAAGGCCATGTCGCGCAATGCCCATGTGATTGCCTTCGACGAACCGACCAGTAGCCTTTCGGCGCGAGAGATCGATCGGCTGATGGCGATCATCGCCAAGCTGCGCGACGAGGGCAGGGTGGTGCTGTACGTGTCCCATCGCATGGAAGAGATATTCCGCATCTGCGACGCGGTGACGGTATTCAAGGACGGGCGCTACGTGCGCACCTTCGACGACATGGCCCAGCTGACCCATGACCAGTTGGTGACCTGCATGGTCGGCCGCGATATCCAGGACATCTATAACTACCGTGCCCGTCCTCACCAGGGCGAGGCACTGCGTGTCGAGGGCTTGCTGGGCCCAGGGTTGCAGGAGCCGATCAGCTTCGGTGTCGCCAAAGGCGAGGTGCTGGGTTTCTTCGGTCTGGTGGGGGCGGGCCGCACCGAGCTTCTGCGGCTGCTGTCCGGATTGGCGACGAGCAAGGCCGGCAGCCTGACCCTTGACGGCCGCGCGCTGACCCTGGCCAACCCACGGGACGCCATCGCCGCGGGCATTCTGCTGTGTCCCGAAGACCGCAAGAAGGAAGGCATCGTGCCGCTGGCCAGCGTTGCGGAAAACATCAATATCGGTGCCCGCGACCGCCATCTCACACTTGGCTGCCTGGTGCAGGGACCGTGGGAGAAGGAAAACGCCGCGCGCCAGATCAAGGCGCTGAACATCAAGACCCCGTCTGCCGAGCAGCCGATCATGTACCTCTCAGGCGGCAATCAGCAGAAGGCCATTCTCGGCCGATGGCTGTCGATGCCGATGAAAGTGTTGCTGCTCGACGAGCCCACGCGCGGCATCGACATTGGCGCCAAGGCCGAGATCTACCAGATCATTCATGGGCTGGCCGCCGACGGCATCGCGGTGATCGTGGTGTCCAGCGACCTGATGGAAGTGATCGGCATCAGCGATCGCATCCTGGTGATGAGCGAAGGTGCGCTGACCGGTGAAGTCCTGCGCGAAGAAGCGCAGGAATCCAGGTTGCTGCAATTGGCACTGCCGCGCACTCGCGGCTGAACAATAACAATAGAGGTGCATATGTCTACGCAAAACACGCTGCCGGCGCCCCGCCAAGGGCTCAACCTGCGCCGCTTTCTGGACGAGTGGGTCATGCTGCTCGCGGCGCTGGCGATTTTCGTGCTGTGCACGATGTTCATCGACAATTTTCTCTCGCCGCTGAACATGCGCGGGCTCGGGCTGGCCATTTCCACCACCGGCATCGCCGCCTGCACCATGCTCTATTGCCTGGCGTCGGGGCACTTCGACCTGTCCGTGGGTTCGGTGATCGCCTGCGCAGGGGTCATTGCGGCGGTGGTCATGCGCGACACCGACAGCGTGCTGCTGGGCGTTGGCGCGGCTCTGTTGATGGGGCTGATAGTCGGTCTGATCAACGGCATTGTCATCGCCAAGCTGCGCATCAATGCGCTGATCGCGACCCTGGCCACCATGCAGATCGTGCGCGGGCTGGCCTATATCTTTTCCAACGGCAAAGCGGTCGGCGTGATGCAGGAGGATTTCTTCGTCTTCGGCAACGGCCAGTTGCTGGGCGTGCCGGTGCCGATTCTGATCACCATCGTCTGCTTCATCTTCTTCGGTTGGCTGCTCAACTACACCACCTATGGCCGCAACACCATGGCCATCGGCGGCAACCAGGAAGCTGCCTTGCTGGCCGGCGTGCATGTGGACCGCACCAAAATCATCATCTTCGCCGTACATGGCGTGATCGGTGCGCTGGCCGGTGTGGTGCTGGCGTCGCGCATGACCTCGGGCCAGCCGATGATCGGCCAGGGCTTCGAATTGACGGTGATTTCGGCGTGTGTGCTGGGCGGGGTGTCGCTGGCAGGGGGGATCGGCATGATCCGCCATGTGATCGCCGGGGTGCTGATTCTGGCGATCATCGAGAACGCGATGAACCTGAAGAACATCGACACGTTTTATCAGTACGTGATTCGCGGGACGATCCTGTTGATCGCGGTGATCATCGATCGTTTGAAGCGGCGTTGATTTGCGGAGCGGCTTTCGCGGGCAGAGACCCGCTCCCACAGAGTGAAATGAACTGTCTCGTGTGGGAGCGGGCTGGGGATCAGACCACCAGCGACAGCAGCAGGATGAAGATCAGGCCTACCACCGACAGGATGGTTTCCATCACGGTCCAGGTCTTCAGGGTTTCGGTGACGGTCATGTTGAAGTACTGCTTGACCAGCCAGAAACCGGCGTCGTTCACGTGAGACAGGATCACCGAGCCGGCGCCGGTGGCCAGCACCAGCAGCTCACGGTTGACGCCTGGCATCATGCCGATGACCGGGGCAACGATGCCCGCGCCGGTGATGGTCGCCACCGTCGCCGAACCGGTCGCGACGCGAATCACCGCAGCCACCAGCCAGGCCAGCAGGATCGGGTTGACCTCGGCCTGCACGGCCATCTGCCCGATGATGTTGCCCACGCCGGTGTCGACCAGCATCTGCTTGAAGCCACCGCCGGCACCGACGATCAGCACGATGGCCGCAGTGGGCGCCAGGCTCTGGTCCAGCAGCTTCATGATCTTCGCCCGGTCGAAACCGCGCGCCACGCCGAAGGTGTAGAAGGCCAGCAGCAGGGCGGCGAGCAGGGCAGTGATCGGGTGACCGATGAAGTCCATCCACTGGCGGAACAGGTTTTCCGCCGGCAGCGCCACGTCGGCGAAGGTCTTGAGCATCATCAGGAACACGGGCAGCAGGATGGTGATCAGGGTCACCGCGAAGCTGGGCAGGTTCTGGTTGTCCGACTCCTTGGCGATCTGATCCATCAGTTCCTTGGAAGGATTGCCCGGAATGTATTTGGAAATGAACGAACCGAAGATCGGGCCGGCGATCATCGCGGTGGGCAGGCCGACGATCAGCCCGTAAAGAATGGTCTTGCCGATGTCAGCGTTGAAGATGCCGATGGCCAACAGCGGGCCCGGATGCGGCGGCACCAGGCCGTGCACCACCGACAGGCCGGCAAGCAGCGGGATGCCGATCTTCACCAGCGACACGCCGGAACGGCGGGCGACGATGAACACCAGCGGGATCAGCAGTACGAAGCCGATTTCGAAGAACAGCGGAATGCCTACCAGGAAAGCGGAGAACATCATCGCCCAGTGGATGCGCTTGACCCCGAACTTGCGGATCAGGGTCTGCGCGATCTGGTCGGCGCCGCCCGAGTCGGCCATCAGTTTGCCGAGCATGGTGCCCAGCGCGAGGATGATGCCGACGAAGCCAAGGACCCCACCGAAGCCATCCTGGAACGACTTCATGACCTTGACCACCGGCAGACCGGATGTCAGGCCCAGGAAGATTGCCGCGATGGTCAAGGCGACGAAGGGGTGAACCTTGAACTGGGTGATGAGCACGATCAGACCAATGATGGTGACCAGTGCATCAAGCAGCAAGTAGGTGTCGTGAGCTAAGCCAAACATAAAGGTCTGCCTCGTGTTGTCGTTGTTGTGGGCGCAACGGTTGTGGTTGGGAACATCGGGCGCTGCCGGGCGGAAAGCTCAGACAGCGCTGTCTTCAAAAGCCGTTCAAGCCAGCGTGGAAGCGCCATGCTCGACCAGCCAGTTTTCCACCTGCTGCGCCAGCTCCACGATGGGGACTGTGGCATCCAGGGGCAGGGTCAGTGCTTCACCGATAGGCGGTTCCAGGGTAGCGAACTGGCTGTCGATGAGGCTGGCCGGCATGAAATGACCGGGCCGGTGGGCAACGCGATTGGCGGCTTCTTCGCGGGTCAGTTCGAGAAACACGAAGCCCAGGCCGGGCACGGCATTGCGCAGGGTTTCGCGATACTTGAGCTTGAGGGCGGAGCAGGTCAGTACCGGGCGCTGCCCGGATTCGATACAGGCGCGCATTTCTTCGCCCAGACGCAGCAGCCAGCCGGCACGGTCCTGGTCGTCGAGGGGAGTGCCAGCGCTCATCTTGGCGATGTTGGCTTCGGGATGAAAGCTGTCGCCTTCGATCAGGCGGCCGCCGCTGCGACCGACGATGGCGGCACCGACGCTGCTCTTGCCGCAGCCGGATACTCCCATCACCACCAAAGCGTTCAGAGGGGCATTCATCAAGTCACTCCTGCTGGGGCGCACCGGGTACGGATACGGCGCCCTCATCTTATTGATCTTGTCAAAGCAGTCTGGTGCAGCCTGCAGTAATAGCAAGGCACAAATCATTATTGCTCTGGATTCGAGACAGCGCTACCTTACCTCAACTCTTTTTCATTGCAAGTAGATAACAACAAGAATCATGGCGCGAATCGGCTCACGCGCAACCGGCCTGCCGACCCTGGCCGAAGTTGCCAAACTTTCAGGTGTTTCTCCCATTACCGCTTCGCGCGCATTGCGCGGGGTGTCCACGGTTGCTCCACAACTGGCCAGCAAAGTGCTGGAAGCCGCGCAGGCACTGGGTTACGTGGTCAATCCGGCGGCACGGGCGCTGGCGTCGGCGCAGAGTCAGTCGGTGGTGGTGCTCATTCCTTCTCTCTCCAACCAATTGTTCATCGACACACTGGAAGCCATCCATGAAGTGATGCGTCCGCGTGGGCTGGAAGTGCTGATCGGCAACTACCACTACGATGTCGACGAAGAGGAAAACCTCATTCGCAACTACCTGGCCTACAAGCCGGGTGGGATGCTGCTGACCGGCATGAGCCGCAGCGAACGCTCCCAGGTCATGTTGCACAACAGCGGTGTGCCATGCGTGCACATGATGGAGTTGGGTGCTGAGGGCCAAGGCGCCTGCGTTGGCTTTTCCCAGGAGCAGGCCGGAAGTGTGGCGGCGCGGCATCTGCTGGATGCCGGGCGCCGGCGCCTGGGGTACGTGGCAGCGCAGCTCGATCCACGCGTGATGCAGCGGGCCGAGGGGTTCAGGGCGGCGCTCGAGACGGCAGGGGTGCACGATCCGCAACTTGAAGTGCTGTGCCCGCAGCCTTCGTCGATCGGCCTGGGTGGCGAGTTGTTCGCCGACCTGATGCGTCGGCATCCGGACGTGGACGGCGTGTTCTTCTGCAACGACGACCTGGCCCAGGGCGCGATCTACGAAGCGCAGCGCCAGGGCATTGCCGTTCCGGATCGGGTCGGCATGGTGGGGTTCAATGATCTGCCGGGGTCGGCCCACCTGGTACCGCGCTTGACCTCGATCCGCACCCCGCGCGCGCAGATCGGCCGCAAGGCGGCGCAGATGCTGCTCGACAGCATGGATGGCAAGCGTCATTGCGCCCAGGCGATCGATCTGGGCTTCGAATTGGTCGTGCGCGAAACCTGACGGCGGAACGCCTGATGCCACGTGGTGAAGCCGGACGCGGCTTGCGCCGCTGCTACAGGGGATCGCGGCGCTTGGGTAGCAGCGGCGCGAGCCGCGTCGGCGGTGGGTGCGGTGTGTCTGATGCCACGCGGTGAGGCCGGACGCGGCTTGCACCGCTGCTACAGGGGATCGCGGCGCTTGTGTAGCAGCGGCGCGAGCCGCGTCGGCGGTGGGTGCGGTGTGCCTGTTGTACCGCAGTGCGCCCTTCGCGGGCAGAGGGCTCGCCGCCCGCCCCGTTCCCACAGGGGATCGCGGTGCTTCTGTAGCAGCGGCGCGAGCCGCGTCGGCGGTGGGTGCGGTGTGTCTGATGCCACGCGGTGAGACCGGACGCGGCTTGCACCGCTGCTACAGGGGCGGTGCTGTACCTGACGTTACGCTGGAATTCAGCGCAGGTCGCGTTCCTGGCCGGGGCTGTGGTTGAAGAGGCGCTTGTACTCGCGGCTGAACTGCGAACTGCTCTGGTAGCCCACCCTCAACGCGACCTGGCTGACGTTCATGCCGTCGGCCACCAGCAGCGCGCGGGCCTTGAGCAGGCGTAGGCGTTTGATGTACTGCACTGGCGAGGCCAAGGTGTTGCGCTTGAAATGCTCGTGGAAGGTCGAGGCACTCATGTTCGCGCGACGGGCAAGGTCATCGACCTGCAAAGGCTCTTCGTAATGCGCATGCAGCCAGGACAACGCGCCAGCGATGCGGGCGAATTGGCCCTGTTGCTCCACCAAGGCGCGCAGGACATGGCCGTTGGGCCCGCGCAAAGCGGTATAGAGGACTTCGCGCAGGCGAGCCTGGCCCATGGCCAAGCGGTCCTGGGGATCGTGCAGACACTGCAGCAGCCGCTCTACGGCGCCGCGCATGGGGTCGTCCAGCGGCACGGCGGTCATCGACTCCGTGGTCTGCGCCTGGCTCGGCCCGGGCTCCATGGCCAGGACCAATTCACCCAGCAACGTTCGATCGATCGGTATCGACACGCCGAGCAGAGGCAGCTGTTCACTGGCGAAGGTCTCGCACTCGAACGGCACCGGCAGGGCCTGGATCAGGTAATGCCCGGCGCCATATTCCAGGGTGCGCTCGCCCAGGTACGCCAGCTTGCTGCCCTGGGCGATCACCATCAGGCTGGGTTCGTAGATCTGCGCGGTGCGCGCGATATGGCTGCGGCACGAAACCACCCGCAAGCCGTCGATGGAGGTAGGGATCCAGTCATCGGCAACGGCTAGCGGACGGATCAGTTCTACCAGGCGGGCGTTGGCGTCTAGGTGTTTGGTCAGGCTCATGGGATACCACGGATCAGGCATGAAATCAGTCGTCCATGATCGCACGTTCGGGCCCCGTTTGCGGGGTGCTCGGAGGAATGGGCATGCATCGCGCAGGATCGGACATGGCCGCGAGCGCGCGTGAGGGCCACAATCGGCGCCTGATCATCTTCGTTTCGAGAGGTTTCAACATGTCCAAGGCACTCGGCTACGCCGCGCTTTCGCCCACCACGCCACTGGCTCCCCTGAGCTTCGAACGTCGTGCCCTGCGCCCCGACGACGTCAGCATCGCCATTGAATTCTGCGGCGTCTGCCACTCCGACCTGCACCAGGCTCGCAACGACTGGGGCATCGCCGTGTATCCGCTGGTACCGGGCCACGAGATCGTTGGCCGCGTGGTCGCCGTCGGAGACCAGGTGCAGAAGTACGCCGTCGGTGACCGCGTGGGCGTGGGCTGCATGGTCGACTCGTGCCAGCACTGCGATGCCTGTCACGCCGACCTCGAGCAATACTGCCTGGAAGGTCCGACCATGACCTACGCCACGCCCGACCGTATCGATGGCACCAACACCATGGGCGGCTACTCGGACAGCATCGTGGTCAGCGAGAACTTCGTGGTGCGTATTCCCGACGGCCTCGATGCGGCCAACGCTGCGCCGATCCTCTGTGCAGGTATCACCACCTATTCGCCGCTCAAGCACTACGGCGTCAAGCCGGGTGACAAGGTCGGCATTCTGGGCATGGGGGGTCTGGGCCACATGGGTATCAAGTTCGCCAAGGCGCTGGGCGCCGAAGTCACGCTGTTCACCCGTTCGGCGAGCAAGGCTGCCGAAGGCCGCCGCCAGGGCGCCGACCATGTCATCGTGTCGACCGATGCCGAGCAGATGAAAGCCGCTGCCGAAACCTTCGACTTCCTGCTCGACACCATTCCGGTGCCTCACGACCTGAACCCCTACCTGGAAACCCTGCGTTTCGACGGCGTGCACATTCTCGTCGGGCTGATCCAGCCGGTGGACCCTGCGCTGCACGCAGCCAACCTGGTGCTCAAGCGCCGTGTGCTGGCCGGCTCGTTGATCGGTGGCATCAAGGAAACCCAGGAAGTACTGGATTTCTGCGCCGAACACAACATCACCTGTGATATCGAAATGCTGGACATCAAGAACATCAACGAAGCCTTCGAGCGCATGCACGCCGGTGATGTGAAGTACCGCTTCGTGATCGACATGGCCAGCCTCAAGGCCTGACACGGTCTGGTCGACCTTGCCCTGTAGCAGCGGCGCGAGCCGCGTCGACGGCCAATGCGGTGTGTCTAGGTGACCGCATTGACCGGGACGCGGCTTGCGCCGCTGCTACAGGGGCCGAGGGGCGCTTTAGATGCAACCATTCCTGTGCCGCAGCCTCAAAGCTGCAATCCGTGCCAGGAACGTCCTCGATGTCTTCATCTTCCGCTCGCCCGTTGCGCATCGGTGTGCTGACGCACATCAAACATCCCATTCGCCAGCCGTTCGCCGGCGGTCTGGAAGCGTTCACCCACGATGTGACGTCCGGGCTGATGCAACGTGGTCACGACGTCACCCTGTTCGCCAGCTCATCCAGTGACCCAGCCCTCAATATCGCGCCGGTGTGGGACGACGCCACCTATAAAGATGGTCGCCGTGCGTGCCTGAGTTCCGAGTACATCGAGGAGCACCACGCCTACCTCAAGGCCATGCAGAACATCGACGACCGTCGCTTCGACGTCATCTTCAACAACAGCCTGCACTACGTGCCCGCGACCATGGCATCGATGATTCGCACGCCGATGCTGACGGTATTGCACACACCACCGTTCTTCGAGCTGATCAATGCCTACAGTGGCGAACGCCGTGCGGGGCATTTCGCGACCATTTCCGAGGCTAATGCACGGCAGTGGAAGGACGTCATTCCCGAGTGCCACATCATCCCCAACGGTATCGACCTGCAGACCTGGTCACCGCGCGCTGCACCGCTGGAACACGCCATCTGGTTCGGAAGACTGGTACCCGACAAGGGCGCCCACTTGGCCATGGACGCCGCGAAGCTGGCGGGTGTGCCTTTGCGCCTGGCCGGTCAGGCGGTCGATCCTCGCTACTTCAAGGAACAGATCCAGCCGCGCTTGAGTGACCAGTGCCAGTACCTTGGCCATCTGGGGCGCGAAGAGCTGGCCATCGAATTGGCCAGTGCCTCCGCGGCGCTGGTCACACCTTGCTGGGAAGAACCCTTCGGTCTGGTAGTGGCAGAAGCCCTGGCCTGCGGCACGCCGGTGGCCGCCTTTGCCCGTGGTGCTGTGGGCGATCTGCTGACCGATGCCACCGGTGCGCTGGCTGCGGGCGGCGATGTCGAGGGCCTGGCCCAGGCGCTGCGCCTGGCTCGGCGCAAGTCGCGCCTGGCTTGTCGCCTGCATGCCGAAACCCAGTGGAGCCACGAGGTCATGCTCGATCGCTACGATGCGCTGCTGCGGCAGGTGGCCCAAGCCGGTGCCTGAACGTCCGCAGGTCGGCTACTACGTTCACCACCACGGTTCGGGCCATGGCATGCGCGCGTTGGCCATCGCCCGCCACCTGAACTGCGATGTTACGTTGATCGGTTCGCGTTTGCCTGAGGGTCCGTATCCGGCCAACGTCAAAGGCCTGCTCTTGCCCGGCGACACGGCGCCGGGCATGCACGTCGAAAGCTTTCCCGCGCTGCATTACGCACCTCTGGCCGTGGACGGGCTGCGTGAGCGCATGGGGATTCTGGCCGATTGGATGCGCAACGCGTGGCCATGCCTGCTGGTGGTGGACGTATCGGTCGAAGTGGCGATGCTGGCGCGTCTGTTCGGCGTGCCGTGCGTGTACATGCGTCAGCACGGCGAACGCACCGACACCGCCCACTTCCAGGCCTACGCTTCGGCATCGCGTCTGTTGGCGCCTTATCCGGCGGCCATGGAGTGCAGCCAGATGCCCGACTGGGTGTCGAGCAAGACCGATCACTGCGGCTGGGTGTCCCGATACAGTGGGCAGGGCCGCGGACACGTGGAGGCCGAGCAGGGCAGCGTCCTGGTGATCACGGGGCAGGGCGGCACTGCGTTTACCGTGGATTCGCTGGTAGCCATTGCTGATTGCTGTCCACAGTATCGATTCCGCGTGGCCGGGCCGCTCCCCAGCAGTGACCTGTCATTACCCGTCAACCTGACGCTGTTGGGGCAGCTGGCCGATCCATTGCCCGAGTTGCTGCGTGCCGAGATCGTGGTGGGCAGTGCGGGCGATAACGTCGTTGCCGAAGTGGCCCACCTGGGTGGGCGCCTGATCGCGATTGCCGAGCAGCGTCCGTTCGACGAGCAACGTCTGCAGGCCATGCAACTGCAGCGGTTGGGAGTGGCTTTGGGAGTGGACGGCGTGCCGCCTGTGCAGGAGTGGCCGGCCCTGCTGGAGCGAGCCCGGCATCTGCCCGGGCCCAGCGCCTGGCAGGCGCTGCTCAATGACCAGGCCGCGCAGGACGCCGCCGGGATCATTCAGGCCACTGTGCGCGGTCATTTCGGCGCAGCCCTTAGCCCGCCTTGAGCGCCTGGGGCGGAATGAAGGCCTCGAGTTCAGCTTCCACCGCCTCGATGATGCGCTCGACGTCGGCGGCGTTCATGACGGCCGCGCAGGGCAGACCGGCGATGGTCAGCAGCGTTTCGCCGCTGCTGCGATCGAACAGCCGGGCGACCATGCTGCTGGGCGCATCCATGCTGCCCTCGAAACCCATGGGGTGAAAGTGCCAGCGCATCACTTGGCACGCATTGGGGAATGTCATCTTGTTCATCGCGCCCACCTGTCGCATGTCGCCTGCCGTGGGACAGGCCATCCGGACCGATGGCCTGTCGAGTGCTGCGTTTGAAGTATTAAACGTAGCATCCCTTGGATGACAGCTGTGTGGTTTGCCGCGATTCCAGAATGATTTCATCGAGTTTCATGATCTGGGTCAGTGTTTGCAGGGTTTCAGGCTTGCCGTCGTCGATTGTTTTACCTCCAGATCACAGCCACTGGGCTTGAGCAGCAGGGTCAACAGGGCCGAAAGCAGCAAGGCGCCGCTCATCAACAGGTACGACGCGCCGGGGTTGCCCGTGCTGGCATTCAGATAGCCGACCAGGTAGGAACCGGCGAACGAGCCCAAAGCGCCCATGCTGTTGATCAGCGCCATGGCACCGCCAGCCACGTTGGCCGGGAGGATTTCCGGCACGATGGCGAAGAAGGGCCCGTAGGGCGCATACATGCAGGCCCCGGCGATCACCAGCAGCGCATAGGACCACCAGAAGTGTTCGCTGCCCAGCGCGTAAGAACCGTAGAAGGCCAGCGCGGCCAGCAGCAGTGGTGGCCAGACGAAGCGTTTGCGTTTCTGCAGGCGGTCGGAAAACCAGCTCACCACCAACATGCCGATCACCGCTGCCAGGTAGGGCAGGGACGACAGCCAGCCAGCTTCGATCATGTCCATCTGCGCGCCCTGCTTGAGAATCGAGGGCAGCCACAGCACGAAGCCGTAGACGCCCACGCTCCACAGAAAAAACTGCAGCGACAGCGTGATCACCTTGCCCGAGCGGAAGGCTTCGGCATAGTTCTTCACCGGCTTGAGGCCCACCTGTTCGGCGGCCAGGGCGGCTTGCAGGTCATCTTTTTCCTGTTGGCTGAGCCATTTGGCCTGCGCCGGGCGGTCGTCGGCCAGGCGCCACCAGATGAACGCCCAGATCACCGCTGGCAGCCCTTCGATGATGAACATCCAGCGCCAGCTGTAATGCTGGATCAGATAGCCGGACACCACCGACATCCATAGCATCGTCACCGGGTTGCCGAGGATCAGGAAGGTGTTGGCCCGCGAGCGTTCCGCACGGGTGAACCAGTGGCACAGGTAGACCAGCATCGCTGGCATGACCACGGCTTCGACCACCCCGAGCATGAAACGGATCACGATCAGCCAGTAGGCGCTGGACACCACGCCGGTCAGGGTCGCCAGGCTGCCCCAGAGGATCAGGCTGACGAAGATCAGTTGCTTGACGCTGTGTCGTTGCGCGTAGATGGCGCCGGGTACCTGGAAGAAGAAGTAACCCAGGAAGAACAGGGCACCGAGCAGTGAGGACAGCCCCGGCGTGATGTTCAGGTCGGCGGCCATGCCCGAGGCGGCGGCGAAACCATAGTTGGCCCGGTCCAGATAGGCCAGGCTGTAGGTGATGAAAACGATCGGCATGATGTACCACCAGCGACGGCTGGCGAGTTTCGCGGTCTGGCTCTGCATGGTCTGACTCCTGAGCATTTTGTAATTGTCGCAACAGGTAGAGGGTGCTGAATCAACGGTCTGGCGTGGTGTGTGTTCAGGTCATCGGTGCTCGTCCGCCGTCAGCGCGGCGCGGGTCGGCAGGCCTTCCATGTCGCCGGGGCTCTGCACCGCCAGGCTGCCGATCCAGTTGCCGCGGGCGGCGGCCCGAGGCAAGTCGCGGCCTTCGAGCAAGGCACTGATGACACCGACGGCGAAACCGTCACCGGCACCGACCGTGTCGACGACCTTGTTCACTGGGCGCCCGGCCACATAGCCTTGCTGCTGGGCGCTGCAATAAAAGGCACCGTCCGCGCCCAGCTTGATCACCACGGCTTGCACGCCCAGGTCCAGGTAGAAGCGGGCGATGTCTTCGCAGCGCTCTTGCCCGGTCAGCAGCTGCCCTTCGGCCAGCCCCGGCAGCACCCAGTCGGCAAGGGCAGCGAGGCTGTTGATCTGCTCGATCATTTTGGCCTGGCTGGGCCACAGTGACGGGCGCAGGTTGGGGTCGAACGAGACGCTGCGGCCTGCGGAACGCATCGCGGTCATCAAGCCTCGGGTCAAGGCGTTCATGCTCGGCGACAGTGCCGGGGGGATGCCAGTGGCATGCAGGTGCCTGGCATCGAGCAAGCGCGGGGGCACGTCGGCAATGCCCATGTGGCTGGCGGCCGAGCCGCGGCGGAAATATTCCACGCAGGGGTCGCGGCCATCGTCCTGCAACGACTTGAACTGGAAGCCGGTAGGGTGTTGCGGATCCACGGCGACGTGGCTGCAATCCAGACCCTCGCGCTGCAGGGCCGCAACGATGAAACGGCCCAGAGAGTCATCGCCCACGCGGCTGAGCCACGCGACGTTGAAACCCAGGCGCGACAGGCCGATGGCGACGTTATTGTCGGCCCCGGCGATGCGTTTGTGAAAGCGGGTGACATCGGCCAGGTCGCCGGTCTGCTCGGCGACGAACATGGCCATGGTTTCGCCGAAGCTCAGTACGTCGAACTCAGCCATGGGCCACCTCCTGGGCGGCCTGGCCGAGCGCTGCCAGGGTTGCCACTTGTACCTGGCTGACAGCCAGCAGATCGGCGCCCTGCAGTGGGTATTCTATGGCCCGTACCAGGCCCGGCGCCATGTGGCGCAGCAGGCGCGACCACTGGTGCAGGTCGGTCAGCTCGGGCGGTGTGGCGACCAGTTTGCCGGTCGCCGTGCGTTGTACCGCCTTGCAGTGGATGTACTCGACGAAACGGCCCAGTTGCAGTGCCGCACTCGACACCGATTGCTGCTGCCACTGCCAGTTGCCGATGTCGAAGGTCATGCCCACGGGCAGCCCCTGTTCGGCGATCGCGGTGAAGAACTTGACCAAGGGATCGATGCGCCCGCCTTGGGCGGTCTGGTCGTTTTCGATCAGCAGGCGCACGGGCTGGCCGCGCAGTTGCTGGTGCAGCAGATTCAGGTCGCTGATGGCTGAATAGAAGCCCAGCGACACCTTGAGCCACACTGCATCGCAGGCAACGGCTCGGGCGAGCGCCTCTTGCAGCTGTGGATTGGGTGCGGCCTGGCCGGGCTGCCACAGCTCGAGCGGCGAGGAATAGACGCAGGTCAGCCCCTGGTCGGCGATTGCGCTGCGCAGGGCAGGTGCATCGAAGTGGTCGAACAATTCTTCGCGCAGTTCCAGGTGGCTGGCGCCGCTCTGGGCAACCAACGGCGCCAGACTGGCCTGACTCTGCGCACGGACATAGTCCGCGCCGAAGCTGGAAAGGCTGATGGAGACGGGATAGAGATGCATTGTTATTGTCCTCTGAAACCGGTTTCAATTTTAGGTATACGTAAGCAGTACGCAGCCGAATCGGCTCAGCGCGGCGGTGTCGAACCTCGGATGATCAGCTCTGGGGTGAAATGAAACGTCTGGGCCGGGGCCTGCGAGCCGTCCAGTCGCTCCAGCAGACACTCCAGGGCTTGCACGCCGATGGCGTGAGTGGGTTGGGCGAGGGCGGTGATGCCATCACCGACCAGGGGGTACCAGTCGAGGTCGTCGAGGGCGATCAGCCCGACGTCTTCGCAGCGGTATGAGTCCAGCGCGCGCAGCGCCAAGGTGCAGGCCAGGGCCGCGACACCGTTGGCGCAGAACAGCGCTTTGGGTCCAGAATGGGCGTCGGCGAGAAAGTCCCGCAGGCGCTCGCCGAGGTCGGCCTCGGTGAAGAAAACCGGACCACCGGCGCGCCGCTTGAACGCATCGATGCGCTCGACCCGTGAACTGGTGCCGTCCGCTGGTTCGCTGACCAGCGCGATGTGGCGATAACCGCGCTCAAGGAGGTGGTCCAGGGCCATGTCGACGGCCAGCTGGTTGTCCAGACCTACCAGATCGCTGGGCAGGTGCGCGACCTTGCGGTCGACCAGCACCATCGGCAGTTCCTGTTGCAGTTCGCGCAACTCCTCCTGATGGTGGCCCAGGGTGTTCACGATCAAGCCTTCGATGTTGTAGGCTCGCAGCGCCTGCAGCTGCTGATGTTCCTGTTCCGGATCGCGATCGGTGTTGCACACCACCAGGCTGTAGCCGTGGCGGCGGCAGGCGGTTTGCACACCGTGCATCACCGCCACCGAGTAGGGATTGCGGATGTCGGCCATGAGCATGCCGATCAGACGCGTGCGTCCACGCTTGAGGCCGCGGGCCATCTGGTTGGGACGGTAGCCCAGCTCATCGATGGCGTGAGCGATGCGCCCGGCGATGGCATCGGACAGCAGGCCACGGTCTTCGCCGATGAAGCGCGAGACGCTGGCTTTGGACACACCGGCGCGCTCGGCAACGTCGAGCATGGTCACGCGAGGGCGCGCAGTGAGGGAGAGACGTGTCACGGGCCTGGGTCCTTTTATGGATGTTATGGGCAGGCGATCGATAGTTTGAAACCGGTTTCAGGAAACACCAAATCGACGAGGTCGTCAACTGTGGACGAGGGATATTTGCATAGGCGATGAGGCCGTGCGGGGTGTGCGTTTCAAGTCTGGGACCGCAGCGCACCCTTCGCGGGCAGAGCCCGCTCCCACAGGGGATCTGCATACTCATGTGGGAGCGGGGCGGGCGGCGAGCCCTCTGCCCGCGAATCAGGCAGCGCGGTTCAGCCGGCTGCGACCACGGTGATTTCTACCAGCAGGTCCGGGGCGGCCAGGCGCGATTCCACAGTGGCGCGGGCTGGGGCGTGGCCCTCGGGGGCCCAGGCGTCCCACACCTCGTTCATGCCGGCGAAATTGGCCTGAATATCCGACAGCCACACCTGCGCGGTGACGATACGCGTCTTGTCCAGACCTGCCTGTTCCAGAAAGCTATCGATCTTGGCCAGCACCTGCGCGGTTTGCCCCTTGATGTCCAGGCTGCGGTCGGTGGCGGTCTGACCGCCCAAAAAGGTGAAGCCGTTGCACTGCACGACACGGCTCATGCGCTGATTGGTCTCGATGCGTTTGATGTCCAGCATGGTGTATTTCCTCACGAGTGGATAAGGGCTGTTGCAGGTTGTTCGAGCGTCATCGCCTGCCGGGCGAAGCGTCCGATGGAAAAGGGTTCGAGGCTGATCGGCGAGTGCTCGCCAAGAATCTGCTGGGCCAGGCGATGGCCGGTACCGGGGCCCATCTGGAAACCACTGCCGCAGAAGCCGAAGGAATAGCTCAACCGGTCGGCCTTGCCGCTGGCGCCGATCACCGGAATATCATCGGTGGTGAACGCCTCCACGCCGGCCCAGACGCGGTTGACACCCAGATGACGCAAGTGCGGAAACAGGTCGGTTACGGTGCGTGCGCTGGTGCTCAGGCGGTCCATCTGCACCTCGCCATGACGGGCGGCAAATTCCACCGACCCCACCAGCTTGCCGCCGATCACCACCGTGCCATTGGCGAACTGTTTGAACGACAGCGCTCGGCCCGTGGCTCCCAGCACAGGTGCGCAGAACGGTGCCACGCGGTGGGTGACCATGAGCATCAGGCCCTCGGGGTGCACCGGCACCGGCTCGCCGACCTGCGCCGCCAGTTGCCCGGCCCAGGCACCAGCCGTGACCACCAGATGCTCGGATTGATATCCACCCGTAGGCGTGTCCACGCGCCAGTGGTTGGCGGAACGCTCGATGCGCTGCGCCGGCGTCTGCTCCAAGATCTGCACACCCAGCCTTTGCGCTGCCAAACGGAAGGCGGTAACAGTGCGGTAGGGCACCGCGTAGCCGTCGCCGCTGACCCAGATACCGCCCACCACATGGGGCGCCACCGTAGGTACCAGCTCCAGTACCTGTTGCCGATCGATCAACACCTCATGGGTAAAACCCAAGGCCCGTAACTGCTCCACGCGCCGTTGGCACTCCTGCAACTCCGCTTCGTTCTCGGCGAGTTTCAGCTGGCCGCTGGCGACGAAGCCGCCGTCTTCGCCGAGCACGTCCTGCAGGCCGTGCCAAAGCGTTCGCGAAGCCAGTGCCAAGGGAATTTCCTCCACGTGGCGACCCAGGGTGCGCACGCCACCGGCGTTGACCCCGGAGGCATGCCGCCCGCAGTATTCGGCCTCAAGTACGGTCACCCGAACGCCGGCGCGAGCCAGGTGCAGGGCGGTGCTCAGGCCGTGAACACCACCGCCTATGACCAGCACGTCAGCGCCTTTGCGCAGAGACTCAGTCACCGGCCAGCTCTCCCAACGTGATGGGCTTGATCGGCGGCCGAATCCGGTAGTAGCCCACCTCGCCGGCCGGTACCGCGCGGGCATCGGCGATCACTTCGGTCACCGTCAGGCCACACAGCCGTCCCTGGCACGGCCCCATGCCGCAACGTCCGAACGACTTGGCCTGGTTCGGCCCGGCGCAGCCCAGGGCGACGAATTCGCGCAGTTGGCCGGCAGTGACTTCCTCGCAGCGGCAGACGATGACCTCGTCCGCCGGGATGCGATGCTCGTCGCGGGGGCGGTAAAGCACGTCGAGAAACGGCCTGATGCGCAGGTTGTCGTTCAATTCCTGGCGCAGACCCGCCCCGCTCCGGTCGCGTTGCGGCGCCCCGAGGGTGCCCAGTCGCGCTGCAATGCCCAAGGCTGCCAGCCGACCCTGGAGGGCCGCCGCCTGGGCCCCGCCGATGCCGCCGCCATCACCGGCGACGAAGACCCCCGGCACGTCCAGTTCACCCCAACTGTCCTGCAGCGGGCTGAAGCACAACTGTTGCGGATCCCAGGCATGGGTGGCCCGCAACGACTGGCTGAACTGAATGTTGGGCACCACACCTTGATGCAGCAGGACGCACCGGGTAGCGATGCGCTCGGTCTTGCCCTGAACGCTGAAACTCAGCGCCTGGGCTGAATCATTGCCTTCGACCGCAAGGGCCGTGGCACCTGTGAAATGGGGGATGCGCGCCTGGCGCAGGCTGCGCATCAGTTGCAGACCCTTGCGCAGGTAGGGCCACGCGCGCAGTGCCGAGACCAGGTGCCGCCGCGCGCGCCAATAGTCGTCGCGGTGGGTGGTGTCGACCAACGCCTTGATCGGCACGCCTGCGCGCAGGTACTGCCAGCCCAGCAGGTACAGCAACGGCCCGCAGCCGGCCAGCACCACCGGTTCGGTTGGCGCGGCGCCCGCGCTCTTGAGCAGGATCTGTGCAGCGCCCGCAGTCATCACGCCTGGCAATGTCCAGCCGGGGATGGGGAAGGGCCGCTCCATGGCGCCGGTGGCCAACAGCACCGCCCGGGCTTGCAGGGTGTGCATGCGCCCGCCGTGCAGATAACTCACCTGATGATCGCGACTCACCTGCCATACCGCGGCTTCCTTGACGTACCGCACCGACGTGTCCGCCAGCGCCTTGGCCAGCACGTTGCCATGGGTGTAGTCCGGTCCTAGCAGGTCGCGGCGGCTCAGCGGGGCCAGCGTGATGCCGCGGTAGATCTGCCCGCCAGGGCTGCCTTGCTCGTCCAGCAGCACCACGCTCAGGCCCAGTCCGGCCAGTTCGCTGGCTCCGGCCATGCCCGCCGGGCCCGCACCCACGACGACGACGTCGACCGATTCCACTGTCATGGCTGCACCTCCAGACCGGGGACCACTGGCATGTCGAAGGGCAGATCGCGAGCGCCCTCTTGGGAGCGCACCTGCATGCCCTCGGCCACATCGATCAGGCAGCTCTGCCGGTTGGGCACACCATCGATGGTGACCAGACACTCGAAACACACGCCCATCATGCAGTAGGGCGCGCGCGGCGATTCGCTCACCGGCGTGGCGCGAAAGCGCTCGATGCCGGACAGCAAGAGGGCCGCAGCGACACTGATGCCGGCCGGGACACTGAGGGGCTCGCCATTGAAGCTCAAAGTCACGCGGCGGCTACTGCGGGTTTCGCTGGCCAGCGCCTGGAACAGCGGGGCGCGGCGGGGGGCTTCAGTGGGCATGGGCAAGCACCTTGTCGCTGAGGAAGCGGTCGCCGTTGAACACGGCCAATTCGTCGGGTTGCGCACCGCCCATCACCCACGGCGCGATGCGCAGGGCATGGGCGGCGGCCAGGGTCACGCCGCTGTGGCAGGTGATCACGTAAGCGCCGGGATGAGTTGTCGACTGCTGATAGATCGGGAAACCGTCCGGGCTCATCACCCGCAATGCTCCCCAGGCGCGGATCAGGCGCACATCGCGCAGCAGCGGAAAGGTCGCCACGCCGCGCTGGGCAATCGCCGAGAGCACGCCGGTGGAAGTGCTGTCGTCGAAGCCGACTTCCTCCATGGAATCGCCCAGTTGCACCGTGCCTTCGTCGGTCTGGCGAACATTGATGGTGGGGTAGTCGAGAAACGGCTGGACCCGCTCGCTGACCAGGACCTGCCCACGGTTGGGCGCAACTGGCGCATGCAGCCCGACCTGCGCGGCGAGCCCTGGGTTGCCCAGCCCGGCGGCCAAGACTACGCGGGGCGCACAATAGGCCTGTTCGCCCGCCCAGACGCGGAAGTCGCCGGCGCTGCCTTCGATGCGCCCGATGTGCTGGCCACTGACGAAACGCGCGCCATGGCGCTGCGCCGAAGCATGTAGGGCGCGCAGAAGTTTCAGCGGGTTCACGTGGCCGTCCTGGGGCGTGTAGCTGGCGCCGACCACGGCCTTGCCGATCAGCGGCAGGCGCGCCTTGAGCTCGGTGGCGTCGAGCATCTCGAAGGGATAGTCACCAACTGCGACCTGCAACTGCCGCAGCCGGGCCTCGCGCTCCAGCAAGTCTTCATCGCTGAAACACATGTGAAAACCGCCTGGCTGCTTGAGGCTGACGTCCACGCCGCTGTCGGCCAGCAGTGCATCGCGCAGGCCGGCCCAGCGCTGCGCTGAAGACCGGGTCCAGCGCGCATAGTCGGGCAGGTTGTAGCCCTTGCCCTGTACCCAGACCAGGCCGAAATTGCCGCGCGAGGCACGAAACGCATCGTCACCCTGATCGAGCACCACTGTGTCGGCCCCTTCGCGCGCCAGGCCGTAGGCCACGGCGGTGCCTACCAGCCCGCCACCGACGACGATGACGTCGGCATTGATCGCTGCCGTCGAGCGCTTCATTTGCCTTCTCCTATGAGCACGCGGTCCAGACCCACCAGGCGATCGAGCACCAGCATCAGGATCAACGTGCCGACGATGAGCACGGTCGATACCGCCGTGATCAAGGGATCGATGGTTTGGGAAATCTGGTTGTACATCGCTACCGGCAAGGTGGTGGTGCCGGGGGTGGCGACGAAGACGGTCATGGTCAGTTCATCGAAGCTCTGGATGAACGCCAGCATCCAGCCGCCCACCACACCGGTGCGGATGCGCGGCAAAATGACTCGGCGAAATGCAGTCCAGCGTTTGGCCCCCAGCGACAGCGCGGCCTGCTCGATGTCTTTCTCCAGGCCGATGGTGGACGCCAGAGTCAGGCGCAGGGCATAGGGCAGCACGACGATGACGTGGGTCAGGCACAGCGCCCAGAACGAACCGCCGATCTGGGCGAGGGAGAAGAAGCGCAGGAAGGCGATCCCCAACACCACCGAGGGAATCATCAGGGGCGACAGCAGAAAGCCCGTGAGCGTGCCCCGGCCGGGAAAGTCGTAGCGGCTGATGGCCAAGGCTGCCGGGATGGCCAGCAACGTGGCGATGGTGGCCGAGGCCAGACCCAGCTTGATCGACAGCACGAACGCGTCGAGCATTTCCTGGTTGTCCAGCAAGGCTCTGAACCAGCGCAGCGACAGGCCATCGGTGGGCAGGGACAGGTACCCCTTGTCGGTGAACGCCATGGCCATCACGACCAGCAACGGGGCGACGATGAAGGCGATGAACAGGATATGGAACAGCAGCGAGAAAAAACCGTTCTTGTGCATGGCGGCCTACTCGAAGACTTGCTTGAAGCGGCGCTCGGCCAGCTTGCTGCAACCCAGGATGATGATCAGATTGGCCACCAGCAGCAGCACGGCGATCGCCGCGCCCAGGGGCCAGTTGAGGGTGCCGAGGAACTCGTCGTAGGCGGCGGTGGCGACGACTTTGAGGCGCCGTCCGCCGATGATCGCCGGGGTGGCGAAGGCCGAGGCGGCCAGGGCGAAGACAATGATCGAGCCGGAGAGAATGCCCGGCATGATCTGCGGCACGATGATGCGCCGGAACACGGTCAGGCGCGATGCGCCCAGGGACAGACCGGCCCATTCGACTTGCAGGTCCAGACGCTGCAAGGTGGCCCATACCGCGATCACCATGAACGGCACCAGCACGTGGGTCAGGGCGATGATCACGCCCACCTGGGTGAACAGGATCTTCACCGGTTGGTCGGTGATGCCCAGGGCCTGCAAGGCATCGTTGATCAAACCGTTGTTGCCCAGCAGAATCGCCCAGCCCAAGGTCCGTACCACCACTGAAATCAGCAACGGACCCAGCACCACCAGCAGGAAGGTCGAACGCCAGCGCGGCGCCATGCGCGCGATGATGATGGTTTCCGGGACGCCAAGCACGACGCACAGCAGTGTGACCGCCAAGGCCATGGCCCCGGTGCGCAGGAAAATCTCGAGGAAATAGTCGTCCTTGAACACCTCGATGTAGTTGGCCAGGCTGTACACCGGAAGCACGCCCTCGGTGTCGCTGAACAGGTTCAACGAAAGCAGTGCGGTCAGCAGCAACGGCGCCAGCAACAGGGCGATGAACACCAGCAGGGCAGGGCCGCTGAGCAGCCAGGGCGCTGCGCCAACGTGTTCGGCGTCATACCTGGCCATGGGCAGCCTCCCGATCGAGCAGCCGCAGGTCATCGTCCGACCAGTCCAGGCCGACTTCGCTGCCTTCGGCCGGCGGCACGTGGCCCAGGTTCGGCTGGGTCATGTGGACTAATCCGAAATGACTGTCCACGGCAATCAACCACAGGTTGCCGAGGAACACCCGCAGGGCGATCCGACCGTTGATGCGGCCCAGGCCAGGTTCGGTCAGGCGGATTTTCTCGGGGCGGATGTACACGTTGACGTCCTGACTCAGGGAGCGGTCCTCGTGGGGCACATGCAGCAAGGTGTCGCGCACCTGCACGTGGCAGCAGCGCTCGTTGCGCAGCTGCACGGCACCGGCGAAGGCGTTGGTCTTGCCGAGGAAGGCCGACGCGAACGGCGAATGAGGTCGTTCATAGGCCTCGAAGGGCGTATCGATCTGCACGATGCGGCCGCGCTGCATGACAGCGATGCGGTCGCTCATGGTCATCGCCTCGACCTGATCATGGGTCACCAGAATGGTGGTGATACCCAGCTCGCGCTGGATCGCCCGCAGCTCGATGTGCATTTCTTCGCGCAGCTTGGCATCCAGGTTGGACATCGGTTCGTCGAGCAACAGCAGGTTGGGGCGGATCGCCAGAGCACGGGCAATCGCCACCCGCTGACGCTGGCCACCGGACAGGGCCTTGGGGTAGCGCTCACCCAGCCCGCCGAGCCGCACCAGTTCCAGTGCCTCGGCCACGCGCCTGGCGCGCTCGGCCCTGGCCATGCCACGCATTTCCAGGCCGAAGCTGATGTTCTGCGCCACCGTCATGTGCGGGAACAGCGCGTAGCTCTGGAAAACGATGCCCAGGCCGCGATCTTCCGGGCGGACGTGGGTGATGTCGCGGCCGTCGAGGACAATGCGGCCTTGAGTGGGCTGCACGAATCCAGCGATCGATTGCAGGGTCGTGGTCTTGCCACACCCGGAAGGGCCGAGCAGGGCGACGAACTCGCCGTGCTGCACTTCCAGGCTCAAACCGTCGATGGCCTTGAACGTACCGTAGTTCTTGACGAGGCCTTCCAGTGTCAAAAATGCCATGGCGTTGCCACGCAGGCGTGCGCCTGCGGCTCCAAGAGAGGATCGGGAGAAATCGAACGGCGCGGGTGTATCAGCGTTCGACGGTACGGTTCCAGCGCGTGGTCCATTCGCTGCGCTGCTGGTTGATCGTCTCCCAATCGACCTTGATCAAGGCGCTGACCTTGTCCGGACCGTAGGGCATGCGCGCGGCAAGTTCGGGGCTCAACTGAACGGTCTTGTTGACCGGCGCGAAACCGTTCTCGCGGGCCTGAATGGCCTGAACCTCGGGCGACAGCACGTACTGGATGAAGGCCTGCGACAACGCCGGCTCGGCATTGGGTGTCACGCCGCAGGCGGCGAGCAGCAAGGCCACGCCGCCTTCCTTGGGATAGATGAACTTGAGTGGGAAGCCGGTGCCCTGCAGGGCCACGGCGCGGCCGCTGCCATAGACGGCCATGACCACGTCGCCGTTCTGCATCATGCCGTCCATTTCCCCGGGTGCCGACACCCAAGCCAGAACGTTTGGGCCGATCTCGTCCTTGAGGGCCTTGAACCCGGGGTCGATGTTGTTCTCGCCGCCACCGCGCAGGCGGGCCATTTCCACCAGGGTGTGCAGGCCGTAGGTATTGGTCACCGGCGGCATGCCGAGCAATTGCTTGTAGCGAGGGTCAGCGAGGTCTTCCCAGGAATCGGGTGCCTCCCAGCCGCGCTTCTTGAAGGCTTCCTCGTTGTAGCCGATCCCGGTGGCGACCATGCCGATGCCGGTGGCTTGCGAACTGAGGCGGGCCAGCGGGTATAGCTCCTGGTACACGGGCGCCTCGCTGAGTTCGCCACACAGGCCCTGCTGCAGCGCCTGGTACATGGGGCCGTCGTCCATCATGGCGACGTTGATCTGCTGGCGGCCTTTCTGCGCTTGCAACTTGGCCAGGGTTTCCGTGGAGTTTCCGGCCACGTAGACCACCTTGACGTCGTGCAGCTTTTCGAACGCCGGAATGATCTTGCTCTTGTACATCTGTTCGGTCGAGCCGCCGACACCGGCGACATAGAGGGTAGGGGCGGCGTGGGCGCCGGTGCTGGTCAGCGCCGCGACAGCGAGGGCGACGCGCAGGACGGTGACGCGAAAGGACGGTTGTTGGCTATTCACAGACTATCTCCGAAGTGCAGGGGGCAGATCGAACAATGCGTCGGTCGCTCCGGCGAACCGGGGCCACGCATGCGCTGTGCATGCTCCCGGCCGTAAGCCTCGCCGGGGTAACGCATCTTGGTGTGCGCTAGGTGCTGCTGGGCTTGAGTATTGCGAGGGCGGCGGTATATGGTCAAATACGGATATCTGGCCTAGTCATGCATATTTGATATGGAGGCGTCAGTGAACCTGAGGCAGATCGAAGCGTTTCGCAGCGTGATGCGCATGGGCTCGATGACAGCGGCAGCCGATGTGCTGTACACCTCGCAACCCAATGTCAGCCGACTGATCGCGCAATTGGAGTTGAGTACCGGACTGACCCTGTTCAAGCGTGCCGGGGTGCGACTGATCCCTACCCAGGAGGGAAGGGCGTTCTTTCAGGAGGTGGAGCGGGCGTTCGTCGGGCTCGACAGCCTCAAGCACTCGGCCAAGAACATTCGCAACCTGGGCACTGGACGGCTGCGCGTCGCGGCGGTGCCTTCCATGGGCATGAGCGTGATTCCGGAGGTACTCAAGACCTTCACCTCGACCCGTCCGGAATTGACGGTGTCGCTGCACGTCAACTCGTCGCAGACCGTCGAGCAATGGGTGAAATCGCAATTCTGCGAGATCGGCATCGTGGTGCATCCGGGCGATGTGGTGAACCATCAGGTCGAGTTGTTGGCCGAGGTTCCCGCGGTCTGCGTATTACCAGCGGCCCATCCACTGGCCCAGCGCGAGAGCATCACCTTCGGCGATCTGCACCAGCAGCCGTTCGTGTCGTTGTGCCACGGTGATGGCACTCGGGCCTTGGTCGACAGGTTGTTCGAGCAGGCCGGCGTCGAGCGAGTGATGGCGGTGGAAGCTCAGTACGGCGCAATCAACTGCGAAATGGTCGCCCATGGCATGGGCATCACCTTGGTACACCCGTTGGTGGCCAGGGATTACCTGCACAGGGAGATCGTGGTTCGGCCATTTCGCCCGGACATTCTTCTGCCCACCTACGTAATATGGCCGCACACGGAGAACCGTACCCTGCTGGCCGAGGATTTCATCGACACCTTGAAGGCGTATTTTCGCCAATTGACGAAATCCTTCTAACGCGCCGCCGCATCGGCATGGACCGACCCCCTGTAGCAGCGGCGCGAGCCGCGTCCGGGCCCTGCGTTTTTTCAGACACACCGCATGTGACGCCGACGCGGCTTGCGCCGCTGCTACAGGAAGAAGGGGCGTTACATCACCTGGTCGGACAACGGAACGGCGTGGGCCATGTCTTCGGCCCGGGCCTGGGCCTTGTGCAAGGTAACCGGGATCGATTTGGCGGCCGGTACCTTGCTCTTGCTCGCGTAATGCCACAAGGGAATCAACGCGTTGCATTCGGGGTAGTAGGCGCCCGCACAATTGATCGGAATGTCGTAAGCGATGATCTGCATCGGCCCCACCTCGCGCCGCACTCCAGGCTCGATGGCGGTGCGGATGGAGACCCAGTCACCGGGATGGAAGCCCAACCGAACGACGTCATTGCGATTCAGGAAGATCACGCTGCGCGTGCCCTTGACCCCGCGGAAGCGGTCTTCGTAGCCATACACCGTGGTGTTGAATTGATCGTTGCTGCGCAGGGTCATCAGCTGCAATACATCGCGCTGATCACTGTTCTGCGAGATGTCATCGTCTTCGTCCAGGGTCTTGGCCGTGACGAACTGAGCCTTGCCCGAGGGCGTGGTCCACTTGCGCTCGCAGGCACCCAAGGGGCGGTGGAAGCCACCTGGTTCCCACATTCGTTTCTCCATGTCATGGAAAATCTCCGGGTAGGTCTGAGCGATGGCCTCGCGCACGCGGGCATAGTCCTGACGCCACAGCTCCCACGGAATCTGCTCGCGACCACTGAGGGTCGCCTGAGCCAGGCCGGCGATGATCGCCAGCTCCGCGCGCAAGTGCTCGCTGGCCGGTTCCGCACGACCTTCCCAGGCGCGGATGCAACCGGTGCTGTCCTCGGTGGTGTAGACCTGACGGCGACCGTCCTGCACGTCGCTTTCGATCCGACCCAGGCAAGGCAGCAGCCAGCCATGCTGGCCCGGGAACAGGTGGGTGCGGTTGAGTTTGGTGGCGATCTGCACGTTCAGCGTAAGGTCGGCCCACGCCGGCTCGATGCGATCGGTGTCGGGTACGGCGCGCAGGAAGTTGCCGCCCAGGCCGATGAAGCCCTTCACCGTCCCAGCGACGATGCCCTCGCAGGCGTCCACCGTGGCCATGCCTTTCTTCTTCGGCACCTGGATGCCGAACAGCGATTCGATCTTGTCTGCGGGGACTTTCGCCGGGTCCTCGGTGATGCCTACGGTCCGTTGGCCCTGCACATTGGAATGCCCGCGCACAGGGCAGATGCCAGCGCCGGGCTTGCCGATGTTGCCGCGCAACAGCAGCAGGTTGACCAGCATCTGCACGTTCTGCACGCCATGCCGGTGCTGGGTCAGGCCCATGCCGTAGATGATCATCACCCGCTCGCTGCGGGCATAGACGGTGGCGGCGGCTTCCAATGCCGCGCGTTTGAGGCCGCTGCGTTCCTCCAGGGTGATCCACTCATGCTGGTCTACCTGAGCCAGGAACGCGTCCACGCCTTCGGTATGTTCGGCGATGAAAGCGTGATCGATCACCGCTGGCCGACCCTCGGCCTGTGCCGCCCGATCCATGGCCAGCAGCGCCTTGGCAATGCCCATCACCGCCGCGGTGTCGCCGCCGATTGCCACTTGGTGATATTGCGTGCTGATCACCGTGGAATCGGGACCGAGCATTTCCACGGGCGATTGCGGATTGACGAAACGCTCCAGGCCACGCTCGCGCAGCGGGTTGAAACTGATGATCGGCACCTGACGCTTGCGTGCTTCCTGCAACGGGTGAAGCATGCGCGGGCTGTTACTGCCCACGTTCTGACCGAAGAAAAAGATACAGTCGGTGCGCTCGAAATCATTCAGGGACACCGTGCCGACCGGCACGCCGATGCTTTCTTGCAAGCCGACCGAGGTGCTTTCGTGGCACATGTTCGAACTGTCGGGCAGGTTGTTGGTGCCGTAGGCGCGCGCCAGCAGCTGGTACATGAACGAGGTTTCCAGCGAGGCACGCCCCGAGGCGTAGAAGATCACGCTGTCGGGTTCCAGCCCACGCAGTTGCTCACCGATCCCGCGGTACGCCTCTTCCCAGGTGGTGGTCACGTAGCGGTCGCTGGTTGCGTCATAGCGCATCGGGTGGGTCAGACGGCCGTGGCGTTCGAGTTCGTAATCGCTCCAGGTCCGCAGCTCGGTCAGGCTGTGCTTGGCAAACAGTTCGGGACCGGTGCGCAATGCAGTCAGCTCCCAGGCGGTCGCCTTCGCGCCGTTCTCGCAGAATTCCAGGGCGTGGGGATTGCCCGGCTTGGCCCAGGCGCAACTGACACAGGCGAAGCCGTCGGGCTTGTTCTGCTTGAGCAATGCCAAGGGACCCTTGCCCAGCGCCTGTTGACGCCAGAGGATGTTCATCACCGAAAACGCCGATCCCCAGCCTCCAGAGGACGAGCTATAGGGTTGGTAGCGGGCTTTGGGATGAATGATCTGCATGGTCGTGGTCCTTGGCTATGGAAGCCCCGTGACGAGGGGCCTGCATTTACGACGGTGCAGGATTGGCAAAGGTTCGAAGCGCTTTATTCCCGGCGGTGTGCCGGCCTTCCCGCGGCTAGCGCAAAAGATAGGGAAGCGCGCGTATGGCTGGCGTCAGGGCGGCGATTGCGCTAAAACCGATGGCACCCTTTGGCAAAGGCGTCTATTTTGAATGCAAAATACAATAAGCAAGGGAGAAACAGCATGACCAGCTCCGCCAAACGCCCTATAAAGGTCCCGTTCACCGGCCCGGCACTGCTTGCCACGCCGTTGCTCAACAAGGGCACTGCCTTCACCGCTCAGGAACGCGATGTCCTGCATCTGCAAGGCCTGCTGCCGCAACAGATCGAAACCATCGACCAGCAATGCGAGCGCGCCTATCACCAGTTCCAGGCCTGCTCGACCGATCTGGAACGCCACGTGCTGCTGCGCTCGATCCAGGATTCCAACGAAACCCTGTTCTACCGCCTGGTCGATGACCACATCGACGAGATGCTGCCGATTATCTATACCCCGACCGTCGGCAAGGCCTGCCAGGAATTTTCACGCATCTACCGCAGCCATCGCGGTTTGTTCATCAGCATCGACGACGTCGAACGCATGGACGAGATTCTCAACAACGTGACCAAGGACAATGTCAAGGTCATCGTCGTCAGCGACTGCGAGCGCATCCTTGGTCTGGGCGACCAGGGCGTGGGCGGGATGGGCATCCCCATCGGCAAGCTGTCGCTGTACACCGCGTGCGGTGGTATCAGCCCGGCCTATACCTTGCCGGTGGTGCTGGACGTGGGCACCAACAACCCCGAGCGGCTGGCCGATCCGCTGTATTTCGGACGTCGCGAGGAACGTGTGCGCGGCGAGCGCTACGAAGCGTTCGTGCAGGCCTTTGTCGAGGGCGTGCAGCGCCGCTGGCCGGAGGCGATCCTGCAATTCGAGGATTTCGCCCTGAGCAATGCCATGCCCCTGCTGGAGCGTTTTCGCGATCAGCTGTGCTGCTTCAACGATGACATCCAAGGCACCGCCGCGGTCACCGTGGGCACCTTGCTGGCCGCGTGCAAGGTCAAAGGCCAGAAACTCTCCGAGCAGACCGTGGCCTTCGTCGGCGCCGGCTCTGCTGGCTGTGGCATCGCCGAGCAGATCATCACCGCCATGCAGCTGGAAGGCTTGAGCGACAGCGAGGCCCGCAGCCGGGTCTATCTGCTCAACAGCAAGGGGCTGCTGACCGATCGCCAGCCCGACCTCTACGACTTTCAGCAGCGCCTGGCCCACGGCAGCGAGAGCCTGACGTCCTGGTCGTTCGCCGGACAGTGGCCAACCCTGCTGGAAGTGGTCAGCAACGCCAAGCCGAGCGTGCTGATCGGCGTCTCCGGCAAGGCCGGGCTGTTCACCGAAGAAGTGGTGAAGACACTTTACCAGCATTGCTCCAAGCCGATCGTCATGCCGTTGTCCAACCCGACCTCGCAGATCGAAGCCCACCCCAAGGACATCCTGCAGTGGACCGAGGGCAATGCACTGGTGGCCACTGGCAGTCCGTTCCTGCCGATCGAGGTGCTGGGTCGTACATTTCCCATCGCCCAGTGCAACAACTCCTACATCTTCCCCGGTGTCGGGTTGGGCGCCATTGCCAGTCGGGCCACGCGCATCACCGACGGCATGCTCATGGCTTCGGCCCAGGCGCTGGCCGACAGCGCAGCGCCAGGGCAGATGCTGCCACCGCTGCGCGACGTGCAGTCGGTCAGCAAGCGCATCGCCCTGGCCGTAGGCCTGGCCGCACAGAAGGATGGTGTGGCAGCGCCGATGGATGAAGCCGCACTGCGCGAAGCGATCGAGGTGCATTTCTGGAAGCCGGAATACCGCGCCTACGAACGCCAGCCGTTGTAACCGCCAGACTCAGGCCAGGTTGTGGCTCTTCATCCAGCCCAACCCGGCCTCGGTGCCGCTCAACGGTTTGTACTCGCAACCGACCCAGCCCTGGTAGCCGATCCGGTCCAGGTGCTGGAACAGGAATCGAAAGTTGATTTCCCCGGTGCCCGGTTCGTGCCGGCCGGGGTTGTCCGCCAGTTGTACGTGGCCGATGGCAGGCAGGTGCGCCTGCAGCGTGCGCGCCAGATCTCCCTCCATCACCTGCATGTGATAGATGTCGTATTGCAGAAACAGATTCTCGTGGCCCACCTGTTCCCGAATCGCCAGCGCTTGCTGGGTGCCACTCAGATAGAAACCTGGCATGTCGCGGGTGTTGATCATTTCCATGACCAAGCGAATACCGTGAGCCGCCAGTGCCTCGCTGGCATAGCGCAGATTGTCGACCAGGGTCTGCTGCACCTGTTGCGGATCGCTGCCTGACGGCGCGATACCGGCCAGACAATTGATTCGGGTATTGCCCAGCACCTTGGCGTACTCGATGGCCGTGGCCACGCCAGCGCGAAACTCCTCGCGGCGATCGGGCAAACAGGCAATGCCGCGCTCGCCATTGTCCCAGTCGCCAGGTGGCAGGTTGAACAGCACCTGGGTCAGGCCATGGTGCTGCAACCGCGCTTTGATCTCAGTACTGTCGAATGCGTACGGAAACAGGAACTCCACCCCGCGAAAGCCCGCCCGTGCAGCGAGGGCGAAACGGTCGAGAAAGGCATGTTCGGTGAACAGCATGGAAAGGTTGGCACACAGGCGCGGCATGGCAGGCTCCTTCTGTCAGGGAGCGCAGTGACCGTCCTGGCGTGTCACCGCGCACATCCGTGCCATCCTACGCCTACCAGGGCGTCAGCGGGTCATTTGGGCATCGCCACGGCGGTGGTGACGGGATTGGCCGGCAGGTCGTAGACGAACCGGTTCTGCGGGCGCATGCGGAACGACAGCACCACACCGATGGCCAACAGCACGATGCTGACCATGAACGGCAGCTGCCAATTGCCGAACTTGTCGATCAGCAGTCCGGCGGCCACCGGGCTGATGATCGCGGCCATGGCCGAGCCGGTGTTCATCATGCCGCTGGCGGTGCCGCAGTGGTCCGGCGCGATGTCCATGGGGATGGCCCACATCGGGCCGATGGTCATCTCGGAAAAGAAGAACGCAATGGCAAGGCAGGCCAGGGACACGTACATGTCATGGGTGAACATCAGCGGCAGCAGTGCCACCAGGGTCAGGGACAGGCAGATGGCGACCATCAGGCTGCGGGCCCGGTTGAGGTTGCCGGTGCGCTTGTAGATGCGGTCGCTGACGATGCCGCCCAGGGTATCGCCCACCACGCCGCCGAAGAACACGGTGGAGGCGAAGATGGCGGTGTTCTTCAGGTCCAGGCCCATGTTCATGAAGTACATCGGCACCCAGCTCAGCAGCAGCCACAGGGTCCAGCCGTAGCAGAAGTAGACGATGGTGACCGGCGCCATGCGCCGGAACAGCCGTCCCCAGGGCAACTTGCGGGTGTTCTTGGGCTTGGGCGGGGGCAGGGCGGCGAGTTCCACCTGGGTCATGCGCGGGTGATCCTTGGGTTGTTCGGTGAACACCAGTGCCCACAGCACCACCCAGACAAAACTGATGCCGGCGCAGACGTAGAACGATTCGCGCCAGCCATACGCCGCCATCACGGCGACCATCGCTGCAGGTGCCAACGCATTGCCCAGGCGGGCGAAGGCGTGGGTGATGCCCTGGGCGAAACCGCGGTTCTCCTTGCCGACCCAGCGTGACATCGCTGCAGTGGCGGCAGGGAAGGTCGCGCCTTCGCCCAACCCCAGCAGGACCCGCGCCACCAGCAGCGAGACGAAGCCGCCTGCCATGCCGGTGAGCACCGTCGCGCTGGCCCAGATCAGCCCGCACACCACCAGGGTGCGCTTGGCGCCGAAACGGTCGCTGACCCAGCCGCCGATGATCTGGAACACCAGATACGGGTAGGCGAAGGCCGAGAAGACGATGCCGATTTCGGTCTTGCTGAGGTTGAATTCCTTGCCGAAACCGACCGCCGCGGTGCTGACGTTGACCCGGTCCAGGTAGGTGATGAAATACATGGCGCACAGCATGACGAGCACCACAGTAGTAGGGCGCAGATATAACCGCTTCATGTTCTATCTCCAGTTTCTTATTGTTTACGCCCGCAGGCGTTGAGTCGGGATAGTCAGTCGCATGAGCGCCAGCCTGAGCGGCGGCGCCGTTGATGTCATTCGCGGCGCAGCGGCACGTGTTGCCCGGCCAGATAATCCATTGCCGCCAGTACGCCGCTGGCCTCAAGCTTCACCCCGGCCATCTGCAGGCCCATCTCGCACCCGCTCAGGGTTGCCATCAGGGTCAGGTCGTTGCAGTCGCCCAAGTGGCCGATGCGGAACATGCGCCCCTTGAGTTTGCCCAGGCCGGTACCCAGGGACATGTCGAAGCGCTCATAGATGGTCTTGCGCACCTGGTCTGCGTCGACGCCTTCAGGCGTCATGACCCCGGTGAGCACCGGACTGTAGACGCTGGTGTCGGCGCACTGAATGGGCAGGCCCCAGGCCTGCACGGCGGTGCGGCAGGCGTGGGCGAGGCGTTGGTGCCGGGCGAAGACATTGTCCAGGCCCTCGCCGAGGATCATGTCCAGCGCTTCGGACAATCCATAGAGCAGGTTGGTGTTAGGGGTGTAGGGCCAGTAACCGGTCTTGTTCATCTCGATGATTTCGTCCCAGGCCCAGAAGCTGCGGGGCAATCCACCGCGCTGGCTGGCTTCGATGGCTTTAGGCGATAGGGCGTTGAAACTGATGCCCGGTGGCAGCATGAGACCTTTCTGCGAGCCGGAAATGGTCACGTCGACGCCCCATTCGTCGTGGCGATAGTCGGCCGAAGCCAGACCGGAGATGGTGTCCACGAGCAGCAGCGCCGGATGGCCGGCGGCATCGATGGCCTGGCGCACGGCGGGAATATCGGAAGTCACGCCGGTGCTGGTTTCATTGTGGACCACGCACACCGCCTTGATCTGGTGCTCGCTGTCCTGTTCCAGGCGGGCCTGGATCATGTCGGCGCGTACGCCACCACGCCAGCCTTCGATGCCTGGCAGGCCGATGAACTCTGGCTCGAGCCCCAAGCTGACGGCCATCTTCTGCCAGAGGCTGGCGAAATGACCGGTCTCGAACATCAACACCTGATCACCCGCGCTCAGCGTATTGCACAGTGCGGCCTCCCAGGCGCCGGTGCCGGAGGCGGGGTAGATGATCACTGGGTGACGGGTCTTGAAGATCTGCTGGATGCCCGCGAGCACCTTGAGGCCGAGCTGGCCGAACTCGGGCCCGCGGTGATCGATGGTCGGGTAGCTCATGGCACGAAGGATGCGATCGGGCACCGGGCTGGGCCCGGGGATCTGCAGGAAGTGACGGCCGGCAGGATGGAAATCGAGCTTGAGCATGGGGTAATCCTTTTGTTGTTGTATTTTGAATGCAAAATTACATTAGCAGTTGGTCACCCTGTGTCAAACGGCTCGTTTGCGCTAATATCGAGTCGAATTCGTGCTTTTAAGAATAAGAAGAGCGCTGGTTGACCTGTCGATACAAGGAGTTTGCATGCAGTCTTCTTCAATGGCTTCAGCGCCCGCGCCTGCGTTGCAGTTGCCACGGGTAGAACGTCAACGCCTGCACGACACCGTGGTAGAGCACTTGCGTGGCTTTATCACGGAAGGCGTGCTGCCGCCCGGGACCAAGCTGAACGAGCGTGAGTTGTGTGAAACCCTGGGCATTTCCCGCACGCCGCTGCGCGAGGCGCTGAAAGTGCTGGCCGGTGAGGGCTTGATCGAAATCAATCCAAACCGAGGGGCGAGTGTGGCGCGCATGAGCGAGCTGGAAATTCGCGAAGCGTTCGAGTTGATGAGCGGCCTGGAGGCGTTTGCCGGCGAGCTGGCGTGCGAGCGCATGACCGACGCGGAGCTCGACGAGATCAAGGCGCTGCACAACGCCATGGTGGTGAGCAAGAGCCAGCAGGATATGGTCGGGTACTACCAGCGCAATCGCGCGATCCATGACCTGATCAGCTTGGCTTCGCGCAATTCCGCACTGCGTCAGATGTACCTCACGGTGAACCGCCGCCTGCAGGCGTTGCGATTCCTGTCCAATCAGCAGGCGCCCAAGTGGGACCGCGCCTTGCATGACCACGAACAGATGATCGAGGCCCTGCAGGCCCGCGATGGCAAGCGCCTGAGCGCCATCCTGCGCCAGCACCTGCTGGAGAAGCGGGACGCGATCATGTTGCTGGTACAGAACAGCGACTGCTCTTGATCCAGAACCACCGCAGTGTCACCGGACGCGGCTCGCGCCGCTGCTACAGGAGCCGTGATCCACGCGCAGATGCGGCGTCTTGGCCCGGGGGCCCACGCCCGATATCCGCGATACGCTCTTGGGTTCGGCTTCCTCGCCCGGGGGCCCACGCCCGGTATCCGCGATACGCTCCTGGGTTCGGCTTCCTCGCCCGGTGATTCACACCCGATATCCGCCACTCCGCGCTCCTGTAGCAGCGGCGCGAGCCGCGTCGGCGGTCCACGCGGTCTCGGATGGCGGATACACCGGTCAACGCAGGGTCAGGGGAATGTTCAACGCCTGGATGCGCTGAGCGGTATCGGCGCTGACTTCCCCGGCCACGAATGTCGACTCGCGGGTCGTGCCATTGCTGGATGGCACGGCTACATCCAACGCTGCCAAGGGCAGGCCTGCCAGGCTCTGCCAGTTCGACGGCCGCGGCGCCACGTAGCCATGGTAGTTGCTGCGAATCGCATCGGCGTTTTCCACTGGGGTGTCCTTGAACAGCGCCAGACCGCTCGACAGGGTCAATTGACCTGCCGCATTCACCGAAGCGGCATGGGTAGCCAGGCGCTTCGCCGTGATATCGATACTGCCTCCGGCCTTCATCGCGAAGCCATTATTGATTCGGTCGGTCACCCGCGCATCGGTTCCACCGGCAACTGGCGCGAAATAGTACCCAGGCAGGTCGTTGTCCAACCATATGGTTTCATTGCGCGGGCCGGTCGGCGGCAGGCTACCGGTCAACTGGATGTCGGCGGCCGCCAACTTGATATCCCCTCCGGCATCCAGGTACGAACCGGCCACGTCGAGCATGCCACCGGCAGAAACGTGCAGGGAACCCGCGCCACCGAGCGTGCTGCGTGCCTGAGACTCCCGGAAGCCCTTGCGGCTCCAGGCACCCGTTTGCGGCAGTTCACCCGGTACCGGTCCCCACTGCGGTCCGCTCAGGTTGAAACTCTGCTTTTCGTCGGCGCTGCTGATCCACACATTGTCCTCGGCATCGACGATGACAGCCTTGTCGCCCAGCAGATGTGAGCCGCTGACCGATACGCTACCCTCGCGGAAGGTCGAGCGGCGTGCCCGTATTACCAGCGTGTCCGTAGCCTGAACGAAACTGGCGACGTTGCTTTGCGCGCTACGATCAAAACTGCGCTGAAACTGCTGTGCTGCCGGTCTTGCCCCTTCGATGCGAGCGTCTTCGCTGCCACCTTCGATGGCCACGGTGCCGTCGAATTGCAAACGAACGTCTTTCGCCGAAAGCTGACTGCCGACGATGCGGATTTCCGTGCCCTGCAGCGACAGGCTGGCGTTGGGGGCCTGCAGCTGCGATGGTCGCTGATACCGGCGCTCCTGCAGCGCCTCGTGGGCGAGCGTGTCCTTCGGGCTGACCCGGCGGGCGCCGGTTCCCTGGGTGAGCGTACGTTTGAAATCCAGACTGCCGATGTGGGTAGCCCCCGCGCCGCCTATATCGATCGAGTGGGTCGCCTTGATCGTGGCGCCCAGCAATCTGGCCGTAGGCAAGCTGACCGTACCACCCTCAATGTGCGTAGCCTGAGCGGTTTCAGTGTAGGTGGAGGCGCTGTCATCGGAGCCATCGAGGGAAGGCACCCGCACCGTGCGCCACGACTGGTCCATCTTGGCCCCGAGCTGCACGCCGCCCCGAACGGTGTAGAGTCCGACATTTTCCGGCCCGTCGATGCGGGTAGCTGCCATCTCGATACCGCTGCGGCCGTCCAGGCGTACGTTGCGCGTTGCGGTCAACCGGTTACCGATATGGGTCAAGCTGCGTTCGGTGATCTGTGCGTCCGATTCACCCGCTGCGAGGGTGAACCAATGTTCATCGGCGCTGGCCTGGCGCTGCGTTTCGGTCTGGTTGCTCAATGCATCCAGCTTCAGCAGCCCGCGGGACCGTGCGTCAATGTTCTGTGCATCGATCGCCAAGGACGTGAGTGTCATGTCACCACCAGATGAGAGCACGAGGTCCTGTTCGCCGGCGTCGATCGCCGCCTGCCCATACTGTCCTTGGTTGACCACACTGGAACCGATGGACAATGCCCCGGCCGAACTGATCTCGATACCTTTGTCACCGCGCAGTCGCGTGATGCCCATGTTCAAGCCGACACCCTGGTCGGTGCTGACGATCTTGATGCGCCTGGCGTGCATGGCGCCCAGCAGGCTGGCATCCACCGCCGCGGATGACCGAGCAACGGCTTCGGTGGACAGAGAACGTGCGTCGACCAGGTGATTACCCAGCAGCAAGGTCAAGTCGCCGCCCGCAGTGATGGCTCCGGTTTTCTGCACGGTAGGAGCGATCAGACGCACCGATCCGGTCCCGACATCCATGCCGTTCTGGCCAACCACCAGGCGGTGTTCGGCGGGGGACTGCGAACGTGTATCGTACTGGCTGATCACGCCATCGCTGAACGCGGGCGTTCCGACCACATAGGTTGCCGTGTGGGCCGAGTCCAGCGTCATGCGTGCGCCATTGAACTCGATGCCGTTGGGGTTGCTCAAGACGTAGTCCGCCGCCTGACCGAAGATGACCTGCGAGCCGGCAATGGTGGAGCCGCGGGTGCCCACCACCTCATTGAGGATGGTGCTGGCGGCGACGTCAGCGAACTGCCGATTGGCGCCAATATCCAGGGCGACACCGTCGAGCTGTACTTGCCCAGCCGCCAGGCTGTTGTTCAGTACCAGACCGGCTGTGCCGACGTTGTAGTCCTGCCAGCGGTTGTGGGAAAGACCTTGCGTGTTGGGCGCGACGATATCGACGACCGGTACGCCGGCCTGGCTGCCGAGAATGGCCATGCCCATTGGGCCATCAGCTGCAATCAGCTCGCTGGCCGAGGCCGAGCCGAGGGTAGTCAGCAGGACCGCCGAGACGGCGAGCCCGAGTCCGTGTCGAGTGAAGGATTGGGTAGAAAAAGCTGCTTGTTGCACGATGATGCTCCTCTCTGGGGGCTATGAGTTGGCAGGGCGGATGGACAAATCCGCCGCAGACCACTCTAGAGAGGTGTGAGGCATGGCAATGAGTGTAGGAACGATTCTTGTAGTGTAGGACGTATCTGTCAGGCGCGATCTCAGAGGGCTGTCTTACCTGTCTTCAAGGCAACAATAGCGGTCAAGACGGTATGGCGTCCTCAGTCAACTGAGGCTGAACTCGACCCGCTCGGGTATGCGCTTCATCAATACCCGACCAGCGCGAATCGATACCCGCGCCTTGGCCTGCTGGCGTACCGCTTCGTAGTCATTCTCCGCACCCAGAATCACCAGATTCGCCGGACGTCCGACGGCAATGCCGTAGCGCTCGCCCAGGTTCAGCGCGCGGGCGCTGTTGTCGGTGACCAGGTCGAGTGAACGTTGCAGGTCCTCGAAACCCATCATGTGACAAATGTGCAGACCGGCATCCAGCACCCGCAGGATGTTGCCGTTGCCCAGCGGGTACCAGGGATCCTTGATGGAGTCCTGACCGAAGCACACGTTCATGCCGGCCCGGTCCAGCTCGGCCACGCGGGTCACGCCGCGGCGCTTGGGAAACGTATCGAAGCGACCCTGCAAGTGAATGCTCTCGGTCGGGCACGACACGAAGCTGATGCCCGACTGCTTGAGGAGGCGGAACAGTTTCGAGCAATAGGCGTTGTCATAGGAGCCCATCGCGGTGGTGTGGCTGGCAGTGACGCGGCTACCCATGCCGCGCACCCGGGCCTGCTCGGCGAGCACTTCGAGAAACCGCGAATGCGGATCATCGGTCTCGTCGCAATGCACGTCCACCAGGCAGCCGGTGCGCTCGGCCAGATCCATGAGAAAACCGATGGAGCTCACGCCTTGCTCTTGGGTGTTTTCGAAGTGCGGAATGCCGCCGACCACATCGGCGCCCATGGCCACCGCGCGCTCCATCAGTTCGCGGCCGTCGGGGTAGGATTCGATGCCTTCCTGAGGAAAGGCCACGATCTGCAGATCGATCAGGTGGCGCGCTTCCTCGCGTACTTCGAGCATGGCCTTGAGCGCGCCCAGGGTAGGGTCGGTGACGTCGATGTGCGTGCGCACATGCTGGATGCCGTGCTCGGCGAGCATGCCGATGGTAGTCAAGGCGCGCTGCTTGGTGTCTTCGTGGGTGATGCTGGCTTTGCGCTGGCCCCAGCGCTCGATGCCTTCGAACAGCGTGCCGCTCATGTTCCACTGCGGATCACCGGCGGTGAGGGTGGCGTCCAGATGAATGTGCGGCTCGACCAATGGAGCGATCAGCAGATTTCCCTGCGCATCGATGTCATCCCCTTGGGCTGTCACCGTGTCCCCTTGCGCCTGGATCGAGGCAATGACGGCGCCCTCGCAGGTGACAGTGTGCAATCCATCGGTCTTGCGCAACCGGGCGTTGATGATCTTCATGGGGAATCCTTCTCTCTGGGTGCCAAGGGGCCATGTTGCCATATTTGTCTGCGGCGCTTGGAAAACCTTCAGGCGGGCGGGGTGAACAACTCCCGGCGCGCGCCCTCGGTGATCGCCACGATGCCAGGATGCTTGACCTTGCGCTCCACCGAAATCACGTAGAACGACTCGGTGACTGCTTCGGTCTGCCCGATCAAGCGGACGCGATACTGCGTCATGATTTCATCGGCAATGACGCTGGGCGCAATGAAGATCCCGCTGCCGGATTGGCCGAAGGCCTGCATCAAGGCGCTGTCGTCGAATTCCCCGACCACTCGCGGCAGCAGGCCCTGGTCGCCGAACCAGCGCATCAGGCGGCTGCGCAACACGCTTTCCTGACCGGGAATGAGCAGTGGCGCCCCATGCAGGCATTGCGGGAAATCCTCACCATGGCGAGCAGCCAACTGCTCGGTGGCGAAGAAACTGATGCCGCACTCGCCCAGCTTCTGGCTGTAGCCCTTGATGTCCAGGTGCGATGGCATGGGGCTGTCGGAGATGACCATGTCCAGGCGCTGGATGGCCAAGTCGGCCAACAAACGTTCCAGTTTGTCTTCGCGGCAGGTGATGCGCAGGGGTTCGCTCAGTTCCATGGTCGGTGCGATCAGCCGGTAGACGATCGACTTGGGCACCACGTCGGCCACGCCCACACGGAAGGGGATCTGCTCTTCATCGGGCTGAGTGCGCAGTACCGCTTCCAGTTCTCCGGCCATCTGGAACATGCGTTCGGCATAGGGCAGGGCCTGACGACCGGCCTCGGTCAGCTCAAGATGTCTGCCAACACGCCGAAACAATTTCACGCAGAACGTTTCTTCGAGCAGGCTGATCTGACCGCTAATGGTTTGTGCGGTGAGGTTGAGTTGCTCACTGGCGCGCACGATGCTTCCGGTGCGCGCGACAACCCAGAAATAGTGAAGCTGACGATAGTTGAGCACGGGCACCTCCACTTCGTAAAAACCGAAGTGTAGCTGGTAAAAATACGAATTTTCCAGAACTGTCCATCTCTCTAGAATGCCTCGCTAGCAAAGAGCCAGTATTTGGGGCTCGCTACTGTGCGCGGCACCGGCCGAGCCTCTCCAGACATTCAGCAAACCGTGATAAGGGCAGGAACGATACATGGAATACCTACTGGAACTGGCTTCAAGCCCCACCGCCTGGGTGGCGTTGATAACCCTGGTGATCATGGAAGTCGTGCTCGGTATCGACAACCTGATCTTCATCTCCATCCTGACCAACAAGCTGCCCAAGGAAATACAGGCCAAGGCCCGTCGTATCGGTATCAGCATGGCGTTGATCCTGCGCCTGGGTCTGTTGAGCACCGTGGCCTATATCGTCCAACTGACCGAGCCGGTGTTTTCCGTGTTCGATCACTGGTTCTCGTGGAAAGATGTGATCCTGATCGCCGGTGGTCTGTTCCTGTTGTGGAAAGCGACCAAGGAAATCCACCACACCGTGGATCCTGTCGAGCAGGAAGAAGCCAAGATCGGCGACAAGGTCAGCCTGAGCTTCGCTTCGGCGATCGGTCAGATCCTGGTGCTGGACCTGGTGTTCTCCATCGACAGCATCATCACCGCTGTGGGCATGACCGAGCACTTGCCGATCATGATCATCGCCGTGGTCAGCGCCGTCGTGGTTATGTTGCTGGCTGCCGAACCTTTGGCCAAGTTCATCAATGACAACCCTACGGTCGTCATGCTGGCCCTGGGCTTCCTGATCATGATCGGCATGACGCTGATTGCAGAAGGCTTCGGTGCCCACGTACCCAAGGGCTACATCTACGCAGCCATGGCGTTCTCGGCCACCATCGAAGGCTTGAACATGCTGTCGCGCAGGGCCAAGCAGCGCAAGCTGGCGGCCAATCGAGAGGTGTAAGCGAGGTGGACAAAGCGAGGGGGCATGGATGCCCCCTTTTTTTTCGCCTGGTACTTTGTGCGGGTTGATTCAGATGTGTTGCGGGGTGCTGGTGCGGCGCAGCGTTACAGCGGCTTTTGGCTTGACTGGTTGCCGGGCCTGGGGCTCGTGGTGCTGATGGCGACGCGCGATGCGCAGTACGCCCCAGAGCATGGCAGCCGCCACGGCCATCCAGCCGGCGATCAGGCTGAAGATTATCATTGCAAGGCTCATCACTACCTCCATTGCTTTCGCGTCTTCTCGGTCACGTAATAGATGACCCTGAGGGTTTGCGAGCGTTTCAACCTATTGACGAAAGGTCATTTGCGTGAATCGATCTTGCTCCCAAGCAATGGATCAGCGGGCTGCTATACCGCGGGCCGCGGGAAACCTATGATGGCCGTTCGCGCGGCACGTTGTGCGCCGCCCCGTCCCGAGGAACACGATGTTGCGCAAATCGAACGTCCTGCTCAGGCTGCTGTTGGCCAGCAGCCTGATGGCAGGCATGGCTGGCTGTGCCACCAACAATGGACCGGCATTGCCGGGTCTGGCGGACCGGGTGGAGCTCAACGGCGTACCGTTCTATCGCGGTAACGCCAACCAGAGCGGTTCGATGGTGCTGGCCAGCATGCTCTCGCAACAAGGCATTACCATTACACCCGGGCTGCTCGACCCGGCGTTGAAACTGCCCGGCGAAACGGATCGCCTGCAACAGAACATTACCCAGGTGGCCCGTGAATATGGCTTGTTGGTCTATCCGCTCGATCCACAGCTGAACGCACTGCTGGCTCAAGTGGCCGCAGGCAATCCCGTGTTGCTGCGCTACAGCGAAGGCTCGTTCCTGTGGTCCCAACCTCGCTACGCCTTGCTGGTGGGCTACGACCGGTTCAAGCGGCACGTGCTGCTGCGCTCGGGGATGAGCCGGCGTCTGCCGATGGATTTCGACAGCTTTGCGTCCGCGTGGAAGAGTGCAGGATCTTGGGCCATCCTGATTCAGCAGCCCAACCAGTTGCCGGCACAGGTCGACCGCCAGCGCTGGCTCGACGCCGCCCGCGAAACCGCCGCAGCCGGCCAGGAACCCGCCGCCGCCCGCGCTCGCAAGGCCATTGGCTCATAACCACATACCGCGTTGGAGGTCTGGGCAGTCATACCGAAAGATCGCATGCACCCGGACGCGGCTCGCACCGCTGCTACAGGGAATCCGGTGAGTTCGGACGCTGCGTCGGCGGCACTCGCGGTGTACCTGGATGAACGCGTCGAACCCCGACGCGGCTCGCGCCGCTGCTACAGGGGAATCAACTGCAATCCTGTAGCAGCTGCGCAAGCTGCGTCGGCGGCACTCGCGGTGCGCCTGGATGAACGCGTCCGGGTCAGAACCCCAGGCGGTCGCGCAGGCTGTAATACCAGGCGCCCAGCTGGGTCAAGGGTGCGCCCAGGGCGCGGCCGCCGGGGAAGGGGTAATGGGGCAGGTCGGCAAACGCGTCGAAGCGCTCGGCCTGGCCGCTCAGGGCCTCGGCGAGCACCTTGCCCGCCAGATGGGTGTATGTCACACCATGCCCGCTACAGCCTTGGGAGTAATAGATATTGTCGCCCAGGCGACCCATCTGCGGCAGGCGCGACAAGGTCAGCAGAAAGTTGCCTGTCCAGGCGTAGTCGATCTTCACCTGCGCCAGCTGCGGGAACGCCTTGAGCATCTTCGGCCGAATGATCGCCTCGATGTTGGCCGGATCTCGCGCGCCATACACCACGCCACCGCCGAAGATCAGACGCTTGTCGGCTGTCAGGCGATAGTAGTCGAGCAGGTAGTTGCAGTCCTCCACGCAGTAGTCCTGCGGCAGCAGACTGCGCGCCAGCTCCTCGCCCAGGGGCTCGGTTGCAATGACCTGGGTACCGCAAGGCATGGACTTGGCCGCCAGCTCCGGCACCAGGTCGCCCAGATAGGCGTTGCCGGCGACGATAACGAACTTGGCCCGCACCTTGCCTCGAGCAGTATGGACCACCGGGCTGGGGCCGCGCTCGATGCGTATGGCGGGCGATTGCTCATGAATGCGGCCGCCCAGCGACTCGACTGCCGCCGCTTCGCCCAAGGCCAGGTTCAGCGGATGGATATGACCGCCACTGACATCGAGCAGACCGCCTACGTACTGTTCGCAATCCACGACTTGGCGGATGCGCTTCTCGCCCAGCAGTTCCAGCTGGGTGTGGCCGTAGCGCTCCCACAAACGCTGCTGCGCCTCCAGGTGCTTGAGCTGCTTGGCGGTAAGCGCCGCGAACACACCGCCATTCTTCAGATCGCAGTTGATACCGTAGCGGGTCACCCGTTCACGGATGATCCGAGCACCCTCGAAGGCCATGTCGCCCAGCAACCGCGCCTGGTCCGCGCCGACGCTGCGCTCGATCACATCCAGATCCCGGCTGTAACTGTTGACGATCTGGCCGCCGTTGCGTCCCGAAGCGCCGAAACCGACCTTGGCCGCTTCCAGCACGCAAACGCTGAAACCCCGCTCGAGCAGAAACAGCGCACTGGACAATCCGGTGTAGCCCGCGCCGATGATGCACACATCCGCTTCGACTTCACCTTGAAGGGCAGGGCGGGGCGGCGCCGCGTTGGCGGAAGCGGCATAGAAGGACGGTGGATACTGCATGCTGGACATCCGGCAACCTCGGCTCGGTGGAATTCGCCTGTGTCTGGATGCTAGCGCAGTTGCCAGCCGCTCACCAGCGCACTGGATCCGCCGGAGCTGAAAATAATTCCGCATTTCATAGGCTTAGCGTGAGAAAGGAGTTGACAGGCAGCGTCGATTCCGTAGAATGCCGCCTCACAGCAGGCACGTAGCTCAGTTGGTTAGAGCACCACCTTGACATGGTGGGGGTCGTTGGTTCGAGTCCAATCGCGCCTACCAAACAAAATCCGCTCTGCTGGGCGGTATGAAAGGGCGATCCGAAAGGGTCGCCCTTTTTTGTGCTCAACGATTGGAAAGTTGCCGGAGGCGTTCCACCAAGGCTTCGAGTTGAGCGCCGCGCATTTCAATCTCGGCGAGCAAGTCGTCAAGCTCCGCGTTTGTTTCTGGTCGATCCAGGCAGCGCCGGACATCGGCCAGGGCGCCGGTGTACGCCTGCTGATGCTGGTGAAGGCGCATCAGGTGCAACGCCAATAGATCATGCTGGAACATCGCGGCCACCTTCTTGCAGTGTTACGGCAGCCTACCAATGCGCGGCCCTGCATGTCGCGGATTCAATTCAACGGCCGCCATTGCACATCGCGCAGTCCTCGACGTTCGACGTGGCGGCGCAGCTGCTCGGCGTGTTCCCCCGCATTGGTGCCGCCATAGACCAGCCCGATTCCCGAGTGCAAGGCCGCGTAATACCAGGCATCGGCGTCGCTCATGTGCGTGTCTCGCTGTTGAAAGCGCCGGGACTCACCGTTGAGTACATAGCGAATCTCGTAATCCGTGAACCGGCTTGTCATATAATGCTCCCGCTTTACCGGGCATCAGACATGCAGGCCATTGGCCAGTTCCGTCATGATGGCAAAAAACTACTATCGATCAGACCGGGTTATCGGGAAGGCGATGGAGACGATGGACAGGACGTCGAACGCAGTGCGGTTCGAGCTGGGCAAGGATGCTTGAGAATGATGAACAGATGGATCGCATGCATGGCGCTGGTAGTGCTGTTGGCCACTGCCGGCTGGTTCGCCATGGTGATCGACCTGGAAGGGTTGACCTACAGCCGCCATGGCGAATTACCGGATCGTCGGTAAGCGTTCAGCTGGGCTGGGTGGAGGCATCGGCGCCATCGATGTCCGGATCGTCCGGAAGCACTTCGGGCTCGCCGTCATCGGCATCGTTGAGCGCGGCGCCATCGCTGGTCAGGTCATCTGCCAGCGGATCGGCCTCGGCCTGGCCGATCAGCGGGATTGGGTCGATATCGGTATTCATGGCATGCCTCGCACGTTGACGGTGGGTTCATGCATTCGAGGCGTGCGCGACACGGCAGGTTCTGTTCGATCCGTGACCGTCGGTCATGTCAGGGTTCGACTTCGTTGAATTCGCAGTAATCCTCCCAGCTCAGGCCGAGTGCATCGGCCACTTCCTGATGCACCTCCAGACGCATGGCCTTGAGTTCTTCCGGACTTTCAGCAATCAACTGCAGCGCCAGCTCCCAGGGTTCCAGCCCCTGCGCCTGAGCTTCGTCCTCGAACGCCCACTGCACCTGTTCTGCCTGCTCGCGGGCGTTCAGCACCTGAATCTCTTCACGCAATTGGGGATGTGCATCGAGAAATATCGCCAATGCGGCTTGGTTGCGGTCTTCTTTGGCAATCATGTCTAGGCCCTGCTGATTGTTGGAAATAAAGAGACATGATGCCATGGCGCCGCCGGCCCGTCAGCGACGGTCAACGGGTGGGCGGGCGCGGGGAGGGCGGATGGTGATAAAATCCGCGCCTCGAATTCTGGAGGTAGACGCGTGCGCAAGTTGATGATGGTGATGGCAGTGCTGACGTTGGCCGGATGCGGCACGGCGTTCGAAAAAGCCCACGAGGCGGTCTCGCAGTTGCTGGAGAACCCCAAGACGGCGCGTTTCACCAATGTGCGCACCACCGACCAGGGCAACTACTGTGGCCAGGTGAAGGGCAAGGACGCCCAAGGCGTCTACGGACCTTACCGCAGCTACGCGGCGATTCCCCATGGCGACCAGTTCGAGGTCGTCATCGACAATGACGGCAACGATCCGCGCGTGCGCGAGGTGTGCGGCAGTGCCGAGGAGCTGTTGCCGCCAGTGGATGTCGCCGAGCAGCAGGGGCAGCAATGGGAAGTGCGTATCGTTTCAGGCCGCAACATGGGCTCGGTGACCGACATGGCCGCCCGGCTGGTGGAAAATGGCTTCGTCGCCAGCTTCGTCCAGCATGACGGCGAAACCATCGTCTATCTGGGGCCATTCGACAGCAAAGCCGAAGCTGAAAAGGAGCGGGCACGTCTGATGGGTTCGCGCGGAATCGAGTCCGTGGTGATGCCGTTCAGCAAGGCGGACACGCCCTGAAGCGAGGGTGCACTTCAGGGCCCCGGTGTCAGCCGCAGGCCTTGAGGTCCACCGGTCCGACGAACGCATTGCCATGCCCCATCACACAGGCCACCTGCTGGTTGCGCTGACGCTCCCAGACCTGCACCGGATAGGTCTTGTCCCACGCCTGGTACAGCTGGGTGTCCTGGCGTGAAAGACGCAGCCCGTACTGCTTGCTCATGTACAGATAGGTGCGCGCGATCATGCCGCGGATCGACGGTCGAGGCATGACCTTTTTCGCCTTGAAGTCGACCTGGGTCAGGCACGAACCGTATTGCCCGCGCTGTTCGGGCAGCCAGCCGAAGCTGAAATTGTTCCGGTCGCCGTTCACTTCGCCAATGCTCGGCACCAGGTTGTGCAAATCGGCCTCGGCGGTCTGGTAGACCTTGTCGTTGCGGGTGCAGTTCTTGCGCCCACCGTTCTGCCAGCATTGGCGCTGATGGCCGATCTGCCAGGCGGGCACGATGTGTTCCCATTCGATACGCGCGGCGCGGTTGGCATTCTTGCGCGGGACATAACCGCAGGCGGCAAGGTCCACGCGGTTGCCACTGTACTTGCAGCCGCAATAGAACTCCGTGGATTGTGGTGCGTACAGCTTCCAGGCGATCTTCTTGGCTTCGCTGAAGGTACGCGGGGCATCGGCGTGGGCGGTGAAACTGAACAGCATCAAACTGACGAACAGACTGCGAACCATCATTGAATCAATCTTCCTTCGGTACAACCCAGAAAATCTGCACGCCACCGTCGTCGCGGTGGGCAAGGGTGACGTTGTCGTTCTCGGCGATTTCCTCGAGCATTTGCGCCCAGTCATCTTCGCTCTCGTGTTCGAGCCGAAAGATGAGAGCCGCACGGGATTTCTGCGCGGTGGGTGAGTTGATGATCTTCTGGATGCGCACGCCTAGACGTTCATAGGCGCTCGGCGCGGCGGGGGTGGCAGTGGTCACGACGCGTTTCCTTGATGGGCTGTACGTGCGTACAGTATTTGACTGTAAGACGTTTCGCAATAGCCCGGGGTAAATAGCGGGTTTCTGACAGCGGATTCGCGATTTTTCTTCCGCGTCGACGAAAAAAACTCAGTCCGATCAGAGACATCCGACACGACGCGTCGAATTGAAAGTCCCGACGGAGATATGGTTATGCGATAACGATATTTAAAATTCCGTTCTTATACCTCTACAGTTCGGCCATTCACTCGTACTCAATAGCCAGAGTCGGAGCACAACATGGCCGTCGCCCTTTCAGAAATTCCTCGTCAGTTATTCGAGATCCGTCCGTTGGCCGGCCATGTCGGGGCCGAAATCATCGGTCTGGATTTGCGCCTGCCGCTCAACGACCAGGATTTCGCCAGCATCCACCGTGCCCACCTCGATCATCACGTCGTGGTCTTTTGCGACCAGCGCATCACGCCCCAGCAGCAAATCGACTTCAGCCGCCGTTTCGGTGTGCTGCAGATCCATGTGCTCAAGCAGTTTCTGCTGGCCGGGCATCCAGAGATTCTCATCGTTTCCAACATCGTCGAGAACGGCCAGCCGGTAGGGCTGGGTGACGCGGGCAAGTATTGGCACTCGGACCTGTCGTACAAAGAGCTGCCGAGCCTGGGCTCGATGCTGCATGCGCAGGAGTTGCCCAGCGAGGGCGGCGACACCTTGTTCGCCGACATGCATCGAGCCTGGGACACTCTTCCGTCAGCCTTGCGCAAGGCGGTCGAAGGCAAGCAGGCCGTGCACTCGTACACCGCGCGCTACAGCGAGGGCAAGAATGCGGCCAACTGGCGGCCGACCTTGACGGCAGAGCAGCTGGCCCAAGTGGTGACCGTGACCCATCCGGTGGTCCGTACCCATCCGGAAAACGGCCGCAAGGCCCTGTTCGTCAGTGAAGGGTTCACCACCCACATCGTCGGCCTTCCGGAAGACGAAAGCCGTGATCTGCTGCAGCAGCTCTATGCCCACAGCGTGCGCGAAGACAACGTCTATCGGCATCAATGGCAAGCCCACGACATGGTCTTCTGGGACAACCGCTCGTTGATTCACCTCGCGGCCGGCTGCCCGGACCACCTGCGGCGCAAGCTGTACCGCACCACCATCCAGGGCGATGCGCCGTTTTGATAGGGAGTCTTGCATGAACGCTGCACTGCCAGGCCACACGGCCAGCGCTGGAACCGATTCGGCAACCGGACAACGGGCGACTCCCGAAACCCTGTTGCAGGTTGAAAACGTTAGCCTCGAGTACCGCACCTCCGAGCGGGTGGTGCGTGCGACTCACCAGGTCAGCTTCGAAGTCGATCGGGCCGATCGCTTCGTCTTGCTGGGCCCGTCCGGGTGCGGCAAATCCACCTTGCTCAAGGCCGTGGCCGGTTTCATCAAGCCCAGTGAAGGTCAGATCCGCCTCGCGGGTGAGCGGATCGAAGAGCCGGGCCCCGACCGGATCGTGGTGTTTCAGGAGTTCGACCAGCTGCCGGCCTGGAAAACCGTGATCGAGAACGTGATGTTTCCGCTATTGGCGTCGCGGACGCTCAAGCGTGCCGAGGCCAACGAGCGGGCCCGCTACTACCTGGAAAAGGTCGGCCTGAGTGCCTTTGCCGATGCCTACCCGCACACCCTTTCCGGCGGCATGAAGGCGCGGGTGGCGATCGCCCGGGCGTTGGCCATGCAGCCGAAGATCCTGCTCATGGACGAGCCGTTCGCCGCACTCGATGCGCTGACGCGACGCAAGATGCAGGAAGAGCTGCTGGAGCTGTGGCAGGAAGTGCGCTTCACCTTGCTGTTCGTCACCCACTCCATCGAGGAAGCCTTGGTGGTGGGCAATCGCATTCTGCTGCTGTCGCCTCATCCGGGCCGGGTGCGGGCCGAGATCAACAGCCACCAGTTCGACCTGGGCAGCCTGGGCGGCGTGGACTTCCAGGCCAGTGCCCAGCGCATTCACCGGCTGCTGTTCGATGAAGGTGAGGAGCCGGTGATGGACCGTCCGGTGGATTTCCAGCATTTGCGCATCGCCTATTGATATCGCTGCACTGACCTCGCCGCATTCGGAGCACATCCATGAGCCTTTCCCCACCCGTGCGTCAAGAGTACGAAGTTACTCTTGAGCCGTTCACTCAATCCGAACTCGTTCGGGATATCTCCCTGCCTCGGCGTATCTGGCAACAGGCGTGGGTGCGCAAGGGTGTGATCCTGCTCGCCCTGGCCGTGATCTGGGAACTGGCGGCCCGCTGGCAGAACAATGATCTGCTGCTGCCCAGTTTCCTGCAGACCGCCAACGCCTTCATCGATGGCATTGCCAGTGGTGAGCTGCTGAGCAAGGTATGGATTTCGCTGACCGTGCTGATCAAGGGCTACCTGATCGGTATCGTCCTGGCGTTCGGTTTGACTACCCTGGCGGTCTCGACCCAGCTTGGGCGCGACCTGCTCAGCACGCTGACCGCCATGTTCAACCCGCTGCCGGCCATTGCCTTGTTGCCGCTGTCGTTGTTGTGGTTCGGCCTGGGCGAGAACAGCCTGATCTTCGTGCTGGTGCATTCGGTGTTGTGGGCGCTTGCCCTGAACACCTACGCCGGTTTCCTCGGCGTTTCTGAAACCCAGCGCATGGCCGGGCGCAACTATGGGCTGCGTGGCTTGCGCTTCGTCTGGTACATCCTGATACCGGCGGCGCTGCCGTCGATCCTGGCGGGCCTCAAGATCGGCTGGGCGTTCGCCTGGCGCACCTTGATCGCCGCCGAACTGGTGTTCGGTGCGTCGTCCGGCAAGGGCGGTCTGGGCTGGTACATCTTCCAGAACCGCAACGAGCTGTACACCGACAAGGTGTTCGCCGGCCTGGCCGCGGTGATCCTGATCGGCCTGCTGGTGGAAAACCTGCTGTTCAACACCTTCGAACGTCTGACCATCAAGCGCTGGGGCATGCAGCGCTGATCCCTCAATCCCTGTCCAGAGCATTCAACATGGTATTTGCAAACAAGCTTTCCCTGGCCTGCGGCCTCGCCGCTGCACTGCTGGCCGGTGGGGCCAGCGCCGAAGGCAAGATCAGCATCGCCCAGCAGTTCGGCATCGGCTACCTCATTCTCGATGTGGTGCGTGACCAGCACCTGATCGAGAAGCACGGCAAGCAGCAGGGCATCGACATCGAGGTGGACTGGAACAGCATTTCCGGCGCCACCGCAATGAACGAGGCGTTGCTCGCCGGTGCGTTGGACGTGGTCTCGGCCGGAGTGCCGCCGATGCTCACCGTGTGGGATCGGACCAAGGGCCGGCAGAACGTCAAGGCCATTGCGTCGCTGGGCTCCATGCCCAACTACCTGCTCAGCAACAATCCAGACGTGAAGACCTTGAAAGACTTCACCGACAAGGATCGCATCGCGGTGCCCGCCGCTGGCGTGGGCTTCCAGTCGCGGACCCTGCAGCTGGAAACGGCCAAGCTGTACGGCGACAAGGAATTCAAGAAGTTCGACAACATTTCGGTGAGCATTCCCCATCCGGATGCGACCTCGGCACTGATCGCTGGCGGTTCGGAAATCAGCGCGCATTTCTCCAGCCCGCCGTTCCAGTACCAGGCCCTGGAAAACCCCAAGGTGCACAAGGTGCTCAGCAGCTACGACATCCTCGGTGGCCCGGCGACCTTCAACGTGTTGTACACCACGCAGAAATTCCACGACGAAAACCCCAAGACCTACAAGGCGTTCTATGACGCGCTGGTGGAAGCGGCGCAGATCGTCAAAGCGGACAAGGTAGCCGCCGCCAAGACCTACATCCGTGTCGAGAAATCCACCCTGAGCGAGGCGTTCGTCGAGAAGATCGTGAAGGACCCGGAGATCGACTTCACCGTGGTCCCGCAACGCACCTTCATCTACGCCGAACGCCTGCATGAGCTGGGCGTGCTGAAGAACAAGGCGCAGAGCTGGAAGGACTACTTCTTCGAAGAAGCGCACGGCGGCGACGGCAGCTGATCATTGCTTTGAAAGCATCGACGCCGACGCTCACATGCCCTGTGAGCGTCGGCGTCTTGCGTTTCAGACGGCGGCGGGTGCGGGCAGGCCCAGGGCAGGGTAGTACTGGGCGAAACGCACGTTGTCGTGCTGGTCGACGAGCTTCTTCAGCCGCTCGTTAAACGCCCGCCCGACACCGTACTGCCCGCCGGACACCGTGCGGAACTGTGCAGTGAGCACGATGCCGTTGAGGTCCATCTTGTCCACCCCGAACACCTGCAGCGGCCCCTGCAGGTTGTGCTTGAGCATCACGTCGTCGACGATCGATTGGCCCGCCTGCTTGATCAGATCCAGGGCTGTATCGATGTCGCTGTCGTAGGTGAACTGCACCGAAAAGAACGCATAGGCGAACTGCCGGGACTGGTTGGTCACTGCCTTGATCTGGCCGAACGGCACCGAATGCACGAAGCCCTTGCCGTCGCGCAGGCGCAGGGTGCGGATGGTCAGGCTCTCCACGGTGCCCGCATGCCCGGAATCGAGCACCACCCAGTCGCCGATGGCGATGGTGTCTTCGATGAGAATGAACAGCCCGGTGATGACATCCTGCACCAGCTGTTGCGAGCCGAAGCCGATGGCCAGGCCGACCACCCCGGCACCGGCCAGCAGCGGCGCGACGTTGATGCCCAGGTTGGCCATGGTGGTGATGGTGCAGATCACCAGCAGGATGATTTTGATCGCGTTGCGCAGCATCGGCAGGATGGTCAACACCCGCGTGCTCGGCTGACGCGTGGCGCGCTTGCCCACCGAGGGCTTCAGTGCCTCCTGGATGGCGGTGTCCAGCACCACCCAGAGCAGCCAGGTGACCAACAGGATCAAGCCGATGCTGCTCAGCGAATCACTAATGGCGCGGCCCATGCTGTTGCGCGCGGCGAATTCCAGCATCGACACGCCCCAGATGCGCCCCAGCAGCTCGATGAAGGCGATGGCCATGGCGATGCGTGCCACCGCATGCCCCAGGCTGCGCAGCAGCTCTTTATAGGGACGCAGACGCGGCGTGGCCGTGGCAGGAGGCTTGAATAGGTGCTGCATGACCGTGCTGAGAAACACCGTGGCGATCAGCAGGACCGTGGTCAGCAACGCATTCTGCAAGGCTTTCTGGCTTTCCTCGCCCGCACCGATCAGATGCACCGCCGACACCAGGATCATCAGCAGGATAGGCAGGTACCACAGGGATGAGAACAGCCGCAGCGATTCCTGCACCGCACGATGCTGCAGACGCTGCGGCAGTGGCCGGTTGCGGATCAGGTGGGCCACCGGCCTGCGCATGCGTACCACCAATACGGCGAACGAGAGAGTGGCGAACAGACCCGCGACCACCGCCAGGCTGGCAGTGAAATTGGTCCCCAGTTGCCGGGCGATCTGCGGGCTGGTCAGCGCATCGCTGAGCGCGGCAAGAAAGCCGATCATGAACAGCGGCCGTGGCGCATAGCGTCGCAAGGCGCCGACGGCAGCGCGCTTGTGCCCGCTGTCGAACAGGGTGATCACGCACATGATTACCGACGTTGAGAAAATGCCGCTGCTGGTAGCGTAGGCCAGCGACATGCCGATGGCGCGGGCGATGGACATGTCCAGTAAATGACTGGCGTACAGCGTCACCGGCAGCGCGACGAGGGCCGCAAGGGTAAAGGGCAGGATATAGCCCAGCAGGTTGTGCAGCCGGGGGCGTTCCCGGACGAATCGGCGGCGTGCGCTGCGCGCGACGATGAAGCGCCCAAGGAAATGCACGGCCAGAAACGTGGCCATCCAGCACACCGACAGCAGGATGAAATCGGTCGTCAGGTCCAGCGCGGAGCGTGAATGCCGATTGATCAGCGTGTCGACCTCGCTGGCGGCGCGATCGGTGCGCAAGCGCCAGGTGTCTAGCACGTGCTCGTCCAAGTCGAGCTTTTTCTGCACATCGTCGATGCCGTTGCTCAGGGCGCCCAGCAGACCTCCCTGCACCAGCGGCGCGGGGTCTTCGGTGGGTGCATCGGCTGCGGGTGCCTCGGCGGCCTGCAGACTGAAACTCAGCAGCACAGACAGCAGGAAGAGGGTGAATCTGGCGCGGGAACTGAACACAATGCGGGTCGCTCTATTGGTCGGTACACCAGTCACTGATTGAATTTTGCCGGGCAAGTTCGCCGATTGGCGGCATTTGTCGGGATTGTTCATCTTGCGTTTGGGGCATCTGCCCTCTGTTCAGGGCGGGTCTGCTACCGTTCATACGTTTCTCATCCAAGGCTTTGATCATGTCGTCGAGCAGCACCTACGCCACCGCCGCACCCGGGCGGCGAGAGCAGTTTTCCACCCGTATCGCTTTCTTCATCGCCGGCTTCGCCATGGCCGCCTGGGCCCCGCTGGTGCCCTTGGCCAAGGCGCGGGCCGAACTCAGCGATGGCAGCCTGGGATTGCTGTTGCTGGGCCTGGGGGCCGGTTCGATTCTGGCCATGCCGTTGTCCGGTTATCTGTGCGCCCGCTGGGGTTGCCGACGTGTCATCGTCGGTGCCGGCGTGCTGATCTGCCTGATGTTGCCGCTGCTGGCCACGGCCGGGACCCTGCCGCTGCTGATCGGTGCGGTGTTGCTGTTCGGTGCTGGGATGGGGGCCATCGACTGCGCCATGAATATCCAGGCAGTGCTGGTCGAGAAGGCCAGTGGTCGACCGATGATGTCGGGCTTCCATGGCCTGTTCAGCGTTGGCGGCATACTCGGGGCCGGCGGCATGACCGCACTGCTCGCGCTGGGCCTGACGCCGCTGCTGGCAGTGGCCTGTGTGGTGGCAGTGACCCTGCTGGCGGTATTCAAGGCCGCACCCCACCTGCTGCCCTATGGCAACGAAAGCGACGGCCCGTTGTTCGCCATGCCGCGCGGCATCGTGCTGTTTCTCGGCGCGCTGTGCTTCATCGTCTTTCTCACCGAGGGCGCGATGCTCGACTGGAGCGCAGTATTCCTGGTCTCCGAGCGGGACATGCAACCGGCCTATGCCGGACTTGGCTATGCGGCGTTCGCCACTGCCATGACCATCGGCCGTCTGACCGGCGACAGGATCGTCGCTCGCTTCGGTGGAGCGCGGGTCACCTTGTTCGGTGGGCTGTGCGCCGCTGCTGGACTGGCCCTGTCGCTTGCCATCCCGGCCTGGCCTGCCGCGTTGCTGGGTTATGCGCTGATCGGCGCCGGTTGCTCCAACATCGTCCCGGTGCTGTTCACCGCTGTCGGCCGGCAGACCACCATGCCGCAGAGCGCGGCCATCCCGGCTATGACCTCGCTGGGGTATGCGGGGATTCTGGTAGGGCCGGCGTTCATCGGCTTCGTCGCCCACGGCAGCAGCCTGTCGATCGCGCTGGGCGTGCTGATCGTGCTGCTGCTGTTCGTCGCCGCCAGCGGGCGCTACCTGCGAAACTGAAGCGACCGTGCAGGGTCTACGCTGAACGGGGTCCAGCCGACCCTTCATGGTCATTCGATACGGAGTTCAGCCATGCAATTGTACGGATCCTGTCACTGCGGTGCCGTCACCTTCAGCCTGCACAGCGCCCACCCTTATCCTTATCAGCGTTGCTACTGTTCGATCTGCCGCAAGACCCAGGGCGGCGGTGGCTACGCGATCAACCTGGGGGGCGAGGCCGCGAGCCTCAATGTGCAGGGCCGCAGCCACATCACCGTCTACCACGCCCGGATGCCCGACGAAGACGGCACTGGCACCCACGCCAGCACCGCCGAACGGCATTTCTGTCATCTGTGCGGCAGTGCCCTGTGGCTGTTCGATCCGGCCTGGCCGGAGCTGGTGCATCCCTTTGCCAGCGCCATCGACAGCGAGCTGCCCGTGCCGCCGGAGCACACTCACCTGCTGCTGGACTCCAAGGCAGGGTGGGTTGAGGTGGAAGCCGGCAAGAATGACCGGCAATTCCAGCAGTACCCTGACGAATCGTTGGCTCAATGGCACGAGCGGCTCGGCTTGACTCAGGACTGAGCCTGCTGGCCGTTCGGAAACATGGTGAATCATCTCGGGGGTATCGTCAGACCATGGCGCGGCGAACGCCGAGGACGATTCAGCCTCAAAGGCCTGAACCCACCGTGATCGAGGACACGCCCTTCATGAAGTTGTCCCTATTGGCGACCGTGCTTCTTGGCGCGATGCTGTCCCATTCGGCCTTGGCCGACGTGGCCGCTGCACCCGAGCCGACACGCCAGCCCATCAGCCTGGCTGCAAACGACACCTCCAACCCCTACAACAGCCCGATTCGACGGATTAACCCCAACAGTCGGCAGGGCACCACCGCGCCCAATCCGCAGCTGCGCCAGCCAACACAGCGCACCGATAACCCGCGGCCGCCGACGCTGGAAAATCGCGGCATTGGCAACGGCGATAACCTGCGCCGGCCGGCCAACGGCACCCAGCAACCCCGCACTGCCCCTGGCACGCGGTGATTCCTCTTTTTTTCCGCTGAAGGATAAGCCCTATGTTGCAGAAAACCCTTTTCGCCTCAGCCTTCGCCGGCCTTGCCCTGTATGGAATGGCCGCTTCGGCCGCCACGGTGAAAACCTATCAGAGCGAACTGGGCCAGGTGACGGTCACTACCGTTGCCGAAGGCCTCAAATACCCATGGGCTCTGGCGTTCTTGCCGGACAACAAGGGCATGCTGGTGACCGAAAAACCAGGTGATCTGCGCGTGGTCAGCGCCGAAGGCAAGATTTCGTCGCCCATCAGCGGCGTGCCGCAGGTCTGGGCGAAGAACCAGGGCGGGCTGCTCGACGTGGTGCTGTCGCCCGACTTCAAGGCTGACCGCATGGTTTATCTGTCGTATGCCGAGCAGGGTGAGGACGGCAAGGGAGGTACGGCGGTGGGGCGCGGCCGGTTGTCCGAGGACCTGACTCACCTGGAAAACTTCACCACGATCTTCCGTCAGGAGCCCAAGCTGTCGGTTGGCAACCATTTCGGTTCGCGGCTGGTGTTCGACCGCGACGGCTACCTGTTCATCGCCTTGGGCGAAAACAATCAGCGCTCGACTTCTCAGGATCTGGACAAGCTGCAGGGCAAGGTTGTGCGTATCTTCCCCGACGGCAAGGTGCCCAAGGACAACCCATTCGTAGGACAGAAAAACGTGCGCCCGGAAATCTGGTCGTTCGGCCACCGCAATCAGCAGGGTGCGGCCTTGAACCCGTGGACAGGCACCCTGTGGACCCATGAGCACGGCGCCAAAGGTGGCGATGAGCTGAACATCATCGAGAAGGGGGCCAATTATGGCTGGCCACTCTACACCCACGGCATCAACTATTCCGGCGAGCCGATTCCCGAAGCGAAAGGGAAAACCGGTCCGGGCATCACCGATCCCTACCATGTCTGGGAAAAATCGCCGGCCATCAGCGGTATGGCGTTTTATGACAACGACAAGTTCAAGCGCTGGAATCACAACCTGTTCATCGGTGGGCTGGCGTCCGAAGACCTGATCCGCCTGCAGTTCGAAGACGACAAGGTGGTGCACGAAGAGCGTCTGCTGGGCGAGCGCGGCGAGCGTATCCGCGACGTGCGTCAGGGCCCCGACGGCTATCTCTACGTGCTGACCGATGACGACGACGGTGAATTGCTCAAGATCGGCCTGGAATGAATCGGCCCATTTGATCGACGCCGTGAAACCTCTGGGCCATCTTCGAGTCGATTGCTGGTCAACGACTTGCAGGGTCCTGGCGATTCCATGGTCTCAAGAGGTTCAGCATGATCGGCGTCATCATACCCGTGCACAACGAGCAGGCCAGCCTCGACCGATGCCTGCAATCGGTCATGCTGGCCGCCGAGCATGGCACCTTGTGCACCGAGCTGGTCCGTATCGTTGTGGTGCTGGATAACTGCAGCGATCGGTCGCGGGACATTGCCCAGCGCTACCCGGTGCGGTTGATCGATATCGGCGCTGGCAGCAAAGTCACTGCCCGGGCGGCGGGCGCTGCTCATCTGGTTCAGGCTGGAGCGCGTTGGCTGGCCTGGACCGAGGCCGACGCTCGCGTTCCCGATGACTGGCTGGCGGCTCAGTTGGCGTACCGGGTGGATGCGGTCTGTGGTCGCGTGGACCTCGAACCGGGCATGCTGAAGGCAGTTGCCGGCCAGCGTCGCCGACGGTCCATTGCCTTTGACGAGCCGCGGCCCAGTGTTCATGGTGCAAACCTGGGCATCAGTTCTGCGGCGTATACGGAGGCCGGTGGGCTCAAGGCGGGGCAGGATGAGGTGCAGCTGGTTCGCCAGATAGAATCCAGTGGTCGGCGTATCGCCTGGAGTGGTTCGGTGCGTGTGAGGCGCGGTACACCGGTTGGCAGTGGTTATGGCGAGCCGGCGCGGCTTCCGGCATTGAGCAAAGTCAGTGGGTTCTGAAATGTTGAATGTGATCACGCTGGTGCATGGCCGCGAGCGGCAGCTGGACAACGTCATCCGCGGACTGGAGCGGGGTAGCCTGATGCCGGAGGCGTTCTGGGTGGTGTTCATGAACCAGCCTGCGCGCGATCTGCACAGTGAGTGTTTTCCGATTCACTGCTTGGTGGTCGACGATGCTTCCCACGGTCTGCCGCTGGCCAAAGCGCGCAATGCAGTGCGCCAGTGCGAAGGCGAGCGGTGGGTGTTTCTCGACGTGGACTGCATTCCTGGCGAAAGCCTGCTTTCCGATTACGCGGTTGCGTTGCGCGAGATGCCTGAATCCTTGCATCTGGGCGAGGTGCGCTATCTGCCCAGCACCGCGCAGATGGAGGGCTGGACCCATGCCACGCTGGCCCGCGATGGGGTGGCCCACCCGTTGAGCCAATACCGGGGCGAACCAGGATCGCTGCTGCCCCATCATCTGTTCTGGTCGCTGAATTTTGCCTGTACGCGCGAGGTGTTCGAGCGCGTCGGTGGCTTTGACGAGGGGTATCTGGGCTATGGTGCTGAAGACACCGATTTCGCTTTCAGTGCGCGTCGGCAGGGTGTGGAGTTGAGAACGGCGGCGGCACAGGCTTTCCACCAATACCATCCCACCTGGCGTCCGCCACTCAACCATTTCTCCGCGATCGTGGCCAATGCGCAGCGCTTCCATCAACGCTGGCAGGAGTGGCCCATGGAGGGCTGGCTTGGCGAGTTCGTCGAGCTGGGTCTGGTGAGCTGGTCTGCGCAATCGTTGCAGATTCTGCGCCATCCGACCCATGCGGAAGTCGATGCCTGCCTGGATCGTGCGGGCTCGGGGTTCTGAAGCCTTCGTCCGATTCGGCAACGATTGCCGGCTTGCTCACGTTTCACCGGTTTCCTACCTTGACGGCTTTTCCGGAGACCAGGAAATGTCGGCGTGCAGGAGAGCCTGTGGGTTGCGCAAGGGGCGCGCGAGCGAAGTGGGTCAGGTGTATTCGATCACCTGTATGACGGCAGACCGGGAATCGGTGTTTGCCTGTTGGCGAAGTGCTCGGTTGTTGGTAGCTCAGTTGCGGACCATGCATGAGTCGGGGGATGTCGAATCCCTGGCATGGGTGGTGATGCCGGATCATGTGCATTGGTTGTTCCAACTGCGCAAGGGCGACCTTGCCACGGTCATCTGCCGCATGAAAGCGCGCAGCAGCCTGGCCATCAATCGCCGCAACGCGACTTGCGGCCGGCTTTGGCAGAAAGGCTACTACGACAGAGCGATGCGCCGCGAAGACGACCTGCGAGCGGCAGCCCGCTACATCATCATGAACCCCGTTCGCGCTGGCCTGGTCGAGAAGGTCGGTGATTATCCGCTGTGGGATGCGATCTGGCTTTGATCGGCAAGCCTATTTACCGCCGATGCGTTGTGTCAGAGATATCGCATGTACCGCCGACAGGTGTACCCCCCCTGTAGCAGCGGCGCGAGCCGCGTCCGGGGGCGGCGTGTTGGGTCAGGAGGAATGCAGGTACCGCCGACGCGGCTTGCGCCGCTGCTACAGGGGATCGCGGTGTGTAGCAGCGGCGCGAGCCGCGTCCGGGGGTGGTGTGGTGGATTAGGTGAAATGCGTATACCGCTACAGGGGATCGCGTTCGAGGAGGTAGGCGATGCGGCCGACCAGGTCGCCCATGCGGAACGGCTTGATGACCAGGTCCATGCCCTCGGCGAGGAAAGTCTGCAGGTCCAGGGCGTTTTCGGCGTAGCCGGTCATGAACAGCACCGGCAGCTCGGGGCGCATGTCGCGGGCGGCGTCGGCGAGGACGCGGCCGTTCATTTGCGGCAAGCCCACATCGGTCAGCAGCAGCTGGATCGACGGGTCGGTGCGCAGGGCTCCCAATGCATCCAGCGCGCTGTCCACCTCGGTGCAGCGGTAGCCCGCATCGGTCAGCGCCTCGACCACGAACATCCGTACCGACGCCATGTCTTCCACGATCAACAGGTGCTCACCCTTGCCGCGATTCTCCAACTGCACCGGTTCGCTGGGCAGCGGCAGCAGCGCAAGGCCGGCCGGGAGCATCAAAGTGACCTCGGTGCCATGACCGAGCAGACTGCGAATCCTCACATCACCGCCAGACTGCCGGGCAAAGCCGTAGATCGTCGACAGACCCAACCCCGTGCCCTTGCCGACCGCCTTGGTGGTGAAAAACGGATCGAAGACCTTGTCGATGATGCTGTGATCGATCCCCGTACCGTCGTCACGCACCGACAACACCACGTAGTCGCCGTCGGCCAGGCGCGTGTCGCCTCGCGAATAGGCAGCGAAGGTCGACAGGCGGATGTTGCCACCTTCCGGCAGCGCATCGCGGGCGTTGATCACCAGGTTCAGCACGGCGTTTTCGAACTGGATCGGATCCACCATGGCAATCGCCGCGCTGTCGGTCAGGTCCAGGCTCAAGGTGATCCGCTCGCCGATGGTGCGGCGCAGCAGGTCTTCCAATGAATGCACGTGCTGATTGATCGCGATCGGCCGGGTGTCCAGCGGCTGCTGTCGGGCGAAGGCAAGCATGCGGTGGGTGAGGGCGGCGGCGTTGGTGGCCGACTGCAGCGCCGCGTCGGCGTAGCGGGACACGGTCTTGTCGACGCTGGCTGCGGCACCGGCTGGCTCCACACGCTTCTTGATCAGTTCCAGCGCCGTGATGATACCGGTCAGCAGGTTGTTGAAATCGTGGGCGATGCCCCCGGTGAGCTTGCCCAGGGCGTCCATCTTCTGCACCTGCAGCAGCTGCGTTTCGGTGCGTGCCCGCTCTGCCACTTCTTGGGCCAGCAAGGTCTGGGCGTCGGCCAACTGGATCTGTTGTTGGCGCTCGCGCTGGCGATGCTCGGTCACGTCCTCGATGAACACCAGGCTATGGCCAGGGGCACGGTAGGGCGAAACCTGCCATTCGGTTTCACGCAGCTGTTCGTCGACCTTGAGGGTCAGGTTACCGCGCCAGCGTTCGCCCTTGCTCAAGCGCACCTGCAGATCGTCCAGCACCGATTCCTGGCCCGCAGCCAATTGCGCCTGCAGGCTGGTCAGGGAGACCGGCGTAGGCAGGAGCTGGGAGAACGCATGGTTGCACTCGATCACCTGCAATTGCTCGTCGATCACCGCGATGGGCGCGGCGATGTTGGCGAAAATTTCGCGAAAACGTGCCTCGCTCTCGCGCAGCGCGTTTTCCGTATCGCGCACGCGCAACAGCGTGCGCAACGTCGCCAGCAGCACATCGGCATCGACCGGATGTATCAGGTACGCGTCGGCGCCGGCTTCCAGCCCGGTGATGATGTCGCCGGTCTGGATCGACGCCGCCGAGACATGGATGATCGGCAGCAAGGCCGTGGCCGGCTTGGCGCGCAGCAGGCGGACGATGTCGAAACCGCTCATGTCCGGCAGGTTGACGTCCAGGATCAGCGCATCCAGCGGCTTGCTGGCGATGAGTGCCAGGCCATCGCCACCGGTGCCGGCTTCCAGGATGGTGATGTCGTGCTGCTCCAATCGGCGCCGCAAGGCGTAGCGCGTGGCGCTGTTGTCGTCGACGATGAGGACGCGCACTTCAGGTGTCATGGCCAGGCTCCGGCGCGATGGCCAACGGAATGATCACAAAGAATGTCGAACCCACGCCGGGACTGCTCTCCACGCCCACCGTGCCACCCAACAGCTCGGCAAAGCGCTTGCACAGCGAAAGGCCCAGGCCCGTACCGCGCAGGCGCTTCTGCACCGGCGAATCGATCTGGGCGAAGTCCTCGAACAGGGTGCCATGCAGTTCTGCGGGAATGCCGATACCGGTATCGGTCACGGCGAAGCGGATCTGCGATGGCGATTCCAGCTTGGCCGACACCCGCACTTCGCCCGCGAGGGTGAACTTCAGCGAGTTGGAAATGAAGTTGCGCAGGATCTGCGCCAGCTTCTTGTCATCGGTGTACAGCCTTGGCAGCCCGGCGGGCTCTTCGAAAATCAGGTCCACGGCGCTGGCATTGACGATCGGCCGGAACATGCCGCGCAACGCCGAGAACAGATCGAACATGTCGAACCAGGCGGGCGAGATGGTGATCCGCCCGGCCTCGATCTTGGCCAGATCGAGCAGGTCATCGACCATGTCGCTGAGTTCCTGCGCAGCGTTGGTGATGAAACTCACCTGTTTCTGCTGTTCCGGCGCCAGGGGGCCGTCCAGCTCATCGGCGAGCAGACCGGTGATGCTCAGGATCGAACCCAGCGGCGTGCGGAACTCGTGGCTCATGTACGACAGGAAGCGGCTCTTGAGGTCCGAAGCCTGGCGCAGTTCTTCGGCTTGGCCGTCGAGTTCGCCGTACAGCGCCAGCACGCCCTGGTTGGTCTCATCCAGTTCTTCACGCAGGGCTTGTGCTTCGGCACGCAACTGGGCGATCAGGGCCGCGCTGGCCTGGGCGTCCAGCTCGAGGGGTTCAGACATGGGCGGGCTCCAGAGCGATAACCAATACGGTGATGTCGTCACGACCGCGACAGAAGTCGCGGTACAGCACTGACGCGATGATGGCGGGATGCAGGTGGATCAGGCCGGGGTAGTCAGCCATGTTCCAGCGTGACTGCAGGCCGTCGCTGTACAGGATCAGCACCTGCTGGCTGGCGTCATCGAAGGTGAAGGTCTGCGCGCGCCGGAACTGCGCGCCGACGATCCCTGGATGGGAAGCCAGCCCTCGGCTCTTGCCGGGCGCGACCAGCGTAGCGCCGATGTTGCCGATGCCGGCGAAACGCAACTGAGCCGAGTCGTAGTCGAACTGGGCCACGGCCGCCGCCCCACCACGGGTGCCGTTCATGGCCTGATGCAACTCATCGAGCACCTGTTCGGGCCGCGCGAACGGCGCCTGCGCGAATGCCTGGCACCCTGCACGGGCGGCCTTTTCGGCTTCCTCGCCATGCCCCAGGCCATCCACCACCAGTGCGCTGATGCCTTCGCCGGCGAAGGCCACCTGCCAGGCGTCGCCGCAGGCCGGATCATCGTGCAGCGAGCGTTGGGTCACGCCCAGACGCAGGTCGGCTTGGGTGTCGCGCTTGCGGTACAGTCGTGCCAGCACCACCGAACCGCGCGCGTCGCTGTAGACGTCGAAGATTTCCGATTGCCGCGCCAGAGCACCGAGGCCGATGCCTTGGGTACCGCGTGTGGAGTAGCCGTCGGCCAGGCATTCCTGCAGCTCGAAGCCTGTACCGCGATCCAGCGCCAGCAGTTCCACGCCCGGCGAGGTGGGATGGGGCAGGGCACGCAGGTGCAACTCGCCATGGCCTGCATGCTTGAGGACATTGCTGGCCAGCTCGGTCGCGACCAGCGCCACGCGGCCGCAGTCGGTTTCATCCAAGCCCTGGGCCTGCGCCATCTGCTGCGCGGCGCGGCGGGCTTCGCCGACCTGGCTGGAGTCCTGCAGCGCGATCACCTGAGTGATGGCGCTGCGCAAGGTCAGGTCCATCGGGTAATCGTCACGCGAGTGCCTTGGCCGGGCGCGGTGTCCAGTTCGAATTCTTCCACCAGCCGCCGTGCGCCGGTCAGACCCAGACCCAGGCCATTGCCGGAGGTCCAGCCGTCGGTCAGGGCCAGCTTGAGGTCGGGAATGCCCGGGCCTTCGTCACGGAAGGTCAGGCGCAGGCCTTTGCGTACGCCGTCGTCGAGAATCTGCCACTCCATGTCGCCACCACCGCCATAGACCACGGTGTTGCGTGCCAGCTCGCTGACCGCGGTCACCAGCTTGGTCAGGTCGATCAGACGCATGCCGCAGTCCTGGGCCAGCTTGCGCGCGGTCTGGCGAGCCAGCACCACGTCCTGTTCCAGGCGAACCGGTTGGCTGCCGCTGCTTTCGACGTTCATGAGCCGTTCACTCGGGCCTGCAGCAGGCGCATGCCGCGCTCCACGTTGAGCGCAGTGCTGACGCCGGGCAGGTTCATACCCAGCTCGACCAGGGTGATGGCCACGGCGGGCTGCATGCCGACCAGGACAGTCTCGGCGTCCATGATTCGCGACAGACCGGAGATGGTGCCGATCATGCGGCCGATGAACGAGTCGACCATGTCCAGCGCCGAGATATCGATCAACACGCCACGGGCTGAGGTCTTGCTGATCTTCTGCGCAAGGTCATCCTGCAAGGTCATCGCCAGTTGATCGTGCATGTCGACCTGGATGGTCACCAGCAGGTAAGGGCCCATCTGCAATATAGGGATGCGTTCCATGGGGTCAGTCTGCCTTGCTGACGGTCAGGTTCAGACGGCGCAAAGCCAAGGCCAGCGCATCGGCGAGATTGGCCTTGGTGACCACACCTTGCAGGTCCAGGCCCAGATGAACGATGGTCTGTGCGATCTGCGGACGCACGCCGCTGATGATGCAATCGGCGCCCATCAGGCGAATGGCAGTGACTGTCTTGAGCAGATGCTGGGCCACCAGGGTGTCCACGGTCGGCACACCGGTGATGTCGATGATGGCGATTTCCGAACCGGTGTCGACGATGCGCTGCAGCAGCGACTCCATCACCACCTGGGTACGTTGCGAATCGAGCGTGCCGATCATCGGCAGCGCCAGTACACCTTCCCACAGCTTCACCACCGGGGTGGAAAGCTCGAGCAGTTCTTCCTGCTGACGCTTGATGACCATCTCGCGCGACTTCTGGAAGGTGCGGATGGTGTGCATGCCCAGGCCGTCCAGCAGGTCGGAAACCAGCAGCACCTGCTCGGCCAGTTCTGTCGGCTGGTTGGCGTACGTCGTTTGCAGCACGGCGAACAGCGGACGCTTGAGAGCAAAGATGAAATGCGCGGTCTGGTGCGAATCGTGGCCCAGCAAGGCCCGGCTGTGGGACAGCTTTTCCAGCACCTGACGCACGTCGGCCCATTGGCTGCCAGCAATGTTGTGGGTCTGGCTGGTTTCCAGGGCAATGATCAACTGGCTCAGCAGTTCGCTGCTCTGTTGTTGAAGGTCGGCTTCCTTTATGTTGCGCGTCGCACCGCTGGCTTCGAGGCCTGCGAGCCATTGCTCGACGATGGCGTTTTGTTGGGATTTGAAAGCGTCAACGGTTTGCGTGTTCAGCGCGGCCATGCAGGAACTCCTGTACAGAGATGGGGCAAGATAGCGTAATGATGGCGGATTATCGGCTAAACGCCAGACCCCGTCGATGACCATCGCCACGCACCGAAGCGTGTCGCTCTGGCCCGCAACGAAAGAGGGGCGCCTAGCTGGCCAGCGAGATGATCACGGGCGCGGGGAGTGGCGGCAGACCATAGGCCGCGCGCGCCGTATCGCAGGCCGGGTTGTGTTCGCCGTGCTCCCACGAAGCCTCGAACTCGCGGCAGGTGCTGGAGCGCTGGGCGTACATCGAACAGCTGACGCCGGGTTTGCCCACTTCACCGACGAGAGCGGTGCAACGCGAAGGCTTGATGTCCGTGCCGAGCATCGCTACTCGGTTGTGGGTGACCTGAATGACGCGCTCGTCGGGCACCGGGCCGCCCGCGGACTGGCATTCGCCCCAATAGAAGGACACACGGAAATGCGCGCAGCAGGCGCCGCACTCAAGGCAGGGATTGACTCTGGACATGTTGGCTCGGGAGGGGAGGCGACAGCGTTATTGGGGACCGCGACCACGCCGCCATTCTAGTGCTGCCGCGGCCTTTGTGAAGGGGGTCTGCGAGGTATATTTCACGGGCGCTGCGGAGCCTGGGAATGCACCAAAGGGACGACGTGTTCGCGCTGTCATCACACAACACCCTGATATATGATCGGTTTTCCATTTGCCGCCACGATTGCCCCTCCATGAGCAACGACACCGTCACCGCCGACATCACTCGCCGCAGGCCAGGCAACCTGGCCCAGAGCCTGGTGGACGATGTCTGCAGGATGATCAGCCAGGGCGTGGTCAAGCCCGGTGACAAGCTGCCCACCGAGCTGGAATTGATGGCGGTGGGTGGGGTCAGCCGGGCCACGGTGCGTGAGGCGCTGTCGCGGCTGCAGGTGTCGGGCATCGTCGAAACCCGGCGCGGGATCGGCACCTTCGTGCTCAACGTGCCCGGTTCGACCGTGTCGCGGCTGGACCCTGCCACCATCGTCACCTTGCAGGACGTCATCGCCATTCTCGATGTGCGCATCAGCTTCGAGATCGAAGCGGCGGGGCTGGCGGCGTTGCGTCGCACTGATGCACAGCTGGCGAGCATCGAAGAAGCAGTCAAGCGTTTCGAGCGGGCCTGCGACACCAGCGGTTCCATCGTCGCCGACTTCCAGTTCCACTTGCAGATCGCGCAAGCGTCCAACAATCGTTACTTCGTCGACATCATCACCCACTTCGGCACCAGCATGTTCCCCCGGGCGCGCCTGGATACGGTGGCCATCGCCCGGCTGGATCGGCAGCAGAAGCACGAGCGACTCGTGCGCGAGCACGCGCATATCTTCGATGCAGTCGCTCGTGGCGACTATGACGCGGCCCGTGCAGCCATGCGCATTCACCTGGCCAACAGCCGCGCGCGGGTGGTCAAGGCTCACGAAGAGCTGTCGATCTGACAGTTCTCTCACAGTAGTACGATGACTTCCCAGCGATATCGCTACATCTTTGGAAATAATTCATCTTCGAGGTATAGATATCCGCAGCGTTGTACGATAACGTAACTGCAGTACCGGCACAGACCGGTGTCCCCTAATAATTCCAACGTCCAGGGTGCTGCAACCATGATTATCCGCGCGATGTCCTTCCGCTGTTGTCCGACTTCTTCCGTTTTTCAGACGCCCAGTACAGTCTTCAGCTGACTGCGCAAGATCTGAACCACCCGGCTACCTACCTTCTACCCTCATAAAAATAACTCGTGGGAGTACCTTCGCATGCCAGCGACGAAGAAGACGCACGTGCGCTACATGATCCTGTTTCTGTTGTTCGTGGTGACCACCCTGAACTACGCGGATCGCGCCACCATTTCCATCGCCGGTGCCAGTCTGCAGAAAGACCTGGGCATCGACGCCGTGACCCTTGGCTACATCTTTTCCGCGTTCGGTTGGGCTTACGTCCTGTTGCAGATCCCCGGTGGTTGGCTGCTCGACCGCTTCGGCTCGAAGAAGGTCTATGCCTGGAGCATCTTCACCTGGTCGCTGTTCACCGTGCTGCAGGGTTTCGTCGGCTACCTGCCGATGGCCAACGCGGTGATCGCGCTGTTCATGCTGCGCTTTCTGGTGGGTGCGGCCGAGGCGCCGTCCTTCCCCGGCAACGCGCGCATCGTTGCCGCCTGGTTCCCGACCGCCGAGCGCGGCACGGCGTCGGCGATCTTCAACTCGGCGCAGTACTTCGCGACCGTGCTGTTCGCTCCGCTGATGGGCTGGATCGTCCATTCCTGGGGCTGGGAGCACGTCTTCGTGGTCATGGGCGGCCTGGGCATCCTGTTCTCGGCGGTGTGGCTCAAGTACATCCACAACCCCAAGGAACACCCGAGCATCAGCGCCGAAGAGCTGGACTTCATCGAGAAGAACGGCGGGCTGGTCGACATGGACCAGGCCAAGGGCGGCAAGTCCAAGCCCAAGTGGAACTACATTCGCCAACTGCTGACCACCCGCATGATGCTGGGCGTGTACCTGGGTCAGTTCTGCATCAACGGCATCACCTACTTCTTCCTGACCTGGTTCCCGGTGTACCTGGTTCAGGAACGCGGCATGACCATTCTCAAGGCAGGCTTCATCGCCTCGCTGCCAGCCATCTGCGGCTTCATTGGCGGCGTGTTGGGCGGGGTGATCTCGGACAGCCTGCTGCGTCGCGGTCATTCGCTGACTTTCGCTCGCAAGACGCCAATCGTGTGCGGCTTGATGCTGTCGACCACCATGGTCATCTGCAACTATGTGCAGGCCGAATGGATGGTGGTGGGGTTCATGGCCCTGGCGTTCTTCGGCAAGGGCGTGGGCGCGCTGGGCTGGGCCGTGGTGTCCGACACCTCGCCCAAGCAGATCGCCGGGATCAGCGGCGGGCTGTTCAACATGTTCGGCAACGTGGCCTCCATCACCACGCCGATCGTGATCGGCTACATCATCAGCGCCACCGGCTCGTTCAAGTACGCGCTGGTATATGTCGGCGCCAACGCCCTGGTCGCGGTGTTCAGCTACCTGGTGATCGTCGGCCCGATCAAGCGTGTGGTCTTGCGCGAAGAGAACGGCGATCCGATCGTCGACGATGCACCGCAGCTGACCGGCGCGCGTCCCTGAAGCGTCTGTAGCCAACGACAAGACCGCGGCCGGCAGTGCCGGCACGCGGCTCTCGATTCAGCCTGAGTTGATTGGAAGGGCCAAGCCATGCAATTGATCGAACATTCCGATTCTCCCCGCTACGTGCGCCTGCACGCAGACGACAACGTCGTGGTCGTGGTCAACGATCAGGGCGTGGCCGAAGGCAGTCGCTTTCCCGATGGCCTGACCGTCGTCGAAGGCGTGCCGCAAAGCCACAAGGTCGCAACCGTCGACATCGCCGAAGGCGGCACGGTGGTGCGCTACGGGCAGATCATCGGCTACGCGCTGGAACCCATTCGCCAAGGCAGTTGGGTCAAGGAAAGCCAACTGGCGATGCCGTCGGCACCGCCGCTGGACAGCCTGCCGATGTCCGACGCGGTGCCGGCTGCGCTGCCACCGCTCGAAGGTTTCACCTTCCAGGGTTATCGCAACGCCGACGGTACCGTCGGTACCCGCAACATTCTCGGGATCACCACCACGGTGCAGTGCGTGACCGGTGTGCTGGACCATGCCGTGAAACGTATCCGTGAAGAGCTGTTGCCCAAGTATCCCCACGTCGATGACGTGGTAGCCCTGACCCACAGTTATGGCTGTGGCGTGGCGATCAATGCGCGCGACGCCTACATTCCGATTCGCACCGTACGCAATCTGGCACGCAACCCCAACCTGGGTGGCGAGGCGCTGGTGATCGGTCTGGGTTGCGAGAAATTGCAGGCCGGGCAGGTGATGCACGAGGACGATCCCTCGGTGGACCTGAGCGAGCCGTGGCTGTACCGCCTGCAGGATTCGGGTCATGGCTTCGGGGAAATGGTCGAGCAGATCATGGCCCTGGCCGAGACCCGCCTGGCCAAGCTCGATCTGCGTCGCCGCGAAACCGTGCCCGCCAGCGAGCTGATTCTGGGCATGCAGTGTGGCGGCAGCGACGCCTTCTCCGGCATCACCGCCAATCCGGCGTTGGGATTCGCCTCGGACCTGTTGATTCGGGCCGGTGCCACGGTGATGTTCTCCGAGGTCACCGAAGTGCGTGATGCCATCTACATGCTGACCTCGCGGGCCGAAACCCACGAAGTGGCGACCGAGCTGGTCCGCGAGATGGACTGGTACGACAACTACCTGGAGCGCGGCGCCGCGGACCGCAGTGCCAATACCACGCCGGGCAACAAGAAAGGCGGGTTGTCCAACATCGTCGAGAAATCTCTGGGCTCGATCGTCAAATCCGGCAGCAGCGCGATCAATGGCGTGCTCGGCCCGGGGGAACGGGTCAATCGCAAGGGGCTGATCTACTGCGCAACGCCCGCCAGCGATTTCGTATGCGGCACTTTGCAACTGGCCGCGGGCATGAACCTGCATGTATTCACCACCGGCCGTGGCACGCCTTACGGCTTGGCGATGACACCTGTGGTCAAGGTCTCCACCCGTACCGAGCTGGCGGAGCGCTGGCCTGATCTGATCGACATCGATGCCGGGCGCATTGCGACCGGGCGCGCCACTATCGAGGAGTTGGGCTGGGAGTTGTTCCACTACTACCTGGCCGTGGCCAGCGGGGAAAAGCAGACGTGGGCCGAGCGCTATCGCCTGCACAACGACATCACCTTGTTCAACCCTGCGCCGATCACCTGATCAGGCGCTGCGACGGGCAGCGGGCAATCCGCTGCCGGTCGGCTAGATAAATAAGCGTCAAAAAAGGGAATCAAATCCCTACCTCCAGTGTCGAAGTGCCACTAAACTGTCATTCTTCGTTTCGGTACCTACATTAGAGGTTTTTGCATGAAGCTCAGTCCGTTTGCGGGCAAACCTGCCCCAGCCCAGCTGCTGATCGACATCCCGCGTCTGGTCACGGCTTATTACACCGGCCAACCGGACGCGAGCGAGCCTACCCAACGTGTGGCGTTCGGCACTTCGGGCCACCGTGGCAGCTCATTCGACTTGAGCTTCAACGAAAACCACGTTCTGGCCATCAGCCAGGCGATCTGCCTCTACCGCACCAGCAAAGGCATCGACGGCCCGCTGTTCGTCGGCATCGACACCCACGCGCTGTCGACACCTGCCGGCGCCAGCGCGCTGGAAGTGTTCGCGGCCAATGGCGTGCAGGTCATGCTGTCCAAGGACGACGAGTACACGCCGACTCCAGCCGTCTCCCACGCGATCATCTGCTACAACCGCGGGCGCAGCAGCGGCCTGGCGGATGGCGTGGTGATCACGCCGTCCCACAATCCGCCGCAAAGTGGTGGATTCAAGTACAACCCGCCCAATGGCGGACCTGCCGACGGCGACGTGACCAAGTGGATCGAAGCAAAAGCCAATGAATTGCTCGCCGACGGCCTGCGCGACGTCAAGCGCATGCCCCACGAGCAAGCGCTGAAAGCGGCGACCACCCATCGTCACGATTACATCCATCACTACGTGGCCGACCTGGTCAACGTGATCGACTTCGATGTGATCCGCAAAGCCGGTCTGCGCTTGGGCGTGGACCCGCTGGGCGGGGCAGGCGTGCACTATTGGTCGGCGATTGCCGAGCACTATCAGCTGGATCTGGAGGTGGTGAACACCGAAGTCGATTCCACGTTCCGTTTCATGTGCGTGGATTGGGATGGACAGATTCGGATGGATCCGTCCTCCAGCCATGCCATGCAGGGGCTGATCGGCCTCAAGGATCGCTTCGATGTGGCCTTCGCCTGCGACCCAGACCACGACCGCCACGGTATCGTGACGCCAACCGGTGGCTTGCTGGCGCCGAACAACTACCTGGCCGTGGCCATCGACTACCTGTTCCAGAACCGTCCGCAATGGCGCAACGACGCGGCCGTGGGCAAGACCGTGGTCAGCAGTGGCCTGATCGACCGTGTCACTGCACGCCTGGGTCGCCGTTTGCATGAAGTCCCGGTGGGCTTCAAGTATTTCGCCGATGGGCTGTTCGATGGTTCGCTGGGTTTCGGTGGAGAGGAGAGCGCCGGCGCGTCGTTCCTGCGCATGGATGGCAGTGTCTGGACCACCGACAAGGACGGTCTCATCCCTGCGTTGCTGGCGGCTGAAATGACCGCTCGTACCGGTCGCGATCCAAGCCAGGCCTATGACGCACTGACGCAAACCCTGGGCGAGCCGTTCTCCACCCGTGTGGAAGCCAAGGCCAATCCGCAGCAGAAGGCGGCCTTGAGCAAATTGTCGCCCGAGCAGGTCAAGTCGACCGAGCTGGCCGGCGAGCCGATCGAACAGATCCTCAGCCATGCGCCTGGTAACGGCCAGGCCATCGGCGGCCTGAAGGTCATCACCGCCAACGGCTGGTTCGCCGCGCGCCCATCGGGCACCGAGGACATCTACAAGATCTACGCCGAAAGCTTCATCGACGAAGCGCACCTGCAGCGTCTGGTGGCCGAAGCGCAGGTGTTGGTGGATTCCGCCATCGGTTGATTTCGTGCGTCCTCCTGGATAAACCGCGTGCGCCGCTGCTACAGAATCACCGCGATCCCTGTAGCAGCGGCGCAAGCCGCGTCCGGCCTCAACGCGGTCCTCCAGATGCACCGCATGCGCCGCCGACGCGGCTCGCGCCGCTGCTACAGAAGCACCGTGTCCGGCCTTGACGTGGTCTTCCAGGTGCATCGCGTGCGCCGCCGACGCGCGGACCGATGGGAAACACGGCCCCTGTAGCAGCGGCGCAAGCCGCGTCGGCAGGCACCACGGAGCACCAGGCAAACCGCCTGACCCGCTCAGCGTCAGCGATAAGGATCTTTGGTATATTGCGGCTCTCGCGACATGCCCAGGAGTTTTCGTGTCATCGCAACCCACCGACAAAGACCGTCAGGCTCAGGGCCTGATTGCCCGGGGCTGGCGTTGGCTGCGCTCGCAGCAACGTGATGCCTGGTTCCATACGCCACTGATCGAATCACCTGCGCCCGAACCCTCCCGCGAACCCTCTCCCGCATCAGAGTCGAAGCGGCCCGCCCGTGTGCCAAAGAAGCCCGCCACGCTACCGGCGCCACAGCCTTTGCTGTTCGCCCCCTGGCAACTGGAACTCACCCCAGCCCTGAAAAAGACCATCAAGGCCGACGTCGCTGCACGGCTTCCCGAACACGCTCAACCAAGCGCCGCCCAGTGGAAGATGATCTTCAGCACCACGCCCGCCACCTGCGTAGTCGCCGGCGCCGGTGCTGGCAAGTCCACGTCGCTGGTGCTCAGAGTACTGGTCCTGCACCACTACCTGGGATTCGAACTCGACAGCCTAAGCGTCGTAACCTTCACCCGGGAATCGCGTCGAGACTTTATCAAGAAGTTGTGCGAAGTCTTTGATAAATGGGAGATTTCCTATCTATTCGAGAATCTGCGTGAAGTCGTCAGAACCTACCATTCGCTGGTTATGCCCATGGTCCACGCACTTCCTGGCCTGTCCGACGTACGCGCCTTCGAGAATCTGGGCGCCACTGGCGCAGGCGCTGAAGAAGCCAACCCCTTCCAGCTGCGTCTCAATGATACCCAGCGCCAGTTGATGAACGAGTGCTATCGCGATCTGATGACCAGCGATCCTGCATTTGCCAGTCATATCGCCAGCCTGCGCAAAGGCGCAGCCCAGTTGCGCAAGCTCGACCCGCAAGACCCTGATGTACAGAAACGCCTCAAAGCCCTGAGCCTGGCCAGTGCCCGCGATGTTGAGCTGTGTGACCTGATCGAAGATCAATGGCGCAAAACGAACGCTTGGCCTATAAAAGGGATCAAGATAGATCGACAAACCATTGATATAAAAGGATTTACATTCCATACCCATGGATACATAGCTAAACTCGACACATGGGTTGTATTGGGGTTCGATGCCAATACCGACTCCCAGCTGACCCGGCCGGGCGCGAAGATACCGGTCTGGGGCGAGTGGGCCGTCAAGCGCACCCTGTTTCAAGCTTTCTGCGATAAGCCACTGATTTGGCTGGATAACCCGGCCGATGCGAAAAAAGTTTTGAGCGCATTGAATAGCAAGGCGCTGTCCGGTCCGGGTTTCGAGTACCAGCTCCCCGGCGAGCTTTCTCCAGCGCCACTGCTCGATTGTTTCGTGGGCGCCGCAACCTTCATCGAGAATCTCGGGTTGCAGGTAGTAGATGCCATCGACCGAATGACCTGGGACGCCGATGACCCCGAAGCGGACTTCTTTGCCGCACTACGTACCTACTGGCCAGCGCTTGAGGCGCACCTGCAGCGGCAGACTCCACCGATCATGCTGTTCAACCGCATGTTCGCGCTGTTGGGAGAGGGCTCTGACTCCAGGGTCTGCGAGCTGCCCGATGAAGCCCTGCGCCCCATGTCTCATCTGCTGGTCGATGAATTCCAGGACATTTCTGCGCAGATCGTCGGCTGGCTGAAAGCAAGCCTTGCCGAAATCCTTCGTCGAGGTTCTTCTCTGGCCGGTGAGCGAGCCGCGCAGCACAGTTCGCTAATGTGCGTCGGTGACGACTGGCAATCGATCTACGGCTGGCGCGGCAGTACGCCCAGCTACTTCATGCAATTCAATCGTACATTCAGTGCCCACAAGCACACGCGCATCCTGCTGATCGACAACTACCGCAGCCATCAGGTCGTGATCGACGCCGCCGAACATGTCGTCGCATCAGCGCCGGCCATACCGGGCAAGAAAGCCCAGGCACGTACGACGTTCACTCGCGAGCCGGTACCCGTCAGCGTCCTGACTCGAGACCTTGCAGACCTCGCCCGGCGCGCCACCGAGCATCATGCGGCCGGCGATTCGATTCTGGTGCTGTATCGCCGCAACAGTGATCGCCAGGCACTGGCCGAACATATCCAGGGCCTGTTGCAGCTTGAGCAGGCGCTGCCCGTGGACCAGCGTCGCTTGCGTCAGCTCACTTTCCACAGCGCCAAAGGGCTGCAGGCCGATGCGGTGTTTCTGCTGGGTGACTGCCAGTACGCCAGTCGCTCGCCCTACAAGAATCAGGTGTATGCCCTGGCCGGTCTGGCGCCACCGGGGCAGACGGACGGCTACGACAGCGCTCAGCATGAAGAAGCGCTGCGCCTGGCCTACGTCGGGATCACCCGAGCCATCCACAGCTGTTACTGGTACGTGGAAACGGCGACCAGGCCCGGCGCCCGCGCCTCCGACCGCGTCGACGCCAGCCTGCCATGCTTCAGCGACCTGCGGATCAAGCCCAAGCGCTGAATCAGGCCTGGGACATCTCCCGGACCTTGGCGGTGAGGACGTCGAAGGCGAACGGCTTGGTGATCATCTGCATGCCGTCATCGAGGAAACCGGCACGCACTTCCGCATCCTGGGCATAGCCGGTGATGAACAGCACCTTGAGCCCAGGCCGCAGGGTGCGCGCCACTTCGGCGAGTTGCCGGCCATTCATGCCGGGCAGACCGACGTCGCTGATCAGCAGGTCGATGCGCTGCCCGGACGCCAGAATCGGTTGTGCGGCACTGGCGTCGGCCGCTTCCAGGTAACCGTAACCCAGCTCGCGCAGCACTTCGCAGACCAAGGTCCGCACCGCATTGTCGTCCTCCACGATCAGTACCGTCTCGCCATTGCGCGCCATGGGTGACTCGATCACCGGCACCAGCGTGTGCGGCAGCTGCGAGGCGTAGCAACGCGGTAGGTAGAGCTGCACCGTGGTGCCCTGGCCGGGTGTGCTGTCGATGGCCACGTGCCCGCGGGACTGCTTGCTGAAGCCGTAGATCATCGACAGGCCGAGCCCGGTGCCCTGGCCAATGGGTTTGGTGGTGAAAAACGGGTCGAACGCACGGTCGACCACGGCGGGGTCCATGCCCAGCCCGGTATCGCTGACACTGAGCAGGATATAGTCGCCCGGCTCCAGATTCTGCTGGCCGGAGGTGAAGCGTTCGTCGAGATGACGATTGGCCGTTTCGACGATCACCTCGCCAGCCCCCGGCATGGCGTCGCGGGCGTTGATCACCAGGTTGAGCAGGGCGCTTTCCAGCTGATGCGGGTCGGCTTCGGCAATCCACAGTTGCGGGTCAAGGCGCAGGTGCAAGGTGATGCTCTCGTTGAGGCTGCGGTGCAGCAGCTCTTCCATCGAGCGGACCAGCTCGTTGACCTGGACCGGCTTGGAATCCAGAGACTGACGGCGGGAAAACGCCAGCAGTCGATGAGTCAGCGACGCCGCGCGGTTGGCCGAACTGATCCCCATATCGATGAGCTTGGGCAGATCGTCGAACTGATCGCGCTTCATGCGTCGACGCATCAGTTCCAGACTGCCGATGATGCCGGTGAGCATGTTGTTGAAGTCGTGGGCAATGCCCCCGGTCAACTGGCCGACCGCTTCCATCTTCTGCGCCTGGCGCAGGGCTTCCTCGTTGATGCGCACCTGAGCGGTACGTTCTTCGACCTGCTGTTCCAGGTTGCCGTTGAGTTCGCGCAACTGCTGTTCGGCGGCCTTCTGCTCGGTGATATCGGTGGTCACTCCAACCAACGCCTGAATCAGGCCTTTCTCGTCAGGGATCGCCCGGGCGCGCACGTCGACCCAGTGCAGCGAACCGTCGGGCCAGCGATTGCGGAATTGCGCGGCGAAATCGGCACCCAGTTGCAGGCTGTCGATCAGCGCTTCCTGCATCATCGCTTGATCATTGGGGTGGACGCACAGCAGCCAGTCCGAATAGTCGAAGCGAGCGCCGGCCTCGATGCCGTAATGGGCGCGGGTCCGGTTCGAGCAATTCAACTGCAGCGGGTGGCAGGTCAGCTCCCAGGCGCCGAGGCGGCCGGCGCTCATGGCATGTTGCAAGCGCTGTTCGCTTTCGCTCAGGTCGAGCAGGCGATCCCGGGCTTCGTATTGACGGCGACGGCCACGAATGGCGGTCTTGGCAAGGCTGACCAACGTCATGGGGTGGAACGGGCGCTCCACGAAGGTCACGTTGCCCAGGCGTGCCGCGAGGCGCATGGACTGCGCCTGATCGGCGGCGCGCTGGTGGGTCATCAGCACGATCGGCAGGTCGGACCAGGCCGGTTGCTGGCTCAGGTAGACCAGCAACGGTTGCATCCGGGCTTCGGACAGCGCTTCGTTGGCGATGAGGCACACGCCCGCGCCCTCACGTTGCAGGTGTGTGCAAAGCTCGTCGACATCCGCCACCGCAGCCCCCTCGATGCCCGCCTGGCCAAGGATCTGCAAGGCAACCTGACTATCGCGACCCAGGGGCGCCAGGACAAGCACCTGCTCCGAGGTGGGTATGGACATCTTCACTGATCGTCTGCTTCGAGCAGGGGGCGGGCTTCACCGATGTAGGTCGGTACGCCGCGCAGCACCCCTTGGAACGCGCTCAGTGGTTCGCCAACGGTCATGCCCTGACTGCTGATCTTGTATTCGCGGATGGTGTTTTCATGGCTGCCGAAGCGTTTCTTGATCACCGACACCGCACGGCGTACGTTGCCCAGTGCTTCGAAGTAGCGCAACAGAATGACCGTATCGGCCAGGTAGGTGATGTCCACCGGCGCTTTCATGTCGCCCACCAGCCCCTGCTGAGCCACGGTCATGAAGGTGGAGGCGCCCAGGCGGTTAAGGTAGAGCAGCAGTTCGTGGATGTGCAGCACCGGCGTGCTTTCGCCCATCATGGCGGCGTGGTAGCCGTTGATGCTGTCGATCACGACCGTCTTGATGGAATGCAGGTTGATGCTGGTGCGCACCATGTGGGCAAACTCGCCGGGCGACTGCTCGGCGGCGTCCACCTGCTGGATGATCATCTGGCCGCTATGCTGGTAGGCCTCGAGGTCGATGCCCAGGTTCTTCATGCGCTCGAAGAGCAGGCTGAGTTCTTCGTCGAAGATGAACAGCGCGACTTTTTCGCCGCGCTCCACCGCTGCGGCGGCGAAGACCATGGACAGCAAGGATTTGCCGGTACCGGCAGGGCCGATGATCAAGGTGCTCGAACCGTTCTCGACACCGCCGCCCAACAACGCGTCCAGTTCGGCGATGCCCGAGGTCAGTTGGCTGCGTTCGTAGCGGGCACGGAACTCGGCCGCCACCAGACGTGGGTACACGTGTATACCGTCGGCCTGGATGGTGAAGTCGTGATAGCCACCGCGGTATTTCTGCCCACGGTATTTCATGATGCGCAGACGGCGCCGTTCGGCACCGTAGTCGGGTGCCGTTTCTTCCAGGCGAATCACGCCGTGAGCGATGCTGTGCAACGTCTTGTCCAGCGGCTCGCTGGTCATGTCGTCGAGCAGCAGCACCGTGGCATGGAAGCGGGCGAAATAGTGTTTGATGGCCAGGATCTGCCGGCGATAGCGCAGCGAGCCCTGAGCCAGCAGACGCACCTCCGAGAGGCTGTCCAACACCACCCGGGAGGGTTTTACCCGTTCCACCTCATCGAATATCTGCCGCGTCGCTTCGCCCAGCTCCAGGTCGCTGCTGTACAGCAGGCTTTGCTGCTGTTGCAGGTCCAGCACCAATTCGGGTGGGGTCAGTTCGAACACCGTGACCCGTTCGTCCAGCTCCCAGCCATGGGAAAGGGCGCCTTCGCGCAGCTCCCTGGCGGTTTCGGAGAGGGTGATATAGAGGCAGGTTTCGTTCTGCGCAACGCCTTCGAGGAGAAATTGCAGCGCTACCGTCGTCTTGCCTGCGCCCGGCTGGCCTTCCAGAAGGAAGATATGGCTGCGGGTCAGACCTCCGCCCAAAATATCGTCCAGCCCGGCAATACCGGTAGCTGCTTTGGCCGTCGTCAAAAAGGTATCCTCGGGTAGCGGGAAGGGCTGCGTTGCGCAATGTGCTACAGCATGATACTGGACACCGTGCCGGTAGCGGGGTTCCTGTGTGGCATGACCGAAATTCGCCATTGGAACTGGGCGATTTCACAGGCCCTGTTGCAGGCTTGGATCGTCGGCGTTCTGCTGTTCCAGTTCGGCCAACAGTATCTGCACATTCTGCAACTGCCCGGTTTCCTTCCAGTACTGGATCAACAGCACCCGAGCGCGGCGGTTGGCCGGATCACGGCGCAGGATCTCTTCCAGCTGTTTCTGCGCCGCCTCGATCTGCTGCAGGTCGTGCAGATTGGTGGCCAGCACGTAGCGGTAATCGTTGTTGTCCGGTGCGAGTTCCACCGCACGGGCGAGGGCGAGCAGGGCGTATTCGTCCTCGTCATGGACCATCAGCCAGAGGCCCAGTTGCTGCTGTAACAGCGCCGATTGCGGATGGGCGAGCAACTGCTCAGCCAGCAAGGCGCGGGCCGAGTCGCTTTTGCCTTGGCGTTCGAGCAGCTCCACTTGCACGGCAATGGCTTCAAGGTCGTCGGGCGCCAAGGTGCGGTAGCGAGTCAGTGCCTGCTCTGCCTGCGGGTAGGCCGCATCGTGCAGATACAGGCGCGCCAGTTCAAGCTGAGCGGCGGCGTCGGTGTGGCCTTGCAGGTCGGCGATGTAGGCGTTCACCACCTTGTCCAGGTGAGCGAAATACAGCCCCAACTCATCGACCGGCAGGCCGAGCAGGCCACGGGCGGCATGGAAGCGGATTGCTTGGTCCTCGTCTTCCAGCAACGGCCCGAGCAGCACGCTGCGCTGACTTTCGGGGACGAGCCCGATTACCGCATCGATCGCGGCATGTCGTACCTGCGCCTCGTCGCTGTGCAGATCGGCGCTGGCCAGTTTGAGCGCCTGCGGGCTGGGGTAGTTGTGCAGTTGGGCATACAGCGCAGCGCGGCGCTCGGGTGCAAGATCGCTGCGCGCCAGCTGCTGATAGAGCACGCGGGCCGCGCCTGGTTGACCGTTGCGGGCTTGGTTCAGGGCCTTGCTGTAGCCTTGTTGCGGCGCCGCCGGCGCCGTGGTGGTGGCGGGGCGCAAGGCATACCACAGGCCTGCCAGCAGCGAAAACACAATCAAGATCAGCGAAAGGCGAACGCGTTTAGACATGCAGGTATCCGAAGAGGCGCAGGCTTGGCCGGGGTATTCAGCTTGGGTCACTGCCGAGGCGCAGTCAAATCGACAGGGCGGCGACCATTGGCAAGCCACCCATGGGTGAGGTTTACTAGCGCACCCTTTCCAACGTTCCGCTCGCCACCTGCCAAGGCCACCGCATGTCCCGCTACACGAGCCGCGACTGGCTGCCTCACGAAAAGCCGAACCTGCCGGGCTCGCCCTCGACGCCCTTGCATTCGACTCCCAAGCGCCTTGCGTTCGGCATTGTGGGCTTGCTGGTGGCCCTCACCGGTGGCCTGGGCAACTCACTGGTGGTGGCGAACCTGCAATTTCTGCAAGGCGCGCTCGGCGCCACGGCCGCAGAGATGGCCTGGCTGCCGGCCGCCTACGTGATGGCCAACGTGTCGATGAACCTGCTGCTGGTCAAGTTTCGCCAGCAATTCGGGCTGCGCACCTTCACCGAACTGTTTCTGGTGCTCTATGCCCTGGTGACCTTCGGCCACCTGTTCGTCAACGATCTCGCGTCGGCCATCGCCGTGCGGGCCGCACACGGCATGGTCGGCGCGGCCCTGAGTTCCCTCGGCCTTTACTACATGATCCAGGCCTTTCCCGCCAAGTGGCGACTCAAGGCCCTGGTGCTGGGCCTGGGCACCTCGCAACTGGCGCTGCCCCTGGCTCGGGTATTCTCCGAAGACTTGCTGCAGATCGCCGAATGGCGCGGCCTGTATCTGTTCGAGCTGGGCATGGCGCTGCTAACCCTGGGCTGCGTGTTCCTACTCAAGCTGCCGCCGGGCGACCGCTTCAAGACCTTCGAACCGCTGGATTTCCTGATTTTCGCCATCCTGGCGACGGGCATCGCCTTGCTCTGCGCCGTGCTGTCGCTGGGGCGGATCGACTGGTGGCTGGAGGCGGACTGGATCGGCTGGGCGTCGGCAGGGGCGATCGTACTGATCCTCGGTGGGCTGGCCGTGGAGCACAATCGCAGCAACCCGATGCTGATGACCCGCTGGCTGGGCAGCGGCGTCGCCATCCGCCTGGCCCTGGCGGTAATTCTCACGCGCATGGTGCTGTCGGAGCAGTCCACAGGGGCGGTGGGGCTGTTGCAGGTGCTGAACATGGGTCAGGAGCAGATGCGCACCCTCTATGTGGTGATGCTCTGTGGCGCAGTGGCCGGGCTGGCCGTGAGCGCCTGGACGATCAACCCGGAGCATCTGTTCATGCCGTTGATCATCGCCCTGGCCCTGATGGCCGTGGGCTCGGCGATGGACAGCTTCTCCAGCAACCTCACGAGTCCGGCCAACATGTACCTGAGCCAGTTCCTGCTGGGTTTTGGCGGCACGTTTTTCCTGGGGCCGACCATGGTGCTGGGCATGCGCCACGTGCTGACCAATCCGCGCAACCTGGTGAGCTTCTCGGTCCTCTTCGGTATCTGCAACAACCTCGGCGGATTGATCGGCGCGGCGTTGCTGGGCACGTTCCAGATCGTGCGCGAGAAATACCACTCAAGCATGATCGTCGAGCACCTGACACTGCTGGATCCGCTGGTTCAAGCGCGCATCAGCGGCTCCGCCGCCAGCTACCTGGCCAGCATCGCCGACCCCGCGTTGCGCACGACTCTGGGCACCCGCGCCCTGGCCACCGCCGCCACCCGCGAGGCGAACGTCATGGCCTATAACGATGTCTTCATGCTGATCTGCATCATTGCCGTACTGACCATGCTGTGGATCTTCGTACGCAGCCTGTGGCTGATGAGCACTACCCGGGCGGTCACCACCGCCGCGACACCTACTGCATCCACCAGCGGCGCCAGCACTTCATGACCGAACCGACGTCCACGACCACCAACGCCATCGCCGCCACGCCCGAAGGCCAGACCCCACCGCCCAATCCGGCCGCCACCGAACCGCGTTCGCGACGGGTGCGGGTACTGTCCAGCCTGATCTTCGCCAGCGTGGCGCTGGTGGGCGTGGCGATCGTGCTGTACGCCTGGCAGCTGCCACCGTTCAGCAGTCACATCGAAAGCACCGAGAACGCGCTGGTGCGTGGCCAGGTGACGATCATCGGGCCGCAGCTGGCGGGCTATGTGTACGAAGTGCCGGTGCAGGACTTCCAGTTCGTCAAGGCTGGCGACCTGTTGGTGCGTTTGGACGACCGCATCTATAGGCAACGCCTGAACCAGGCGCTGGCCCAGGTGCAGGTGCAGAAAACCGCACTGGCCAACAACCTGCAACAGCGCCGCAGTGCCGAAGCCACCATCGCTCAGCGCCAGGCGGCGGTCGTCGACAGTGAAGCGCAGGCCCGCAAGGGCGCCGCGGACCTGCGCCGTAACCAGGACCTGATCAGCGATGGCTCGGTGTCGCGCCGCGAGCTGGATGTGACCCGAGCCGCCAATGCCCAGGCGCTGGCGTCGGTGGCGCAGGCCAAGGCCGCATTGGCGATCGCACGCGAAGACCTGCAGACGGTGATCGTCAACCGCGACTCGCTGGAAGCCAACGTGACCAACGCCGAGGCCGCCGTGGAGCTGGCCCGCATCGATCTGGACAACACCCGCATCGTAGCGCCGCGCGACGGCCAGTTGGGGCAGATCGGCGTGCGCCTGGGCGCCTACGTCAATTCCGGTGCGCAGTTGATGGCGCTGGTCCCCGACACGCTGTGGGTAGTGGCCAACATGAAGGAAACCCAGATGGCCAACGTGCGCATCGGCCAGCCGGTGACCTTCACTGTCGACGCGCTCAATCACCTGCGACTGCACGGGCACGTGCAGCGCATATCGCCGGCGACAGGTTCGGAATTCAGCCTGTTGCAGGCCGACAACGCCACCGGCAACTTCGTCAAGATCGCCCAGCGGATTCCGGTGCGCATCACCGTGGATCCGGACCAGGCCGCAGCGCAACGTCTGCGGCCCGGCATGTCGGTCGTGGTCAGCATCGACACCGGTTATGTGGTCGAGCAGGACCGCACGGATCCGCCGAGCGACGGCGCGCCCTAGGGCGGCCAAGGCGGTTGAACCCCCTGGTCGGGGCTAAACCATTTGATCTTTGCCGACGGGTCGCCTACCGTCAGCGCCGTTTGTCTTCGCCCAGTGCAGGAAGCCGGTTCGAATCCGGCGCGGTCGCGCCACTGTGATCGGCATGTTACATGTCGTCAGCCAGACCTTGCCCCTGGGATTTTCCTGAACCTGTTGGACGCGCCATCCAAGGAGTTGCCATGCGTTTTTCTGCCGTCTTTGCCCACGCCAGCGTCGCTGTCGTCGGTCTGTTCGCCGCCGGTGCCAGCCTCGCCGCCACCCACTACCCTTTGACCCTGCCCAACTGTGGAGCGCCGATGACTATCCAGGCGGCGCCACAGCGCGCGGTCAGCCTGGGCCAGGCGAGCACGGAGATTCTGTTGTCACTGGGCCTGGCACCGCGCATGGTCGGCACCGGGGTCTGGTTCGGGCCGCTGCCCGAGCACCTGCGCGCGGACAATGCCAAGGTGCCGCGCCTGGCCGACAATGCGCCCAGCTTCGAAGCCGTGGCCAATACTGCGCCCGACATCGTGGTCGCGCAGTACACCTACCATGTCGGCCCCAACGGTGAAGTCGCCAAACCCGAGCAACTGGCCAGCCTCGGCATCCCGTCCTACGTATCGCCCAGCGACTGCGACGGCAAGCAGGTTACCGCTACGTCCAATGCCGACGGCAGTCGCAGTCAGATGTTCTCGATGGACCTGGTGAACAAGGAAATTCGCGAGCTGGCAACCATTTTCGACGTCGAGCCTGCCGGTGAGCATTTGACCGCCCAGTTGCAGGCGCGCATCCAGGCCGCCACCGAACGCGCCGCGCGCATCGGGCAGAAACCCTTGTCAGTGGTGTACTGGTTCTCCAGCACGCGCCTGGAAGGGGACCCGTGGGTAGCCGGCAAGAACGGCGCGCCGGGCTACATCAATCGTCTGCTGGGTTTGCGCAACATCGTCGACAGCGACGAGGAGTGGCCTGGCGTGAGCTGGGAAAGCATCGCCGCCAGCAATCCCGACGTGATCGTCGTTGCCCGCATGCAACGTCGACTGTATCCGGCCGACGATGTCGAGAAGAAGCTGGCCTTCCTGCGCAGCGACCCGGTGACCCGTGAACTGGATGCGGTACGCAACGACCGCATCATCGTCGTCGATGCCCAGTCGCTGAATCCGTCCATGGATGTGGTGCGCGCGGTGGAAGACATCGCGGCGGGCTTCGAGCGTACACGGGCCACCCCTTGATCCAGCGCCTGGCCCGTGAAGATGGCTGGATCTGGCGCTGCCTGCTGGCCGTGCTGGCGCTGGCCACGCTGAGCGTATCGATCGCCCTCGCGGTGTCGGTAGGGGAGATGGGCATCGACCTGGGCACGGTCGGCAAGGCATTGCTCAACGGCCTCGGCCTTGGCGACTACGCGGTGCCGCGTATCGTCCAGGGAATCATCTGGGAGTACCGCCTGAGCCGCGCGTTGGTGGCCGCCTGTTGTGGCGCCGGTCTGGCGATCTGTGGTGCGGTGCTGCAGGCGCTGTTGCGCAACGTGCTGGCCGAACCCTATGTGCTGGGCATCTCTGCCGGCGCTTCGACCGGCGCAGTGATGATCATGCTGCTGGGCCTGGGCGGCGGCGTGATCGGGATTTCCCTGGGGGCTTTCCTCGGCGCCGCGCTGGCGTTCGGCCTGGTGTTGCTGCTGGCTGCGGGTGCCCGCAGCGGTCCGGCCCAGGTGATTCTCGCCGGGGTGGCCGGATCGCAGCTGTTCAATGCACTGACCGCGTATATCGTTTCGACCTCGGCCAATGCCGAACAGGCCCGCAGCGTGATGTTCTGGTTGCTCGGCAGCCTGGGCGGGGTGCGCTGGCCCGATGTTGGCCTGGCTGCGGCGGTAGTGGGTGCAGGTTTGCTGGTGTGCTTGTACTTTGCCCGAGCGCTGGATGCCTTCGTGTTCGGTGAAGACGCCGCCGCGACCCTGGGCGTGCCCGTGGTGGCGGTGCGGCTGGTGTTGTTTGCAACCACCGCGCTGATCACCGCTACCCTGGTCAGCATCGTCGGTGCGGTGGGCTTCGTCGGTCTGGTAGTACCGCACATTGCCCGCTTTCTGGTGGGTCCGAGCCATGTTCGGCTGTTGCTCGCCTCGGTGCTGATCGGCGCCAATTTCATGGTGCTGGCCGACATCGTCGCGCGCATCATCGTGCCAGGCCAGGTATTGCCCATCGGCGTGGTCACGGCCTTGGTCGGCGCCCCGGCGTTTGCCTTGATCCTGTACCGAGCGAGGCGTCGAGCATGAGCCTGCACCTGCACCACGTCAGCTGGAAGGCCGGTGGGCTGCTGATTCTCGACGACGTCAGCCTGGCCATCACACCGGGCAGCCTGGTCGGGCTGATCGGCCCGAACGGCTCGGGCAAGTCGTCGCTGCTGCGCCTGCTGGCCGGGCTGGACCGTCCCAGCCACGGGCAGGTCAGCCTCGACGATCAGCCGCTGGCCGACCTGGCGCGGCGCACCATCGCCCGGCAAGTGGCGATGGTGGAGCAGCATGCCAGCACCGAGGTGGACATTCGCGTGGAGGAGGTCGTGCGCCTGGGTCGTACGCCCCATCGCTCGCCGTTCGCACCGTGGCTGCGCGAAGACGATCGGGCCATTGCCCAGGCACTGGCTCAGGTCAACCTGGGCGGCCACGCGCAGCGGCGCTGGCACACCCTGTCCGGCGGCGAGCGGCAGCGGGTGCAGATCGCCCGCGCCCTGGCCCAGCAGCCCAGCGAACTGCTGCTCGACGAGCCGACCAATCACCTCGATATCCAGCATCAACTCGAACTGTTGCATCTGATCCAGGACCTGCCCCTGACCTGCGTCATGGCGATTCACGACCTGAACCTGGCAGCCATGTTCTGTGACGTGCTGGTGGTCCTCAAGGACGGGCGCCTGGTGGCCAGCGGCGCGCCAGCCCAGGTCCTGACCGAGGGCCTGATCGCCGAAGTCTACGGCGTGCACGCCGAAGTCAGTCTGGCCGACGGTCGACCGCACGTGCGCTATCGGGTCTGAGCCGCGTCACTGACACATCCCGTGCCCTGTGTTAGCCTTGCGCGTTCGAGGTTCTCTGCCCGGCAGAGCTAAGACGGGAACGCGGTCCAAGCCGCGGCTGCCCCCGCAACTGTAAGTGATGAAGGCTGCGCCAAGGCCACTGCGATCGTTCGCGGGAAGGCGCTGCAGCCTCGGCCCGCAGGGCCGGCATCACGAGCCAGGAGACCTGCCTCGCCGTTCTTTCCTATTCAACCGGGCGGGGTGATCCGGTGACGAATGCCGGCGCCTGCCGTAGCGGCGCTCGTCTCGTGCCCTGCCGCGCAATCAGGGCGACCCGATGAAAACGCTGTCCAAACTACCCGTCACCATCGTCACCGGCTTCCTCGGCTCGGGCAAGACCACCTTGCTGCGGCACATGCTCGACAACGCCCAGGGCCGGCGCATTGCCGTGATCGTCAACGAATTCGGCGAGCTGGGCATCGACGGCGAGATCCTCAAGCAGTGCACCATCGGCTGCAGCGAAGAGGAAGCGAAAGGCCGCGTCTACGAGCTGGCCAACGGCTGCCTGTGTTGCACGGTTCAGGAAGAATTCTTCCCGGTCATGCGCGAGCTGGTCGCCCGCCGCGCCGACCTTGACCACATTCTCATCGAAACCAGCGGGCTGGCCTTGCCCAAGCCGCTGGTCCAGGCCTTCCAGTGGCCGGAAATTCGCAGCGCCTGCACGGTCGATGCGGTGATCACCGTGGTCGACAGCCCGGCAGTGGCGGCCGGTACCTTTGCCGCATTCCCCGACCAGGTCGACGCCCAGCGCAAGCTCGATCCCAACCTGGACCACGAGTCGCCGCTGCACGAGCTGTTCGCCGACCAATTGGCCAGCGCCGACCTGGTCATCCTCAACAAGGCCGACCTGATCGATGCCCAGACCCTGGCCGCCGTGCGCGCCGAGGTGGCCGAAGAACTGCCGGCAGCGGTCAAGGTGGTCGAAGCCAGCAGCGGTCGCTTGCCCCTGGCGGTGCTGCTGGGCCTGGGTGCCGAATCGGAGCAGCACATCGACGCACGAAAGACCCATCATGACCATCACGAGGGTGACGACCACGACGATCACGACCACGATGCCTTCGACTCGATCTCCATCGAGCTGCCCCAGGCTGAGGAGGCCAAGCTGCTGCAGGCGCTCAACGCCGCCGTGGTTCAACACGGCATCCTGCGGGTCAAGGGTTTCGCGGCGATTCCGGGCAAACCGATGCGCCTGCTGATCCAGGGCGTGGGCACGCGTTTCGACAAGCACTTCGATCGCGCCTGGGCCGCTGACGAAGCACGCAGCACGCGCCTGGTGCTGATCGGCCAGGACCTCGACGCGCAGTCGTTGCAAGCGCAACTGCGCGCGGCCCTGGAAGCCTGACCCATGCACCTGCTGAGAACCCAGCCGGGCGGCTTCGTGCCGGACGACAGCATCGCCGACCTTGGCCAGACGCCTGCCGAACTGGTGATTCTCTGCAGCGGTGATTCGCACCTGGCGCTGCTCGCCGAGGCCAGCGGGCATCTGCCGACGGACTACCCCAGCCTGCGCCTGGCCAACCCCATGCAGGTGCAGAACCATGCCTCGGTCGACATCTACGTCGACCAGGTGTTGCGCCACGCCAAGGTCATCCTGATTTCCCTGCACGGCGGCATCGGCTACTGGCGCTACGGCGTCGAGCAGTTGATGCAACTAGCCGAGCAGGGCGTGCAGGTCATCCTGGTACCGGGCTGCGACCGCCCCGATCCCGAACTGGCCGAGCGCTGTACGGTGCCTGCCGAACAGGCCGACCGCTTGTGGCAGTACCTGCGCCAGGGCGGCATGGGAAACGCGCGCAACCTGTTCGGCTACCTCGGCAATACCTGGTTCGGACGCACTGAACCCTGCGAAGCGCCCCAGGCCCTGCCGCGCACGGTCATCTACCATCCGACGCAACCGACCGCCGACCTGGACCACTGGCAGGCGCAGTGGCAAGCGCACTGGCCTGTGGTGCCGTTGCTGTTCTATCGCTCCCACCTGCAGGCGGCCAACACCGGTTTCGTCGACACCTTCTGTGCCAGGCTGCAGGCGGCCGGGCTCAATCCGTTGCCGATTGCCGTGGCCAGCCTCAAGGAAGCGGCGTGCCTGGAGCAGGTCCAGGCGTGGATGGACGAAGTGGATGCCGCGATCATCCTCAACACCACCGGCTTCGCCCAGTCCAGCCCCGAAACCCCGCACCTGCGCCCGTTTAGCCGTGACATTCCGGTGATACAGGCCATCTGCGCCCAGGACAACCAGGCGTTGTGGCAGGCAAACGCCCAGGGCCTGGGTGCGCGCGACCTGGCCATGCACATTGCCTTGCCGGAGCTGGACGGACGCATCATCAGTCGCGCCATCAGCTTCAAGGACCTGGCCCGGCACAACGAGCGTAGCCAGAGCGACGTGGTGTGCTACCGGGCTCATGTCGAGCGCATGGATTTCGTCGCCGAACTGGCGCGCAAGTGGGCCGCCCTGGCGCGCCTCTCTAATGCCGACAAGCGTGTCGCCCTGGTGCTGGCGAACTACCCGACCCGCGATGGTCGCATCGGTAACGGCGTCGGCCTGGATACCCCGGCGGCGGCGCTGAACATCCTGCGCGCGATGCAGCAGCAGGGCTACCCGGTCGCCGATCTGCCCGACAGCGGCACGGCCTTGATCCATGCCTTGCTCGGTGGGGTGACCAACGACCTGGAACAGCTGGACCTGCGTCCCTGTGCCCAGAGCATGGCGCTGGACGATTACCTGGCCGCGTTCGCCTTGCTGCCCGAAGCCAATCAGGCCGCCGTCCGCGAACGCTGGGGCGAGCCGGCAGCCGATCCGATGTTCCGCAATGGTCGGATGATGATCGCCGGCCTGCGCATGGGCCTGACCTTCGTTGGCATCCAACCGGCCCGTGGCTACCAGGTGGACGTCAGCGCGGTCTATCACGACCCCGACCTGGTGCCGCCGCATGGTTATCTGGCGTTCTATTTCTGGCTGCGCCACAGCTACGGCGCCGATGCACTGATCCATGTCGGCAAGCACGGCAACCTGGAGTGGTTGCCGGGCAAGGGTGTGGGCCTTTCCGAGCAGTGCTGGCCCGACGCGATACTGGGGCCGATGCCCAACATCTATCCGTTCATCGTCAACGATCCGGGCGAGGGCGCCCAGGCCAAGCGCCGCACCCAGGCGGTGATCATCGACCACCTGATGCCACCGCTGACCCGCGCCGAAACCTACGGGCCGCTGCGCGACCTGGAACTGCTGGCCGATGAGTACTACGACGCACAGATGCTCGATCCGCGCCGGGCCCAGGCACTGGAGAAGGACATTCTGGCGCTGGTGCGCGAGACCCGCATCGACCACGAGCTGCAGATGGCCGAAGGGGCCGAGCCGGCGGATTGGCTGCCACGCCTGGACACCTTCCTGTGCGATCTGAAGGAGTCGCAGATCCGCGACGGTCTGCACGTGTTCGGCGAGTCGCCCCAGGGCCGTCTGCGCGCCGATACCCTGCTGGCGTTGCTGCGCATCCCGCGGGGCAACGGCCAGGGCGCCCAGGCCAGCCTGCTGCGCGCCTTGGCCAAGGCCTTCGCGCTGGGCTTCGACCCGCTCGACTGCGATCTCGGCGCCCCTTGGAGCGGGCCGCGGCCCGCAGCCTTGGCCGAGCTCACCGTCGAACCGTGGCGTAGTGCCGGCGACAGCCGCGAACGGCTAGAGCTGTACGCCGCACTGTTGATCGAACGCGCGCTGGACGGCCCGCTTGAACTGGGTGATGGCTTCGATGACGTGCAGCTCATTCTCGGTCACCTGCGCGACACCGTGGCGCCGCGCCTGGATGCCTGCGGGCCGGCCGAGATGCACGGGCTGCTCGCCGCCCTAGCCGGCCGCTTCGTACCCGCCGGGCCGAGCGGGGCGCCCAGCCGCGGTCGTCTCGACGTGTTGCCCACGGGGCGCAACTTCTTTTCCGTGGACGTGCGCAACCTGCCGACCACCACCGCCTGGCGGATCGGCTTCGCCTCGGCCAACCTGATCCTGGAGCGTCACCTTCAGGACCATGGTGATCACTTGCGTCAGCTGGGCCTGTCGGTATGGGGCACGGCGACCATGCGCACCGGTGGCGACGACATTGCCCAGGCCATGGCCCTGATGGGCGTGCGGCCGGTGTGGGCCACCGGCAGCCAGCGCGTGGACGATTTCGAGATTCTGCCGCTCAGCCTGCTCGACCGCCCGCGGGTGGACGTGACCCTGCGGGTGTCCGGCTTCTTCCGCGATGCCTTCGCCAACCTGCTGCGCCTGTTCGATGCAGCGGTGCAGGCGGTGGCTGCGCTGGACGAGCCCGACGACCTCAACCCACTGGCGGCCAAGGTTCGTACTGAACAGGCGCAGTTGCTGGCCGAGGGTGTCTCGGCCGAGCAGGCCGCCCGCGAGGCGGGTTGGCGCATCTTCGGCGCCAAGCCGGGCGCCTATGGCGCCGGTGTGCAAGGTGCCATCGACGGGCGCCTGTGGCAGACCCGCGAAGACCTCGCCGAGGCTTACCTGAACTGGGGTGCCTATGCCTATGGCGCGGATGACGAAGGTACCGCCGCACGCGCGCCGTTCGCGCGGCGCCTGGGCCAGGTCCAGGCGGTGCTGCAGAACCAGGACAACCGCGAGCACGACCTGCTCGATTCCAACGACTACTACCAGTTCCAGGGCGGCATGCTCGCCGCCGTGGAAACCCTGAGCGGACAGACGACGGCCAGCTACCACGGCGACCACAGCCAACCCGACGTGCCACGCGTGCGCACCCTGAAGGAAGAGCTGAATCGAGTGGTGCGCGCCCGTGCGGCCAATCCCAAGTGGATCGAAGGGGTCAAGCGACATGGCTACAAAGGCGCCTTCGAACTCGCTGCGACGGTCGACAACCTGTTTGCCTTCGATGCCACCACCCACCTGATCGACGACCATCAGTACGCCTTGCTCACCGACGCCTATCTGCTCGACCCGGACACCCGCGGCTTCCTGCAGGAGCACAACCCTGCGGCCCTGCGCGACATGGCCGAACGCCTGCTCGAGGCTCAGCAACGTGGCCTGTGGGCCGAGCCCGGTGACTACCGTCAGGCCGTGGAAGACCTGCTGCTGGATACCGAAGAAGATGCCTGAAGAGAACCCTGCAATGACCGACACCGTGCACTTTCCGCTGGCCGCCGTGGTGGCCGCCGATTCGCTGAAGCTGGCGCTGTGCCTGGCCGCCATCGACCCGCGCATCGGCGGGGTGCTGATCGAAGGGCCGCGGGGCATGGCCAAGAGCACACTGGCGCGCGGCCTGGCCGACCTGCTTGCCGATGGTCAGTTGGTGACATTGCCCCTGGGTGCCAGTGAAGACCGCCTGGTGGGTACGCTGGATCTGGAAGCCGCGTTGGGTGAAGGCCGTGCACGCTTTTCGCCCGGTGTGCTGGCCAAGGCCGACGGCGGCGTGCTGTACGTCGATGAGGTCAACCTGCTTGCCGACCATCTGGTCGACCTGCTGCTGGACGTTGCCGCCAGTGGCGTCAACCGCATCGAGCGTGACGGTATTTCCCATGCTCATCCCGCGCGATTCGTGCTCATCGGCACCATGAACCCGGAGGAAGGGGAGTTGCGCCCGCAGCTGCTCGACCGATTCGGTTTGAACATCGCCCTGGACGGTCAGCCGGCGCCCGCCGAACGTGGCCAGATCATCCGCCGTCGCCTGGCCTTCGACAGCGACCCTCAAGGCTTCTGTGAGCAATGGGCCCCAGCCCAGTCAGCGCTGCAGCTGCGCTGCCAGCAGGCGCGGGAACGCCTCGAATCGATCCCGCTGTGCGATCAGGCGCTGGAAGCCATCACCACCCGTTGTTTCGCCGAGGGCGTGGATGGCCTGCGTGCCGACCTGGTCTGGCTGCGCGCGGCACGGGCCCACGCCGCCTGGCGAGGGGCTGAGCAGATTCTCGACGAGGACGTCGAAGCCGTGGCCGAGTTCGCCCTGCGCCATCGCCGCCAGGCACCGCGCCAGCCCGAGTCGAAGCCAGCGCCGCCGCCCGCTGCGAGCGCCGCGCAACCGTCCGATCCGGGTCAGGGCCAGTGGGGCGACATGCCCGCCCAGGCCGTTCCGGTAGGTGAACGCCGCAGCGTACCGAGCTGGCCAAAAAAGCCCTGAGCATCCGTCCGCGCCCAGCGGATGCTCGGCCCGGCAAGGGCCACCTCGAACAAGGGCGACAGGGTCCGGCGCGCGCGGCGGCGGCCGGTATGGTGGACTGGCCGGCCACGCTGCTGCAAGGACGACCACGCCAGCGCGATGACCTGCGCTGGCAGCAACGGCGCAGCGCGGCGCAGCAACTGTGGCTGGTGCTGGTCGACGCCTCTGCCTCGACCCGCCGGCACGGCGCTTTGGCCGAGGCCAAGGGTGTTCTGGCGCAGGTCTTCGACGATGCCTACCGGCAGCGCGCACGGCTGGCGTTGTTGACCGCCAGTGGCAGCGAGCCGATCTGGCAATGCCACGGCCTCAAAGCCTCGGCAGCCCTGCAACCCTGGCTCGCGGAGCTGGGCGCCGGTGGCGGCACGCCGCTGCTGGCGGCGCTGGATCAGGCCCGTGACTGGCTGGAGCAACGCGGGCGCCGCTATCCCGAGGAAGCCCATCGCTGCCTGGTGTTCACCGACGGGCGCCTCAAGTCGCTGGACGGCGTGGCGCCACTGGCGTGCCCGGCATTGCTGGTAGACATGGAGCGGGGGCCGATCCGGTTGGGTCGGGCCCGCACCCTGGCATCGGCGTTGAGCGCCGAGTACCGGCATCTGGAAGATCTACCACGGGCCTAGCGTCAGCTGGCTCGGGGGTTGCTCAGGGCCTTGCTCCATACAGGATTGTCACAGCGAGGGCAGGGCATTGCCTGCTGATCGCGCAGGGTTTCCAGGTGACCGCAGTATTCGCAGGCATACAGGTCTTCACGGTCGACCTTGGTCAATGACACGCGATGCTCGGGCGGCAGGATCGACAGCCCCGGCTTGACGTCTTCGCGCTCGTGGAAGTACAGGCTGACATCGCCATTGACCTCCAGAATGCCCAGGCGCACCTGCCCCAGGTGCTCGACGCCGCGCAGGCGCAGTTCCATCAGGAACTCGGCGTGGGTGATGTTGCCGCTCTGCAGCGCCTTGAGCTCGAACACGCCGTCGCGAATGATCAAAAACGGTTTTCCTTCCAGCCATTCGCCGAAGCGACCGCTGCGTTCGGTCAGAAAGGTGGTCAGGCGATAGAAGATGATCATCGCCACGAACACCACCAGCACCGGCAGGATGGGTACGTCCTCGTAGAAGGTCACGTCGCCAGCCGCCGAGCCCAGCGTCAGGATCACCACCAGCTCGAACAGCGAAAGCTGGCGCACCCCGCGTCGCCCGGCGATCTTCAGGAACAGGAAGACCACCACATAGGCCATCAGCGTGCGAGCGACCACCTCGCCGAGAAAGCCCATGTTGACTTCACCCAGCAGCACACGATGCCAATCGAACGCCTGCATTTCCAATCCTTTGCCTGACCAAAAGCGCCGATTGTACACCGGCGGTGCTGGCTGTCTGCGAGACGTACCGCTGACGCCCTATGTGGCGTCAAGGGTCCGTGCTGAAGCCTTGGCGGGGGTTAAACGTCAATTTTCCGTTACCATTTTGACGTAAGTTGCAACCCGCTGTTTTTGATGTATTTTCCCGAGCACGTCCATGCAAGGAAAGGCCATGCCTGTGAATTCGAATGCCTACCCCTGCGAGCCTTGCGGACTGTTGGGCGATAGTCAGCCCATGCGCGACCTGTACAAGCTCATCAGCAAATTCGCCGCCACCGACTCACCGGTCTTGATCCACGGTGAGGCGGGCACTGGCAAGCAGCTGATTGCGCGTGCGCTGCACCAGCAGTCCCAGCGCAGGCAGCAGCCATTCATCGTGTTCGACTGCCAGGTCCGTGCCCATCGTCCGGGCCAGACGCCGTTGTTCGCACCCGGCTGCGGGCAGAGCAATGTGCATCCGCTGTCCGGCAGCGTGCTGCAGGCTGCCGACCGGGGAACCTTGCTGCTGCAACAGGTGCAGGACTTGCCGCTGGACGTTCAGGAGCAATTGCTGCGCTTTCTCCAGCGCAAGGCTTCAGGCGAAGTGGACGTTCGGGTCCTGGCCACCAGCGACACCGACCTCACCGTGGCCATGAGCCGGGGACAACTGCGCGAAGACCTCTACTATCGACTCAACGTGCTGGAGATCGTCGCCGTGCCCTTGCGCGAACGCTATGGCGACCTGGCCATGCTGGCCAACCATTTCGCGCAACGCTACAGCCGCGAGAACGGCCGACGTCATCGTCCTTTCAGTCAAGAGGCGCTTATTGCCATGGGTGAGCACGACTGGCCGGGCAACGTCCGCGAGCTGGCGAACCGGATTCGCCAAGCGCAGGCGCTGGCCCCCGGCAATCAGATCGAAGCCATCGACCTGGGGCTGGGTATCGAAACCCTGGTCACCGCGCCGATGGGCACGCTGAACGACTACAAGCACCGGGCCGAGCGTCAGGCGCTGGGCGATGTACTGCTGCGCCACGGCGGCAACCTGAGCACGGCGGCCAGGGTGCTCGGCGTTTCACGCCCGACGCTCTACCGCCTGCTGCACAAACATCACATGCGCTGATCGCACGCTAGGGTTGATCCAGAACATGTCGAATGCTCGCCAGCACCTGCGCCTCACGCGCCAGCCAGTCACCGCTGATCACGGTGCAGGGCAGCGCGTGGGCCTGCAGCCACGCCTGGCTTTGCCGAAAAAAGGTTTGCCGTTGAGCCAGGTCAGGCTGGCAGCGCTGGCCGTCCGCGGACCATTCGACGCCTTCGGGCGAGAGCAACAGGTGGGCATCGTAGTGGCGCTCCAGCAGCGCTGGCTCAAGCCACGCCGGGCAGTCGTCGAACAGGGTGCGGCTCCACAGCAGGTTGCTCAGCAGGTGCGTGTCGAGCAGCAACAGTGCGGGCTGGCTGCGGCGAGCGGCATCCTCCCAGGCCAGCTGACCACGGGCGATGGTGTCGATGTCGGCATAGCAGGTGTCGCGCTGCTCTCGGTCGATGAAATGGCGCACGTATTCGCCCACGACCACGGCGCCCAAACGCACGCGCATGCGTTCGGCCAGCCAGCTCTTGCCCGACGACTCCGGCCCGCACAGCACAACCACTTTCATCGCGACACCGCTTCGCTGTTGCGCCACTGGTGCCAGCCGTGAACGGCCAGCATCAGGAACAGGCCATACAGCGCAGCCGTCAGGTACAGGCCCTGATGGACGAACAGACCGACGAAAATGGCATCCAGCACGATCCACAGCGGCCAGCATTGCACGCGCTTGTTGGCCATCCACCACTGCGCCACCAGGCTGAAGCCGGTGAGCAACGCGTCCAGCCACGGCTGGCTGGCATCGCTCCAGGTAGCCATCGCCGCGCCCAGTGCCAAGCCCGCTACCAGGCCGATTGTCAGCCCACCCAGAAGAGGTTTGAGCGCCAAGCGGGTCACCGCTGGGCCCACGGCTGTCCCATCGCCACGGGTCCACTGCCACCAGCCGTACACCTGGACGCCGGCGTACACCACCTGCAACAGCATGTTGGAGTACAGCTTGTAGTCGTAGAACACGTACGAATAGATCAGCACCATGACCAGGCCGATCGGCCAGCACAGCCAATTCTGCTTCACGGTCAACCACACCGCGATCACGCCCAGCGTGGCGGCGAACAATTCCAAAGGCGACATGGGCAATCTCAGGCAGGTGCATGCACAGCATGCAAAGCCGGGATTGTAACCTGCGCCGCCGATACTGCGCGCGTCTTGCGCGGTACACCCGCTGCAAAGATGAAACTTCAACTCAACCAACACTCACCGACGCTCGCGTGCGGATTTGCACAAGCTGCTCTGTTAGCATCGCGGGGCCCGACGGCAATGAGTTCTATTAAACAGACAGGACCACGCCAGGCGCGGGTCCAATTGGGGGAATGATGGATTTTTGGACCGCCATGCAGGCGCTGATTCTAGGCATCGTGGAAGGCTTGACCGAGTTCCTGCCCATTTCCAGCACCGGTCACCAGATCATCGTGGCCGACCTGATCGGTTTCGGCGGCGAACGGGCCATGGCCTTCAATATCATCATCCAGCTGGGTGCGATATTGGCGGTGGTGTGGGAATTCCGTCGCAAGATCCTCGAAGTGATCACTGGCTTGCCGACCCAACGCAACGCCCAGCGCTTTACCCTGAACCTGTTCATCGGCTTCCTGCCGGCGGTCGTGCTGGGGGTGATTTTCGCCGACAAGATCCACGAATACCTGTTCAACCCCATCACCGTGGCGGTCGCTCTGGTACTGGGTGGTTTCATCATGCTCTGGGCCGAGAAGCGCGAACATGCCGTGCGTGTGCACCACGTCGACGACATGCGCTGGAGCGATGCCCTCAAGGTCGGTTTCGCACAGTGTCTGGCGATGATTCCGGGAACCTCGCGCTCGGGCTCGACCATCATCGGCGGCCTGCTGTTCGGTCTGTCGCGCAAGACCGCCACCGAGTTCTCGTTCTTCCTGGCCATGCCGACCATGGTCGGTGCCGCGGTGTACTCGGGTTACAAGTTTCATCACCTGTTTCAGCCGGCCGACTTCCCGGTGTTCGCGCTGGGCTTCGTGGTGTCGTTCATCTTCGCCATGATCGCGGTGCGCGGCCTGCTCAAGTTCATCGCTACCCACAGCTACGCCGTGTTCGCCTGGTACCGCATTGCCTTCGGCCTGATCATCCTGGCGACCTGGCAGTTCGGCTGGATCGATTGGTCCAGTGCGCAAGGCTGATCCGGCGCCCGGTCGGGCGTCTGCGCGACCGCGCGGTGGGCAGCAACGCCCGGTACAGTTCGTGGCGTTGAAAGTCACGGTGTTCGTCGTCCTGTGCTTGCTGCCTTTTCTCGGCGTGTTGCGTTTGGCGATGGCCGGGCATCCGTCGGTGCTGGCGATCTATGCACTGATGAGCCTGCTGACGGTGGGCTTGTACTGGCACGACAAGCGCCAGGCCCAAGGGCAGGGCCAGCGGACCCCGGAAAAACTGCTGCACGGCGCCGAACTGCTGGGCGGCTGGCCAGGCGCACTCATCGCCCAGCAACTGTTCCGGCACAAGACGCGCAAGGTTTCCTACCAACTGGTGTTCTGGCTGATCGTTGCGCTGCACCAGGCGTTCTGGTTCGATCAGGTCATCTTTGCCGGGCAGCACCTGGGCCTTACGTTCTGACCCTGGCCTTAAGCCTTTCCCCATGAAAAATGCCCCCGCACAGTGTGCGGGGGCATCGGGTGTTGCGCGCGTTGGCTGAGTACTTAGTGCGCAGCCGAACCACCGTGGGCAGCGGCCAGCTTCTTGGCCTCTACCAGGTGGGCTTTCAGCTTGGGCAGGGTCTCGGTGGCGAATGCTTTGAGCTCTGCGTCTTCACCGTTCTTGATTTCGTCTTCGAAGATCTCGATGGTCGCTTCGTGCGCCTTGACCTGGTTATTGGCATAGGCCTGGTCGAACGACTTGGCCGAGCGCAGTTCCAGAATCATCGCTTTGGCCTTGTCCAGCAGTTCGGCATCGTCCGAGACGTCGATGTTCTTCTTGTCGGCCAGTGCCTTGAGCTTCTGGTTGGCGGCAGTGTGGTCCTTGACCATCATGTCGGCGAAAGTCTTCACGTCCGCAGCGGTGCCTTTCTCCAGCGCCAGCTTGCCTGCTTCGACTTCGGCAACGCCTTTGGCGGACGCGTCCTCGACGAAATCATCGGAGGCTGCGAAGGCGCCATGGCTGGCGAGCGAGACGGACAGGGCGAGGGCAGCGGCGTAGAATTTGGATTTCATGGTCAATTCCTTGTGTAGGGTATGAAGCGGACTGAGCGTTGCAGGCCGTGAAAGAGTGACTGCCGCCGGAACGCAGCAGTTTCATCGGATGTGCATCCATCACTGGATGCACGCGACGCATGGCGATTCAGCCCTTGCTGTGCTCGTCGGACGTCGGGGCAATGGCGACGCCCCGTGGTCCGGCGAAGCCCCAGATGGCCAACCCGACCAGCGGGAAGATGAAAATCAGTACGGTCCAGCCAATCTTAGTGCCGGAACTCTTGGTGCTTTTCCAGACGCTGGCCAGCGCCCACAGATCGAGCAGTAACACGATGACCGCTGCGGCGGTCCAGAAAATCGAAGTTTCCATGTGTAGGCTCATTGATCAACGTAGGTCCTACAGGGGAGGGCCACCGTGCTCGGCAAGTTCAACTGGATCGGTCGGTGGTGCCGTTTTCGCCTCAATGGGCGTGTCGACTGCCGGTCGGGTCCTGGATCTGGATGATCTGGCCTTTGCTCCATGCGTCTGCACCGGGGTCGATCTTGGGTGTTGGAATGTCGGCGCGCTGACGTTTCTTCTCCGCGCTGTCGATGCCGAAACGCTTGTCCCGCTCGCGCACCAGCGCCGGGTCGACCTGTCCATCGCCTGTGAAGCCCATCATCAGTTGCGGCACGCCCAACGGCAGCTGCTTGTCCAGATCGGTGTGCCAGGTGTGCCAGGTCTTGCCGTAGGTGTTCACCAGCTTGTCCATCAGGGCATGCTCGGCAGGCGCGGGGATGCCGGGCGCGATCAGCTGGCCAGACTTCACTTCGTGAACGTGGCTGTGCCATAACGCTTTTTCGGCTTTGGGCAGTTGAGCGAAAAGCCGGGCACTGATGATGTATTCAACGCCCATCAGCTTGGCGTCCTTGACGTTGCCGTCATAAATGACGCACTGGATGACTTCCTCGTTGAGGATCGCGCAGTAGTGATGGGCTTCCATCTGCGCGCCGGGGTGTCCGTTGTAGAAATGAAAGCCGTCCAGATAGGCGTTCAACTCGTTGATTGGCGGACGTGACTGCAGCGCATTGGCGCCCGCGTCGAGGGTTTTGGTCAGGGCCGTGGTCGGCGCGCCGGGCGCGTCCACCTTGGATGCGCTGTTGTTGCCGGCGCATCCGGCCATGGCCAGGGCGGCCAGGCACAGCAATGGAGTGCGCGCGGTGCGGCGTGGCGAGAAGAGCGAGCGGGTGCTCATGCTGGAGTCCTTTTCAGTGAGGAAAGTGCGGCCCTGGATAGAACGATCAGGGCACACAGGGCACTTCATAGAGTGATCGGCACAGTCAGGGTTCAGCTCGGCGAGGGTCGCGCGCCCGTCTGTACAATATTTCACGGAACCGAGGTGTGACTTGGCCCATCCTATGCTGTGTCAGAACCTACCCCCGAGGTTTTGCCAAGGAAGAGCGCCGCGATGGTCCGTCGTTGTGCAGTAATCGTTTCTCTGCTGCTGTTGAGCCTGCTTTCGGTGCAGGCTCAAGCGAATCCTCACGCCCGCTGGAACGTGGGCTATCACCTGCTGACCTTCAACGACCCGCTCGACGATCAGCCGATGCACGCCTATGCCTTCTATCCGACTCAGGACCGCACACATCCGGCGCGTCTGGGCGGCTACAGCATCGATGCACAGCAGGATGCGGCAGTCGCCATCGGTCGCTTCCCGCTGTTGATGCTGTCCCACGGCAATACCGGCACGCCGCTGGCGCTGCATGACCTGATCACCGCGCTGACCCGCAAGGGCTTCGTCGTAGTAGCGGTCGTACACCCGGGCGACAATGCCCAGGATCACAGCCGGTTGGGCAAACTCAGCAATCTCTATGGACGGCCGCTGCAGATCTCCCAGGCCATCACCGCGGCGCTGGGTGATTCCATGTTGTCGCCTTTCGTGAACACCCATGCGGTCGGTGTGATCGGTTATTCGGCCGGGGGCGAAACGGCCTTGATTCTGTCCGGTGCACGACCTGACCTGCAGCGCCTGCGCAAATACTGCGAAGAGCGACCCTACGACGCCGATGCCTGCCAGACCCGCGGGGAACTGGAAGCCGATCGTGATGACCTGACCCCCGAGGCCGACCCACGGGTGCGTGCACTGCTGCTGATGGCGCCGTTAAGCCTGATGTTCGGCCGCCAGACCCTGGCCGAAGTCCATCTGCCTACGCTGATCTACAGCGGCGACAATGACCAGCTTGTGGCCATAGACAAGAATGCCGAAGCGCTGGCGCGCAAGCTGCCGGGCAACACCGACTACCGCCTGCTGCCCGGCGCCGGTCACTTCGTGTTCATGGCCCCGTGCACGGACGAACAGCGCAGCGCCTCGCCGGCGCTGTGCACCGATGCCGACGGCGTGGACCGCGAAGGTATCCACCGCGACCTTATTCACGAGGCGGGCAAGTTCTTCACCCACACCCTCGGTCGGCCTTCACGCGCCGGCCTGCAGACCGCCGATCACTGATCCTGTCGCGACAGCCACGCGGTCAGCCCCAGGGCGATCAGGGAGAGGCCGGCCGCCAAAGCGAAGATCGAGCCATAGCCAAACCCGGCAGCCACCGCGCCCATCACCGGCCCGGCGATCGCCAAGGCCAAATCGAAGAAGACAGCGAACGCACTCAGGCCCGCGCCCCGGCTGGTGCCGGGCACCTTGTGGATGGCCAGCACGCCCAAGGCTGGATAGACCAGCGACAACCCCAACCCCGCCAGTGCCGCGCCCGTCAGGGTAAACACCGTCGAGGGCGCCAGCCACAGCATGGCCAGCCCGACCACTTCGGTGGCGATACAGGCCATCGCCACGGTCGAGCCGCCCAGATGGTTGATGCTGTTGATGAACACCAGGCGAGCCGCGATGAAACTGATGCCAAAGGCGGTCAGGCACCAGGCCGCGCCTTCCCAGCCGCGCTCCACGTAATACAGGGTGATGAACGTGGTGAGGGTGCCATAGCCGATCGAAGCCAGCATCAGGCTCATGCCATGGGGCGCAACCCGGCCGAAGGCGGACCAGAACGGCATGCGCTCACCCCGCACCACGGGTGACGCCGGTGTGTCGCGGATCATCCACAAGCCCAGAGCGCTCAGGGCCATGAGTGCAACGCCCAGGCTCCAGAACCCGGCGAAGGCCACCATCAATACACCCAGCGGGGCGCCGATGGCGATGGCGCCGTAGGAGGCGATGCCGTTCCATGAGATCACCTTGGCCATGTGTTCGGCGCCGACGCGGCTGATTCCCCAACTGCTGGTACCCACCCCGATGGCGCCCTGCGCCAGGCCGAGGACCACACGCCCGGCGATCAGCACCCCCAGGCTCCACTGCGGCACGCTGTGCAGAAACACCGAGACGAACGTCAGCGCCCCGCTGATGCCGATACCGATCAGGCCGTAGACAATGGTGCGCTTGGTGCCCAGCGCATCGGCCATGCGTCCGGCGCTGGGACGGCTGAGCAGAGTCGCCAGGTACTGCGCGCCGATCACCACGCCGGCGGCCACCGCGCTGAAGCCCAACTGGTCGTGCACGTAGCCGGGCAACACCGCGATGGGCAGTCCGATGGAGATGAAGGCAATGAACGTGTAGAACACGATGGAGATGATTTGCAGGGTGATCGACGACGAAGAGGGCGATGCGGGGTGGGCAGACTCGGTCATGGGCTCGTTCGCAGGCGTGCGGTTGAGGTCCCCTTGCACAGGGAACGTTGGTTAAAGCAAAGCAGGCTATCGATTATTTGCAACCTCTAGACACAACGCGCACCCCTGTAGCAGCGGCGCAAGCCGCGTCCGGCCTCACCGCGTTAGATCAGCCACACCGCATGACTCGTGACGCGGCTCGCGCCGTTGCTACAGGGGTTGTTCCAGCAACGCGATGGTTTTCGCATCGCTCTCGCCGTCGAAAAACCGATCCAACACCTGCTGGAAGCACACCTGCTCCGGCGCCACGCTGGCAAACAAGGTCATGCACGAGCGCAACTTCGTGTCATCGGGGGTGCCGAACATCGCCCTGGCGCTCTGACCGGAATGCTCCAGCACCGTACGTGTGCATTCCAGCAGGCGCGCACCCAATAATGAATTGTTCAGATAAGCCGTCGCCTCGGCCGCACCGCTGATCGCATAGAAGCGCGCCGTCTCGCTATGACCGAGACCAGCCAGCTGCGGGAAGATGAACCACATCCAATGGCTGCGTTTGCGGCCACTGCGCAGTTCTTCGAGGACATCGGGGTACACGACGCGCTGGGCGTCGATGAAGCGGTGCAGATCGAACGTGTCGTTCATGGCCAGTAGATCCCGCAGGGATTGTGTGCAGTTCTGGCCACGGTCGCGCAACGGAGTTCCATCAACCAGACCAGACCAGACCGTCAGCCTTCGGCCAATAGCACTTCCACGCCCAGCTTGCGAATGGCCTCGGCGGCCACCTCGGTCAGCTCACTGTCGCTGATGACCACATCGAACTGCTCGAGGCTGGCGATCTTGTACATCCCGAACGTGCCGTACTTGGAGCTGCTGGTGATCAGCACCCGCTGCGACGCCGCCTGCATCGCCACCTGCTTGACCTCGACCTTGAGCGCCGAAGGGGTAGTGATGCCCCGTTGCAGGTCCCAGGAACTGGTGGACATGAAGGCAATGTCGGTGGCCAGCTGGCGTAACGTCGCCACCGCCAGGCCCCCGACGCAGGAACGATTGGGGTGATCCAGCAGGCCGCCGGTGTGGATGACATCCACATGCACTGCTTCAGCCAGGGCATGCACGATGCCGAAGTCGTTGGTCACCACGGTCATGCCCGACAGAGCGGCGATGTGCGGGACGATCTCCAGCGTGCTGGTGCCGGCATCCAGATACACCGTCATGTCATTGCGCAGCAAACCTGCCGCCAGAACCCCCATGGCCTGTTTCTGTGGCTGTTCGGCGACCGCCTTGGACTGGTGACTGGGCTCGCTGTGCAACTGGCTGGCGATGCGCACACCGCCAGGCACCGAATACGCACGGCCTTCCTGCTCCAGCACACTGATATCGCGGCGCACAGTCATGTGCGAGCAGTCGAACATTTCCGTAAGCTGGTGCACGCTGAGCACCTGGTGCTTGCGCAACTGGCGCAGGATCTGTTCCCGGCGCTGGTCCGGAATCATCGGTGCGGCGCCAGTGATGGCGAGGTCCTCGTCGGTGGGCATTCAGGCTCCGTGGCGTGCAGGCAGATAGTCAGGCGGCCATCTTAGCGAATCACCGCTTCGATCAATAGAACACCGAGCAAACCGATCACCGATTGCAGACACAGCATCAGGGTCCAGGTGCGGAAGGTCTGCGCCACGCTGAGCTGGAAGTATTCCTTGAACAGCCAGAAACCCGAATCGTTGACGTGGGACAGCATCACGGCACCCGAGGCGGTGGCCAGTACCAGCAACTCCGGTGACAGGCCCGGATAGGCCAGTGCCAGAGGCGCGACGATCCCGGTGGCGGCGACGGTGGCAACGGTCGCCGAACCGACGCAGATGCGCAGCAGCGCCGCGATACCCCAACTTAGAATCAGTGGATTCACCGCCCAGCCCGAGGCATGGTGAGTGATCAGTGCATCCAGGTGAATGGTGGTGAGCATTTCCTTGAAGCCGCCGCCGGCACCCAGGATCATCACGATCGCGCCCAGAGGTGCCAGCCCCTGGCTGGCCATCTTCTGCACCTGGCCCAGGTTGAACCCGGCGCGCAGGCCCAAGGCGAAGAAGGCAAAGATGACCGCGATCAACAACGACAGGATCGGGTTGTTCAAGGCGTTGAATACCGCATAGGCCATCGAGCCTTTGACGCTGAAGGCCAGGCCCAGGGTAACGACCAGCATCAGGCCGGGCGGCAGCAGCACGGCGATGATCGACGACAGCAGTGACACCTGGTTTTGATCGGGGCTGACTTCACGTGCCCCCACCGGGCCGGCGGTGAGGTCTGGCGCCGGGCCGAACCAGGGGCTGATCAGGCGGGTGAAGATCGGCCCGCAGATGATCGCGGTGGGCACGGCGATCAACAAGCCGTAGAAGATGGTCAGGCCGGTGTTGGCGTGGAACGCGGCGACCGCCAGCGTCGGCGCGGGGTGGGGCGGCAGCAGGCCGTGGGACACGTACAGGCCCGCGGCGAGCGGCAGACCGATGTAGAGCAGATGGCTATGGGTGCGTTTGGCCACCGTATACACCAATGGCGCCAGCATGATGAAACTGACGTCGAATAGGTGTGGCATGCCGATCAGCAAGGCGGCGGCGCAGATCGCCCAGGGCGCGTACTGCACCGGACGCTGACCGATGAACGCATTGGCGATGCGGTCGGCGCCGCCGGACCCCAGCAGGATGCCGCCCAGCAGCGTACCCAGACCAATGACCGGCCCGGTCTTGGCCAGCGCTGAGCCGAAGCCTTTGGCGAAGCTGTCGATGGTCTCGCCGGCGCCCGCACCACTGAGCAGGCCAAGGCCGATCGCAGTGAGGGTCAGGGCCAGGAACGGGTTGAGCTTGAGCTTGGTGATGAGCAGGATCAACACCACGATGGCGCCGGCGGCCATCGCGAAAATCAGCAGTTCGCTATTCATGTTTTTATGGAACCTGTGAAGTGGACGTCGGTGCCCGTGTCGGGCACCGGTATCGGCTCAAGGCCGCTGTGCGATCAGGCCGATTGCAGGCCGGTCTGCCAGGCGCGGTGCAATTCATCGTTGTACTGCCCGATGTCACCCATCAGCAGCAGCTCGCCCGCCTTGATGTTCCGTGCGGCGGTGGCGTGGGCTGCCAGGTACAACGGAGCGATATCGTCGGGGGCATCCGAACGCCCGAGCAGCACGGCCTGCACGCCGGTCACGTCGTGGTGGTGGCCACCCATTTTCAGCACGGTGCCTGCAGCGACATCGACCGTGGCGCGTCCGGCCAGAATGGTCGACTGGCTCGGCTTGTCAGTGCCCGAAGCTCGTTTGTGCAGCACGGCGTTGAGCAGGGTGATCGGCGTTTCCACGCCCATGAAGTGGTAGGGCAGGTACAGACAGGCGTAACGTCCGTTGCGGCTCACCACGTGGCCTTTCTGCGCGAGCAATTCCCAGGTCGGTTTGTCGTGGGTGCGGATGATCACGAACACACCCCCGGCAAAGCTGGCCTCGTCTGGCAGGCGCAGCACGTTGAACACCTCGATCACGCCGCTGCGACCCAGCACACCACCGTCTTCACGCAGGGCATAGATGTCGGCCAGTTCGCTGGTACGGGCAATCGGGTAGTGCAGCAGCTCCACATCCGGCACCAGACCGGTATTGGTAGCGACCACCGACATTTCGCAATAGTCGGCTGTAGCGGACGTCTTCAGGCCGTTCAGGGCAGCGCGACGAGCTTCCAGGGTAGCGGGAATGTCGTCGCCCAAACGCAGCAGTTCGCCCATGGCCGGCGCGGAAATGGTGGTATCAAGCTGGGTGATGCTGCCGTCCTCGGGGTTGAACACCAGATCGTATTCACTGGACTTGCCCGCGGCGACGATGTCCAGCTTGAGCACACGCGCCCAACTGACCCAGCCGATCAGGTTGGCCGGCTGATCGCCGTCGGCTGTGGTGTAGACCACATCGTGTTGTGCGGCGAGGCGGGACAGGGCGATACCGGCAACCGAGTCCGCTTCCTTGCTGACCATGGCGACGTGACGACCGTCCTCGATGGCGCGCCGGGCGACCTGGTAGCCAATCGCCGGGTTGCCGGTGGCTTCCACCAGAATGTCGTAGCGGGCTGCCTGCAGCAGGGCGACGTCGGCGACCAGCACAATGGCATTGGCCGGTGCACTGGCAACCGCAGCGGCGTCGTTGCAGATGTGCAGCTGTTCTGCGGCAAAGCCCAGTTCGACGCACAGCCCATGCAGGCCGGGCACGTCCAGGTCGCACAGAACGGCGGGGACCAGATTGGGCATCAGCCGGGTCTGGGCCAGCAAGGTGCGCGAGAAACCTCCCTTGGCGCCGGTAAGTGCGTAACGTACGGCCTGATCGGCTTGTGCAGCGAACAGCAATTCGAAATTCATGGTTCGTCCTCGGTGAAGGGAAAATCGGCAGCGACCACCGGATGAACAATATTTGTTATGGATTCGTAGCTCCCGAGTGACAGCACGATAGTGCGGTTTTAACATTCAGGTCAATTTATTTAACATGGATTAACACAAAGATCGTTTTCGCTTGTAGTATTGGGTCATTGAATCGCTCAGATGAACCAATAATTAACATGCGCCGTGCCCGCCACGGTGACCTGTGCAGGAGATGCCACTCATGACCGCTGTTCATCGCCCACTGCTCGGCTGCATTGCCGACGACTTTACCGGCGCTACCGATCTCGCCAACATCCTGGTTCGCGGCGGCATGCGCACGGTGCAATCGATTGGCGTGCCAGACAGTGATCTGGCGGAATTCGCGGAGGCGGATGCCATCGTCATCGCCCTCAAATCCCGTACCACGCCGGCGGCCAGCGCCGTTGCCGAATCGTTGCAGGCGCTGGCGTGGTTGCGCGAACGTGGCTGCCAACAGTTCTTCTTCAAATACTGCTCGACGTTCGATTCGACTGCAGAGGGCAACATTGGCCCGGTCACCGAGGCACTCCTGGAAGCCCTCGGCAGCGATTTCACCATCGCCTGTCCGGCGTTCCCGGAGACCGGCCGCACCTTGTTCCGTGGTCATCTGTTCGTTCAGGACAGCCTGCTCAGTGAATGCGGCATGCAGCATCACCCGCTCACACCGATGAAAGATGCCAACCTGGTCCGCGTGCTGGACGAGCAAACCACCGGTGCGGTGGGGCTGTTGCGCTACGACGTGGTCGGGCAGGGCGCCTCAGCGGTCGTCATGCGTATGGACGAGCTGCGGGCCGAAGGCGTGAATGTGGCCATTGCCGACGCCGTGAGTGACGAGGATCTGCAGACCCTGGGACGTGCCTGCGCGAACCTCGCCTTGATCACCGGTGGCTCGGGGGTGGCCCAGGGCCTCCCGGAAAACTTCCGCCGCCAGGGCCTGCTGCGCACGGGCGACGCCGCTGCCATGCCCATTATCGAAGGCCGCGCCGTGGTCTTGGCAGGCAGTACCTCCAAGGCCACCAATAGCCAGGTCGCCGCCTGGCTGGAAGCAGGTCGCCCGGCTTTTCGCATCGACCCGCTGGCAATCGCTCGTGGCGAGCCGGTCGTGGCCCAGGCCGAGGCCTTCGCCGATCGAAACGAAGCGGTGCTGATCTACGCCACCAGCAGTCCCGAGCAGGTGGCCGCCGTGCAGCGAGAGCTGGGTGCGGAGCAGGCTGGCGCCATGATCGAGAAGGCTCTGGGCGAGGTCGCGGCACAGCTGCAGGACAGAGGCTGGCGCCGCTTCGTCATTGCAGGTGGCGAAACGTCGGGCTCGGTGGTACAGGCGCTGCAGGTCAAAGGCTTGCGGATCGGCCGTCAGATCGATCCTGGCGTGCCGGCCACCGTGGCCTTCGGCGGCACCACTGCGCTCGCGCTGACGCTGAAATCGGGCAACTTTGGCAGCGTGGACTTTTTTGCCAAGGCCTTGACTTGCCTGGCGGGAGATTTTTCGTGAGAAACGAACACGCCTTGCGCGAAGAAATCTGTGAAGTGGGTCTGAGCCTGTTCCAGCGTGGGTATACCGTCGGCAGTGCCGGCAACATCAGTGCGCGCCTCGACGACGGTTGGCTGATCACCCCAACCGATGCCTGTCTGGGAAGGTTGCAGCCACACACCATCGCCAAGGTCACCACGGCGGGTGAATGGGTGAGCGGCGACAAGCCATCCAAGACCCTGGCCCTGCATCGCCAGGTGTACGACCGTAATCCAGAAGTGAACGGCGTGGTCCACACCCACTCCACGCACCTGGTGGCCCTGACTTTGGCTGGGGTGTGGAGCGCCCAAGACATTCTGCCGCCGCTCACGCCTTATCAGGTGATGAAGGTGGGGCACATCCCGTTGATCCAGTACCAGCGTCCGGGCTCGCCCGACGTCGCCACACAAGTCGCGGCACTGGCCGATCAGGTGAGGGGGGTCATGCTCGAACGGTTGGGCCCGGTGATGTGGGAAAGCTCTGTGTCCAAGGCCAGCCATGCACTGGAAGAACTGGAGGAAACCGCACGGCTGTGGCTGATGACTCAACCCCGACCTGCACCCTTGAGCGAGGCGGCCATCGAAGAACTCAAGGCGGTGTTCGGTTGCGTTTGGTGAGGCATTGACCTTACTTGTGGAAAGGCCTTTGTTGGGCTTTACTGGAACCAGCGTCCAACAAAATCACAAGAGACGATGCCGATGAGCAACTCCCTGAAAACCCGCAAAAACGACAGCCATGTCGACGCCTGGGCCATAGGCTTCATGATCGTGGTGGTCATGGCAACAGCGGTGTACTGGTTCAGCCGAGGCTGAACCCGTATCGGCAACAGTACATGCCTTAGTTGTCGTAACCCAGATTCGGCGCCAACCAGCGCTCGCTGACGGCTAGATCCTGCTGCTTGCGCGCCGTGTAGCTCTGCACCTGGTCGCGATCGATCTTGCCCACGGCAAAGTATTGCGCCTGAGGGTGAGCGAAATACCAGCCGCTGACCGCCGCCGCCGGGAACATCGCGTAGTGCTCGGTGAGCGTCACGCCGCTCTGCCCGTTGTGATCGAGCAGGTCAAACAGCGTGCCTTTCTCGGTGTGGTCCGGGCAGGCCGGGTAGCCTGGGGCAGGGCGGATACCCTTGTATTGCTCCTTGATCAGCGCCTCGTTGTCCAAGATCTCCTCGGGGTCATAACCCCAGTGTTCCTTGCGCACCCGCTGGTGCAGCCACTCGGCGCAGGCCTCGGCCAGGCGGTCGGCCAGTGCCTTGACCATGATCGAGTTGTAGTCGTCGCCGTTGTCCTGATAGGCCTTGGCCACCTCTTCGGCACCGATGCCTGCCGTGGTGATGAAGCCGCCCACGTAGTCCGTCACTCCGCTGTCCCTGGGCGCCACGAAGTCGGCCAGGGAGAAGTTCGGCTTGCCATCGGTCTTGATGATCTGCTGACGCAGATGATGCAGACGCGCCAGCGGCTGGCCGTCGTCGCCGTAGACTTCGATGTCGTCATCCTCGACCTGGTTGGCCGGCCAGAAGCCGAACACCGCACGGGCACGGATCAGCTTCTCGTCGATCAGCTTGCGCAGCATCGCTTGGGCATCTTCGAACAACGCAGTGGCCGCTTCGCCTACGACTTCGTCGGTGAGAATACGCGGGTACTTCCCGGCCAGGTCCCAGGAGATGAAGAACGGCGTCCAGTCGATGTAGTCGGCCAAGACGTTGAGGTCGATATCGTCCAGCACCCTGGCGCCGGTGAAGGTCGGCTGCACCGGGTTGTAGCTGCTCCAGTCGAAGCTGGCCTTCGCCGCGACAGCCTGGGCGTAGCTCAGACGTTCGGTGCGTGCGCTGCGGTTGGCGGTACGTTCGCGAACGTCGATGTACTCCAGGCGGGTCTTCTCGACGAATGCAGGCTTGAGCTCCTTGGACAGCAACTGGGTGGCAACCCCCACCGCGCGTGAGGCGTCGGTAACGTAGATCACCGCGTCGTTGCTGTACTTGGGTTCGATCTTGACGGCAGTGTGCGCCTTGGACGTAGTCGCGCCGCCGATCATCAAGGGCAGGTGGAAATCCTGGCGCTGCATTTCCCGGGCGACGTGGACCATCTCGTCCAGGGAAGGGGTGATCAGGCCGGACAGGCCGATGATGTCGCACTTCTGCTCACGGGCGACCTGAAGGATCTTGTCGGCCGGCACCATCACACCCAGGTCGACGATGTCGTAACCGTTGCAGCCCAGCACCACGCCGACGATGTTCTTGCCGATGTCGTGCACGTCGCCTTTCACCGTCGCCATCAGGATCTTGCCCTTGGCTTCGGGCTTGTCGCCTTTTTCCAGCTCGATGAACGGAATCAGATGGGCCACGGCCTGCTTCATCACCCGCGCCGACTTGACCACCTGGGGCAGGAACATCTTGCCCGAGCCGAACAGGTCGCCAACGATGTTCATGCCAGACATCAGCGGGCCTTCGATGACCTCGATCGGCCGCTTGAACGACTGCCGCGACTCCTCGGTGTCCTCGACGATGTGCGTGGTGATGCCCTTGACCAGCGCATGCTCCAGGCGCCGATTGACCGGCCAGCCACGCCATTCCTCGGTTTCGGCTTCCTTGACGCTGCCGTCGCCCTTGAACTTGTCGGCGATGGCGAGCAGGGCATCGGTGCCCTCGGGCGTACGGTTGAGGACCACATCCTCGACACGCTCGCGCAGCTCGGTGGGGATCTGGTCATAGATCTCCAACTGGCCGGCGTTGACGATACCCATGGTCAAACCGTTGCGGATGGCATGCAGCAGGAACACGGAGTGAATCGCCTCTCGCACCGGGTTGTTGCCGCGGAACGAGAACGACACGTTGGACACGCCGCCGCTGGTCAACGCATACGGCAGCTCATCGCGGATGTAGGCGCAGGCATTGATGAAATCGACGGCGTAGTTGTTGTGCTCCTCGATACCGGTGGCCACGGCGAAGATGTTCGGGTCGAAGATGATGTCTTCCGGCGGAAAGCCGACCTGATCCACCAGGATGTCGTAGGAGCGCTTGCAGATCTCCTTCTTGCGCGCTTCGGTGTCGGCCTGGCCGGCCTCGTCGAAGGCCATCACCACCACCGCAGCGCCGTAGCGCTTGCACAGCTTGGCGTGATGAATGAACGCGTCGACGCCTTCCTTCATGCTGATCGAGTTGACGATGCCCTTGCCCTGGATGCACTTGAGCCCGGCTTCGATCACTTCCCATTTGGAAGAGTCGATCATGATCGGCACCCGGGAGATGTCCGGCTCGCCCGCGATCAGGTTGAGGAAGGTGACCATGGCCTTCTGCGAGTCGAGCATGCCCTCGTCCATGTTGATGTCGATCACCTGAGCGCCGGCTTCCACCTGCTGCAGGGCGACTTCCAGGGCCTCGGTGTAGTTCTCCTCGCGGATCAACCGGGCGAAGCGCGCCGAACCGGTGATGTTGGTGCGCTCGCCGACGTTGACGAACAACGACTGGCGATCGATGGTGAACGGCTCCAGACCCGACAGGCGGCAGGCCTTGGGGATCTCCGGAATGGCGCGCGGCGGGTAGCCGGCCACGGCGTTGGCGATGGCTTCGATATGCCCGGGCGTGGTGCCGCAGCAGCCGCCGACGATATTGAGGAAGCCGCTCTGGGCAAATTCTTCGATGATCTTCGCGGTTTCCGACGGCAGTTCGTCGTATTCGCCGAAGGCATTGGGCAGGCCGGCGTTGGGGTGGGCGGACACATGGGTGCCGGCCTTGTTCGACAACTCTTCCAGGTAAGGCCGCAGCTCACTGGCGCCCAGCGCGCAGTTCAGGCCGACCGAAATGGGCTTGGCATGGCTCACCGAGTTCCAGAAGGCTTCGGTGGTCTGCCCGGACAAGGTCCGGCCCGAGGCGTCGGTGATGGTCCCGGAGATCATGATCGGCAGCTCGAAGCCCAGCTCTTCGTAGACGCCCTGCACGGCGAAGATCGCTGCCTTGGCGTTGAGCGTGTCGAAGATGGTCTCGATCAGGATCAGGTCGGCGCCGCCTTCGATCAGGCCCTTGGTGGCTTCGGTGTAGTTCTCCACCAGTTCGTCGAAGGTGACGTTGCGGTAGCCGGGGTTGTTGACGTCCGGGGACAGCGAGCAGGTGCGGCTGGTCGGGCCCAGCACGCCGGCCACGAAGCGTGGCTTGTCCGGTGTTTCCAGGGTCTTGGCATCGGCGACCTGGCGCGCCACCCGCGCACCTTCGACGTTCAGCTCGTACACCAGCGATTCCATGCCGTAGTCGGCCTGGGACACCTGGGTGGCGTTGAAGGTGTTGGTTTCCAGAATGTCCGCACCGGCGTCCAGATAGGCCTTCTCGATGGCAGCGATCACGTCCGGGCGGCTGAGCAGCAGCAGATCGTTGTTGCCCTTGACGTCGCTGGGCCAATCGGCAAAGCGCTCACCGCGGTAATCCTCTTCCTCGAGCTTGTAGCTCTGGATCATCGTGCCCATGCCGCCGTCGAGAATCAGGATGCGCTCTTTGAGGGCTTGCTTGAGAGCTTGAAGGCGAGCACTGCGGTCGGACATGGGAACCACTCTTTCAGAAAATTCGGACACTGTGACAGGGTGCGGATAATAGCAAACCTGTGCGCTATTTGATCACGAAGGGCATGTCCATGAATTTCGCTCATGTTGATAACCTGCTGTTTGTCTGAAGCACCGGCTATGTATCGACCGTGAAACAGCAGTGCATCACCCCAGCCATCGACGAAATGCGCGACCTTTTCCGGATTTTTGCAGTCCCACCCCCCGGAATGCCCCGAAAAGGGGCGCGAATTCTCGTTTCAAAAGGCGGTACGCATGCTGATTTCGCTTCAAGCTCTACGGGCCCTGGCCGCCTGGATCGTGGTCTGTCATCACTTCATGCAGATCTTTTTCGACTTCCATGCCTCAGGCCCCATCGGTCAGTTCTTCACTGACCGGGGTGCGGTGGGCGTCGACATCTTCTTCGTCATCAGTGGGCTGGTGATCTACCTCTCGACCCAGGACAAGCAGATGCCCGCAGGGCGCTTCCTGCTCAACCGCATCATTCGCATCGTCCCGGCCTATTGGCTGTACACGGCACTGATGGGGTTGATGCTGGTCAGTTTGGGGCAATGGCTGCCGCACGCCGCCATCGACCTGCCGCACTTCATTCTGTCGCTGCTGTTCATCCCCTCGGAAAACCCGGGCGGCTACGGCCTCTACCCGACGCTGAACGTGGGCTGGACGCTCAACTACGAGATGTTCTTCTACCTGTTGTTCTCCCTGGTGTTCACCGTGCCGCAGCGCTACCGGCCGTTGATCGTCGCAGCCGCTCTCGTGGCGGTCAGCGAAGTGCTCGGACGTTATGGGGTGGTCAGCCGCTTTTACCAGAACAACATCATCTACGAGTTCCTGCTCGGCATCGGTATCGGCATGCTCTATCGCCGCGGCTGGATCGCCCAGGGCCTGTGGCTGCCGCTGGCGGTGATCATCGTGTCGGCGTTGCTGATCTATCACCTGGATTCCAGCGACCGTCTGCTGCACTGGGGCCTGCCCAGCGCGTTGATCGTGCTGGCCTGCGTGGCCATGGAGCCGCATTTCCGTGGCAGCCGCATCCTCAAGGCGTTGGGCGACTGCTCCTACTCGGTGTACCTGGTGCATGTGCTGGTGCTCTACGGCGGCTGGCTGGCCAGCGTGCGCTGGCACCTGAACCCGTATTGGGTGTTTGCGTTCTGTGTGCCGACCATCGCCCTGGTGTCGTGGGCCAGCTACGTGTGGATCGAAAAGCGCCTGTATCGCCGGGTCAAGCATTGGACCGACGCACGTCTGGATTCGAATGCGATGGCGCGTATCAACTGATTCCCGACCAAAACAGTCAGGCTTTGTCAGCGTCGCCGGATTCGCGTAAACTCCTGGCAAGTCTGTGAGGAACCACTATGAGCGCTATAACGATTACCGACGCTGCGCACGATTACCTGGCCGATCTGCTGAGCAAGCAGAACACCCCCGGTATCGGCATACGCGTGTTCATCACCCAGCCAGGCACCCAGTACGCAGAGACGTGCATTGCCTACTGCAAGCCGGGTGAAGAGAAGCCGGAAGACACCGCCCTGGGCCTGAAGAGCTTCACCGCCTGGATCGACGCGGTCAGCGAAGCCTTTCTCGACGACGCCGTGGTCGACTACGCCACCGACCGCATGGGCGGGCAGCTGACCATCAAGGCACCCAACGCCAAGGTGCCGATGGTCAACGCCGACAGCCCCGTCAACGAGCGCATCAACTACTACCTGCAGACCGAGATCAATCCCGGTCTGGCCAGCCATGGCGGCCAGGTCAGCCTCATCGACGTGGTCGAGGACGGCATCGCCGTGCTGCAGTTCGGTGGTGGTTGCCAGGGTTGCGGGCAGGCTGACGTGACACTGAAAGACGGTATCGAGCGCACCTTGCTCGAACGCATCCCCGAGCTCAAGGGCGTACGCGATGTGACCGACCACACTCAGAAAGAAAACGCCTACTACTGATCGGCGTGGCGCCAGCACCGACTCGCTGCCTCTGTGCAGCGTCGGTGCCCGGCCTTATTGGCCGAAGCGCTGCGCATACCCCTGGGGACTGACCCCGAGCACTTTCTGAAAGCTGCGGCGCAGATTCTCTACATGCCCGTAGCCGCACAACCGCGCCACACTCTGCACCGACAACTGCCCACCCTGAATCATGGCCCTGGCCGCTTCCAGTCGGACCCGCTCGATGTGTCGCGCCGGGGTGATGTTCAATTCGGCGAAGAACACGCGATACAGCGTGCGTGGCGTCATGTTGGCCTTCTGCGCCAACGCTTCCAGGGACAGGTCGGCGCTGAGGTTGTGCGCGATCCATTCCAGCAGTTCGGTCAGCCTCGACGTCGGCCCGTTGATGCGTGCCAGGTGCGGGCTGAACTGCGTCTGCCCGCCCGAGCGCTTGAGGAACAGCACCAGGCGGCGCGCCACAGCCAGCGCCAGTGGTCGGCCCAGATCGGCTTCGATCAAGGCCAGTGCCAGGTCGATGCCGGCCGTGACGCCGGCCGAGGTGAAGATGTGGCTGTGGCCATCCTTGTCCGACGGATCATAGGTGTGCAGACGATCGCCCTGAACCTGTACGTTGGCGAAAGTCTGCAACGCCTCGACATCATCCCAGTGGGTGGTGGCGATCAAGCCGTCCAACAGCCCGGCGCTGGCAAGCATCAATGCGCCCGAACACACCGAGCCCAATCGCCGTACCTGAGGCGCCGCCGCGCGCAGCCAAGCAAGCAGGGCGGTGTTGGCGCATTGTTCGGCATCGCTGCTGCCGCCGGGCAGCAATACCGTATCCAAAGTGGAGCAGTCCACTGACTGCCAGCTGGCATCGGCGTGCAGTTTGAGCCCGGCCGAGGTCGCGACGGGTCCCGGGGTTTCGCCCAGCAGTTGCAGGTCATAGAAGGGCGCCAGCCCCTGGCGCGTCAGCTCGACGTTGGCCGAGGCGAACACCTGCATCGGGCCGGTCACATCCAGGCTCATCACGCCGGGGTAGACCAGGCAAGCGATCACTTTCATGGAAACGACCTCGCAGCGTGGTGATTCACGAACGGTACAGGTGAGCATGGCCAGCGCGGTACAGCGCGGAGTCCGCGAAGCTGTCCGTTTGCAGCACATGGCCCACGAGTATGAGCGCGCTGCGACGAAAGTCCTTGGTCGCGACCTTGCCCTGGATATCGGCCAGGGTACCCAGCACGAAATCCTGATCCGGCCAGCTGGCCTTGTGGATCACCGCGACCGGGCACCCAGCGCCATAGCTGGGCAACAGCTCTGCGACGATCCTGCCCAGATTCTTTACCCCTAGATGAATGGCCAGTGTAGCGCGATGGTGGGCCAGACTGGCCAGGCTTTCTCCCGGAGGCATCGGCGACTTGTCGCCATAGCGAGTCAGGATCACCGTTTGCGAAACGTCGGGCAGTGTCAGTTCCACCCCAAGCAACGCGGCACAGGCCGCAGTCGCGGTAACGCCCGGAATGATCTGATAGTCGATGCCATGCTCGCGCAGGCAACGGATCTGCTCGCCGATGGCGCCGTACAGCCCGGGATCGCCACTGTGCACTCGCGCCACATCCTCGCCACGGGCGTGGGCCTGGCGCATGATCTCGACGATCTGTTGCAGGTGCAGCTCGGCGCTGTTGTGCACCTGATGCGCAGTGTGTCCTTCGAGCACGGCTTCGGGCACCAGCGAACCGGCGAAGATAATGACGGGGCACTGGCGGATCAGACGCTGACCCTTGACGGTGATCAGCTCCGGATCACCCGGTCCGGCGCCGATGAAGTAAACGGTCATGGGTATTCCTGACGGGCGGAGGGGTGAATGATATTCAAGTTGGGCGCTGCGTGCAGCCGCAGTGACGTTCCGCGCAGGCGATGGCGAGGGTTGCCACCGCTGAATGCCGTCGGCTGACGCGCAACATCGAGGCGCACTGGGTGCGATCCTCGGCCATGGCCAGCGCGGCACTTTCCGCCACGCCCAGGCAGCCGGTGGCGGCGAACGAGCGCGCGGAATGATGGCTGAGGCGATCTTGATAAGGCGTCAGGGTCTCGGCGCCATAGGTCGCGAACGGCAAGCCGAGCCGTTCGGCCAGCGCCACCAGCCCCGGTTCGTGCGCCTTCATATCAATGCTGGCGATGCCGCGCACGTCAGCCCAGGGCAGGTCGTGTTCGAGCAGGGTTTGCTCCAGCAGATCGTGCAACGCTTGCGCGCTGCACCCCGCACGACAGCCGAACCCGACCCACAGCGCTTTCATCGGCTTCAGCTACCGGCTCGGCGGAACAACCAGGCGCTGATCAGCCCCAAGGCCAACCAGAACACGGCGTTGGTCACCAGCGAAGCGATGATGAACTGCTGCTCCAGAGCCTGCGGTGCCAGGCTCGAATGATGCTCGGGCTGGGGCGCGCCGATCAGGTGCGGTACCAACACGATGGCCAGTCCCAGGGCCTTGAGCAACGTGCCACGGCCAAACACCAGCAATGCCAGACCTGCCGCAGTGGAGGCCGCGGTACCGATCCACCAGGTCTGGCGCAGCACCAGGTCCGCAGCCTGGGTGCCGGGCAGCTCCGGCGGCAGCCCCAGGTTCGGCGCCAGACAGAACACGGCGAATCCGCCCAGTCCCCACAACAGACCCTGAGCAGTGCGCCCAGGGGCGCGCAGCGTATACAACGCCACCAGCATCAGAGCGAACCCCATGGCCACCACCAGATTGCCTCCGGCGGTCGACAGCACGCGCTGCCAGCCGTCTTCCGGCTCCCAGGCTTCGGCGTGTTCGTGGCCGGCAGCGGAAACCTCGTCATGCTCGTGCTGGGCCGCGGCGGTTTCATAGGTTTCGCCCTGGAGAATCAGCGGCGAGACCCACAGGCTCTGCAGCAAGGTCAGCAGCAGGGCGGCCAACAATCCGCTGAAACCAGCGGTACGGGCGATGTGCCTGATCATCTCGGCGCTCCTCAATGGCACGGAAAGGCGGCGCTGTGCCGAGTATCGTGAGCGGCGTTGTGCACCGCTTCGATGTGCGAGAAGCCGGCGAAGCCCACCAGGCAGCAGCCCAGCAGGAAGGTGCCGACCGCCAAGGCGATGCGCTGCGCCAGGGTGCCGGCGGACGGCAGGGCGTGTTCGGGGGTTAAGGCGGTGGTAGACATGGCGTTCCCTCATGTGGTGCCTGCGGCGGTGGTCCACGGTATGTGGCACCATCGCTCGGGCACGCGCACGAAGAAAGCCTGGCGCAGGCGCGCCATGCTCGCAACAGCGCCCGCCCACCGCAGGGTTGTCGATCAACGATTGTCTGGGCCGGTCTCCGGGCTTGCGAGGGGCGGCATGAAGCCCACCTTGAAAGCATCGCCTTCCCATACCCGTGGGCACAGTGGATCTGACACTTCTCTCGCTTACCGTTGCGGGGGCAGCACCGGACTTGTGCCAATCCCTCCTGGAGGCTGGCACGCACCGGTTTCCCGTTTCACCCTGTGAAGGGCACCCAAACGATGGCGCCTAGCAAATCATGTCGCCGCAGCATCGTCAATGCGCCGCGCGCTGTAGAATGCGCCCTCGGTCCGCGCTTTCTCCCTACGAAATGGAGTTCCCCATGCCCGAAGAAGGCAACATGCTACAAGCTGCGGTGGTGTTCCTGCTGGCTGCGGTGATCGCCGTGCCACTGGCCAAGCGCCTGCAACTGGGCGCGGTGCTCGGCTACCTGTTCGCTGGTGTGGTCATAGGCCCGCAGGTGCTGGGCTGGGTGGGCGATCCACAAAGCGTCAGCCACATCTCCGAACTCGGCGTGGTGCTGTTGCTGTTCATCATTGGCCTGGAGCTGTCGCCCAAACGCCTGTGGGTCATGCGCAAGGCGGTGTTCGGCGTCGGTCTGGCCCAGGTGCTGTTGACCGCGGTGGTCATTGGCGCTGTGGCATTGCTGGCCTTCGGGCAGCCGTTGAACAGCGCCGTGGTCCTGGGCCTGGGGCTGGCGCTGTCATCCACGGCGTTCGGGTTGCAGAGCCTGGCCGAACGCAAGGAACTGAACAGCCCCCATGGCCGCCTGGCGTTCGCCATTCTGCTGTTCCAGGACATTGCCGCGATCCCGCTGATCGCCATGGTGCCATTGCTGGCCGGCGGAGGCGGCGATGCCGGCGAGGGCAGTACCCTGGATCACAGCCTACGGGTACTGGGCAGCATCGCCGTGGTGGTGATCGGCGGACGCTATCTGTTGCGGCCGGTGTTTCGCATCGTCGCCCGCACCGGTCTGCAGGAGGTGTCCACCGCCACGGCCTTGCTGGTGGTGATCGGTACCGCCTGGCTGATGGAGCTGGCCGGTGTTTCCATGGCCCTGGGAGCGTTTCTCGCCGGCTTGCTGCTGGCCGACTCGGAATACCGGCACGAACTGGAATCGCAGATCGAGCCCTTCAAGGGGCTGCTGCTGGGCCTGTTCTTCATCAGCGTCGGCATGGGCGCCAATTTGGGGCTGCTGCTCGAAAGCCCGGCACTGGTGCTGGGCCTCACAGTCCTGCTGATCGGGATCAAGCTGCCGCTGCTGGTGCTGATCGGGCGTCTGGCCGGTGGTCTGGGTCGGCTCAGCGCGGTGCGCCTGGGCATCGTGTTGGCCGCCGGTGGCGAATTCGCCTTCGTGGTGTTCAAGATCGGCCGCGAGCAGGGTCTGTTCGATGCGCGCCTGTACGACACGCTGCTGCTGACCATCACCCTGTCCATGGCGCTCACGCCCTTGCTGTTGCTGCTGTGCGCACGGCTGCTGCAGACCAAGACGCCGCCAGTGGAAGTACCCGAGGAATACCGCGAGATCGACAGCGACGCGCCCCGCGTGGTGATTGCCGGCATGGGTCGGATGGGGCAGATCGTGGCGCGTATCCTGCGTGCACAGAAGATCAGTTTCGTGGCCCTGGACACCTCGGTGGAATCCATCGAGTTCTCGCGCAGCTTTGGCCACCTGCCGGTGTTCTACGGCGACCCGCTGCGCCCCGAGATCCTGCGCGCGGCCAAGGTGGAGCAGGCCGAGTATTTCGTCATCGCCACCGACGATCCGGAAATCAACATCAAGACCGCCGAACTGGTCCACCGCCTGTACCCGCACGTGAAGATCATCGCCCGCGCGCGTAACCGCCAGCATGTGCACCGGCTGGTCGACCACGGCGCGCAGGCGGTTCGCGAAACCTATTACTCAAGCCTGGAGATAACCCGGCGCACGTTGGTGGGGCTGGGTCTGAGCCAATCCCAGGCCGATGCGCGGATCAACCGCTTCAAACGTCACGATGAACAGGTGCTGCAGGCCCAGCACGCGATCTACGACGATGAGGCCAAGGTCATGCAGACCGCCCAGGAAGCGCGCGCCGAGCTTGCGCGGTTGTTCGAGTCCGATCGCCAGGACGAAAAAGCGGCGGCGAAGGATGTTCCACGCCGCTGACGCTGAGCGTTGAAAAGCCGCCGGTGAACCTCAGACCGGCGGCTGGCGAACCACGTCGCTCGGGCCTTCCTCGTTCGCCGGGTGCAGGGTGCGCGTCGACATCTCGGCACGCAGCTGCGGCAGGCATTCGGGGTAGCGGTTGTTGACGAAGGTGATCAAGCGCTCGCGTACATAGCAGCGCGCGTCCCAGTTGCGCGACGAATCCACCGAGCTCAACAGAATGCGCAACTGCATCGCCTTGTCGCTGGTGTCGGTGACCTGCAACACCTCGACGCGGCCGTCCCACAGGTGCGGGATTTCTTCGCACAGGCGCCGGGTTTCGGCGCGCAGCGCTTCCAGCGGCACCGAATAATCCACCCACAGAAACACCGAGCCTATGATGCTCGACGTGCTGCGAGTCCAGTTCTGGAAGGGCTTTTCGATGAAGTATTGCAGCGGCACCACCATGCGCCGTTCGTCCCAGATTTTCACCACCACATAGGTGCCGGTAATTTCCTCGATGCGCCCCCATTCGCCCTCGACAATGACCACGTCATCGATGCGAATCGGCTGGGAAATGGCGATCTGCAGGCCGGCGATCAGGTTACCCAGCACCGGCTTGGCGGCAAAGCCGGCGGCCAGTCCCGCGAGGCCAGCGGACGCCAAGAGGCTGGTGCCGATCTGCCGCACGGCCGGGAAGGTCATCAGGATCAAGGCAATGCCGAAGATCAGCACCAGCACGTTCAGACACTGCACCAGCACCCGCACCTGGGTCTGGATCCGCCGCGCCGCCAGGTTGTCCTCGATGTCCAGCGGATGCTTGATGGTCATGGTGGTGGCTACGGCCTTGACGCAACGCAGGCCCAGCCAGGTCAGGCAGGCGGTCACCAGCATGCCGTTGAGGTGGCGCACGGTGTTGATCATCAGCAGGTCGTCGGGCGCCGAGGTCCACACCGCCTGCAAGCTCATCAGCGGCATCAGCCACAATGTCGGCTGCTCGGCCCGCAGGATGAGCTGCCGGGCCAAGACGAATGACTTCGATACGCGGCGCAGGATGATCAGGCCGACCCAGCGGATCAGCAGAACGACACATACCGCCAGGATCGCGGCAATCAGCGTGCTCAGCCAGGGCAGCGGCACGCGGGCGAGCAAGGAGTCGGGAAGGGCGTATTCCATGGGTCGAAGGCTCGCGTGTGGCATGAACTGAAGTCGACCGGCAGATGCCGCTACGGTTCCCCGTCACCCGCAGCCGATCAGTCTGCCAAGCGGGTTTCACGCGATGGCGAGTGGCCGAAATAGCCGCTGTAGCACTTGCTGAAATGGCTGACGGAAACGAACCCGCAGGCGATCGCCACCTCCATGATCGACAGCTGTGAATGCTGCAGCAGCCGCCGTGCTTCGGTGACCCGCAGTTCCATGTAGTAGCGATGGGGGGAAGTGCCGAGCTGGTCCTGAAACAATCGGTCAATCTGGCGCCGCGAGCGACCGACGAACTCGGCCAGTTGGTCGAGCGACAGCGGTTCCTCCAGATTGCTCTCCATCAGGTCGATGATGTTGCGCAGCGGCTGGCTGAGCTTGCCATTAGCCTGCGCGCCGCTGCGGCGAAAGCGCAGCCCTTCGAAGGCAAGGATATGCTCGACGCCGTCGGCCAGCGTGTCGCCGCGCTGGGCACGGATCAGCGCCATCATCATGTTGAAGCCGCCATTGGGGCTGGCGGCGGTGAAGCGGTCACGTTCGATGACCTGGCTGGCGGGAGTGACGGTGATCTGCGGGCTGAGTTCGGCCAGCGAGGCGCGGTTCTCCGGGTGCACCGCGCAGCGATAGCCATCGAGCAGGCCCGCCTGACCCAGGAACCAGGCACCGTTCCACAGACCGCCCAGGGCGATGCCGCGTCGAGCACAGTCGCCAAGTACGCGATTGAGCAACACGGAGGCGCGCAGCGGGGTGCGAAACCCCCCACAGATGATCAGCATATCCAGCTCGTCATGCACGCCAGGCATCAACGGTGCATCCGGCTGCAGCAGGATACCCAGGTCACTGATGACCTGCCCGGGCGCCAGCCCGTAGGAACGAATGGCATAGGCGCCCGAGCTGATCAGGTTGGCCGTGACCAGGGTGTCGAGGCTGGCAGTGAAGGCTGCCAGGGAAAAATGCTCCAGCAACACGAACCCCACGCGCAGGCTGGCCTGGGTGCCGTCGCGCAGGCGCTCGTTGGCCGAAGCCAGGTAAAGCAGGTTCTTGCTTTGCCCGGCGCCGCTGAAGATCCGTTGGGTCATTGACACCTGCTCCCTGAATGGCCATCGATCGCTGCGGATATTACCGTAGTGCTGCGCCCGCGGGTCTGCGAGACTGATGGCCCTTTTGCCGTGGAGGAAACTGCAATGCCTTATCTGCGACACGCCCACTGCCTGCTGCTGTGCTGGCTGATCGGCGCACCGGCCTGGGCCGACGACAGCGTGATCGTCTGGCCGGCCGATTGGGACGTGCAGATCCTGCCTGATGCGTCCGACGCCCAGGGCCAGCCCAGCGGCAGCCGCCAGCGCGCGACCAAGACCGACGCCAATGGCGACCCCCTGATGATTGTGGAAATGACCCGTGGCGCCCTGGCCCAGGACCATGCCGTGAACCTGGAAGCGGTGTTGCTGGAAATGCGCAAGGCGATCCAGATCAATTTTTCTCGCTCCGGCTACCAGAGCGTGTGCACCAAGGTGAAATCGACGACGCTGGGCAACCTGCCCGCAGCGCAGACCACCTGCAAGGTCACCCGTAACGGCACCCTGGCCATCACGCAGACCCTGGTTGCGGCGGTGCAGCCCGGCATGGCCTACGGCTTCAGCTATGCCGGCTCGGCAGTGGGTTATCCGCAGCTGGAAGCCGAAGTGATGGGGATTCGTCAGGGTTTACGCTTTGCCAAGTCTGAGTAAGCAAACATGCTGGGGCCAGCCGCGCACATGGCACCATGTCTGGCATATCTCCAAAAGACATATAAAAAGCATTATTTATTCTTTTTAAATATTCGGCCGAAGGTGCAATCTCTACTTCACGCACTGCGGTGCGACCGAATGTCTAACGAGGATGACTGCATGACCATCAAAGCGATCAACGTACGCAACCAGTTCAAAGGCACCGTGAAGGAAATCATCGAAGGCCCGGTGGTCTCGGAAATCGACGTGCAGACGCCAGCCGGCATCGTGACGTCGGTCATCACCACCCGCTCGGTGCACGAGCTGGAATTGCAGATCGGCAGCGAAGTCATCGCCTTCGTGAAATCCACCGAAGTGTCCATCGCCAAACTGTAACAATTCACCCGCATACTGATCCGGTCCCCACGTTTGACCACGTGGTGTCTTGTCACGTTTGAAGCCGAAAGCATCTTGAGGGTCGTGCTCTTGCAGGGGAGCACGGCCCTTTTTTTTTATTCGCCGCAGGTTGTATGCGCCGCAGGTGACTCACCCCAGCGGCGTCGGCGCCAGAGTGCCGAGCAGGGCGACAGCCGCCACCGCGCCCAGTCCGCAGGCCCATTCAAGGGTGACCGTGCGCTTGAACGATTGCACGTCCACCGGACCACGAGCCAACTGCCGGCGGTGCCACACAGCCAGGCCGAGCATGGCCAGCACCAACGCCAGCTTGACCGCCAGGACCGTGGCGAACCCGGACGCACTTGGCACCGGCAGAAAGGAGCCGGTCAACGCCCGAGTGTTGATCAGCCCGGTCACCAGCAACCCCGCCACCAGCACACACCCCACGCCACTGAAGCGACCCAGCACCACGCGCAGATCCTGATCGCCGGGGCGTGCCAGTACGAACATCAACAGCATCAGGCCGCCCAGCCACGCGCCGACACACAGCAGGTGGATCAACTGGTTGATCACCAGCCAGATGCCCGCCGAGCCTTCGAACATCGCGGCATGACCGACCGGTGCCAGCGTGGCCAGGGCCAACGCGCTCAGGGGGCGGGCCACCACCTGAAGTTTTGGATGAGGGATTCGCAGGCACACCAGGACCGCCACACAGGCGAACAGGTGCAGGGTCCAGACCTTGCCGAAAAAGGTTTCACCCAGGACCCGGCGCACTAGCGCCATGTCCAGCGAACCGCCCATCTCGAAGGCCACGGCGAACAGCCAGGCGACACCGCTGATCAGCGCGAGCGCTGCCAACAGGCACACCAGGGGATCGATCAGGTTGCGCAGCCGACCTTTTTGGCCGGGCTGATCGAGCAGCAGCGGGCGGAACATGCAGGCGCCGAACACCAGCATCAGGCTGGTGAAATGCAGGAAGCGCAGAACGATCAACACACTCATGCTCAAGGACTCACGGTGAAGCGGTACTCGCCGGCGCTTTTGTGCGTATCCACCGACACCACCTGCCAGTGCACCGTGTACTGCCCGGCCGCCAATGGCGCGGTAGGCTTGACCACCAGGGTCTTGCGATCGTCGACGGCGCTGGCCAAGGGTTGCAAGGCGACCGGTTCACCGCCTGCGGCCGTCAGCGTGACCTTGCTGAAGCCCACTTCGATGGCTTCGGAAAAGCCCAGGCTCACTTGCGCCGGCGCAGCGACGGAAGCATCGGCGGCGGGCACCGGATGGGTCAGATGGGCATGGGCCATGGCCAGGGGGGAAACAAGCACGAGGAGGGCGGCGCTGAGCAACTTGCGGGCAGACATGGCGAGGGCCTTGAACAATGAAAAGGCCGCCAATAAAGCATGATCCGCACCGTTGGGCAACGCCGCCCGGTTTCGACGCGCTAAGGCATCGCGAGGCGCCAGTCGGGCTGAACTCCCCAGGCCGGCTCCAGCCTAAGCTGCATGACTCACTGACCAGGAGGCCTTCATGGCCAGCAAGAAAGTAGCCGACATCGTGATCCAGACCTTGCAGGAAGCAGGTGTGCGCAACTGCTACGGCATCGTCGGCGACACGCTGAATCACGTGACCGATGCGATTTCGCGCAGCGAAATCGAATGGGTGCACGTCCGCCATGAAGAAGCCGCCGCATTTGCCGCTGGCGCCGAGTCGTTCATCAGCGGTCGCCTGACGGCCTGCGCCGGATCGTGCGGACCAGGCGGTTTGCACTTCATCAACGGCATCTTCGAAGCCCAGCGCAACCATGCGCCCATGGTGCTGATCGCCAGCCAGATCGTGACCAGCGAACTGGGCATGGATTTTCCCCAGGAAGTGGACTTCAAGGCCATCTATGGCAGTTGCACGGTGTTCTGCGAGCAGGTGTACACCCCCGAGCAGGCACGCCGGGTGACCACGCTGGCTGCGCAGACCGCGCTCAATGAAGGTGGGGTGGCGGTGATCATCCTGCCGTCGGACATCAGCTCCGCGGAGGTGAAGAACGATCGTCCTTTCAGCGTCCATCAGCCGCGTCCGGTACTGCAACCCAGTCTGGATGAGCTGAACGAGATCGCCGACATGCTGGGCAAGGGCAAGAAGATTGCTATCTATGCCGGCTTTGGCTGCGAAGGCGCCCACGACGAATTGATCGAACTGGCCCAGCGCTTGAAAGCGCCCATCGCGCATACCTCGCGTGCCAAGGACTTCGTCGAGTACGACAATCCCTACAACATGGGCATGACGGGTGTGTTCGGGGTCGAGTCCGGCTACCACGCCATGATGGAGTGCGACACCTTGCTGTTGCTGGGTGCCGACTTCGCCTGGGGCCAGTTCTATCCGCAGAATGCCAAGATCATTCAGGTGGATCGCAAGGGCGCCCACCTGGGGCGTCGTCATCCCATCGATCTGGGCGTGGTGGGTGATGTCTTGCCCACCCTGAAGGCGCTGCTGCCCTTGCTGGCCGAACGCACCGAGCACAGCTTTCTGGAAGACTGCCTCAAGGTGCGTCAGAAGACCCTCAAGACCCTGGCCCACGATCAGCGTCATACCGACGGGCATCTGATCCATCCGCAGTACCTGACCCACCTGCTGGACAAGCATGCCAGCGAAGATGCGCTGTTCACCGCCGACGGCGGTTCGCCCATGGTCTGGGTGCTGCGCCATATCAACACCAATGGCCAGCGTCGCACGCTCACCAGCCTGCGGCACGGCACCATGGCCAATGCCATGCCACAGGCGTTGGGCCTGCAGAAGGCCTACCCGCAGCGCCAGGTCGTATCATTGTCTGGCGACGGAGGCCTGGCCATGCTGCTGGGCGACCTGCTCACGGCAGTGCAGGAGAAGTTGCCGATCAAGGTCGTGGTGTTCAACAACAGTTCACTGAACTTCGTGCAGATCGAGCAAAAGGTCGAAGGCTTGCTGGACAACTTCACCGACCTGCACAACCCCGATTTCGCCAAGTTGGCCGAGGTGATGGGCTTCTACGGCGAACAAGTGTCGGACGGGGCGAGCCTGGAGCAGGCCGTGCAGCGATTCCTGAGCCACCCCGGCCCGGCGCTGCTGGACGTCAAGGTCAACCCGGAAGAACTGGTGATGCCGCCCAAGATCGAGCTTTCGCAAGTCTCGAACATGGCCCTGTATTCAGCCAAGGCCATGCTCAGCGGGCGCGCCGATGACGTGGCGCACATGCTGGTGGACAACTTCATCAAGTAAGCGCGGTGGCAAGCAGTACAGACCAGGCCGTTGCGGGGAACGCAGCGGCCTTTTTGTTCTCAGGCTATTTGTTTTCCTTGCTCTCCTTATGGATCAGGTACATCACGTAGCCGAACGAGCCGAGCGTAGCGGTGATGATGGTCAACATGATCACACCGTCCATAACACACCTCCAGAACATGAAATTTCGTTCAGGTGACTATGGACGTTCCGAGCAAGGTAAAACAGATCCAGAAGGCGCTGAAAAAACCGGATCAGATGGCGGGCTTGGCGTTCAGCAATTTGGCGAAGTGACTGATCGCCAGTTTGTAGCCGTGGGTGCCGAAACCGGCAATGACGCCGACCGCCACTTTCGAGACGAAGGAGTGGTGACGGAACTCTTCACGGCGGTGGACGTTGGAGATATGCACTTCCAGCACCGGTACTTCGCAAGCGATCAACGCATCGTGAATGGCGATCGAGGTGTGGGTCCACGCACCTGGGTTGATGACGATGCCGGCCACGCGCTGGCGGGCCTGATGGATCCAGTCGATCATTTGCCCTTCATGGTTGGTCTGTCGACATTCGATGCTCAGACCCAATTCCTGGCCGCTCTGCACCGCCATGGCTTCTACATCGGCCAGGGTTTCGTGGCCGTACACGGCAGGCTCACGCAAGCCCAGCATGTTCAGGTTGGGGCCATTAAGTACGAGGATGATCTGGGACATGGGGCTTCCTGGTCGGATGTAAATGGGGCCATGGGGCAGGGCGGGTGCACCGTGGCATCGAGACCGGAAGAATACCCAAAAAAACGATAAAAGGGATGGATGTGAAAACGGGTGGCCTGAGCGGATGCGGTGATACGCATCTTGGCCCAGCCACCCGCTTCGATCACGGCAACGCAGAAGGCTCGAACACGATGCGCTCGAGCCGCCGTAGAATCAGTTACCGCTGCTGCCACCCGCGCCGCTGCCTGCGCCCTTGCCGGAGCTGGCGCCGTTGCCAGTGCCACTGCCTACAGCACCGCTACCGCTGCTGTTGCCGGTGCCATTGCTGAAGGTGCCCGAGCCATTCGGGGTGCCGGAGGTGGTGGTGCCGCTGCTGCTGTTGGCGTCGTTGGTACGACCACTGCCCATCTGGTTGCCCGTGCGGGTGTCAGTGCTGGTGGTTGGCGACGAAGGGCTGATTTCCTTGCCTGGAGGCACCGAACCGGCCAACGCATACATACTGGTGGCAGACAGCAGGCCGACGAGGGCAAAACGAGTAATCGTGCGAGTGACCATGGTATTTCTCCGTTATAGGAATCGGTACGCAGATTTGGGCAGCGAATGGCCATGATCGGTGCCGCAATTCCGACGAACGGTAGCACCCAAGATCCCCCCTGCTTACACCCGGTGCGGCCTGGCGCGGCTCGCGCCGCTGCTACAGGCGCACGCGGCCGCTGTAGCAGCGGCGCGAGCCGCGTCGGCGGTGTGTGCGGTGTGCCTGAATGAACGCGGTGAGGCCGGACGCGGCTTGCGCCGCTGCTACAGGGATTGCGGGGCCGTAATGAATGCATGCGATCCGGGGATCACCAGAATGGCGCGGGGGCTTGGAGGGCGTCGTTGATGACGGTGATGGCTCGGTCGACATCTTCCTGCGTGCTGTAGCGACCCAGACTCACCCGCAAGCTGCTCAGCGCCTGAGCCTGGCTCAAACCCAGTGCCAACAACACGTGCGACGCGGCGGCACTTGCCGAATTACAGGCCGAGGTCGAAGACACCGCGATACGTCCGGCCACCGCCTGCATGGAAAAGACCGGGCTGTCGATGCAGACGTTGAGCGTGTGGGGAATCCGATGCTCGGCGCAGCCGTTGAGCGATACGCCTGGCAGCGCCAGCAATCCTTCGCGCAATCGCTGGGACAGTGCCTGGATCTGCCGGTTATCGCTCTGCATCTGCGCGCTGGCCTGGGCAAATGCTGCGCCCATGCCGACGATCTGATGCGTCGGCAGCGTGCCTGAACGCAGGCCCTGTTCATGGCCACCCCCATGCATTTGCGCGCGCAGTACCGGTCGAGCTCGTGGCCCGACATAGAGGGCGCCGATCCCTTTGGGTCCATAAAGTTTGTGTGCAGACAAGGACAACAGATCTATGCCTGCCTGAGCGAGGTCGATCTCGACCTTGCCAGCCGCCTGGGCGGCATCCACATGCAGCAGCGCGCCGTGCGCCTGTACCATTCGTGCGATCTCGACAACGTCGGTCAGTGTGCCCAGCTCGTTATTGACCCACATCAGCGACACCAGACGCGTATTGGGTCGCAGTGCCGATGCCACGGCCTGTGGTTGAATCAGCCCGCGTTCGTCGGGGCTGAGCCAGGTGACCTCGCAGCCGGCCGCCTGTTGCTCGCGCACGGTGTCGATGACCGCCTTGTGTTCCAGCACGCTGGTGACAATGTGATCGCCCGCACGGGTACAGCCCTTGATCGCCAGGTTGTTGGACTCGGTAGCGCCCGAAGTCCAGACGATGTCCTCGCCCGGAGCATTGATCAGTTCGCCCACTTGCCGCCGCGCCAGTTCAACCGCCTGGCGCGCTTGTTGGCCGTAGGCGTGGGCGCTGGAGGCGGGGTTGCCATAGACGGCATCGCGCCCCATACAGGCCAGCATGGCGCTGATGACATGATCGTCGATGGGCGTGGTGGCGGCGTAATCCAGGTATACGGGGAGGGTAGGCATAGCGTCTCGACCAGTGCTGATTTCGTACGGCTTATGCTAGCGATGGATGCGGTGAAAAAATTTGATATCTGTACGGATCACCCGGCCATATACGCAAAATAATTGCCCAGATTGACGGCTTAGAAGAAATACTTTCCGGCATACTGATCGTCACCCATAAAGACCCACTCAGGCTCGCATTTTCATGGACAAGTTCGACATGGCCATCCTCGATATCCTGCAAGCAGACTGCACCCGTCCGCTGGCTGACATCGCCGAGCAGATCGGCCTGGGCGCCACCGCCTGCTGGCGTCGCATCCAGAAGCTCGAACAGCAGGGGGTCATCACCCAGCGGGTTGCGCTGCTCGATCCACGCGAGTTGAATGTTGCCGTAACGGTATTTGCCGAGCTACGTACGCAACGGCACAACGCGCAATGGCTGGAGGATTTTCACAGGGTCATCGAGGCACTGCCCGAAGTGGTGGAGTGCTATCGAATGGCGGGGGATACGGACTACATGCTGCGTATTGTGGTACCGGACATCGCCGGCTATGACGCGGTGTACAAACGGTTGATTCAGGTGGAGGGCATTTCCGACATCAGCTCGACCTTCGCGATGGAGCGCATCAAGTCGACCACGGTCTTGCCGCTGCAATACGCCAAGCGCCCGTAGGTGCGGTCATCTGCCGCGAACCACGTACCCAAGCAAACGGCCCCAGCCTGGAGTTACCCAAGCCGGGGCCAAAAACTCACTTCTTGACCGAAGACTTGTCGATCATTTCGACGATGGTGCCGTTGGGAATGTTCACGCGCACGTACTTGTCCTTGATCTCGACCCACTGCTCGTTCTCGTCGGGCTGCTTCAAGCCATGCTTGGCGGGATCGATCGCCAGTTCCTTGCGCTTGTAGGAGTCGGGCACTTTGTCGCCCTCTTTGATTTCATGATCACCGTTGCCTGGACGGTCCAAGGTGACGCTTTCTTCCTTGGCGCCGGTTTCGGCTGCGAAGGCAGGTACGCTCAAGGCGCAAAGGGCAGCGAGGGCGAGGCGAGGCAGCAGCTTGGAAGTGGTCATAATGATTATCCTGGATGTTCGAATAGGGCGACGCGGTACGCGCAAGCGTCAGCGGCGACAGACTATTGACCGGCGCTGATGACTTTGTTTCCGTCCATCTTTCAACAACCTGCCAAGAATTCATTCCTCATCCTTGCTGTTCAACAGTTGCGTGGCGGTGCTGTTGAGCAACGATCCGGCCTGGAAGTAACCCATGACCGTCGCCACGCTGCGGTGCTCGGTCATCGCCATCACCTCACCCAGCGGCACACCCTGCCGGCCCGCTTCGGTCACGAAACCCGAGCGCAGGCTGTGGGCAGCCCAGTCCCCCTCCAGACCTGCAAGCTGAGCCCGACGCTTGACGATACGCGCCACTTGGTCGCCGCCCAGGCCTTGGCTCGCCACCTTATCGCCGCGGTACAGACGACGAAATAGCGGGCCCGTGGTCGCCGGCGCGGCAGCCAGCCACTCCGCCAACGCATGAGCCGCTGGCCCACGCAGGGGCTTCTCTCGTCGCATGCCGCCGGTGTCGGTCTTGGTGGCGCCGAGGCTGTAGACCCAAGTGTCGGCATCCAGACGCCGCACATCACCCACCTGTAGGCCGATCACTTCGGAACGGCGCCGACCACCGCCACTCCAGGCCAACAGCAGCAGGGCGCGATCGCGGGTGCCGCGCAGGCCGTCGGTGCAGATTGCCAGCATGGCCTGCAGCGGCTCCAAGGCCATGGCCGTTTTTTTGCGCACGGTTACGCCTTGGCGTGCTTGGGCTTTCTGCGCGTTGCGCAACAGGGTCTTGAGCGCTGGCGACTCGGTCGGACTGTCCCAGCCCTTCACCCGATGCCACTTGCCCAGCACCGCCAGACGATGCTGCACGGTGCTGTAGGCCAAGGCACCCAGCCGTGACTTGGCACCGGCCTCGACCAGAGCGGTGTCGATGGCTTCGGGCAGCAGGTAATTCCACGTGCCGTCCTCCAGCGGCCGGGCCAGATGGTCCAGGACGAATTGAACCGCCACCGCCGCGGGCATTGCAGCATCCCCAAGCACCTGGTCGTAACGCAGCTTCAGCCACGCGGACCAGTACGCCAGGGCACTGCGATAGCTGCGTACCGTATTCGCGGCGGTGCCCGCAGCAACAAAAGCCTGGGCCGCACGAGCGGTGCTTTCCGCCAGTGAATACAGGTCCAGAGGCTTTGCATCGATTACTAAAATGTCATATGTATTATTCATTACGTTCAACGTATTATATTATTAGTTTAGAATTTCTAAGGTCGGATAATCTTTTATTATCATATCTAATCCAACGGAGAGCAGGCCATGGCAGTAGGCGTACCGGAAAATGACGTATTTGCCGCGGCAGATGCCGTGCTGGCCCGAGGGGAGCGGCCAACCGTCGAACGCGTGCGCCTGGAGCTGGGGCGCGGCAGCCCGGCCAGGGTCGGCGCCTTGCTGGATCAGTGGTGGGAGCGCTTGGCCGAGCGGCTGCGCGGGGAAACCAGGTTGCCGGAGTTGCCGGCTGAAGTGGCCCAGGCGTTCGTGGCGATCTGGCAGCAGGCAACCACGTTGGCCCAAGGCGTGGTCGAACATTCGTTGGCGGCCCAGCGTGAGCAGCTGACTGCCGAGTACGAGCGGGTCGCGGAGGTCGAGGAACAAGCCCGCCGCGACGCTGCCCAGGCTCGCCGCCAGGTGGCCGAGGCGGAAACGGCCCGCGGCAACGCCGAGACCCGCTTGGCCGATCTGGAAAAACTCCTGGCCCAGCGTCAGGAACAGATCGATGACTTGCAGCAGCAGCGCGTCGAGCTACAGGGGGCGCGCAACGAGTTGCAGGCCGATCTGGCGGCCCTTCAACAAGCGCTACGTGAGCAACAGCAGCAAGCCGAGCACAATCGCCTGGCTCAGGAGGCCTACGTGCGGAGCGTCGAAGAGCGCTCGCACCGAGAGGTCGATCGCGCCCGCGAAGACCTCAGGGCACGCAGCGTCGAGGCCCGTGAGCAACACAAGCAACTCGAAGCGTTGCAGAAGCGTCTGGAGCACGCGCAAATCGCGCTTGGCGAAGCGCAGTTACAGGCGGCGGCCCGTGAAGCACGCTCGGCATTGGCGGTGGAGCAGGGGGAGCACGCGCGACAGCAGCTCGAAGCCCAGCTTCAGGCCGCGCAGGCGGCGCAAGCGTCAGCATTGCAAACCGCCGCCGCCCAGCAGGCACGCGCCGAGACTCTGGACGCCCAGTTGGCCCTGGTGCGCCTGCCGCCGCGCAAGACGCGGAGTCGGAAGACGGAATGAGGGGGGCTTCCAGCAAGCGCGTAACGGCCACGGTGCTCAGAGAATGCGAGATCGAAAACGCTCGCACTGGCTAAACCGCTCAAATGACCTGAGCGCTGAAAACATTGTCGCGAAAGCACAGGCGGATCACTATCGGCCAGTGCCTTCAAGGTCACAACGATCTCACAACACCCAGATCCCATAACAACAAGCAGGGTCATGTGATGCGCGATTATTTCACTACCGCTCAGGGGTTCGATTACCCGCAAACTGCCGCGCAGGATCTGCACGGCACACTCGATCAGCTCAATGCCTGTGTCGAATGCTGCGACCGCCACCTCGGCGAACAGGCCGTGGCCCTGTATTGCGAGTCGCAGCAAGGCGTTGCCACGCAGTACACCTTCGAGCAGCTGCAGGTCCATGCATCGCAGTTCGGCAATTTCCTGCGCAGTCAGGGCGTCAAACCGGGCGATCGCGTCGCCGGGCTGATGCCACGCACGGTCGAACTGCTGATCGCGATACTGGGTACCTGGCGCATCGGCGCGGTCTATCAGCCGCTGTTCACCGCGTTCGGTCCCAAGGCCATCGAGCAACGTCTGCATTGTTCGGGGGCCAATTGGGTGGTGACCGATCAGCACAACCGCCCCAAGCTCGACGAACTCGATCACCGTCCCCACGTGATGACCGTGGGCTGCACCATTGCGGGCACCGGCGAACACGACTTCTGGACGGCACTGCAAGGGCAGAGCCGCGAATGCGAGCCCGTGATGCTCGATGGCAATGCGCCTTTCATGCTGATGTGCACGTCCGGCACCACCGGGCCGGCAAAACCGCTGGAAGTGCCGCTGCGCGCATTGCTGGCGTTCAAAGGCTATCTGCGCGATGCCGTCCAACTGCGCCGCGACGATCGGTTCTGGAACCTGGCCGATCCGGGTTGGGCCTATGGGCTCTACTATGCCGTGGCCGGCCCGCTGGCCCTGGGTCATGCCACCTTGTTCTACGACGGCGGCTTTACGGTCGACAGCACCTGCCGAGTGATCGACAAGTACGCGGTCACCAACCTCGCCGGATCGCCAACGGCCTATCGCATGCTGATCGCTGCTGGTGATCGCTTCGCGGCCGGGGTGCGCGGGCGACTCCGCATTGCCAGCAGCGCCGGGGAGCCTCTCAATCCGCAGGTGATCCGCTGGTTCGCCGAACAGCTGGGCGTCGTGGTCCACGATCACTATGGCCAGACCGAGTTGGGCATGGTGCTGTGCAACCACCACGGCCTCGATCATCCCGTGCACGAAGGCTCGGCCGGTTTTGCCGTGCCTGGCCATCGCATCGTGGTGCTCGACGCCGACCTGCATGAACTGGAGGCCGGTCAACCCGGGGTGCTGGCGGTAGACCGCGAGCGGTCGCCGTTGTGCTGGTTCGGCGGCTACCTGGGGATGCCGACCAAGGCGTTCAAAGGCCAGTATTACCTGAGCGGCGACACCGTCGAGCTTAATGCCGACGGCAGCATCAGTTTCGTGGGGCGCAACGACGATGTCATCACCACCTCAGGCTACCGGGTTGGACCCTTCGATGTGGAAAGCGCCTTGATCGAGCATCCGGCGGTGGTCGAGGCCGCCGTGGTGGGCAAGCCCGACCCGGAACGCACCGAAGTCATCAAGGCCTTCGTGGTGCTGCAGGCGGGTTTTCAGGCCGGCCCCGAGCTGGCCGAAACCCTTCGCCTGCACGTGCGTCAGCGGCTCGCCGCCCATGCCTACCCGCGCGAGATCGAATTCGTCGAACAGCTACCCAAAACCCCCAGCGGAAAATTGCAGCGCTTCATCCTGCGCAATCAGGAAATTGCCAAGCAGCAGGCGTCCAGCGCCTGACGAGGAGACCGTTTCATGCACATCCAAGACAAGGTTTTCATGGTCAGTGGCGCTGCGTCCGGGCTCGGAGCCGCTACCGCGCGGATGCTGGCCCGTGCAGGCGCACGCCTGATGTTGGTGGACCTCAACGCCGAGGCGCTCAAGGCGCAGGCCAGTGAACTGGAAGCCGGCTACGCAGTAGCCGACATCACTCAGGCCGATGCCGCCCAGGCCGCCGTAGACATGGCCATGAGCAGCTTTGGCGAACTGCACGGGCTGGTGAATTGCGCCGGCGTGGTGGCCGGCGAGAAGATCCTCGGCAAGCAGGGCGCCCACGGGCTGGACAGTTTCAGCCGCATCATCAATATCAATCTGATTGGCACTTTCAACCTGCTGCGCCTGGCCGCCGAGGCCATTGCCAAGAGCACCGCGAACGCCGAAGGCGAACGCGGCGTGATCATCAACACCGCCTCGGTGGCCGCCTTCGACGGTCAGGTCGGCCAGGCCGCTTATGCCGCATCCAAGGGCGCGGTGGCGAGCTTGACCTTGCCGGCAGCAAGGGAACTGGCGCGCTACGGCATTCGGGTGATGACCATTGCGCCGGGCATCTTCGAAACCCCGATGATGGCCGGGATGAGCGATGAGGTGCGCACTGCGCTGAGCGCCGACGTGCCCTTTCCGCCGCGCCTGGGCAAGCCGGAGGAATATGCCGCTCTGGTGCGCCATATCATCGAAAACAGCATGCTCAATGGCGAAGTGATCCGTCTCGACGGCGCCCTGCGCATGGCGGCCAGGTAATAAGGGAAACTACAGATGAATGAAGATCCGATCGTTATCGTCAGCGCCGTGCGCACACCCATGGGTGGCTTTCAAGGCGACCTGCGCAGCCTGACCGCGCCTCAGCTGGGCGCTGCGGCCATTGCGGCCGCCGTCGAGCGCGCCGGTATCGATGCCGGCAGCGTCGACCAGGTCCTGTTCGGCTGCGTGCTGCCGGCCGGGCTGGGCCAGGCACCGGCGCGCCAGGCGGCACTGGGCGCCGGGCTGTCCCATGCCACGACTTGCACCACCCTGAACAAGATGTGCGGGTCGGGCATGCAAGCCATGCTTTTGGGCCACGACGCCTTGCTCGCAGGCAGCGCTCGGGTGGTGGTGGCCGGGGGCATGGAGAGCATGTCCAACGCGCCCTACCTGTTGGATCGCGCCCGCGATGGTTATCGCATGGGCCACGGCCGGGTACTCGATCACATGTTCCTCGATGGCCTGGAAGACGCCTACGAACCCGGTCGCCTGATGGGCACCTTTGCCGAGGACTGCGCCCAGGCGCACGGTTTCAGCCGTCAGGCACAGGATGAATTCGCCCTGGCCTCGCTGACCCGCGCACGCCAGGCCATCAGCGACGGCAGTTTCACCTCGCAGATCGTGCCGGTGCAGGTCATCCGCAACAAGCAGCCCCAGATGATCAGCGATGACGAGCAGCCGCCCAAGGCCAACCCGGACAAGATCCCCACACTGAAACCGGCCTTTCGTGAGGGCGGCAGCGTGACAGCGGCGAATTCAAGCTCGATTTCTGATGGCGCCGCGGCCTTGCTGCTGATGCGCCACAGTGAAGCCCAGGCTCGCGGACTTGCGCCGCTGGCGGTCATTCACGGGCATGCCGCCTTCGCCGATGCACCGCACCTTTTCCCCGTGGCGCCCATTGGTGCCATTCGCAAGCTGGCGGAAAACACCGGCTGGGCGCTGGAAGACATCGACCTGTTCGAGATCAATGAGGCCTTCGCCGTGGTCACCCTGGCCGCCATGCAGGCCCTCGACCTGCCGGCAAGCAAGGTCAACGTCAATGGCGGAGCCTGCGCACTGGGTCACCCCATCGGCGCGTCCGGGGCGCGCATCGTGGTGACGTTGCTGGCGGCATTGCGGCAACGCAACCTGCGCCGCGGCATCGCCGCCATCTGTATCGGCGGCGGCGAAGCCACCGCCATCGCGGTCGAATGCCTCTATTGAGGAGGCCGGTGGTCAGGGTGCTTGCTCGGCGCCAACGGATGGATTAGAAATGACGACCGCAGGTTGCTCCGCAGCCTATTCGGTCCGTTTCGCGCAGAAGCGGTGAGCGAGGATGAGTGAGCCTGACCCGAACACCGCTCGACAGCCCGTCGATGCGCGACACGATCTCGATTCACCTCGTGCGTGAAGCCGTACGCGACAGCCATGTCGACCTGGAGCGAATCCTTCAGGTGGCGGGCATCGATGACCGGCTGCTGCTGGACGATCAGGCCCGGGTCCCGGTTCAGCGTTACGCCCGGCTCTGGCGGCAACTGGCCAGGGCGCTGGATGACGAATTTTTCGCCATGGATGCGCGGCCATTGCGCCGCGGCAGCTTCGCCTTCCTGTGCCAGGCCTGCCGGCAGCAGCCGACCGTCGGCGCCGCGCTCAAGCTGGCGCTGGAGTTCCTCGCACTGATGCTCAGCGACTACGACGGCCGTCTGGCGACCCAGCAGTCGCTTGCGGAAATCGTCCTACGTGAGCGCAGCGCCGACCCCAAACGCGCATTTTCCTGTTTCACCTACTGGATGATCGTGCACGGTATCGCCTGCTGGCTGGCTGGCCGGCGCATCCCGATCCTGGCCATGGAGCTGCGCGGCCCTGCGCCCCAATACGTCGGTGATTACCAGGTGATGTTCTCGCCCAACCTGCGCTTCGAGCGGCCACGCACGCGGTTGATCTTCGCCGCCGAACACCTCGACATTCCCGTACGGCGCAGCGCAACGGAGCTGCGCCGTTTCCTGGCCCGCGCCCCGGCGAACATCCTGGTGCGCTACCGCGATCCCGACAGCCTTGGCTGGCGGATCCGCCAACACCTGCGCAACCTGCCGGCTGCCGATTTTCCAGCCATCGAAGCGATGGCGGCCCACTGCGGCGTTTCGGTAGCCACGCTGCGCCGACACCTGACCGAGGAGGGCGCCGGCTATCAGGCCCTCAAGGACAGCGTGCGCCGCGAGCGTGCGGTGCTGTGGCTGGCTGAACCCCAGGCAACGTTCGAAGACATTGCCGAGCGCCTGGGCTTCGCCGATGCCAGCTCCTTCTACAAGGCGTTTCGCAAGTGGACCGGTGCCAGTCCCGGGCATTACCGCAGTCTGATTCTCGATGCGGACGATCCACAATTCACCAAGCCGCGCGTGATGCCGCAACAGACGATCCGCTAACGATCATCCGCCGGTATGTTCTTGCATTTGTCAGGGTAAAGCCGGCAAATCCGCTTAATTTATCGTTGAATGGACCCATAACGCAGGGTGCCGTCCGGCGATTTGCGCGCCCATAATGAAAACACAACAACAAAGGTGTCCATGCCATGTTCAAGGACCACATTGTCAAGCCCCGCGCCACCGACAGTCCGGTGTTCATGGGCACAGTAGCCGCCGTGTGCTTCGCGGTGACGCTGTTCGCCGGCCTCGGCGAGAGTGGCCTGGCCCGGCTGATGGCACCCATACTGCTGGATCTGCAGGCGCCCCTGGCAAGGGACGTGGCCGTGGCGGTCACCTTCACCCTGACGCTGGTCCTCAACCTGTTCGTGCTCGGTCGCTTCCCCTTGCGAGCGCAGATCGTCACTGTGTGGTGCGAACTGCTGCTGATGTTCCTGCTGTTCTTCGACACCTTTGACCTTTCATATTCATTCATCGCCACCAAGGTCGGCTTCATGATTACCCAAGGGGTATTCACGACCGTGTATGTGTCGGCGATCTCCATCACCATCGCTTTCATGCTTGCCCTGCTGGGGGCGACCGCACGCCTGTCGTCCAACGGCTTCGCCATCGCGATCGCCAGCTTTTACACCTCGTTTTTTCGTGGTGTGCCGCTGCTGATCCAGATCTACCTCATCTACCTGGGCATTCCGCAACTGGGCTATGTGGTCGGCGCGGTGCCTGCGGGTATTTTGGCCCTGTCGCTGTGCTACGGCGCCTACATGACCGAGATATTCCGTGCTGGCATCAGCAGCATTCCCCGAGGGCAATGGGAAGCGTCGCGAGCCATAGGCCTGTCGCCGCTGCAGACCATGATGCGGGTGATTTTGCCGCAGTCCATGCGGCTGATCATCCCGCCCACCGGGAACCAGTTCATTTCGATGCTCAAGGACAGTTCGCTGGTGTCGGTGATAGGCGTCTGGGAGTTGATGTTCCTGGCGCGTACCCAAGGCCGCGCGGAGTTTCGCCATTTGGAGATGTTGATCACTGCGGCGGTGCTGTACTGGCTGCTGTCGATTGTTCTGGAAACGGTCCAGGCCCGCCTGGAAAAGCACTTCAACCGTGCCCATCGCTGAGTCGGGCCAGTGCTTGATATGAAAAGGGCGCCCGCTATGAACCTGGAGCTTGCCATGAATCGATCGACCGTCCCTGCTGCGTCCCCCCGTTCAGCCGCTGTTCGGGTGCGTCGGCTGAACAAGTGGTATGGCGAGTTTCATGTGCTAAAGGAGATTGATCTGCACATTGCCAGCGGTGAGATCGTGGTGATCTGCGGGCCGTCGGGCTCCGGCAAGTCCACGCTGATCCGTTGCCTGAACCTGCTGGAAGACTTCCAGCAAGGTGAGGTGATTATCGGCGATACCCCGCTGACCCGCGGCGCGGCGTGCGTGGCGGGCATACGCCGCCAGGTCGGCATGGTCTTTCAGCAGTTCAACCTGTTTCCGCACCTGAGCGTACTAGACAACCTCATGCTCGGGCCGCGCTTGGTCAGCCGACTCAGCGATGCCGAAGCCCGCGCTCTGGCCCATGAGTACCTGGAACGGGTACGTATCGGCAACCAGGCCGACAAGTACCCCGGCCAGCTGTCCGGCGGCCAGCAGCAACGCGTGGCCATTGCACGGGCGCTGTGCATGCGCCCGCGGATCATGCTCTTCGATGAACCGACTTCGGCGCTGGATCCGGAAATGGTCAAGGAGGTGCTCGACGTGATGGGCGAACTGGCCGAAGACGGGATCACCATGCTCTGCGTCACCCATGAAATGGGCTTCGCCCGGCGCGTTGCCGACCGGATCATCTTCATGGACCAGGGCCGCATCGTCGAGGAGGCCTCGCCGCAGGCTTTTTTCGACAACCCGCAACACGAGCGTGCCCGCGAGTTTCTCTCGCAGATTCTCAGCCACTGAGTGATCCGTCAGGGCCGGACATGGCTTCAAACGCTGTATACGCCACAACAACGCCAACTGCGTATCGCTGTTCTCTGGAGGTTCACCATGATGTCGCTGACTCGCTTGTTCACCGCTGTCGCACTGGCTGGTGTTTTCACGACCGGGGCCGGAGTTGCCTGGGCCGGCGCCACCCTGGATCGAATCAACTCGACCAAGGTCATGAAAGTGGCCACGGCAGCCAATTGGCCACCGCAGTCATTTCTCGGGCCGGACAATGCCCTGCAGGGTTTCGATATCGACGTGGCCACCGAGATCGGCAAGCGACTCGGTAGCAAGGTCGCGTTCGTCACGCCCGAGTACGGCATCATCACCGCCGGGCGTTGGTCGAACCGCTGGGACATCTCCGTCGGCTCCATGACTCCGACCCGCGAGCGCGGCCGGGTTCTGGATTTCCCTGCGGTCTATTACTACACCCCGTATGTATTCGCCGTGCACAAGGCCGCGGCCGGTACCAAGACCGCAGACCTCAACGGCAAGATCATCGGCGTCGAGGCCGGGACCACGTCGGAGGACTACATCAATCGTCGACTGACCATCGATGCGCCCGACGTGCCGTCCTTTACCTATGACGTGGAGCCCGGCGAAGTGAAAACCTACGGCGACAGCATGGGCCCGCTGGATGACCTGCGCATGGGCAACGGTGTGCGTCTGAACGCAACCCTGTCGGCCCTGCCGACCATCACCGCTGCCATCAAGAACGGCTACCCGATCGTTCAGGTCGAGGGTAAGCCGGCCTACTACGAGCCGCTGGCGATCGCCGTTGACAAGGGCGATGACGCCTTCAACGGGGCGCTGACCAGAATCGTCGAAGAGATGAAAGCCGACGGTACCCTCAAGCAGCTGTCCGAAAAATGGTACGGCGCCGACCTCACCAAGGTGCAGTGAACCAATCCCCTGCACGTCCCCCTTGGCCCGGCACGCGCAAGGTAGACGCCCGACGAAGGACGAGGTCTTCATGTTCAGCTATATCGACAACTATTACACCGCGACCATGCGCGCGGCCCCCGTGCGGCCGCCGCTTGCTAGCCAAGTTAGCGTCGATGTGTGCATCGTGGGCGGTGGCCTGGCGGGGCTGAGCACGGCATGGGAGCTGGTGTCGCGTGGCAAGTCCGTGGTCGTGCTGGAAGCGGCGCGGGTCGCCTGGGGGGCGTCGGGTCGCAATGGCGGGTTCGTGCTGCAGGGTTGGTCCGAAGGCCTGTCGGCCATCGAGCAGCGCTGCGGCAAAGACACCGCTGCGGCCTTGTTCAGACTGTCCCTGGAGGGCGTAAACAGTGTGCGCGAGACCATTGCCCAGTACCAGTTGCCCGGCTGCGCGCCCAGTCGGGGCAAGCTGAGTGTCAGCCGCTTCGACAATGCCGACAGCCTCAAGCGCTTCAGCGAGCGCATGGACCGCGATTTTGGCTTTACCCTCGACTACCTCGACCGCGATACCTTGCGCACTCTGCTCAACACCCAGCGTTACCACCAGGGGCTGCGTGATACCCACGGTTTCCATTTCCACCCACTGAACTACTGCCTTGGCCTGGCCGAGTTGATTGAGCATAAGGGCGGGATGATTCACGAGCAGTGCGCCATGCTCGAAGTCGTCAGTCGGGCAGGGCGCTCGCAGGTATCAACCGCCCACGGCAGTGTCGATTGCACTGACGTGGTGTACTGCTGCGGCGGCTACGGCGGCCCTGAGTTCGGCAAACTGCACCGCGCCTTCCTGCCGATTGCCACCTACGTGGTTCTCACCGAGCCGCTGGGCGCGCGCCTCCAGCAGGCAGTGCGCACTTCAGAAGCCGTCGGTGATTCCCGTCGTGCCTCGGACTATTACCGTATCGTCGACGGCGACCGACTGTTGTGGGGCGGCCACATCACTACTCACAACCTGCAGGACGAACAGCGCCTGGCTCAACTGCTCACTGCCGATATCCTCGACGTTTACCCGCAACTTCGAGGCCTGAGGATCGACAAGGCATGGTCTGGACTGATGGGCTATGCGCGGCACAAAATGCCCCACATCGGCCCAATCGGCCCAGGGCTGTGGTCCTGTGCTTCGTTCGGGGGGCACGGTATGAACACCGCACCAGCAGGCGGGCGGGTGATCGCCGAGGCCATCTGCGGTGAATCGGATCGCTACCGCCTGTTCGATCGCTATGGTCTGCAATGGAATGGTGGCCCGTTCGGCCCACCGGCGGCGCAATTGGTGTATACCGGTTTGAAGATGATGGACAGATTCCAGGAACGACACGCCGGCGCTGGGCCGCGCTAACGCCTCCTCACGCAAGGTCGATACGGCATGGATGCACACTCACCCCGTACACTGTTCAACCTGACCGAGAACGATCGCCAGTTGCTTGCGCTACTGCAGGCCAACGCTCGGGAGCCGACCGCGTCGCTGGCACGCAAGCTGGGCGTGTCGCGCTCCTCGGTGCAGGAGCGCATCCAGCGGCTGGAGAAAGCTGGCATCATCACCGGCTACAGCGTGCGCATCGACCACGACCGGATACAGCCGACCATCAACTGCTTCACCATGACTTCGTGCACCAACAAAAGCTACACCGATGTCATGACGACGCTGCGCAAGATCGACGCGGTGCAGGCCGTGTACGCGGTGTCTGGGGAGTCGGACTTCATCATTCACCTGGCCACCGGGACCCTGGGCGAACTCAATGCCGAGCTGACCCGGATCAACATGATCAAGGGCGTGGCGCACACCGCGTCGCATATCGTGATGGAGACCAAGTTCAGTCGTCGGTTGAGTGTGTAGCAGAGGCACTCCGCCCGGCGAGAGATTTCACCGGGCGGAGTGCCGGCAGAGTCACCTACAGATTGATCGGGTATTGCGTGATGAACCGAACGTCATCCAGATCGCCGCTGAACGAGTTGCGGTAGGTGGCCTGACGCAGGCGGAAGGTCAGGTTTTTCAGAGGACCGCTCTGCACCGTGTAGGCTGCCTCCAGGTCACGTTCCCATTCGGTCTGGCCGCTCGCGCCGTTGGCCAGGGTGATGTTGTCGCCACGCAGGTAGCGGGCGAACACATCCAGCCCCGGCACCCCGAGGCCGGCGAAGTTGAAGTCGTAGCGTGCCTGCCACGAACGTTCGTCCTCGCGGGTGAATTCGGCGTACTGCACGTAGTTGGCCATGTAGTTGGTATTGCCGCCGTCGGTGTAGAAGACATAACCGCCTTTGCCGGTGATGGCCTGATAGGCCAGGGTCAGCTTGTGCGTGCCGTAGCTGTAGGCGGTCTTGAGGCTGAACGAGTTGCTGTCGATATCCCCGCCGCGCTCGGCGCCGGTGCTCTTCTGGTTGTAGAAGCGGAAGTCGGCGGAAAATGCCTGCTGGTCATTGATGGGTTTGACCCAGCTCAACCCCGCGTATCTCTTCTTCCACAGATCCTGCACATCCGAGGCATACAGCGCGCCGGTCAAGGCCGGGGTGAAGTTGTAGGTGGCGCCATAGACGTCCGCACGGGTCATGACGCCGGCGTTGTGGCCACTTTGCGCGTACGTGCTGAGCGAGGTGAGGTGGGCGACATCGATGCGCAGGTTGTCGATTTCCTTGCTGCTCAGGTAGAACCCTTCGGTCGTCTCGGGCAAGAGGCGACTGTCCCCGGTCGAGTAGACCGGCAGATTGAGGGTCATTTCGCCGTACTTGAGTACCGTGTTCGAGACCTTGAGCTTTACCGCAGCCGCGGCGCGGGAGTAGTCGTCCTCGGCCCGATCGATCCCCGGCGTGTGCCGGCCATTGCTGGGCAGCAGGCCAGTACCGATGCGGTCCGAGCTGCTGTCGAGTTTCATGCCATAGAGGCCTATGGCGTCTATGCCAAGGCCCAGGGTGCCTGGGGTGAAGCCCGAGGTGAAAGTGCCGATGAAGCCCTGGGCCCACTCTTCGCGATAGCTCTGTGCGTTCGGGCCGGTGTTGTGGAAATCCCGGTTCAAGTAGAAGTTGCGCGCCATGACCTGCGTGCTGCTGTCTTTGAAGAACGGGTTGTCGAGCACGTCGTCGGCAAAAGCCGTAGGGGAAATGACCGCGCACAGTGTCGCACTGCCAAGCATTAAAGCTGACCGCATGGTGTTGACCCTTATCGAGAATAATCAGCAGATGGCGAAGTCTTGAAGCAAGATTATTGTTATGGGGCGTCCATGCCCTGCAGCGGTGAATCAGTTGCTTTCGGCCACTTCGCAGATGCTCAGAATGGCCAGGATGTAAACGCGGACCATGTCCAGGTAATCGCGCTTGTGAACACGTTCGTCTGGCATGGTGTTGAACTTGCCACCGGGCCCGCAGACCACGCCCTGCATACCCAGGCGCTGATAGAAATGCGCGGCATCGGTGCCGAAGTACGCCGGCGGGGTGATGATTCCGGTGGGCTGCGGTTCACCGCGCACCTGCTGATAGGCGGCGTTCACGGCCTTGACGATGGGCGAGTCGAGCGCCACTTCGAAAGGCGGCATCAGCGGCTGGTTGTCGCTGTCGTTGATCAGCTTGGCTTGCAGGCCCGGAAACTGTTCGCACAGGCGATCGAGGAGTCCTTGCAGGTCGGCGAGCACCGACTCGACGGTCTGCCCAGGGGTGTAGCGGGCCGAGCCACGCAAGCGCAGGAAATCGGCGACCTGCGGTGGACGCCATTCTTCGAGGTCGCGGCCGAGGGCTCCGTGCACCACGCCGATGTGACCACGGTTGACCTGTTCGTGCTCGGGCGTGCGGGCGCCGCTGAAGGTGATGCCGTTGATCTGCGGAATGAGCTGCACCGCCGCAGTGATGACGTCCACCGCTTCTTCGCGCTTGGACAGATGACGGGTGTCCCCGGTCAGCTCGATGACGAACATCAGCGAGCCCACGTGCAGGGTCACTGCCTGCAGGTCGGTCGGCTCGCAGTTGATGAAGTAGTCGGCTTTCACGCCTTGTTCGATCGCCGCGATGGTGCCGATCCCGCCTTGCAGCTCGCCGACCACATAGGTCAGGATCACGTCGCCCTTGAGCTTGACCCCGGCGTCTATCAAGGTTTTCAGCGCGCAGAAGTAGGCGGCATCACCGGCCTTCATGTTGGAGACCCCGATGCCGTAGATGAACTCGTCATCGACCTTGCCGGCCCACGGGTCCACGGTCCAGCCTTCGGTGACCGGGTTGGTATCCAGATGGCCGTTGAACAACAGGCTGTGGCCACCACCGCCCTGACCCTTGAGGGTGCCAATGGCATTGAGGCGTTCGCCGGGTACCGGCATCAGCTCGCTGTGCAGCCCCAGCTCGCTCATCTGCCCAGCCATGTATTCGGCCAGCCGACGCTCCTCGGCCGTGGCGCTGTAACTCTTGTGCTGCACCATGCGCGCAAGAAAGTCGAGGCAGTAGGCCTCATCGATGCTGTGGATCAGCGCATCAGGCGTCATCGAGTTGCTCCATTTCGGTGAGGGGCTGCGGCACTGCCTGGAGCAGGGCGCGGGTGTAGGGATGTCGGGACTCTTCGGCCATGTCCTGCGCGGGCAGGATTTCCAACAGATCGCCGCGGTACATCACGGCGATGCGATGAGCGATCTGGCGGATAAGGTTCAGGTCATGGGTGATGAACAGGTAGGCGGTGCCATGCTTGCGGCGCAGCTCCAGTAACAGCTCGATTACCGTGGCCTGCACAGACACGTCCAGCGCAGCGGTGATCTCGTCGCAGATCACCAACTCCGGTCGCGCCGCGAAGGCGCGGGCGATCGCCACCCGCTGTTTCTGGCCGCCGGACAGGGCGTGTGGAAAGCGATCGGCGAAATCCTCGGGCAGGCGCACCTCACGCAGCAGTCGGGCGACGGCCTGGCGCTCGGTTTCTCCCTCGGGCAGGCCATAGAGCCGCAGCGGGCGAGCGAGAATCTGGCCGATGGTCTGGCGCGGATTGAGCGAGGCATCCGGGTGCTGAAAGATGATCTGCACCTTGCGCCGGTAGTCACGGCTCATGTCGGCGGCGCCACGAATGTCGACGCCCTCGAACTGCACCTTTCCGGTGAATGGGGTCAGACCGGTCAAAGCCTTGGCCAGGGTCGACTTGCCCGAACCGGATTCGCCGATGATGCCGAGGATCTCGCCACGCGCCATGCTCAGGGTCATGTCTCGGGCAGCCAGGGAAGGCTTGGCGGCACGTCGCAACAGACCGTCGAGCAAACCAGGACGACCGTAACGCACGCTGAGTCCGTTGACGTGCAGCAGCGGCTGACTCGACGCTACGGTTTCGTTTAGCAGACGCTTATCCGCAGCCGGCACGGCGGCTACCAGTCGTTGCGTGTACGCATCGCTGGGCGCGCTGAAGATCCGCGCACCGGCCGCCTGTTCAACGATGCGCCCCTGATTCAGGACGCAGACCCTATCCGCTACCCGCGATACCAGGGCCAGGTCGTGGGAAATGTACAGCGAGGCCACGCCGGTTTCCTCGCGCAGACGCCGAAACAGCTGCAGGATCTGCGCAGAGCTGATCACGTCCAGCGCGGTGGTTGGCTCGTCGAAGATCAGGCATTGCGGGCGACAGGCGAACGCGGTGGCGATGAGCACGCGCTGTTTTTCACCGCCGGAAGCCTCGTGGGGAAAGCGCTTCATCATTGCCGCCGGGTCTTTGAGATCGACATCGGCGAGCAGTTGCTCACCCAGGGCCCAGGCGTCGCGATAGCTCAGGTCGCGATGACGGGTCAGCACTTCCACTACCTGCTCGCCCAGGCTCAGGGTCGGGTTGAGCGACGCGCTGGGGTCCTGGAAGATCATTCCCAGGCGTCTTCCGCGCAACTGCTCCACTTGGCGTTGCGGCATCTGCAGCAGGTCTTCACCTTGCAGAATGATGCTGCCACCCACGTCGCGAGCGTTGCTCGCCAGGTAGCGCATGATGGCAAAGCCCAGGGTGGTCTTGCCCGAACCGGATTCGCCGACCAGGCCCACGACTTCACCGGCACCGACCTGGAAGTCGATGTTCTGCAAGACGTGGAGCGGACCGCCCGGCAGTTGATAGTCGAGGCTGTAGTCAGCCACTTGCAACACGGCAGTCATTGGCGGTGCCCCTTGGGATTGAGGGCATCGCGCAAGCCATCGCCCAGCAGATTGAAACCGATCGCGATGATGGCGATGGCCAGGCCGGGCATGAGCATCATCCACGGTGCCTGAAAGAAATAACGTCTTGCCTCGGCCACCATCAGCCCCCATTCCGGCTGCGGCGGTTGCGCACCCAGGCCGAGGAAACTGAGGGTGGCGAACAACATGATGGCGAACGCGACCCGAATGGTTGCCTCGACGATGATCGGCGCGACGATGTTGGGCAGCATTTCCCGCACCACGATGTAGGCAGTGGATTCGCCGCGGGCAATGGCAGCGCTGACGTAGTCCTGACGGCGAGCGGCGAGGGCAACGCTGCGCGCGATCCGCGCCATGCCGGGGACGAAGGCGATGGTGATCGCCAGCACGGCGTTGAGGTCGCTTTTGCCCAGCGTGCTGACGATCAACAGCGCGAACAGCAGGCTGGGGATTGACATTACCGCGTCCAGCGTGCGCATCAGCGCTTCATCGATACGCCCGCCCAGGTAGCCGCTGGCCGTGCCGAGCAATGCGCCCAGCAGCATCGCCATCGCGGTGGCCAGCACCGACAGCGAAATGGTCGCGCGGGCTCCGATGAGCAGGCGGCTGAAAATGTCGCGCCCCATCTGATCGGTCCCCAGCCAATGCACCAGGCTGGGTGCCTTGTACCGGGCCAAAATGGAAATCGCTTCCGGGTCGTAAGGGGCCAGCGCCGGCCCGGCGCAGACCAGCACGATCGCCAGGAGCAGAATCACGCTGCCCACCAGACCCTGCGGCGAGCTCAGCAGTCGGTAGATGATGTCACGCATATTGAATCCGCCGATCAAGGTAGGCATAGGTCAGGTCCGCGATGAGGTTGACCACGCAATAGGTCGCGGCGAGGATCAGCACACCGCCCTGAATGGCCGGCAGATCGCGGGCCGCGACTGCCACCAGCAGCTCCCGTCCGATGCCTGGAATGTTGAAGATTTCTTCCACCACGACGATGCCGCCCAGCAGATAGCCCACGTCCAGCGCGACGATGGTGATGGTCGGCAGCAGGCCGTTGCGCAGCGCATGACGCAACAGCACCCGGCGCCGCGACAATCCCTTGAGCCGCGCCGCACGGATGTAGTCGGTCTCGAGCACGTCGATCATCTCGGAGCGCACCATCCGCGACACGTGAGCGACCATGATCATCGACACCGTGAGCGTGGGCAGGATCAGGTGCCGCAGGCCCTCGCCGAAGTTTTCCGAAAGCGGCACGTAACCGGTGGCCGGCAGCAGTTGCCAGACATCGGCGAACAGCAGCACCAACAAGGTCGCAGTGACGAACTCGGGCAGCGACACGCCGACGTAGGAGAACAAGGCAATGATCAGGTCCACCGGTCGCCCGCGACGTACGGCAGCAAGGATGCCCAGCGGAATGGCCACGGCCAGCATCAGCAGCAGGGAACATCCCGCCAGCAACAGGGAGCGGCCCAGCGCGTCCAGCAATGAACCCAGCACCGGTTGGCCGTTGCGCATCGACAGGCCCAGATCGCCTTGCAGCACGGCCATCAGCCAGTGGCCGAATTGCAGCCACGCCGGTTGGTCCAGCCCGAGCTTGGCGCGCAGGGCGGCGAGCGCTTCAGGCGTGGCGTTCTGGCCCAGCAGCGTCACTGCGGCATCGGCCGGCAGCAACTGGGTGATGGCGAACACCAGCAGCGAAACGATCAGCAGGGTATAGACGACCAGAAGCAAACGCTTGGTCAGGTAGGCAGCAGTCACAGGGTTACCCTCGATTCATCCGCGCTTCGGGGCGCCTTCATCCAACCAGGCCTGGTCCAGGCGAAACACCGCGCCGCGAGGGTGCAATCGATAGCCTTGAACATAGTTGCGCCGGGCCGCCAGCACATCGAAGAAGGTCGGGATCAGCGATGGCACTTGCTCGTGCATCAGGCGCTGGGCCGTGCCGTACAACGCCGCACGCTTGACCGGATCGTCCGTGCCCCGTGCACCGGCCACGGCGGCATCGAATTCGCTGTTGTTCCAGCGGGTCTCGTTCCAGGCGGCGTCCGAGGTGTAGAGCAGGGAAAACACCGCGTCGGCCGAAGGTTGCATGTTGTAGAAACCGACGTAGAAATTGCCTTTCTTCCAGATCTGGTCCAGGTAGGTACTGTTGGCCATGGTCTCGACCTTGATATTGAACCCGGCTGGTTTGGCCATTTCCCGTACGGCGATGCCCAACTGGGTGCGCGTAGAGGGCTTATCGGAGGCCACCAAGGTGATGTCCAGGCCATCGGGATAGCCGGCGTCGGCCAACAGCTGCCGGGCCTTGGCGATATCGGCCTGACGCAGTTCGATATCGGCGTGGTAACGGTAAGCGGCATTGAGCGGTGTATCGTTGCCCGGCGTGCCACAGCCTTCCGCCACGAAGTCCACCAGTGCCGCCCGATCGACACAGAGCGACAGCGCCTGGCGTACCCGCACGTCGTTGAACGGCTTCTGGTCGCAGGCCATGTTGATGTTGAGGAACTGCCCGGAAGGTGCACGCAGTCCGGTCACGCCGCTGGCTTGGCCAAGGCGGCTGAACTCGGTGGCCTGGGCTGACAGCATGAGATCGATGTCGCCGGACATCAGCGCAGAACTCTCCGCAGTCGGATCGGGATAGACACGGATTTCGACGCGATCCAGAAACGGACGCTCGGGGTCGTGGAACTGTTCGTTGCGAGTGACTACGACCAGCCGCTCGGGCTCGAACGAGGTCAGCTTGAACGGCCCTGTGCCCACGGCTTCGCGCGTCAGGCGGGCCATATCCCCCTGGACGATCGCCGCGGGCACGATCTTGGCGTCCGGGTAGGCCAGGCTGATGGGCAGGTCTGCGTAGGGCATGGTGGTGGTCAGCTTGACGTGCAGCTCGTCGACCGCTTCCACGGACTTGATCGGGCCGATGTTGCGCAGGCCGGGCGACGCGGTCTTGGGATCGAGGATCGCCAGCAGACTGGCCACGACATCCCTGGATGTGCAGCGGCTGCCGTCGTGGAAAAGCAGGTTGTCGCGCAGGCTGAAGGTCCACTCGGTCAGCGCTTCGTTGTGGCTCCAGGACGTGGCCAGATCGGGCTCGGCCTGCATGTCGTGACTCAGGCGTGTAAGCCCGTTGTAGAGCAGTTCGCTGAGCAGATACTCGGGATTGACCCGAGCCAGCAGCGGATTGAGCATGCCCACCGCCTGGTCGACGCTGATGCGCAACGTACCGCCCTTGCGCGCGGCGCCGGCGGCCCACAATGTGCTGGAAAACGGCAGCATGGCAGCGCCGGTGACGATGGCCGTGGTTGCAAGAAAGCGGCGACGGTTGAGCCGGAAAACGGTAGTCATGGCGATACTTCACTTAGCAAAGAGATTATGGGGCAGCTAGGTAAAAAGTGCCGATGACCGATCTTGATGCCAGTCTTCGGTGGTCGCTTGGGCTCAGCCTGTTGCGGCGGTCCCAGGGGTGAAGTCTGCAGCCAGGTAGACCAGGATCGACTTCGCCAGGGCGACCAGATCTTCGCGGGTCGTGTATTCGTCGCTGGCATGAATACGACTGTGCGGGCGAATTAGGCCACCCAACAAAATCTCCTGGATACCGGCCTGTTGCACCCAGCCCATATCCGAGCTGCTGCTGGAGCCATAGCACTGAAACTGCTCGGCGGTGAAACCGAAACCCACGCCCAGTGCGGCTTGCCAGCGCGGCCAATGGGGACCGGTCGGGTCCGCAACCGGCGCAAGATGGCCGATCACTTCAGCTTCCACCGCAAGTGCCGCGCTTGCGGCCATGGCGGTGTCGATGCAATGGTGCAGTTCAGCCAGCACCTGATCGAAGGGTTCTTGCGGAGCGTAGCGACGGTTGATCAGCACCTCGAACTGCGCTGGAACGGTAGAGCCTTTGCTACCGCCATGGGCCGCGGCCAAGGTCATGCGCGAAATCAGAGGTGCACCGTTGTAATGGGGCGGCGCCGGCATCGGCCATGCACGCTGTTCCACCTGCTGCTTGAGTGCGTACAAGGCATTGAGCAGGGGCAGGCTTTGCTCGATGGCGTTGATGGCATCGACCGGCTCACCGGAGTGCGAAGAGCGACCCTTGACCGTGATCTTCAGGTCGACACTGCCAAAGCACCCAGCCCAGATCCTCGGCGCGGCACCGCCGTTGAAACTCAGGATATGGCCCTCGACCAGGCGTTGTTCGGCCAGGTAGCGGATACCCGGATAAAGACCGCCTTCCTCATCGGTGCACAGCAGCAGGGAAGGGCAGTAGCGCAGCGGCAGGTCGAAACGTGCGGCAGCACGCAAGGCACTCAAGGTGGCGGCAATGCTGCCTTTCATATCGGCCGTGCCGCGCCCGATCAGCTTGCCGTCAGCTTCGGTCAACTGCAGAGGAGGGTGGTTCCAGCCGTCACCGGCCGGCACTGTGTCGACATGGAAATACAGGCTGCAGACCTCTTGGTCTCCGGGATGCCGGGCGATCAGATTGATGCGTTCGCCATGGGCCTCGCCGCTGCGGGTCTGCCACAGTGCTTCGGGTACCGAAACCCGTGTCGCCTGCAAGCCAAGCGGCGCGGTCAGGGTTTCCATCAAGTCGGCGAAGGCGCCGTAGCCCGCGCCCGGCGGGAAGCAGGTATCGACGGCGATCATGCGTTGCAGATCGTCGATCAGCCCATCATGATCCGTCTCGATCGATTCGAGTGCCTGCTCAAGTGCCGTATTCATCGTCATTTTGAGTCTCGCCGTATTTCTATATAGTTTATAGTTAAACACCACCGCACGGCCCGTCAAGGAAAAACGATGACCAACAGCAATGCACCGGCTGCCGATGCCAGCTTTGCCCGACTGAGCGAACAGGACAGCGCACCGCTTTATGAAGTGGTGAAGCGGCGCGTCTCAGAGGCGATCCTGCTAGGGGAGTGGGCCAGTGGCACGGTGATCCCCAGCGAGAACGCATTGGCCGCAGACTTCGGCGTATCGGTAGGCACCGTGCGTCGCGCACTGGCCGAACTGGTGACAGAAGGCATGCTGATGCGCCGCCGCAAGACCGGTACCGTCGTCACAGGCTGGGCGCCGCTGCACAACCTGCGCTATTTCTTCCAGTACTTCCGGCTGCACAACAAGGAGGGCGCACTGCTGAAATCCAGCACCTCCTTGCTCGACTACCAGACGGGCAAGGCCACGGCGGAGGAGGCCGACAAACTGCTCATCGATCCCGCCAGCCCCGTTTACCGCCTGCATCGACTGCGTACCATCGCCGGCGTTGCCGCCATGCACGAACATTTCACGGTAGTGGCAAGCAAGGTCCCGGACTTCCCTGGGCCGGAAGCCTTTCCCGAACTCTTGTATCGCCACTTGCTCGAACACTACGGCATACGCGTAGCGGCGGTGCGCGAACAGCTCACCGCCGGCCTGGCCACGGCAGAGGACTGCAAGCTGCTGAAGCTGGAGGCGCCCCATGCCGTGATGATCATCGACGCCATATCGTTCGACCAGACGGCAACGCCAGTGATGATCACGCACCAGCGCGCGAGCACGGAGCACTTCATGTATGTGAACGAGATTCGGTGATCAAAGCGTTGAAGGAAAGCGTGCTGTGCGTGTGACTTCAGGGCGGGCGGGTGGAGCTCGTGGACGGGCTTCACTAGTAACTCTACTAAATGCTTATTTAGTAGAGTTATCGTGTTTTTCGGAGAACTTGGAGCGGTAATAGGGGGTTTTGGTGCACTTTAACGGCGTACGCTTGATTCGTGTCAGTACGCTGCAAGCTTTGGCATGGAAGCATGTATTTTGAAATACTGATTGGTTGATACCTACACTAAGCTGGTTGAGGATTACGAACTCTGCCGCCGTGAATTGCTCGCCGGCAATGCAGAACCCGATCTCCAGTCAATATGGCATGTGTGGGTAGAACTGATTGAAGATGCCGTGCTTGCGCTGTTGGCAACCTACAGCTCTGACACAGGCAATGCATGGAAAGGGTTCGACTTCGAAATCATGAACCGACTGCATTAGCATGGGTTCATCAGTGATCCAGTCAACAAGAACAAGTCATCTGGGTGACGAATGAAGGACTGGCTAGAGGTCGACAGATAGCCGACCGCTTGTTTGGTTTGAGGACTCCAACGGATCTGAGATCTGAATCCGATAGCTGACCGCATACCCCTTAATCGGTTGGCAGGTTTGTGGATAGATCAGGTCTTGAGGCGCCTGGGGTGTTGCCCAGATCTACGATCGTCGACAGCGTGATAACACGCGGTATGCCCAAATCATGATTGACTGGCCAGCCAACGAGCAGCTTTAGCGCTGCGGCTGCAAGACGTGAATCTTGACGAGGATGATCAACAGCTTTCGAGAAGTACTTGACGCTACGGAGGACTCAAGAGCCTGACGTGGGATGGATAGAGGCTGAGCAGATGCTCCTTCGAATCGGTTGGCACAGAGGACGATGAGTACACGAGCATTGATGATGCTTATCAGCGTGAGGTTACCGTAGGATCAGGTTCGTCTGATGGAGGAACGAAGCCTGGAGGCCAAGGGCAACCCTGCCATCCGGATCGCGTATTATCTTATTACGCATAATGTATATTATGTTAAATCAAATGCCACGCTAGATATTTCCATCAGCACCTAGCCGCTTTCACCCACCTATAATACTCCTGCCTTCGGCCTCACGGCCTGCGCGCTCAGTCACAGCCGTGCTGCGAATGATGACCTTCTACTAGCGCCATCAGTGCTTATGCTACAGCAGCCTGCACGCGCAGCTGGGTTGATTAGAAAACTGAAAATAGAAACTCGGCAATGTACACGAAGGTACGAATACCCGCCTTGTGGAGTCTGAACGCTTGCTCACACAGCCTCCAACGCTGCCTCTTCTTCCTGTGCAATGGTTTCTTCGACTGCCAACTGATGTCGCGTCCACTCAGCAGCGACCGCTGGGTTTTCACGAATCTGCTCTTCGATCCGCAGGGTTTCGCGATATTCGAGTGCCTGCGCAACCATCGTCCACTGAGTTTCGACATTTAGTGATTCAAGCTCTTTGCGAATCGACGGTAGGTCAATTCGGAAGAACTCCTTGCGAGGATTCACTTTGTTGACCTGCTCCCTTAGGAAATGGCGATGCAGCTGCTTTTCCAAGCCTGGCGCATCATCACTGAAAATCATCGCGTGTATATCAAACTCAAATGGGACGCTGGCGTCGCCAAGCTCACGAACACGATCTAGTGGTTCGAGACGGCGAGTCATACCAATCTTGAATATCTCCTCTCCGAACGATCCTGTATTGGAGATCACATACACGTGGCCTGCCCGCGTTTGCTGGGCCATCGACAGAGCGCGTTTGTTTTTCTCTTCAGCTGCTTTCAGTTGGTCTTGGAGCGAAGCTAGGCGAGCTTCAAACTTGGCGCGTTCTGCAGCGTTAGCTGCGGCTACCTGCTCTTGGGCCTTTTCCAAAGCACTACGCAGTGTCGTTTCTTCCTTGGCAGCGTCTTTAATGGCACGTTCGTATTCACGACGGGCCTTCTCTTCTTCGCGCATTTGTTCGCGTAGCTGTCGCTGCTCTTCGCGCTCCTGATCCTTCAAAAGCCTGGCGGTCACTCCCCAACGCAACTCTTCAAGGCGTGCTCTGAGGTACTCATCATTCACTCGGGCATTTCGGAAAGGAGCGCCCAACTGGTTGACCACTGCGGCTGCGTCGAGGATTTCCTGCTCAAGCTTGCCGTGGTTGTCTGATTTGGAGCGAGACAGAATGGAGTCAACTTTGCCGTTAAAGGCATCAGCCACAAATCGAATTGCAGTTTCACGGCGATTCGCTTCGGCGTAATCACAGCTAGCCGCCCTGCCCGTCTTCACCAAAACCTTGGTAAGTTCGCGGGCTTCTTTGAGCTTCTGCCCAGCCTCAATGAATCCGAACTCCTCAGCTAGGTCGTCCAAGAGGTGGTAGGTAGGGACAATGTAAGCATCACCATAGCCTTCGATGATGTTCTTCATGGCCTTGGCAGCATTGGCATACTGCTTCGCTTTACCCATAGCCTCCATAGCATCGCCGGCGATCTCCTGAGCACGCTCGTTCGCGGTCGCTACAATTTTGTCGGCGTCAGCGATAGCTTTAGCCAAGCGAGTCTCGGCCTGATCGACTCGGGACTGGGCAAGCTGAAGCAGGCGGTTACGCTCAGAGCTCGCTGTAGTTGAAAGCCGTGCGGCCTCTGCCTCAACATCAACGATATCTTTGAAGCGTTCAAGCTCCCGGGTTCGTAGCTGAAGCTGTTTCCGAAGTTCGCTGACCTCGTCCTCAGTTTTGTCGAGGTCGTTTTTCCTCGCATTAAGCTCAAGAGTCAGTTGAGCTACCTTGCCATTGGCTTTGGTGCTTCTAATCAAAAGCACGACTGTGGCTATGCCTGCAATGAGGGCAATGAGGGCAATGAGTTCCATGTGAGATCGTCCCTTCTATAGGAACAAGTGTTCCTACAGCACTACGTTGGTTGAGGGTATGGTTTATTCAAAGGGGGGCCGACAAATAACCTATTGAACGCCTAGTGATCACCAGCGCGCTCGGGCAGCTTCTTAGGGCTGAGCACCTTGGATTTCCCCAAGTCTTATTTGGTAACCCTGACCAAGCTACTTAACGGTTTCAGTCTCAACCGTTTGAACGATCTGGCCTTTTGCACTCTTGGTGACCGGGATGCTTTCGCTATAGGCAGTTTGTACATAACCAGAGATGGCTGTGATGGACAGCAGGACAAGTCGAGCGCTGAATTTCATCTTGGATTCCGTTTCCAAAGTTAAGTGGCTCAGCATACAAGCGAGCATGGCCAATCGCCAGATCGCTCGTAGCGGCTGGCAATTATTAGTGCGATACGATCAGCGAAGGGTATCAGGAAATCACTCCTTCACAAGCCTCCAAACGTAACAACCCTTCATTCGCTGCAGCATCCGTCGTCACCACCAGGCGAATGTATGGCGGTGATGATCAGCTCAGATTTGAGCGCCTCAGCTAGCTAGCTACTCTGGCCGATGCTTGCTGCGGTCCCCAATGCGCCCCTGACAAACGCCTTGTTGTAGTGGTCAACCAACCCCGGACACGGCGTTAAGTTTTTCCTCGCCACCTGCAGGCGCAAAGCCTAGGTTAAAATAATCCGGCCGGCGCCATTTTTTGCCGCTCCACCTAGTCAGGCTGTTCGAACAAACCCCGGAACCCCCAACCCCAAACTCTCCCGCAACGTCGTCCCCTCGTAAGCCGTGCGGTACACCCCCCGCTCTTGCAGCAACGGAACAACCTCCTGAGTGAACCGCTTGAACTGCGACGGATGCCCTATGTAAATGTTAAAGCCATCCACCGCCCGCGCCTCGAACCAGTCCGCCATCTTTCGAGCGACCGTCTCCGCTGATCCCACGAATGCACCCGGCCGCAACTGCCGGCCGAATTCCACGGCCTGGCGCAGCGTGAATCCTTTTTCTTGTGCTTGATTGGCGATCCGCTTGGCGGCCGTGAAGAAGCTGCTGCGCGCGGCTTCGAGGCTTTCCTGGGGGAAAGGTGCGTCAAGATCGTATTGGCTGAAGTCGTGCCAGCCGAAGTTGCGACCGAACTCCTTGAGTGCAAGCTCGAAGCTGTGGTCGACCTCATGGTAGTGCCGCTCGATTTCACGCGCGTGGTCGTCGGTGTCGCCTACATGGATTTCAGCGCCCGGCATGACCAGCAGCTGCTCGGGATCTCGCCCCAGGCGCTCCGCCCTCCCCTTGATATCACGATAGAACGCCTGGCCCTGCTCGATGCTGGCCGCGTGGGTGAATACGACATCGGCGGTGGCGGCGCCCAGTTCTCGGCCCTGCTCGGAATCGCCTGCCTGGAATATGACGGGCTGCCCCTGCGGGGAGCGCTGGATGTTCAACGGGCCGACCACGGAAAAATGTTCACCCTGGTGGTTGAGCGCGTGCAATTTGCTTGCGTCGAGAAACTGTCCAGTCTGCCGATCCCGTACGAAGGCATCTTCCTCGTAGGAATTCCACAGTCCCTGGACGACCTGCACATGTTCTGCAGCCCGGCTGTATCGGGTGTCGTAGTCGAAATGCTCGTCCCGGCTGTAATTTCCTGCGGTACCTGCGTCGCCACTGGTGACCACGTTCCACCCCGCCCGCCCCTTGCTGATCAGGTCGAGCGACGCGAGTCGGCGCGCGACGTTGTAAGGCGAGTTGTAGGAAGTGGTGAGCGTGCCCACCAACCCCAGATGTCGGGTGGTGACCGCGAGCGCGGATAGCAGCGTCAGGGGTTCCAGCCGATTGAGGTAGTGCGAGGGAGAGCCTGGCGTGATGAACTGGCTGTCGACGATGAACATCAGGTCAAACAGCGCTGCCTCAGCCTGCTGCGCGATGTCGATGTACCAGTCGACGTTCACACTGGCGTCAGCCGGCAACTCGGGGTCGAGCCAGAGGTTGTGCCGCCCCGGGCCGCCGCAGCCCATTGTCAGAGCACCGAGTTTGAGCTTTCGTGACGTCATGTTGATCGTGTTCCTTGCGAGTAGGTAAAAGCCTTGAATGCTGTCAGCCGGTTCAGGGCTGAGCTTTTGCCACAACGGGCTGGAGCGACGCTGCGAAGGAGTCGTCGAACAGACTCGCCGCCGGGTAGGCCTTGACCAGGCCCAGGCTGGCGAAAAAGTCCACGGTCTTCTGGGCCTGGATGGGGGCTTGTGGGCCCAGCGGCTCGACGGTGGTTCGCGCACGGGCGAACCAGGCTCGTGAGATGTCAGCGTCCGCGCGGGTGCGCTTTGACCAGGCGTCGGCATAGGCATCCGTATTGGCAGGGTTTTGCAGTGTCCAGTCGCGAGCCTTCTTCAATCGCTGCAGAAAATCGCTGATCAGCGCACGCTTGGGATCGATGGCCTTGGCGTTGGCGGCAATTAAACTTTGCGCAGGAATCAGCCCGTCTGCCGTCGCCAGAATGCGCGCGCCCTGCCTTTCCTGTTGGGTGACGTAAGGTTCCCAGGTGGCGATCACGTCCACTGAGCCGCCATCCAAAGCATGAGAGGCGTCCAGGGCGCTGAGATAGCGAAGGTCAAGCGAGTCTCTCGGAACGCCCGCCTTGTCCAGCGCAGTGAACAGCAACTGCTGGCTCCAGGATCCTTTCCAGATTGCGGCGCGCTTGCCTTTGAGGTCTTCGATACTGCGTATCGGTGAGTCCTTGCTTACCAGAATGGCAACGCCATCAAGGCTCTGGCGACCTACCGCAATCACCTTGATCGGCGCACCCAGGGCGCCCAGAAACAGAGCAGGCGCGTCACCGAGCAAGCCGATATCCAGACTGCCGACGTTCAGGGCCTCCGCAACGGGCGACCCTGCAGTGAACTGTTTCCACTCAAGGGTGTAAGGCAGGTCATTCAGCACGCCTGCCGCTTCCATGACAGCTTGTGCGTTATAGCTCTGGTCTCCCACTACCAGCGTCTGCGCGCTCGCCGAGAGGCAGAGCAAGGACGTGGCCACTCCGATCGCCAGTTTCTTCAGGTAACGCACGGTTGTCTCCAAAGCCCATTCAGGACGGTGAGGATCGATCCGCGGGTACGGTCTCGGGAAATTTAGGGTGTGGTCAGCAGCGAGGTTGCCAGTGCTTCGAGAGGAGAATTCCTATGGACGCCGCGACAAGATAGAGACGCACGGGCGAGAGGTGAAATACCCAATGCGCATAATCCTATTACCAAAGATGCGTTGTGCGCATTTTCGGGCGCAGGCGATAGAGGTTTATAGAGAAGGTAGGACAGCATCATTCCCTTGCTGGCCATGCCGATCAACTTATGAACATCTGACAAAGTCGAGATAGAATCGCGCAGTCAAAACAGGGAAGCAGCGAACACATGGACGTCATTCAGCAGCTACAACCACTGCTCAACAGCAGTTACAGCATTTTGGTTGCGGCCGCAGCCACGCTGGCAGTGCTTGTGAAGATTTTATCTCACATCAACAAGGCAATGGACTGGCACGATAAGCACTTCGTCCGCAAACGCTTGTCCCACCTCAGAGACATTCGATCAGGTGCGACCAACACGAGGCTCATTCGATATCTGGATGACGCTACGGAGCTTGAGCTGTTTCGAATCGCCTCCGGCGTCAGCACTAGCCGCTCGAAGATGGAGTACCTGCTCGAGCTGGATGAAACTGGGCGGTGGAACCGCATGCAGCTGCGAAGCCTTGCAAAATTTCTGGCGATGCAGCCTGGTAGCGAGACTCCAGTCTTGTCGGTGACCTCCTTGGATAAATTGAGCGCCTGGACGGGTGGTATCAGTACACTTCTCACTCTGTTGTTGGGCGTCGGGTGTATGACTCTGATGGCCAGTACCAGTGTGCCTCTCATGTGGATTTTCGGGCTATTGCTGTTTGGATTGGCAATTCTGCTCGCAAGGTATTTGGCGACCGACTGTATCGACTACCTTATCGTGACACGGGCGCAGCGATACCTGAACTTGCAAGCCCAGATGACGGAGACTGATCAGTGATCATTGCCCGATCAGAGAACCACTGGGTTGCGAGTGCCGCTGAAAAGTCCTGATACCGCCCGATTTCCAGGCATCGCACTCAACACTCACAGCGCGCCTCGAGCCACCCCATTACCCACCCGAACAATGTCAGCCATCACGGCCAAGGCAATTTCCGCCGGGGTCTTGCTGCCCAGCCGCAAGCCCACCGGCGCGCTGATCCGCTCGATCGCCTCATCATCCAGGCCGCCGATGCGGCGCACGCGTTCCAGGCGTTTCTCGCTGGTGCGCTTCGAGCCCATGGCGCCAATGTAGAACGCCGGCGTTCTCACCGCTTCAAGTAGCGTCAGGTCGTCCAGGCGGGGATCGTGGGTCAGCGCGACGACGGCGGTACTGGCGTGGCAGCCGCCATTTTCGATGAAAGTCGCCGGGAGCTGCTCGATGACCTTGACCCCTTCAAGGGCAAAGCCAGCAAGCAGCTCGGTGCGGGGGTCACAGACGATCACTTCATAACCCAGAGACACGGCAAAGCTTGCGCAGAACTCTGCGACGGGCGAGAGCCCCGCTATCAATAGCCGCCGCGCTGCGCCGATGCGAATCGTGATTTGCCGCTCGGACAGTTCGACCGTCGAACCCTGTGCAGAGCAGACGTCGAGTGTCCGGTCAAGGGTGTCTAGAGAAACCGTGCGGATGATCCGCTGCTGGCCCTGGAGCGCCTGCAACATGAGGGAAAAATGCTCGAGTGCCTCGCAGCCGGGGACGAACTGCTCAACCAGGACGTCCAGCACGCCACCGCAGGGTAGTTTCAAAGACGGCGCCAAACCCCCTTCCCCATAGCGAACGACCTGGTTTTCAGGCCCGAATTCGTTACGGCCAAGGCGTTCGAGGAAGTCATCTTCCACACACCCGCCGGACAGCGATCCGCAGAAACGCCCATCTGCCAAGGCAACCAGCATCGCACCCGGCCCGCGTGGCGCGGAGCCATAGGTCGACAGAACGGTACACAGGCACACAGATTGTCCCTGCTCAAGCCATTGCTGGGCGTGCTGGACGACTTGGAGGTCGAGACTGTTCATGGGGGTTACGGTCCGCTGTGTTGGCAACATCCCCTGGTGAATGGGGCGTAATTACCCGGTTTAGTATGACGGCGAGTCGCCTCGCAGAATTGCCTGATCTGCGCGGGTTCTTGCCTATTCCTTGGGACCTTGGGTCTGAGCGGACACCTCTTTGGGTCGGGCTTTACTATTGCGGTCTATGCTCGGAATAGGCAATAAAGACGTCTGTTCAGGCAATTTGCCCCTCGATTGCCCTGCAATACTGGCGTCGATGAAACCCAGTCGTGCAACGTGGGCCTGATCCGTTTAGATGCTCTTGAGCCAGCTGCGTTAATCAGGGCGTTCTGGCGCTTTCTTTAGCCTCTTTCCAGACCAAGCATGGAGGAAGAGCTTGTGGCTCACCGTGAACACCCCACCGATTCTATCGAGCTGCAAAGCAGCTCCTCCGGCAATGCCGAGCCGCTCGTGGCCAACGATACCCGCAGGCTGGCCCAGGCCCTGAGCCGATGGGCACGCAGCGACGGTGATCACGAAACGCCCGTAACCGGACTCACGCTGCACCGCCGCCATAAACTCACCATGCCCCTGCACTGTATCTACGGTCTGGGCCTGGGCCTGACCGTGCAAGGGCGCAAACAGGTGATCGTGGGCGAAGAGTTGATGACCTATGGGCCGGGGCAATCGATGGTCACCAGCATCGATATGCCGGTGATCTCCAATGTCATCCAGGCCAGCGTTGCACAGCCTTTTCTAGGCATGATGTTGACCTTCGAGAATGCGCTGGTCGTCGAAATCGCCGAGCGGCTGCAGTTGTCGCAGAGGCTCAAGGACGAAGCCTTCAAACCCTTGTCCGTGAATGACCTGGACAGCGGGGTGCTGGAGGCGCTCGAACGTCTGATTGCCTTGTTTGATCACCCCGAACTGCTCAAATCGCTGGCGCCGTTGATCAAGGAAGAAATTATCATCAGGCTGATGAACGGCGCTCACGGGCCTCATATGCTTCATGTGGTCAGCGCAGGGTCGCCCAGCCAGAACATCGCCAAAGCCGTCGCCTGGCTCAAACTTCATTACAGCGAGGCGCTGCGCATGGATGATCTGGCGACCATTGCCCATATGAGCCCTTCCACTTTCCGCCAGCACTTTCGTACCGTCACGGGAATGAGCCCCTTGCAGTATCAGAAACAACTGCGCCTGCAGGCCGCACGCCAGTTGATGTACAGCGAAAACATCGATGCCAGTAGCGCAGGCGGTCTGGTGGGCTATGAAAGTTCTTCCCAATTCAGTCGCGAATACAGCCGCCTGTTCGGCCATCCACCGCAGCGCGATATCAAGCGCATGCGGGTTCAATAAGTTCACGAATCGAAATAAATCGTTTTAGGCAATCATGACCCTGGATAGGGCAAGCCCGATTTCGTGTTTCCTTTTAACGTGGGCCACCCCTTTATCGGAGCCCCTGTCATGGCCTCACTTTTCGATCCGCTCGCCGTAAAAGGCGTCACTCTGCGTAACCGTATCGTCGCCTCGCCCATGTGCCAGTACCAGGCGCGAGATGGACTGCTCAATGAATGGCACCAGGCCCACTACGCCATGCTGGCACGTGGCGGTGCGGGGCTGGTGATCGTCGAAGCCACCGCCGTAGCCCCCGAAGGTCGAATCACGCCGGGCGATGCGGGCTTGTGGAGTAACGAACACGTACCCGGTTCTGCAGCCGTCGCCGCGTCGATCAAGGCGGCCGGCAGCGTTCCCGGCATTCAGATCGGGCATGCAGGCCGCAAGGCAGGCTGCACACCCCCTTGGGAAGGAGGCGCGCCGCTGGAACGCTCCGATCCGCAGGCATGGACACCGGTAGCCCCCAGCGCCCTGCCCTATGTGCCTGGCTCGGATTACGTACCGGCGGAACTGACTCAGGAACAGATCCTGGTGACTCAGCAAGACTTCGTCGACGCGGCCGTTCGTGCACGACAAGCCGGTTTCGAGTGGCTTGAACTGCACTTCGCACACGGCTTTCTCGGGCAAACGTTCCTGTCACCGCAATCGAACGTCCGTGAGGATCAGTACGGAGGTCCGTTGGAAAACCGTGCCCGGTTTCTGCTCGAAACCCTGAAAGCGGTGCGGGAGGTGTGGCCAGAACATCTGCCGTTGACCATGCGCCTGGGCGTGACCGAATTCGGCGAAAACACACATCAGTCGTTCTCCGAATCCCTGCAGCTTCTGAAGTGGGCAAAGGAAGCGGGGTTGGACCTGGTCGACGTAGGGCTGGCCCTCACCAGCGCCAATGATCCGGTACCTTGGGGCCCCAACTTCATGGTCCCGTACGCTGAACGCGTGCGGCTGGAGACAGGCCTGCTGGTTGCGACGAGCTGGATGATCACTGACCCGAAAGAAGCTGACGCTTTCGTCCGTGAGCACAAGCTGGACCTGGTGTTCTTTGCTCGTACGCTACTGGCCAATCCCCACTGGCCCTTCCATGCTGCTCGGGAGCTGGGGATAGAGAAACCCGAAGCGGTGCTGCCCACGCCCTATGCGTTCTGGCTGCAGAACTGGTCGGCCTGAGTGCGGTTCGAAAGCCCTGATACCGTTGGTATCGGGGCTTTTTTTTCGTGACTTCAATGAATCAGGCGTTTGCTGCGACCATCATCTCACGTGTCATGTCTGTGACCGTGATGCGCCCCGCCATGGAGAATACGAAAGGCTCGCTCATCCAAGCCTCAATCTGAAATTGCCTATCTATTTAGCTCGGGAGGTGAGATGTTGTTGAAATGTGCGTCCCACCCTGCGTCGTATCCTGCCGCACAGGCATTTCTGATTTCATGCTTTTGAAATCGTCACAGGGCAAGGATGCATGACTATCTCGATAGTGATTCTTTGTGGAGCTCGAGAAAACACTCGATTTCTTCAACAGTTTTGCGATGCCGGCGAAGACTGGCAGATAAGCTTTTTCGACAATACCGCGTCGGTAGTCACCTACCTGAAAGAGCATTCGGTCGAACTCATTATCGTCAGCATGACCCGCGTACGATTCAGAGATCTCGTGAGATTCGCTGCGTTTTATGAATTGGTGTCGGCCACACCCATCTTGATGAGTGGAACGGAAGCACAGCGCATAGCCGCCGAGGCTTTCGTCGCTATGGGTGCGCAGGGTTTCAGCTCCACTGAGCCGAAAGAACAGGGTATCGGCGTCCAGCTGATTCGCGATCTGATCTTGCGCTTTCGCCTGCTCAGGCAAATGGAGCTGCGCGCGGTGCGAGCCGAGGTCACGCTCAATGCCATCAGCGATGGCGTGATCGGCGCCGATGCCAACGGCAACGTCGACTTCATGAATCCGGCTGCGGAAGTGCTGACTGGCTGGTCAAGCACCGAGGCCAAAGGACAGTCCATCACCAAAGTGATGTCCATTGATATCAACGACCCGCTTGGAGATGAGCTACATCCTGTGCAATTGGCTATGCAGCAGCGTTCGGCAGCGGGTCTGAGTGCGGGGGCGGTACTGATAAAACGTAATGGCAGCCGAGTGGATATCGAAGATTCAGCTGCTCCGATCATTGATGATCGGGGTGATCTGACTGGCGCCGTGGTAGTGTTTCATGACGTCTCCGAGGCGCGCGCCATGAAAGTGAAAATGACCTACTTGGCCGAGCACGACTACCTGACTCGGTTGCCCAATCGAGTGTTGTTCCAGGATCGTCTGGAACAGGCCGTCCGCACCGCGCGGCGCGATAATCAGCGCTTGGCCGTGATGTTTATCGACCTCGACAATTTCAAGTACATCAACGATTCGCTCGGCCATACGGTAGGCGACCAACTTCTGTTCGCTGTGGCGACCGCCATGACCCGCAGCGTTCGGGCTTCGGATACCGTAAGTCGTCAGGGCGGCGATGAGTTCGTGGTGTTACTGCCAGCTCTGCAGGTGGACGATAACGTCGAAGTCATTGCCACGAAAATTTTAGAAGCGATCAACGCGGGGCATCAGATAAACCAAAGTACGCTTCATATATCCGCCAGTATCGGTATCAGCTTTTTCCCCACCGATGCTTCCAACGTTGAAGACCTGATCAAGCATGCCGACACCGCGCTTTACGATGCCAAAGTGAAAGGTCGCAATCGCTATCAGTTTTTCCGACCCACCATGAATGCCAATGTTGTGGAGCGTCAGGCCATCGAAGCTGACTTGCGCAATGCCCTGCGGCTTGACCAGTTCATGCTCTATTACCAACCCAAAGTGGATCTGAGTACAGGTCAAATAACTGGGGTGGAGGCCTTGTTGCGCTGGTCACATCCGCGCGAGGGCATAATCGCCCCTTCACGCTTCATCGCTATTGCCGAAGACAGCAGGTTGATCATTCCCATCGGTAACTGGGTGGTACAGACGGCCTGTCGGCAAATTCGCCGATGGGAGCAGCAGGGGCTGAAAAATGTCTGCATTGCCGTCAACGTGTCGACGATCGAGTTGTCGCACGCCGGTTATGTGAATGACATCCAGTCGATTCTCCAGGAAACGGGGATCGCCCAAGGTACGCTGCAACTTGAGTTGACCGAAAGCGTGCTGATGTCCGACCTGCCCTTCAATCGACGAGTATTGGCGAGTCTCAAGAGCGCCGGCCTGAGTCTGGCGCTGGATGACTTTGGCACCGGTTACTCCAGCCTGGCGTATCTCACTCAACTGCCGTTCGACGTCTTGAAGATTGATCAATCCTTCATTCGACATGTTGATTCGCGCTCAGATAACGCTGCAGTGGTCGCCGCGATTCTCGCCATGGGCACGAGCCTGCAGCACTGTGTAGTGGCGGAGGGTATCGAGGATGTCCTGGAACTCGGTTTCTTGCAGCGCAGTGGCTGTCATGAAGGGCAAGGCTATCTGTTCAGCCGGCCACTCAACGAACTCCAGATGACCACGTTACTCATCGCCGGCAGCATAGACATACCGTCGGCTCTCGACAGCCATTGATAATGCGTATCTGATTTTCCTGCTCTGGCGTGCCCTCGCAATCCGACTGAACTTTGCTTTCTTCGCCCCCCTCAATTGGCAAACCCTCACGAGTCATATCCATGCTTCCACACAGCAGACAAGGCCACGGGGCGCCCACCTTCGTGCTGATGCATTACCTGGGCGGGTCTCACCGTACCTGGTTTCCTACCGTTCCCTATCTCGACGGCGAACATGAGTGCATAGCGATCAACACGCCGGGATTCGGCGATGCGGCGCAGGTCGAGGGCTATACCGTCGAAGCGATGGTCGAGCACGTGGATCAATGCATCCGGGAACTGGGCCTGACGAACTGCGTGTTGGTGGGTCATTCGATGACAGGCAAGGTCGCCGTGGTGCTGGCGTCACGCCGGCCCGACTACCTGAGCGGGCTTGTACTGGTCGCGCCCTCGCCCCCCGGCCCACAGCCGATGAGCGATGCCGACCGAGACCAGCAGCGCGCTTATGCCAAGACGCGTCCCGAGGCTGAAGCCTTCGTCGATGAATCCAGCACGCTGCGTCTGCATGACGACATTCGCGAAGTCGCCATCGCCGATGCCCAGCGGCTGAACCTCGATGCCTGGCGCGCCTGGGTCGATCACGGCAGTCGTGAAGACTGGACTGCCCGATTGGGGACGATCGATTACCCGGTGCTACTGGTTTGTGGCGAGCTCGATGAGCAGGTACCGGGGCCCGAAGAGCAGCGCCGGACCACGCTGGCGGCCTTTGAGCGCAGTACGTTGGAAGTCATTCCGAACGCGGGTCATCTGATGCCGATGCAGACGCCTCAGGCGCTGGCGAAGTTGATGCTGACGTTCGCGAAGGAACAGTGCAGCAAATGACCATCTTCTAGCTACACCCGGTTTGCAACATGCATTTGAACGCCGCCATGTCGGCATAATCGTTGAACGAGGTGAATATGGATCTGGGAATCAAAGGCCGCGTTGCACTCATTACCGGTGCCAGCGGCGGCGTTGGCTTGGCGACTGCCAGACAGCTGCACGAAGAAGGCGTGCAACTGGTGTTGAGTGACATGGATCAGAAGAAGCTGGAAGAGGCTTACACCTGGTTGAAAGCCGACAGCGTGTTCGTGGCCGCCGACATGACCCAGCAGGATCAAGTGGCGCGCGTCGTCGAGGCTGGTCGAGACAAGTTCGGCAAGATTGACATCGTCGTGCACACTGCGGGCGTCACGGGTGCCAAGGGTGATCCGCTGGAGCTCTCGGACGAGGACTACCTGGAAGCCTGGAACACGGACTTCTTCTCTGCCGTCCGCGTCGCTCGAGCAACCATCCCTGATATGCGTACACACAACTGGGGACGCTTCGTCTGCATCACCTCCGAAAACGCCGTACAGCCGTACTGGGAAGAAGCGGTCTACAACACTGCCAAGGCCTCGCTGGGTGCGTTCATCAAGAACCTGTCCTACAAGGAAGCCGCTCACGGCGTGCTGTGCAATACCGTGGCTCCAGCGTTCATCGAGACACCCATGACCGATGGGATGATGAAGAAGCGCGCCGAAGAACTGGGCGTGTCCTTCGAAGAAGCCATTGAAAGCTTCCTCGAGGAAGAGCGTCCTGGCATCGTCCAGAAACGCCGTGGCAAGCCAGAAGAAGTGGCCGCCGCCATCGCGCTGCTGGTGTCTGAACGCGCGTCCTTCATCAACGGCAGTAACCTTCGTGTCGACGGTGGGTCGGTGCAGGCGCTGCAGAACTGACCGAGGTCAAATCGCTGGTTTTCGTTCAGGACCGGATCCGGTAGCCCGCCATGCGGGCTATGGATTCAAGTCGATGACATCTGCGCAGCGCAGCTGTCACTTCAGTCGATATTCGACCGTCAAGTGACTGATCTCATGCACAGACTTCAGGGCGGCTCGGACGTCATCTGCGGAGCGTCCACAATCGCCATGCACGCTGACAATCGCCGCTCGCGCCTGCGGACCGACCCGCCAGACGTGCAGGTCGGTGATTTCAATACCTTCGCCCCGCAGCAGTTCGCGAATTTCCTTCGCCACATGCTCGTCTGTTCTGTCCAGCAGGACAGCCGCGGTGTCCCTCATCAATGAATACGCCCAGCGGGCGATGACCACGGCACCTACCAGACCGATCAATGGGTCAAGCCATACCCAACCCAGGAACTTGCCGGCCAGCAATGCAGCGATGGCCAGCACCGACGTGACTGCATCAGCCATGACGTGCACGTAAGCCGAGCGCAGGTTGTTGTCCGTACCATGGGCCGGTTCGTGGTGATGATGATCATCGTGACCATGGCCATGACCATGGCTGTGACCGCCGGCCGATAGCAGTAGCGCACTGATGATATTGACGATCAAGCCGACAACCGCAATAAGCGTCGCGGTGCCAAACTGAACCGACGTCTGTTGGAACAGGCGCATGACCGACTCGACGCCGATACCCGCCGAAACCAGACCCAGGACGAGCGCTGAGGCGAACCCACCTAGATCCCCTACCTTGCCCGTGCCGAAACTGAAGGCATCGTTGGCCGCATGTTTGCGTGCAAATCCGTAGGCTGCCGCGGATATTCCCAATGCAGCTGCATGGGTGGCCATATGGAAGCCGTCGGCAAGCAATGCCATCGAACCGGTGACGTAGCCCGCCGCGATTTCGCCGATCATCATGACCACGGTGAGTGCCACAACCCATAGCGTACGCCGAGCGTTGTGATCATGGTCAACGCCGAGGAAGTCATGGCTGTGGCTGTGCTGGAGCGAGGCATTGGTCATGGCGATGTCATTTCCCATAGCGGCGAACGGCTTCGAGCAGTTCCTCGGTGCCTTTGGCTCGTTCTTCATCGCTCAAGCCAGGCTTGGCGACGTGTTCCCAGGCATGGTCCTCGAGGATTACGTCAAGCAAGCCGTTCATAGCACCACGGGTGGCTGCCACCAAATGAAGGGTCTTGGCACACTCGGCGTCGTCCTCGAGTGCCCGTTCGATGGCCTGGACCTGGCCGGCGATACGTTTGACCCGTTTGAGCAACTGTTCTTTCGCCGCTTTGGTGTGTGCCATACCCTACCCCCCCTACCCTATAGTGGGAGGCATCATGCGCTGTGGCATCCGTGATCGCAAGTCTGTGTCTATAGACGTCAACAGAAACCGCCTGTTCAAGGCGGTTTGTGTCAACGCTGCCACGCCTCATGGCGCGATGAAACGGTCCTCGTCCAGCTCAATATCCTGATAGGCATCCTCTGCCTCGGCATGCTGTGCAGCCCACACCCGATAAGTACCTTTGCCTATCTTGAAGCAACCTCCATCAGGTCCGTCCTGGTACCTGGCGAACACCCGAGGCTCCAGTTCCAGCTCGGCAATACTGTGCTGCCCGGCATCCAGGTCGACTTTGGCGAAGCCTGCCAGCCTGCGAACGAAACCCTCTTCGCCCAGCTTGGCCACGTAGCACTGGACGACCAACTTGCCCGCCCGCTTGCCGCTGTTCATGACCTGCACAGATGTCTTGATGTGCTCCCCGTACGCCACGTTCAGGCCGGAAATCTCATACTGGGTATAGGACAACCCAAACCCGAATGGGAACAATGGCTTGAGCCGCTCGCGCGCGAACCAGCGATAGCCGACGTCCGAACCTTCAATGTCGTAATCGATCGGGATGATGCCGCCTTTGCGCGGCATACCGGGGTTGGAGGTGGTGGTTTCGGGGTCTATCTGCTCGGGTCTGGGCAGTTGGGCTTCGCTGGCTGGGAAGGTCAGCGGCAGATGGCCGGATGGATTGACCCTGCCGAACAGCACTCCGGCGATGGCAGCCGCGGCGCCTGAACCTGGGTACCACGCCGCTAGAATCGCACCCACCTCATCTTTCCAGGGCATGAGCACCGGGCCGCCGGATTGAATGACCACGACGGTAGCTCTGTTTGCCGCTGCGACCGCGCCAATCAGCGCGTCCTGGTTACCCGGCAGACCGAGGCCTACGGCATCCAGGCCTTCGGAACGCCACTCCTGAGCGAACACGATCACCACCTCGCTGCGGCCGGCCTCGAACACCGCCAGATCGATGTCGCTGCCGTCGAGGAAGGTCACCTCCTCGGCTGAACTTTCCTCGGCGATGGCGGCGACCAAAGGAGCAGGTTGATAGACCTTGTCCACACCGACACCCATGATCGTGGTGCCTTCCTTCTTAAGGCTGCCCAGCGGCGTGACCGCCGAAGATCCGCCACCACAGAGCACACCATGGTCAGCGTGCTCACCGACGACCAGTATCCGTTTGCGCTTCAGCGGGATCGGCAACCACCCTGCATCGTTCTTCAGCAGTACGATGCCCTCCTCAGCCTGACGTTGTGCGATCAGCTTGTGAGCGCTGAAATCGATCGGCTGAGGCTTCGGCTCGGTCTCGTCCTGATCGAGGATTCCCACTGCCAGCAGGCTGGTGAGGATCCGGGTGACCATGTCGTCGATACGCGATTGCGGCACCCGGCCGTCTTTGACTGCGTCGCGCAGGGCCTGGCCGAAATACTCCTGGTCGTCCAGGTTGGCGCCCGATTGCACGTCGAGTCCGGCCAGCGCGGCCTTGACCGTTGAATGGGTCGCACCCCAGTCGGACATCACCCAGCCTGGGTAACGCCACTGACCCTTGAGCACATGATTGATGAGAAACTCGTTCTCCGACGCGTAGTCGCCGTTGATCAGGTTGTACCCCGGCATCACCGCGCCGGGGTTGCCCAACTCGATGGCGATCTGGAACGCAAGAAGGTCCGATTCGCGCATGGCAGGCTCCGACAGATTGGAGCTGACCATCACTCGCCCAGTCTCCTGCCCGTTGGCGATGAAATGCTTCACCGTGGACACCACGCCCTGCGCCTGGATGCCGGCGACCGAATGGCCTCCCATTACACCGGAGAGCAGTGGATCCTCGGAAACGTATTCGAAGTTTCGGCCGCAGCGTGGCTCACGGATCAGATTGATGCCGCCCGCCAATTGCACGTTGAATCCTTTCGCGCGCGCTTCGCGACCGACCAGAGCGCCGCTTTCATAGGCCAACCGGGTGTTGAAAGACGCACCCAAGGCCAATGAACTGGGCAAGCCGGTGGCGTGATCGCCCGGACGCACGTTACCGACGTTGCTTATGCCAAGGCTCGCGTCAGCCTGCTGTAAGGCCGGAATGCCCAGGCGCGGGATGGCTGGGTAATAAGCGGCGGAGCCAATGGCACCTGCAGGCTTCTGCGTGTCCCCGACGGGAATGGCCATCGGGCCGGACAGCCAGGAAAACTTCTCGTCCTCACTCATTTCGGCGACCAGAAGCTGAGCCTGCGCACGCAGGGTTTGAGCATCGACAAAGATGGCAGGGTGCAAACTGTTCTGCGGTGTACTTTTCATAAGGCGGATTCCGAATTGCCGGTTATCAAAGTGACCCCTGTCGGGAAGAACCGTTTCAGCCAGTTCAAGGCACGCGACGTTCCGCCGCGCACCGGCCGCCACACCGCCTCGAACTAAATCGCTTCAGCTGAACCAAAGTTCAGATCGTTCAAGTTCCCGAAGCCCACCTGCATGTCCACTGACCACGCTTACCATTTCACCGAGGACCAGCGCCCGAACGTTGCCGGTGCGCCCTATCTTCCGCTGCACACCCTTGGCCGTCGGGTGGCCTATGTAATCGTTGCGCTCCTGATGAGCCTGTCAGGCACGTTCGGCAACAGCTTGATCACCGAAAATCTGGCGCAACTGGCCGGCGGCTATTCGGCGTATTCGGCCGAGATGGTCTGGCTCACCGGGGTGTTCGTCGGCGTGGGTGCCTGCAGCAACCTGTTCGTGATCAAGGGGCGACAGCAGTTCGGGTTGCCGCTCATGCTGTTCGGCGCCCTTGGGCTCTACGCGCTGGCCGCGGCGGCGGATGTGCTGTTCGCCAATCTGACCACCGCGATACTGTCCCGCGCTGCGAACGGTCTGGCCACCTCGACGGCGGTGGCTTCAAGTGTCTATTACCTCATGTCGGCGCTGCCCCAGAGCAAACGGATTCTGGCGGTGGCGACGCCCATCGCCTGTGTCCAGTTGGCTCAGCCACTGGCGCGCCTGGTGCCGGTCGACTTCCTCATTGCCGACGGCAACACCACTCTGCGTCTGTTGGTGCTGCTGATACCTGTCCTGCAGATCGTAATCCTGGCCCTGAATCCACTACCACCTACCTACCGCATCAAGACCTTCGAGTGGGTAGACCTGATCACGGGCGTGTTCGTGGCGTGTGGCGCCGTCATGTTGGGATGTGCGCTGGCTACCGCGTCCACCTATTGGTGGAACGACGCACCATTCGTTGGCGAGCTGATGCTGGGCGCTGTATTGACCATCGGTGCAGCCTTGCTGGTCGAGGCGTGCCGCAAGCGTCCCGAGATCGACATCGGCTGGCTGAGCAATCGCCATATCTGCACGTTCATGGGTATCGCGCTGCTGGAACGTGTCTCGCTGGCCGTGCAGACCACTAGCGTGCCTGGCTTGTTCGCACTGCGCAGCCTCAACAACGATCAGTACCATGCCCTGTTTGCCTGGGTGTCCGTGGCGATGCTGGCAGGCATCGTGATCATGCTGGCGACGTTGAACCCGCGTTCGTTGCTGTATCAAATGGTCGCCGCGCTGGGCTGCATTGCCATGGGCGCGCTGCTGGCGTGCTTCAGCAACGGCTCGGTTCGCCCGCAGGATCTGATCGTGTCCCAGTGCCTGATCGGCTTCGGTGCCACGCTGTTCGTCGGCCCGGCGCTGCTCTACAGCGTCTCGCAAGTGCTGAAGCAGGGTCCGCAGGTACTGGTGCCGACCGTGTTGATCTTCGCCGCCACACAGAACCTGGGCAGTGTGATTGGCTCGGCCCTGCTGAACAGCGTCCAGTACGCAACGCAACGTTATGCGATCTCCGGTTATGCCAATCGCCTGAGCGCAACCGATCCGCGCGTCGATCCGTCAGCGCTTTCCACGCTGACCAGCGAGGTGAGCCGCCAGGCCAGTGTGATCGGCTACCTGAACAGCTTTCGCCTGGTATTGGTGATTGCACTGGCCGCCACACTGGTGGTGCTGGCGGCCGCCGCTTATTCCAGCTACTCCAATCGCCATCCAAAGAGGAAACCCACGTGAGCAAGGACTCTCCTTCCGAATCGTCACCGTCCGAGTCGTCCGACGATACCTGGAAGCCTGCCAAGCCCAGCCTGATCCAGCTCGGTGCAATTGCCCTGGTTGCGTTGCTGGCGGTGACGTTGGTGCTTTATATATGGCGTTTCTTTCCCTTCAGCGATGACGGTCCCTATACCGATAACGCTTACGTGCGTGGCTATGTCACGACTCTGGCTCCGGAGGTCTCCGGGCACCTCACCAACGTGCTGGTCAAGGACTATGAAACCGTCCACGAAGGCCAGCTGCTGGCGCAGATCGACCCTGCCAGTTACGCCGCCAGTGTCGAGCAGGCGGTCGCCGACCTCGACGCCGCCAAGAGCGACCTGGCCAACAACGCCCAGTCTCAAGCGTCCGCCGTGGCAACCTTGAGCGCACGCCAGGCCGCGCTCGGCACCGCCAATGCAGAATTGCTTCGCGCCCAAGGGGATTACGCCCGTAGCGAAGCGCTGGTCAAGGAAGGTGCGGTGTCCATCCAGGAGAGGGACACCGCGCTGGCGGCGTTGCGCAGTGCCAAAGGCGCGCTTGCCGAAGCGCAGGCCAATATCAAGGTGGCGCGCGCCGACGTGCGTACCCAAGAGGTGGCGGCACAGGGGTTGAATGCCAAAGTGCAGCAGGCCAAAGCGGCGCTGGACTCGGCCCGGATACAACTCTCCAGGACACGAATCGTGGCGCCGGCCGACGGTCAGCTCGGCCGTGTCGAATCCCATGTCGGCCGCTACGTCGGCGCCGGCACTGCATTGTTCAGCCTGGTCGAAACGGACCGCTGGGTAATTGCCGATTACAAGGAAGCGCAGACCCATGGCATCACCCTCGGCCAGACCGCGCATTTCGAGGTCGATGCCCTCCCCGGCACGACGTTCAGCGGCATCGTTGAGCGGATGGCACCGGCCACCGGCCTGGAATTCTCGGCAATGACCGCCGACAACGGCACCGGTAACTTCGTCAAGGTGCCCCAGCGCCTGGGCGTGCGCATCGCCATCGATCGTGATCAGCCGCTGTTCGAGCGCCTGCGGCCGGGTATGTCGGTGGAGATAAGGGTGGATACCGATAGCAGCGAATGACCCTAAGATCATGCGCACCGGATATTCGGCGCGCAGGATTAGGCCCCGGACAGACGCTGGCTCCTGCGCAGCAGTCAACTCATCCAGTTGCCACCGTCGACGTTGTAGGTTTGCGCAACGATGTAATCGCTCTCCGGGCCAGCCAGGAATACCGCCATCCCGACCAGGTCTTCGGCCGTGCCCATTCGGCCGAAGGGAACTTCGAGGCCAACCAGGCGTTTCTTCTCGCCCAGAGGACGGTTCTCGTGCTTGGCGAACAAGGCATCGACACCATCCCAATGCTCGCCGTCCACGACTCCGGGGGCGATGGCATTGACGTTGATCTTGTCTTTGATGAGGTTGAGTCCTGCCGACTGGGTCAGGCTGATCACCGCCGCCTTGGTCGCGCAGTAGACACCCACCAACGCCTCACCTCGGCGACCGGCCTGGCTGGCCATATTGATGATCTTGCCGCCATGCCCCTGCGCGATCATCTGCTTGGCGGCGGCCTGGAGCGTGAACAACGTGCCGCTGACATTGATGGCAAACAGCTTGTCGTAGCTGGCCCTTGTGATCTCGGTGATCGGCGCCAGATCGAACAGCGCCGCGTTGTTCACCAGGATGTCCAGCTTGCCGACCTGCGTGACCACCGCCGCCATGGCGGCATCGATGGATGCCTGGTCGGTGACATCCATTTCAACCGCATACGCCTGCGGTCCCAGTTCGGCAGCGGTCGCCCGGGCACGTTCCAGATCGATGTCGGCGATCGCGACCGTGGCACCTTCGCGAATGTACGCTTGGGCGAATGTACGGCCGATGCCCCGTGCCGAACCGGTAATCAGGGCGCTTTTTCCTTCGAGACGTTTCATTAGGTCTACCTTGAGGTGCGGGGCGCGTGGTTTCAACGAGCGCGCCTGTTGGAATTCATGCGGCTCGCGATGCAGCAGGCGCTACGGCCAGGCCGCTGTCATCGAACACGTGGCAGTGGGCAACATCGAGGGTCAGGTAACGCGCAGCGCCGTAGGGCACCTCGCAGTCTCCCTGGACACGTACCGTCAGGCTTTCCCCGAAGGCGATGTTGACGTGGCAGAAGGTGTCACTGCCCAGACGTTCGGTGACATCTGTAGTCACCGGCACATGGCCTTGCTCGCCCAGGCTCAGATGTTCAGGTCGTATGCCGATGGTCACGGCCTGGCCGACGGACAGCGCACCGCTTGCACGGGGTATCAGCAGCCTGGCGCCGGCAGTGAATTCGACCTCCACGCCAGTGGGCTGAACGGCCGTCACACGGGCTTGCAGAAAACCCATCTTGGGCGTTCCGAGAAAGCCTGCGACGAACAGGTTGGCCGGATGATGGTAGAGCTCCAGAGGCGAGCCGATCTGCTCGATCCGCCCGCCGTTCAACACCACGACCTTGGTCGCCAGGGTCATGGCCTCGACCTGGTCATGGGTCACGTAGATCATGGTCGCTTGCAGTTCCTTGTGCAGCCGGGCCAACTCCAGGCGGGTCTGCACACGCAGCGCGGCATCGAGGTTGGATAGCGGCTCGTCGAACAGGAAGATCTTCGGGTTGCGGACGATGGCCCGCCCGATGGCCACACGCTGACGCTGTCCCCCCGAGAGCTGCTTGGGCTTGCGATCGAGCAGCGCTCCGAGTTCGAGAATTCGGGCAGCCTCGGCGACCTTGCGCTCGACGTCGGGCTTCTTCTCACCCGCCAGGTCCAGCGCGAACGACAGGTTCTTGCGCACGGTCATGTGCGGATACAGGGCGTAGGTCTGGAACACCATCGCCAGGTCGCGCTTGGCCGGTGGTACTTCGGTGATGTCGCGGCCGTCCAGCTCGAGGGTGCCGCTGCTCACCTCTTCGAGCCCGGCGATCAGACGCAGCAGGGTCGACTTGCCGCAGCCCGACGGGCCGACGAACACCAAGAATTCGCGGTCGTGCACTTCCAGGTCGATGCCCTTGATGATCTGCAGACCTTCGAAGCCCTTTTTCAGGTTCTTTATTTTCAGAGTGGCCATGGGTGTGGTCCTTTGGAAGGAGATGGTGTTCGAGCGGGCGTCTTCGCGGGTAGAACCCGCTCCCACAGGGGGGCGTCGCACAATGATGTATGGGTCACTTGACTGCACCGAAGGACAGGCCGCGCACCAGTTGCTTCTGGCTGATCCAGCCGAATATGAGAATCGGCGCGCAGGCCAAGGTGGAGACAGCGGACAGCTTCGCCCAGAACAAACCTTCTGGGCTTGAATAGGAAGCTATGAGGGCGGTAAGCGGCGCAGCGCTGGAGCTCGTCAGGTTGAGCGACCAAAACGCCTCGTTCCAGCACAGGATCAACGACAGCAGCATGGTCGAAGCCAGACCGCCCTTGCTGATGGGCAGCAGCACGCGCACCATTTCCTGCCGCAACGTCGCGCCGTCCAACCTCGCAGCTTCCAGGATTTCCCGCGGGATGTCCTTGAAGTACGTGTAGACCATCCAGACCACGATGGGCAGGTTGATCAGGGTGTAGATCACGATCAGTGCCAGCCGCGAGTCCAGCAGACCAGCGCCTTTGGCCAGCAGGTAGATAGGCATCAGTACACCCACGGGCGGCAGCATCTTGGTCGACAGCATCCACAGCAGTGTCTGCTTGGTGCGTTTGGTCTCGTAGAACGCCATCGAATAGGCCGCCGGAACCGCGATCAACATGCACAACGCCGTGGCGGTGAAGGAAATGAGTACCGAATTCCAGGCGAAGTGGAAGTAGTCACTGCGTTCCTGGATGTGCAGGTAATTCTCCAGCGTCGGGGTGAAGATGAACTGCGGCGGCGTGGCGAAGGCGTCGATCTCGGTCTTGAAACTGGTCAGCACCATCCAGAAAATCGGAAAGAACAGCAGCAAGGCTGCGGCCCAGGCCAGGGTACCAAGCACGATGCTTTGCAGCCGCCGGGATTGTTTGAGTGTCATCATGGCGTCGTCCTCAAGCGTTGTCGGTCAGGTTTTTGCCGATCATGCGTACCAGGACGATCGCCGCGATGTTGGCTATCACCACCGCTATGAGTCCCCCTGCCGAGGCCATTCCCACATCGAATTGCACCAGGGCCTGGTTGTAGATCAAGTACGCCAGGTTGGTCGAGGCAAACCCTGGCCCGCCATTGGTGGTAGTGAAGATCTCGGCGAATACCGAGAGCAAAAATATCGTCTCGATCATGACGACCACCGCAATCGGCCGGGCCAGGTGGGGCAACGTGAGGTGCCAGAAGATCGCCACGGGGCCAGCGCCATCCAGCCGTGCGGCTTCTTTCTGTTCCTGATCAAGCGACTGCATTGCAGTCATCAGCAGCAGGATTGCGAAAGGCAGCCATTGCCACGCGACGATCAAGATGATCGAGAAGAGCGGATAGTGCGCCAGCCAGTCGACCGGTTGCGCGCCAAAAAACTTCCATACCGCCGCAAGTACGCCGGAAACGGGATGAAAGATCAGATTCTTGAAAACCAGCGACCCCACCGTGGGCATGATGAAAAACGGTGAAATGAGCAGCACTCTGACGATGCCACGTCCGAGGAACTCACTGGCTTCAAGCAACGCGGCGATCAACACGCCCAGAACCACACTGATCAGCAGCACGCTGACCACCAGGACCAGTGTATTCAGGGCGCCGGGCAGAAAGCCCGTGTCGGTGACGAAATAGGTGAAGTTCTCGAGGCCGACGAATTCGTTCTCCCCTGGGTTGAGCAGGTTGAACCGGATCACCGAGAAATAAACCGTCATGGTCAGCGGGACGATCATCCACAGCAGCAGAAGTGCAACCGAGGGCGATACCAGAAACCAGCCTGGATTGCGTAGCCGGCGCGTGCGTGACGGAGCCGAAACCAAAGACTGGTCTCGAACGAGGGACGTGTTCATGGGCGTTTACCTGTGCGGCGGTGACCGCCGGCGTCGGGCCGGCGGGTGTCGTGGGCGGATTATTTCTTGGGGGAGCCCGCGCGCTTCATCTCGCGTTCGGTAGTGGACTGAGCAGATGCCAGCGCCTGATCCACCGACATCTGCCCGGTCAGCGCTGCACTGAACAGCTTGCCCACGGAGGTGCCGATCGACTGAAACTCCGGAATCACCACGTACTGGATGCCCACGTACGGCACCGGCTTGGCTGACGGGTTGGAAGGATCGGCGTGCTTCATCATCTGCAAGGTGACTTCGGCGAATGGGGCCGCCTTCAGGTAGGCGTCACTGTAGGTCGAAAGGCGCGTGCCAGGCGGAACGTTGGTGATGCCATCCTTCTCGGTGACCAACTGGATATAGGCTTTGGAAGTTGCCCAGGTGACGAACGTCTTGGCGGCCGCCTTGTGCTTGGAGGTGGCGGGAATGGCCAGCGACCAGGCGTACAACCAGGACGAGCCTTTGTCGGTGACCTCGGTGGGCGCAGGCGCGAAGCCCACGCTGTCGACCACCCTGCTCTGCTCCTTGTCGGTGGTGAACGAACCCGCCACGCTGGCATCCACCCAGATCGCACACTTGCCGCTGTTGAACAACGCCAGCGTTTCGTTGAAACCGTTGCTGGATACGCCGGGAGGGCCGTATTTCTTCAGCGTATCGACGTAGAAATTCGCCGCGGCTTTCCACTCTGGGCTATTGAGTTCGGGCTGCCATTGTTCGTTGAACCAGCGCGCCCCGAAGGCGTTGGCCATGGTGCTGAGCAATGCCATGTTTTCACCCCAGCCAGCTTTGCCTCGCAGGCACATGCCGTACTGATCCTTGGACGGATCATTGAGCTTGGCGGCGAATTCACCCAGTTGCGACCAGGTGGGTTTCTCCGGCATGGTCAAGCCCGCGGCCTTGAACAGATCGGTGCGGTAGTAGGTGACGGTGCTTTCGCCATAGAACGGCAACGCGTAGAGGGTATCGTTGACCGAAAGACCCTGGCGGACCGCAGGGAAGATGTCATCGACATCATAGTCGGCCGGCAGATTCTGCATGGGCTCCAGCCAGTTCTTGGCCCCCCATAGTGGCGTCTCGTAGGTGCCGATGGTCAATACGTCGAACTGGCCACCCTGGGTGGCAATGTCGGTTGTCAGGCGCTGGCGCAGCACGTTCTCTTCGAGAACGACCCAGTTGAGCTTGATATCGGGATTCTGCTGCTCGAAGATTTTCGACAACCGCTGCATGCGGATCATGTCGCCGTTGTTGACCGTCGCGATCGTCAGGGTCTCGGCAGCATGGCTGGCGAAGGCGACTGACAGACCAGCTGAAAGAATTAGCGCAGGGGTAATCTTCATGGGGCTCTCCGCTCCAGGCCGATTCGACCTGAGCTGTTATTGTTGTTGTCGACCATCGCCGCGCGGATCGTGCCGTGGCCGCAGCGCTGTACGAGCCGATTAGATCACCCCCCATATTCCCGCTCAAACGAATGGCGAACGTCATTTCGATACTTTTTTGACCGTCCTATCCATCGACGCGTGCGATCAAAAAACTATCGAACAGGCGCAATGCAGGGACTAGCTGCTCAGGGCAGACTCAGCGTATGGTGCGTGAATTGGAGCCGCTATACCCGATCCGCACCACAAACAAAAAGGGGCACTCGATGCCTGATAACCGCGCTGCCCTGTTCGAGCATCGGCCCGCCGATCTCGAGGTCATCCTGCCTGGCCCTGACCAGAGTTTCCGCTGGTATGAGCACGACTACCCCTACGAGCTCGCCCGCTGGAACCATCATCCCGAGTATGAAATCCACCTGATCCGAGCAGGCAACGGCAAGCTTCTGGCGGGTGACTACATTGGCCCCTTCGGCGCAGGGCATGTGGCCCTGATCGGGCCGGACCTTCCCCATGACTGGATGGGCGACGTTGCGCCCGGTGAACGCATCTGCGGCCGTGACGTGGTCCTGCAGTTCGATGGCGCCGCCCTGCTCAACCTGCGTGGCTCGCTGCCTGAACTTTCAGAGCTGAACGGCCTGTTGGCACAGGCGCGACGCGGCATCGAATTTACCGGCAGCACTGCCTTGCAAGCGGCCGCCTTGCTGGAGGGCATTGGTAAGGCTCAGGGGCTGCAGCGGCTGATTGGGTTCCTGAAGTTGCTGTCCACATTGGCCAGAGCGCCCAAGCGCGACGTACGAGTATTGGCCAGCGCCTTTTACTCGCCGTCACTGGACGCACGCAGTTCGCAGCGTATCAATCAGGCATTCGACTACCTGATCAACGAGCTCACAACCGATCTGCGCCTCTCGACCATCGCCGCGCGCGTCGGCATGAGCGAGGCAGGCTTCTCGCGCTTCTTCAAACGGATCACCGGCCACGGTTTCATCGACCTGATGCGCAAACTCCGGATCCAGCGCGCGTGTCGGCTGCTCGTTCAGACCCAGCTCTCCGTGGCGGAAATCTGCTTTGAAGTAGGCTACGAAAATGTCTCCAACTTCAATCGCCACTTTCGCCACGAAATGGCCCAGAGGCCCAGTGACTATCGGCGCACTCGGCGGCACGCTCTATAGCGCCGCGGGCAAGCTTGCGGTTTGTTCAATGGTCTGTACCCAAGCGAACCCTTCCTCCTGCGTAGGGGGTTCGAGCATCTGGAACACGCTGTGCAAGGCTTCCTCGGGAACGCGCTTGTCAGCAGTGCGTTGGGCATTCCGGGCTCGGGCAAGCTCCAGGGAAGCCTTCACGAAGACGGCGATGACTGGAACCTGATGCGTGCGGGCAATGGCGAGTAGCTTTTCCCGGTGCCGCTGCGCAGGTAGCGCCGCATCGAACACGACTGCCCGCTCACCCAACCGGCCATGATTCTCGGACACCCAGCGAGACTTACCCGCCCCCTGCGCGCCCATCACCAGATAAACATGGGTGCCTTTTTCCGCTTTCGACAGCGCTTCGTTCAAGCGCGCATAGGCGAGCTTCCACGCACAACGATTCCTTTCCGGCGTGAACTGCCTGCCAGACTCGGTTTCCAGGAAATCATCGGGATTGATAACCATTGGAAGACCGGCGCCGCCGCCGTTGGTGTTATGGAATTGCTCCTCGGATCCGAACGCACAGACATGGGCCAGACTCGACAGGGCGAAAGTTCGTGTCATTGAAGATGATGCCTCCCATGAGCGGGACAACGTTGCGTTTTAATGTACAGAAAGCGTATACAAAAAACATGCCGTCCTCACGCCCATCAAATCGGCGAGGCATCGCCTGTCTACTGTCCAATATCCAACACCTGAACCACACTTTGTTTCGCCAAACACACCCAGCCAGGTCAACTTGCTGTGGCGCTAATAGGTCCGCTCGCCAACTACCACTTCAGCTCCCCCTTGGCGACCTTGGCGCTGAGTTCCAGTGACGACTCATCGCCCAACGCCGGATAATGCGCCTTCATCGCCGCGACCAATGCGCTCGAGTTTTTGGCTTTGACTGTTTCGGCATCGAAAGTTTTTATGTAGTCCGCCGTGAAACGTGCCGCGTCGATTGCCTTGCGTTCACCGGGCAGAAAGTGGCCGGGGATGACGGTCACAGGTTGGAGTTTTTCGATATGGGCCAGCGTGGCCAGCCAGTCGGCGTGAGATTTCGCACTTTGTGTGTCGGCCATCCAGACGTGGATGTTGTTGGAAAGCACGACGCCGCCGAGTACCGTTTTGGTTGACGGTATCCAGACGAAGGTACGCTCGGGTTGCTGGCCGTCCAGGCCGATGATCTGCAGCTGTCGACCTTCCAGTTCGAGACGGCTGCCTTCCAGCACCTGCGGCACGATGAGTTTGCCTGGAGCACCGTCCCCCATTTGGGGACCCCAATAGGCCAGCTTGCCGTCCTTGGTTTGCTTGATGTGAGCGACGGTCTGCGCGGTCGCTAGCACTTTTGCCTTGGGAAAGGCTTCGGTGATGGTTTGCAGGCCAAAGTAGTAATCGGGATCGCCGTGACTGATGTAGATGGCAGTCAGTGTTTTCCCGCTCTGGTGGATGCGTTTGACCAGTTCTTCGGCCTGCAGCCGGGCAAATTGTGCGTCGACCAAAACGGCCTCTTTCTCGCCGGTGACAAGGACCGAGGACACCGGGAAAATCGCCTCTGCGCCCGGATTGTAGACCTCTACGCGCAGAGGTTCTGCGGCCAGAGCCGCCCCTGCGACCATCAGCAGGATCAGGCTGGCAAACACACGTCGTGCGATGAAGTGGATCATGGAAATTCCATCTCGAAGGTTGAGGTGGATGGAGGTTAGATGAGATTTATCGCTCGAAAAACAGTAGATTTGCTGCATATTTGTTTCAGGAAATAGACCTAATCATGGATAAGTTGTTGGCGATGCAAGCCTTCGTCACCGTCGTGGACTGCGGCAGTCAGACGGCTGCCGCCGATAAGCTCGGGCTCTCACGGCCGGTGATTTCCAGGTTTCTGGCCGAGCTCGAGGACTGGACAGGCGCCAGGCTCATGCACCGCACAACGCGGCGCCTGACCCTGACCGCTGTAGGCGCGCAAATGCTGCCACTGTGCCGACGAATGCTCGACCTGGCCGAGGACATGCGGGCGATCGCGACTCATCCCGAAGACGAGCCCGAAGGACTGCTGCGCATCACGGCCAGCACCTCGTTCGGACAGGCCCAGCTCACTGGGGCCATCACCGAATTCGTCGCACGCTACCCCAAGGTACGCATCGACATGCAACTGCTCGATCGCACGGTCAATCTGGTCGACGAGCGCGTGGATCTGGCGATTCGCATCACCAACGAGCTCGACCCCAACCTCATCGCTCGGCGCCTGACCACCTGCCGCTCGGTGGTCTGCGCCGCGCCCAGCTACCTGAAAACCCACGTTGAGCCTAAAACGATCGAAGACCTTTCCCTGCATAACTGCCTGACGCATTCCTATCACGGCAGCAGCCTGTGGCATTTCACCCGCAACGGCGAGCCCAGCAGTGTTGCGGTCAGTGGCAATGTCAGCACCAACGACTCCGTCACGACCTTGCAGGCCGCCTTGTGTGGGTCAGGCGTTGCACTGTTGCCGACCTACCTGGCAGCGCCCCTTGTTCGCAAAGGAGAGTTGGTCGCCCTGCTGCCCGACTACCAGCCCATGACGTTGAGCATTCATGCCGTGTATGCGTCTCGCAGGCACGTATCGGCGGTATTGCGCGCGATGCTGGACTTTCTGGTCGTACGGTTTCCGGAAGAGCCTGCGTGGGATAGCGCAGTGGTCGCACGCTAATCGTTAATAGCGACAATATGATCCGCTACATCGCAAAGTGTTGAATCACTGTTGCCCAACAAACAGTACTTCAATATATAGCTAAAACTCAGCTCGCTATTCCACCACGGAAGTTGCAGCAGCATTTATATTTCTATTCAATCTAAGCACGCCTTGTATGGCGGCGGCTTCAACACACTATCGCTGCTCTTTGTGTCGGCGCCCTACGCGTCAATACAGCACTCATCTATCAGTGCTGCAGGACCGACCTACTTCTTATCTGGATCTCGGATACCAACAATGGCCAAACAGCTTCAAATTCTCGACGGCGGTATGGGCCGTGAGTTGTCGCGCAATGGCGCACCGTTTCGGCAGCCGGAATGGTCGGCACTGGCGTTGATCGAGGCACCGGAATATGTGCGACAGGCCCACGACGCTTTCATCGAGGCCGGTGCGCAGATCATCACGACCAACAGCTACGCCGTGGTGCCCTTTCACATCGGCGATGCGCGCTTCGAACGCGACGGTGCGGCCCTGGCGCGCCTGGCGGGTGCCATCGCTCGCGATGCGGCCGATGCCAGCGCGCAGAGCGTTCGGGTTGCGGGTTCGCTGCCTCCCGCGCTGGGCTCGTATCGACCGGATCTGTTCGAACCGGTGCAGGCGGCCAGGATTCTTCAGGTGCTGATCGATGCCTTGAGTGATCAGGTCGATCTGTGGCTGGCCGAGACCCAGAGTTCCATTGCCGAGGTCCGCCTGGTCGCCGATCTGCTCAAGGATGACCCACGTCCACGCTGGTTTTCTTTCACCCTGGATGATGCACTCAATGCTCAAGGCAAGGCTCAACTGCGCTCCGGGGAAAGCATCACTGCAGCCGTAGCGGCTGCGACGCAGCTGAACGCGGCGGCCATTCTGTTCAATTGCAGCCCGCCCGAAGTCATGAGTGCGGCCCTGCTCGAAGCCAGCGCCCAGAACAATTCCGCGCTGGGCATCTATGCCAATGCCTTCGAACCTTCGGATCAGAAACGTGGGGCCAACGTCGGCCTCAGTGCGATGCGGCGGGACACCGAGCCAGGCAACTATCTTCGTTGGGCTCAGGAGTGGGTCGCCCAAGGGGCAAGTATCGTCGGCGGCTGCTGTGGCATCGGCCCGGAACACATTCACGCGCTGTCGACCGCCCTGGCCGACGCTGACCTTGCCCCCGCTGCACAGGATGCCTTGCATGTTTGATCGTCGTTCTTTCATCAAGGGCACCGGCGCGGCGGCCATGACGGCGGCGATGGCGTCTGTCTGGCCTTTGCGAGGCTTCGCACAGGACAGCCTGGAACCGAAAAAAGGCGGGCATCTGGTGGTCGGGTTGGACAACGCCTCCACCACCGACCGCCTCGACCCTGCCTTCTGGTTCGAAAGCTGGATGTACGTCACCGGCAGCCAGCTGTTCAACGCGCTGGTAGAAGTCGATGACACCGGAGCCATCGTTCCTTCACTCGCCGAATCATGGTCCAGCGCCGACGGTGGTCGCAAGTGGGTGTTGAACATCCGTAAAGGCGTGCAATTCCATGACGGCCGGTCGTTGAGCGCAAAGGACGTCGTATGGTCGCTCAATCACCACCGCGACGAGAAATCGTCGTCGCCGGTCAAGGTGTATCTGGAGCCGGTCACGGACCTGCGGGCCAGCGCCGAGCACGAAGTCACCATCACGCTGGCAGATCCGAACGTCGAGTTCATCGCATTGCTTTCGGCGGTCCATTTCGTGATCACTGCCGAAAACGAACCTTTCGAAAAAGCCATCGGTACCGGGGCCTTCATCCTGGAAAACTTCCAGCCAGGCGTGCGCATGCTGGTCAAGCGCAACCCCAATCACTGGAACCCTTCCCGCGGCCACGTCGATTCGGTCGAAACCCTGGCCATGAATGATTCGACCGCAAGGGTGGCGGCGCTGGTCAGCGGTTCGGTGCAGATCATCAATCGAGTCAACCCACGCATTGTCGGCCGCATCGAAAAGATGCCGTCGATCCAGCTGATCCGCGACAAGGACAGCCAGATCTTCACGCTGCCGGGTTTGGCCAATGTCGCGCCGTTCGATTCCCTTGATGGGCGACTGGCGCTCAAGTACGCCGTGGATCGGCAACAACTGATCGACACGGTGCTGGGCGGTTATGGCTCGGTGGGCAACGACAACCCGGTCTTCCCCTCGAACCGGTATTTCGCCAAGGACATTCCGCAGCGTCCCTACGATCCCGATCGCGCCCGCTTTCACTGGCAAAAGGCGGGCTTCGCCGGACCGCTCACGCTGCACGCGGCAGACGCGGGTTTTCCGGGGGCGGTGGATGCCGCTCAGTTGTATCAGCAGTCGGCGCAGAAAGCCGGTATTCCCCTGGCCATCGAACGCGTACCGAACGACGCTTTCTGGACCGATACCTGGCTGAAGAAGCCATTCTGCACCTCCAACTGGGGCGCGCGGCCCACTGCCGATGCCCTGCTGTCCATGGTGTTCACCAGCAATGCGCCGTGGAACGAATCGGCGTGGCGGGTCCCGGCGTTCGATCAACTGGTCAAGGCTGCGCGCGGCGAAACCGATGAAGACAAGCGCCGCCAGATCTACCATGACATCCAGCTGATGCTGGTGGATCAGAGCAGTGAAGTCATCCCGCTGTACGCCGACGCGCTGGCGGCCACGCGCAGCAATGTGAAGGGCTTCAAATCGGTGCCTGGGGTGCCGCTGAGCGGCAACCGCGCCGCCGAAAAAGTCTGGCTGGAAGGATAGCCATCATGCCTGCGACATTGCCGGTTAGCGTAGGCGCAGAAGGGCAAAGCGTGTTGGCGAGCATGATCGTGCGACGGCTGGCGGTCGGCCTGGCGATGCTGCTGGCCACTTCGCTGTTGATCTTCATCGGCCTGAACCTGCTGCCCGGCGATACCGCCACCGCGATCCTCGGTCAATCCGCGACCCCTGCGGCCATTCAGGCGCTGAAGCTGCAACTGGGGCTGGATCAGCCGGCGGGCTGGCGGTATCTGCACTGGCTGGGCGGAATCCTGCAGGGCGATTTCGGCATCAGCCTGACTTCACGGGAAAACATTTCCGTCGCGCTCTCGGAACGGCTGCAGAACACCGTGTTCCTGGCCGGCAGTACGGCGCTGGTGGCGGTGCCCCTGGCGCTGCTCATGGGTCTGGTTTCGGTCCGCTTTCACGGTGGCTGGATCGACGGACTGCTGAACCTGTTCAGTCGTATGACCGTGGCCTTGCCGGAGTTTTTCTCGGGTTATCTGCTGATCTTCGTCTTCTCCATGACCCTTGCCTGGCTGCCCAGCAACAGCAGCGTGCAACTGGGCATGCCGTTGTCGGAGCGGTTGCTGGCGGTCGTGCTTCCCGGTGCCACGCTGGTGCTGGCCGTGCTCGGCCACATGAGCAACATGACCCGCGCAGCATTGCTCAGCGCCCAGCGCAGCAGCTATGTCGACACCGCCGTGCTCAAGGGCCTCTCGCCGATGCGGGTGTTGTGGCGCCATGTGCTACCCAACGCCTGGGGACCAATCATCAATGTCATCGTGCTGAACCTGGCCTATTTGATGGTGGGTGTGGTGATCGTGGAGAACGTTTTCGTGTATCCCGGCCTGGGCCAATACCTGGTCGACAGCATCGCCAAGCGCGACGTGCCTGTCGTACAGGGCTGTGCGTTGGTCCTGGCGGCCATCTACATCCTGCTCAATCTGTTCGCCGATGTGATTGCGCTGTTGACCAATCCCCGTCTACGCCACGGAAACTAGTCCATGCCCGCTCCAAGAATCGTTCACCTGCCCGGCATCGTCGGCTTGATCCTGTTCGTGGTCGTCGCCCTCCTCGCGCCCTGGCTGGCGCCTCACTCCCCCGATCAGGTGATCGGCTCCGCATGGGACCTGCCGTCGGCGCTGGCACCGCTGGGCACCGACAACCTGGGTCGCGACCTGCTGTCACGGTTGATCTGGGGTACGCGCACGTCATTGTCGGTGACCGCCGCAGCGGCGGTGGTGGCCTTCGTGTGTGGCACGACGCTGGGTTTCATCGCCGGCGCTGCAGGGGGCTGGCTCGATCAACTGATCTCACGGGTCAACGATGTACTCATGGCCATACCCACGCTGATTCTGGCGTTGGTCATTCTGGCAACCCTGCCCAAGACCCTGGGCGTGATCATTCTTGTGCTCGGGGTGCTGGAGGCCACCCGTATCCTGCGCGTGGCCCGCGCCGTGGCCGTGGACATCGCCGCCATGGAGTTCATCGATGTGGCGCGCATGCGCGGTGAGCGCCTGGGCTGGATTCTGTTGCGGGAGATCCTGCCCAATGCGTTGCCGATCCTGATTGCCGAGTTCGCCCTGCGGTTCGTGTTCATTCTGCTGTTTCTTTCCGCGCTGTCGTTCCTGGGTCTCGGTATCCAGCCACCCACCGCCGACTGGGGCGGTCTGGCCAGGGACAACAAGGACGGCGTGCTGTTCGGGGTCTGGGCAGCGCTGGTACCCGGCGCGGCGATCGCCGCGTTGGCGCTGTGCATCAATAGCCTGGCCGACTGGCTGCTGGGGACCAACACCCGCCAATGGGGAGCGCGCAACCATGGTTGATCTCACTCCGGTTGCAACGGCGCCGCTGTTGCGTGTCGAGCAGCTGCGAATCGCTGCCAAGGGCGAGCCTGAACGGCTGTTGGTCGACGACGTCTCCTTCAGCCTCGAGGCAGGCGAAGTACTGGGCTTGATTGGCGAATCAGGGGCGGGCAAGTCCACCATCGGGCAGGCCCTGCTCGGTCATCTGCGCGAAGGCATGGCAGTTGCCGGCGGACGCATCCTGTTCGAAGGGCGCGACCTTCTGCACCTGTCGGAACCCGAGCTGCGCCGGATTCGCGGCAAGCGCATTGCCTACGTCGCTCAATCCGCCGGATCGGCGTTCAATCCAGCCCTTACCATCGGAGCCCAGGTGATCGAGGCCGCGCAACTGCACGGGCTGATGGACGCACATACCGCCAAGGCGCGGGCACTGGAGCTGTTTGCCCAGTTCTCGCTGCCGCAGCCTGAGGCGTTCTTTTCACGCTACCCGCATCAGGTCTCGGGCGGGCAACTGCAGCGGGCGATGATCGCCATGGCCCTGTGCAGTTCGCCGCAGTTGATCGTTTTCGACGAACCGACCACGGCACTGGACGTCGTCACCCAACTGGGGATTCTGCAAGCGATCGCTCAGGTGATTCGCCAGGCAGGTGTTGCCGCGATCTATATCAGCCACGATCTGGCGGTGGTCGCACAACTGGCTGATCAGATCATGGTGCTGCGTCATGGGCGATGTGTGGAGCATGGCACCACCGAGCAGATCCTCCAGCGTCCGGCGCAGGGCTACACCCAGGATCTGCTCAGCGCCGGGCGCGCGGGTCGCACCTTGGGTAGCACAGATGCCGCAGCAGCTGAGCTGCTGGTCATCCGCTCGCTGACCGCAAACTATCGGCAGCGACCGGTGCTCAACGACCTCTCATTGAGCCTTTGCCAAGGGCGCACGCTGGCGCTGATCGGTGAATCCGGATCAGGCAAGTCGACCTTGGGCAGAGCCATCTGCGGCCTGCTCGGCGACGTGGGCGGGTCGATGACGCTCAACGGCAAGCCGTTGCCCTCAACCCTGACTCGGCGAACCCGTGAACATCTGCAGCAGATCCAGATGGTCCATCAGATTCCAGACAACGCACTCAACCCCAGACTCTGCATCGGCGATCAACTGGAGCGCCCCGTGCAGACATTCACCAGGCTGAGCCGACCGCTACGGCAACGGCGCGTGGCCGAACTGCTCGAACAGGTCGGCCTGCCTGCGGACACTGCGAAGCGACTTCCGCACACCCTTTCCGGTGGGCAGAAACAACGCGTCTGCATCGCCCGTGCTCTGGCTGCAGAACCCGCTCTGATCATCTGCGATGAACCGACCTCGGCCCTCGACCCGCTGGTTGCCCTGGACGTGTTGGCATTGCTGCGACGGCTGCAAAGTGAAACGGGCGTGTCCTATCTGTTCATCACCCATGACCTGCACGTCGCCAGGGAAATCGCCCACGAGGTCGCCGTGCTGCACGACGGACGCATCGTTCGGCACGGCCGTACGGCCGAGGCGCTCAGCGCACCGCTGGACGACTACACCCGGCGCCTGGTCGAAGCCGTGCCGCAGATGCGGCAGGACTGGCTGATGCAAATGGCCGGGTGACTGTTTATTAATGCCGTTCATAGCCCCTGCACGCGCCGCTCGGGCCGGAACATCAAGCAAAACCCTATAAGCACCACGGCTGCGAACCCGGCCGGAAACAGCCAGATACTCTGCCAGTCATGCCGCATTCCCGATGCGTAGTGGTCGGTCACCTTCCCTGCCACCCAGAACCCGATCAGCATGCCCAGCCCATAGGTGGCCAGCGTGATCAGCCCCTGTGCCGAGCTGCGAAAGCGCTCGGGGGTTTTGGCATCGGTGTAGATCTGCCCGCAGACGAAGAAAAAGTCGTAGCACACGCCATGCAGCGCGATACCGATCAGCAGCAGCGCGACCGCTTCACCGCTGCTGCCGTAGGCGAACAACACGTAGCGCAGCACCCAGGCGAGCATGCCGACCAGCAGCGCGATCTTGATGCCGAAACGGGCGATGAACAACGGCAGCAGCAGCATGAACAGCACTTCGGACACCTGCCCGATCGCCATTTTCGCCGTGGGATTGGCGACACCGATCTCGGCCAGGAACGGGTTGGCGTTCTGATAATAGAACGCCAGCGGTATGCAGATCAGGATCGAGGCTAGGAAGAAAATCAGATAGCTGCGATCCTTCAGCAACCCGAGTGCATCCAGGCCCAATACCTGACGCAGTCCCTGGCGCTCGCCGCTGGCTTGCAGGGGTGCGGTGGCGGGCAGAGTGAAGCTGTAGAGACCGAGCAGTAGGGAGGCGATGGCCGACATCAGGAAGGTGTTGCGCAGTGCTCCGCCCGCGATGCCTGGCGCCGAATCCCATGCGAACACCATGCTGATAACCAGACCGGCCACGATCCAGCCGATCGTGCCCCACACTCGGATGCGGGAAAATTCCCGCGCCGGGTTCTGCATCTGCCGGAAGGCGACCGAGTTCACCAGGGCCAGGGTGGGCATGTAGGCAATCATGTAGGCCAGGACATAGGGATAGAACGTGGCGAAATCCGCTGCTCGATACAGCTGATACAACAGCACCGCGCCCAGCAGGTGAAGCACGGCCAGGATGCGCTCGGCGTTGAACCAGCGGTCGGCGATCAGGCCGATGACGAACGGCGCAATGATCGCTCCCCACGATTGCGTGGAGAACGCAAGGCCGATCTGGCCGCCGCTCGCCCCCAGTCCCGTCGCCAGAAAGGTGCCCAGGGTGACGAACCAGCCACCCCAGATGAAGAACTGCAGGAACATCATCACGCTCAATCGCGCGTTCATGGTTTTCATTGCACTCACCGTTTTATTGTTATGGCAGGTGTCGGTCGAAGGCTCGCAGATTTCAGTCTTCAGGCAGACCCAGTAATCGCCGGTTGGAATGAACATCGGCAGACACCCCGGCGAAATCGTCGAAGGCCCGTTGGGTACGTGTGATCATGTGGCGCTCGATGAACGCAGCGCCCTCACCCGCGCCTTGCGCCGAATCCTTCAGGCAGCATTCCCACTCCAGCACGGCCCAGCCGTTGAAACCGTATTGGGTCAATTTGCTGAAGATCGATTTGAAATCCACCTGACCGTCGCCCAGGGAGCGGAAGCGTCCAGGCCGGTCGATCCAATCCTGATAACCTCCGTAGACACCCGCCCGGGCATCGGGACGAAACTCGGCATCCTTGACATGGAACATGCGGATGCGCGCGTGATAGCGGTCGATGAAACCCAGATAGTCCATCTGCTGCAACAGCAGGTGGCTGGGGTCGTAGAGAATGGCGGCCCGCGGATGGTGTTCGACCGCCTGCAGAAAACGCTCGAACGAAGCGCCATCATGCAGATCTTCGCCGGGGTGGATCTCGTAGCACAGGTCGACGCCAGCGTCTTCGAAGCAGTCGAGGATGGGCAGCCAGCGCCTGGCGAGTTCGGCGAACCCTTGTTCGACCAGACCCTTTGGCCGCTGCGGCCACGGGTAGACATAGGGCCACAGCAGCGCACCGGAAAAGGTCGCGTGGGCTTTCAGCCCCAGCCGCTGGCTGGCGCGGGCGGCAAGCTTGAGCTGGTCGCTGGCCCATTGCGTTCGGGCCTCGGGCCGACCGCGCACGTGGGCAGGCGCAAACTCGTCGAACACCGCATCGAAAGCCGGATGCACCGCCACCAGTTGACCTTGCAGGTGGGTGGACAGCTCACTGATCTGCACGCCGGCGTTTGCGCAAATGGCGTTGAGTTCGTCGCAGTACGTCTGACTGTCCGCGGCTCGTTCCAGATCAATGTAACGAGTGCCCAGCGTGGGCAATTGAATGGCCTTGTACCCCTGGGATGCGGCCCAGCTGGCGATGTTGGGTAGGCTGTCGAAAGGCGCTTGGTCCGACATGAACTGGGCCAGAAATATGCCCGGTCCACGCAGGCCGTGTTCGGTTGCAACGTTCATCATGAAAGGCTCCGTGAGTGCACAGGACAGACCAACTCGGTCCACTTGGCATCGCTGCGGTGGCTGGCGATGGCGGTTTCGATGAAGGCCATTCCACGCAGACCCACCTCCATGCCCGGCACGCCCGGCGCATGGTTGCCGCCGCCACTGGCCTGGATGGCATCGGCGAAATCCACGTAGAGATTGGCCATCGCCTCCAGGTAACCCTCGGGATGACCGGCCGGCAGACGCATCCGTCGTGTGGCCGCAGCGCTGAGCCACGGCTGTCCGAGGCCCGAGCGCAGCACCCGCATGGGCTGATCCAGCGAGCGATGGATCAGGCTGGACGGCTCTTCCTGACGCCATTCCAGTCCGCCCCGCTCGCCGTAGATGCGGATTTTCAGCGGATTTTCCTCGCCGGCGCAGACCTGGCTGGCAATGAGCACGCCGCTCGCACCGCCGTTCATCTTGAACAGCATGCTGGCATCGTCGTCCAGCCGGCGGCCCTCGATGTGGGAGCCGAGCATGGCGTTCAGGGATTGCACCTGCTGATCGGCGATGAACTCGGCAAGACTGAACGCGTGGGTGCCGATGTCGCCGATGCAGCCGCCGATGCCGGACTGTTCCGGGTTGTCACGCCAGTCGGCCTGTTTGTTGCCATCGCGGGCAATATCTTGGCTCAGCCAACCTTGGGGGTATTCGACGATGACTTTTCGCACCTTGCCAATCACACCGTTGCGCACCAACTCACGGGCTTCCCACACCATGGGGTAACCCAGGTAAACGTGGGCCAGACCGTACAGGCGATCGCTGCCGCCAAGCACGCGTTCGAGCGCCTGCAACTCGGCCAGGTTCAAGGCGGCGGGTTTTTCGCTGAACACGTGAAAGCCAGCCTGGATCGCCTGCCGAGCGACCGGGGCATGAAGATGATTCGGCGCGACGTTCACCACCAGCTCCATGCGCTGGTCACTGGGCAGGCGTGATTCGGCCTCGATCATTTGTTGCCAGTCCGCATAAATCCGCGCTGACTCAAGCCCCAAGGCACTGCCCGTCCGCTGGTTATTCGAGGGATCGCGACTGAAGGCGCCGCACACCAGTTCGAAACGCCCGTCCAGCGCCGCGGCCTGACGGTGTGCCTTGGCGATGAAAGACCCTTCTCCACCGCCGACGAACCCCATTCTTGTCTTGTGCATGAAACCCAGCCTCAAAGCAGGTACCTGTCTGACGTACGATACGCAACCAGTCTATGTAACCGGTTACATTCCTCCATCGAATCTAGGCGCCAAACCGTGTTCTGTCAAACGGCCAGCCGCGGAAAATCGGTCCCGGACTCTTCCGCGAACTGAGGTAAGCTTCGCTTTGGTATTCCCGAGAAACGAGGTGGGCTTGTCGAACATTCGTGAAGTGGCGCGCCTGGCCGGGGTTTCGGTGGCGACGGTATCGCGCACCCTGAAGTCCCCGGAGCGAGTGCTGCCCGAGACCCGTGACCGGGTCAACGTCGCCGTGGAACAGGCCGGCTACCGACCCAACCTGATGGCCGTGCAGTTTCGCTCGCGGCGCACGTTCAACCTGGTCGTTCTGGTGCCGAACATTGCCAACGGTTTTTTTGCCCGCGTCATCAGCGGCGCCCAGAAAGCCGCCCAGGCCGCCGGCTATCGCGTGTTGCTGTGCGACACTCTGGGTTGCGAAGCCACCGAGCGGGAATTTGCCGAGCTGGTACACGCCCATCAGGCCGACGGGGTTCTGCAGTTGCGCGCCTACGACCCGTTCGCTTCAACCAGCGGGCTCTCGGACGTGCCTCCCATCGTCAACGCCTGCGAGGTGCTGAAAAGCGGTCGTCATCCAACCGTCAGCCTGGATAACCGAGCGGCGGCCAAAGCCGTCACCCAGCACCTGCTCGACCTGGGCCACCGACGCATCGGCTTGATCAACGGACCGGCCGACAGCCCGCTGACTCACGACCGCCGCGCGGGCTACGAAGCGGCGCTGCGCGAAGCCGACATCGCACCCCACCCGGCAATGATCTGCCCAGGCGATTTCAGTCTGAAAGCCGGCTATGACGGTGCGCTGCAGTTGCTGGCTGGGCCCGAGCGCCCCACCGCACTGTTCTGCGAAAGCGATGAAATGGCCATCGGCGCCTTGAAACGGATCAGGGAAATGGGCTTGCGCGTACCTCAAGACGTTTCACTGGCCGGGTTCGACGACATCGAACTGGCCGCCTACTGCGATCCGCCGCTGACGACCATCGCCCAGCCGGCCGAACAGTTCGGCCAGCAGGCGGTAGAGATGTTGATCAGCCTGATCGAGAAACGCCCGCTGGCGGCACGGCACGTGACCTTGCCCTATCAGCTGACGATCCGGCAGAGCACCGCTCGGGTAGCGGGCTGATGATGCCCGTTATTGATTCGATGCAGGCGCGGACTTTTTCTGCCGTCGACACCGCTCCGAGCAATAACGAACTTCATCCCAGCATCTTTCCCATTTCTTGCGCCAGGTGAAGGGCAGACCGCATGTGGCGCAGTGCTTTACCGGTAGTTCACTCTTCTTCAAACACTGTCTCCATCGACCAGCACCGAAATCCCGATACGAAAATCATCAGAGGCTGTATAAAACCACAGTACCTCGCTAGAATGCGCCATCTGCCCATCACCTGGACAAACGCATGGACCTGCATCTTAGCCAAACGAGCGCGGCCATCGCCATGGTCAACCGGCTCCAGTCCGAGTTGATGGAGCTGGGCGAAGTGTTGCGGGCCTCCAGGGATCAAGCCCATGTCGATGCCATGTTCGGCCTGGATTTCCGGCCCGAGGATGCGGTGCGCAACGAACCGATAGAAGTTCGTACGCTCTACGGCGATGAGGCCGTACACGCGGCGTTCGAAGCACTCACCAGTATCTGGGTCAAAGTTGGCCAGCACCCACGGGAAACGCTGCGTGTACCCGGTGTGATCGCCCTGCCCCGCGCGGCCATCGACAAGATCCTGCAGACGAACGCCACCCGTGGCGAACTGGGCAAGTTGATCGGGGCCATCGAAAAGACCAACGATCGCCGCAATGTCTGGGGCCGCTTCAAGGGTAGCGGGAACGGTATCGTTCCCAAGCAGGCCTTGCGCTTGACCCATGTGCTTACGGATCCCCAAGTCATCAACTTCTACTGGGATGACACCGGCTCTTCCGGCGCACGCAAGATGGCCGGCGACTTGATTGAAGAATGGAAAGAGTTGCTCGATCAATACCGCGACAAACAAGCGACCGTGCACCACTTCTCGGAAGCTGCGGCCGAGAACGCCCTGCTCTACGGCATCGACATGCTGGCCAAGCTCGACCCGAGCGAACAGGTCGCGATTCGTCGATTGGTGCAGCCTCATATTCGCGCGCGGGTTCGCAATGCAGACGCGAAAGTGAAGCCGATCATTGCACCGGTCCCCTTCGTCTACGAACTAGGCCAGCCAGCGCCGAAGGTCAAACCGCTTCAAAGTTACGAGCCGAAGATCCTGGTGAAGAAAAACACCCGCCTGGCATTGCTGGAGGATGATCCGTACGTGGAAGCGATGAACCTGTTCCGCTACAAGGAAGAACATCGTGTGTATGGACCGATGCCCAGGAAGTCGGAAGAGCCTTGAGAAAGGTTTGAAGTGGGAACAGAACTCAAGCGCGCTTTCTGTTATTAACTAGGCTGTGAACGCGGTGTGTGGGTCATCTAAAACGGCCTCAATGTCATGATGTTACTGTTATTGGATCAAGGTAATCATTGCAGCGCGGGATCTCAGCCAAGCGCGATGACGGCCCCTTCTATGCTCACGGCACGCGAAGAGTAGATTGAAGACGCTAGGCTGCCTACCATGATGTTATTACTGCTCACCGATTGACGTGCCATGTGCTGCGCTTGATTCTTAATGGCTAAACTAGCCTGCCCTGCCATCAGGCCCCTCAACTCATGTCCATCGTCCCGCCCGACACTGCCGAACAGACAGCGCTCACCCTTGAGGTGGTGCTGCGCTACCACTTAGCGTGGAAGCGTCGTGATCTTGAGGCGATTCTTGCGATCTACCATCCTCAGGTGCAGTACAACGATTTCTTTCAGAATCGCAGCATGGGCCTGGCCGAGTTGCGCGCTTACGTCTCCAGCACCCTGCCGCGTCATCCCGATGAGTATCTCGAGCACAACGACCGCATCCGAGCGGACGGCTGCACCGCGTTCATTCAGTACCAGACGGCCTTGAAAGGCAGTGGCGAGCGTGTGGTGTTTCGCACCAGCGAAGCGATCACGGTCTGTGATGGCCTGATCCTGCGGATAAATGAATACGCATCGCTGGTCCGCGACGGCGAACCGCAGGCCGGGCGTCAGGCCCCTGCCATCAGCAAGCTGGGGCTCTCGACACGCCAATTGGGGTTCATGGCACGGGACCTGGTCGACTATTTCGCCCGACAGCAGCCCTTTCTGGACCCCGACCTGGACCTTGCGCGAATCGCCAGCGCTACCGGCTACAGCCGCAACCAGTTGTCCTACCTGCTCAATCAAGTACTGGGGCAAAGCTTCTACCGCTACGTCACCCAGGCACGCCTGGCGTACCTGCTTGAACACCTGGCCCGTCATGGTGAAGACGCGCCCATCGACGCCTTGGCGGAGCGTGCCGGGTTCAATTCCACTTCGGCGTTCTACAAGGCTTTCCGCAGCCATACCGGCTGTACGCCCAAGGCCTGGCTCAAAACCCATTGCGTGCGTGCCCGCAGATAACATCTCCCCTGCCCCAGCGCATTAATCTGCATCGGCAATCAACCGACGGAGCATGTGATGGCGGGCTGGGCTGGCGTGAGCTTGTGGATGGAACAGCTGGGTGAGGCACTGACGCCGCGCCCGGCGTTGCGTGAGGATCTGGACGCAGACGTCGTGATCATCGGCGCCGGCTACAGCGGCCTCTGGACGGCCTACTACCTCAAACAACAGGCACCCCACCTGAACGTCGTTATCGTGGAAGCTCAGATTGCCGGCTTTGGCGCCTCTGGACGCAATGGCGGCTGGTTGATGGGCAATCTGCTGGGCGAAGACCGGTTGCTTGGGCCGCTGTCGGCGGCGCAGCGCCAAGCCGGCTATGACCTGCTGCATGGGATTCCCGACGAAGTGGCGCGGGTATGTCGGGTCGAAGGCATTGATTGCGGGCTGCGCAAAGGCGGCGTGCTGTATTGCGCAGCACGATATCCAGAGCAGGAACGGCGTCTGCGCGAACAGCTCGAGGCCGCCCGTGCTCAAGGCTTGGGTGAAGAAGACTACCGCTGGTTGAGCCCACAGGCCTTGCGTGAGCAACTGAACGTGGCCCAGGCCTACGGCGCCCTGTATTCACCGCACTGCGCGACCATCCAACCTGCACGGCTGGTCAGGGGGCTCGCCGAGGCCGTGGAACGTCTGGGTGTACGCATCTTCGAGCAAAGCACAGTGCTCGACTGGAAGCCGGGCCAGGTTCGAACCGAACTCGGTCGGGTGAAGGCCGCTTGGGTCGTGCCGGCAGTCGAAGGTTATGCCAGCGCCCTGCCCCCGCTGAACAAATACCAGGTGGCCGCACAAAGCCTGATCGTCGCGACCGAACCCTTGCCGGCCGATGTCTGGGCCGAAATCGGTCTGAACCGGGGGCAGGCTTTCAGCGAAAACAGCCGCCAGGTCACCTACGGTCAGCGCAGCCGAGATGACCGCCTGGTGTTTGGCGCCCGCGGAGGCTACCGCTTCGGGGGCCGCCTGCGCAGTGATTTCAACCTCACCCAGACGGAACGGGAGTTGCGTCAGCATCTGTTTGGTGAACTGTTTCCAATGCTGCGCAACGTGCGGCTGACACATGCCTGGGGCGGCAACCTGGGCGTCGCCCGGCGTTTTCACCCGCACATGCTCGCCGATCGCAGCCAGCAGGTCGCACTGGCGGGAGGCTATGGCGGCGAAGGCGTGGGTGCCAGCAACCTGGGTGGCCGCACGGTCGCGGCGCTGATTCTGGGTCGGGACAACGAACTGACTCGTCAGCCCTGGGTACTGGATGATCGGCCCCTGACCGCCCTGCCTCGCTGGGAGCCCGAGCCGCTGCGCTGGCTGGGTTACAACGCCATTATCCAGAGCTTCGTTCACGAGGATCAGGTATTGGCCAATCTCCATGCACCTCGGTGGCGGCGCCAGATGGCTGAAGGCCTGGCCGGTTGCATGGAACGTCTGATGAAGTCCAAGGAGCCGTTTGCATGAAGATCGATCACTTTCGCGACACTGCCCGCTTGTCCTTGGGCGAGCCGGGTGCTGTGGCCGTACCACTGGGCGAGCCATGTTCACAGGTTGCCACGACGAACGTGGAGCGTGATGACGGTGTCGAGGCCGGCGTCTGGGAGTGCACGCCCGGTCGCTGGCGGCGCCAGATCGCGCAGCGGGAGTTCTGCCATTTCATCCAGGGGCGCTGCACCTTCACTGCCGATGGCGGTGAGTCTCTTCATATCCAGGCCGGCGACGCGTTGATGTTCCCCGCGAACACGACGGGCATCTGGGACGTACAAGAAACCGTCCGCAAAAGTTATGTGCTGATTTTCTGAACTGCCTTCATCCATAACGCCTAGAACAAAGGTTGAGGTCTTGTATGTTGAAGTCGATCGTTCCATTAGTGTTGATCGCGTCTACCGCTCAGGCAGCCGATACCGTCAGGATCTACAACTGGAGCAGTTACATCGCCCCGGACACCCTGAAGAACTTCACGGCTCAGACCGGACACCCGACGCAGTATGATCTGTACGACAGCAACGAGGTGCTCGATGCCAAGTTGATGGCCGGCCATTCCGGCTACGATGTGGTATTTCCTTCCAACCACTTCATGGCCCGGCAGATCACCGCCGGCGCGCTGAAACCCCTGGACCGAAGCAAGCTCCCTAACTGGCAGAACCTCAACCCGACCCTGATGAAGGTGCTCGAGGCCAACGACCCTGGCAACCGCTACGGTTTTCCCTACCTGTGGGGCAGCACCGGCATCGGCTACAACGTGGCCAAAGTCAAGGCGGTCCTGGGCGACGTGCCGATCGATTCGTGGGATATCGTGTTCAAGCCCGAGAACATGAAGAAACTCGCCCAATGCGGCGTGGCCATGCTCGACAATGGTCCCGAGATCCTGCCTATTGCCCTGAACTACCTTGGCCTGCCGCATCACAGCAAAAACAAGGCCGACTACGAGAAAGCGCAGGCCTTACTGCTCAAGGTGCGTCCGTATGTGAGTTACTTCCATAACTCCAAATACACCAGCGATCTTGCGACCGGCGACGTGTGCCTGGTGGTCGGCTTCTCCGGCGACGTGATGCAAGCCGCCGCCCGAGCTAGCGAAGCCGGGAATGGCCAGCAGATTGCCTACGCCATTCCCAAGGAAGGCTCACCGATGTGGTTCGACATGGTCGCCATGCCCGCCGATGCGCCTGACGAGGCCGCCGGCTATGCGTTTCTGAACTACCTGCTCGAACCCAAAGTGATGGCCGGTATCAGCAACCACGTGCACTACGCCAATGGCAATACCGCTGCCGAGGCCCTGACCGACAAGGCTATCCTCGACGATCCGATGGTGTACCCGCCTGAGAGCGTGATGAAGAAGCTCTTCGTGTTGGAGGCAATGCCTCTGGAAAACGACCGTCTGCGCACACGGGTGTGGAGCCGGGTCAAGAACGGACAGTGAAGTCATCCGCCGATGAGACTGGAGTCATCGGCGGTGTTCCTCGGCGCAGGTGGCGTTCGGCTCTGATGTTTTGCAGCAATGACGGGAACATTTTACCGGCTTCGGTTTCTCGCAAACCGATTCAGGTCGTCGGCAACAGGCACCAGAACCAGCAACATCAGCGTCAACGCCAGCGGAATCGTTGCAACATAGCCAATAGTCTTGAACCCCAGTGCCCCGATCAGCCCCCCCAGAAAGAAAAAACCCAGGAGCGAAGTCAAAGTCATCAGGCGCGGCAGGTTTGCCGATACCTTCAACGGATTGATTGGACTGGAGCCGTTCCAATACAGCAACTTCCCTATCTCGATACCGATATCGGTCACGATGCCCGTGATATGAGTCGTGCGTATCTCCGCTCCAGAGAGTTTGGTGATGAGCGCGTTTTGCAGCCCCATGATGAAACACAGCAGCATCACCGTCAGGGAAACGAACAGGCCGTCGACCCCCGCGAGCCGAGCACCCAGCAGACCAAAGCACAGCAACAATCCGGCCTCTACCAGAAGGGGCAACGCGTATTCGCTGTGCAGGTCATGACGACGAGCGAAGTTCACCATGATGGCTGAGCATGCCGCCCCAACGAGAAACGAAAACAATGCTCCGATTCCTGCCAGGGCCACCTCGTAAGCACCCAGAGCGAGATGATCGGCCATCGCCGACACGATACCGGTCATATGCGACGTGTATTGCTGCACGGCCAGAAATCCACCTGCGTTGATGGCTCCGGCAACGAACGCGAGGATACATCCCAATTGCGTGTTGCCAGCCTTGCTGCGGTCTCTGCCGGTCAGCTTTCTTGAATAGTGAATCGGCATGCTGTCCTTTCTCGATGTGATGAGCCGTTCAATACGCCAAAGTCCTGTAACATGCCCTTCTTTTTTTCAAGTGGCAGCCTTCTGGTGTCCGTAACTCCTCTCACCGCACGCGAAACCTGCCAGTTGCTTCGAGACATCGCCTTGGGGACTCGCACGTTATACCGTCTGGGCGACGCGTGCTGGGCCAACACCCTCGACTCAACGCTGACGGTCGGCGCCGATGGGTGGCTCATTACCTTCCATCAGCATGACGACGCTCGCTTCCACTGCGAGCGTTGCCAGAGTCCTGAAGGCCGACTGTATGCCTTCGACTCGGCCCAGCGGTACGGCACCGATCCTATCGAACTCTTGAGCACCTGGGAGCATGCTCGGCTGGCGCAATTGCTGGCTGAAGTCTGAGCCGAGCCTTCGACAGCCGGTCTTCAGACCCCATAGCCGCAGCCGATACCCTTTCATCAAGCTACCCTGCCCCGCTGGTAACACCCCACCATGCCTCCGAATGCCGATCACGTAGATTTTCTGTCCCTCCTGAACGCCATTCAGGAGTTCATCGTCGTCAAGGACGGCGCCGGACGATGGCTGTTCTGCAACAAGACGGCCCTTGCCGCCTACGAAATGAGCAGCTTCGACTACGTCGGCATAACCGATGCCGAACTGCTCACCTTGCAGCCGAAGTTTGCCGAGGGTTTCGCGCGCAACATCGAGACAGACGAGTTGGCCTGGCGCAACCGCCGCGCAACGATCGTCGAAAAATCCTTCATGGGTCAGGATAACCGCATCAATACCTGGGAGGTCATCAAGACGCCCTCCTTCAATGCCGACGGCACGCGCTACCGGCTGCTGATCGTCAGCCGCAACATCACCGAACGCAAGCTTGCCGAGAAGGCCCTCCAAGCCAGCGAAGAACGCTTCAAGAACCTCGCCCACCTGGATGCCTTGACCGGTATATCCAACCGCAGGGGGATTCTCGATCTGATCGCCCATGCATTGGCTCAAACCACGACGCCTGCCAGCACCCCACTGCCTTCGGCACTCATCTACATGGACCTGGATCGCTTCAAGCTGATCAACGACCAGCGGGGTCACGAACTCGGCGACGAATTGCTGATCGCTTTCGCCCGACGCACCCGCCTCTGCCTGCGCGAAAGCGATCTGTTCGGTCGCATCGGTGGCGACGAGTTCGTTGCGTTTCTACCGCACACCGATCAGGCACAGGCGCTTCAGGTTGCCAGCCGCCTGTGCGAATCCCTGAGCCACCGGTGGAACGTGAAGGGCCAGGAAATCCACACCACCTCATCGATAGGCATCGCGTTCTACCCCGAAGCGGGCGAGGACGTGCACACGCTGCTGCGCCATGCGGATGAGGCGCTGTACCAGGCCAAGCGCGCGGGCAGATCGCAGATCAAGGTGTATTCGGCGCAGTGATCACGAAGACGAACAGAGGGGTCGGACACCCAAACCCCACGCCTTGTCATGATGTTATCAACCCGAGATCGTCTCGGACGCCTTGCACAGGCGCCCGGCCACGAGGTTTTACCGCGAAATCATCCCGGCCGCCTGCTCAGTCGCTTCGGTCGTGCGCGTAGCCAGCTTGCGCACCTCGTCCGCGACCACGGCGAACCCGCGCCCGGCTTCGCCCGCGCGCGCTGCTTCGATGGCCGCGTTCAGCGCCAGCAGGTTGGTCTGATTGGCGATGCTCTGGATGGTGGACACGATCTGCGACAGCTGCGCAATGTTGTCTTCCAGGGTGCGCTGGTGCTCCACCTCCGCTTCGCGCAACGCCTGCTGCTCGTGCAGCAGATTGACGTCCACCAGCGCGCCGACCACGCGCAGGGGTGCGCCCTGCGCATCCCGACGAGTCTGGCCGCGAGCGCGGAACCAGCGGTACTCGCCGGTTTTCATCTTCAGCCGGTACTCGATGTCGAACGGCGTCTTGCCCGAGCGATCGTTCAGGTGGCTGCCGAAAGCAGCCAGGCTGCGTTCCTTGTCCTCGGGGTGCAGTCTGGAGGCCCAGCTGTCGAGTACATCGGGGAACTCTTCGACGGTTTCGAAGCCCAGCAGCCTGCGAAATTGCGTCGACCACCAGAAGGGATTCTTCGGGTTGACCGGATCCCCAGCGATCACCTCCATGTCCCAGAGGCCATCGGACAGCATCTCCCGAGCCAGCTCGAACCGCGTGATGATCACTTCGTGCTCATGGTCCCGTTGCAGCTCATCGTGAATGTCGCGCAACGAGCCGGCGACCCGCACAGGCCGGCCCTGGGCATCGCGCAGGGTCTCGCCATGGGCGTAGAACCAGCGGTAGCTGCCGTCTTTCATCGCCAGGCGATTCTTCACCTTGTATGGCGTGTGGCCTGACTTGTCGTTGAGGTGACGTGCGAAGGCATCCAGCGTCGCTTGTTTGTCCTGCGGATGCAGGCGATCTGCCCAACTGGCCAGCACGTTGGGGAAATCACGCTCGTCATTGAAACCCAGCAGGTTGCGCAGCTGCTGCGACCACCAGAAGCGATTGTTGGGATTGACCGGGTCGCCGGCCACCACCTCCATGTCCCACAAGCCTTCGCTGGAGGCGCGGTTGACCAGGTCGAATCTGACCTCGTGGGCACGAGCCGCCTGTTCGGTTTCGCGCAACAGTTCGCGGGCGGTTTCAAGTTCCGCTTCGAGGGCGGCAATCCGTGTTTCGGCGTGGCTGCGGGATTGATTGACGGCCTCCAGCGCGCGATTGACCGCCGGGGCGGCGGCACACCCTCGCAGCTGAGGTTCGGTACCCTGAGTGAGGGCGGACAGCAATTGTTGCAAGGCGCGCCGATCGCGGCGCAAAGGAAACAGGACAGGCATGAACAGAGCTCTATACAGGTGGCGGGCCTGATCCATGGCACCTCGCCACCTGTATCGTCACAGAACTGGAAAACTGTATAGGTTTTTAAAGGTTTCTCCGGTCAGTCCGTGAGTCATGAGATTGCTGCAAACAGAATGATTGGATACGGGCCAGTCCCCTTCCCTCACCCAGCCTTGCCCAACACCGCCTGCAACAACACGTTCGCGCCGGCTTCGGCCCAGTGCGGGTGGATGTGCTCTGCCTCGTTATGGCTCAGGCCATCCACGCAGGGAACGAAGATCATGGCGGTGGGCGCCACCCGGTTCAGGTAACAGGCGTCATGCCCGGCACCGGAGATGATCGAACGACTGCGATAGCCCAGCTGTTCACTGGCGCTGCGGACCACATCCACACAGTCGGCATCGAACGCGATGGGGGCATACTGGAAAATCTGCTCGACTTGCCAGTGCAGACCTATGGCCTCGGCGATGTCACGTACCGCCGTGCGTAATAGGCCATCGAGTTGCTCCAGTGCGTACTCATCGGGATGACGGAATTCAACGCTGAAATGCACCCGCCCCGGCACCACGTTGCGTGAGTTGGGATGGATCTGCGCCATGCCCACCGTGGCGCGGCCTTCGTCGCCATGGGCGAGACCGAGGCCGTTCACCGCTTCCACGACTCGCGCAAATCCCAACAGGGCATCCAGGCGATGGTCCATTGGCGTGGTACCGGCGTGAGCGCTGCGTCCGATCAGGTCGACTTCATACCAGCGCTGCCCCTGCGCCCCGGTTACGACGCCAATGGTGAAATCCTGCGCCTCCAGGATCGGCCCCTGCTCGATGTGCAACTCGAACGCCGCATGCACCGGCCCGGCCTGGCAGGGATGGCTACCCGCGTAGCCGATGTGCTCCAGCGCCTGCCCAAGGCTCACGCCTTGCGCGTCTGTACGCGACAAACCATAGGCCAGGTCGAAGACACCGGTATAGACCCCGGAAGCGATCATCGCCGGGGCGAAGCGCGAACCCTCCTCGTTGGTCCAGTTGACCACCTCAATGGCCCGCCGCGTCTGAACACCTTGATCGTTGAGGGTGCGCAGCACTTCCAGGCCAGCCAGCACGCCATAGATGCCATCGAACTTGCCGCCAGCCGGCTGGGAGTCGCCGTGTGAGCCGGTCAGTACAGGCGCCAGGGTGGGGTCAGTGCCTTCACGGCGCGCGAAGATGTTACCCATGGTGTCGACACGAATGCTGCAGCCGGCCGCGCGCGCCCATTGCACGAAAAGATCGCGGCCCAGGCGGTCCTCATCGCTCAATGCCAGGCGCGAGACGCCGCCAGCGGATGTGGCGCCATGCTGGGCCATGGTCATCAGCGATTCCCATAGACGCTCGCCGTCGACTCGCAGCGCCGCGCTCATGACCCAGCCTCCTGAGGCTTGGCGCGATAGCGAAAATCACAGCGCGGCGCACCGCCCATGATGGTTTGGGTACGGGTCAACTCGATGTCGGGGTTATAGCCCACGATGAACAATTCGTCGCGATTGCATGAGAGCAGATGGCCGATCTCGCCCAGGCCCATTTCGTGGTACATCTCGGCATAGCGGCAACGCTGCACGTCATAGTCATAATGTTGGGCATCGCTGGCGATGACTTCGACTTTCAGGGCATCGTCCTTCTCCCACAGTACCTGCAGTTCGACGAAACTTTGCAGGTCGGCACCCTCAGGCTCACGTGCGGCGAAGTGTCGGCCTGCTTCGATCGCGGCGTTGCCCACGGCCTCGCCGATCACCGCAGCGGCGTGGGCCTGGCCGTGTTCGCGTTTGAGAATCTCGTAGATCGGCTTGATGATTTCGGCTTCGATGCGCCGACGGGCCAGAATGCCCAACTCACCGTCATGACTGCTCATGCTCTTTCTCCTGCAAAGGCGCGGGTTGGCCCGCGCCATTCTGGTTACTGTTGTTCGCCGTGAGCCACGCTGACCGGCTGCCATTGATTGGCCTTGACCTGGTACACCGTGAACGAAGGGTCCTTGAGGTTGCCCTGAGCGTCGAAGGCGATGGTGCCGGTGACTCCTGAATACTGACTTGCACGCAAGACCGGCAAGTACTTGGCCGGATCCACCGAGTCGGCTTTTTCCAGGGCGGCGATCAGGACGCCGACACCGTCGTAAGCAAACGGCGCGTGCAATTCGATGGGCGCCTTGAAACGCTCGCGGTAGGCCTGTTCGAAAGCCTTGCCACCCGGCATCTGCGACACCGCCAGGCCCGGCTCCAGTGCCGTTACGCCTTCTCCGTCTTTCTGCGCCAGTTCCAGGAACGTCTGGCTGACGAAACCACCGGCGCCCATCAACGTGGCATTGATGCCCAGTTGCTTGATGCGACGTGCCAAAGGAGCCGCCTGAGCATCGACGCCGCCGAAGAAGATCAGGTCCGGATTCTGCGCCTTGAGCGTCGTCAGCACCGGGCTGAAATCGACGGTCTTGTCGTCCACGTATTCGCGGGCGACAACGTGGCCTGCGTGGTTGTCGACCGACTTGACGAACTGGTCAGCCAAACCTTGTCCGAAGGCGGTACGGTCATCGATGACGGCAATACGCTGCGCTTTCAGCGTCTTGAGCGCGTAATCGCCCGCTACCTGACCGCCGTCGTCGTCATGGCCCATGATGCGGAAACTGGTATCGAAGCCCTGCTGGGTGTACGCATGGCCGGTGGCGACCGGTGCTACCTGGGCAATACCGGCATCGTGGTAGACCCGTGCCGCCGGAATGCTGGTGCCTGTGTTCCAGTGCCCCACTACGCCAACGACGCCGGCGTCTACCAGACGCTGGGCCACGGTCACCGCAGTGCGCGGGTCGGACTGGTCATCTTCGCTCAACAGTTTGAAGGTAACGGCTTGGCCACCAATCTTGATGTGCCGCGCATTGGCGTCACTGATGGCCAGGCGTGCGCCGTTTTCCAGATCTTTGCCGATACGGGCAGAGGGACCGGTCAGGGGGCCGGCCAGGCCAATCAGTACTTCCTGATCGGCCTGGGCGATGGCGCTGGCCAGGCCGCTGAGGGCCAGTCCGATGACGGCGGCGCGTTTGAATGGAGTAGAACGTTTCATGTCGATTTCCTGTGGTTCTCGGGCTGGCGATGCCAGTCATACGCGGGTCGGAACACGCCGGCCGTCCGGTAGCGTCGAAGGTGCAGCAAAGTTCGAAAAAAGATCGGGGAGGAACACCTGCGCCATCGTCATCCGATCGAGCGTTCATTCACCCAGATAGGCCTCGCGGATGCCGGGATCATTGAGCAGTGCAGCACTGTTGCCAGTGAGATGGATGCGACCGCTGTCCATTACATAGGCGCGGTCGGTCACCTGCAGCGCCAGGCGAGCGTTCTGCTCCACCAACAGCAGCGTCATGCCGGCCTGGCACACCGCGTCTATCACCGCGAAGATCTTCTCGACCATGATGGGCGCAAGGCCCATCGACGGTTCATCCAGAATCAGCAGCCGTGGACGTGACAGCAGCGCTCGAGCCAGGGCCAACATCTGTTGCTCGCCGCCGGACAACAGCCCGGCGGACTGACCCAGGCGCTCGCGCAGACGCGGAAAATGCTCGAACAGCCCTTCCATGTCTTCATCGACTCGCTCGCGGTCACGCCTCAGGTAGGCGCCAGCCTGAAGATTCTCCAGCACGCTCATGCGGGCAAAGATGCCGCGCCCCTCCGGCACCAGGGCAATGCCCTGCCGGGGCAGGCGGTGGGCCGGAACCGCGCGAATGGAATGACCGTCGAATCGGATGTCGCCAGAGGCCATGGGCAACAGGCCGGCCAACGCCTTGAGGGTCGACGTCTTGCCTGCGCCGTTGGCGCCGATGAGAGTGACGCGCTCGCCGGCATTGACGTGCAGATCGATGCCTTTCACCGCTTCGATGGCGCCGTACCGCACGCGCAGGTCGCGAATATCCAGCAGCACGTCAGACATGAGCGCCTCCTCCCAGGTAGGCCTGGATCACAGCCGGGTGTCGACGGACCTCATCGGGCGCGCCCTCGGCAATCACCCGACCGTAGTCCAGGACGCTGATGCGGTCGCAGATGCCCATCACCAGTTTCACGTCATGCTCGATCAGCAGCACGGTGTGTCCGTCATCGCGAATTCTCTCCAGCAGGCTGCGCAGCTGAAGCTTCTCGGTGGCGTTCATGCCGGCTGCTGGCTCATCGAGCGCCAGCAACCTGGGTCCGGTGGCCAGCGCACGGGCGATTTCCAGACGACGCTGATGCCCATATGAAAGTGAATCGGCTGGGCTGTCGGCCCATTGGCCAATGCCGACGTAATCCAGCAGCTCCTGCGCCGTGTCGCGGGTTTCGCGCTCTTCGTCACGCGCGCGGCGGTGCCGTGTCAGGGCAGCCCACAGGCCGTTGTGGGTGCGCACATGGCGCCCGACCATGACGTTTTCCAGGACCGTCATGCCTTTGAACAGGCGAATGTTCTGGAACGTACGGGCGATTCCAGCCTGTGCCACCTTGTGCACCTGCGTCGGCCGGTAGGCAACGCCGTCGAGCAGGAAGCGCCCTTGCTCGGCCTGGTACAGCCCGGTGATCACATTGAAGAAGGTGGTCTTGCCCGCCCCGTTGGGCCCGATCAATCCATGCACATGACCTGGCGTGATGTTCAGGCTGACGTCGTCGAGCGCGAGTACTCCGCCGAAGCGCATGCTGACCTGTTCGATCTGCAATACAGGTGCGCTCATCGTCCACCTCCCGATGCCGGCCACAGCCCGGCCGGTCGGTACAGCATCGCCAGGATGAGGGCTAGGCCGTAGATCAACTGGCGGATGATCTCTGGATCGACCGGCACATAACCGAACAGGGCCTGTTGCAGCGGTGCCAGACTGGCGCGCAGCAGTTCGGGCAATGCCGCCAGCAACAGGCAGCCCAACACCACGCCCGGAATGTGGCCCATACCGCCCAGCACCACCATGGCCAATACCACGATGGATTCGTTGAGGCTGAACGACTCCGGCGACACGAAACCCTGAAACGAAGCAAACATGGCGCCGCTCACGCCACCGAATGCAGCGCCCATGGCAAAGGCCAGCAATTTGAAACGCACGGTGTCGATACCCATGGCCTTGGCGGCGTCTTCGTCCTCCCGAATCGCGACCCAGGCGCGGCCGATACGCGAATTCTCCAGGCGCATGCAGATGAATACGATCGCCAACGCCAAGGCGGCGAACAGGTAATAGTAGAGGTAGACCGAGGGCAGGCGCAGACCCAATACATCCTGGGTTCGCGCCAGGCTGAAACCGAACAGGCTGACCGGATCCACCGAGGAAATACCTTTGGCACCGTTGGTGATGTTCACCGGGCGATCCAGGTTGCGCATCAGTACACGAATGATTTCACCGAAGCCCAAGGTAACGATGGCCAGGTAGTCACCGCGCAAGCGCAGGGTCGGCGCGCCCAGAAGTACACCGACGCCGGCTGCCAGCAGTGCGGCCAACGGCACCAGCCAACCGATGCCGACATGCAGCCCCGGTCCGAACCAGTCCGCCAGCAAGGCGAAGTGCATCGTCAGATGCGGCGAGGCCAACAGCGCAGTCAAGTAGGCGCCCACCGCGTAGAACGCGATAAACCCCATGTCCAACAGACCGGCATAGCCCACGACGATGTTCAGCCCCAGCGCCAGCATCAGGTAGAGCAGCGCAAAGTCCAGGGTCCGCACCCAGGAATTGCCACCGGCCTGCCCCACTACCCAGGGTGCCAGCAAGACGGCCACGGCCAGCAACAGCCCTCCGGCTCGTGCCTTGGCAACGGATCCTATCGATAGACCGTTCATGCGCGGCTGGCCAGACGTTCGCCCAGGATGCCCGAGGGCCGCAGGACCAGCACCGCGATCAACACCAGAAACGCGAACACGTCCTGATAGTTGCTGCCCAGCACGCCACCCGTGGCCTGCCCCAGATAACCGGTGCCCAGCGCTTCGATCAGACCCAGCAAGATGCCACCAAGCATGGCGCCGCGCAGGTTGCCGATGCCTCCCAGCACGGCTGCGGTGAACGCCTTGATGCCCGGCAGAAACCCCATATAGAAGTTGGCGCTTCCGTAGTTGCTGGCCATCATCACGCCAGCCAATGCTGCCAACGCGCCGCCTACGGCAAAGGTGATGACGATAACGCGATCGGGATCGATGCCCATCAGGCTTGCCACCTGCGGGTTCTCCGCCACCGCGCGCATGGCCCGGCCCAGCCGGGTGCGTTCAACCAGCAGCCACAAACCAGCCATCACCGCCAAGGCAACAGCGATGCTCGTCAGCGCGGTCGCATTGGTGATCGCGCCCGTGGGGCCGGGTGTTACCTGGATGGGGTCGAGCGGCAGCAGTTGGGGAAACATCAGTGGATTGCGCGACCATATGAGCATGGCCACGGTTTGCAGCAGCAATGACACGCCGATTCCACTGATCAGCGGCGCCAACCGTGGCGCCTGCCGCAGGCGGCGGTAGGCTACGCGTTCGATCACGATGGCCAGTACCGCGCAGCTGGCCATGGCCAGGAGCGTTGCCAGCAGTAGCTGGACCACGCCAGGCAAGTCAGGCAGTGCAGCCTGCAACCCCTGCAGTGAAGACAGGCCCACCAGGGCACCGACCATGAGCAGATCGCCGTGGGCGAAGTTGATGATACGCAAGATCCCGTAGACCATGGTGTAGCCCAGGGCGATCAAGGCATACAGGCTGCCGAGCAAGAGCCCGTTGAGCACCTGCTGGATGAAGGTATCCATGGTGTTGAACCATTCCGAAGACGACGACCGCGGCACAGTAATAATCTATTCTGTTTTTATCAACTCTCTAATTCTACTAAGCTTATTCCATCTGATTTAACGCAATGTACAGCTCAATAGATGAATAAAATCAGGGGTTTCCACACATTTCGAAGACGTGCTAAATTCAATACATGAATATTTTAGAACAATTACCCAACGATCCCCCGCTGCGTGCCGTGCGCACGTTCGAAGCCTTCGCCCGTCACGGTGGGGTCAATTCCGCCGCACGCGAACTGGACATTTCACCCTCTGCGGTCAGTCATCAGTTGCGCTTGTTGGAAACCTTCCTGCAACAGCCACTGACCATACGTCAGGGGCGCAACCTGGTGCTGACCGAAGAGGGCCGCGAATACTACCGGGCCATCCGCTCCGCGTTTGCGGTGCTGCGCAGCGCCACTGAACATGTGCGCGAAAAATCCGCACTGCGGCAGATCACCATCAGCATGATTCCCATGTTCGGCTTCAACCTGTTCATTCCACGCCTGCCGATGTTCCTTCAGGAGAACCCGGGGCTGGACATCAACGTGACGTACGCGAACCACCGCAGTTATCCCAGCGATGCGGCGGACCTGTCGATCCGATTCGGTACCGGGCACTGGCCTGGCTACCATAGCGAGCTGCTGCTCAGCGGCGCGCTCACCCCCTATTGCAGCCGGGATTTTCACGCCGCCCGTGGCCCACTGGACAGCCTGGAAGATCTGCGCCAGGTGCCGCTGCTGCACGATGAAGAGCGCGGCACCTGGGCGCAGTGGTTTGCCGAAGGCGGTACCAAACACCCTGGCGCACTGCAAGGCATGCTGTTCGAAGACGGCCAACTGACGCTGACCGCAACGCTCACGGGCTTGGGTTGCGGCCTGTTGCGGGCGCCGATGGTGGCGCACCTGGAGGCCTCGGGCGAACTGATCAGGCTGTCGCCGCGGGAAATCGACGATGGGCGCGCGTACTATCTGTGCCGCCGCACGGGTGGCGAGCTGTCGGTCGAGGGCAGCAAACTGTACGAGTGGATAAAGCGCACACTGGGAAAATGATCTATGAGCGCTGACGGACGCTGCAACCGGGCCGACGCTGCAGCCGCAGCGGTGTACGCGACTGAACCCGCTGGCAAAAAAGTATCAACACCGTGCAAAAACCAGGCTACCAGCGCCCCGGCCTTTCAGAGTATGTTGCCGAAACTTTGCGGATGCCCGCGGCGATGTTGCCCGGCTCCGCGTTCGATCCATTCGAGCGACGCCCCACATAACAAGAGGAAGCTGGATGAACAGGCAACTACCCGCAGTCGTGGTGTTTGGTGAAGCACTCACCGATCTGGTCCAACACGCACCTGGGCGCTGGCAGGGCTATCCGGGTGGCGCGCCGTGGAACGTGGCGCGGGCGATGAGTCGCCTCGGGGTATCGACGGCGTTCGCCGGTTCGATCAGTACCGATTCGCTGGGGGATGAGCTGTTCAAGCAGTCCGAAGCCGCAGGCCTGGACATGCGTTTCCTGCAGCGTATCGACGTCGATCCGTTGGTGGCGATCGTGCCCTCCAGCCACCCTCCCCGTTATTTTTTCGCTGGCGAGGCCGATCTGCATTTCGACGTTCAGCTTCTGCCGGCGGGCTGGCTGGAAGCTGCGCAGCTCTGCCATTTCAGCTGCATCAGCCTGGCGCGCCAGCCACTGGGTGACAGACTGGTGGAGGTGGCTCGGCAGGTGAAGCGACACGGCAAGCTGATCAGCTACGACCCCAATTGGCGCAACCTGATGGACAGCCGTTACCGTGAGGTGACCTTTCCGGCCATGGTGGAACTGGCGGACATCATCAAGCTGTCGGATGAAGACCTGCGTCAGATCTATCCCGGCCTGAGCGAAGAACAGGCCCTGCAGCGGCTGCGCGAGATGAACGCGAACGCTCAGGTACTGTTCACCCGTGGCGCCGATGGCATGGTGTTGTTCACCCTGGGCAGCAAGGTCGAGCAGGCAGCTATCGCCGTCGAGGTGGCCGACACCGTGGGTGCCGGCGACGCGAGCATGGCAGGCTGGCTGGCTTCGGGCCTGTTGGGCATCGAAGCGGCGCAGGCGCGCCTGGCCTTCTCTGCGGCATGTGCTTCGGTGTCGTGCGCCAATGCGGGCGCTTATGCACCCAATCGTGAAGAAGTCGAACAGCTCTTGGCGCGTTCAGGTGAATCGCGCTGAACCCTTCGCGGCCACGGACCGCTCCTACGGGAGGGCTGCATATCACCGTAGGAGCGGTCCATGGCCGCGAAGCCGCCGACGCCGTCTATTCAGCAGCCCAGCGCGTCGGCGGCTTCAGTCAATTAGAATACGGGGTTCACGTTTTGCCCTCGACGATGGCGCAGGGGGTATCCCTGCACTCGCTGTACAGGGATAGACCGGTTCGCCCCTCGGCCGCTTGGTCGAAATTCACCGCAGGCACGATTAACTCCAACCAATGAACTCAACCGATCGGCAGTTCGCCGGTCACGATGGCCGTGACCAGAAAGATCCCGAACATCGGCAGCGACCACTTGAAGAACTCCTTCTGGTATTCACCGAAGGTCATCTCGGTGCGGTTCATCAGCAGGAACAGCCAGGCCACGGTGGGGCTGGCGTAGCGCAGCGCCTGGCCCATGAACGAAGCGACGCCGATTTCGGTGGGGGTGATGCCAAAGCTGTATGCGATCGGCGCGACCACCGGCAGGATGCCGAAATAGTAGGCGTCCACCGGCAGGGCATAGCAGGCCAGCGCGCCGAGGAAAGCGAAGATCAGCGCCGTGTGGCTGCCCATCGACTCGGGAATCAGGCTGGCCATGTGCTCGGCCACCGCGCCGGCCATGCCGCTGCCGTTGAAGATGCCGAGAAAGCAGCCCGCCGCCAGAATGATCGATGCCACCGCCACGGCATCGCCGCCGTTCGCGGTGATGCGCTCGCGCTGCTCCACCGCGGTGTAGTTGACGGTCAGTGCCAGCGCCGTGCCCAGCATGAACACCACCGCGCCACTGGCCCAGCCGGCGATGAGGATCACCAGCATGGCTACCGTCAGTGCCAGGTTGAACAGAAACAGCTTGGGCCGCTTCAGTTCCTTGTCGTGGTCTTCGATGACCGTGACCATGTCGGCGATCTGCTCGGCGGTGACAATGACCTTTTCACCGGCAACGAAGCCTAGGCGCTTGCGCTCCTTGATGCCCATCAGATACGCCATGCCGAACACGTAGATGAACGACACCCCCAGAATCGGCAGGATCGCCACGAACAGCGTGTTGACCTCCAGGTTGAGCACCGCCGCTGCCCGTGCCAACGGGCCGCCCCAGGGCAGGCAGTTGCCCAGCCCGCACGGCAGGATGATCAGCATGGCCAGGTTGGACAGCTTCATGCCCATCTGCTTGTACAGCGGCAGGAACGCGGTGGTGATGATCAGGATGGTGGTGGTGCCGTCACCGTCCAGGGTCACCACCGAGGACGTGAATGCCGTCACCAGGATGATCTTCAGCGGGTCGCCGTTGGCCTTGCGGATGAGATAGGTGCACAGCGGGTCGAACAGCCCCACGTTCATCATCAGGCTGAAATACAGCACGGCGAACAGAATCATCACCGTCGGGTTCACGGTGCCCAGGGAGACCTTGCCGTCTGCGCCCTGGGAATAGAACAGGCCCTCCCTGATCCACTTGATGATCATCTCCAGCGGCACACCGCTGAGCAGGCACACCAGCACCCCGACCGCCAGTGAGACGACGATCAAGCCAGTGAAAGGCGAAAGTTTCTGCTTGATCACCAGCAGCAGGAACGACGTGATCAACGTATAGCCCAGAATGGTCAGCATCCGAACGTCTCCACCTATTATTTTTATCGTGAGAAGCAGCGTCTGTTGCGCAGGCCCGGCCTTGGCCGCCGAGCCTGACTGGCCTCAGCGGCCCTGCAGCAATTGAGTGACCCAGTCCGGTGCCAGCTCGGGCAGCGGCTCGCCACTATCGCGGCAGCGCACGTAGTGGTCGATCACTTCACGGCGCTGCTCTTCGTAGGCGCTCTTCTTTTCCGATGCTTCGAGCACTTCCAGCAGGCGTGCCCGCGGCACCACGGTAACGCCGTCGTAATCGCCGAACACCAGATCGCCCGCTGCGACCTCGACGCCGGCGCAGGTCACGGTGGTGTTGATCTTGCCGGGCCCCTGCTTGCCCGGACTGCGCTGCATGAAGCCTTTGGCGTAGACGGGGATGTCCAGCTCTGCGAGCGGCACCTTGTCGCGCACGCAGCCATCGATGACCAGCCCGGTGAGGCCGACGGCCTGCGCAGCGCCCGCCATCAGGTCGCCGATGTAGGCCCGCCCCGGGTAGCCCTTGCCGGCCACCACCAGCACGTAGCCCGGCTGCCCCTGATACACGGCCACGTGAATCGGAAAGTTGTCGCCGTCTTCGGTGTCGACGGTGTACGCGGTGCCAAGCATGATCTTGCGCTCGTCGAGCGGCATCAGGTCGGCGTCCATGGCGCCGTTGCGGGCGATGCCCAGCTTGGCCATGCCATCGCACAATTGGGCGGGACTGAGCTTGCGGAATCGGTCGAGCAGGTCTTGAGGGATCCGTTCAGGCAGGGGCAGATAGTGTTCGGTATTCATGGAATTGTCCTCAGCGATGGTTGACCAGGTGGCGAATGGCGGCGCGGTAGTCCAGTTCGCTGCCGTTCTCGCCCAGTTGCGTGTGCCAGTCGGTGGCGGCGAGCTTTTCCAGCTGGCGATGGCTGGCCCGGGACATGGTGGCGTCAACCCCGGCGTCTTCGAGGGTGGCGACCACATCGTCCATTTCGGCGCTACGGCGCTTGGCGTGGATCAGGGTGCGGGCGGTAAAGGTGTTGGCCAGTTGCTCGACGGTCTTACCATCGAGGGATTCGCCCAGCGACTCGACCAGGGTGTCGAGCACGCCGAACTTCTCCCCCGCCTGAAAGGCTTCGATCAGCAGTTGCGGCAGGCCTTTCATCACCACGCTTTTGAGCATCTTGATCGCCGACGCGGCGCCCGCCTCGGCGTCGAGCACGGTCAGACGCATGCCGTGGGGCGTGAACGTTTCGGCAAAAACCGATGCGCCCTCACCTGCCAGCAACATGGGCACGCGGTGATTGTTGCCGGGCACCGTGCCCATGACCGCGGCGTCGCAGAACGCCACGCCTTCCGCCCTGGGCAATGCGTCGATGGCCTGCTTGACGGTGGGCGCGGCCGAGTTCATGTCGACATAGGTTTGCCCGGCTACGAGCAGCGGCAGGATGCGCTCGGCCACTGCCAGGGCGCTGCTGGCGCTGGTCAGACAGAGGATGAAGCGGGCGCCTTGGCAGGCGTTTTCCAGAGAGTCGAAGAGTGTGACTCGGGTGTGCTCGGCACGCTGGCGGATCGCCGCGCCGCGCTGGGGATCGTCTGCGTGGGCATCGTAGGCGCCGAGTTGCAGATCGGCTTGGGTGTGCAGACCGGTGGCCAGGTGGTAGGCGGCTTCGCCAAACCCGATGAAGACCAGTTTCATCCGTGTGTTCCTTCTTTGTATTGTTATTGAAGGAGTGGGAGCAAGGCATGTGCCAAACTTCGCTGGTGGAGTTTTTATCCAGCAGGATCAGTGAGTTAAGTTCGGCGGGAATACAAGACTGCAGTCCGCTCGCCTGCTGAGTCATTTCAGTTGATTGCAAAAGCTTTCATCAGCCCCTAACGTGCAATGCGCGCCATCGATCCATGACAACTCCAACAAGAAGGACGCCTCCCATGCAGGGCAAACTGGCTGTCATCTCACCGTCCTCCACCCTCACCGCCGTGATGAACCAGGTATTGGAACGACGAGGCCTGACCGTGGCCGTGGTGGAGGCCGCGCAGCACCAGGCGGTATTGATGGCGCAGCAGGCGCTCGACGCGGGGGCCAGTGTGCTGATCAGCCGCGGCAAGACCGCCAGCGTGCTGCGCGAGCGCTTCCCGGTGCCGATCGTGGAGGTGCGTCATACCTTTTTCGATTGCATCAATGCCTACCACCAGGCGCTGAAGGTGTCGCAGCGAATCGCCTTCCTCGCCACTTCGGACGGTTACGCCGCCATCCTGGAAAAGGCCCGGCCTTTCATGCCGGCGGTGACCATCTGCTCGATCGACCCGTTCGGCAGCGCCCAGAGCACCGACATGCAACTCGACCGTCTGCAGGCCGAAGGCATCGAAGTGGCCATCGGTGGTCTGTCGCTGGAGCCGGCCGTCAGGGCACGCGGCCTGCGCTACGTGATGTCCGAGGCCGATGCCGACGCCGCTTTCGATGCCATCGACGAAGCCCTGCACCTGCTGCGCATCGAGCAGGAGCGTCTGCACAAGCGCCTGGAACTGCAGGGCCGCTACGAGCTGATTCGCTCGATCCTCGACTGCGTGTCCGAAGGCATTTTCAGCATCGACAGCGACGGGGTCATCACCAACATGAACAACGTCGCCACCCAGTACCTGGGAGCCGTCGGCTGCGGCGACAAGGTGGCCGGTCTGCTGCCCCAGGATTACTTCGCCCGGGTGCTGGACAAGGGCGAGGCGGTGCGTGGCGCCCTGATCAATCTGGGGCGCCTGTCGCTGACCCTGAGCATCGCGCCGATCACCCTCGGCCAACAGGTGATCGGCGCCGTCGCAACCCTGCAGAAGCAGACTGAAATCAAAGCCATCGAGCAGAAAATGCGCCGGCAACTGGCGCGCCAGCACGTGGCTGAAAACACCTTCGCTTCGATCATCGGTAGCAGTCCGGCACTGGCCAAGGCCAAGCGGCTGGCGCAGACCTTTGCTGCCGTGGACAGCACGGTGATGATCGAAGGCGAAACCGGGACCGGCAAAGAGCTGTTTGCCCAGAGCATTCACAACGCCTCGAAACGCCGCCACGGCCCGTTCGTGGCGATCAACTGCGCAGCCTTCGCGCCTGGCGTGCTGGAGAGCGAGCTGTTCGGCTACGTGAAAGGCGCTTTCACCGGTGCCCTGGCCGAGGGCAAGGCCGGCGTGTTCGAACTGGCTCACACCGGCACGATCTTTCTCGACGAGATCAGCGAAACATCGGCGGAAATCCAGCTCAAACTGCTGCGCACGCTGCAGGAGCGCAAGGTGGTGCGAATCGGCGACGACAAGATCACGCCGGTGGACATTCGCATCATCACCGCCAGCAACAAACGCCTGCCGCAGTTGGTCGCCCAGGGGTTGTTTCGCGAGGACTTCTTCTACCGCATCTGCGTGCTCAAACTGCAACTGCCTGCCCTGCGCGAACGCCGGCAGGACATTCCGGAACTGGTCACGCACCTGCTGGCCAGCTCTGGCATCCCCGCTGCGCACCCTGGGCCGCAGCTACTGGCGCGGCTGAGCGCCCACGAATGGCCGGGCAACATTCGTCAACTGGGCAATATCGTCGAACGTCTGGCGGTCATGAGCCAGGGCCGCGACATGAGCGGCGCCTGGGTGGAAGAAGCACTGGAAGACTTGCCCCCGCCCGCCCCAGCCACCCCTGGAATTGCCCGCAGCGAGCAGCAGGTGCTGCTCGACACGTTGCAGAGCGTGCGAGGCAACCGCGAACAGGCGGCGCGGCTGTTGCAGATCAGCACCACGACCCTGTGGCGGCGCATGAAGAAGTATCAGGAAACAGACGCGGAGGCCTTCGCTGCGACACGTCTTTACGGGCCGCAGGAATCATCGGTGTAGGGCTAGCCTGGGGCTTCGGGTATAGACCTGGACGCGCTGGCGGACCGGCTGGGCTTGGCGTACAGGCTGCTGCTGACGGGTCAGTTGCGCCTGGACCACGGCCACCGCATCCAGCACGCGGTGCGTCCAGCGTTCGTCATCGGGACGGACCACGACCACGCGAAAGCCGTGCTCGTGGCCCTCGCTTTCCACGCCTTCGGAGTCGTCGACGTGCAGGTCGATATCGAAGGCCGGCGGAAACTTCGAGGGCGACAGGCTCATGCCATGGCTGGCCAGGGCCCGGCTGTGGACCTCGCTGTTGACCACGCCATCCACCCGAATGCCGTGCAGCAGCAGCCAGCGCTTGATGTAGGCCGGCGTGCGGCCCGACGAGGTGTACACCCAGATGCTGCAACCCTGACGGCGCAGTTCACGGGTCAACGAGCGGGTGCCGATACGCAGTGGCTCACCCAGCCAGCGGTGAACGAAGCCCGGCAGCCAGCTGCGCTCGGCTTCACTGTGATGGGGCAGGCATGCCAGGGTGTCGTCGATGTCGAATGAAATACGCACGCGCGGACGGTTGAACGGATTCATCGGAATAAGACCTGTGATCGCTTGCCACATCGGTTTGAGCCACGTTTGTCGAGTGTCGGATTCATCGTCCCCTGCCCTCATGCAGCGCCAGCTGCTTGTGAGTGAGGAAGAACTTTTTCGGGTCCGGCGCCTGTTCTTCGAGAAAGGCGGCGTACTTCTTCTTGATCTTGGGCAATTCGTAAAGCGCCTTGACGCCATGCTTGGCGGAATTGCGGATCACCGACGAGGGGTTGAAATAGCCCGGCGCATTATCCACCGAGAGCACGAAAGGTGGTAGCCCTGCGCGGATCAGCAGGTAGCTGACGATCAGCGAGCCGGTACGGTTGTTGCCTTCGATGAACAGCTGCGGCTTGCTCAGAATGCGCACGTATACACCTGCCGCACGCTTCCAGACCGACTCGCTGCGGTAGGTGCAGTACCAGTTGTAGAGGTCCTTGATGCCGCCTTCGGTGTTGTTGAAGAAATGCTCTTCCGTGGCGGCCAGGTGCTGGGCGAACTCGACGCGGCGCGCCGGATCACGCCCGCAGAGCACGGTGGCGTTGATCTCCAGCATGAGGTTGACCTGTTGCAGATCGAACAGGTCTACTCCCTGCGCCACGTAGTCGTCGACCAGGGCGTAGCCGGCCAGGACGTTCTCCACCACCTCGTCGGTCAACGGATCACGCTGCTCGGTGAAGTGCTTGCTGAGCTCGGCGAAGCGGCCCTGCACTTCACGCAGGGCTCGTTCGATCGCGGCCAAATCAAGACGACGGGTTACCGACATGAATGATCCTGAATCCTTGAGGAGTGAGACAAAACGAGGGCTTCCTGCCATCGGTCAGCTGAACTTGCCGCTGATGTAATCACCGGTCATCTGTTCGCGCGGGTTCTCGAAGATCTGCGCGGTCGGGCCCATTTCCACCAGGTATCCAGTGCGCGTGCCCTGGGAGATGTCCACCGAGAAAAACGCGGTCGTGTCGGCGACGCGGATGGCCTGCTGCATGTTGTGGGTGACCAGGGCGATTGTGTAGTCCTTCTTGAGCTCCACCATCAGTTCCTCGACCCGGCGCGTGGCGATCGGATCGAGCGCCGAACACGGCTCGTCGAGCAGCAGCACCTCGGGCTCGGTGGCAATGGCGCGGGCGATGCACAGACGCTGTTGCTGGCCGCCGGACAGCGACAGGCCGCTGACCTTGAGCTTGTCCTTGACCTCGTCCCACAGCGCGGCACCCTGCAGCGCGTGCTTGACCCGATCGCCCAGGTCGCCCTTGTAGCGGTTCAGCCGCAGGCCGAAGGCGACGTTGTCGAAGATGCTCATGGAAAACGGGTTGGGCTGCTGGAACACCATGCCGATGTAACGGCGCACCACCACCGGGTCCACGCCCTTGCCGTACACGTCCTGACCCAGGAAGTGCACGTGGCCTTCGAAGCGAAAGCCTTTCACCAGGTCGTTCATGCGGTTCAAACTGCGCAGCACGGTGCTCTTGCCACAGCCCGAGGGGCCGATGAAGCCGGTGATCTTGTTCTTCTCGATGGGCACGTGGCTGTCACGCACGGCCATGAAGTTGCCGTAGAAAATCTTGTCGAGCTTGCAGTCCATGACCACAGGTGCCTGGGTCGCGAACGGGACGGCTTTTTGCACGGATAGTACACTCACAATATAGGTGCTCCCATTCTCAGAACTTGGGCTTGCCGAAAACACGACTGACAATGTTCACAAACAGCACGATCATCACCAACACGAGGGAGGCCGCCCAGGCGAGCTCCAACTGGTTGTCGAAGGGCATGCCGGAAAAGTTGTAGATCAGTACGGCCAGGGAAGCGGTGGGGTTCATGACCGCCAGGCTGCCGTCGTGGTAGATCCAGTAGTTGCTGAACAGCGCGGTGAACAACAGCGGCGCGGTTTCCCCGGCGGCGCGTGCCACGGCGAGCATGACCCCGGTAAGAATCGCTGGCATGCCGGTGGGCAGAATGATCTTCCAGATTACCTGGGAGCGCGTGCAGCCCATGCCATAGGCGGCGTCTTTCATCACCTTGGGCACCATCTTCATCGACTCTTCGGCGGTCAGCACCACGATCGGCAGCATCAACACCGCCAGGGCCACACCGCCCGCAGGGGCCGAATAGGTACCAGTGGTCATCACCACCAGCGCATAGGCGAATACCCCGGCCAGGATCGACGGCAGCCCGGTGAGCATCTTCGCCGCGAAGCGCGCAGCGTTGGCCAGCTTGCTGTCGGGACCCAGTTCGGCGAGGAACACCGCCGCCATGATGCCGACCGGCACGGCGATCGCCGCAGCGATGCCGACCATCACGAAGGTACCGGCCATGGCGTTGCCGAAGCCACCGCCGGTTTCGAAACCGGTCGGTGGCAGTTCGGTGAACACCTCGAGGCTCAAACGCGCCCCACCGCGGGTGATCAGCATGTACAGCACCGACAGCAGCGGCACGCTGGCAATCAGCGCGCCCGCCCAGACCAGAGTCGTCAGCACCAGACTGCGCAGGGCGCGGCCTTCGAACTTGCGTTGCAGACTGGGCAAGGCGGCGGTGGGCGTGCTCAGGCTGTTCATCATTTAGTCCCCCGTTGTGCGTAGACCATGAGCATGGAGCCGATGACGTTGACGATCAGGGTGATCAGCATCAGCACCAGGGCTGCGTACATCAGCACTTCGATCTCGCCCGGCCCGGCTTCCGGGAAGTTCAGCGCCAGCAGTGCGGCCAGCGTGTTGGCCGGTGCGAACAGCGACAGCGAGATGTTGTTGGCATTGCCCACCAGCATCGCCAGGGCCATGGTTTCACCCAGGGCCCGGCCCAGGCCCAGCACCAGCGAGCCGAAAATGCCCGTCGCGGCAGACGGCACCATGACCTTGAGGATCGCTTCCCAGTGGGTGGTGCCCATGCCGTAGGCCGCTTGCTTGGTTTTCATCGGCACGGCGGTCAGGGCATCCTGAGAGACGGCAGCGATGGTCGGTAGAATCATGATGGCCAGCACCAGCGCGGCGGGCAGCAGGCCCGGTCCGCTCAGCGATGTGCCGAAAAAGGGGATCCAGCTCAGTTCGGTGTGCAGCCAGGTGGTCAGCGGACGAATGGCCGGGATCACCACATAGATGCCCCACAGGCCGTAGACCACGCTGGGAATGGCAGCGAGGAGCTCGACGATGGTACGAAACACGGAAGCCAGCTTGGTTGGAAGGAAATCCTGGGTCAGGAAGATCGCCATGCTGATGCCGAAGATACCGGCGATGACCAGTGCGATGAAGGCGCTGTAGAGCGTACCCCAGATGGCCGGCAGAATGCCGTACTTGCCCTGGTTGACGTCCCACACGCTGCCGAACAGCACGTCGAAGCCATGTTTTTCCATGCCGGGCAGTGCCTTGCGCCCTACTTCGAAAATCAGGGCAAATACCACGGCCAGAATCAGTACCACACCGACGCGCGCAAGCGCACGAAACGTGCGGTCGACCAGAAAGTCCTTCGTCGAAGGCGGCTGGCAGGCTGAGTCCGGGTTATCCGGTACAACGAAAGGGCTGTTCATCGATAAGTTCCGGGGTGTGGAAGAAGACCTCGCCGGCCAGGGCCGTCAAGCCGTTGCCGAGCGAGGTCCCGCGTCTGTCACTGAATGTTGGCGCTGGCTTTGCGAACCTGCTCGACAACCGACGGCGGCAGCGGGATGTAGCCCATCGAGTCGGCGATCTTCTGGCCTTCGGTCAGGCTGTACTCGATCATGTCGCGCATGGCCTTGGCCTTGGCCGGGTTGCCGTTGTCTTTGCGGAAGATCATCCAGGTGTAGGTGGTGATCGGGTAGGACTTCTCGCCCTCGGGGTCCGGCAGCCAGGCCACCAGGTTTTCCGGCATCTTCACCGCGGCCAGGGCCTCGGCGCCGCTCTCGGCGTTCGGTACCACGTACTTGCCAGCCTTGTTCTGCAGCACGGCGAAGTCGACCTTGGCCAGTTTGGCGAAGCCGTATTCGATGTAGCCGATCGCGCCCGGGGTCTGGCGCACGGTGGCAGTCACGCCATCGTTCTTGGGCGACTTGATGAACTTGTCGCTGGCAGGCCAGTTGACGGTGTTGCCCTCGCCCAGGTCAGCCTTGAACGCCGGGTTGATGGTAGCCAGGTGCTTGGTGAACACCGCGGTGGTGCCGCTGGAGTCGGCACGCACGACCACGGTGATCGGCATATCGGTGAGTTTCAGGTCCGGGTTGGCGGCCACGATCTGCGGATCGTTCCACTTGGTGATCTTGCCCAGGAAGATGTTGGAGTAGACGTCGCGCGGCAGTTTCAGGCCCTTGGGGCTGCCCGGCAGGTTGTAGGCAAGAACGATCTCGCCCGCAGTCATCGGCAGCAGCTGGGCGCCTTCCGCGACCTTGGCGATGTCTTCATCTTTCATGGCCGAGTCGCTGGCGGCGAAATCGACGGTCTTGTTCAAGAAGTCCTGTACGCCCGCACCGCTCCCCTTGGACTGGTAGTCGACGGTCACGCCATCGGATTTCTTGCTGAAGTCCTTGAACCAGGTGAGGTAGATCGGGGCCGGAAAGCTGGCGCCGGAGCCGGTCAGCCGGACGCTTTCAGCAGCGAAGGCCATAGAGCTGGCGCTGAGGGAAACGGCAACGGCGAGCGCGGCAGACTTCATCAAACTTTTCATCTAAGAAACTCACTGAGATAAAGGGCAACGGAACTGTGCACAGCTTTTGTGACGGTTTGATGAATCCGACGACCGGTGCAGTCGAATTCGCGCAAAACGGGGGCCTCAATCTCATTCACATGTTGTAACCTCCCCCGGCCCTTGCGTGTCCATCCTCGGTAGTCAGGCAAGGGCAATCGGTGTTTTCACGTTTCCGAGGTCCGCGCGCGCGGACCTCCGCTCAAAGAGAATCGAAAGATGCGGCAATCCATGATCAATCGTTGGTGTATGGGCTTGCTGGCCTTGTGCCTATGGGCCAGTGTGCCCGCCCTTGCCGAACCCGCGCCGGCCCCCGCGGCCAGCACCGACAGCGCGCCGGTCGAAGTCCTCGCCACGCCGGCGCAGCTCAGCGACCAGCTCGACCAGATCCGGCAGAAAGTGTCCACCGCCGCCAATGACGACCTGCTCGCCAGTCTGCGCCAGGCCGCCCTGCAGGTGCAGCGTCAGGCCGAAGCCCTGCTCGCCCGCCAGAGCGTGGACATGGGCCATCTGGACGACCAGCTCAATGTGCTCGGCGCCGCCCAGCCCGACGAGCCGCAGACCCTGACCGCGCAGCGTCGGACCCTGGTCAACCAGAAAAAAGCGCTGACCACCGACCAGACCGACACCACTGCCCTGAGCACCTCGGCCAGCGACCTGGCCGCGCAGATCCTCAATTTGCGCCGCAACCTGCTTGACACCCAGATCAGCACGCGCTCGGCCAGTCCATTGAGTTCTGCCTTCTGGTCCAGCCTGATTCGGCCCACCGAAGAGGACGTGAGGAAGCTCGGTGGCTTGTGGCAGGACGTCAAGCAAGTCTTCGACACCGCCATGGCGCCCGGCACGCGCGGGACCTTCATAATGATCCTGCTGTCTGCCATGCTGGTGTGGGTGGTGGCCCGGCGCCTGATCGAACGACTGCTCGTGCGGGCCATGATCCGCTGGTTTCCCGAGGGTCGATTGCGCCGCAGTACCCTGGCCCTGGCCACGGGATTGACCACGGTGCTGACCATCAGCGCCGCGACCTCGCTGCTGCAGTGGGGCATCGTCAGCCACTCCCAGCCCAGCGCCAATGTGCTCAACCTGATCGATCAGGTGCAGACGCTGATCCTGTTCTGCGCGTTTCTGGTGGGCATGGGCCGCGCCCTGCTGATGCTGCCCAATCCGTCGTGGCGTCTGCCCAACATTCCTGACCCGGTGGCCACCGCCATCGGTGGTCTTCCGGCCGTGCTGGCACTGTCCCTGATGGTGACCGGCACGTTCGAGCGCATCAACAGCGTGATCGCCAGCAGCCTTGCGTTGTCGGTCGCGGTGAACGGCCTGACCGCACTGCTGGTCGCGCTGATCTTCGTCTACGGCCTGGTGCGCGTGCGCCGGACCCGGCGCCGCCTGGCGCTGGAGCGCACCGCAGGCTTCGTCGGGCTGATCCCGTTCATTCTCGCAGTCTGGGTCGGCATCATCCTGCTGGGGTTGCTCAGCGGCTATCTGACCCTGGCCTACGTGCTGACCGTGAAGCTGTTGTGGATCGGCCTGGTGACCTCCACGGCCTACCTGCTGACCGTGTTCTTCGTCGACATCTGCGAAACCCTGCTGTCGCCCAAGCAGGCGGGCGGTCAGGCCCTGGGCGCCATGCTCGGGCTGTCGCCACGCCACCAGGCCCAGGCCAGCACCCTGCTCGCCGGCATCGGCCGGACCTTGCTGCTGTGCATTGCGCTGATCCTGGCCTTCATGCCATCCGGTTCGAACCCCAGCGAACTGCTGGCCAGCTTCGCCCGCCTGGACGTGGGCAGCAAATCCCTTGGCGATCTGAATATCGTTCCCGGCGACATCCTCCTGGCCGTGGTGCTGCTGGTCGGTGGATTGCTGAGCATCCGCATCCTGAAGAACTGGCTGGGTGATCGCCTGCTGCCGGAAACCAACATGGACGCCGGCATGCGCGCCTCGCTGGTGACGCTGGTGGGCTACATCGGCTTCGTATTGCTGGGGATCGGCGTGCTGTCGACACTGCGCATCAGCCTGACCAACCTGACCTGGGTGGTCAGTGCGCTGTCGGTGGGTATCGGCTTCGGCCTGCAGGCGATCGTGCAGAACTTCATCTCCGGCCTGATCCTGCTGACCGAGCGGCCCGTCAAGGTGGGCGACTGGGTCAGCCTGGCCGGTGTGGAAGGCGACATTCGCCGGATAAATGTCCGCGCCACGGAGATCCAAATGGGCGACCGTTCCACGGTGATCGTGCCCAACTCGCAGTTCATCACCCAGAACGTGCGCAACGTGACCATGGGCAACGCCTTGGGTGTGGTGGGCATCACCCTCACCCTGCCCCTGGACACCGACGTGCTGAAGATCCGCGAACTGCTGATGACCGCCTACACCGAGCATGAAGCGGTACTCGCCGACCCGGCACCTTCAGTGACCTTCAAGGACCTGACCAGCGCTGGCTTGCTGATCAGCGTCAGCGGTTTCGTCAACAGCCCGCGTTCGGTCGGCGGCACGCGCAGCGATCTGCTGTTCACCATTCTGGACCGCTTGCGCACCATGGGCGTGGCGCTGTCCGCGCCGCAGAGCATGTTGCTGATCAACGACAAAGTCGACGCTGCGCCTGTGCAGGAGCCAAAGCCCGTGGCTTGAGGCCCGGCGCCGTTGGTCTGTCCCCGCCCAAGGCGAGGAAACCGTACCCGCGGCGCGAAGGTCGGTTCTGTAGCGGTCGTGTGCGCAAGCGACCGCTCGGTTCCGTCGCCTTCAAGGAGAAGCTGCATGACTTCCGTCCCGCCCGACCGTCCCACGGGACTCAACCCCCCCGAATTCAACCGTCGCTCACTGTGCAAGCTGCTTGCTGCAGCGGCAGGCACCGCGGCCCTCGCGCCTCAAGCCATGGCCGAGGGGTTCACGCCCCCTACGGTGGTGGACGTGGGCAAGGTCGAAAACGGCAGCGTGACCTTTCCACCTTGGCGCGGTCCCGCCGATACGCCCTCCTCGCAACCGGCTACCCCATTGCCACCTGAGCAGCGCGTCGGTTTCGCCATCGTCGGTCTGGGTCGACTGTCCCTCGAGGAAATTCTTCCCGCCTTCGGTGAATCGCTGTACGCCAAGCCGGTGGCGCTGGTGTCCGGTACCCCGGACAAGCTCAAGGCGGTCGCGACCCAGTACGGCATCAAGCCCGAGGCCTGCTATAGCTACGAGGACTTCGAGCAGATCGCCGACAATCCGGATATCAAGGTGGTGTACATCGTCTTGCCCAATGCCATGCACCGCCAGTTCTGCGAGCGGGCTGCGGCCGCAGGCAAGCATGTGCTGACCGAAAAGCCGATGTCGGTGTCTTCCAGGGACGGTCAGGCGATGGTCGAAGCCTGCCGTCAGGCCAAGGTCAGGCTGATGGTCGCCTACCGAATTCAGTACGAACCCTACAACCTGCGCGCGCGCAAACTGGTGCAGGACAGGCAGCACGGTCGCCTGGTTGCCTACACCGCGACCAACACCCAGACGGTGGCCGCGGACGGCGAGCGACAGTGGCGGCACAAGAAGGACATGGCCGGCGGCGGTTCGCTGCCGGACATCGGTCTGTATTGCCTGAACACCGCCCGCTTCATCACCGGCGAAGAGCCGGTCGAAGTGTTCGCGCAACTGTACTCACCGGCCGGTGACCCGCGCTACGCGCAGGTGGAGGAAACCGTTCAATTCACCCTGCGCTTTCCCTCGGGCACCTTCGCCAACTGCCTCACCAGCTACGGTGCGCGCGACGACAAGTACCAGCGCCTGAATCTGGAAAGCGCCTGCGTCGACATGCCCAATGCATTTCTCTATCAGGGCCAGCAGTTGTCCATCATCGAGCGCGACGGTGACGCGACCCGCAACGGTCGCCTGACCCTGCAACCCAAGAACCAGTTCGCCCAGGAGCTGGACCATATGGCCCAATGCGTGCTGCACGACCAGCAGCCCTGGACGCCCGGGGAAGAAGGCGTGCAGGACCACAAGCTGATGGAAGCGATCTACGAAAGCGCACGCACTGGTCAGCCAGTGAAGCTGGAACCGGTGCCGGGCCTGGATCACTTCCGTGGGACGCCGCCCAAGCAGAGCTGAAGGATCGGCCAAGGGCGTGCAGGCGCACGCCCTCGTGCCAGTCCAGTCAAGTGGTCAGCTGCGCTCGGGTGAGAACACCGCGTTGATGTCGGCGGTGATCTGGTTGTTGGCGCCCAGGTAGTCGATCAGCTCGGCAGCGCGACTGCCACGCAGGCCAGCCGTGGTGATCTCGCCGTCATACACATAGGTATACACACCGGACACCGCAAAGGCCTTGAGTTGAGCGATATGCCGGGCCTGGGCCGCTTGCGACTGCTGGAATTCATCGCTCAGGAAAAACTTCCGACGCGCCAGCGGACTGATGAATGCGATCTCCAGCACGGCCAGTTGCTCACGTACCGGTGTCGCGGTGTGGGCGACATCCGGCGCCGGCGGATGCATACCATCGTTGTTGAAGGGCGCGCACAGGTGCAGACGCACCTTGCGCACCGCGTCGCTGGCCGCCAGCAATGGGCCCAGCTCGTCGCGCAGGTAGTTGTGCAGGCTTTCCAGGGTGCCGCGCGGGCTCAGGTGCAGATGAATGCGATCCGCCTGGTCCAGGCCATTCATCACTTCATCGCCGGTGCGGTTGACCAGATTGATCGAACCTTCGGGCAGATCATAGGCCAGGGTTTCCTCGAACATGTTCTGCTCGTCGCTGAACAGCAGCGAGCTGGCGTCCTGGAACTGCTTTTGATCCGCTGCAGACAGAAAACCGATTTCCACGCCGCCGTCGAGTTCGTAGTCGCTGATTTCCTGGATGCCCTCGGCCAGGGGCCACAAGTGGGCATCCTGCTCGCGGGAAAGATGGTGCTGAATGTACAAGCCCAGCCCTGGAAGGCGCGCGCACAGAGGGCCGTGCACATCGCGCCAGTAATGAGCGAAAACGTCGTGCGGTACCCGTGGTCGACGTTTGACAGTGGTATAGCTGTTGATTTCGATCATGCATCACCCGTGGGATTGGAAAGCGTATCTTGGGAAACAGTGTCTGTTCTGAGCCCAGTGGTTCCATGCGGGTTCAACTTGACTGCACGTTCGCTGCCCATTCGTTCAGCGCAGCGCCGACCGCTCATGGTCGTCCAGCGCCTGGTACACCTCCTCGATCCATGGCTGCCAGCCTATCGACGGCAGCGCGATTGACCCGAGGCGTTGCTGCAGACGCTGCAGGGCCTCGGCCAGGTCCATGGCGCCGGTCATGCGTGCAGCGCCCTGCATGCGGTGCGCCAAAGCAAACGCCGGAGGCAACTGCTGGTTCTCCAAGGCCTGGGTCAGCCCGCGCAAGTCGTCCCGGCACGTAACAACCAGCAGTCGATCGAGGGCCGCCTGGGTTGTCGCATCGAGTGTCCATGCAGGTGGAGCGGCCCATTGCGGGTCCAGGGTGAGAAACTGACTGCACACTCGCGCCAAAGCTGCCAGTTGCAGGGGTTTGAGCAACACATCGTTCATGCCGTTGGCGTAGCAGCGTTCGACGTGCTCGGGGTCGCTGGCGCCGGAGATGGCGACAATGGGCAAGTGCGCACTGGCTCCGGACAGTCGCCGGATCCGCCGAGCCAAGGTGTAGCCATCGATGTCCGGCAGTTGGCAATCCAGTAATATCAGGCCGAGCTCGTCCTGCTCGGTGATGGCGGCCAGGGCCTGTGCACCGGTCCCGGCCACGGTGCTCGGGTAGCCGAGCGTCTCCAGTTGCTGGGCGATGACGTGTTGGTTGAGTGCGTGGTCTTCCACCACCAGCACCGTCTGCCGCAACGCCAGCGGCTCGTCCTGCAAAGCCGGCGCCGCTGCTGGCGACACTACCGGTGCAAGCGCTTCCAGCACCACGGGCAGACGGCAGGTGATTTCGGTACCCCGGCCCACGATGCTGTGCAGCGCGATGCTGCCACCCATGAGCTGCACCAGTTCTTTGCAGATGGCCAGGCCCAGCCCGCTACCACCGTAGCGCTCGGCCGTGCTGTCGTGGGCCTGGGTGAAAGCATCGAACACCTCGTTCTGGCGATCCGATGCGATACCGACCCCGCTGTCGCTGACCTCGATGGTGAGCTCTGCGGCCGAGCCGTTGTCGAGCATTCTGCAGTCCAGGGACAGGCCGACCTTACCCTGGTGGGTGAACTTCACTGCGTTGGACAACAGATTGGACAGGATCTGGCGCAGCCGCAGCCGGTCGATCCTGACTGACCCATGATCCAACCCTCGTGCGCGGTACTCGAGGGTCAGGCCTTTGCGGTGTGCTTGCAGGCGATACAGTTCGGCGACGCTGCGGCCCAATTCGACGAGATCGGTGGGTTGCGGGTCCAGTCGCACGGCGCCCGCATCCAGGCGGGTGATCTCCAGCACATCGTCGAGCAGCTCGAGCAGGTTCACGGCCGAATCGTTGGCCAGGCCGACCCATTGCTGCTCGCGGGTACCCAGAGCGCTGCGCGACAGCAATTCGATGGCCGACAGCACCGCGTTCATCGGCGTGCGGATCTCATGGCTGAGCATGGCCAGAAAACCCGCCATGCGTCGCTCGCTGCGTTGCGCGCGGCGTTGCGCCAAACGAGCACGGCGAGCCAAGGCCCCAAGTAGCAGCAGTAGCAGGACACCGGCGACGATTTCCGGCCAGTAGTATTGGGCCAGCGTCTGCCAGGTCGGCGCGCCGAAATCGGTCTGCACCAACCAGCGCTCGTAGATGTCGTCGGTAGCCTTGGACGTCAGGCTCTGCAGCGCCTTGTCGACAATGCTCAGCAACAGCGGCTCGCTGGGTGACACGCCCATGGCCAGCACCACAGGCATGTCCGTCACCACCCCCGCCAAGTGCAGGCGACCGGCATATTTGCGGCGCAGCATGGGTTGCAGCACTGCATCCAGGCCGATCGCCACATCGGCGCGCTGCTCGGCCACGGCGGCCAGGGCCTGCTCGGCATCGGCAATCAGCAGCAGGTGAACATCGGGATGGTGCTGGCGAAGGTAGTTTTCATAGCCACCCCCGCCCTTCACCGCCACGGTCTGCCCGGCCAGGCGGCTGGCAGTGAACAGCATCGGCGTGCTGGCGCGAGTGATGGCCACCGTTGCGCCAAAGAAATACGGCTGGGTCAACAGCATCTGGCTGCGGGGCTGCGCGCCCAGCAGCCGCTCGGACACGACCGAGGCCAGCATCAATCGTCCCGTGGCCAAGGCCTGCTGGGTCGCCTGCCAGTTGGCGCTGGGCACTCGAACCAGGCGCAGGCCGGTGGTGCGCTGAATGTGATCGATGTAATCACGGGTCAAGCCGCGGTGCTGGCCATTTTCTACATACTCGATGGGCCAATACGGATCGACCGCGTACTCCACCACCGGGTTGTCGCGTATCCAGGCGCGCTCGGAGTCAGTCAACGCCAGCGCTTGGACATCGAGCGCAACGCTGCAGCCCAGCGCGATCAGGGAAATGACCCAAGCTTTCATGATGCAATTGCCCGTAAGGTGCGTACGGGCAGACTAGCAGCGCCGAACCGTGACAGGTTTTTAACGTTTCGGCGGGTTGTGCAAGGATTTTTTCAGCGACCTGCATGCCGCTCGAAGCGCCGGCAGCAAAGGCTACTGGCGCTGTACCACAGCCATCTGTGAGGCCGGCGCCAGGCGCGCCGCAATATCGACGGACAGTGCCTGGGCCGCACTCCAGCGCAGGTGGATGGCATCGACGAAGGCTGTCTCGCTGATCCGATGGTCAGTGTCGGCGTTCCAGAACTGCGCGCCGCTGTGCGCCAGGGTCTGGCGCAATCGGCTGTCGAACTCGGCCAGTAACTGACCGCGGCTTTCGTGTTCGGCTTTCCACTGCGGATGCAGCGGCGTCGCCACCACGGTCAACTGGCGCCCTTCACGCTTCAAGCGCTGGGCCAGGCTGTCCAGCGCCGCAAAGCAGGTCGGGTCCAGCGGTTCGGGCTGACCGTAGAGCAAATCCCGGGAATTCTGCGTGTCGAGCGGGCCGTCGCCATAGCGGTTGAACACCAGTGGATCGAACTCGACCTGCCCGGCACGCTGGGCCTTGACCGTGCGGGCATTGCGCAGCAGCGAGCCGGGGGTGAAATAACGCATGTAGGGCAGCCACGCCGAGCCTTGTCCATACACATAGGCATCGGCGTCGCGGCGATCGAAAACCGCAATCGCAACCGTGCTGCACCCCGCGAAATCCAGCGGATCGACGATCATCAGGACCTGCTCGACCGTGGTTTCGCGGTCCAGCAGCCAGTTGGCGACGTACACCGACTGGTTGGCGTGCAGCCCACAGAACGCGCCATTGAGTGGCCGCACGCCGGGCGCTCGTTCAGCCACGGTCTGCCCGTCGAAGTGACGCCAGGCCACCGAGGAGCCGATCACCAGCACGTTGGGCGCCGGCACCGGGTGCTCACGCATGAACCCCAGTTTTTCGTCTGCGCACAGGCTGTTGGAGAACGCCGGCGGCGGCAGGTTGCCGGTGACGCGCAGACCCATGATCAGGCTGGCGAACAGCGCCAGACTGCCGAACAGCCCGACCGCTATCCAGATCAAATAGGCAGGGCCCATGGCCGCCCGATCGGCGGGCGACGCTTGTGGCTGTGCGGTAGGCTGCATAGGTCAACTCCCGGAGCGCTTGCTTTCGATCAACTGGACGAATTGTCCGACGTTGCGCAATGACTCGAGCTCCGCCGTGCGGAACTTGATGCCGAAGCGTTGCTCTGCGGCGACGATCAGCATCACGTGCATCTGGCTGTCCCAACCCTCGACCTGATCGGCCGTGGTGTCGTCGCTCAGCTCCAGGTTTTCGTCGTCGAACAGGTCACGGAACAGCTCGGTCAGTTCCTGCAATACGGTAGTGGTTTCAGTCATGACGTATCTCGATGTGGTGGTTGAAGTGAGGTGGGGTCACCAGCGGGTAACGCCAGAACGTGGCGGTCGAGGCAGGATCGGGGTTCGGCTGGTGAACGAAACCCAGTTGCGGGTAATGCTCGGCGACCATCGCATTGCGCTCGCTCGGGCGATACTCGCCGATCAAGGCGCTGTAGCCAGCGGTCGTGGCGTAGTGGGCAAGCACTTGCAAGGCCGCCTGTTCAGCCTGGCGCCCCAGCACGCGGCAACTCATCAGCCAAGTGTCGATGAACAATTCGTCGCTGGCGCAGGCCGCATCGGCACGTGCCAGCACCACACTGATCAGGCCGTTATCACCGAACTTGTCGGTCAAGCGCAGGCTCAACGCCAGTGCGCCTGGGCTGTCCGCCAATTGCTGCACCTCTGCCTCGCTGTAGCGCCGGGTGGTCAGATTGAACTGATTGGTCTTGTTGATCAGTTGCGTGGCCCGGGCCCGCTCGGCAGTGCCTATGGGCCGCGCCTGCATGACCATCTGCAGGCCCTTGAGGTAGCCGGCCATGTCGGTGGCCTCGGCCATGGCCGCCTGACGCTCGCTGTTGGCCCGGTAGGTCTGCACGCGCGCACCATCGTCGGCGGTGAAGGCGATAGCCTCGAAGTAACCCGCAGCCGCGACCCGCGCCGGGTAATCGGCGACGTCATCGGGCAGTTCCGGAACGGCCACCTGAGGCAACTCGCGGCGCACGATGTCACGTTCGGCCGGGTTGTCGTCAACGAACACTAGGCTGTCCAGGCCAATGTTCAACTGCTCGGCAATGCGCCGCAGGTTGCTCGCCTTGTCTTCCCAGTTGGCTACGAACACCGCGATATCGCTGCGCTTGAGGGCCATTTCCGGGTGATCGAAGGCCGCTTCGGCAACCTGCTGGTCGTTCTTGCTGCACACCGCCAGAATCACGCCGCGACGTGCCAGTTGCACCGCGTAGTGCTGGAAAGCCAGAAAGGCTTCGCCGGTGGCGCTGCCCTGCCCCAGGTACAGACCGTCCACGCCATCGTCGCCGACCACGCCGCCCCACAGGGTGTTGTCCAGGTCCAGCACCAGGCACTTGCGCGACCGACCGACCACGGCGGCGGCGATGCGCGCCAACTGGTCGCCATACAGCGGTGCCCAGACCGGACTGACCAACTGCTTGGCCTGATGCCAGCGCACCGGGTTGGCCAAGCCGTCACCGTACTGGCCGCAGGCGGCGCTCCAGGCCAGGTCCATGAGCAATACGCCATCCTCGGCGGCCGCGCGGCGAATCTCGCTGTTCAGGCGCTCGAGCAAGGCCCGCGGCGAGCCCGGCACCTGCGCGTCGAAGTGTCCGAACAGCGCCGGGCCGGCAGGCACCCCTGTCTGCTGGATGACTTGAGCGGCGTAGCGCTCGCGCGCCTTGCGCCAGAGCCCGCGCAATTCGGCGACGCGCACCTGCACGGCGCTTTCAGCTTCTTGCGCACTGGCATGCAGAGGGCAATCGGGAGGCGAGTCGAGGGCATCCAGGGCCAGCAGGATGATTTGCGGAGCGAAAGCCTTCAACGCCGGATCGTCGCCGAGCAACGCCTGGCGGTACTGACCATAAGGCGCCAGGTACAGCGCCACACCGACCTGACGTTGCAGCGCGGCGACGCGGATCCCTGGCAGCAAGTGGTCAACGGTGTGCGACGCCAGCACGGCCATGCGCAACGCGGTGAAACCGGGCGCTGCCGACTGCCCGTCACCAGCGAGCAGATCGATGCCCTCCCTGGCCAGGCGATCCAGGCGCAGGGTCAGGGTGAAATCGCGACGATAGCCGGCCAGCCGGGCGGCTTCGCGCAGGCGCGCTACAGGATCGCTCAATGATTTGGCGGAAGTGATCGCCGCGCCCAGGTCGGGGTGTTGTGCAAGCCAGGCTAACTGTTCCATCGTCGGCACCTTGATCTGTCAGAACTGAAAGTAGAGAAACTCGCTGGGGGCCACCGAAAACGCGGTGGCCAGCGCGAAAAAGGCCAGCACGCCGATCCCAGCACCGATCGCGGCGCTGGGCTGCCAGGCGCTGGCAGGCACTCGGCGCTGCAGCCAGTGCAGATCCGGCTTGGCATTGAGCGCCGTGCGGAAATGCCCCATCCACTGCTGGAGGTTGGGCAGCGACCAGACGAACGCCAGCAGGGCCGCGATCATGATCGAGCTGCGCAGGTGCTGGGGTGCCAACTGGGTGGGCAGTTCGCTCATACCCAGCATGCCGCCCAGCACCGCCAAAGCGCCGGTCAGGCTGGGCGCGCGGAAGAACACCATCGCCACCACCACGCAGACGAACGTCAACAGCACCGCCGGTACCCGATGGATCCAGCGATCGCTGTCCACCGCCCAGCCACGACGCGCTTTCCAGGCGCGCCAGCCATGGGCCACCACCAGGTAGAAACCGTGCACCAGGCCGAAGGCCACGAACTGCCAACCCGCGCCGTGCCACACACCGGAAATGAACATGGTCAGCACGGTCGGATAAGCCACCACCATGCAGAACGTACCCAGGCTCATCTTGCCGCGCTTGGGCATGGGCAAACCGGCGGCCATGCGCCGACGGGTGATGCGCAGCACGATCGGGTTGTAGATGTAGCTGGTGAGGAAGCGGGTCAGCGTCATGTGCCAGCGCGACCAATAGTCGATCACGTTGCGCGCCTTGAACGGGCTGTTGAAGTTGGCTGGCAGGCTGATGCCGAACAGCAGCCCCAGCCCGATGGCCATGTCGGTATAGCCGGAAAAATCGAAGTAGATCTGCAGGGTGTAGCTCAGCGCCCCGATCCAGGCATCATGCAGAGCAGGCAACGTACCGTCGGCGGCCATGGCAAATACCGGGGCAGCCTTCTCGCCCATGGGGTCGGCCATGATCACTTTCTTGAACAAGCCCATGAAGAAAACAGTTGCGCCGATGGACAGATTGACCAGTCGCGGCCGGAAGTTGTCGCCGTCGCGGAATTGCTCGAGCATTTCCCTGTGGTGGGTAATGGGCCCAGCGATGAGGTGCGGAAAAAAGGTGATGAACAGGCAGTAGTTGACGAAGTCGTGCTCGACCACCTCGCCGTCATGGGTGTCCACCAGATAGGCAATCTGCTGAAAGGTGAAGAACGAGATCGCCAGCGGCAGCGTGATGTTGTGCAATGTCCAGCCCAGGCCGAACGCTTCGTTGAGGCTGCCGAACAGAAAACCGGTGTACTTGAAGTACAGCAACAGCGACAGGTTGGCGCTTACCCCCAGGATAAGCAGTGCCTTGGAACGGGTGCGCAATAATTGCCCCGCCAGTACGTAGTTGAACACGATGCTCCCCAACAGCAGGGGGACATTGGCCGGATTCCACCAGCCGTAGAACACCAGCGAGGCGAGGGTCAGCCATACCGCCGCCAGGCGCCTGCGCCCGGTCCCGGCCAGCATCACGAACCCCAGCAGGACCACGGGTAGAAAACCGGCAATGAATACCATCGAGTTGAACAACATCGGTATGACCCCGCGGCATGGCGCGACGATTGATAAGTCTTTTGAAGTTCGGTGCTCGCTCACGGTGCACACAGCCAGGCGCCCCACGCTCTTGGGGTGCCAATGGCCACGCCAGGAAGTGGATCACGTACAAACGCAGTCATGTGCAAGGCGCGAAAAAAGTTCACTGCCTCTGACGAACGGAAATAAGCATCTCTCAAACTTTGGCGCCGTGCAAGTCCTCGTGAAAGTACCTGATTATTTACTTACAGCACCGCCGGAAAATTATTTAAATACCGCCAATTAGTTTTTTGACGCGGCCGATTTGGCGCGCGGATTATTGACAGATCGCCACGACAAAACATTGACTGCCTTATAAATCAATGACTTATGAAAATATAAGGTCAAATGTAAAATTTTTGTCAAAAATCGCGACACCGCGCATTGACTTACATGGCAACGCCACCTTAAATTCGCTTCAACGCCCGTAAAACCTCGCTCCAGAGACTTTTCGAAGGCAAGAAGAGCGTTTAGCCGTTCTGGCGAAAGCGCCGTTTAGGCACATGAATGAGTTGACCCACTGCTTAGGCATGGACCGGCGGTAGCTTTAACTTTCGATAGCGAGAAGTTAAGTCCGGTATCGCGTGGGTGCGGTGTATCGAGAACAGTGTCAGACGTGTCGTTGAGTGCAAGTACAGAACATGCAGTGTTATTGCCTCGCTTGGAATTCGTTTCAATGCGTTCCGCTGCAACACGCGGAAAACAGCGTTAACCCCTAGGCGGTGCAAACCCCCTCCTCTTTTCAAGCGAAGGCATCCACATGGTCGATACACATCAACAACACTCGACGATCCTCATCGATGGCTACTCTTACCTCGAAGTGTTTTCTGGAGAGCAGCCCTGCCCAAGAGAGGGTACGACCATTGTCACGGTGACCTATGGCGATCGCCTGGGTTACCTCGAACAATTGGTTGCCGACGCCTTGAGCTTCGCTCAAATCGACGAAGTGCTGATCGTCAGCAATGCCGCGACCGCCCCCGTGGACGAGCTGGCCGAACGCTGGCCCGGCCGGGTACGGGTGATCCAGCTGGCGGAAAACAGCGGCTCGGCCAATGGCTACGCGGTGGGTATAGAAGCTGCACTGGCCAATGGCGCCGAATACATCTGGATGATGGACGACGACAATACCCCGACACCGGCCGCCGTCGAGTTGCTGCACGCCGAGCTCAAGCGCCTGGAAGGCGTACACGGCAGCGCCCAGGTCGCGGTGCTGGGCTTTCGCCCCGGCCAGCAGGAAGACATCGCCCAAGGCGTGCCACTGCGTTTCGCCACCCAGCGGCCGTCGAGCTACTTCGGTTTCCACGTCGCGCAGATTCCCTACAAGCTGTGGCGTCGTCGCCCCTGGGGCAAGCGCGGCAGCAAACCGGCGGCCATGCTCAGCCTGCCTTTCGCACCCTACGGCGGCATGCTCGGCCACCGCAGCCTGTACGAAAGCATCGGCGTGCCGCGCCGCGAGCTGGTCCTGTATGTCGACGACACCGAGTACACCCGGCGCATCACTGCCAACGGCGGACACCTGTACCTGCTTACCGATGCGGTCATCGACGAGTTGGAGGACTCCTGGAACAACAAGGCCAACACTCGCAACATCTATGAGTCGTTCCTGCTAGGAAACTCGGATTTCCGCGCCTACTACTCGGCGCGCAACCAGGCCTGGTTCGATAAACACGTGTGGCTGGCATCGCCTTGGATGTACCGCCTGAACCGCAAGATCTTCAATTCGCTACTGACTTATTTCGCCCGTCGTCGCAATGCTCAGGATCGCCTGGCACTGCTGCAGCGGGCCATTCATGACGGCGAGAACTCGAAGCTGGGCATGAGTTCGACGTTCCCGCTGCGCTGATGCTGCCTGTACCTGATTTTGCTGTGCCCTGATGGACCTGCACACCCCAGGCGCCGTCCCCGACCAGGGATCGCGGACGGCCTGTTGTGCCTAGCCGTTTCCTGCTGTTCAACTATTCGAGAGTACGCCCCATGGACAAAACGACTGTTACCAGAATTGGTGTGAGCGGAACCGGCATGATTGCACGCGCCCTGGTCCTGCTTCTGGCCAAGCATTACAAGGACGTACAGGTGACGCGGGTCCTGACCCGTCGCCCGGTACGGGAGTTGGCGAATTTTCCGTTGGACGGCGTCCTCACCAATTCGCTCGACGATTTGATCGACCACAGCGACCTGGTGATCGAGTGCAGCGGCGATGTGTGCCACGGGACGGTGGTGATCGAGCGTGCGTTCAGTGCCGGTCTGCGGGTCATCACGGTGAACGCCGAACTGCAGGTAACGACGGGTTCCTACCTGGCTGGCCAGGGTTTCATCACCGAAGCCGAAGGCGATCAGCCCGGCTCTTTGGCTGCGCTGCGTGAAGAGGCCATCATGATGGGCTTCGAACCGCTGGTGTACGGCAACATGAAGGGTTATCTGAACCACAATCCGACCCACGCGGACATGGCCTACTGGTCTTCGCGCCAGGGCATCAGCATCGAGCAGACCACCTCCTTCACCGACGGCACCAAAGTACAGATCGAACAGGCGCTGGTCGCCAACGGTTTCGGCGCCACCATCACCCGCCAGGGCATGGAAGGTCTGCCATCGACCAACCTCGATGAAAGCGCCGCCGTGCTCGGCGCCTTGGCCGACGGCCTGGGTCAATCGATCGTCGACTACGTCATCCCCAGCGGCTACGCCGCCGGCGGTGTGTTCCTGGTCGGTCGCCACGACCGCATCCAGAGCCAGGCCCTGCAGTACCTGAAACTGGGCGCCGGTCCCTACTACGCACTGCTGCGCCCGTTCCACCTGTGCTCGCTGGAAGTGGGCAAGACCCTGCGTCGGGTACTCAACGGTGGCGGCATCCTGCTGAACAACTCGACCAACCCCACCGTGGGCGTCGCGGCCATCGCCAAGCATGCCATGCCGGCGGGCGAGCTGATCAGCCGTGGCATCGGCGGTTTCCAGCTGCGCGGCGAGAGCGTGATCATCGACCGTCACGAAGATCATGTTCCGATCGGCCTCATGAGCCATGCCATCATGAAGCGCGCCGTGGAGCCAGGTCAGATGATCACCTTCGACGACGTCGAGCTGCAGCCTAGCCGTGCGCTGGACATCGTTATGCAGCAGCGCAAGGGGCCGCGCATTCTGGTCGACGACCTGTCCCTGGTGACCGGTCGTTCCGCCGCGCAGCCGCTGTTCGCTGGCGCGGAAGCCGTTCTGGGCTGACGCCCTGCCCGCTTCATCACAAAAACCCGCTTCGGCGGGTTTTTGCGTTTCCGGGCTGCGCAACGCACTTGCAGGGATTGCGCATGAACTCTCTTGAATGTCTGACCGCGACGCATGATTCATGCAAGACGTGCGCTGCCAAGCCGCGTTTTGGACATGATTTCGCCATCGCCGCGCCGTAGCATAAGTTCCGAGCGGCCTTCCAAGGCCGACTAGACTCAACCCTAGCGCTGCACCCACAACAACAAGATCAAGGGTAGTGACGACGTGAACGACTATCTTCCCCTCAGGCTGCATGTGCCTGAACCCAGCGGCCGCCCCGGCTGCAAGACCGATTTCTCCTACCTGCAACTCAGCGCTGCGGGCGCCGTGCGCAAACCTTCTGTCGACATAGAGCCGCAGGCCACGGCCGACCTGGCCGCGAGCCTGGTGCGGGTCCTCGACGAACACGGCCAGGCCCAGGGTCCGTGGTCCGAGGACATCCCCGAGCAGGTGCTGCACGACGGCTTGCGGGCGATGCTGACCACCCGTATCTACGACACGCGGATGGTCACCGCCCAGCGCCAGAAGAAAATGTCCTTCTATATACAGAGCCTAGGCGAGGAAGCCATCGGCAGCGCCCATGCGCTGGCGCTGCGTAACGACGACATGTGTTTTCCCACCTACCGCCAGCAGAGCATCCTGATGGCGCGCAAGCTGCCGCTGGTCGACATGATCTGTCAGCTGTTCTCCAATGAGAAAGACCCGCTCAAGGGCCGCCAACTGCCGGTCATGTATTCCTACAAGGACGAAGGTTTCTTCAGCATCTCCGGCAACCTGGCGACCCAGTTCGTGCAGGCCGTAGGCTGGGCCATGGCCTCGGCCATCCAGGGCGACACGCGCATCGCCTCGGCGTGGATCGGGGACGGCTCCACCGCCGAGGCCGACTTCCATACCGCCTTGACCTTCGCCCACGTGTACCGCGCGCCGGTGATTCTCAACGTGGTCAACAATCAGTGGGCGATCTCCTCGTTCCAGGGCATCGCCGGCGGTGAAGCGACCACCTTCGCCGGCCGCGGCGTGGGCTGCGGGATTGCCTCGCTGCGGGTGGACGGCAACGATTTCCTCGCCGTGTTCGCCGCCTCGCGCTGGGCCGCCGAACGCGCCCGACGCAATCATGGCCCGACCCTGATCGAATGGGTCACCTACCGTGCTGGCCCGCACTCGACCTCCGACGATCCTTCCAAGTACCGCCCTGCCGACGATGGCCAGCACTTTCCGCTGGGCGATCCGATCGCACGGCTCAAGCAGCACCTGATCGTCAGAGGTGTGTGGAGCGAGGATCAGCACACCGCGCTGCATGGGGAGATAGAAGCCCAGGTGAGCGCCGCGCTGAAAGCGGCCGAGCAGTTCGGCACTCTGGTCAGCGGTCGGGTGGCCAGCGCCGCGACGATTTTCGAAGACGTCTACAAGGACATGCCCGAGCACCTGCGTCGGCAACGTCAGCAGATGGGAGTCTGACACCATGAACATGCCTACAGAAACACGCATCGAGCAGCACAACAGTACGGCCATCATGAGCATGGTGCAGGCTATCCGATCGGCCATGGACGTCATGCTCGAACGAGACCCCAAGGTAGTCGCCTTCGGTCAGGACATCGGCTACTTCGGTGGGGTCTTCCGCTGCACCGAAGGGCTGCAGGCCAAATACGGACGCTCCCGGGTGTTCGACACGCCGATTTCGGAAAGCGGCATCGTCGGCATCGCCGTGGGCATGGGCGCCTATGGCTTGCGCCCGGTGGCGGAGATCCAGTTCGCCGACTACGTCTACCCGGCCTACGACCAACTGGCGTCGGAAGCCGCACGCTTGCGCTTTCGTTCGGCCGGGCAGTTCACCGCGCCAATGACCGTGCGCATGCCCTGCGGCGGCGGTATCTATGGCGGACAGACCCACAGCCAGAGTCCGGAGGCGATCTTCACTCAGGTGTGCGGCCTGCGCACCGTGATGCCGTCCAACCCCTACGACGCCAAGGGCCTGTTGATCGCGGCCATCGAGAACGACGACCCGGTGATTTTCCTGGAGCCCAAGCGCCTGTACAACGGCCCCTTCGACGGTCATCACGACCGGCCGGTCACGCCGTGGTCCAAGCACGCCGCCAGCGCCGTGCCCGAGGGCTACTACACCGTGCCACTGGACAGCGCCGCCATCGTCCGGCCGGGCAGCGATGTCACGGTGCTGACCTACGGCACCACCGTCTACGTGGCGGTTACCGCCGCCGAGGAAACCGGCATCGACGCCGAGGTGATAGACCTGCGCAGCCTGTGGCCGCTGGACCTGGACACCATCGTCGCCTCGGTGAAGAAAACCGGGCGCTGCGTGGTGGTCCACGAAGCGACCCGCACCTGCGGCTTCGGCGCCGAACTGGTGGCCCTTGTGCAGGAGCACTGTTTCCACCACCTGGAGGCGCCCATCGAGCGCGTCACCGGCTGGGATACACCCTATCCGCATGCCCAGGAATGGGCCTATTTCCCTGGCCCGACGCGTGTCGGCGCTGCCTTGCAACGTGTGATGGAGGTCTGAATGGGCACGCATGTGATTCGTATGCCGGACATCGGCGAAGGCATCGCGCAGGTCGAGCTGGTGGAGTGGTTCGTCAAGGTCGGCGATGCCGTCAGTGAAGACCAGGTCTTGGCCGACGTCATGACCGACAAGGCGACGGTAGAGATTCCCAGCTCGGTAGCGGGCACCGTGGTCGCTCTGGGTGGCGTGCCGGGCGAGGTGATGGCAGTCGGGGCGGAGCTGATCCGCATCGAGGTGCACGGCAGCGGCAATCATCACCAGGCCGATACGCCCGTGGTCGCGGCCGAACCCGACATTTCCGTCGAGTTCGCAGCCGCGCCTGCGGCGCCGCCAAGCGCAACGCCGGCCAAAGCCGAAGTACAGGCCACCGCCGCCTCAGGCAAACCCACCTTCGAGGCCAGCGCCCGTCCGCTCGCCTCGCCCGCCGTGCGTCAGCGGGCACGTGACGAAGGCATCGACCTTGCCCTGCTGCGCGGCACCGGTCCGGCCGGGCGCATTCGTCACGCCGACCTGGACGCCTTCCTCAGCGGCAGCCGCACGGCACAGGCCGCGACGACCGGCGCACCTCGCACCGACGAAGAGCGCATCGCCGTCATCGGCCTGCGCCGCAAGATCGCCCAGCGCATGCAGGAAGCCACCCGGCAGGTGGCACACTTCAGTTATGTCGAAGAAATCGACGTCACCGCCCTGCTGTCTTTGCGCGCCGACCTCAATGCCCAGTTCGGCGACACCCGCGGCAAGCTGACGCTGCTGCCCCTGTTGATTCGTGCCCTGGTAGTGGCGTTGCGTGATTTTCCTCAGATCAACGCGCACTACGACGATCAGCAGCAGGTCATCACGCGCTACGGTGCGGTGCACATGGGCATCGCTACCCAGAGCGACAATGGCTTGATGGTGCCGGTGTTGCGGCACGCCGAGGCTGCCGACCTGTGGTTCACCGCAGGCGAGATCAACCGTTTGGCGCACGCCGCGCGCAGCGGCAAGGCGGCGCGCAACGAGCTGTCCGGCTCGACCATCACCCTGACCAGCCTGGGCGCACTGGGCGGCATCGCCTCGACACCGGTGATCAACCGCCCCGAGGTGGCCATCGTCGGGGTCAACCGAGTGGTCGAGCGGCCCATGGTGGTCAATGGGCAGATCGCGATCCGGCAGATGATGAACCTCTCCAGCTCCTTCGACCACCGCGTGGTCGATGGTATGGATGCGGCGCGCTTCATCCAGGCAGTGAGGCGTTTGCTGGAGCAACCGGCGATGCTCTTCGTCTGATCCGTTGACATGAACTATGCCCGGTAGCGGCGGGTCGACATCCCATCGACTCACCGCTACCAGGAGCTACCTCATGCCACATGCGCCATTGATCACCCTCAACGACGGTATCCAGATCCCACAACTGGGTCTGGGCGTCTGGCAGCTCGACGACGACCAGGCCTATGACTCCAGTGTCGCCGCCCTGAAAGCGGGCTACCGCCACATCGACACCGCCATGATCTACGGCAACGAAGCCGGCGTGGGCCGCGCCGTGGCCGAAAGCGAACTGGATCGCGACGAGATCTTCATCACCACCAAGCTGTGGAACACCGATCAGGGCTACGACAGTACCCTGCGCGCCTTCGATGCGAGCATGGCCAAACTCGGCCTGGAGCAGCTCGACCTCTACCTGATCCACTGGGCACTGCCCAAGAAGAATGCCTATCGCGACACCTGGAAGGCCTTCGTGCGTCTGCAGGAAGAAGGCCGGGTGCGCTCCATCGGCGTGTCCAACTTCCATCCCGACCACCTGCAGCACATCATCGACGACACCGGCGTCACACCGTCGGTGAATCAGATCGAGCTGCATCCGGATTTCTCTCAGGTCGAGCTGGTCAAGTTCTGCAAAGGCCTGAACATCGTCACCGAATCGTGGAGCCCTTTGGGCCAGGGCGGTGCCCTGCTCTCGCAGCCGGTGCTGTCGCAGATCGCCGAGAAGCACGGCAAGACACCGGCTCAGGTGATCCTGCGCTGGCATACGCAGAATCAACACATCGTGATTCCACGCTCGAGCAACCCGGAGCGCATCGCGCAGAACCTGGATGTGTTCGATTTCACTTTGGACGATCAGGACCTGCAAGCCATTGCCCATATCCCGCAAACCGGTCGTCTGGGCCCCAACCCAGACACCTTCGACATGGGCGCATGACAGACACACTCCGCAACAGCTGTTAAACTGATCGCCTTCCAAAAAATCGATAGACACACCCCATGGCTTCCTGCCTTGGGGTGTTTTTGTGCTGAAAGGTATTGCATGTCCTTAACCGATATACGTCGCAACGTTCTTGCAGGTCTCACCTCCTCTTTCGCGCTGGTGCCCGAATGTATCGCCTTTGCACTGGTGGCCCAGGTCAATCCGTTGATGGGCCTTTATGGCGCATTCATCATCTGTACCCTCACCGCCTTGCTCGGCGGGCGACCCGCGATGATTTCCGGTGCTGCCGGGTCGATGGCCGTGGTCATCGTCGCGCTGGTGGTGCAGCACGGCGTGCAATACCTGTTGGCCACGGTAGTGCTCAGCGGTTTGATCATGGCGCTCTTCGGCTTGCTGCGGCTCGGTAAGCTGGTGCGCATGGTGCCGCACCCGGTCATGCTGGGGTTCGTAAACGGGCTGGCGATCGTCATCGCCCTGTCGCAGCTCGAACACTTCAAGACCCACGACGGTCAATGGCTGCCGATGAATGAATTGGGCGTGATGGCCGGCCTGGTGCTGCTGACCATGGCCGTGGTGTACCTGCTGCCGCGCCTGACCAAAGCGGTGCCTGGCGCCCTGGTGGCGATCATCGGCGTGAGCCTGCTGGTGCAGTGGCTGCACCTGCCTACGCGAACCCTGGCCGACATGGCGACCATCGCCGGCGGCCTGCCCAGCTTCACGTGGCCCAGCGTGCCGCTGGACCTGGCGACGCTGAAGATCATCGCACCCTATGCCGCCCTGATGGCCATGGTTGGACTGCTGGAAACACTGCTGACTTTCAACCTCGCCGACGAGATCACCGAGACCCGCGGTCAGCCCAATCGGGAGTGCGTGGCCTTGGGCGTGGCCAACATCACCTCCGGCCTGTTCGGCGGCATGGGCGGTTGCGCGATGATCGGGCAAACCGTGATCAACCTCAGCTCCGGCGGGCGCGGGCGCCTGTCCGGGGTGGTCAGTGGCGTGATGATTCTGCTGTTCATCCTGTTCCTGTCGCCGCTGATCGAGCGCATTCCGCTGGCCGCGCTGGCCGGGGTGATGTTCGTGGTTGCCCAGCAGACGTTCGCCTGGGGTTCGGTGAGAGTGCTGGGCAAAGTGCCCGCCAACGATGCCGTGGTCATCGTGGCGGTGACCATCATCACCGTCTTCACTGACCTGGCAACCGCCGTGCTGTGCGGCATCCTCATCGCCGCGCTGGCCTTTGCCTGGCAGCATTCGCGCGACATGCGCAGCGATGTCCATGACAGCGACGACGCCCGCGTCTACACGCCCCATGGCACCCTGTTCTTCGCCTCGACCACGCATTTCCAGGCGCTGTTCGATCCGCAGAACGACCCGGACCAGGTCTATATCGACTGTCGTCACCTGCACATGGTCGACCATTCGGCCATCGCCGCCATGGAAAACCTGGCAGCGCGCTACGGCAAGTTCGGCAAGCAGCTGCAACTTCGTCAGCTGTCTGCGCGTAACCAGCGCCTGCTGGAACGGGCTCACGCGGCCGTCACTATCGCCTGAGCCCGCTGCACCTGCGTCAGACACAACACTGCTGTCCAGCACCGCACCTCTGCGCGGCTTTCCTACAAGGCCGCGTTCTTGAGCCTTGAGAGGCATCGAGTGAGGATGGTTTCAACGCCGCCGGTCGCGGCTCGAGACCTGAGGAGCAGTGCCATGTGCTTGAAGAATAAGGAGCGTTCCATTGCCATGGGTCATCGGCCCAGGGAATCGACGCGCGTACGGCCGGATCATGAATCTTGAAACGCTGGCCGCTGATGCTGCGGCATTATCGGAGCTTGCTCTGGGCGTATCCGCTTTGTGGATGTCCTTGGATCACGTGGTAGGCGCGGTACTCGGCGCCTGCCTGGTGGTCAGCCAGCAGCGAGCCAGGAGCGCTGAGCGAAGGCTGTGCGATCTGTTGATGGCGATCGGTGTCGGCCTGCTTTTTGCGCCAATGGCAGAGGCCCACATCCCCCAGCTCACCTGCGGCATTGCCGCTTTCGGCTGCGCGTTGCTGGTGATTCCCCTGAGCCTGAAGTTGAGAAGCTGGGTTCGGCGACTCGACATCGAACAGATCTTGCGTCGTTTGAAAGGTCCGTGAGTCAGCTGTGATTACGCAGCCTGGCAACTTCGCGTTGAAGTTGGCGAAGCAACTTCCGATCCAGTGCAACCTTGTGAACGTGCTGTTGGTCCTGGGCGTCGAGTCCCTGCAATGTGGTCAGAATCGCAATCAGCGCATCGTCTTCCACCACGGTTTGCGGTTCGCAGAGCATGGCGCCACGGCCCAATAACAGCCAGTCCAGAGAGATGCCATCGGCGCGTGCCAGATCCATGCACACAGCATAGGGAATGCTGGCGCGTGCGCGCCAACTCCCCAGCGTTTGCGGGCTGATACCCAATGCCTTTGCCAGTGCTGCATCGTTGGGGGCTGCCATTAAGTGCTTGAGCCGGTCCAGCACTTGGGTTGCTTCAGAGGTACACACGTTGATAAGTTCCGCTTGACCCACTCAATTTGAGTATATTAATTTATTCGAATTGAATATAAATATTAACCCTAGTTCTCAAATCAAGGATATTCAAGATGCAGTCCTACAGCTTACATCCATCATAACGAAATTTCCTACATGACGCGGTGACTTGGACTCAAAGCCTTTTATCCGCTCATTGTGCAATGGCAAGACGCAGGCAGCATCAGCAATTCATTCAGGGAAGACTTACTTAAATTTTGTAGTTGACTCGCACGTCTCGGTTTCAAGAGCACGCGCGGATCATAAGGTTTGAAAAATGAGCACTTACAAGATGGTATGCCCCCACTGCAAGAACAGAATGCGCATCCGCACCAGCGAAGGTACGCATGTGTTCCTGCGCGTGGCTTACCTGCAATGCACGAACGAAATCTGTGGTTGGTCAGTGCGGGCCGAGTTCGAGATGACCCATGAACTGTCGCCCAGTGGCGTGGCGAATCCGGACATCCACCTGCCCAGTGCGCCCATCGCCTTGCGCCGTGCGGCGAGCAAGCCCAGTGAAACGGCGGGCGCTGCCTGACCTGCGACCCGGCTCGCGTCGAGCAGCGCGATCAGGCGCTCGACGCATGCAGGAGAGAATCGCGGCAGGTCACATTGCATGCCTGCCGCAGGGTTCGCCGAGGTCAACCCACCGGGGTCAGTACCTTGCGCTCGTCGTGGAAATAACCCTGGATGTTGCCCCACACCAGATCACCCATGGCCTGGCGCGTCTCGTGGGTACCGCTGGCCAGGTGTGGCAGCAGTACGACGTTGGGCAGGTCGATCAGCGCCTGCGGCACGTTGGGCTCGTCCTCGTAGACATCCAGACCCGCACCGGCGATACGTTTCTCCTGCAACGCCTGGATCAAGGCCGGCTGATCGACAACGCTGCCTCGGGCGATATTGACCAGGAACCCCTTGCTGCCCAACAAGCCGATACGTTTGGCATCGATCAGCCCCTCCGTCGACTTGCCCCCTGGTACCGCCAGAACCAACACGTCGCAATCGCTGATCATCGCGTCCAGATCGGCGTAGTAGTGGTAACTGACGCCGGCTTTGGGCTTGCGGTTGTGGTAAAGCACTTCCATGTCGAAGGCGGCTGCGCGTTTGGCGATGGACTCGCCGATGTTGCCCAGGCCGACGATGCCGATCTTCTTGCCGCCGATCTTGCTGGCCAGCGGAAACTTGCCTTGGGTCCATTTGCCTGCCCGCACGAAACGATCGGCTTCGCTATAACGACGCATGACGTCCAGGGTCAATGCCATGGCAGTATCGGCCACGCAGTCATCCAGCACGGCCGGCGTGTTGGTCACCACGATGCCGCGGTCGCGGGCGGCATCCACGGCGATCGAATCGTAGCCGACACCGAAGCTGAAAATGGCTTCGAGATTGGGCAGCTTGCCGATCACTTCGCTGCTGGCGCCCAAGGCACCCGAAGTGACGATGGCCCTGATTCGGCTGCCGTGCTGGGCAAGCCAGACGTTCTGATCCGGCAACTCCCAGAAACGGGTCGCATCGAAGTGGGTTTCCACCGCCTCCTGCAGGCTGGGCAGCAGTGCCCCGATGATCAAGACGGGAACGTCGCGGGTCGATGGCTGTGTCATGAAACCTCCTGTTTGCATCGTTGGTATTGTTATCGTACCGCCACGCGGCGCAACGACGCCACGCAGTCAGCAACAATGATGACCGAAGTCATCGTACAACTTGCCCTGATGTAATGACAACCGCAGGTACCGGCCAGGCGTGCAGCGCAGCCAATGGTTGTGTGCCGAGCGTAACCCACTAGACTGCAGGTACACGCCCAGAAAGAAGCCGCTGATGGCAGATGAAGCGCAGTATCGAATCGCCTTGAAGTCCAACAGTTCGGCGCAGCGCATGGCGATCCTGTTCGTGGGGCTGGTGGTGGTCTCGCTCATCGTCCTGGACGTCTGGCAGACCCTGACTGCGCGAGCACAGGCCTTGCGGGTCAGCGAGATCACCACCTCGAACCTGGCTCGCTCCCTGGCGCAGCATGCCGAAGACACCATCAAGCAATCGGACACCGTGCTGCTGGGGTTGATCGAGCGGATTCAAGTGGACGGCACCGCCCCCCTTCAAGTGCAGCGTCTGCGCAACCTGATGCAGGGGTGGACACGCTCGCTGGCGCAGTTGCAGGGGCTGTTCATTTATGACAGCGAGGGACGATGGATCGCCAGTTCCAACGCCGTCGATCCGCCGGGGCTGAACAATGCCGATCGCGACTACTTCCGCTACCACCGGGCCAGTCCCGACCCCGGCGTGCATGTGGGCCCGGTGATTCGCAGCCGTTCCACCAACGCCCTGGTGATTCCCGTGTCGCGGCGCTTGACCGGCGCCGACGGCAGGTTCGCCGGTGTCGTGCTGGCGACCATGAAAGTGGACTATTTCAATCAATTCTATGCAGGTTTCGATCTGGACGAGCACGGCGTCATCGCCCTGCTGCTCAGGGATGGCACCCTGCTGCTGCGCCGACCGTTCGACGAGAACGTCATCGGCAGCAGCGTGGCCAAGGGCAGGATCTTCAGCGAGATGTTGCCTCAGGCCGATCACGGCACATTGCTGCAGCGCTCGCTGGTGGACGATGTGGAGCGCATGTACAGCTACCATGCCTTGCGCACCTACCCGCTGGTACTGGAGACCGCTGAATCCAAGGCCGCAGTGTTGGCCAGCTGGTACGAGAACCTGCTGCGTTCGGCCGCGTTCGTGCTGGTGGTTGGCATAGCCCTGGCGCTCTGCGCGATGACCTTGATCCGGCAGATCCGCCATGGTCTGCGTACCGAGGCAGAATTGCGCAATGCCCACGCCGCGTTGCAGAAGCTGGCGATGCAGGACGGCTTGACCGGCCTGGCGAACCGCCGGCAACTGGATGCGGCGCTGCCTGACGAGATTGGCCGGGCTCGACGCAACGCTCGCCCGCTCGGGGTCATCATGCTCGACATCGACCACTTCAAACGTTTCAACGACCTGTATGGCCATCCCGCCGGTGACGAATGCATCAAGGCAGTGGGTCAGGCAGTGCTGAGCTGTGTGGGGCGGTCAGGCGACCTGGTGGTGCGCTACGGCGGTGAGGAGATTCTGGTACTGCTGCCCGAGAGCGATGAAACCGGGGCCTGGCAGGTCGCTGAAAAAGTGCTGTTGGCCGTGCGCGCACTGGCCATTGCCCATGCTGGAAGCGATCTGGGCATCGTGACCATCAGTGCAGGCGTGCACGTGTGGCGCAACAATGACCCGGACGCGGGCGCCCAGAATCTGGTCGAAGCCGCGGACCAGGCGCTGTACCGGGCCAAGACCTCGGGCCGCAATCGTGTCTATCCGCTGCAGCCGTTGGTGCAGCGCTGATCGCAACTCAGAGCATCTGCTGATTGGCGGCCATCGACTCGATGACCATGCTCTTTTGATCTTCGGACAGCGCGTCCCAGATGTGCACCTTGGCGTAGAAGCCGAGGCTGCCAAGGATATAGAAGCTCAAAACGGCAATGGTCAGCAACGTCAGCCAGGACCAGCGTCCGCTCTCTTCGACTTCTTCGAACGTGGAGTAGCCGTTGTCGATGCGTTGATCACGCATGGACGCAAGGCTGGTGGTGACGCGTTTGTAGCAATAGGACAGCAACAGCAGCAACAGGCGGAGCATGGAAAAAAGGCCTCGGTGGGTGGCGGATGGCGATGAGTGCGCATCAGAAACGCAAAAAGCCCGTCTTTGACGGGCTTTTTTTATAGGTAGCGTGCTGTGAACCGAACACATCCCAACACTTTGGATGAATTTTAGGCAGCTTGGCGGGCGCTGTAAACCGTGCCGACATGAAGAGGTATGACGACTTCGACAGCAAACGCCCGCCATCCTGCGGGCCAGAGCGCTGCGCGACGACACTGCGGCACGCTGTCACACCGCCGACGCGGCTTGCGACGCTGCTACAGCGACCGCGTACCTCTGTTCCGGCCTCACCGCGTTCATCTAGACACACCGCATACGCCGCCGACGCGGCTTGCGCCGCTGCTACTACGACCGCGTACCTCTGTTCCGGCCTCACCGCGTTCATCCAGACACACCGCATACGCCGCCGACGCGGCTTGCGCCGCTGCTACAGCGACCGCGTACCCCTGTAGCAGCGGCGCGAGCCGCGTCCGGGGGCTGCGTGTACTTGCAGATTCTCCGCGCAGCGCTTCTCGCTAGGCTTTTTGCAAAGGCAGCCTTTATCATGGCCACAGTTCCACATCAGAGCCGCCCATGAAGTTTGCCATCGCTGTCTATTCGCCCGCTCATTCGCCGGCCTCGCGGCGGGCATTACTGTTCGCCCAGGCGGTCTTGGCCCAGGGCCATCAACTGCTGCGGGTGTTTTTCTATCAGGACGGCGTACATACGGCGTCCAGCAATGTCGTCACCGCGCAAGACGAATCGGACACGGCCGCGCAATGGCGCGCCTTCATCATCGAGCACCAGGTCGATGCGGTGGTCTGCATCGCCGCCGCCTTGCGCCGCGGCGTCCTGAATGAAGAAGAAGCACGCCGCTATCAACGTCCGGCCGCCAACCTGACCGAACCTTGGCAGCTGTCCGGGCTGGGACAGTTGCACGAAGCCGCCCAGCAAGCAGATCGGCTCGTCAGCTTCGGAGGCCATTGAAATGGCCAAATCCATGTTGATCATCAGCCGTCAGGCGCCATGGGCCGGCCCTGCCGCTCGCGAGGCCCTGGACATCGCCCTGGCCGGCGGCGCCTATGACCTGCCGGTTTCGATGCTGTTTCTCGACGACGGGGTCTACCAACTGGCGGACGCCCAGGCACCCGACGCTGTGCAGCAGAAGAACCTCGCCGCCAACCTGCAGGCGCTGCCGTTGTTCGGTGTCGATGAGCTGTTCGTCTGCGCCGCCAGCCTGGCCCGTCGCGGCCTGTCACATGCAGCGCTGGCCTTAGCCGCGCAGACGCAAACGGATGAGCAACTGCGCGAGCTGCTGCCGCGCTTCGACCTGGTGGTGACCTTGTAATGAGTACCCTTCATGTACTGTCGCATTCGCCGTTCAGCGACCAACGCCTGTCCAGCTGCCTGCGTTTGATGGGCCACGACGACGCCATCCTGCTCAGTGGCGATGCGGTCTACGCCCTCGCACCAGGCAGCGAGCCCTGGGTGTCGCTATCCAGCGCCGGGGTCGCGGTGTTCGCCCTGGCTGAAGACGCACGAGCACGAGCGCTGCCAGGCAACCCCGCCGTGGAACTGCTCGACTACCCCGGGTTCGTCGAATTGACCCTGGCCTATGACAAGGTCAACAGCTGGCTATGAATACGCTTACCGTCGCCAATCGGAACATTGCGCTGGATCAGGACGGCTACCTGGAGTCGCTCGACGACTGGAACCCGGAGGTTGCGTCCGCCCTCGCCAGTGCCGAAGGCCTCGAGCTGACCCCCGAGCACTGGCAGATCATCGAGCTGTTGCGTAGCTTCTATGCGCAGTACCAGCTTTCGCCCGCTACCCGACCGCTGATCAAGTACGTCGCGCAGCAACTGGGCGCTGAAAAAGGTAACAGCCTGCACCTCAATCGCCTGTTCAACGGCACTCCTGCCAAACTCGCTGCGAAACTGGCGGGCCTGCCCAAACCGACCAATTGCATATGACCGACTACCCTGCACTGACCCTGGAAACCCCCGAAGAGCATCCGTTCGCCCAGTTCGTGCGGGCGCTGGGTAAAGGCAAGCGCGGCGCGCGCAATCTCACTGGCGAAGAATCCCGCGAAGCCATGGGCATGCTGCTCGACGGCCGGGTGGAGGACGCGCAACTGGGCGCCTTCCTGATGCTGCTGCGGCACAAGGAAGAGAGCGCCGAGGAGCTGGCCGGGTTCACCCTTGCCCTGCGCGAGCGCTTGCAGGCGCCTGCGCTGGCCGTCGATCTGGACTGGCCGACCTACGCCGGCAAGAAGCGCCATCTGCCTTGGTACCTGCTCGCCGCCAAGTGCCTGGGCGGCAGCGGGCGGCGCATCTTCATGCACGGCGGCGGGGCCCATACGGCCGGGCGGCTGTACAGCGAGCAGTTGCTCGGCACCTTGAACATTCCCTTGTGTCGGGGCTGGGACGCGGTGGGCCAGGCGCTGGACCAGCAGGGTCTGGCGTTCGCGCCACTGGTGGACTGGGCCGCGCCCCTGCAGCGCATGATCGACCTGCGCAACAGCCTGGGCCTGCGTTCGCCCATTCATTCGCTGGCGCGGATTCTCAATCCGTTGAGTGCACGGTGTGGCCTGCAGAGCATCTTCCACCCTGGCTACCAGGCGGTGCACCGCGACGCCAGCGGTTTGCTTGGTGACACCGCGATTGTGGTCAAGGGCGACGGCGGCGAGATCGAGATCAACCCGGACAGCGCCAGCCACCTCTATGGCACCCGCGACCATCTACCCTGGGATGAGGAATGGCCCGCGCTCGCCGCCCAGCGCCACGTCAAGCCGCCCAGCCTGGAAAGCCATCACCTGGTCGAATTCTGGCAGGGCGAGCGTCAGGACAGTTACGGCGAGCTGGCATTGATCTCGACCATGGCCCTGGCCCTGCGCGGATTGGGCAGTTCCCGCGAAGAGGCGTTCGAAGAAGCCCGCGCCCTGTGGGCGGCGCGGGATCTGGAAGCATGTGCAAAATCGTCGTAGCCAATCGGCGTGATGCCAGATCGACCGCGTGTGCCGCCGACGCGGCTCGCGCCGCTGCTACAGGGGTTGCTAAGCCGTGGCTGCGTAGATCGATCCCGTAGCAGCAGTACTCACCGTGCGCCTGAATGGACACGTTGGCACCGTGATACAGTTCATCGACACGCATTGGGGAGACGAACATGGGGTTGCTGATCGAAGGGCGCTGGCATGACCAGTGGTACGAAAGCAGCAAGGACGGCGCCTTCGAGCGTGAAACCTCGCAGCGCCGTCATTGGATCACGGCCGACGGCGCCCCGGGGCCTGATGGTGAAGGCGGCTTCAAGGCCGAAGCGGGCCGCTACCACCTGTACGTCTCGCTGGCGTGCCCGTGGGCCCATCGAACCTTGATCGTGCGCAAGCTCAAGGCCTTGGAGACGCTGATCGACGTATCGATAGTGAGCTGGCACATGGGCGAGCATGGCTGGACCTTCGACAGCGATACCGGTTCGAGCGGTGATCACCTGGGGCCGCTGCAGTATCTGCATGAACGCTACACCCGCGACGATCCGCAGTACACCGGCCGAGTGACGGTGCCGGTACTGTGGGACAAGCACCAGAATCGCATTGTCAGCAACGAGTCGGCCGAGATCATTCGCATGTTCAACAGTGCGTTCGATGCCATCACCGGCAACCGCCTGGACCTGTATCCAGCGCCCCTGCGATCGGCCATCGACCGCATCAACGAAGCGGTGTACCCCAACGTCAACAATGGGGTCTACCGTGCAGGCTTTGCCACCTCGCAGCAGGCCTATGCCAGCGCCTTCGATGACGTGTTCGCCGAGCTCGACCGCCTCGAAACGACCCTCGACACCCAACGCTACCTGACCGGCGAGTACCTGACCGAGGCCGATTGGCGGCTGTTCACCAGCCTGATCCGCTTCGACGCGGTGTACCACGGGCATTTCAAGTGCAACCTGGGGCGCATTATGGACTACCCGAACCTGTCCAACTGGTTGCGCGAGCTGTACCAATGGCCCGGCATTGCCCAGACGGTCGACTTCGAACACATCAAGGGCCATTACTACACCAGCCATCCGACCATCAATCCGACGGGCATCGTGCCCAAGGGACCGCTGCAGGAGTTCACTGCGGCCCATGATCGCGAGCGCCTGCAAGGCCAGGGCATCTGGCAGCGCGGCGAAGGCTGAGCGCAATGCAGCCTTCATTGTTCGATGATCCACGACAACCCAGTCGCCGCGAGGCCTTGGGCGAGCAGACCTTCGTCCTGCGCGGCTTTGCTCTGCCCTGGCTTGACGAGATCCTGCCGGCGTTGCGTGAGGTACTCAAGGCAGCCCCCTTCCGGCGCATGGAAACACCCGGCGGGCACACCATGTCGGTAGCCCTGAGCAATTGCGGTCAGTTCGGCTGGAGCACGGATGCAAGAGGCTATCGCTATGTCAGCGACGATCCCCTTACCGGCCGACCATGGCCAGCGCTGCCCGACGTGTTGCACACGCTGGCGCGGGAAGCGGCGGCAGCGGCCGGTTTCGATGATTTCAGCCCGGATGCCTGCCTGCTCAACCGCTACGTGCCAGGCGCCAAGATGTCCCTGCATCAGGACCGCGACGAGCGCGACTATGGCGCCCCTATCGTTTCGGTTTCCCTGGGTCTTGCGGCGATGTTCCAGCTCGGTGGCCTGCAGCGCGGCGATCGTCCGCTGCGTGTGCCCTTGCTGCACGGCGACGTAATGGTCTGGGGCGGGGTCGATCGCCTGCGCTTCCATGGCGTGTTGCCGCTCAAGGAGGGCGTGCATCCGGTGATGGGGCCGCAGCGCATCAATTTCACCCTGCGCAAGGCCGGCTGAGCGCAAGCAACGGAGTGTCAGCCCCGGTACCAGGCGCTACCATGCCTGCCTCGACGATCGATGGAATCGCGCCATGCCCAGCCCTTCTGCCCCTCACAACCAATTGATCGCCGCCGCCTGCCGCCAGATCGAGGCCAGCGACGGCGTGCCCGAACTGGGCGAGCTTGCGTCGCAGGCGGGCTTGAGTCCATGGCACTTTCACCGGGTGTTCAAGGCCGCGACCGGCCTCACGCCGCGCAGCTATGCCAACGCCCGGCGAGCAGAGAAAGTCCGCGAACAGCTCCTTCAAGGCAAATCCGTCACCGAAACCCTGTACGCCAGCGGCTTCAATTCATCCGGGCGTTTCTACGAGGCGGCCAATGGCATGCTCGGCATGAGCCCCACGGCCTTTCGCGCGGGTGGCAGCAATGCTTCGATCCACTTCGCGCTTGCCCAATGCAGCCTCGGCGCGGTGCTGGTGGCCTGCAGCGAGCGCGGCGTGTGCGCGATCCTGCTGGGAGACGAGCCGCAAGCCTTGCTCGACGATCTGCAGCGACGCTTCCCCAAAGCCACATTGGTCGGAGGCGACGCGGACTTCGAAGCGATCGTGGCCAAAGTGCTGGGCTTCATCGAGGCGCCAAGGGCAGGCCTGGACTTGCCCCTGGACATCCGCGGCACCGCGTTCCAGCAACGGGTATGGCAGGCGCTGGCCAGGATCGAACCTGGGACCACGGCCAGTTACGCCGAAGTCGCGGCAAGCATCGGCGCGCCGAACGCGGTGCGCGCCGTGGCCGGGGCCTGTGCAGCGAACGCCCTGGCCGTAGCGGTGCCTTGCCATCGCGTGGTACGCACCGATGGCGGACTTTCGGGTTACCGTTGGGGGGTCGAGCGCAAGCGCGAACTGCTCGCCCGCGAGCGTCATCCGGACAACGTCTGAGGGTGGCAGTGTCTGCGCACTGCCTGAGGCACCACGCATCACGCTGGCATTACGCTATATATTTTGCTATACGACGGTCTTCCTTCCCGCAGAGTCTGCCTACATGAAGTTCACCACCACGCTGCTCGCCATCGGTACCGCGTTGGCATTCAATGCCGCCCACGCCGACGAAGTTCAAGTGGCCGTCGCCGCCAACTTCACTGCGCCGATCCAGGCCATCGCCAAGGCTTTCGAAACCGACACCGGGCACAAGCTGGTGGCGGCCTATGGGTCGACCGGTCAGTTCTATACGCAGATCAAGAATGGCGCGCCGTTCGAAGTGTTCCTCGCCGCCGACGACACCACGCCAACGAAGCTGGAAAGCGAGCATGAGACCGTTCCCGGTTCGCGTTTCACCTACGCCACCGGCACCCTGGCGCTGTGGTCGGCCAAGCCCGGCTACGTCGACGCCAACGGCGCGGTGCTCAAGAAAAACGAGTACCAACATCTGTCGATCGCCAATCCCAAGGCGGCACCCTATGGCCTGGCGGCAACCCAGGTGCTGGACAAGTTGGGCCTGACCCAAGCCACTCAGGCCAAGCTGGTCGAAGGGCAGAACATCACCCAGGCGTTCCAGTTCGTGTCCACCGGCAATGCCGAACTGGGTTTCGTGGCACTGTCGCAGATCTACAAGGATGGCAAGGTGTCCAGTGGGTCGGCCTGGATCGTACCGGCGCAGTTGCATGATCCCATCAAGCAGGACGCGGTGATCCTCAACAAAGGCCGCGACAGTGAAGCCGCCGAGGCGCTGATGCAGTACCTCAAAGGCCCGGCTGCCGCCGCGATCATCAAATCGTACGGCTACCAGATCTGATGCCGCTGGATGCCAGCGACCTGGGCGCTATCTGGCTGACGATCAAGCTGGCGGCCTTGACCACCGTGATCCTCCTGTTGGTCGGCACGCCGATCGCCTGGTGGCTGGCCCGCACGTCTTCGCGCTGGCGCGGTCCGGTCGGCGCGGTGGTCGCCCTGCCCCTGGTATTGCCGCCGACGGTCATCGGCTTCTATCTGCTGTTGGCGCTCGGCCCCCATGGCTTCATTGGTCAGGCCACGCAGGCGCTCGGTCTGGGCACGGTGGTGTTCAGCTTCACCGGGCTGGTGATCGGTTCGGTGATCTACTCCATGCCGTTCGTGGTTCAGCCATTGCAGAACGCATTCAGCGCTATCGGCGAGCGGCCGCTGGAGGTCGCGGCGACGCTGCGCGCCAGTCCCTGGGACTGTTTTTTCAGCGTCGTGCTGCCGCAGGCCAAACCTGGCTTCATTACCGCCAGCATCCTGGGTTTCGCCCACACGGTGGGTGAATTCGGCGTGGTGCTGATGATCGGCGGCAATATACCGGACAAGACCCGGGTGGTCTCGGTGCAGATCTTCGACCATGTCGAAGCCATGGAATATGCCCAGGCCCATTGGCTGGCCGGGGCCATGCTGGTGTTTTCCTTCGTGGTGCTGCTGCTGTTGCACCGCAGTCGCCAGCCGCACTCGGCCTGGAGTCGATGAAATGATCCATGCCCGTATCGACATGACCTATGGCGCGTTCTCGCTGAACGTCGACCTGCAACTGCCGGGGCGCGGGGTCAGTGCGCTGTTCGGTGATTCAGGCTCAGGCAAGACCACCTGCCTGCGCTGCCTGGCCGGCTTGTCGCAGGCTGCGAACGCTTACATAGAGGTCAACGGCGAGGTCTGGCAGGACAGCGCCCGGGGCATTTTCGTGGCGCCGCACAAGCGGGCGCTGGGCTATGTCTTTCAGGAGGCCAGCTTGTTCGAGCATCTCTCGGTGCGCGGCAATCTGGAATACGGTTGGCGCCGAATCCAGCCTGAGCAGCGCAAGGTCGCGCTCGATCAGGCGTGCAGTCTGCTGGGCATCGAACACCTGCTGGAACGTCAGCCGGCGCATCTGTCCGGTGGCGAGCGGCAACGTGTGGGGATCGCTCGGGCGCTGTTGACCAGCCCCAGGTTGTTGCTGATGGACGAACCCTTGGCCGCGCTGGACAGCCGACGCAAGGGTGAAATCCTGCCCTACCTGGAACGGCTGCACGACGAGCTGGAGATTCCGGTGGTGTACGTCAGCCACGCGCAGGACGAAGTCGCGCGTCTGGCCGACCACCTGGTGGTGCTGGAACAGGGCCGGGTGCTGGCCAGCGGGCCACTGGGCCCGACCCTGGCGCGCCTCGACCTGCCCATGGCGCAGGAAGCCGATGCCGGGGTGGTGGTCCAGGCCAGGGTGCAGGGCTACGATCCCACTTACCAACTGCTCTCACTGCAATTGCCCGGCGCTGTCGAACCCCTGCGTGTCGCTCACGAACTCAGGACCGATGGCGAGACTGTGCGGATCAAGATCCAGGCCCGGGACGTCAGCCTCAGCCTGAGCCAGGACGACGCCAGCAGCATTCTCAATCGCTTTGCCGTTACCGTCGAGCAGGTGTCGGCGGCACATAATCCAGCGCACGTACAGCTCAGCCTGCGCGCGGGTGAGACCTTGATATTGGCTCGGATCACCCGCTTTTCGGCGGACCAGTTGGGCGTCGTGGCAGGTTTGCAGGCCTGGGCCCAGATCAAGGCCGTTGCCGTGTTGGCCTGAAGATCGCACCAAACCGCGTGATTGCCGCACACGGCGGATCTGACACTCCGCAGCACCGCTGCTACAGAGACCGCGATCCCCTGTAGCAGCGGCGCAAGCCGCGTCGGCGGTGGATGCGGTACGCCTGAAAGAACGCCACTAACCCGGACGCGACTCGCGCCGCTGCTACAGAAACTGCGATCCCCTGTAGCAGCGGCGCAAGCCGCGTCAACGGTGAACGCGGTATGCCTGAAAGCACGCCACAAACCCGGACGCGGCTCGCGCCGCTGCTACAGAAACCGCGATCCCCTGTAGCAGCGGCGCAAGCCGCGTCAACGGTGGATGCGGTACGCCTGAAAGAACGCCACAAACCCGGACGCGACTCGCGCCGCTGCTACAGGGCCGGCGAGGCGCGTGATGCGTCCGGGCGGGGCTACTCGCGGCGTATGGGTTGCAGCGTCCTGGGTTGCTGGAGCCGCTGCTGCAGGGTGGCGGCGGTCAGGGGTGCGGCGAAATAGTCGCCCTGGCCGCGCAGGCAGCCAAGGTCGTATAGCAGCAGATGGTGTACCGCGCTCTGCACGCCGGTCACCGTCAGTTCGATGCCCAAGGTACGCGCGGCGACCGACATGTGCTGGACCACGGCCAAGTGGCGCGACTGATGCGGCGCTTCGAGCAGAAACGGTGCAGCCAGACGCAACTGATTGATCGGCCACTGACACAGGCGCTGCAGCGACGCCCCGCCGAAGCCGAAGCCCTGCATGCCCAGGTCGCAACCCATGAGCCGAACTCGCAGCAGAGTTTCCAAGTATTCGGCCTTGGGCCGCGCCAGCCCGACATGGCTGAGCTCCAGTGCCACGCGATGCTTGCCCGTCAAATGTCCGCGCAGTATGCCGAGCAACTCGTTCATCAGCGGTGGATGACCCAGCTGCTCGAGTCGCATGCCCAGGCTCAACCCCACCTGCAGACCGGCATCGGCAAGCTGATGCTGAACCTCTACCGCCTGCTCGGCCATGTACAACAGCAGCGCATTGCCCAGCCCTGCCCGCTCCACCGCCGGGCAGAACTGCGACATGGCCAGCGGGCCGTGCCGCGGGTGCCGCCAGCTCAACTGCGCATCGACACTGCGAATACGCCCGTCGGCAACCGTGCAACGCGGCAGAAAGCAGATGTCGAACTGGCCGCTGGCGATCCCCGCCTGCACCTCGGCACGGCTGATGCGCACTGTCGACGGTGTTGCCAGGACCGCCTCGCGTGGCGTGTTCAACGCCGCGAAGAAACGTTGCAACCGATCAAAGTCCAACGGGCTGCCGGCATCCACCAAATACTCGACACCCAGCATCGACACCCACTGGTACAGCCCGGTGCGCACCTCCGGATCGAGTCCGCCACCTATCAGCACCGCGCGCACACGCTTGCGGGTGACCGCCTCCTGGATAATGCGCAAGGCACCCACCCCCAGTACATCGACGTTGCACACCAGCACGTCGATGGGCTGGTGCTCGCGCAGCAACTGCACCGCCTGCTCGCTGGTCTGCGCTTGATACACGCAACTGCAACCCAGCTGATTGAGCATCCGCACGGCGATCGCACGCTGAAACCCATGACTTTCGACCAGTAACACCGTTGGCTTGATATCTGACACGATCACTTCCCCTGTTACCTCATGCCCCTGTTTCTTCATGCCTATGTTCAACTCCGTGCCATCCGCGGGATGCAGGCAAATTCCCAATACGCACTGGAAAATTCCTACGCCTTGCCGGATCTTTCGTGCCGTTTCAGATAGTCGTCCAGGCTGACCATGGCAGCCGCCAGATCCTCGACCCCGCGACGCATCCGTTCGGCCGAAGGCTGAGCCGTGCAGGCCTGTTCCAGTGCTTCGCAGGCCGCCAGCAGCCGTCGAGCGCGGACGATGCGGGCGCCGCCCTTGATTCGGTGCACCAGTTCCGCCACCTCGCCGATGGCGTAGGGTTGCGCCAACGAATGCAGGCGCTTGAGGTCCTGCAGGTTGCTCTCGGCCAGATCATCGAGCAGGCGCCGCAGGGAACTTGCATCGCCGCCGGTCAGTTGATCGAGGCTGCCGAGGTCCACCTCATCATCTTCTGTCTCGACCCTGCGGCGTGCGCGATGTGGATCCAGGTGCAGTGCCAGACTTTCCAGACTCAATGGCTTGAACAGGCAGTCGTCCATGCCTTGCTGGAGGCAGCGCAGGCGCTCGCGTATCTGCGCGTTCGCCGTGCAGCCGAGGAACAGACACGGCTCCAGTTTCTTCCGGCGCTCGTGCTCGCGCACGGCCTTGACCAACTGATAGCCGTTGATACCCGGCATGTTGCAATCGCTGATCACCACGTCGTAGGCACCCCGCAACCAGGCGCGCAGACCGGCGGCGCCGTGTTCGGCGACCGTTACGCGATGACCGAGAAAAGTCAGCTGACGCTCCAGCAGCAATCGGTTGGCCGGGTAATCATCGACCACCAGCACCTGCAGCGCCGGCAAGTTGCTGCGCGACGTCTCGCGGGCGATCTGCTGCGGGGCGATGGCGCGGGGTACCGCGTCGAACTGTACCTGGACCCGAGTGCCACAGCCGAGCACGCTGTGCAGTTCCAATCGGCCTTTCATCAGCGCCGCCAGGCTACGGCAGATGCTCAGGCCCAGCCCGGCGCCGACACGGCTGCCGCGGCCGCCGGCAGCCTGCCGATAAGGAGCGCCCAGGCGGGCCAGATCGGCCTGAGCGATACCTTGACCGCTGTCTTCCACGCTCAATTCGACCCGCGCGCCGTGGGTCTGCGGCCAGACGCCGAGGCTCACCGTGACCTGTCCCTCGCGGGTGAACTTGATCGCATTGCTGAGCAGGTTGGCGATGATCTGCTTGAAGCGCACCGGATCGACGCTGAGCCAGGTATCGGGTGCACCCAGCATGTCGAGCTTGAGCCGCAAGTGTTTCTCCCGGGCCTGGGCCTGGAACAGGCCGACGGTATCCCCTGCCAGTTGTCCCAACTGGCAGGGCGCGGCCAGCAGTTCCAGCCGCCCGGCTTCGATGCGGGTGACGTCGAGAATGTCGCCGATCAGCGCGAGCAGACCGTTGGCCGATTGCGAGGCGACTTCCAGGGCCGGCTTGTCGAGCATGCCCTGCTCGGCTTTCTTCAGGGCCAGTTCGAGCATGCCCAGCACGGCGTTCATCGGCGTCCGGATCTCGTGGCTCATGGTTGCCAGAAAAGTGGTCTTGGCCTGGTTGGCTGCTTCGGCCTGGGCCTGGGCTTCGCGATAGGCTTCGCACAGGCGCTGACGTTCGGTGATATCGACCCACCCGGCGATCAGGCCCTGTATGCGGCCGTCGACACCGCGGTAAGGCAACATCCAGTGGTGGATGATCAGCACCTCACCTGATTGCAGCGTCAGCGTGCGGTCCTCGACCACCGGTTCGCCGCGCTCCATGACCTGCATGTATATGTCCTGCGCAACCTGTGCATGGGCCTCCTGAAGCAACCCATAGCCGGCCAGCGGCTTGTTCAGTATGGCCTCGCGGGTGACGCCCAGGGCCTGCAGGTAGCCGGTGTTGCAGTTGATCAGACGCGCCTGGCGATCGCGGATGTAGATCGGATGGGGCGTGCCGTCGATCATCACCCGCATGACCTCCAGTTGCGTGGTCAACGCACGCTCGGCATCCACGCGCTGGCGGATCAGGCGCTTGAGGTAGCTGACCCAGCCCAACGCCAGCAACAGCAGGAGCAAAGCTGCGGCAAATCCCTGCATGATCGCCCAGCGGTAGCGCTGCCAAAGGCCGTCGGTGACGATCATTTCAGTGCGCCAGTGGCGTGTCAGCTCGCTCATGTGCGGCGGAGGAATGTCCTGCAGGGCACTGTCGAGGATCGATTGCAGCACCTGAGCCTGCGGTGATACGGCGAAGGCGAAATGGACCGGGGCCAGCGGCAGCGCCACGCTGATGCGCAGCCGCTCGCGGTATTGTCGCGCGATCATGTAGCGCGCGGCGATCAAGGGCAGCACTGCGGCGTCGGCCTGGCCGCGGTCGAGCATGGCCAGTGCCGCGGCCGTACTGACCGCGTCCAGTCGGGTGATCGAGGGGTAGTGTTCCTGAAGCCATTCATGCACACGACTGCCCTCCACCAGCACTATTCGCTTGCCGCTGGCCTGCTCCAGGGAGGTCAGACCTCGCTGGCCTTCACGGGTGACCAGCACCGGTGAGCTGCTCAGGAACCCTCGGCTGAACGCCAGGCGGGTCTGCCGCTCGGGGCTCGGGATCATCGCTGCGATCAGGTCGGCCTCACCGCGCTCGATCATTTCGCTCATGCGCGTCAGGGAAGTGCCCTCGATCACTTCGATGGCCAGCCCGGTGCGCCGGGCAATCTGTTGCAGCACGTCGGCAGCCACACCGGCGAAGCGGCCTTGATCGTCGCGGTAGCTGACGGGCACGAAACGCGGATCCATCAGCACACGCAGTTCTCGACGTCCGGCCAGCCACTGGCGCTGCACTGCATTCAAGGGCAATGCCGCAGGCTCCGCCACGTCCGGACGCTCGACGCTCCAGCGTCGCAGAATGCTCGCCCGTGCCTCATCCGGTATCACCGCCAAGGCCTTGTCCAATACCCGCAGCAGGCGCGCATCGTGCGGGCCGACGGCAAAGCCGAAGGCGTGCCCCTCGATGCCCACCGCCGATTGCAGGCGCAAGGCGGGCAACTGGCTGCCATCGGCCTGATGGAACACCGCGAGGGCCCCGCCGACGAACAGGTCTGCCTGCTGGTACGCCACTGCTGCCATGGCGTTCAGGGGGGTTGGGTGAAATTGCAGTTGGGCCGTCGGGAAACGTTCGCGCACCTCACTGGGCGAAACATGGTCTCGTACCAGGGCGACGCGCACCGGCAAGGCAGGATCGGCGTTCAGCGCGGACTCCTGGCGCGTGGCCAGCACCGGCCGGTCCTCGATGTAGGGGCTCGAGAGCAGCAGGCCGTGACGCAGTGCTTCACGACGACTGGCGGTGCCCAGCACCTGGACCTCGCCCGCCTTGAGCGCGGCCATCGCCAGCTCACGGGACGGATAGGCCTGCACCTCCACCTGCAACTCGAGCAGCCGTGCCAGCAGGGCCAGATAGTCGGCGCTCACCCCTTCATAGCTGGCGCCGTTGGCGGACAGGTCGAACGGCGCGTAATCGGGGCGGCTGACGCCCACCCGCAAGGTACGTCGCGCCCGCAGCCACTGCCGATCGCGGTCGGCCAACTGGACCTGCAGGCGGTCGAACCAGGCAATCTCGGGCTGTGACCGGCCGTGCAACGGCAGCATCTCGGCATGGACCAGTGCCGTACCGGCCAGCCACACAAGCATGCAGCGAACGCCACGACCGGTCCTCGCCATCAGGCTCATCAACTCACCCGTCAAACCAGAAAGTTACGTTTGGCGAGCTCGGCCAGCTCGACCAGTGAGCCCATCTGCAGCTTGTCCATCAGGCGAAACTTGTACGTGCTCACGGTCTTGTTGCTGAGCAGCATCAGCTCGCCGATGGCCTTGTTGCTCAGGCCGCGGGCCAGGTGCTGGAGGATGGTCAGCTCGCGGTTGGTCAGGCGCGCGATGCTGTCCGCCTCACTGACCAGCGCATCGCTGTTGCGCACCGAGCTGAAAGCAACCACCGGGAAGTAGGTGAATCCGGTACCGATGGCCGTTACCGCCTTGCGCAGTTCGTTGAGGTCATCGCACTTGGATACGTAGCCCATGGCGCCCAGCTTCATGCAGCGCAGGGAAAAATGCTCGGCAGGTTGGGAGGTGAGAATGACGATTCGGCTGCTGGCCCCCAGTTCCTTGATCCGGGCGATGACGTCCATGCCGTCCAGCCCGGGCAGGGAGATGTCGAGGACAATCAGATCGGGATGGTGTGTCTTGGCCATCAAGACTCCATCGACACCGTCCTTTGCCTCTGCAACCACGCTGAACCTTTCCTGCTTGAGCAACAGTTTGACGCTTGACCGGATGAACGGGTGATCGTCGATTATCAGTGCTGTACGCATGTCTTTCTCCTGATTGCGAGGGCGCCGGACGGCGCTTGCGTGCCCGGCGCGTGCTTCCTTTGCAGCGTTCTGCAGCGCCTCTTCTGGTTCTGGATCAGGGGACAGTGGTCAAGCGCAGGACGAGGCCACCTGCTGTAGGAGTGTTCCGTAAATCGCGGACGACGTCGGTCGGCTTATTCCGATTTGGCTATGGGAAGGTTCCGAAACCCTTGAGTGAAATTTTCCCTAGCGTCGTAGGATGGCCACGCTCCCAGTGCCCCCTTGTGCAGCGGCGCCAGTATTACCGGGACGTGCTGACACGAAAGCCGGACAATTCCCAAGCTTTCGGGGAAATCTCCTACGCTTGCTTCTAGCGAACATTCTTCGAACATCGCCGACGGGACTTCCGCGCGTGGCCGCGGTCCATTGCAGACACAGGCCATGGTTTTGCGCACAAATGTCCGACCTTCTCGAAATCGAACTTCCTGCCGATCTGCATTACGTTGACGACACCCTGCCGGGCCTGCGCCGCAAGACAGTGCGTGGCCATTTCGCCTACTTCACGGCAGATGGCGAACGCATTCGCGACGAGGCCGAAATCAAGCGCATCAACGCGCTGGTCATCCCGCCGGCCTACACCGATGTGTGGATATGTGCCGACCCCCAAGGTCACCTGCAGGCAACCGGACGCGATGCTCGCGGACGCAAGCAATACCGTTACCATCCGCGCTGGCGCGAAGTGCGCGATGAAGACAAGTATTCGCGCATGATCGAGTTCGGCAAGATGCTGCCCAAGGTGCGCCGGCAACTGGAGGCACACCTGGCCGCACCGGGGCTGGATCGTAACAAGGTCATGGCGGCGGTGGTGTCGTTGCTCGACAACACGCTGATTCGCGTCGGCAACACCCAGTACGCCCGAGACAACAAGTCCTACGGACTGACGACGATGCGCAACAAGCATGTCGAGGTCAAAGGCCATACCATTGCCTTTCAATTCAGGGGCAAAAGTGGCGTCGAACACTCGGTAACGGTAAAGGACCGGCGCCTGGCCAGCATCGTCAAGCGCTGCATGGAGCTGCCGGGGCAGAATCTGTTCCAGTACCTTGACGAGGATGGCCAACGGCACAGCGTCAGCTCCCACGACGTGAACGCTTACCTGCACCAGATCACTGGCGCTCATTTCACCGCCAAGGACTACCGCACGTGGGCAGGCAGTGCCTTGGCCCTGGCCATGTTGCGTGAGCTGCACTGGCAGCCCGAACCCGATGCGAAGAAGCACATCGTCGACATGGTCAAAGCGGTGGCCAAGCAACTGGGTAATACCCCGACGGTGTGTCGCAAATGCTACATCCACCCCAAGGTGCTGGAGCATTTCGTCATGGGCGAGCTGGCGAAGTTGCCCAAACCTCGCCAACGCAAGGGGCTGCGTCTGGAAGAGGTCGCCCTGGCGACGTTTCTCGAACGACTGGTAGCGGCTGCGTAAAGTCGCTCATAGAAGGCTTCCGGAATTGTGGGTGCAGACTGCGGTCGGTTATTGCACTGCTCATCCATTCCAAGGCTTTTCATGAAACCTACCGCTCCCAGCGGCTTCGTCCAGGTTCGCGGCGCCCGCGAACACAACCTCAAGAACGTCGATGTCGATATCCCGCGCGATGCCCTGGTGGTCTTTACCGGGGTATCGGGTTCGGGCAAGTCATCGCTGGCATTCGGCACCCTGTACGCCGAGGCGCAACGGCGCTACTTCGAATCGGTCGCTCCCTACGCTCGACGCCTGATCGATCAGGTCGGCGTGCCCGACGTCGACAGCATCGAAGGCCTGCCGCCTGCCGTCGCTTTACAGCAGCAGCGCGGCACGCCCAGCACCCGCTCCTCGGTGGGCAGCGTCACCACCCTGGGCAGTTTGGTCCGCATGCTCTATTCCCGAGCCGGTGCCTATCCGCCGGGCCAGGGGTTGCTCTACGCCGAGGATTTTTCGCCCAATACCCCACAAGGTGCATGCCCGCACTGCCATGGACTGGGCCGGGTGTACGAAGTAACCGAAAAAACCATGGTACCCGACGACAGCCTGACCATTCGCCAGCGCGCGGTGGCTTCCTGGCCGCCGGCATGGCAAGGCCAGAACCAGCGCGACATCCTCGTGACCCTGGGGTATGACGTGGACGTACCGTGGCGCGACCTGCCGAAGAAACAGCGCGACTGGATCCTGTTCACCGAAGAAACCCCGACCGTGCCGGTGTATGGCGGGCTGACGCCGGAACAGACCCGCGAAGCGCTCAAGCGCAAGATGGAACCCAGCTATCAGGGCACCTTCACCGGAGCCCGACGCTATGTACTGCACACCTTCACTCACTCGCAGAGCGCGCTGATGAAGAAGCGCGTCAGCCAGTTCATGATCGGCGCGGCGTGCGAAGTCTGCGCCGGCAAACGGCTCAAACCTGAAGCACTGAGCGTGACCTTTGCCGGCCTGGACATCGGTGAGTTCTCGCAACTGCCGCTCAGCCAACTCGCGCAGAAACTCAAGCCGGTGGCCGAGGGTCAGCAAGTGGGCAAGCGACTCAGCGAGGAAAAGCGTCTGGCTGCTCAGCAGCTCGCGCAAAACCTGCTCGGTCGCCTGCACACCCTGATCGATCTGGGCCTGGGCTATCTGTCGCTGGAACGCAGCACGCCGACGCTGTCGTCCGGCGAGCTGCAGCGCCTGCGCCTGGCTACCCAGCTGGGCTCGCAACTGTTCGGCGTGGTCTATGTGCTGGACGAACCCACTGCCGGCCTGCATCCGGCCGACGGCGAGTCATTGCATGCCGCTCTGCAGGGACTGAAGGCGGCAGGCAATTCTCTATTCGTGGTCGAGCACGACCTGGATACTATGGCGCGCGCCGACTGGGTGGTCGATGTCGGGCCGTTAGCCGGCGAACAGGGCGGCCAGGTGCTCTACAGCGGCCCGCCCCAGGGCCTGGCTCAGATAGACGCCTCGCAGACCCGTGCGTACCTTCACGGCGGCGCCGCGCCATTGCCGCGCCCACGTCGAGACACCACCCGCTGGCTGAAGCTGGCGGATGTCAGCCGCAATAACCTGCGCAAGGTGGCTGCAGAGTTTCCCCTGCAATGCTTCACCGCCGTCACCGGTATCTCCGGCTCGGGCAAGTCGAGCCTGGTCAGCCAAGTGTTGCTGGAGCTGGTCGGTGAACACCTGGGCCAGGCCCAGGAAGAAGTCGAGGACGTATTGGAAGACGCCGCGCCGCAGACCGAATCGGGCCACATCGTCGAGGGTATGGATCACATCAAGCGACTGGTGCAGGTCGACCAGAAACCGATCGGCCGCACACCGCGCTCGAACCTGGCCACCTACACCGGACTGTTCGATCACGTGCGCAAACTGTTCGCTGCCACCAAGGATGCCCGTCGTCACGGCTTCGACGCCGGTCAGTTCTCGTTCAACGTGGCCAAGGGGCGCTGCCCGGAATGCGAAGGTGAAGGTTTCGTCAGCGTCGAGTTGCTGTTCATGCCCAGCGTTTTCAGCCCCTGCCCGACCTGTCATGGCGCCCGCTACAGCCCCAAGACCCTGGCGGTGAAATGGGAAGGACGTACGATCGCCGACGTGCTGCAATTGACCGTTCTGCAGGCCTGTGAGGTGTTCGCCGAGCAGGCAGCGGTGCTGCGTCCCTTGAGCGTGCTGCGCGACATCGGCTTGGGCTATCTACGCCTGGGGCAGCCTGCGACCGAGCTGTCGGGCGGTGAAGCGCAACGTATCAAGTTGGCCACCGAACTGCAGCGCACTCAGCGCGGCGCTACGTTGTATGTACTCGATGAACCCACCACAGGTCTGCACCCCAGCGATGTCGACCGGCTGATGCAGCAACTCAATCACCTGGTCGATGCTGGCAACACCGTGATCGTGGTGGAGCACGACATGCGTGTGGTGGCTCAGGCCGATTGGGTGATCGATATCGGACCCAAAGCCGGTGACCAAGGCGGCGAGGTGGTTGCAGCCGGGAGGCCGGAAGCAGTGGCCAAGGCCAGCGCCAGTCAGACTGCACCTTACTTGCAAAGCGCTCTGGCGGAACCCGTGTAGCAGGCCGGCAGCCCTGAAGGATCGGGGCTGCCGAGCGCTACTCAACCGACAGGTTTGCTCTGGCCTTCATCGGATGGAGTGCGTTCCTTCTCACCTTGCTGATTCTCGCGCTTGTGCTCTTCACCAACCTTGCCGGCATTTTCCGGCTTGTGGTCGAGGTCTTCGCGATCGGATTCTTTATTCTCGGTAGTCACGGTACTTCTCCTGGCAGTGCGCGGACGACATATTGGGCCGTCATGCAGTTTAGGCATCTGCGCATGGCATTCGTGCCCAAACGTTTCCAGGCTGAACTCCCGCACCGCGTTACCAGTCAGCATTGAAACGCCATTATCGGAGGAACATCCCGGATGCAGATTTCATTGGATAAACAGGTTGCCCTCGTCACCGGCGCCAGCTCCGGTCTGGGTGCCGCAGCTGCCAAGGCGTTGGCCGAAGCCGGTGCCAGCGTGGTGGTCAACTACAACTCCCACGCAGAGCCTGCCGAAAAACTCGTCGCGCAGATCCGCGAAGCGGGTGGCAAGGCCATCGCGGTGGGCGCGGACGTGTCCAAGGAAGATGACGTCGAGCGTCTGTTCGCCACGACCATCGACACCTATGGCGCCCTGGACATCCTGATCGCCAATTCAGGGCTGCAACGCGATGCCGCCACGGTCGACATGACCCTGGCGGACTGGAACAAGGTGATCGAAGTCAACCTCACCGGCCAGTTCCTGTGCGCTCGTGCTGCCTTGCGCCAGTTCCAGAGCCAAGGCCCGCGCTCGTGGCTATCCCGCGCAGCTGGCAAGATCATTCACATGAGTTCAGTGCACCAGCTCATTCCGTGGGCAGGCCACGTCAACTATGCCGCGTCCAAAGGCGGTATCGACCTGCTGATGCGCAGCATTGCCCAGGAAGTGGGCGAACAGCGCATTCGCGTCAATGCCATCGCACCCGGGGCCATCCGCACGGCGATCAACGAAGAGAACACCCAGGGCGATGCGGAAAAGAAACTGCTGGAGTTGATTCCCTACGGTCGCGTCGGCGAAGTGGACGACGTTGCCAACGCAGTGGTCTGGCTGGCGTCCGATCTGAGTGACTACATACATGGCACCACGTTGTTCATCGACGGCGGCATGAGCCTGTATCCGGGGTTCCGAAACAATGGCTAAAGATGTCTGCAGCACTACGCAAAGCCCCATCGAGGCCCACGGCATCATCGGCGACATGCGCAGCGCCGCACTGGTCGCCGACAATGGCAGCATCGACTTCTGCTGCTGGCCCGAATTCGACAGCCCCTCGATATTCACCGCCCTGCTCGATTGCGATCGTGCCGGTGTGTTCGAACTGGCCCCAGACCTGCCCGGTGCACGCCGGCAACAGATCTACCTGCCCGACAGCAATGTTCTGCAGACGCGCTGGATCGACCACGACGCGGTGATCGAGATCACCGACCTGATGCCAGTCGCCGCCGTTGCCGACGCCCTGCCCCGGCTGATCCGCCGGGTCGAGGCGCGCAATGGCACGGCCACCATTCGCTTGCGTTGTCGGGTTCGGCACGACTACAGCCGCGCCGATACCCAGGCCTACACCAGCGGCGAGGACGTTTGCTTCCGCGCCGAAGGTCAGCCCACTTTGCGTCTGTCGGCGACCCAGGCCCTGAGCATCGACGAGCACAGCGCCATTGCCGTGTTCGAACTCAAGGAAGGCGAATGCGCCGAATTCATCCTGGGTGGCGAAGAAGACCCCATGGTGAGCGCCGGCACGGGGCAGAGCTGTCTGGAAGAAACCCTGGCGTTCTGGCGCAACTGGATCGGCCATTCGAACTACAAGGGCCGTTGGCGGGAAATGGTCGACCGCTCTGCCTTGGCGCTCAAGCTGCTGACGTCACGCCGGCACGGCGGAATCATTGCGGCGGCCACGTTTGGTCTGCCGGAGGCGCCGGGTGGCGTACGCAACTGGGATTACCGCTATACCTGGATCCGGGACGCGTCGTTCACCGTATACGCGTTCATGCGCTTGGGGTTCACCACGGAGGCCAACGACTACATGCGCTGGGTGCGCGATAGGGTCGGCGAATGCACCGACGAACCGGCCCGCCTGGGTGTGGTATACGGCCTGGATGGCCGCGAGGAGCTGCCCGAATCGGAACTCGATCACCTGAGCGGGCACGGTGGTGCCCGTCCCGTGCTGGTGGGCAACGGTGCCCATGATCAGGTCCAGCTCGATATCTACGGTGAATTGCTGGATGCGGTGTACCTGGCCAACAAATACGGCGAAGCCATTTCCCATGAGGGGTGGAAACACGTCACCCACATCGTCGACAAGGTCTGCAGCAGCTGGCAGCAGAAGGATGTCGGTATCTGGGAGATGCGCAACCCACCCGAGCATTACCTGCATTCCCGGCTAATGTGCTGGGTGGCCATCGATCGGGCGTTACGCTTGGCCGAAAAACGCTCCCTGCCAGCACCGTTCGAGCGTTGGGACAAGGAACGGCAGGCGATTCACGACGATATCTGGACCCATTTCTGGAACGCCGACGCCGGACACTTCGTACAGAAGCTGGGCGGTGTCGAACTCGACGGCTCGATGCTATTGATGCCGTTGGTGCGTTTCGTGGGTGCCAGCGACCCGCAATGGCTCAGCACGCTGGCGGCGATCGAGCGCACGCTGGTGCGTGACGGCATGGTCTATCGCTACCGTCAGGACGACGGCCTGCCGGGCGATGAAGGTGCGTTCACGGCCTGTTCATTTTGGTACGTGGAATGTCTGGCCAGGGCCGGACAGGTGGAAAAAGCGCATCTGGAGTTTCAGCAATTGCTGCGCTATGCCAACCCGCTGGGCTTATTCGCCGAAGAGTTCGATCGGCATGGTCATCATCTGGGCAATACGCCTCAGGGATTGAGCCATCTGGCATTGATCAGCGCAGCCAGTTTTCTCGACAGAAAGTTGAGTGGTCAGCGTACTCAATGGCAACCTTGAAGGTTTCAAACGATGATGGTGGCAAGAGTGCCACTATCACACCCATAAACCAAACGTAATGCCAATCTGCTAGGCGCCTGCCAAGAAGCACGCCATACTGGCACCTGTTACCACTCGTTGCGCCATGGCTGCCGAATGTTCATAAACCCGGCGCTTCGAGGGAATTAAATTTGTCGTGCCGCGCTCCTATTCAGGTAGCAATGGACACACTTCATACACCGGATAAATTCTAAGCAAAGGAATCAAGGAGCCGTTCATGCTGATACTCACCCGCAAGGTAGGCGAAAGCATCGTCATTCATGACGACATCAAGATTACTATCCTGGGCGTGAAAGGGATGCAGGTGCGAATCGGCATCGATGCACCGAAGGATGTACAGGTACACCGAGAAGAGATTTTCAAGCGTATCCAGGCAGGTAGTCCTGCTCCGGAAAAGGGAGATAGCAAAGCCTGATCGGCTACTGCCGCAGTCCCTGATGCGCCGCCATGCACCTGGCTCGAGCCAGGATGCAGCGCGGCGCGAAGTGAGTGTCAGATAGGTGTTGCCTGGTGATGATTATCGTCCGGAGCCCCTGCCCCACCGCCAGCGTGGCGTTTCGCTTTGTCGGTCGCAAAATCCAGCGCATCTTTCGCGCACGTCAATCCATCGCGTATTTCGGTTTGCTCCTTGATCACCCGGCCGTCTGGGCCATAGGTTCCGAAGAACACGGACACCTTGTCTTCGGCGATCTTGCGTGCGCGTACCACGATATGGCAGCCGTTCTTGAGCGTTTCTTCATGGCGAACTTGTTCGTCCACATAGTTCTGCGACGATTTGTCCCATTCCTCGAACTGCGGAGTGGTTTGCAACTCTACGTCTGTCATATGCCTACCTCATGTGGGTAATAAAGGCGGTGCCTTATGTAAGTAAGTGACCGGTTGGACGCCACGAGGTTCAGAAAACCCTGACCAAAGACGCCCTGGCAATTGAGACAGATTATAAAAAGGAATTATTCCTACGGCTCACGCGTCACTAATCAGACAGCCCTTGAACACCCGTCTTCAAGCGCAGGGAGCCCATCATGCTGATCTTGACGCGCAACACCGACGAAAGCATCGTGATCGACGACGATATCTTCATCACCATCATCGACATAAAGGGCGGACAGGTCCGTCTGGGCATCGATGCACCTCGCCATGTTGCCGTGCATCGCCAGGAAATCCATGAGCGGATCCAGGCTGGCGTGCCCATGATCCCGAAAACCGAGCCCAAGACCGCAGGCCACTAGGCGCCGAACGCAGCACGCAGCTTGCTGGCCAGATCCTGCTCGCGGAATGGTTTCTGCACCAGTGGATAGTGCTCGGAATCCAGCCCCTCCAACTCGGCGTAGCCGGTAATGAAAACGATCGGCAACCGCGGATGGCGTCGACGAATCATGTGCGCCAGTTCGCCGCCGTTGGTTCCAGGCATCGCGAAGTCGGTCAGCACCAGATCAACATTGGGGTCGAGCTTGTTCAAAGCCTGCTCGGCACTATCAGCTTCGACCACGCTGTAACCCAGCCCTTGCAGCATGGTGGCAGTCACTTCGCGCACGTCATGGTCGTCGTCTACCAGAAGGATGGTCTGGCGTTCGCCGCCCTGCTGAGCAGCGGCAACGTCGACCGCCTCGTCTTCACGGGTCAATAGCTGGTCGGGAACCCCTGGCAGGTACACCTTGACCGTGGTGCCATAGCCCGGCGACGTCATGATCGCCACGCCCCCGCCCGACTGCTTGGCAAACCCGAACACCTGGGCCAGGCCCAGGCCTGAGCCCTTGCCCACTTCCTTGGTGGTGAAGAACGGCTCGAACGCCTTGGCCAGTACCTGCTGGCTCATGCCTGTCCCCGAGTCCTGGATCGACAGCACGACATAGTTGCCAGGTTCCGGATCTTCCGGACGCTGGGCGGGCATGCTGACGGTTTCATTGGCCGTGGACAGGCGCAGTGTGCCGCCGCCAGGCATCGCATCGCGCGAGTTGATCGCCAGGTTGAGAATGATCATCTCGGTCTGGGTCGGGTCGACCAAAGCATTCCAGAGGTCGGGCGCGGTGTCGGTCTCGATCCAGATACTGCCACCCAAGGTGCGCTGCAACAGCTCGATCATGCCTTCCACGGTACCATTGAGGTTCACCGCAACCGGCTCCAGACGCTGACGACGGGAGAACGCCAACAGCTGGCCGGTCAGCTTGGCGCCACGCTCACCGGCTTCCTTGATGTTCTGCAAACGGCCCTGGATGCGTTCGGTCTTGCCCTTTTCGAAATCCCGAGCAATGAAGGTGGTGCTGGCCAAGATGACCGTCAACAGGTTGTTGAAGTCGTGCGCTACGCCCGCCGTCAACTGGCCGACCGCTTCCAGGCGCTGCAACTGATGCAAAGTGGCCTCGATGCGCTGACGTTCATCGATCTGCTCGCGCAATTGATGGTTGGCCCCGGCCAACTCGTCCAGCACTTCACGTTCGCCGGTGATGTCGCGAACGGCCGCGTACATGAGGCCCTCATCGGGAACGATGGTCCAGGACAACCAGCGGTAATCGCCGTCGGCATGGCGCATGCGATTGACGAAGCGTGTCGAGACATTGCCATTGGCGATGTTCTCGGTTTCGCGACGTGTGGCGGCGAGATCGTCGGGATGAATGATTTCCCACAGCTGCATGTTGCCCAGCTGTTCGCGGGTCCAGCCCAAGGTCGATTCCCAGGCGGGGTTGAGCGAAACGGGTGACATATCGAAACGCATCACGCCCAGCAGCTCGCGGGACAGCTCCCATGTACGGTCGCGTTCGCGAGTGCGCTTGACCACGCGCTCACCGAGCATCTCGTTGAGCTGTTGCAGGGCCTGAGTCGCCTGCTTCTGCTCGGTGACGTCCTGGATGACACCGGTGAAGCGCACGCACACGCCGTCTTCGAAGAAGGCCTGGCCATGGCTGGCGATCCAGCGCAGGGTGCCGCTGTCCAGACGCACGCGGTATTCGATATGAAAGCGATGCTGGTCGTCCACGGTTAGCGCCGCCGCCATGCGTTCCTGTACCACAGGCAGATCATCCGGGTGGCAGTGGTCGAGGAACAGCTGGATGTTCACTTCAGTGTTGGGGTGCAGTTCGTACAGCTCCCGGCAGCGCTCGTCCCACAGAAGCGTATCGGTGAGCGGCGCATAATCCCAAATGCCCATGCGCGCGGCGTTGGTGGCAATGTGTGCGCGGACTTCAGCGTGCTGCAGCGAGCGCTCCGCACTACGTCGACGACGACGCTCGTGGACTTCGTCCATCGCCCGCTGGATAGCCCGAGGCAACAGACTCAGGTTCTGCTTGAGCACGTAGTCGATGGCGCCTTGGCGCATCATCTCGACTGCGTGCTCTTCGCCATAGACACCGGACAAAAAGATGAAGGGTGTCATCGGCGCCAGCCGTTGCGCTGCCTGCAATACCTGAGGTCCCGAAGAGCCCGGCAACATGTAATCGCACAGGATCAGGTCGAACGTGCCATTGGCCAGCGCCTGCTCTACGGCCTGATGATTGAACACCAAAGTAGGCTCGACGGACAGACCGGCGCGCTCCAGATTCAGCAGCGCCAGCTCGGCGTCGTGAGTGCTGTCTTCCACAAACAGCAATTGCAAGGGCTTGGGCGACATAGAATTCCGAAAACGTGACTGGAGTATGGCGCTCTGTGCGCCATCCGTGCGCCATTGGGCACGCTGCGTGCGGTTGCGATCCGGACCGCTGGCAGCGTGATCCGGGATCAGGAGCCGGGACGGCGAATGATTCGCGACGAACCCGGTGGGGGCTCGTTCAGGACCGCCCAGAAGATGCCCAGATCGGATATGGCCGAGACGAACTCCTTGAATTCGACCGGCTTCACCACGTAGGCGTTCACTCCCAATGAGTAAGCGCGCTCAAGATCAGGCTCCTCTTTGGAGGAGGTCAGCATGACAGTAGGGATGCTCCGCAGCTCAGCGGTCTCGCGCACGATCTTGAGTACTTCCAGACCATCGACTTTCGGCAGCTTCAGATCAAGCAGCAACACCGCTGGGTTACCTTCGTCGCGTTTGGCATGGGTGCCACGGCGCAGCAGGTAATCCAGCGCTTCGGCGCCGTCGCGCATGACGATCACTTCATTGGCCAGCTGGCTGCGCTCCAGCGCTACCAGGGTCAGCTCCAGGTCTTTGGGATTGTCCTCGACCAGAAGAATGGGTTTGAGCATCGCTTACCTCGGTTGATTCGTGCTGGCGGAATGTGCGCGTCTGGGCAACGCCATGTAGAAAGTTGCACCCTGATCCAGGGCACCTTCGGCCCAGACTCGGCCGTCGTGTCGTTCGATGATGCGGCGCACGCTCGCCAGGCCGATGCCGGTGCCTTCGAACTCTTCCATGCGGTGCAGGCGCTGGAACACGCCGAACAGCTTGCCGCTGTAGGCCATGTCGAAACCGACGCCGTTGTCGCGTACGAAAATGACCGTCTCGGCGTCCTGCTGGTAGGCACCCACTTCGATCACGGCGTGTTCGCGGGTGCGGCTGTACTTGATGGCGTTGGACAGCAGATTGCGCAGCGCCAGGTGCACGAAAGCGGCATCGGCCACCAGACGCGGCAAGGGTCCGACGTGCCATTGCAGATCGCGACCTTCGTAGTCGGGTCGCATCTCCAGGCGGATCGATTCGACCAGCGCATTCAGGTCGACGTCGGTGAAGCGCAAGGCCGAACGCCCCATCTGGGAAAAGCTCAGCAAGTTGTCGACCAAGGTCCCGGCGAACCGTGCCGATTCGCCGATGTGTTCCAGGAAGCGCAAGCCCCGTTCGGACAGCTTGGGCCCTTCGAAGTCGGTGAGCAGTTCGGCATAGCCGGCGATGTGCCGCAGCGGTGCACGCAGGTCGTGGGAAACACTGTAGGAGAACGCTTCGAGTTCCTTGTTGGACTTCTTCAGTTCCCCCGCCAGTTGCGCCAGTTCCTCGGCCTTGCGCAGCACAATGCCCAGCACGGCAGTGCGCAGCTCATGTACGCCTTCGATTTCAAGCGCATCCCAGGGGCTGGAGAAGCCACTGACTTCCTGGCGCCAGCTCTCGAAACTGGCACGCGGGTTGAGTACCCCGGAACTGTCCAGACTCTTTTCCGCACGGCCCGCCCAAGTGACGGTACGGGCCTGCTCGGGTTTGAACCAGATCAGGTAGTGCGAATGGATTTCGGAAATGGCTACGGCCAGGACACCGCCGCAGTACCGAGCCAGCTCCGGCAGATCGGGGACGTCGCGGCCAACGTTGTCGCTGTGGAAGATTTCCTGTCCGCCGCGCTCAGCCAACCACAGCGCCAAAGCATCGACCATCGCCTGGGGCGGCGTATCGCCTAGCAACTCGCAGCGCGCCTCGGCGATGATCGCCGCGCCACTGGCGCGGGTAAAGCCCAGAAAGGTTTCCGGCAAAGCCATCAGGCCGGCACGCACGCTATCGCTGTCGGCCATGGCCGAGAGCAGTTGGACGATGTGGCGGCGCAGTTCGAGCATGCGCTCGTTCTGCGCGTGGACGGTCTTGGTCTCGATCTGCAGCGACAGTACGCTGCCCAACAGCTCACAGGCCGTACGGGTCTGGAAGCCCACCGCATGGGGCTGGTCGTGGTGGCAGGAGATCAGACCCCAGAGTTGACCGTCGACCACGATCGAGATCGACATCGAGGCCATGGTCTGCATGTTGCGCATGTATTGCAGGTGTACCGGCGAAACACTGCGCAAGGCCGCGAGGCTCAGGTCCAGCGGCGCGCCGGTGAGGGGGTTGTCGGACGGCACCAGCGGAGAGGCCTGATAGTTCGCGTCTTCGATCACCCGGATACGGTTGCTGCAATAGAGCTCCCGGGCCTGGGCTGGAATGTCCGAGGCCGGAAAGCACAGCCCCAGGTAGCTGGGATAGTTGTCATCGCGCACTTCGGCCAGCACCGTGCCGTTACCGGCCGCATCGAAGCTGTAGGCCTTGACGCGGCCGAAGCCGGTCACGCGCTTGACCTCGACCACCGAGCGCTGACACAGCTCGATGATGTCTGCCGCATTGTGCAACTGGCTGATGAAAGTCCGCACCAACGGATACAGGGCACCATAGGCATGGGCCTCGTCGGCGGCGGGCTCGAACTCGGCAATGATGACGCCGTCGGCACGGTGCACCATCATCGCCATGGCGCGCGGGTGGCCGCCTGGCACGAAACGCACATCGGCGAAATGGAACGGCTGCCGCTCCTCTCCGGGCCAGGCGGCCAGGCGCGCCGAAAGGTTACTGCCCTGCTCGAAGAGGTCTGCAACGGCGCATTCGAGCACGTGCGCAGGCTCGAGCTGCAACCAATGACGCACGTTGTCGCTGACCTGCAGCACGCGCTCGGCGGCGGCATCGAGCGCCATCATGAAGCCCTGCGGCTGAATGCTGCCCGGTGTGCGGATGGGTTCGCGCGCGCACTGCTCGAGGGCAGCGGCGAGCAACACCGAAGTCTGGCTGGATGTCACAGTGTATCTCCTGGCGGCCCATCAGCGCGCTGCAAGCCATTGCATGGTCGCCAACCGTGGCATATGAAAACTTTTTTCAATCAGCGACCACTTTAGCAAACAAAGGCGAGGACCGGGAGGTTCGCACGCAATAATGGCGAAATGATTATTAGCATGTGGGAGCTCACCGCAGACAATCGTTGCGCGGCATTAGGGCATGACATTTCCCAGCCTTATCAGTATGATGCGCGAGCATGCGAGGTTGGCGAAATTGGTAGACGCATCAGACTTAAAATCTGACGACCTTTGGTTGTGCGGGTTCGATTCCCGCACCTCGCACCACCTCGATTCACCCCCTCCTCCCAATCTTCGGGAACTCCTGCCCTTCGTGCTTGCCGACTTCCTAGACACTACGCATTTCGCGGGTGATACAAGGAGGCCCAAACCATGCCTGATGCTCAGGGTAAGATTCGTTATGCCGTGGTTGCCGGCGGCTGGATTTCGCAAGGTGCATTCATGCCCGGTGTGGACCAGACCCGCAACTCGGTGATGACCGCACTGGTGACCGGCGACCCGATCAAGGCCGACGAACTGGCCGCGCTGTATGACCTCAAGAGCTACAGCTACGAGCAGTTTCCCGAACTGCTGGCGTCCGGCGAAATCGATGCGATCTACCTGGCCACGCCCAATTTCCGCCATCGCGAATTCGCTGTTCCGGCGCTGGAAGCCGGTATCCATGTCTTGCTGGAGAAGCCCATGGCAGCCAGCGAGGAAGATTGCCTGGCGATCAACGCCGCCGCCGAACGGGGCAACGCCAAGCTGATGATCGCCTACCGCCTGCACTGCGAGCCCGGCACCGTGGAGATGGTACAGCGGGTGCGCAACGGTGATATTGGCGAGCCCCGGTTGTTTACCGCCACCTTCACTCAGCACACCGATGCGGAAAATCATCGAATGAAAAGTGGTTTCTGGGCCGGCCCGGCTGCCGACATGGGGCCCTACCCGCTCAATGCCGTGCGCAACCTGTTCGGCGGCGAGCCGCTGGAAGTGCACGCCGTGGGCGCACTAACACCCGGGCGTCCCATCAATACGTCCGACACCGTCAGCGTCACGCTACGCTTCGCCGAACAACGGCAAGCGACCTTCACCGTCAGCTTCAGCCTGCCGGCGACCGAGCGCTTCCAACTGATCGGCACTCAAGGTGAATTCGAGGCCTCGCCGTGCTTCGGTTTCGGCGAGGGCGTGGCCATCGCCTATCGTTCGATCATCGACGGCGAAAAGCAGGAACATACCTTCCCGGTCGTCGATCAGTTCGGTGGCGAAACCGAGTATTTCTCCCAGTGCATCCTGGAGGATCGCCAGCCTGAAGCGGACGGCGACGAAGGCTGGCGTGATGTGCGGGTGCTGGCAGCCATCGAGCGCTCGCTGCAGACCGGCGAGGTGCAGAAGCTGGAACCGCTGCCATCACGCAAGGGGATACAAGCCGATCAAGCCCGACACTTGCCGTTGGCCAAGGTCCCGCCTTACGTCAACACGACCGAACCCAACGACTGATCGACCCGTGAAGCAGCGGCGTCCACCGCCCCTGCTTCAGTCGGGCTCCAGCAAGGTGGTGGCCAGCCGTTTGGCTTGAGCCGCCACATCCGTCACTGCAGTGCTCTCCCACCACATCCCACGCAGCGGCGGCCCCATGGCGAACAGACGCCGACTGGCAATCCCGTCGCTGTCCAGCAAGGCCCCTTCATCGTCAGCCAGCAGGCCCAATGCGAGCGGCCCGGGCTTGACCAGACCACGCGCCAATAGCTGGCGCGGCAACGGCTTATCGACGCGACGCCAGTCATACTCGATACCGCTGGAATTGATCAGTACGTCACCGTGCAGTTGCACAGGCGCCGACTCACCCCTGCGGCGGATGGTCAAGGTCGTGCCTTCGGCGCTCAGGTAGCAGGCCGCCTGCAGGGTAAGCCGCCTTTCGGCGATGGCCTTCTGCAGCAGCGCATCGCTCGGCGGTGGCGAGCGGTGGTGGTGGCTTTCCCACCATGGCCGTACATGGCGCACGAACTGCCGTTTCTGCCGCTCGCTGGCCTGGCTCCAGAGCCGTGCGATGTGCACCCTCACGGTGTCCAGCGGCGCTTGCCAGTCGACTCCCTGCTGCAACGCCTGGCGGCATTGATTGCGCACCTCGGCCATGAGCTGGCGCGGGCTTCTCAAGTCGCTGGCTGCCGCCAGAAAGTCTGGCCAGGCCGGCGGCTGACGACGCACATGAGGCCACAAGCCGTGCCGCGAGATCACCGTGATCGGGCCGCGGTGACCGGCGCGGTCGAGGGAGACCACCGCATCGACCATCGTCAGCCCCGAACCGATGATCAGCACCCGCGCCTGCGGATCCAGCGTTCGCATGGTTTGCACGTCCCACGGATCGATAGCGGCGGCGTTCAGTCCGCCGGGCGCCTTCACAGCAGTGCGTGCAGCGGGAAACATACCGGTGGCGAGCACGGCGTGGGGTGCAAACCACACTTGACCTTCATCCAGAGTCACCTCGACCTGCTCACCGTGCGTCTGCACGTCGATCGCCTCCGCCTGCACATGCTCCGCCGTAGAGCCGTAGCGGAGGCCCAGGGCGCGGGCCTCAGCCAGGCGTTGCTGGGCGTAGAGCCCGAAGATGCCGCGCGGTGGAAACAGTTCCGCGACAGGCAGATTCTGCTCGGCCGATTCGGGCCAACCACCATTGTCGACGAACTGGGTAAGCCATTGGGTCAGGTCGTCGGCATTGTCCGGGTCGACACTCATGCGCGCTGCGTTGCCGTTCAGGGTGTGGCCCAGTTCGGTAGCACTGTAGGCCTCCCCACGGCCCAACTCGGTACGCGGCTCGATGATCACAATACGCTGTCCGCGCGGCTGCCTGAGCAACTGCACGGCCAGCAGGGTCCCGCTCAGGCCACCTCCGATGATCACCACATCGGCGTACCTGGCTGCAACGTTGGTCATGGTTGGTTTCTCAAAATACGATTTCGCCGATCATAGGTCATGTAATACGCCAGGCCGTGGCACTGCCGTCACGACAGCCTTCCACCCTGTAAGATCAAGGTCCTGCATGGCAGCGGGTTTGGCGAAGTAATAACCTTGCGCCTGAGATGCACCCATCTCGCGCAGCAGCTGCAGAGTGGCCAGGTCCTCTACCCCTTCGGCCACCACGGTCAAGCCCAGCGACTCGGCCATGCGCACGATGGCGCGGACGATGGCCCGGCTGCGCGAACTGCCGGTCAACTCGAGAATGAACGACTTGTCGATCTTCAGGCCATTGAACTGGTATTGGTGGACGTAACTGAGCGAAGAGAAACCGGCGCCGAAGTCGTCCAGCACCACGCTCATGCCATGCTCGGCCAACTGCTGCATGGTGCGCTGGGCCATGGCCGGCTCGGCCACCAGCGCACCCTCGGTCAACTCCAAGCAGATCCGTGAGGCGTCCACCTGGTGGCGCGCCAGTACGGCGAGCACTTCATCGGCAAAACCGCTGCGGGTGATGCTGTAGCTGGAACAGTTCACATGCACCGGAGGCCAGTGTGCGTGGGCGGGTTCGGCAAGAATCTGCGCCACGCGGGTAAGCATGTACAGGTCGAGACGACCGATCAGCCGCAGACCTTCGAGCGCCGGCAGGAAGTGTCCTGGCGCGATGATGCGTCCATCCGGCTGATGCCAGCGAATCAATGCTTCCAGTGCCTGCACCTCACCGGTCTGGACATCGACGATCGGCTGGAAATACGGCAGCAACTCATCACTGCGCTTGAGCGCATTGCGCAGCGCGCCTTCCTGTTCGACTTGGTCGGACACTTCACGGCGCAGTGCCTGGTTGAACACCGCATAGCTGTCGCGGCCGGCGCTTTTGACCCGGTACATGGCCTTGTCGGCATCGCGCAACAGGTCGGCGGGTTCGCTGTGGAACTGACTGTCGGCGCCGACGATGCCGATGCTGCAAGACGAGAACACTTCGTGCCCATTGATGAAGAACGGGCGATCGAAGGCCACCAGGATGCGTTCGGCGATCTCCACGGCCTCCTCCAGGCTCGAGCCCGGTGCCAGCACGGCGAACTCATCGCCGCCCAAGCGGGCCAGCAGGTCATCCTCGCGCAGGCAACTGCGCAGGCGGGCCCCTGCTTCCAGGAGCAGCTGGTCGCCGAAATGATGGCCAAAGCTGTCATTGACCATTTTGAAACGGTCAAGATCGATGAACATCACCACCAACTCACGGTCATTGGCGCAATACTCATGCCACGCCTGTGCCAGACGTTGTTGCAGATGGATGCGGTTGGGCAGCGCAGTCAGGGCGTCGTGGGCGTTTTCGTACTGCAGCTTGGCATTGGCGTGGTCGAGCTCGCGAGTTCGGCTCTGGACACGGGCTTCCAGGCGCAGGTTCGCCTCATAGATGGCTTCGGCCGCGCTGCGCCGGGACAGTGCGGTATCGATGTGGCGCGACACGAACGTCAGCAGGTCCTGGTCGCGCAGGGTGTAGTGCACTTCGCTGGCGTAACTCTGCACCACCAGGACGCCGCGTACGCGGTCGTCATCGAACAGCGGAACGCCCAGCCAGGATTGCGAGCGGATCGGTTCGCGGGTGTCATCGACTTCGCCCTGGATCATCAAGCGGGTGGCCGCGTCGAAGTCGATCAGGCAAGCGCAGCGCTGGCGAATCACATACTCGGTCAGGCCACGCCGGCCACGACGCGGCTGCGGTCGCCCGGTGAGTTGTTCGTCGACGTAATAGGGAAAGCTCACTTCACCACTTTCGCCGTCGAAGATGGCGATGTAGAAATTGCGCGCATACAGCAGGTCGCCGACGATTACGTGGAGGCTGTGATAGAGGCCATCGAGTTCGCCGGGCTTGCTCGACAACTCGGCGATCTGGAACAGCGCCACCTGCAAATGCTCCGCACGTTTGCGCTCCGAGACTTCCAGGCGCAGCGCCGCGTTGAGCTGGGACAGCTCCTGGGTACGGCGCGACACCGTTTCTTCCAGGTCGGCGCGGTGCAGGATACGGTCAAGCGCCATGGCCACATGCCGGGCCACGACCAGAAACAAGGCGCGGTCTTCGGCACTGTATGCACGCTCGACGTCGTAGACCTGCATGGCGATCATGCCGAACACTTCGTCACGGGCATTCTTGAGCGGCGAGCCCATCCAGAATTCGGGAATATGCCCGACACAGTGGAAACGTCCCTGACGCCCGGCCAGGGCAATGCCCTTGGCGTCGATCAACAGTGGCTGGCCGCTGGTCAACACCTGGCCGGTCAACGACAGGTGGTCGGGAATGAGGTACTCGTAGTTCTCTGCTTCGAGCGCCTCGACATCGATCACATCGACGTAATAAGGGTAGGTGATCTTGCCGCTTTGCTCATCGTAGAGCGCGAGGTAGAAGTTTTCCGCATCGATCAAGGTGGCCAGCAGCTTGTGCACACCCACCAGGAAGATCCCACGGTCACGGGTGGAGCTGGCCAGGTAGGTGATTTCGTAAAGCACGCGCTGGGTGATCTGCGCCCGGGCGAGGGCATCGGTCTGGACCTGCCGACCAATCGCTGTGGCAAGGTCGGCCAAAGCGCCGTCATGGGGAATATGCAATGGCGCCATCAGCCAGCCGAGCACCGCCTCGCCCTGCCCGGTTGGCCATAGCTGCAGCCCACAGCTGTCGCAGAAACGCTGCAGCTCGTGGTTGGCCAGGACCAGCGGCCAATGGCGCTGCGGGTCACCCTGACCTTCCAGGTGCAACTGTTCACCGGCCCGGTACCAGGCCCACGCGGTGCTGTGGGACCAGTCACGGGCCTGCTGCAGAATCGCTTCGAGCGAAGCGGCATCGAGCATGGACGTGGAGCCTTTGCCGAACTTGGCAAAGGTCGGGGGATCGGAACTCATAGACGCTCCATGCCTGAAAACCAACGGTCTACATCTTCGAGCCTATGGCCATCTAATGGCAAGCCCCGCGAGCGGCCCTAGGCCCGAGTGACGCTTTCGATGTGCCTGGCGGCCTGGATGTCATGCATGAATCGCTCCGCCGGCAGCGGGTGTCCGAGCAGGTAGCCTTGAAGGGAATCACACCCCAGCTGGGTCAGGAACAATTGCTGGTTACTGGTCTCCACGCCCTCGGCGACGATACGCAGGCCCAACGCCTGACCCAGCGCCACGATTGCCGAGACGATCGCAGCGTCGTCACCGTCCTGCTCCAGGTCGCGAACGAAGCCGCGATCGATCTTCAGCTCGTTGGCAGGCAGGCGCTTGAGGTACATGAGGCTGGAATAGCCTGTACCGAAATCGTCGATGGACAGATCGACGCCCATGTCCGACAGCTGCTGCAGCACCGTCATGCTGGCATCGGCGTCACTCATGGCGGTGCTCTCGGTGATTTCCAGAGTCAGATTGGCAGCTGCCAGCCCGTGCCGCGCCAGGGTGACGGCAACGCTGCGCACCAGTCCGGCGTGGCCGAACTGCAGGGCCGACAGGTTGACCGCGACACGCCAGTCATGGAAGCCCAGCTCGACCCATTCGCGCATCTGCCGACAGGCCTCGTCAAGCACCCAGTGGCCGATGTCGATGATCAACCCGGTGGTCTCCGCCAGGTCGATGAACGCTGCAGGCGCCAGCAGGCCCATGCGTGGGTGTTCCCAGCGCAACAGCGCTTCGGCACCGACCGGTTTGCCGCTGCGGGCATCGAACTTGGGCTGGTAGAACAGCCGCAACTGACGCTCGGCCACCGCCAGACGCAACTCCTGCAGCAGCTGCAAGCGCTTGCGGGCATTGGTGTTCATCGAGTTTTCGAAAAAGCTGTAGCCGTTCTTGCCAATGCTCTTGGCGTGGTACATGGCCGCATCGGCATTCATCAGCAGCTCGTTCTGGTCGATGCCGTTGCCGGGGTACAGCGCGATACCGATGCTGGCGGAAATATGCAGGCTGTGTCCGGCGACTTCGAACGTCTGGCCGATCAGGTGAACCTGGCGCGCGGCGATACCTTTGGCATAGGCCGCTGCTTCAAGGCTTACCAGCAGGACGAACTCGTCGCCACCGATGCGCGCCAGGGTGTCCTGGCCGTGCAGGCTGGTGCGCAGGCGCGAGGCGACGGCGCGCAGCAGCTGGTCGCCCATGTGATGGCCGAAGGCGTCGTTGACCGGCTTGAAACCATCCAGATCGATGAACATCACTGCCAGACAACCGCCGACCGCATCGATCTGGCTGATCGCCTGGCCAATGCGGTCGGCCAGGAGAATACGGTTGGGCAAGCCGGTCAGGTTGTCGTGCAGGGCCAGTTGGGTCAGTTCCTGGTTGGCCAGGGTCAAGGAATTGGCCAGCGCCGCAGTGCGCGACTCCAGGCGCGCATCGAGCACCGAAGTCAGCAAGGTCATGCCCAGGATCGCCAGGGTCGTGACCAACACCAGGTAATCGAGGCCATCCCCGGTAAGGCCATCGAGGGCGCCACCACACACGCTGCCCTCGGGAAATTTGGCTGCTGCCATGCCGGTGTAGTGCATACCGACGATGGCGATACCCATCACCACCGACGCGCCAGCCCGGGCCAGTCGCACGTTCGGCCGGTTGCGCCGCAGGCGGAAGGCGATCCACAGCGCTGCGCCGGAAGCGCCCGCGGCAATGGCCAGGGAGGCAACGAACAGCACCGGGTCGTAGACGATGCCTGGCTGCATCTCCAACGCCGCCATGCCGGTGTAGTGCATGCTGCCGATGCCTGCGCCCATGATCAGCGCGCCGCCGGCCAATTGTGGCCAGGGCAGCAGCGGCTGGCTGACCAGCCACAGGGCAAACCCTGAGCTCAGGACAGCGATGAGCAGCGACGCGGCGGTCAGGCCGAGGTCGTAGCCCAGTTGGATAGGTAATTCGAAGGCGAGCATGCCGATGAAGTGCATCGACCACACGCCGATACCCAACGCCAGCGCACCGCCGCTCATCCACAGATAGATCGCCCGACCCTGCGCCGTGGCGATGCGCCCGACCAGATCGAGTGCGGTATAGGACGCCAGGATGGCGACACACAGCGATACGGCCACGAGGGCGGAGGAATAGGTACCAATCAGCATCGATATCTTGACCAGGGCGTGCGGGGTTTCAGAGGTGGTACGAAACGCGGTTGCCGACGCCGCTGGCCTATTGTGCCGGTTCCTGCCAGCCGCCGCCCAGCGCCGCGATCAACTGCACGCTGGCGACCAGCCGACTCTGCATCAGGGTCAGCACGCTGCGCTCGTTGCTCAACGCCGTTGCCTGTACGTTGACCACGTCAAGATAGCCAATAAGCCCGGCCTTGTATTGGTTTGATGTGAGGCGCAACGACTCGCGGGCCGCCTGCAAGGCCTCGTTGCGCACCGACGCTTCTTCGTCGAACACCTTCAACTGGCTCATGTAGTCTTCGACTTCACGGAACCCGTCGAGCACGGTCTGACGATACTGCGCGACCGTCTGGTCGTAGGCCGCCTCGCTGCGGTCCACCTCCGCCGCACGCTGGCCGCCGTCGAACAGGGTCATCGCCAGTTGCGGGCCGACCGACCAGAAACGGTTGGGCAGCGAGATCCAGTTGCTAAAGCTGCTGCTGCTGTAACCGCCGGAGAGGCTCAAGGTCAGATCGGGAAAGTAGGCGGTCTTGGCCACGCCGATTTCGGCATTGGCCGCCATCACCGAGCGCTCGGCGGCGGCAATGTCGGGACGTCGCTCGAGCAGCTGCGACGGGACGGCCAGCGGGATCGCCGGCAACGCCGGGATCTCGGTGCTCGCGGCCAGACTGAACTCGGCCGGTGCCATGCCGATGAGCACGGCAATGGCATTTTCCAGCTGGGCTCGCTGCCAGGCCAGATCGATCAGGTCGGCCTGGGTACTCTTGAGCTGGGTCTGCGCCAGGAACACCGCATCCTTGCCGGAAATCCCTGCCCGGTACTGGTTCTGAGTCAGGTCGAGCGAGCGCTGATAGGCTTGTACCGTGGCTTCGAGCAGGCGCTTCTGCTCATCGATGACCCGCAATTGCAGGTAGTTCTGCACCAGCTCCGACTGCAGGCTCAGGCGCATCGCGGCTAGATCCGCAAGGCTGGCCTGGGCACTGGCCCGATCAGCCTCCAGCCCGCGGCGCAGTTTGCCCCAGATGTCGGCTTCCCAGCTCACACCCAGCTGCGTGTTGTAGGTATCGCGAATACCACTGCTCGACTGGCTCAGGCTCGAACCGCTGCTGCCGGTCCCCTGACTGGAGCGGGTCTTGCCCGCGCTCAGGTCGACGGTCGGAAACAGCGCGCCGCGGGTGCTGCGGACCAGCGACTGGGCCTGCCGGTATTGCGCCTCGTACTGGGCAACCGTCTGGTTGGAGCGGTTGAGCCTGAGCACCAGGGCATCGAGCTGGCGGTCACCATAGAGCTCCCACCAGGCGCCGCGCGCCATGGCATCGCTGGGATTGGCCTGACGCCAGCCATCGGCCTGCTTGAATTGCACCGGCGTTGTGATCGTCGGGCGTTGGTAGTCCGGGCCCAGAGTGCAGGCGCCCAGCATCAAGCTGCACAGTGCCACACTGGCCAGGCGCGAGACGCGCGAAAAAATGGAATCGGTCATAGCGGAGTGTCCAGAGCGGCATCGGTACGCACGCCGCGCCACTTGTTGAAGCGGTGGCGCAGGCGGTCAAGATAGAGGTAAACCACCGGAGTGGTGTAGAGCGTGAGGATCTGGCTGAACACCAGGCCACCGATGATGGTCAGGCCCAGCGGACGACGCATCTCGGCGCCTGCGGCGGTGCTGAACATCAACGGCAGCGCGCCGAGAATGGCCGCCATGGTGGTCATCAGGATGGGCCGCAGGCGCAGCAGGCAGGCCTGGCGAATGGATTCGGCCGGGCCCAGCCCTTCATTGCGTTCGAGCTGCAGCGCCAGGTCGATCATCATGATCGCGTTCTTTTTCACCACGCCAATCAACAGAAACAGGCCCAGCAGCGAGATCAGGCTGAACTGGCCACCGGTCAGGTAGATGCTCAGCAAGGCCCCTACCCCCGCCGATGGCAAGGTCGAGAGAATGGTCAGCGGGTGAATGTAGCTTTCATAGAGAATGCCCAGCACCAGATACACCGCCACCAGCGCGCCGAGAATCATGAAAGGCTGGCTTTTCTGCGCGGCCGCGAAAGCATCGCCGGTGCCCGCGACCTTGACGATGATGTCCTCGGGCAGGCCGACACGCACCAGCGCGCGCTCGATCAGTGGCGTGGCAACGTCCAGGGTCACCCCGCTGACCAGGTCGAAGGAAATGCTCTCCGAGGCGAACTGCCCCTCGTGGCTGACGCTGTCATCGGCCAGGCTGTTTTCGTAGTGAGCGATGCTCGACAGCGGCACGCGCTTGTTGTCCGTGGTGATCACCTGGACCTGCTCCAGGGTGATCGGATCCTGCGCGTATCTGGGGTTGATCTCCATCACCACCTTGTACTGGTTGAGGCTGTCGTAGATGGTGGAAATCTGCCGTTGGCTGTAGGCATTGTTGAGCACCGAGGTCACGGTGCTCATGTCGATGCCCAGGCGCTTGGCCTTGTCACGGTCGACGATCAGAGTCACCTGGGCGGCACCGCGGCCTTCGCGGGCATCGATGGCGGTCAGTTCCGGCAGCGCGCGGAAGGCCGCGACGATTTTCGGGTACCAGGTGCGCAACGCGGACAGATCGCCGCTCTGGATGATGTACGAATACTGCGAGGTGCTCTGCTCCCGGGCACCGCCGAACTGCAGGTCCTGGTCGGCCATCAGCATCAGGCGGCCGCCGGGCACCTTGGGCATTTCCTTGCGCAGACGCTCGATCACCTGCTGCGCGTTGATCTTGCGTTCTTCGATGGGCTTGAGGCGAACCAGAATGGTCGCGTTGTTGCTGCCGTTGTTGCCACCGATGAAGCCGGCCACGCTGTCGACCGCCGGGTCGGCGAGCAATGCGCGGCGATAGGTTTCCATCTTCGGCTGCATGACCGAGAACGAAAGACCGTCGTCGCCGCGCACGAAGCCGATCAACTGGCCAGTGTCCTGCTGCGGCATGAAGGTCTTGGGCACCACCACGTAGAGGGCCACGTTGCCGATGATGGTCAGCAGCAAGCTAAGCAGGGTCAGCCTGCGGTGACGCAGAACCCAGCCCAGGCTGCGGTCGTAGGCAGCGACCATGCGCTGGTTGACGCGGTGACTGAAGCGCTGCAGGCGGTTGTCCTGTTCGGGCTGGTGCGGGGTCAACCAGCGCGCGCAGAGCATGGGCGTCAGGGTCAGCGAGACGAACAGGGAAACGACGATGGCCACCGCCAGGGTGATCGAGAATTCGCGGAACAGGCTCTCGATGATCCCGCCGATGAACAGGATCGACAGGAACACCGCCACCAGTGAGACGTTCATCGACAGCAGGGTGAAGCCGACTTCCTGGGTGCCCAGGTAGGCCGCGCGCAATGGCGGCACACCGTTATCGATGTGCCGGGAAATGTTCTCCAGCACCACGATGGCGTCGTCCACCACCAGCCCGGTTGCCAGGATAAGCGCCATCAACGACAGGTTGTTGAGGGAGAACCCCCACAGGTACATGATCGCGAACGTCCCCACCAGCGACACCGGCACGGCCAGTGTGGGAATCAGCGAGGCGCGGAAATTGCCGAGAAACAGGAACACTACCAGCACCACCAGGACCACGGCGATGAGCAGGGTCATTTCGGCTTCGTGCAGGGTAGCGGTGATCACCGGCGAGCGATCCATGGCGATGTTCAGTTCGACACTGGCCGGCAACAACGCTTCCAGGGCCGGCAGCTGTTCCTTGATCTGGCTGACGGTCTGGATGATGTTGGCCCCGGCCTGGCGGTTGATCACCAGCAGCACGGCCGAATTGTCATTGTAGAACCCGCTGTTGTAGCGGTCCTCGACACCGTCGGTGACCTTGGCGACGTCGCTCAGGCGCAGTACCGACCCGTCCTGATAGCGGATGATCAGCGGCTTGTAGTCGTCGGCCTTGTCCAACTGGTCGTTGGCCTGCACCTGCCACTGGCGCTCGCCGTCCTCGACGAAGCCGATGGGGCGCCTCACGTTGGTCCCGTCGATGGTGGTGCGCACGTCATCGAGCGAGACGTTGTACTGGTTGAGCAGTTGCGGCTCGAGCTCGATACGCACCGCCGGCAGCGAGCTGCCACCGATCTGCACCTCGCCTACGCCCGGTACCTGGGACAGGCTCTGGGACAGGATGGTCGACGCCAGGTCATACAGCTGACCCTTCGCCAGCACATCGGAGGTCAGCGACAGGACCATGACCGGCGCCTGGGACGGGTTGATCTTCTTGTAGGTCGGCATGCTGCGCATGCCACTGGGCAGCAGGTTGCGCGACGCGTTGATCGCCGCCTGCACTTCCCGCGCCGCGCCATTGATGTCGCGGTCCAGGTCGAACTGCAGAATGACCCGGGTCGAGCCCTGGCTGGAACGGCTGCTCATGGTGGTCACGCCCGGAATGGCGCCGAACGATCGCTCCAGCGGCGTGGCCACGGTCGAGGCCATGACCTCGGGGCTGGCGCCGGACAGGTTGGCCGACACCACGATCACCGGGAAATCCATGCTGGGCAGCGGCGAGACCGGCAACAGGCTGAAACTGACCCCGCCCAGCAGCATGATCGCCACGCTCATCAGGAAGGTCGCCACCGGACGACGGATGAAAGGTCCGGACAGGTTCATGATTCAGCCTGTTCCACGGCGGCTGGTCGGCGCCCCCAGCGTCGACCCAGGCGGTCGAAGTACAGGTAGATGACAGGCGTGGTGAACAGCGTCAGCACCTGACTCACCAGCAGCCCGCCGACCATGACCAGGCCCAGCGGCTGGCGCAACTCGGCACCCGAGCCGCTGGCAAGCATCAGCGGCACCGCGCCGAACAGCGCGGCCATGGTGGTCATGAGGATCGGCCGGAAACGCAGGAGCGCCGCCTGGTAGATCGCGGTCTCGGGATCCAGCCCCTGATTGCGTTCGGCCTCCAGGGCGAAGTCGATCATCATGATCGCGTTCTTCTTGACGATACCGATCAACAGGATGATGCCGATGATGGCGATCATGCCCAGGTCGTTACCGCTGATCAGCAGCGCCAGCAAGGCGCCTACCGCCGCCGAGGGCAAGGTCGAAAGAATGGTGATGGGGTGGATATAGCTCTCGTAGAGCACGCCCAGCACGATGTACATGGTGACGATGGCCGCCAACACCAGCAGCAAGGTGCTCTGCAGCGACGCCTGGAAGGCTTCGGCCGCGCCCTGGAACTGAGTCTGCACGCCCAGTGGCATGCCGATGTCGCGCTGCACCTGCTCGATGACGTCGACCGCCTTGCCCAGCGCTACGCCATCGGCGAGGTTGAATGACATCATCACTGCCGGGAATTGACCGATGTGGGCGATGGCCAACTGGGCCTGGCGCTGTTCGATGTGGGCCAGGCTCGACAGGCGCACCTGGGTGCCGCTGGTGGCAGTAGTGTCGCTGTCGGCCGTCTGATTGGTCGTGCCCGTGCCATTGACGCTGGCCTTGACGTAGATCTGCTCCAACGCCTGCGGCCCGAGGGTGCTGGCGTCTGTGGCCTGCAGCACCACCCGGTACTGGCTGGACTGGGTGTAGATGGTGGAAATCTGTCGCTGACCAAAGGCGTCGTACAGCGCGTCGGTGATATCGGCGACATCCACCCCGACCCGCTTGGCCGCATCGCGGTCGATCACCAGGTAAACCTGCAGGCCTTTGTCCTGCAGGTCGCTGGCCACATCGGTGAGTTCAGGGCGCTGCTTCAGCGCGTCCACCAGACGGGCGCTCCAGGTTGCGAGCAGGTCGGCGTCCGGGGAGGACAGGCTGAACTGGTACTGAGTGCGGCTGACCCGATCCTCGATGGTCAGGTCCTGGACCGGCTGCATGAACAGGCGCACGCCGAGCAGCTTGTCGACCTCCGGCTGCAGGCGCGCGATCACCTGGCTGGCGGTGAGGTCGCGTTCGCTGTGGGGCTTGAGGTTGATCAGCAAGCGTCCACTGTTGAGCGTAGCGTTGTCACCGTCCACGCCGATGTACGAAGACAGGCTGGAGACGGCCGGGTCCTGCAGGATGATCCTGGCCAGGTCCTGCTGTCGCTCGCCCATGGCCTTGAAAGAAATCGACTGCGGCGCCTCCGAGATGCCCTGGATGACGCCGGTGTCCTGCACGGGGAAGAAGCCCTTGGGCACCACCAGGTACAGGAGCACAGTCAGGCCCAGGGTGGCGACGGCAACCAGCAGCGTCAGCGGCTGGTGCCGCAGCACCCAACGCAGGCCGCCGCCGTAACGGGCGATCAGCCAGTCGATCCAGGCGCCACTGGCCTTGTAGAAGCGGCTCTGCTCTTCATCCTTGGGCTCGCGCTTGAGCAGGCGTGCGCACATCATCGGGGTCAGCGTCAGCGAGACTACCAGGGAAATGAGGATGGCCACGGCCAGGGTGATGGCGAATTCACGGAACAGGCGGCCAACCACGTCAGCCATGAACAGCAGCGGGATCAGCACCGCAATCAGCGAAAATGTCAGCGACAGCAGGGTGAAGCTGATCTGCCGCGCACCCTTGAGCGCAGCCTGCATCGGTGTCTCGCCTTCCTCGATGTGGCGCGAGATGTTTTCCAGCATCACGATGGCATCGTCGACCACGAAGCCCGTGGCCACGGTCAGGGCCATGAGGGTCAGGTTGTTGATCGAAAACCCGGCCAGATACATCACCCCGAAGGTGCCTACCAGCGATAACGGCACGGCGATGGAGGGAATCAGGGTCGCGCTGAAGCGGCGCAGGAACAGGAACGTGACCATCACCACGAGGGCAATGGCGATCAGCAGTTCGTGCTGGACGTCCGTCACCGACGCGCGGATGGTCTGGGTGCGGTCGGTCAGCACGGTAACGTCGAGCCCGGCCGGCATGGTGTCGGTGATTGAGGGCAGCAGCGCCTTGATCCGATCGACCACGTCGATGACGTTGGCGCCCGGTTGACGCTGGATGTTGAGCAACACCGCCTGATTCTGGTTGGCCCAGGCAGCCAGCCGTTCGTTTTCGGCGCCGTCGACGATCTGCGCAACGTCACGCAGACGCAGCGGGCCGCCGTTGTTGTACGCCAGGATCAGGTTGGCGTATTCCTCGGGCGAACGCAGCTGGTCGTTGGCGTCGAGCATCGACACCCGTGTGGGGCCATCGAAATTGCCCTTGGGCTGGTTGACGTTGGACGCGCCGATCAGGGTGCGCACGTCGGACAGGTTCAAGCCATTGGCCGCCAGCGCTTCGGGGTTGACCTTGATCCGGACCGCCTGACGCTGACCACCGGCGATGCTGACCATGCCCACGCCGCTGATCTGCGCGATCTTCTGCGCCATGCGGGTGTCGACCAGGTCGTTGAGCTTGGGCAGCGGCATGGTCTTGGAACTGATGGCGATGGTCAGCACCGGGGTGTCGGCCGGGTTGACCTTGTTGTACACCGGCGGCGCAGGCAGGTCCGAGGGCAGGAGGTTGCTGGCGGCGTTGATCGCTGCCTGCACCTGCTGCTCGGCAACGTCCATGTTGATCTCGAGGCTGAAGCGCAAGGTCAGCACCGACGCGCCGCCCGAGCTGGTCGAGGCCATCTGGGTCAGGCCGGGCATCTGCCCGAACTGGCGTTCAAGCGGCGCGGTGACCGCGCTGGTCATTACCTGCGGGCTGGCGCCGGGGTACAGCGTCATGACGCGAATCGTCGGGTAGTCGACCTGCGGCAGCGCCGACACCGGCAGCAATCGATAGGCGAGCACGCCCGCCAATACGATGGCGAGCATGGTCAAGGTCGTTGCGACAGGGCGCAGGATGAACAGCCGCGAGATATTCATGCCCCGGTCTTGCCCTTCTCGCCCGGCACACCGGCGCCATCCTGCCCCTGCAGATGCTGCCCCGGCGTGGTAGGAACCTTGGCGCTGTCATCGACCACTTCGACCCGGCTGCCATCGCGCAACCGATCGGTGCCTTCGAGCACGACCCGATCACCTTGGGCCAGACCTTGTTCGACTACAGTATTGGTGCCGTCGGTGGGGCCCACCTTGAGCTGACGGATCTTGACCTTGTCGTTACCGTCCATGGCGTAGACGAAGGTGCCGTCGACGCCGTACTGAACGGCTGCCGAGCGCACCAGCACCACCCCTTTGAGGGTATCCGAGAGCAGACGCACGTTGACGAACTGGTTGGGGAACAGGGCCTCGTCCTGGTTATCGAAGCGAGCCTTGAACTTCAGGGTACCGGTGGTGGTGTCGATCTGGTTGTCCAGGCTGCCCAGCACGCCGGTGGCCTGCTTGCGCGTATCGCCCCGGTCCCAGGCTTCCACGGTCAGCTTGGCGCCGCTGCGGTAACGCGCCAGCACTGGTGTGAGTTCGCTTTCAGGCAGGGTGAAAGCCACGGTGATCGGTTGTACCTGGGTGATCACCACCAGCGCGCTGGTGTCGTTGGCAGCTACCAGGTTGCCGATGTCGAGTTGGCGCAGTCCCAGCCGACCGGCGATGGGTGCGCGAATGCGGGTGAAGTCCAGGTTGAGTTTGGCGTCGTTGACCGCCGCCTGGTTGGTCTGGATGGTGCCCTGGTACTGCCCCACCAGCGCCTGCTGGGTATCCAGGGTCTGGCGAGCGATACTGTCTTCGGCGAACAGGCCTTTGTAACGCTGCAGGTCGATCTGCGCGTTTTTGAGTTGTGCCTGGTTCTGCGCCAGCGTTCCCTGGGCTTGCTGCAAGGCGATTTCATAGCTGCGCGGGTCGATTTCCGCCAGCAGGTCGCCGGCCTTGACCCGCTGCCCCTCCTGGAAGTTGACCTTGACCAGCTCCCCGGCCACACGGCTGCGCACATTGACAGTATTGATCGCGGTCACCGTGCCCAGCGCCTTGTAGTACACCGGGAAGTCACCGGTGACCACATCCGCTACCCGCACCGGGGTAGGCTCGGCCGAACCGCCGAAACCGGGGCGCGCGGAACCTGCATTGCGCCCTGCACTGGCGGGTGCGGCGGCGCCGTTCTCCGGGCTTTTCTTGGCCGGCCAGAACCACCAGCACAACACGGCGACAACCAGCACCATCAACAGGCCGAACAGCCAGCGACGCGATTTACGGGGACCTGGGGACTGCATTGAATGATCGACCATTGTGCGGGAGGACTTCTACTTTGAGGAGGCTGAACGATAAGGAACCGGCGGGCATAATCAAAGCGCCTTTACGGGCAATTTACCTTGGCCGGAAATGCAGCGAGGGTTACAGGCGATCAACCTGTAGCAGCGGCGCGAGCCGCGTCACAGGCTACGCGGAGCATCTGACCCCACGCGGTGCCACCGGACGCGGCTTGCGCCGCTGCTACAGCAACATCGCACCCCTGTAGCAGCGGCGCGAGCCGCGACACGAGCTACGCGGAGCATCTGACCTTACGCGGTGCCATCGGACGCGGCTTGCGCCGCTGCTACAGGGAGTGAGTCACTTCAAGACAGCGAGGGCCGCCGCGTAGTCAGGTTCCTGGCCGATTTCCGGAACCAGTTCGCTGTGCAGCACCTTGTCGTTCTCGTCGAGGACGACGACGGCGCGGGCGGTGAGGCCCTTGAGGGCGCCTTCGGCGATGTCGACGCCGTAGGCGCGGTGGAAGTCATGGGCGCGGAAGGTCGACAGGTTCTGCACGTTCTCAAGGCCTTCGGCACCGCAGAAACGGGCCTGGGCGAACGGCAGGTCAGCCGAGATGCACAGTATTGCAGTATTGGCCACGTCGTTGGCCTGGGCGTTGAACTTGCGCACGGAAGTGGCGCAGGTCGGCGTGTCGATGCTTGGGAAAATGTTCAGTACCTTGCGCTTGCCGGCCAGGCTTTGCAGCGAAACGTCGGCCAGACCGCCACCCACCAGAGTGAACGCCGGACCTTGGGCGCCGACCTGTGGAAGCTCACCGTCGACTTTGATCGCGTTGCCTTTGTGCGTCACTTGAGCCATGAACCTTATCCTTTTTCGGGAATGAGAAAGGGCAAAGTTAAGCATGAAAACGAGTGCCTGGCCTACGCGAAAAGTGAAAATAAACGTTCCGTACTGAGATGCACTCAGGCTGGCCGCAGAAATGCATCAACCGGCTCTGGCGTGGGACTCTGCCGTTGTTGGCCGGGGCCGCGCTCGCAGTTCGAGAACCAGCCTTGCGCGCTCGCGGGCATTGGTGACGCGGTCAAGAGGAATGTCCGCCCTAACCATCTCGACTTCATCGGTCTGGGGATTCATCAACTTCACGCACACTGACTGATCGCCAGTGACTGTACACACGCATTTCTGGGGCAGGAACGCCAGTTCGACGAGCCTGCGCAGTTCCAGCGCGCTGAGTCCGGGGGGCAGCATGGTCAATCTCCTTTGGAGCCGGTGATTGGCGTCCCACCCGTGACGCATTCGGTCTCGGGACTGCAGAACGTTTCGTGTTTCTCAAGGTATATACCTGCTTTCACGCAGGCGCAACGGAAGTTTTCAGCCCACCCCAAGATTCCGATAAGCTGCTGAAACATAAGGATATAAAATAGTTGTACAGATCATTCGAAGAAGCGTTTCAGCACTTCAAGACCTGTACACCCGTCGTCGACAGCGCAGCCCTGATCAGTCGCGAGACTTGGGAATCAGCCCCTGCAACTGCTGGGCGAAGAAGTGCGCGTCCAGCTGGCTGGATTCCGCCTCTTTGGTACCGCGATCCTTGCGCCAGAACCAGGCGCCGTCGGCCGAGTCCTTGACGATGGAAATGCTGCCGTGCCGATCCGAGGTCAGGCCTGCCACGGCAATGACCATCGCCCCGCCCTGCCCCATGACCTGAGGCACCAGCTCGACCCGACGCTGCGCCAGGATGATCGCCAGGGACTCGCTGATGAAGGGCGAGTGATCGCTGGGGTAGGTGCTGCTGGTGGCCACCCAAGGCGTGCGCTCGATCACCAGCAGTTGCCGCTCGGTGAGCGGCGCCAGCCAGGTTTCGATCTGAGCGAACAGAGCCTGGATACTGTCCCGCCAGTGCTGGCATTGATCCTTGAACGCCTGTTGCTGACGTTGCTGGGTTGCGGCATGTTGCTGGAGCATGTCAGCCAGTTGCTGTACTTCGTCCATCGCTACCACCTCGGTGCGCGCCCGCCCTGGACTGACCGCAAATCGGCCGCCGCAGGTCGGGCATCGGTGGTCAGTGTAACAGGCTTGGTCACACGCTCAGGGAATAGACCAGCGCCGAGATGGCCACCAGGCCGACCAGCGTCACGAATACGTTGGACATGTGACCAGCGTACTTGCGCATGGCCGGCACGCGACGGATCGCGTACATCGGCATGAGAAACAGCAAGGCGGCAATGACCGGTCCCCCGAAGCTCTCGATCATGCGCACGATGTTCGGGTTGAGCGTGGCGACCAGCCAGCAGACCAGCAACATGAACAATGCGGTGAAACGATCAAGGGCCTTGGGGTTGGGACGGCGGCCGGACTTCAGCACCAGGCCCTTGATGCCTTCGCTGGCGCCGATGTAGTGGCCCAGGAACGACTTGGCGATCGCCACGATCGCGATCAATGGCGCGGCGAAGGCGATCACCGGGTTGCTGAAGTGATTGGCCAGGTAGGACAGGATCGACAGGTTCTGCGCCTTGGCCTCGGCCAACTGCGCAGGCGACAGGGTCAGCACGCAGCTGAACACGAAGAACAGCACCAGCACCACCATCAAGCCATGGGCGCGGGCCAGGATCTGGCTGCTGCGTTGGTCGGCGTACTCCCCGTAGCGGCGTTTCTGGTCCACCGCGAAGGCCGAGATGATCGGCGAGTGGTTGAACGAGAACACCATGACTGGAATCGCCAGCCACAGGGTATGAATGAACGCCCCCGGCGCGGGCATCTCACCTGCGGTGGCAAGGATGCCGCCGTTCCAATGGGGGATCAGGTACAAGGCCAGCAGCAACAGTGCAACGATGAACGGATAAACCATCAGACTCATCGCCTTGACGATGAATTGCTCGCCACAACGCACCACGATCAACAGGCCCAGGATCAATACCAGCGCCAACACCGCCCGCGGCGGGGTCTGCAGGCCCAGTTGGTGCTCCATGAAGCTGCCGACGGTATTGGTCAGGCCGACGCTGTAGATCAACAAGATCGGAAAGATGGCAAAGAAATAGAGCAGCGTAATCAACGCCCCGGCCTTGATGCCGAAATGCTCTTCCACTACATCGGTGATGTCGGTCCCGGCGCGTCCGGACAACACGAAGCGAGTCAGGCCCTGATGCGCGTAGTAGGTCATCGGAAAAGCGAGCACTGCGAGAATCATCAGTGGCCAGAAGCCGCCGAGGCCGGCGTTGATCGGCAGAAACAGCGTGCCGGCGCCGATCGCGGTGCCGAACAGGCCCAGCATCCATGTGGTGTCGTGGCGGTTCCAGGGCGTCAGCGCGGCGGGCGCCTGCGCGTATCGGGGGTCAAGGCTGTTGGCTTGCTCGTTCATCCGTTCGAATCTCCGCTTGCCGGTGTTCAATCGATGGCCGGAAGCGGAAAAACGTGCAGCTGGCAGCGCTCCGGCCTTGAAAAGGGGCGTGATTGTCCAAGATTGTGCAAGGAAAGCAAAGGGTTACTCGAGCAACGGTGCGCCAAAGCGGCCTAATCGAGCGCTGCGGGGCTCAGAGCCAGCCAGTCCTCGGTATCCTGCGCGGACATGGGGCGGGCGAAGTAGTAGCCCTGGACGAAGCGACAGCCCAGCGCCACGAGGGCTTGCACCTCTTCCCGGGTCTCCACGCCCTCGAAGATGCAATCCAGGTCCATGTCCTGGGTCAACGCGAGCAGGGATTTGACGATTTTGTAACTGGCCGGTTTCTCGTGCAGGCGGGCGACGAAACTGCGATCGACCTTGAGTTTGGTCAATGCCAGCGCATGCAAGTGACTGAGGCTTGAATACCCGGTGCCGAAATCGTCCAGAGAAATGCCGCAACCCAACGAGCGCAGGGTGGCGATCGCCTCCTGGACAAGGTCCAGATCCTTGAGGGTCGCCGTCTCGGTGATCTCCAGGTCGACCCGACTCGGATCGAGAAGCCCGCTGGTGAGCAGCTTGACGATGGCTTGGACCGCTTCGGGCGAACCGCAGTCATGGGCCGACAGGTTGAAGGAAAGACGAATCGGCGCCGGCCAGGCGGCGGCGCCCCGCAAGGCCTTGGCCAGCAACGGCAGGGTCAGGCGATTGATCATGCCGCTGCGTTCGGCGACCGGGATGAACTGGCCGGGCGGAACCGGCCCCAGCTCCACGCTCTGCCAGCGCGCCAAGGCCTCGAAGGCGACGGTGGCACCGGTCTGCAGATCGACGATGGGCTGGAAGGCGACATGGAATTCACCCTCAAGATCCGCCCGTCGCAAGGCCTGTTCGGTGATGATCGCGCTTTGCAACTGCTTGCGGTGCGCAGCCGAGAACAGCGACATATGGCCGACAAAATGGTGCTTGCTCTGGTACAGCGCGTAATCGGCGTACTCGAACAATTCATGGGCATTGCCAGCCAGATCGGGAAAGGTCGCCAGGCCCATGGATGCGCCCACCTGGATCGGCACATCGACCAGAAGGTACGGTTTGCTCAGCTCCACACAGATACGTTCGGCGAACAGGGAAATCTCCAGGTTGTCGCCACAGTCAGGCAGGATGAGCGCGAATTCGTCCCCTCCCAGGCGCGCAACCTGGACGTTATCGGGCAGCAGCGCAGCCAGGCGTGTACCGACCTCGGCCAGCAGGCGGTCGCCGACGCTGTGACCGTACAGGTCGTTGACCGGCTTGAAGCCATCGAGGTCGAGGATGCCCACACCCAGGCGTTGCCCCTCCTCGCCCGCCTTGGCCAGGCAGGTGTCCAGGCAGTTGAAGAACCAGCGCCGATTGGGCAATCCGGTCAGGCTGTCCTTGTTGGCCAGCAGGAAGTTTTCGTCACTGAGGGCTTCGCTGCGCGCTTGAGCGTTCACCAGTCCGGTGAAATTGCGATAGTTGTTCTGCAGCACCACCAGCATGATGCCGGTGACCAGCAGCACGTTGACGCTGGTGGCGATGAAGGTCGGGTTGTCGGTGGAGGCGAAGAATGCGACGAAGGCGACGTTGACCACCACCGCCGTCATCAGGGCCGCGGAGCGCAGGTGCATCAGGCAGAAAATGCAGCCGATTACCGTAATGGCCATGTAGAAGGCCACGTGCGCCTTGGCGTAACTGTCACCATAGGGAAACAGCGCCAGGGCCCAGACCGTGAAACCGATGGCGACCACGCAGCAGATACGGTTGGTGCGCGCCAGCGCCTGAGCGACCTCGACGTCATCGGGTTGCTGCTGCCAGCCTCGACGCCAAGCCACCGCCCGCACCAGGCTGATGATGGTCAACACCAGAGGGATGTGCACGGTCATCCACACCGGCGAACTGGCCATGTGGGTAAAGGCCAGTGCCCAGCTGTTGATCAGCAGGATGAAGTACATCAGAGGAATCTGCCTGGCCAGGGCCTTGTACTGGGCCGCGAGCAGACGCGAGTTGCCTTGAGGTACGCTGCACAGCCGTTTGATCAGAGCGAACAGGCCGGTGCAGGAAAAGCGTCTGGTCGTAGACATCATGTCCGAACGTATGGGTGTAATCAGAGGGTGTCGGCCGAACTCAGCTTTACTGTAGCCAACCGGACGCGATCGAGGCGGTTTATTTGTGTGGCCCGACAGGCTGGGCGCTGGCGGCGTCGGCTTTACCGCCCAGGTACCAGCCCACCACACCCCACAGCGCGGCGCAGGCGGCGCCCACTAGCGCGATCAGCACCACGCCCTGACCGAGCAGGTCGAGCAGGCTCTTGACCCAGCCGCTGAAGGCATCGCCACCGCGGTAAACCACGGTGTCGATGAAGTTCTTCGCCTTGTACTTGGTTTCTGCGTCCAGCGGCGCAAACAGCATCTCGCGCCCAGGTCGCACGAACGCGTATTCACCGATGCGCCGGGCGATCATCAGCCCCGCCAGCATGGCGAAGCTCGGCGCCAGCGCCAGGCCGATGAAACCCAGGCACACCAGTGCCGGCACCAAGGCCAGCAAGGTCCTAACCCCCAGTCGCTGCGCCAGCCGGCCGGTGATGAACAGCTGCGCGGTGAGTGCGCCGGCCTGAACGACGAAATCGATGATGCCGAATACCCGGACCTGTTCCTCGCGACTGGGGAACAACTCGGCCACCAGGCGTGCCTGCTCGAAATAGAGGAAGGTGCTGACCGTGGCCAATAACACCACGAAGGCGCAGACGCCCAGCAAGTAGCGCGATTGCAGCACACGCGTCAGCCCGCTGAACGGATTGCCAGCCACTGGCCGGCGCGGGTTCTCGGCCTGAGCGGCGCCGGGCCGCCCTGCCCCGTGCACGGCGCGCCAGCTCATCAAAAGGTGCTTGAGGGCGATGGCAATGGCAAGCAACAGCGCGGCCAGTACCGATAGCCCGCTGGGGCCCATGACACCCACCAGCAAGGCGCTCAGGGCCGGGCCGACGAGACCGCCGACGCTCGCGCCAGCGGCAATGAACGCGAACAGGCGCTTGGCCTGTGCGCCATCGAAGACGTCGGCCATCAGGCTCCAGGCCACCGAGATGACGAACAGGTTGTAGACCGAGATCCACACATAGAACACCCGGGCTAGCCAGATGCCCTGTTCGGCTGCGCCGAATGCAACGGCGAAGAGCAACAGATTGCCGCAGAAGAAGCCGTACACCCAATCGATATAGTGAAGCCTGGCCACCCTGGAGTTGAGCCAGCCAAACAGCGGCACCGCCACCAGCATGGCGATGAAGGTGGCCGTGAACAGCCATTGCAGGTTCTCCACACCGCCCTGAATGCCCATCGACTCGCGGATCGGTCGCAGCATGAAATAGCCGCAGAACAGGCAGAAGAACAACGCGAACCCGGCCAACGCGGCCTGCCCCTCCCCAGGACGGGCATTGATCACCTGCGTGAAGCGCGCAGCGACGGGGGTCATGGAAGACGCACCTCAGGCAAACTCGGCGGCAATGCGCTTGAGTTGCTCGGCATTGGGCAAACGACCCTGGCCGGCGAGCAGGTTGTCGAGCACATAACGGGGTTGCGACGTGGCGGGAATGACGGCGGTCACCGCAGGATTGGCCAGGACGAACTTAAGCATCAACTGCGCCCAGGAACTGGCATCCAGCTCGGCGCTGGCCCATTCAGGTACCGCACGACCCTTGACCTTGGCGAACAGGCGGCCGGCTTCGAACGTCCGATTGATCAGGGTGGCGATACCCTTGTCGGCGCAATACGGCAGCAGCTTGCGCTCGGCATTGCGCGCGCCGATCGAGTAGTTGATCTGCACGAAGTCGACGGGCTCCTGTTTGAGCACGGCCAACAGCTCATCGTGGGCCGACTCCACGTAGTGCGTCACGCCAATGTAGCGGATGCGGCCCAAGGCCTTGAGTTCGCGCAGCAGCGCCAACTGCGTGCGGGTGTCCTGCAGGTTGTGGACCTGAATCAGATCAATCCTGTCGGTGCGCAGCGCCTTGAAGCTGGCCTCGATCTGACGCATGCCGGCCTCACGACCAGTGGACGAGACCTTGGTCGCCAGAAACACCTCGTCGCGTGCGGCGGCTTGAGCCACCAGCTCGCCGCTGACCCGTTCCGCCCGGCCGTAGCTGGGCGCCGTATCGATGACCTTGGCGCCACCCGCTACGAACGCCGCCAGCACCTCGCGCAGAGGGGCCATGTCCGCCGACTCCGGGTCCACGTTGAATGTCTGGGACGTACCCAGTCCGATCACGGGAAGCAACTCACCGGTCGCCGGTATCTTGCGTTGCAGCAGCGGCTGCGCCGCGAACGCCAGGCGCGACATCAGCGGGCCACAACTGGCCAGGGCGCCAAGCGCGGCGGTGTATTGAACGAACTGACGGCGGGTCGGCATGGCGCTGCTCCTTGAGATCTTTCACGCGGAATGTGGGGAGACTTCCTACAGAGGGGTGGAACTGAGTATGGCGAAGTACCGGTCACAAGGGGCGCCGATGTCTGCTGATGAAACATGAAGATAAAAATTCGCCACTCACCGCATTTCGCCTGGCACAAACACAAAGCCCCCGGGCAATGAAATTACGCCAGGGGCGTTGTGCGGAATATCGACCCGGTCAAGCGGCCGATACGGCGGGACTCAATGCATGAACAGCGCGATCAGGATGATGATCGGGATAGGCACACCGAGAAAGAACAAGAGAATCGAGCGCATGGTAGTACTCCTTGATCAGCGAATCGAAGTGGGTGTGTGAGTGCGGGTACGGTCGCGTTCATGCCAGACCACGGCATCGCGGCTGCGGCCACCGAAGGTTGCTGCGAAGCTGGCGAAGAACGCGCCGCAGAGCAAGGCAACGAAGGTCCACAGTGCAGTGGCGGCAGCGACTTTCTTGGCGGTGTCGGCGGCCTGGCGGGCAGCCAGTTCAGCGTCTTGCACCGATTTCAACGCTTGACCGTAGACCTGATCCACACGCTGTTCGGCCTGGGCTTGAGTCAGGTTGGTGCGCTGGCTGACCAGCTGTGCCAGGTAAGCACGGTCTTCGACGGCGAGTTGTCCATCGTTGCTCACGGTACGGGCGAAGATGCGGGTCACCACGGCGTGTGCCGCATCATCGCTGACCGCGACGGGACGGTTGTCGCGAAACAGCATGTCGACGAAGTAACCATAGGGGTCACTCGCGCTATCGCTGTTGGAGCTCGCGGCTGCGACGGATGCCCCACCGGCGACGCTGGCAGTGGCCTGCACACCGCTGCCGATCGCACTGCCCACCGAACCCAACACCAGCATGGCGGTGACCAGCGAAGCAACGGCCCAGGCCAGGAAGCCATGGGCGGTGTCGCGGAAGTACACTTCATCGCCATGCATATTGGCCCACTTGACCCGCAGCCGGCCGGCCAGATAGCCGCCCATGCCCGATGCGACGATCTGCGTAAAAGTCAGCCACAGGACGGTCGAGACACCGAGGGTTGTGGCGCTCACGCCTTTATCAGCCCACGGCGATACGGCCGAGAAACCCAGGCCGAAGCCCAGTACGACGAGAATCATGGAAAGCGCGGAGGCAGCAGCAGCGCCGGCGAAGATCGCGGCCCAGGAGACTCCCGAGTGATTGGAGCTGTCCGCGGAGGCGGATAGCGCGGCAGGAGGAAGGTGTTCGGCAGGGCTCATCATTGTTGTCGTGCTCCTAGCAGGTTGAACCTGTGTGATCGCTCACGTACGGTTTGCCAGGGATAACAGTGCACACAGCATGCCAGTCTATTACTGACAGATGCCTTTATAATTCAGCCACTTAAAAGCCAAAGCTAGAAGCAGCTTCAGGCATAATGCCCGAATCGACGCTGGCTGACCGGGCGTTTTGCATTATTTTGACACGTAAAATAGATTGACTATTGCATCGCAGAGATCACTGAGCCGTGGTGTTTTTCTGCTCTGCCGGGTAGAACTCCCCTTCCATGTTCTGTTTTTCCAGGGACGCACGGAGCAAGGCTTCGGCTGCACCCACCTCGGCGTCATCGTCAACGTTGGCGACCACTAGCCACAGACGCTGCAGATTCTGTTCGTGAGTCCCTTCACTGAGCATGTCGTGGCTGACGGTAGGTTGTCCGCGCCAGAAGCATTTGCTATCTACCTCGCTCTCCACGTCATAGGTGCACTTCGGCCCGGCCAGCCAAATTTCGCTGACGGTGCGCAGATTCGCTCGTTCGATGTCTTGTTGCTGAATTCGGAGTGTCATTGCGTAGATCCATTGCGAAGGAGCGGTGAGGCTTTGAACCCCATGCCCATCACCAAGTTCTACCGGGAATGACACTATCGAGTCGTGACTTCGGCCCATCGGGAGATTGAACATGAAAACAACGATCACAGCGCTTGCATTGAGCCTTGGACTGGCCGCGGCCGAGGCCAGTGATAGTAACCCCTTGGTGGCGGAGCGATGGCAGAGCCGTCCTTTGATCGTGATCGTCCCCAATGCTCAAGACGCAACGCTGGTGGACCTGCGCGAAGCACTCGGCAAGCCAGCCGCCCGTGAAGGGTTCGTCGAACGGGAGATGGTGCTCTACGAGATCGTCGCGGGTGCCGCCAGCCGCAATGGCCAGCCGCTGAACGGTTCAGCCAGTGCAGCACTGTTGCAGGCAGTCGGGCATCGGGGCGATGCCGGGGCGCGGGTGATACTGGTGGGCAAGGACGGTGGGATCAAGGTCGACCGGCCAGGGCCGGTCGATCCCGAGTCGCTGTTCACTACCATCGATCGCATGCCGATGCGCCAAGGGCAGTGAACCGAGCCTTAGATGCCTTCGCGGGCAATGTCCATGGCAAAGTAGGTGAAGATCAGATCCGCGCCCGCGCGCTTGATGGCGCCCAGGCTCTCGCGCACGATACGCTGCTCGTCCACTGCCCCGGCCTGGCCGGCGAACTTGATCATGGCGTATTCGCCGCTGACCTGATACGCCGCGAGAGGCAGGCGCGAGGCTTCGCGGATGTCGCGAATGATGTCCAGGTAGGCCCCGGCCGGTTTGACCATCAGCGCATCGGCGCCTTCCTGCTCATCGAGCAACGACTCACGCACCGCTTCGCGGCGGTTCATCGGGTTCATCTGGTAAGTCTTGCGGTCACCCTTTAGCGCCGTACCACCGGCTTCGCGGAACGGCCCGTAGAACGACGACGCGAACTTGGTCGAGTAAGCCATGATCGACGTATCGAAGAAGCCGGCTTCGTCCAGCGCACTGCGAATCGCCTGCACCTGACCGTCCATGGCCGCCGACGGCGAGATGAAGTCGGCACCTGCCCGTGCGGCGACCACGGCCTGCTTGCCGAGATTGATCAAGGTGGCATCGTTGTCGACATGATCACCGTGCAGGACACCGCAGTGCCCGTGGGAGGTGTACTCGCAGAAACAGGTGTCGGCCATCACCACCATTTCCGGGACGGTGTCCTTGCAGATGCGCGCGATACGCGACACCAGGCCGTTTTCGTTCCAGGTGTCACTGCCGTTGGCGTCCAGATGGTGAGACACGCCAAAGGTCATCACCGACTTGATACCGGCACGCGCGTAGCGCTCGATCTCGCCGGCGAGCTTCGATTCGGGAATGCGCATGACTCCCGGCATGCTGCTGATAGGGACGAAGTCATCGATTTCTTCTTCGACGAAAATCGGCAGCACCAGGTCGCCTAGGTTGAATTCGGCTTCCTGGAACAGATCGCGGAAAGAAGCGTTGCGGCGCAGGCGGCGGGGCCTGGCGGAAGGAAACTGGCTGGGCATCATGGATTCCACTGGTAAGGGCATACGGCATCGAACGGTCAAGCTTAGGCCGGGACGCAGGCGTGGGGCAAACCGGATTTCGATAAAGCTGCGTTGCATGCCCGGTAACAATTTGCGTGGAACGGCTGGCTCGAGGACGCAGAGACGGCACCGGGTGCTTGCAACGCAACTTACCCGGCCGCCGGAGGGTCAACCCTGACGACATCTTCACCGCGATTTCCTCGCGAACTCAATGTGGGATCGAATCGACATGCCTAATCAAGCTCCAACTTCAGCCTCCTCCGCCGCCAACGATCAACTGTGCATCAACACCCTGCGCACCCTGGCGATGGACGCGGTACAGAAAGCCAATTCCGGTCACCCCGGCACCCCGATGGCCTTGGCCCCGGTCGGCTACACCCTGTGGAGCCGCTTCCTGCGCTACCACCCCGAGCATCCCGACTGGCCCAACCGCGACCGCTTCGTGCTCTCCGCCGGCCACGCCTCCATGCTGCTCTATGGCCTGCTGCATCTGGCCGGTGTCGAGGAAATCGACGCAGACGGCACCAAGACCGGCCAACCGGCCATCAGCCTCGACGATATCAAGCAATTCCGCCAGATGGACTCGAAAACCCCAGGTCACCCGGAATACCGTTACACCACCGGCGTGGAGACCACAACGGGTCCGCTCGGGCAAGGGTGCGCCAACAGCGTGGGCATGGCGATGGCTCAGCGCTGGCTCGGCTCGCGCTTCAACCGGGACGATCTGAAGCTGTTCGACTACAACGTCTACGTGATCTGCGGCGACGGCGACATGATGGAAGGCGTCAGCAGCGAGGCCGCGTCGATGGCCGGCCACCTGAAGCTGTCGAATCTGTGCTGGATCTACGACAACAACACGATCAGCATCGAAGGCCACACCGAGCTGGCCTTCAGCGAAGATGTGATGACCCGTTTCAAGGGCTACGGCTGGAACACGCTGCACGTGACTGATGCCAACGATACAGAGGCGCTGGCCAAGGCATTCAAGCAGTTCAGTCAGACGCACGATGCGCCGACCTTGATCATGGTCGACAGCGTCATTGGCTACGGCGCACCGAACAAACAGAACACGGCGGCCGCCCACGGTGAAGCCTTGGGCGACGATGAGATCAAGCTCGCCAAGAAAGCCTACGGTTGGGATGAGAACAGCAGTTTCTCGGTGCCGGAGCAGGCCGCTCACCATCTGCGCGACACGCTGCTGAACAATCATGGCGAACGCTATGAGCAATGGGAGCAGCAGCTGCAGACCCTGAGCGAGCGGGAACCGGAGCTGGCCGAGCAACTGCGACGCATGCGGGCCGGCGAAATGCCAGAAGGCTGGGAAGCGGAACTGGAAGCCTTCGATACCGACGCCAAAGGCCTCGCGACGCGCGCTGCCGGGGGGAAGGTGCTGAATGCGTTTGCCAAGAAGATCCCCTGGTTGCTGGGGGGATCGGCCGACCTGTCGCCCTCGACCAAGACCAACTTGACCTTTGACGGAGCCGGCAGTTTCTCGGCCACGGAGCCCGGTGGTCGCAATCTGCACTTCGGCATCCGTGAGCACGCCATGGGCGCCATCGCCAACGGCTTGGCGCTGTGCTACATCCGACCCTACACCTCGACCTTCCTGGTATTCAGCGATTACATGAAACCGCCGATTCGCCTGGCGGCGATCATGGAATTGCCGGTGGTGTTCGTGTTTACCCACGACTCGATCGGCGTGGGCGAGGACGGCCCGACCCACCAGCCTATCGAGCATCTGACCCAACTGCGGGCCACGCCGGGACTGTTGACGTTGCGTCCGGGTGATGCCAACGAGACGACCCAGGCCTGGAAGATTGCCTTGGCACAGACCGATCGGCCTTCGTGCATCGTGCTGTCACGCCAGCCCATGGCGACGTTGGATCGTGAGCGTTTCGCCAGTGCCGAAGGCGTTGCTCGGGGCGGTTATGTCCTCGCCGACAGCGACAACCCACAGGTGATCCTGATTGCCACCGGCAGCGAAGTGGGCTTGGCGGTTCAGGCCTATGAACAGTTGCAGGCTCAGGGCATTGCGGCGCGGGTCGTGAGCCTGCCGTGCTGGGAGTTGTTCGAGGAGCAGGACGCGGGTTATCGCGAGCAGGTGCTGCCAGCGGCAGTCACCGCCCGCGTGGCCATCGAACAGGCTGGGCCACTGGGCTGGGATCGGTATGTCGGCGCGACGGGCGCGAAAGTGGTCATGAACAGCTTCGGCGCCTCCGCACCGATCGACAAGTTGCAGGCCAAGTTCGGGTTTACCGTGGACAACGTAGTGAAGCTGGCCAAGGAGCAGATCGGCTGATTGCGCGGATGGTGTAGGGGGATGCGGTGCGGCTGGACGCGGCTTGCGCCGCTGCTACAGGGTTCGCGGTGTGTCTGGATGAACGCGGTGTGGCCGGACGCGGCTTGCGCCGCTGCCACAGGGGTGCGCGGTGTCTGTAGCAGCGGCGCGAGCCGCGTCGGCGATGGATACGGTGTGTCCGGATGAACACCGCGCCGTAGGAGGCGTTACACAGAATACGGTTTGCGGTGGCGCATGCGATGGCTAAAATGGCGGCTTTCGCATGCGCCTTTCGCATGCACCCTGCCGTGAAGCCGATGACATGCCCTTCGACCTTCTTTCCAGCCTCAGCGTTACGCCGAGCGTTCTGCTCATTCTCGTGTTGGTGGCGTTCATCGCCGGTTTCATCGACGCCATCGCCGGCGGCGGTGGCCTGCTCACCACTCCTGCCCTGCTCACCGTCGGCCTGCCGCCTCATCTGGTACTTGGCACCAACAAATTGAGCTCGACCTTCGGCTCGGCCACGGCCGGCTATACGTTCTATCGCCGCAAGCTGTTTCATCCCGGTCAGTGGAAGAACGCCCTGCTGGGCACCTTGCTGGGTGCCTTCCTGGGCGCGGGGGCCGCGCATTACATGCCCGCCGAATGGCTGAACAAGATGCTGCCGGTGATCGTCTTCGCCTGCGGCCTGTACCTGCTGTTCGGAGGTACACCCAAAGCCCCACTAGACAGCGACGCGCCGATCAAGCGCAAATGGCAACTGCCCCAAGGACTGACCCTGGGCTTCTATGATGGTGTGGCAGGCCCCGGCACCGGAGCCTTCTGGACCGTCAGCACGCTGCTGCTGTATCCACTGGATCTGGTTCGCGCCAGCGGCGTGGCGCGCAGCATGAACTTCGTCAGCAACATCGCGGCACTCACGGTGTTCATCGCCAGTGGCCAGGTCGACTGGCTGATCGGTTTGAGCATGGGCCTGGCGGTCATGGTCGGCGCCTTCTTCGGCGCGCGCACCGCGATTGGCGGCGGGGCCAAATTCATTCGCCCGGTGTTCATCACCATCGTTCTGGCGCTGACCGTACGCCTAGCTTGGCAGCACTGGTTCGGGCTGGCCTGAGCGGCGCGCCACATAGAGGTCGATGAGGTGCCGGGCAATCGATCGCCCAGCCGGCAGGGCCGGCAATGCGTCGATGTGAAACCACTGCGCGTCCTCGATCTCGTCCAGCTGTGGAACGATGTCGCCGGCTGCATATTCGGCGTGAAAGCCCAGCATCATCGAATGGGGAAACGGCCAGCACTGGCTGCCGATGTAGTGAATGTTGCGAACCGTGACCTGCACTTCCTCCATCACCTCGCGGCGCAGGCAGTCCTCGGCCGACTCGCCCGGCTCGGCAAAACCTGCCAAGGTGCTGTAGACACCTGGAACGAATCGCGGCGAACGCGCCAGCAGTATCTCGTCGCCACGGGTGACCAGCACGATCATGCTCGGCGAGATCCGCGGGTAGCTGCGCAGCTCGCAGCGTGCACAATGCATCGCCCGCTCGCCCTGGACCTGCTGCATGGGCCCGCCGCAACTGCCACAGAACCGATGCTCACGCGCCCAGGTGCCGATCTGCGCGGCGTAGCCGAGCATGCGATAAACCTGAAAATCACCTTCGAGCATGAACTGACGCAAGCCTTGCCAATGGCAGTCATCCGGCGTGTCCGGGCTGCGCAGTTCGAGCAGGTAGACCGGCTGGCCATCGAAATGGCCGATCCCGTGTTCGGCCAGGATTTCCAGGGGTTGCTGCTTCAGCCATTGGCGCTCGAACAGCACGCCTTGGGCAGCGCAGAGAAACCCCTGGCTGCTGCGGGCGACCGCCAGGCCGCCGGGTAGTGCGGTATCGAGTACCGCTGTGGTCCAGCGTTCACTCATCGAATCCAATCCTCGTTTGCCACCATCGCTCGATCATTCCGCGCACACGCCGGCTGTCGCGGCTGCGCGAGCCTGAGCCGGGTTCTGCGCGCGGTACAGGTTAAGCGCGGTGTTGATGATGCCCAGCTGGCTGAACGCCTGGGGAAAATTGCCCAACATGCGCCCCGCCTTGGGGTCGTACTGCTCGGCCAACAGGCCGACGTCGTTGCACAGACCGGCCAGACGCTCGAACAGACGCTGGGCGTCAGTCATACGGCCTTGCAGCACATAGACATCGGCGAGCCAGAAAGAGCACACCAGAAAAGTCCCCTCGCCCGGGTCCAGGCCATCGACGCCATGGGCCGTGTCGTAACGCAGCAGCAGACCGTCGCGCATCAGCGTGCTCTCGATGCGGGCCACGGTGGCCACCACACGTGGGTCGTCTGGCGGCAGGAACCCGGTCAAGGCGATCTGCAGCAGGCTGGCGTCGGTATGGGTCGAGCCATAGGCCTGGACGAAATGGCCGTGTTCGGGATCGATGCCCCGACTGCACACCTGAGCATGGATCCGGTCGGCGACGGCGCGATAGTGCTGGGCTTGCGCGCGGCCCTCTTCGGTCGGCTCGGCAAGGGTCGCTGCGCGGTCGAACGCCACCCAGGCCATGACCTTGGAATGGGTGAAATGCTGGGGTTCGCCGCGGATCTCCCAGATGCCTTCGTCGGGCTGCTCCCAGATGCTTTCCAGGTACGGCAAGATGACCCGAAAGATCGCGGCACCGCGGGGATGACGTGGCAACCCGGCGCGGATGGCCTGGCTCATGGCGTCGGCGACTTCGCCGTACACATCCAGCTGGCGCTGGGTCGCCGCGCCGTTGCCGATGCGAACCGGTGCCGAACCCTCGTAGCCGGTCAACCACGGCAAGGTCTGCTCGGGCAATCGGCGCTCACCGGCCAGGCCGTACATGATCTGCATCTGCTCGGGGTTGCCGGCGACCGAGCGCATCAACCACTTGCGCCACGCGGCCGCCTCTTCGTAGTAGCCCAGGTTCATGAACGCCAGCAGGGTCATGGTCGCATCGCGCAGCCAGCAGTAGCGGTAGTCCCAGTTGCGCTCACCGCCCAGTTGTTCGGGCAGCGACGTGGTCACAGCCGCAACGATGCCGCCGGTGGGGGCATAGGTCATGGCCTTGAGGGTCAGCAGCGAGCGCTTCACCAAGGGCGTCCAGCCGCCGACGTCCGGGCAACGCTGGGCGAACTCGCGCCAATAGCGTTCCGTTTCGACCAGGGACAGTTCAGCCTCCACTGCCGGTTGCACGGGCAAATGCGAGGGCTGAAAACTCAAGCGGTAGCACAGCTGCTCGCCGGCCTCGACCGTGAAGCGGCTACCGGTGCGGTGGTCGACGGCGTGCAGCTCGGAGGCGCTGCGCAACACCAGCATGTCGGGGCCGGCCACTGCCGTGAGCGTTCGCGGCTGCGCCTGCTCGACCCACGGCACACTGCTGCCATAGTCGAAGCGCATGACCAGTTCCATATCGAACTCTACCTGTCCGCTCAGGCCGACCACCGTGCGCACCACGCAGTCCTGCTCGCCGACCGGCATCCAGTCGACGAGCATGGCGCTGCCCCGCTCGGTATGGAACACCGTCTCCAGAATCATCGTGCTGTCGCGGTAGCGTCGCTCGGTGCCGGTCAACGGCTGACTGGGACAGATACGCCAGCGGCCGTTGTCGCTACTGCCCAGCAAGGCGGAGAAACAGGCGGGGGAATCGAATCGGGGAAAGCACAACCAGTCCAGCGAACCGGAACGGTCGACCAAGGCAGCGGTACGGCAATTGCCCAACAGGGCGTAGTCTTCGATCAGCGCCGGCATGGAACCCTCATGACCACTGGCGCGGACCGGGAGCGGTGCCGCGCCTGGAATCTACATCAACGTTGCGCGCGGGGCAGGATCAGTTGGTGAATGGCCTGCGCCACGCCATCCTCGGCATTGCTGGCGGTGACCGCATCGGCCTGTTCGCGTACGACCTGCTCGCCCTGGCCCATGGCCACGGAAAACCCGGCGCGCTTGAACATGGCGACGTCGTTGCCGCCGTCGCCCAGCACGGCCGTGTTGGCCAGTTCGATGCCCAGACGCTCGGCCAATGTGGCCAAGGCTTCGCCCTTGTTGGCCAGCACCGCCGTAATGTCCAGGTAGTATCGCTGCGAGCGCGCCGCGATGGCCTTGCCGTGCAACGGCGCCTGCAACTGCTGTTCAAGGTCGATCAACAGCTGAAAGTTGCCAGAGGTGGCAACCATCTTGTGCACGCGGTCCAGATACGGCGTGAAGTCTTCGACGATCAGCGGCTCGTACCCCAGCGCGTGCAGCTCCTTGGGGAAATACTCGGCCTGGCGATCTCGCGCCAGCCACTGGTCGTCGGCGAACACCCAAACGTCCAGAGCGTGTTCGGCGAACAGCGCCAGGCAGATGTCCACGGCTTCGCGGTCGACCCAGTGGGACTGCAGCTCGCTGCCATCGGCATTGATCAGCACGCCGCCGTTGAACGCAGCGGTCGGCAAGTCGATGCCCAAGGCCTCGATCTGCTGACGCATGGCCCGCGGTGGACGGCTGCTGGCCAGGGTGAACTTTACCCCGGCCGCGCGCAGCTGCGCCACGGCCTCGATCACCGCGGGGCTCAAGCTGTGATCGGGCATCAGCAGGGTGCCGTCCATGTCGCTGAGGACCAGCTGGATAAGGTGATTCGACGAGGCACTCATCCCAGACGATGCCAGTGGTGGCCGTCGCGGGCCAGCAGATCGTCGGCCGCCTCCGGACCGTCCTCGCCCGCTGCGTAGGTAGCGATGCTGCCACCCTCGCGCCAAGCATCGAGGAACGGCTGCACCGCGCGCCAGCCGTTCTCGATGTTGTCGGCCCGCTGGAATAGGGTCTGGTCGCCGATCAGGCAGTCGTAGATCAAGGTTTCATAGCCGGTAGACGGCTGCATCTGGAAGAAGTCCTTGTAGGCGAAGCCCAGCTTGACGTTCTCCAGCTCCATGGCCGGTCCCGGGCGCTTGGCCTGCAGGTCGAACCACATGCCCTCGTCGGGCTGGATCTGGATCTTCAAGTAGTTGGATTTGAGCCTGTCCACCTCGGTGTCACGGAACTGCGCGTAGGGCGCTGGTTTGAAGCAGATGGCGATCTCGGTATCGCGCACGCTCATGCGTTTGCCGGTGCGCAGATAGAACGGCACACCCACCCAGCGCCAGTTGTCGACCATGACCTTGAGCGCCACGTAAGTTTCAGTGGTGCTCTGGGGATCGACCTTGGGTTCTTCGCGGTAACCGGGTTTGTCGCCCTGTCCCGCCGTGTACTGGCCGCGCACCGAGTTCTTCAGGGCATCGGCTTTGGACCAGGGCCGGATGGCACCGATGACCTTGGCCTTCTCGCCGCGAACCGCGTCGGCGCCGAAGGCCGCTGGCGGTTCCATGGCGATCATGGCCAGCAGCTGGAACAGGTGATTGGGCACCATGTCGCGCAGAGCGCCGGTCTGGTCGTAGAAGTTGCCACGGGTCTCGACCCCGACCGTTTCGGCCGCGGTGATCTGCACGTGGTCGATGTAGTGGTTGTTCCAGAACGCTTCGAAGATACCGTTGGAAAAGCGACTGACCAGAATGTTCTGGACGGTTTCCTTGCCCAGGTAATGATCGATGCGGTAGATCTGCTTCTCGCTCATGACGCTCAACAGACACGCATTGAGCGCTTCGGCGGAAGCCAGGTCGTGACCGAAGGGTTTTTCGATCACCACCCGGCGAAAGGCGTCGGGCTGCTCCTTGAGCAACCCGCTGCTGCCCAGTCGCTGCGCCACTTCACTGAAGAAGCGCGGCGAGGTGGCCAGGTAGAACATGGCATTGCCGGTGCCATTGACTTCGATGCGCTCGGCAATGGCCTGGTAGGTGGCCTCGTCGAGGAAGTCACCGGAAATGTAGCTGATGCGCTTGCGCAACTTGGCCCAGAGCGCCGGATCGAGCACCTTTTCCGGCTCGTCGACGCCCTTGGCCCGCGCCTGTTCGATGATGAATGCTTCGAGCTTCGCGGCGAAATCCGCGTCGCTCACCTCGTTATGGTCGACCCCGACGATGTGCAGGCCGTTGTCCAGCAGTCCGTCCCGGCTCAGGTTGTACAAGGCCGGCATCAGCAAGCGTTTGACAAGGTCGCCATGGGCGCCGAACAGAAACAGGGTTGACGGTGGAGCGGCATCTACTTTCGAGGTCGCTCTACTCATTTGGGAACCTCGACATGGCCGCCGAAGCCGAAACGCATCGCCGAGAGGATCTTGTCACCGTAGGTGGCGTCCTGGCGCGAGCGGAAGCGGGCGAACAACGCACTGGAGAGCACCGGTACCGGTACCGCCTGCTCGACCGCTGCGTCGATGGTCCAGCGACCTTCGCCACTGTCGGATACCACGCCGGAGTACTGGGTCAGCTGCTGGTCGCTGGCCAGAGCATCGGCAGTCAGGTCCAGCAGCCAGGACGAAACCACGCTGCCACGACGCCAGACTTCGGCAATGTCGGCCAGGTTCAGGTCGAAGCGCTGGTCTTCAGGCAGCTCGCTGCTGGATTTGGTCTTGAGGATGTCGAAGCCTTCGGCGAAGGCCTGCATCATGCCGTACTCGATGCCGTTGTGGATCATCTTGACGAAGTGCCCCGAGCCAGCGGGGCCTGCATGGATGTAACCACGCTCGGCACGGTCATCCGGGCTGTTGCGGTCGCGAGTGCGGGGGATGTCGCCCATGCCGGGTGCCAGGCAGTCGAACAGCGGGTCGAGGCGTTCGAAGATTTCCGGCTCGCCGCCGATCATCATGCAGTAACCACGGTCCAGGCCCCACACGCCGCCGGAGGTGCCGACGTCGACGTAGTGCAACTGGCGCGCCTTGAGGTCGCGTGCACGGCGGATGTCGTCCTTGTAGAAGGTGTTGCCGCCGTCGATGATCACATCGTCCGGCTCCAGCAGGTCAGCGAGCTGGGCGATGGTGGCTTCGGTAGGAGCGCCGGCGGGCAGCATGACCCAGACCGCGCGCGGGGTGTCCATCTTGCTCACCAGATCGGCGAGATCGGCGGCACCGGTAGCGCCCTCACCGGCCAGGCCATGCACCGAATCCTGATTGCGATCGAAGACCACCGTTTGATGACCAGCGCGCATCAGCCTTCTGGCGATGTTTCCGCCCATTCGGCCCAGCCCAATGATTCCCAGTTGCATGCGAGAGCTCCACTCTATGTTGCTTGAAAAAGATATTTCTTGAACGGTGATGTCCTGGAAGCGGGTCCGGGTATTACCGAACGAGCCTCCAAGTTAGTCCCGGACGATACCGGTAAGTTTCCGAGTATACCTTTGGTCGGTTGCGTGGCTGGCCAAAAAACTTGAATTTTTGTCGATTTCATCAAGACGCGCTTCTGGAGCGGTACACAAATCGCAATGGTTTTGTTCCAGGACCCATGAGGGTTCGCCAACAGGCTCGAGCAAGGGCCGCGAAGCCGCCAAAACGCCCACCGGACAAGGCCTGTAGTACGAGTGTGCCAATAATAATCGCCCGTCAGTCGCGCGCCCGGCCCAAAAAAATGGCGGATCTCCTACACTCAGGTCACAGGCGATCTATCGCTTGGAAATCCGATGCAAAAAACTCGAAACTTTTTGCAAATCAGACAGGTCAGGATAGGAAGCAGGTTATTTGATGTTTCTTGTCCGCCAAACCTGCTATCCCGTGAATCATTGCAGCCTGCGGCAGGAACGCCGTTGTCTGCAGCGCCTGTGCGTGTGTCAGCGGGAAGCGCTAATCGATCAGCGCTTTTTCAGAGTCAGGATCTGCCATACAAGTACGTAATGCACGGGAGAGAACAATGATCAGTGCCGCTGTCGAAAACCACGGAGAGCGTTTCAACAGGCAAGCGGCGGAACCCGCTCACTTGCAGGTTCCCACGCCTACCAGCAAAGCACTGCAGACGCCGTCCAGCGTCCACAAGCAAAAAGTTCTTTTCGTGACATCGGAGATCGCCGACCTGGTCAAGACCGGCGGCCTGGGTGACGTGTCGGCTGCGCTGCCACGTGCCATGAGCCAGGTTCACGACGTTCGTGTGCTGATTCCCGGCTACCCGCAAGTGCTCAACAGTGACAATCCGATTCATGTGGTTGGCGAATTGAGCGGCCACGCCGCCCTGCCGCCCTGCAAGATCGGTCGTATGGACATGCCCGACGGGCTCGTCATCTACGTACTGCTCTGCCCTGAGTTGTACGAGCGTGACGGCACTCCTTATGGCGCCAACAACGGTCGCGACTGGCCGGACAACCATATTCGCTTCGCCCGCCTGGGCTTGGCTGCTGCGGATATCGCAGCCGGCCAGGGCATGGTCCACTGGAAGCCCGATCTGGTTCATGCCCATGACTGGCCCGCAGGTCTGGCGCCTGCCTACATGCATTGGCGCGGGCTGAGCACACCGACTTTGTTCACCATCCACAACCTGGCCTACCAGGGTGTGTTCAGCCGTGCCTGCTGCCCTGAGTTGGGCGTGCCCAGCCATGCGATGCAGCAGGACGGCATGGAATTCTTCGGCAAGCTGTCGTTCCTCAAGGCCGGCATGGCCTATTCGAACCACATCACCACAGTGAGCGCGACCTACGCCGAAGAGATCACCACCCCGGAATTCGGCTGTGGCCTTGAAGGTTTCCTTAGCAGCAAGGCGCAGCAAGGCAAGCTGAGTGGCATTCCCAATGGCATCGACGCCAGCTGGGAATCGGCGACCGACCCGCACTTGGTGTGCCCGTTCAGCTTGAACGACTGGGAAGGCAAAGCCGTCAATGCCGCCCACGTGCGCGAGCTGTTCGAGATCGACGATTCGGACGGCCCATTGTTCGCCGTGGTCTCCCGCCTGGTCTATCAGAAAGGCCTGGACCTGACAGAAGGCGTTACCCAGTTCATCGTCGAGAACGGCGGCCAGGTGGTCATCATCGGCCGCGGCGAGCCTGAAGAAGAGCAAGCCATGCGCGAACTGGCCCTGCGTTTCCCGGGTCGCGTCGGCGTGCGCATCGGCTTCAACGAAACCGATGCTCGCCGCATGTTCGCCGGCAGCGATTTCCTGCTGATGCCTTCGCGCTATGAACCCTGCGGGCTGAGCCAGATGTATGCCCAGCGCTTCGGTTCCTTGCCAGTGGCCCGCAACACGGGCGGTCTGGCCGACACCATCGAAGACGGCGTGACGGGCTTCCTGTTCGGCGAATCGACCATCGAAAGCTATCAGGCCGCGTTGGCCCGCGCCTTCTATGTGTTCGACAAGCCTGAACTGCTGAATGCCATGCGCTGCCGCGCCATGACCCAACCGTTCAACTGGAGCGAAGCGGTCGAACCCTACGCCGACCTGTACAAGACGCTGGTGCAAGGCAGCAAGCGTTCCGCGGCTCATCGGTAACGGCAGTCACTCAATCACGACAACTCATCAATAACGGCAACTGGTCAATGACGGAAGAGGTTTCATCGATGCCTTCACGGAAAACTGAAACCTGGTCCCACGGTGCGGTAATGCAGGACTCCGGACTCACTCACTTTGCACTGTGGGCTCCGGATGCTTTCTCGGTTGGATTACAGATCGCTGATGATGAATCCTTGCCCATGGTCGCGGGCAGCGACGGGTGGTTCACCCTGGAGCACAAGTGCCCGGCGGGCACGGCCTACCGCTTCGATATCGATGGCGAGGTCGCCGTGCCGGATCCGGCGTCCCGCGCCCAGCAGGACGATGTGCACTCCCCCAGCATCGTGGTCGACCCGTTGGCCTATGAGTGGCAGAACAGCAACTGGCTGGGTCGTCCCTGGTCTCAGGCAGTCATTTACGAGCTGCACGTCGGTGCCTTGGGTGGCTACGCCGGTGTCGAGGCTCATCTGGCCCGCCTGGCCGCGCTGGGCGTCACTGCCATCGAACTGATGCCGATTGCCGAATTTCCCGGCTCGCGCAACTGGGGCTACGACGGCGTGCTGCCCTATGCGCCCGAAGCCTCCTACGGCACCCCTGAACAACTCAAGCACCTGATCGACTGCGCCCACGGCCATGGTCTGATGGTGATCCTCGATGTGGTCTACAACCACTTCGGGCCGGACGGCAATTACCTGGGCCGCTATGCCAAGGGTTTCTTCCGTCACGACAAGAAAACCCCATGGGGCGACGCCATCGACTTCCGTCGCGATGAGGTGCGCAGCTTCTTCATCGACAACGCCGCGATGTGGCTGCTCGAATACCGTTTCGACGGTCTGCGTTTCGATGCTGTGCACGCGATTCAGGATCCTACGTTCCTGCAGGAAATGGCCGGCACCTTGCGTGAGCAGGTCGGGCCGGACCGGCATGTCTGGTTGATGCTGGAAAACGAGCACAACCAGGCTCACCTGCTCGAACAGGGCTATGACGCTCAGTGGAACGACGACGGCCACAACGTGCTGCACGCAATATTGACCGGCGAAAGCGAGGCGTACTACGCCGACTTCAGCCAAGACTCCACCGAGAAGCTGGCTCGCTGCCTTAGCCAGGGCTTCATCTACCAGGGTGAAACCAATCAGAAAGGTGAAGCGCGTGGCGAGCCGAGTGGTCATCTGCCACCGAGCGCCTTCGTGCTGTTCCTGCAGAACCATGACCAGATCGGCAACCGTGCCATGGGCGAGCGGCTGAGCCTGCTGTGCAGCGAGCCTGCGCTTCGGGCAGCGACTGCACTGCTGCTGCTCTCGCCGATGATCCCCATGCTGTTCATGGGCGATGAATGGGCCGCAGACGAACCCTTCTTGTTTTTCACCGATCACCACGGCGAACTGGCGGAAGCCGTGCGCGAAGGTCGCCGTGCCGAGTTCGCTGCCTTCGACTCGTTCGCCAACGAAGAAACCCGCGCCAAGATTCCGGATCCGAACGCGGCAAGCACCTTCGAAACTTCACGCCCGGACTTTGCCGAGTTCCAATTCCGCCAGGACGGTCCTTGGGTGCAGCTGTACCGTCAGCTGTTGGCCCTGCGCCGCGACGAGATCGTACCGCGGCTTGAGGGTGCCCAGTCGCTGGGAGCCCAAGTGCTGGCCGACAAGGCCGTGACCGCCAAATGGCGTATGGGTGACGGCAGCGTGCTGCGTATCGACCTCAATCTGAGCGAGAGTGCAGTGCCTGTTCAACTGCCCACCGAACACCGGCTGTTCGACAGTCGCCTGCAACCGGACGATGCGGGGAGCACTCAAGGCTTGCCTGCCCACACGGCGCTGGTCAGCCTGGTCCCGGCGAGTGCTGCGGAGACCGCGGCATGAGCGAGCAACAGCAACTGCATGACCTCGCCGAACAGGCGGGGATCGCCGTCGACTGGACCGATGCCAACGGCAAGCCGCAAACCGTTCCCGACAGTGTCCTGCGCAAGGTGCTGCGAGGCCTCGGCCATCCAGCCGACAGCGACGATGAACTGAAAGAAAGTCTGGCGGCGTCGAGCAAGGCGGCGCAGTCGCATCGTCTGCCTCCGTTGCTGACCGTCGAGCATGGTCAGCCGCTTGATCTGGCGAAGTTCTTCGCGCCCGGTACGGCGTGTGAGGTGCATCTGGAAGACGGCAGCACGCTGTCGATCAGCCTGGACAAGCATGCCGCCCTGCCCGGTCTGCTGCCCGTTGGCTATCAGGATGTACAGATCGAGCAGCAGCGCTTCACCTTGGCTGTGGCACCGGCACGCTGCTACAGCGTCGCTGACGCCTACGGGCAGGACACCGCCCACGCTTGGGGGCTGGGCGTGCAACTCTACGCCGTGCGCCGCGCCGGCGATGGCGGCTTCGGCGACACTCAGGCGCTGGAAGCCCTGGTGCGCAGCGCCGGCGAGCGCGGTGCCGACACCTTGGCCATCAGCCCCATGCACGCCATGAGCAGCAGCGACAATACGCGCTACAGCCCTTATTCGCCGTCCAGCCGTCTGTTCCTCAACAGCCTGTACGCGGCCCCTGCCGCGGTGCTGGGTGAAGACGCGGTGCGCACGGCCATCGAGGTTGCCGGGCTGAGCGAAACCCTGCAATCGCTCGAGGCACTGCCTTTGGTCGATTGGCCGGCTGCCGCCAGCGCCAAGCAGCGCATGTTCAGGGCCTTATACAAGGGCTTCGGCGACACCGAACACGCTTTGAACGCAGATTTCAGTGCCTTTCGCCACGCCGGTGGCGAAGCATTGGAAAACCACTGCCGCTATGAAGCGCTGCAGGCCGATTTCAAGGCCCGTGACGAAAGCCTGGATTGGCGCCAATGGCCACAAGAGTGGCATGACCCGCGCGGTACCGCGGTGGCCGAGTTCGCTGCCGCCCATGCCGACGAAATCGCCTTTCATGCCTTCTGCCAGTGGTTAATCGATCGCTGCCTGGCCAAGGTGCAGAAAGCCGCCCGCGACAGCGGCATGAAGATCGGCCTGATCGCCGACCTCGCCGTGGGTGCCGATGGTGCCGGGAGCCAGGCCTGGAGTCGCCAGGACGAATTGCTCGCCGACCTCACCGTCGGCGCGCCACCGGACATTCTCAATCGCTCCGGACAGAGCTGGGGTATTTCCGCCTTTTCTCCCGAGGGCCTCAAGCGCAATGGTTTCCGGGCCTTCATCGAAATGCTGCGGGCCAATTTTGCCCACGCGGGCGGCCTGCGTATCGACCACATCATGGGCCTGCAACGCCTGTGGCTGATCCCGGCCGACGCCAAGCCCGGCGAAGGTGCGTACCTGCAGTTCCCTATCGACGACATGTTGCGCCTGCTCGCCCTCGAATCTCATCGTCACCAGGCGGTAGTGCTCGGCGAAGACCTCGGCACCGTGCCGGATGGGCTGCGCGAGAAACTGGCGGCCAGGCAGATGCTCGGCATGCGTGTGCTGCTGTTCGAGCAAAACGACGGAGAATTTACCGAACATCAAGCATGGCCGGACAATGCTTTGGCGACGTCGACCACCCACGACTTGCCCACTCTCAACGGCTGGTGGCACGGTCGCGACATCGATTGGAACCGCGACCTGGAACTGATCGACGAGCCGACCGAGAAACAATGGCGCGTGACCCGTGATCACGAGCGTCGCGCCCTGCGCCAGGTGCTCGCTCCTGAGCTGCAACACAGTGAAAGTGAAGGCATCGAGGACATCGACGCCATCATCGACGCAAGCACGCGCTTTCTCGGCCTGACCCCTGCCCCGCTGGTGCTGCTGCCAATCGACGATGCCTTGGGTATCGAAGAACAGGCCAACCTGCCGGGCACCATAGACAGTCACCCCAATTGGCGCCGCCGCTACAGCGCCCATGCCCAGAATCTTCTCGACGATGAAGACGCTGCCAGACGCCTAGAGCTGCTGGCCTGCGCCCGCCAACAAGCCAGTGAGCGTTACCGATGAAAAAAATGACGGCCAGCGTTCGGCTGCAATTGCACAAAGATTTCACCCTGGATGATGCCGCTCGCCTCGTGCCTTATTTTTCCCGGCTCGGCATCAGCCACGTTTATGCTTCGCCCATTCTCAAGGCTCGCCCGGGCTCCATGCACGGCTATGACGTGGTCGACCCGACCCAGGTCAACCCCGAGCTAGGCGGCCAGCCTGCGCTGGAGCGGCTGATCGCGGCGCTGCGCGAGCACGATATGGGCTTCATCCTCGACATCGTGTCCAACCACATGGCGGTCGGGGGCTCACATAATCCGTGGTGGCTGGATTTGCTCGAATGGGGCCGTCGCAGCCCGTATTCGGAATTCTTCGACATCCAGTGGCACTCGCCCGATCCGCTGCTCGAAGGCCAGTTGCTGTTGCCGTTTCTGGGCAGTGATTACGGTGTGGCCCTGCAGAAGGGCGAGCTGGTGCTCAAGTTCGATGCCGAACAGGGCAGTTTCTTCGTCGAGCACTACGAACATCGCTTTCCCATCTGCCCCATCGACTATCCACACATCCTGGCCGCATCCGGCAATGCGCCGGTCAGTGAGCTGGGTGCGCGTTTCGCCAATCTACATGGCAGCGACGACGCCTACGCTCAGGCCCGTGCGTTACAGGCCGAGCTGGCCAAACAGGCCGCTGGCGCGGGCTTGAGCGAAGCCATCGAGGCTTCGCTGGCACGCTTCGACTCGACCAGCGAAGAAGGCTTCAAGCGTCTGCACGAACTGCTGGAACGCCAATCCTATCGCCTTGCGAGCTGGCGCACGGCGGGCGACGACATCAACTGGCGGCGCTTCTTCGACGTCAACGAGCTTGGCGGGCTGCGTGTCGAACGCCCTGCCGTGTTCGAAGCCACCCATGCGAAGATCTTCGAGTTGATCGCAGCGGGCCTGGTGGATGGTCTGCGTATCGACCACATCGACGGCCTGGCTGATCCGCGCGGTTACTCGCGCAAACTGCGGCGTCGGGTCGAAGGCCTGTTGCAGCAACGTCCTGAATCAGCACGCATCGATCATGTGCCGATCTATGTCGAGAAGATCCTCGGCGCGGGCGAAACGCTGCACCGTGACTGGCAGGTCGACGGCACCACCGGTTATGAATTCATGAACCAGGTTTCCTTGCTCCAGCACGATCCAGCCGGCGAGCAGCCGCTGGGCGAACTCTGGAGCCGCATCAGCGGACGACCCAGCGAGTTCATCGAAGAGGCGCACGTAGCGCGCAACCTGGTGCTCAATGGCTCACTGGCCGGTGACTTCGAGTCCGTCGCCCAGGCCTTGCTGCAGGTGGCCCGAGGCGATCTGATGAGCCGCGACCTGACCCTGGGCGCCATTCGCCGGGCGCTGCAGGAGCTGATCGTGCATTTCCCGGTGTACCGCACCTACATCAACCCGTGCGGGCGTCCTGCCGAAGATGAGGCCTTCTTCCAGAAAGCCATGGAAGGTGCTCGCAGTACCTTGGGCGAAGCCGACTGGCCGGTGCTCGACTACCTGGAGCGCTGGTTGGGCGGCCAATCGTGGCGCGACCTGCCGCTGGGTCGCCCGCGCAAGCTGATCCGTCATGCCTGCGTGCGCTTCCAGCAGCTGACTTCGCCGTCGGCGGCGAAGGCCGTTGAAGACACCGCATTCTATCGCTCTGCCGTATTGCTTTCGCGCAACGACGTAGGGTTCGAGACCGAACTGTTCGCCGGTACTCCCGAAGCGTTCGACGAAGCCTGTCAGCAGCGTCTGCAGCACTTCCCCGACAACCTTTTGGCCACTGCGACTCACGACCACAAGCGCGGCGAAGATACTCGCACCCGCCTGGCCGTGCTCAGCGAGCGTGCTCCCTGGTACGTCGAGCAAGTCGAACAATGGCTCGAACTGGCCGCGCCCCTGCGCAGTGCCTTCGGCGATGGCCATGCACCGACCGGTGGCGACGAACTGATGCTGTATCAGGCATTGCTGGGCAGCTGGCCGCTGGACCTGCGCAGCGACGACGTCGATGGCCTGACCGCCTACGCCGAACGCCTGTATCAGTGGCAGCAGAAAGCGTTGCGCGAGGCCAAGCTGATCAGCAGCTGGAGCGCACCGAACGAAGCCTATGAAAAGGCTTGCCGCGAGTTCCTCGAACAGTTGCTGCTCAGCGAGCAGGGTCGCCCACTGCGCGACGCCATCGCTGCGGCCAGCCGCACCATCGCGCCCAGCGGCGCGCTGGACAGTCTGGTGCAGACGCTGCTGCGCATGACCGTGCCGGGTATTCCCGATCTGTATCAAGGCGCCGAGTACTGGGATTTCAGCCTGGTGGATCCGGACAACCGTCGCCCGGTCGACTACGCCGCGCGGGAACGCTCACTCGATGCCCGTCCTGCCGTCAGCGAGCTGTTGGAAAGCTGGCACGATGGTCGCATCAAACAGGCCATGATTCAGCGTACCCTCGAGGTCCGCGCCGCGCATCCAGCGCTGTTCCGCGAGGGCAGCTACCAGAAGCTGGACGTTTTGGGCGCTCATGCCGATCGTATCCACGCCTTTGCGCGGGTACTGGACGGCACCGCTGCAGTGGTGATCGTGCCTCGCCTGGCCAGTGGCCTTCTTGCTGATAGCAGGACGCCTCTGATCGATGCGAGCGCTTGGGGCGACACCCGTGTCGTTTTGCCATCGGCAAAATCCGGGGCTACATTGAAGGGACTTTTTTCCGAGCAGGCAGTCACAGCAGAGAAGGAATTGTTGGTAGGCACTGCGCTGAAAGAGTTTCCTGTCAATCTCTTCCTACAAAGTGAGCTGTAATTAAGGAGCGTTGAAATGAGTGCCGACGACAAACGAGTCCGCGAATTCGCCTATCAGATCTGGGAATCCGAAGGCCAGCCCGAAGGTCAGGAACAGCGTCATTGGGAAATGGCGCGAAAACTGGCCGAAGCCGAAGCGCTGGCACCGTCCAAGCCAAGCAAGGGCAAGGCACCGGCCAAGCCCAAGGCAGCGGCTCAGCCAAAGCCCAAGCCAAAGCCGAAAGCTGCCGGTGAAGCCACCGCCGCCAAGCCCAAGCCACCTGCAAAGGCCGCCGACCAAGCGACGGCTGATTCAGCTCCAAAAGCCGAAGACGACACCAAGCCGGCCGCCCCGAAAAAGCCGCGGGCGCCGAAGAAGCCTGCTGCAAAGTGATACCCGCCCGCGTACCACCTTTCCCGGGCACGCGGGCCCATTTTTCGCCGATCCAGCCTCAGGGCTGGATGGTCGCGGTTTCACGACCTCAAACGCCCGTCACTCGCACGGCGCGTCTTCCAACCCGTTGCACACCCTCGTACACCCGACTCTGAAGACACCGAAGATGCCGTGACATCTGCCTGCGCCGTACGCGTGCAAACCAAGAGCAAGGATCGACCATGAGTCCGCAAAAAAAAGCTGCACCAGCGCCAGAACCCGCCGAACCCTCGCGTATCCGTGAAGGCCTGCCCTTCCCGCTCGGCGCGACCTGGGATGGCCTGGGCGTCAACTTCGCGCTGTTTTCGGCCAATGCCACCAAGGTCGAGCTATGCATCTTCGACGCCAGCGGCGAAGAAGAGATCGAGCGCATCGAGTTGCCCGAGTACACCGACGAGATCTACCATGGCTACCTGCCCGACGCCCACCCGGGGCTGATCTACGGCTACCGTGTGCATGGTCCCTACGATCCGGAAAACGGCCACCGCTTCAACCCCAATAAACTGCTGATCGACCCGTATGCCAAGCAACTGGTCGGTGAGTTGAAGTGGTCCGAAGCCCTGTTCGGCTACACCATCGGGCATCCCGATGGTGACCTTAGTTTCGACGAGCGCGACAGTGCGCCCTTCGTGCCCAAAAGCAAGGTCATCGACCCGGCCTACACCTGGGGCCGCGACCACCGCGTCAGCGTCCCGTGGGACAAGACGATCTTCTACGAGGCCCATGTGCGCGGCCTGACCATGCAGCACCCGGCGGTGCCGGAAGCGTTGCGCGGCACCTTCGCCGGCCTCGCCGTGCCGGAAGTGGTCGACCACCTGAAAAAGCTGGGCGTCACCTCGATCGAGCTGCTGCCCATCCACGGCTTCGTCAACGACCAGCATCTGCTGCAGAAAGGCCTCAACAACTATTGGGGCTACAACAGCATTGCCTTTTTCGCCCCGCATTCGCGCTACATCGCCAGCGGCAAGATCGCCGAATTCAAGGAGATGATCGCGCACCTGCACGACGCCGGCCTGGAAGTGATTCTCGACGTGGTCTACAACCACACCGCCGAAGGCAACGAGCAAGGCCCGACCCTGTCGATGCGCGGTATCGACAACGCCTCCTACTACCGCCTGATGCCGGAGAACAAGCGCTATTACATCAATGACTCGGGCACCGGCAACACCCTGGACCTGAGCCACCCCTGCGTGCTGCAGATGGTCACCGACTCGCTGCGCTACTGGGCGTCGGAGATGCACGTCGACGGCTTCCGCTTCGACCTGGCGACCATTCTGGGGCGCTATCACGACGGCTTCTCGGAACGTCACAGCTTCCTCGTAGCCTGCCGTCAGGACCCGGTGCTGCGCACGGTCAAGCTCATCGCCGAACCGTGGGACTGCGGCCCCGGCGGCTACCAAGTGGGCGGTTTCGCACCCGGCTGGGCCGAATGGAACGATCGCTTCCGCGACACCGTGCGGGCGTTCTGGAAAGGCGACGACGGCCAGCTTGCCGACTTCGCCGCACGAATGACCGGCTCCGGCGATATGTTCAACCAGCGTGGCCGCCGCCCGTACTCCTCGGTGAATTTCATCACCGCCCACGACGGCTTCACCCTGCGCGATCTGGTGTCGTACAACGACAAGCACAACGAAGAGAACGAGGAAGACAACCAGGACGGCACCAGCAACAACGTCTCCTGGAACCACGGCGTCGAAGGCCCCAGCGATGACCCGGAAATCGTGGAACTGCGCCTGCGGCAGATGCGCAACTTCTTCACCACCCTGCTGTTCTCCCAGGGCACACCGATGATCGTCGCCGGCGACGAGTTCTCGCGGACCCAGGGCGGCAACAACAATGCCTATTGCCAGGACAGCGAGATCGGCTGGATCAACTGGGAGCTGGACGAGGAAGGCAAAGGCCTGCTGCGCTTCGTCAAGCGCCTGGTGAAACTGCGCAACAGCTATCCGATCCTGCGCCGCAACCGTTTCCTGGTGGGTGAATACAACGAAGCGATCGGCGTCAAGGACGTCACCTGGCTGGATCCATTGGGCAACGAAATGACCGCCGAGCAATGGGAAGATCCCAACGGTCGCTGCCTGGGCATGATGCTCGATGGCCGCGCGCAGCCCAGCGGCATTCGCAAGCCAGGGGCCGATGCCACCTTGCTGCTGATCGTCAACGCTCACCACGACGTGGTCAATTTCATCCTGCCTCAAGTGCCGGAAGGCGAGTACTGGAACTGTCGCATCGACACCAACCGCCCGGAGCTGGGCGAGCATGAGCGTCTGGAGTTCGGCAGCGAATTCCTGGTAACCGGTCGCTCGATGCTGATGTTCGAACTGCACCGGGACCTCGAAGAATGAAGCCAACCCTGATCGAAGCACTGACCCGCCCACCACAGGGCTACGCCGACACCGCAGCGCTGGGCAAGGAAATGCGACGCCTGTGCAGTCTGGGCCTGGACAGCCTGCCGCTGCCGGCCGGTGGCGACACGTTGCAACGTTGGCAATGCCTGGCCGCCGTGGCCGGGCATGACCTGGGCTTGTGCAAGCTGTATGAGGGGCATACCGACGCCCTGGCAATCATGCAGGAGCTACGCGCACAGTCTGTGCCGGAAGGCTCGATCTGGGGCACCTGGGCATCGGAGCCGCCCCAGGCCCGGGTGATGGTCCGGCGCGAGGGCGATCGTGCGGTGCTCAGTGGCCGCAAGGCCTGGTGTTCGGGCGCCGGTGTCGTCACTCATGGCCTGCTGACCGCCTGGGATGACGACGGCCAGCAGCAGTTGGTCGCCGTGCCGATGGATCAGCCCAACCTGTGCGTCACCGACGACGGCTGGCACGCGGTGGGCATGGCCAACACCGGCAGCGTCGAAATCCTGCTGGAAAATGCCGAAGGCTGGTATGTCGGACCGGCTGGGGGCTATCTGAGCCGACCGGGGTTCTGGCTGGGCGGGATCGGTATCGCCGCGTGCTGGTTCGGCGCTGCCCGCGAACTGGCACGCCACCTGGCCCAGCATTGTCACGCCCGTCCCGAGCCCCACGCCTTGGCCCACCTGGGCGCGGTGGATCGTGCGCTGGGCGCTTGCATCGCCGTGTTGCGCCAAGCGGCCAATGCAGCCGATCAACAGCCCGACGGCCCTTTCGAGCATTCGGCGCGGCTGTGCCGTGCGGTGGCCGAAGAGACCGCAGAAACCGTCATCAGCCACGTTGGCCGGGCCATGGGTGCCGGTCCGTACTGCAAGGATCCTCATTTCGCCCGGTTGATCGCCGATCTGCCGGTGTACCTGCGACAGAGCCATGCCGAACGCGACCTGGCCGCGCTTGGGCAATTGCTTGGCGCCCCCACGACGCGGACCTGGAGTTTATGAAAGAGAACCCTATCGTAGGCCAGGGTACGCCCCTGCAGGCTTGGCGCAGCTCCAGGCATCTGGCCGAATTGCCGCTGATCGATGCCCAGACCCTGGTCCCTGCCGGTTCACGAGCGGTAATCATCGCCCCGCACCCCGACGACGAAGTACTCGGCTGCGGCGGGCTGCTGCAATTGCTGGCGCAGTTGGAACGGCCGATCCTGATCATCTCCGTCACCGACGGCAGCGCCAGTCACCCCGGATCGCAGACCTGGACGGCCGAACGTTTGAGCGCCGTACGCCCGCAGGAGAGCAACGAGGCGCTGCGCAGACTGGGCTTGCCCCTGCACAGCCTGCAGTGGATCCGCGGCGGTTTTGCCGACAGCGGTGTGGCCCGTGACGAACAACGGCTCACGGACTTCATCCAACGCTATCTCAAGCCCAACGATGTCGTGTTCAGCACTTGGTGCAACGATGGCCACACCGACCACGAGGCCAGTGGCCGAGCGGGCGCGACGGCCGCTGCAGCGGTGGGAGCGGTTCACCATGAACTGCCGATCTGGACCTGGCATTGGGCCGCGCCCGAAGACGATCGAATTCCTTGGCAACGCGCGCGCAAGCTGCCGCTGGACAATAACATGGTGGCGCGCAAGAGCCACGCCGCCCACGCCTTTGCCAGCCAACTGGAAGGCGACCCGCAGATCGGTCTGGCACCGGTTCTTCCACCCTATGTATTGGAGCGGCTGCTGCAGCCGTTCGAGGTCGTCTTTCTATGAGCGCAGACAGCGTCGACAACCAGTATTTCGACAAGCTCTACGATGGCAACGACGACCCTTGGGCGATGCGTCATCGCTGGTACGAACGACGCAAGCGTGCCCTGCTGCTGGCCTGCCTGCCGCAGGAGCACTATGGCGCCATCTTCGAGCCAGGCTGCGCCAACGGAGAAACCAGCCTGGCCCTGTCGACCCGCTGCGACTACCTGCTCAGCTGCGACATGAACGCCCGTGCGGTCGGCCTGACCCAGGCGCGCTTGCACGAGCTGGATCATGCCCAGGCCAGGCAAGCAGCCCTGCCCGCCGACTGGCCAAGCGAACACTTCGACCTGATCGTGCTCAACGAATTGGGTTACTACCTGAATCGCACCGACTTCAGCAAGGTCATCGAACAGGTTAGGCACTCTCTCAAGCCCGGCGGCCAATTGGTGGCCTGCCACTGGCTGGCAACCATCGAAAGCGCGCCGCAGACAGCCGAGCAGGTACACGCTCAGCTACAGGCCGAACTCGGTATGCACCGGCTGTTAGAGCACAAGGAAGGCGACTTTCTGCTGGAACTGTGGGGTCTGGAACCGACCACCGTGGCACAGCACGAGGGGTTGCGCTGATTAGCGAAGACTTGGTAACGCCGGTTTGACAGCGCGGCAGGCCGTGTGAACGGCTGATAAAAAAAGGGGCTTCTTGAAGAAGCCCCTTTTCGTTGGCATCAACCCTGGATATCAGCTCGGGTAGGACGCAGGATCAGCACGCCCAGCGGTGGCAGATTGAGGGTGATCGAGTGCGGCTGGCCATGGCTGCCCTCCTCGCTGGCAAACACCTTGCCGCCATTGCCGTAGTTGGAACCGGCGTATTGCTCCGCATCGCTGTTGAGGAGCTCTTCCCACTCACCGCCAAACGGTATGCCCACGGTGTAGCTCTCGCGTGGCACCGGGGTGAAGTTGGCGACCACCAGTACCGGCTCGCCGCTAGCGCTCCAGCGCAGCCACGCAAAGACACTGTTGGTGGCGTCATCACCGATGATCCATTGGAAGCCTTCAGGATGGCAGTCCTGCTGGTGCAGGGCCGGTACGTCGCGGTACAACCGATTCAAGTCGGCGACCAGCTGCTGCACACCCGAGTGCTCCGAGTACTGCGTGAGGTACCAGTCCAACTGATGGTCGTGGTTCCACTCGCGCCACTGGCCGAATTCGCAGCCCATGAACAGCAGCTTCTTGCCGGGGTGGGTCCACATGAAGGTCAGGTAGGCCCGCAGGTTGGCGAACTGCTGCCAGCGGTCGCCCGGCATCTTGTCGATCAGCGAATGCTTGCCGTGCACCACTTCGTCATGGGAGATCGGCAGCACGAAGTGTTCGGAATAGGCGTACACCAAGCCAAAGCTCAATTGGCTGTGGTGATGCGGCCGATGGATCGGGTCGTTCTGGATATAGTTGAGCGTGTCGTGCATCCAGCCCATGTTCCACTTGTAGTCGAAGCCCAGGCCACCCTCTTGAGTCGGCTGGGTAACACCCGGCCATGCCGTGGATTCTTCGGCAATCACCATGGCACCCGGTGCCTCCTGTTTCACCACGTCGTTGAGGTGACGCAGGAACGCGATGGTTTCCAGGTTTTCTCGACCGCCGTATTGATTGGGAATCCACTCACCGGCTTTGCGTGAATAATCGCGGTACAGCATCGACGCCACGGCATCCACACGCAGCCCGTCGATGTGGAAGTGCTTGAGCCAGTGCACCGCAGACGCGATCATGAAACCGTGGACTTCAGTGCGGCCCAGGTTATAGATCAGCGTATTCCAATCCTGGTGGAAGCCTTCCAGCGGGTTGTCGTACTCGTACAGCGCCGTGCCATCGAAGCGTGCCAGACCGTGTTCGTCGGTCGGGAAATGCGCAGGTACCCAGTCGAGGATCACGCCGATTTCGGCTTTGTGGCAGGCATTGACGAATGCCGCGAAGTCTTCCGGTGTGCCATAGCGAGCCGACGGCGCGAACTGCGACAGCGGCTGGTAGCCCCACGAACCACCGAACGGATGCTCCATGATCGGCAGCAGTTCGATGTGGGTGAACCCCATCTTCTGCACGTAGGGAATCAGGCGCTCGGCCAATTCGTGCCAGTTGTAGGGACGGACCACTTCACCCGCTTCATCGAGTTCGCACATCCACGAACCGGCATGCAGCTCGTAGATGGACTGCGGCGCACCGATGGCGTGACGTTCGGCACGAACGTCGAGCCAGGCGTCATCGTCCCAGGCAAACTGCATCGGCTTGGCCACTCGCGACGCGGTCGACGGCGGCAGCTCGGTGCACAGCGCAATGGGGTCGGCCTTCAACGGCAGGATGCCGTGCTGCCCGAGAATTTCGTACTTGTACGGTTCGCCCGGTTGCAGCGCCGGGATGAACAGTTCCCAGACCCCGGATGGAAAGCGCTGACGCATCGGATGGCGACGGCCATCCCAGACGTTGAAGTCACCGACCACCGAAACGCGCTTGGCGTTGGGTGCCCAGACGGCAAAGCGGGTGCCCTGGACACCGTCGATCTCGATGAACTGCGCCCCGAATACACTGCCCAGGTTGCGGTGCTTGCCTTCGGCAAACAGATAGATGTCCATGTCGCCCAGCAAGTTGCCGTAGCTGTACGGATCTTCACTGACCTGCACACCACCGGCCCACTGCACGCGCAGCAGGTACGGCTGGCTCTGCTCGATGTGGCCGGTGAACAGCCCAGGCACATCGCCCTGGTCGAGCGTGTTCAACGGGTGACCACCGTCCTTGGCCAGTACCTGTACGCTCAATGCTGTGGGCAGATAGGCACGAATGTAGCTGCCCGTACCGCCATCGCTGTGGGCACCCAGAACCGAGAACGGATCGGAATGATCGGCACGGATCAGCGCCTCGATATCGGCTTTTGCCGGCAACGCGCCAACATCACGCTTGCCCTGTTCGCTGTGCGCACTCATTGCTTATTCTCCCTCGTACTCAAGAGCCCGAACAGTCCGTGCAAGGGCACGGCCAACCAGCTCGGGCGATTCTCCGCTTCATAAGCGATCTCGTAGGCAGCCTTTTCAAGGCTGAACAAATCCAGTGCAGCGCGGGCACCCTCAGGGTTCTGCCACTGATGGGGCACGGCCTGGGTCGCCAGGTCATAGGCGCCGATGAAGGCTTGACGGGCTTCTGCCAGGTAACGCTTGGCCACGCGCTGACGCGCCAGCGCCGCCTCATCGGAGGCATCCGTGCTCTGCACATTGCGCACGGCCATGGCCGCCGCGTAGTCGAAGGAGCGCAGCACACCGCCGACGTCTTTGTAAGGGCTGTATTTGGCTCGACGCTCTTCGAGGGGCCGAGCCGGCTCGCCTTCGAAGTCGATCAGGTAGGCATCGCCCTGCACCACCAGCATCTGACCCAGGTGCAGGTCGCCATGCACACGCATGATCAAGCCACCGATGGCTTGCCGGCTGAGTTGCTGCACATGGGCCAGCAGCGTCTCGCGCTCGCTCAACAGTTCAGCCACCAAGGCCTGATCCTGCTCGGCGAAATCGGCGCGACGCTGTTCGAGCAGGTTCAGTGCCCGTTCGACCTGGCTGGAGATACTCACGGTCCAGCTCTGGGCGTCTTTCTCGGTGCTCACGCGGGCCAGGAAATCAGCCTGCGCACCGGGTGCGGCCAGGGCCACGTGCATCTCGCCCAGGCGTTGGCCCAACATGGCGGCAAAGTCGGCCAGTTCGCCCAAGGCGTCGTAGCGCTGACCCTGTTCGGCATGGGCGAAGGCCATTTCATCGCGAATGGCGCGTTCGAGGTTGTTCTGTGTCCACTCCCAGGCGTCGCCCTGATTGTTCAGATAGCCCTGGGCAATCATCAACAGGTGCGGGGTGCCGCTGGCATCCACACGGCTGACCGAGCCCATCAGAGGCGAGATATTGGCGTAGCCGGCAGCGGTCAGGTAGGCGCCCATCTCAAGCTCGGGGTGAATGCCGCCACTCACGCGACGGATCATCTTCAACACCAGGCTGCCGCTCACCACCACCGAACTGTTGGACTGCTCGGCCGACAGGTAGCGGATGACCGAGCTCTGCTCCAGCTTCAACGCTGCCAGGTGATTGGTGGCCTGGAAACAAATCTCGCCTTCGGCGCTGGACAATGTCTTCTGCACCTGCAGCCCTTCGATCACCGAATGGATGAAGCTTTCCAGCACGAAGGCATCGGTGATCAAACCGACTTCACGGCCGCGTCGAACCCGCGACAGCGCCAGTTGCAACGGCAGCGGCGAACCGCTGTGGTCTTCGGGGATGAAGCCGAACGGGAACTGGTAGCGGCTGGTCTGCCCACCGGCTGTGACTTCCAGCTCGCTGAACAGCACCGGATTCTGCGCGGTGCCGAAGCGCACGCCGTAGGCGATGCGCAGGTTGTCGATGGCAACGTCCTTGCCACCGAACCAGCGGCGCTTGGGCAGGTACTGCATCAATGACGTGTGTTCCAGAGTGCTGCGCGACGGCTCGTCGAGCAACTCCTCCATCCGTTGTTTCAACACCAGGGTCTGGAAGTCAGGCATGCTTTGGGCCGGTTCGACGTGCCAACTCGGCATCTGGGTTTCGCTGGCCAGCAGGAACCAATAGAAGCCGTAGGGTGGCAAGGTCAGCAGAAAATTCAGCTGACCGATGGGAGGGAAGGCGCTGCCACCGAGCATTTCCACCGGCACCATGCCGGCGTACTGGGACAGATCCAATTCAGCCGCTTGGGCGGCACGCGAGACGTTGGCGACACACAACACGATCTCGGTCTTGCCATCGCTACCGGTGTATTCGCGCACGTAGGCCAGAATGCGTCGGTTGGTCGGCGTGAGCATGGTCAGGCTGCCCCGGCCGAATGCCTTCTGCTGGCGGCGCACGGCGAGCATGCGCCGGGTCCAGTTGAGCAGCGAATGCGGATCGTTGGCCTGGGTCTCGACGTTGACCGACTGGTAGCCATACAGCGGATCCATGATCGGCGGCAATACCAGGCTGGCCGGGTCGGCGCGGGAGAAGCCGCCGTTGCGGTCGATCGACCACTGCATCGGCGTGCGCACGCCGTCCCGATCGCCCAGGTAGATGTTGTCGCCCATGCCGATTTCGTCACCGTAATACAGGGTCGGTGTACCGGGCATGGACAACAGCAGGCTGTTGAGCAGCTCGACACGGCGGCGGTCCCGTTCCAGCAGCGGCGCCAGGCGACGACGAATGCCGAGATTGATCCGCGCCCGGCTGTCGGCAGCGTAGTAGTTCCACAGGTAGTCACGTTCACGATCGGTGACCATTTCCAGGGTCAGTTCATCGTGGTTGCGCAGAAAGATCGCCCATTGGCAATTGGCCGGGATCGCCGGAGTCTGACGCAGGATGTCAGTGACCGGGAACCGGTCTTCCTGGGCCAGCGCCATGTACATGCGCGGCATCAACGGGAAGTGAAAGGCCATGTGGCATTCGTCGCCGTCGTCGCCCTTCGCCTCGCCGAAATACAGCTGGGTGTCTTCCGGCCACTGGTTGGCTTCGGCCAAGAGCATGCGATCGGGGTAGTTGGCATCGATCTCGGCACGGATCTGCTTGAGCACCTGATGGGTCTCGGCCAGGTTCTCGTTGTTGGTGCCGTCACGCTCGATCAGGTACGGAATGGCATCGAGGCGCAAGCCGTCGATGCCCATGTCCAACCAGTAGCGCATCACATCGATGACCGCTTTCATCACCTGCGGATTGTCGAAATTCAGGTCAGGCTGATGGGAATAGAACCGGTGCCAGAAATACTGACCGGCCACAGGATCCCAGGTCCAGTTGGATTTTTCGGTGTCCAGAAAGATGATCCGCGTGCCGTCGTATTTGTCGTCGCTGTCGGACCACACATAGAAATCGCGGGCCTTGGAGCCTTTCTTGGCTTTGCGCGCACGCTGAAACCAGGGGTGCTGGTCGGAGGTGTGGTTGATCACCAGTTCGGTGATCACTCGCAAACCACGCTTGTGCGCCTCGTTGATGAAGCGACGCGCGTCGGCCAGGGTGCCGTAGTCCGGGTGCACAGCCCTGTACTCGGCAATGTCGTAGCCATCGTCGCGACGCGGCGAGGGGTAGAACGGCAACAGCCAGATGGTGTTGACGCCCAGGTCGGCAATGTAATCGAGTTTTGCGATCAACCCCGGAAAGTCACCGATGCCGTCGTTGTCGGAGTCGAAGAACGACTTGACGTGGACCTGATAAATAACCGCGTCCTTGTACCAGAGCGGGTCATCGATGAACGCTTGCGACCGAGGCTTTTTCGCCATTGTTGTTTCCCTGTCTTGAGCGGCTAGGCAACATTGAGTGCAACGTGTGGCCAGGAGTGCAACGTACAGCGAGGGTGCAGCGCGAGACGAGTATTCACACCTCGACGCGCGTCAGCCTCCAGATGCCGAACGGCTGGTAGCCGGGGTCGATCCGCATGAACTGGGTCTTGCCATGCCACGTCCAGCGGTGCCCGGTCATCAGGTCTTCGCCGTTGGTGGATACATTGTCGTCCAGCCCCAGCTCCCACAACGGCAGCTCGAAATGGGCTTCCTGAACGTTGTGCGGATCCAGGCTGACCGCGACCAGTACATAGTTGCTGCGGTCGGCCGTGCGCTTGCCGAAATACAGGATGTTGTCGTTGTAGCATTGAAAGAACTCGACGCCCAGATGTGTTTGCAGCGCCGGGTTCTGACGACGGATACGGTTGAGCTGGGCAATCTCGGCAATGATGTTGCCCGGCGCGGTGTAATCCCGTGGTCGGATCTCGTATTTCTCCGAGTCCAGGTACTCTTCCTTGCCGGGGATCGGCGCCGATTCACACAGTTCGAAACCCGAGTACATGCCCCACAGGCCCGAACCCATGGTCGCCAGCGCGGCGCGGATGAGGAACCCGGCGCGGCCGCTGTCATGCAGGAAAAACGGGTTGATGTCCGGCGTATTGACGAAGAAATTCGGCCGGTAGCAGTGGGCCCAGGGTGCCTGGTTCAACTGAGTGAAATAGGTGGTCAGCTCAGGCTTGGTGTTGCGCCAGGTGAAGTAGGTGTAGCTCTGGGAATACCCGACCTTGCCCAGGCGCGCCATCATCGCAGGCTTGGTGAACGCCTCGGCCAGAAACATCACGCTTGGGTCCTTGCTGCGGATATCGGCAATCAGCCATTGCCAGAACGGCAGCGGTTTGGTGTGCGGATTGTCGACGCGGAAGATCTTCACGCCCTCCTCGACCCAACCCCAGACCACATCGCGCAGCTCGGTCCATAGACCCGGCACGGCATCGGCTGCGTAAAAATCAACGTTGACGATGTCCTGGTATTTCTTCGGCGGGTTTTCCGCGTAGCGGATGGTGCCGTCCGGGCGCCAGCTGAACCAGCCCGGATGCTCCTTGAGCCACAGGTGATCCTGCGAGCACTGGATGGCGAAATCCAGGGCGATTTCCAGACCATGCTCGGCAGCAGCAGCCACCAATGCACGGAAGTCTTCGCGGGTACCCAACTGCGGGTGAATGGCCTCGTGTCCGCCTTCGGCGCTGCCGATGGCGTACGGGCTGCCGGGATCGTCCGGGCCTGCAGTCAGGGAGTTGTTCGGGCCCTTGCGGTGCGCACGGCCGATCGGATGGATCGGCGGGAAATACAGCACGTCGAAATTCATGTCGCGAATCATCGGCAGACGGCTGTGCACGTCGTTGAAGGTGCCGTGGCGCGCCTTGTCGTCGGTGATCGAACGCGGGAACAGCTCGTACCAGCTGGCGAACTGCGCCAGTTCCCGTTCCACGTCCAGAGGGAATTCGATGCTGGTGCACAGGAAGGCACGATGGTCGGCCAGGGACATCAGCGCCTGGGTATCACGCTGCAACAGCAGCGCAACCTTGGCGTCCTGATCCAACCCCTGCAGTTCATCGTGAAGCTGACGCAGCTGGCGAGCCAGGGTGTCCTGGCTGCGCGCGGCGGCCTGTTCGAGGTGCAGGCGACCCTCTTCCAGTTCGAGCTCGATAGTGACGCCGGCAGCGAACTTCTTTTCCAGCTCGTAACGGTAGCTGGCGAACTGGTCGATCCACGCATCGATGCAGTAGGCATGGGTGCCGACGCTGTCGATGACCAGTTCCGCTTCCCAGCTGTCGTTGCCCAGTTCGCGCATGCTAGTGCTGTGCCAGGTGTCGGAGCCGGCCTCGTGCCAGCGCAGCACCACGGCCAGTTTGTCGTGGCCATCGGCATAGACCTTGGTGCTGACCGTAACGGTCTGGCCAACGATGGCCTTGACGGCGAACTGCCCACCGTCGATGGCAGGCTGAGTGTCTTCGATCACGATCCGTGGCAGCAGCAGCGCCTGGGACAGGCTCAGCACATGGTCTGGCGTCTGTGCATCGGTCGCGTTCTGGTCCGTCGGGATAGTCTGATCAGCCGTCATCGAGCCTTGCTCCTGTGCGTCGCCTGGACGCTGTTGTGCTTGTGCAAGCGGTGAAGTGAATCGGGTTTTTCAATCGCTTAGGTTCGGAGCCGGGCCGGGTGGGAAAGTTCATATGCCTTTGCAGCTTCAATGTACCGGCCAGGGAGCCAAATGGTGGTCTGCGGTGTCCACCGCAGGCACTACTCTTCCTCCTTGTCCTTCACTTTGCAGAGGTAGCGCCATGAGCCTTCCACTTCCACCCGGAACCCCCGATCCCAACATCGACGAGCCGAACCTGCCGCCGTCGTCGCCAAGCGATGAACCCGAGGGGGTGCCTGTGCAACCCACGGTACCACCCACACCGGTTGGCGACCCACCCGCCGACCCTGTGCCTCTGCAAGGCTGAAACAACGCGCACAGCAGTCAGACGGTGCCAGTCACGTCTGTCGGCTGTGCGCGGGGCCGCCCGGGTGGCATAGTGCAGCCCTTGCCCAAGACCGCCAGGCCGGTAATGAAACGTTACGAGAAATTCGCTGCCCATATCGCCGAGCTGATCCGCACCGGCGTGCTCAAGCCCGATGAGCGCGTACCCTCAGTGCGTCATGCCAGCCAGACCCAGGGCGTAAGTCCTTCGACGGTGTTCCAGGCTTACTACCTGCTCGAACGCCGAGGCCTGATCCGCGCCCGGCCCCGCTCGGGTTACTTCGTCAATGCGCTGGCCGAGCGTGCTTTGGAAGAACCCCAGGTGGAAACGCAGACACTGGCGGAGTCGACCGATGTCGACGTTAGCGAACTGGTGTTCTCCATCCTCGATTCGATCAAGGACCCGAACACGGTCGCCCTGGGCTCGGCGTTCCCCAGCCCCGAACTGTTTCCCCTGCCGCGCCTGGCCCGCTCCCTGGCCAGCACCAGCCGCGCCATGCAGCCGCGCGAAACGGTGACCGATCTGTCGCCCGGCAGTCCGGAGCTGCGCCGGCAGATCGCCTTGCGCTATAACATCGCCGGGATGACCCTGCCGGTCGAAGAGTTGCTGATCACCAACGGCGCGCTGGAAGCATTGAACCTGTGCCTACAGGCGGTGACCGAGCCGGGCGACATGGTGGCCATCGAAGCACCGGCTTTCTATGCCTGCCTGCAAGTGCTTGAGCGACTCAAACTCAAGGCCGTGGAGATTCCCACGCATCCGCGCGAGGGGCTCGATGTGGATGCCCTGGCCAATGCCCTGCAACGCCTGCCGATCAAGGCCTGCTGGTGCATGCCGACCTTCCAGAATCCGGTCGGCGCGAGCATGCCCGAGGCACGCAAGCGTCAATTGGTGGAGCTATTGCACCAGCACCAGGTGCCCTTGATCGAGGACGATGTGTACGCCGAGCTGTACTTCGGCCAGCACGCGCCACGTCCGGCCAAGGCCTACGACCGCGACGGCTGGGTGCTGCATTGCGGTTCGTTCGCCAAGAGCCTCGCACCGGGCTATCGCATCGGTTGGGTGGCCGCCGGACGCTTTGCGCAGAAGGTCGAGCGGTTGAAGATCATGACTTCGATCTGCGCGTCGGTACCGGGTCAGGCGGCGATCGCCGATTATCTCCAGCACGGTGGTTACGATCGCCATCTGCATCGGTTGCGCGATGCGCTGCAAAGTCAGCAGCACGCGATGATGGCGGCGATCGCACGGTACTTTCCCGAAGAGACGCGAGTGAGCCGTCCCGACGGCGGTTATTTTCTCTGGCTCGAGCTGCCGCCGCGGGTCGACTCTCTGCAGTTGTTCCGTCTCGCGCTGGCGCAAGGCATCAGCATCGCACCGGGGCCGATCTTTTCGGCCAGTGGCCGTTTCGGCAACTGCATCCGGCTGAATTACGGCACGCCGATGGACAAGGTGCAATTGGCGGCCATGCAGACACTGGGCAACCTGGTCCGGGAGTTGGCCTGACCCACGGCGGCGTCCGCCGACGCGGCTTGCACCGCTGCTACAGGGGGCGCGCACAACGTGGTTACACATTTGGCGGGGATTCGGGATGGGCAACTTGATGCTCGATTTGGCCTTATTCTGGGCTTCGCCTGCCGACGCGGCTCGCGCCGCTGCTACAGGGGAGGGTGCACGGCGTGGTTAAGCATTTCATGGGGATTCGCGATCCCCTGTAGCAGCGGCGCGAGCCGCGTCCGGTTTCAACGCAGGGCATCTGGCACACTGCAGGGGCCGTCGACGCGGCTGGCGCCTCTCGTGAACCTCCAACAAATGTGTGCGATCAGCGGCTACAATACCAAGCAAGCTAGGCAATGAGAGCGACCGCCGAGACACCGTTTAGTCGTTGGCGAACCGCTCTAGACCGCCACTTTCGATTGAAACAGAAAGTCACTTGGGGCAGTCTTGCACGCAGAACGAACGGATCGTCGCTGCAACCCGCGTGTGCAGCCGTATTGACACTCATTCGACGCCACTGCTAAACATTAACTACCCAGTTAGTTTTGCCTCTCCTCCGCGCTCGCAAGCTTGCCTGCAGGGGGTAGAAACGAAGCCAACGGTTCCAATGCTTCATAATAAAAACAACGGAGACACAGCATGGCGCATGCTCAGTCAGAATCGCACGGCTCGCAGCAAACAAAGAAGGCCACCGCCAGCGGATGGGTCGGTTCCGCCCTGGAATACTACGACTTCTTCATTTATGCCCAAGCCGCGGCGCTGATCTTCCCGCAGATCTTTTTCCCCAACACCGACCCCAAGGTCGCCATCGTTGCCTCGCTGGCCACCTACGGCGTGGGCTATGTTGCCCGCCCCATCGGTGCGTTTTTCCTGGGCCACTGGGGCGATACGCGCGGCCGCAAGAACGTCTTGCTGCTGTGCATGTTCCTCATGGGTTTCGCCACCATGGCCGTGGGCCTGCTCCCCACCTACAGTCAGGTCGGCCTCTGGGCACCGGCCATGCTGGTGGTACTGCGCCTGATCCAGGGTTTCGCAGTAGCGGGGGAAATCTCCGGGGCCAGTTCGATGATTCTCGAACATGCGCCCTTCGGCAGACGTGGCTACTACGCCAGTTTCACCTTGCAGGGCGTGCAGGCCGGACAGATCTTCGCTGCGGCGATCTTCCTGCCCCTGGCCTACTTCATGCCGGATGAAGCGTTCAACTCGTGGGGCTGGCGGATTCCGTTCCTGCTCAGCGCCGTGGTGCTGATCGCCGGCTACATCATCCGTCGCGAAGTCAATGAAACCCCGGCTTTCGAAACCGTGGAAGCGCGCGCCGCCATCCCCAAATCCCCGGTCGTCGAGGCGTTCAAGCACAGCTGGCGCAACATGGGCCTGGTCATGTGCATGGCGCTGATGAACGTCATTCCGGTAGTGGCCACCATCTTCGGCGCGGCCTACGCCGTGCAACCGGCCTACGGCATCGGTTTCGCAAAGAGTGTGTACCTGTGGATTCCGGTGGTCGGCAACATCGTCGCGGTGTGCGTGATTCCCTTCGTGGGCAATCTCTCCGACCGCATCGGCCGTCGTCCGATGATCATCGGTGGTGCGCTGAGCTCGGGCATTCTGTCGTTCTTCTACCTGTACGCGATCAGCATCCACAACGTGCCTTTGGCGTTCGGCATGTCGATCCTGATGTGGGGCGTGTTCTATCAGGGCTACAACGCGGTGTTCCCAAGCTTCTACCCCGAGCTGTTCCAGACCCGCTATCGCGTGTCGGCCATGGCCATCTCGCAGAACGTCGGCACCCTGATCACCGCACTGTTGCCCGCCCTGTTCGCAGCGATGGCGCCGCCCGGCTCCACCAACATTCCCATGGTGGTCGGCTCGCTGGCCCTCGGTGTGTGCTGCATCGCAGCGCTGGCAGCGTTCACCGCCAAGGAGACCTACCGCATCCCCATGGCTGATCTGGGCAAACCCGATGCTGCAGCTGTGGATTCCCAGGAATACGAGCGCAGTCGTCAGCAGGCGATAAGCTCGGTGCGTTGATCCGCTGACTCGCCCCACCCGAAGGCCCCTGCAACTGCAGGGGCCTTCTGCATTCAGCCGCCCGGATTGGTGTATTGCGCATACACTGCGAAAACCCCGAGTATCGCCCACAGCACGCTGAACAGAAACGGTGACCTCATCGAGAACATCAACGCCCCGCGCCAGCGTTTCTCGTTGGACTCGCGCTCGCTGAACAGCGGTGATTCGTCATAGGCCGCGCCCATGGCCGGCTCGCTGTCGAGCAGTTGGCTCTGCTTGAAGTGCCAGTGATCGATGATGTCGTAGGCCGAACGAATGCCTGGCCAGGCGTGCAGCGAACTGACCAGACCGAACAGCGCCAACAACGGCGGCACGACCAGGGTAAAAAGCTTGCCCCACTCCGGATTCAGGTTGGCCATGGACGAAGCGTAGGCGATGACCAGGAACGACTGCGCGGAGAGGTAGGCGTCGGTGCGGTTGGAAAGGATGGAGGTTTCGTACTGGATTTCCTTGCGGTAGAAGTCCAGACGGTCCTTGGGGGTACCGAACATCAACACATCGGCCTTGGCATCGGCCGGGGGTGTAACGTCGTCGACAATGATCTTCGACATGAGTGCATTCCTCTTGCGCTAAGGCTCATAAGAAGGCCATTCGCCCAGTTGGTTCAGCCGCGCCCGGTTTGACCGCGTTCCTTCAGACACACCGCATGCGCCGCCGACGCGGCTTGCGCCGCTGCTACATGGATTGCGAACACCGTCGACCGCGTTCGGATCGCGAACCCCTGTAGCAGCGGCGCGAGCCGCGTCAGGGTCACTGGAACACGCAGACACACCCACGAGCGCAGAGAAACATCCACTTACACCTTTTGCAACTCGTCAGGTCATATGACATCCTAACTCATGCTTGAATAACCCACTGTTCCATCCACAAAAACAACAAAGGGAATTCACCCATGACGAGTACCCACTCGCTCGAAAAGAAGGCGGCCGCCCCCACGACTCGCCTGGGCAGGCTCGCCAAGATCGTCGGACCGGGCATCATTGCCGTCCTGTCATGGCTCGGCGCAGGCGACCTGATCACCTCCTCCGTGGCCGGCGCCAACTATGGCTACGCGATGATGTGGGTGCTGGCGGTGTCGCTGCTGCTCAGATTCCTCATCGTCAACATCATTGCCCGCTTCCAGCTGTGCAACAACCAGGGCATGACCATCCTGCAGGGCTACGCGCAACTGCACCCCTTCTTCGCTTGGTTCATGCTGGGGTACGCCCTGATCATGGGTCACCTGACCAATGCGTACATGATCAAGGGCGCTGGTGAAGCACTGGCCACCCTTCTGCACATCAATCAGCCGTTGCTCGCCTCCTTCGCCGTGGTACTGGGCGTGTGGCTGCTGGTGGGTCGCAACATCTACTCGCTGATCGAAGGCGTCATGAAAGGCTTGCTGGCCCTGATGACCCTGGCGTTCATGGCGCTGGCGATCATGTCCAAACCCGATGTGGGCGGCATCCTGGCCGGTACCATCGGTTTTAGCATTCCGCCGGATGAAGGCGTGCACGGTGCCCTTCTGGTAGCCGTTTCGGTGATAGGTGCGGTGGCCGGTTCGATCGCCAACTTCGTGCACCCCTACGTGATGCGCCAGAAAGGCTGGGTCGGCCCGGAACACAAGCGCATCCAGCGCAACGACCTGCTGTTCGCGGTGTTCGTCGGGATCATCATCAACCTGGCCATCTGGGTGGTCGGCGCGGAAATCCTGCGTCCCAACGGGATCGAAGTGAAAACCCTGGACGACCTGGGCGCGGCGCTGCAGATGTTCTTCGGCACCGGCGGCTGGTTGATCTTCTTCGTCGGCGTGTTCGCCACCCTGTTCGCCAGCATCGCCGGCAAGACGACCGCCTTCCCCATGCTGATCACCGATGCCTTCCAGCACATCCGTCCTGAGCGTCGCGAGAAGTACGGCAAGGAATTCCATCACGACCCGATGCACAAGTGGTTCCTGCTGTTCATCCTCGTCACGCCGCTGGTGTGGTCGCTGCCGGGCATGCCTGACTTCGTGACCCTGACCATCGGTGTTAATGCGCTGAACATCATCGGCCTGCCGGTAATCTCCCTCGGCCTGCTGATCATGTCCAACCAGAAGAAGTTGCTCGGCAACTACCGCAACAACTGGTTCGAGAACATCGCCCTGGGCTTCGCCACCATCCTCGCCGTATGGGTCGCCTTCCAGCTGGGCTCGCAGCTGCTCGCCTGACCCTGCCACTGCGGACTGTGTCCGCAGTGCCCCTTTCGCGGCCGTCGCTTGTTTATCGGGCATGCCGTTCGTCGGCACGCGGGCACCACTGACGTGTGCCCGCAGCCCAATGCATGACGCATTCACGAACAAGGAGAGCTCCATGAAAAGCCTGAAACGCATCAACGCAGCCCTGTTGGCAGGCCTGCTGACCGCCGCTGCCGTACCGGCCATGGCCGACAACAGCACCGGCCCGACCAACCCTGCCGCCAAAGGCACCGTGCCCTCGGCCGTAGGCGTACCGTCCGGCACCGGCACCAACATGCCCAATGGCAACACCGACGGTTCCAGCGCGCCGCGTGACGGCACCAGCACTCAGATCAAGCCACAGAACACCGGCAACCCGGAAGGCAGCTCCATGGGCGGCGCGGTAACCAAGCCAGAGTCCGGCAGTCATGACATGGGTGATGGGACTGGCTCTGAAGGCGGCAAGCTCTGATTGGCCCTGCACGCTTGAGCCTAGGGAGAATGATATGAGCGAACACAAGACACCTGCGCCGAACGATGTCGACCATGACACCAGCAGTGCGGCCAACGCCACGCCCAATGACCCGGCGCTTGATCCCGCCGTCAGTCCCGACTCCAATGATCCAACCACAGCCGAAGGCAATCGCTTCAGCCCGGACTTCAAGTCCGAGCCGGAAGTCGATCCTTCGACCAGTGCGGACGATGAGGAAACGGACGCCGATATCGACACCACCGGCGGCTGATCGCCGCTCCCCTTCGAAGGCCGCTCAGCGGCTGATGCGGCTGCGCTCGTTGCGTACGTCGAAAATCAGCTGCCGCGCGGCATCCGAACTGATCAGGCCCTGCTCCCTGAACCTCTCGACTTTGCCTATGATCTGCACTGCAGCCTGATCCAGATCTTTAGAAGCAGCGGTGTGCAGATTGCGAATCTCCCGAAAGATGATCTGATCCACGGGTTCATTCTGCTCGGTATCCCCGCCCGCGCCGTTATCAAGCATTTCCACATCTCCCTGCATCGGTTCACGATGGGGGGGCGTCCAGCCCATCCCCCATTCAACCTAGATGTGTACCCCGAGCGAACGTGCCTGTGCAATAGCTCTCCCTGAATCAGTCGCCCGGCGGGGGAATATTCCCGATCAACGTAACGCAGCTCCTCCACTGGTCAGGGTGCAGTCGGTGGGATGTACGCCAGCGTAGTGCCCAACGCCCAGAGCAGAAACAGCACTAAGGGGGCATGAACCAACAATTGCACGAACGAGAAGCCGATAAGGTCGCGCGCCTTCAGGCCCAAGACGCCCAGCAACGGCAGCATGTAGAACGGGTTGATCAGGTTCGGCAAGGCTTCGGCGGCGTTGTAGATCTGCACCGCCCAACCCAGGTGGTACTGCAGTTCGTTGGCCACCTGCATGACATAGGGCGCCTCGATGATCCATTTGCCCCCGCCGGATGGGATGAAGAATCCCAACACCGCCGAATACACGCCCATGAGCATCGCATAGGTATCGTGGGAGGCGATCTGCACGAAGAAGGTCGAGATGTGGTGAGCCAGGGTCTGCGCGTCGCCGCCCTTGACGGTGGTCATGATGGCGGCGATGGAGCCGTACAGGGGAAATTGAATCAGCACACCGGTGGTCGTCGGCACGGCACGCGCAACGGCATCGAGAAAGCTGCGGGGGCGCCAGTGCAGCAGCAGGCCGAGCATGATGAACAGGAAATTATAGGTATTGAGCCCGGAGATGGCGGTGATCGCCGGCTTGGTGGAGAACTCGTGGAACAGCCATCCTGCGGCGAGCAATACCAGAAAGATAGTGATCAGCGGACTGTATTCCAGCCATTCGCCCGGTCGGCTGCGCTTGCTCAGCGGCGGCAGGCTGAAAGCCGGGTCGACGCCGCAGGCCTGGGCATCGCGGGCCGAGTTCGGGCCGGGCGCGGTGGCATAGGCGACCACCAGCGAAACCACTACCAGCGCCAGCAGCAGTACGCCTGATTGCCAGAGGAAAATGGTCTGGGTGAACGGGATGACACCGGTGATGGACAGGATCGACGGCGGCAGGCTGGCCGGGTTGGCCTGCAACTGCGCCGCCGACGATGACAGGCCCAGGGCCCAGACCGCGCCCAGACCCAGGTACGCTGCAGCGCCGGCGGCGCGATAGTCCATGCGCAGATCGGTGCGGCGCGCCAGCGCGCGCACCAACAAACCGCCGAACACCAGGGACAGGCCCCAGTTGAGCAGCGACGCCACCATCGAGATCAGTGCCACCCAGGCCACTGCCGAGCGTCCATTGCGCGGAATCCGCGCCAGACGGTCGATGAGTTTCACGGCGGGCGGCGAGCTGGCGACGACGTAGCCGCCGATGACCACGAAGGCCATCTGCATGGTGAACGGAATCAGGCTCCAGAAGCCGTCGCCGAACGCGGTGGCCGTGGCCGTCGGGGTACCGCCGATGGCCAGCGCGCCCAATGCGACCAGCAGCACCGCCACGGCGGCGAATACGTAGGAGTCGGGGAACCAGCGCTCGGCCCAGCTCGAACAGCGCAGGGCGAAGCGAGCGTAGCGGCTCTCTTCCAGGTGTGCGGACATGGTGGTGTTTCCTTGTTTTTATAGTTGGAGAGCTGCAGGTGTTGGCAGGAAGTTTTCAGAAACTCATTTCGATCACATCGTCGGCAATGATCAACTTGCCGGCCGTTTTCGCCTTGATTTCGTCGATGCTGACACCCGGCGCCCGCTCCTTGAGGATGAACGCACCGTCTTCGATCTCAAGATAAGCCAAGTCGGTCAGCACCTTGCGAATGCAACCAGCGCCGGTCAGCGGCAGCGTGCAGACAGGCAGCAGTTTCGACTCGCCGTCCTTGGACGCGTGGGTCATGGTGACGATGATGTTCTCCGCGCCGGCCACCAGGTCCATGGCCCCACCCATGCCCTTGACCAGCTTGCCGGGGATCATCCAAGAGGCGATGTTGCCCTGCACGTCCACCTCGAAGGCGCCGAGCACGGTGAGGTCGACATGGCCGCCGCGAATCATCGCGAACGACTGCGCCGAGTCGAAGATGGAGGCGCCCAGGCGCGCGGTCACGGTCTGTTTGCCGGCATTGATCATGTCGGCGTCGACGGTGGCCTCGGTGGGGAATTCGCCCATGCCGAGCAGGCCGTTTTCCGATTGCAGCATCACGTCGATGCCAGGTGGCACGTAGTTGGCCACCAGGGTCGGGATGCCGATGCCCAGGTTCACGTAATAACCGTCCTGCAGTTCGCGCGCCACGCGCTGGGCCATCTGTTCGCGGGTAAGTGCCATGGAAAAAACCTCGTGGGAAACAGCGCAGAAAGGAAACGATCAGGCCTTGAGCGTGCGCTTCTCGATGCGCTTCTCGAAGGTGCCCTGAATCACCCGGTCGACATAGATGCCAGGCGTGTGGATATGCTCGGGCAGCAACACGCCCGGCTCGACGATCTCTTCGACCTCGACCACGGTGATGCGCCCGGCACTGGCGGCCAGCGGATTGAAGTTCTGTGCGGTATGACGATAGACCACGTTGCCGAAGTGGTCGGCCTTCCAGCCTTTGACGATGGCGAAGTCGCCGGTGATGGCTTGTTCCAGAATGTACTGGCGGCCATTGAATTCGCGCACTTCCTTGCCTTCGGCAATCGGTGTGCCGTAGCCGGTGGCAGTGAAAAACGCGGGGATACCGGCACCGCCGGCGCGCATCTTCTCGGCCAGGGTGCCTTGAGGGGTCAGTTCGACTTCCAATTCGCCATCGAGCAACTGCCGCTCGAACAGCGCGTTTTCGCCCACGTAGGAGGCGATCATCTTGCGAATCTGCCGGTCTTCGAGCAGTACACCCAGACCGAAACCGTCGACGCCGCAGTTGTTGGACACCACCGTGAGATCGCGCACGCCCAGCCGCTTGATCTCGGCGATCAGGTTCTCCGGAATGCCGCACAGGCCGAACCCGCCGGCCAGTACCGTCATGCCATCGCGCAGGCCATCGAGCGCCTGTGCGTAGGTTGCCACTCGCTTATCGAGTCCAGCCATGATCGTTCGCCTTTTATTGTTTGTCATGGCGCCGTCCGTGCAGCAACGGCGAGGGTGCAGGTATCTTCTCCCCGCACGGCTAATTTGTTAATTTTGTTTTTCTTCGGTATTGATTGGTTTTCCAAATAGATGAACGTCAAACAGCTCCGCGCCTTTCTCGCCGTGGCCCAGGCCCTAAGCTTTGCCCAGGCGGGCGAAAAACTGCACCTGTCCCAGCCTGCGCTGAGCCTGACCATCAAGGGTCTGGAAGAAGACCTGGGCGGCGCGCTGCTGATCCGTACCACGCGCAGCGTCAGCCTGACGCCCGAAGGCGAAGCCCTGTTGCCGCTGGCCCGGCGCCTGCTGGCGGATTGGGACAACACCGAGGAGTTGCTGCGCCAGCACTTCACCCTGCAATTGGGCAAGGTGTCCATCGCGGCCATGCCGTCGTTCGCCGGCAACCTGTTGCCTGGGGCCCTGCGGATCTTTCGCGACCGCCATCCACGGGTCAATGTCGCCGTGCACGACGTCATCAACGAGCAGGTGGTGGAGATGGTTCGTCACCGCCGCGTGGAGCTGGGCATCGGCTTCGAGCCGGAAAGCACCTCGTCCCTGGTGTTCACGCCCTTCTACACCGACCGCTTCGTGGCCGTGGTGCCGGCCGATTCGTCGCTGGCCGATCAACCGGTACTGACGTGGGCAACCCTGCTGGCCCATGATTTCATCGCGCTGCAGCGACCTTCCGCGGTCCGCCTGCTGCTGGAAAGCGCCGTCAGCGAGGAGCACGGCAAACTGGCGGTGGCGTTCGAAAGTCACCAGTTGAGCACCATCGGGCGCATGGTCGCCCATGGCCTGGGCGTCAGCGCGGTACCGGCCCTGTGCATCGAGCAGATGCACGAACTGGGGGCGCGCTGTGTGCCGCTGGAGTCGCCCAGCGTCGAGCGCCGAATCGGTCTGATGCGCTTGCCGGACCACAAGCTTTCGGCCGCCGCACACGCGCTGATGGAAGTGCTGCTGGAGCACACGGCCCACCGTCGCCAATAGCCTGCTCTCCGTCAGGTTGAACCGCCGCCCGACGACATTGCCAAACCCACACGCCCTACCGCGTCGACGAACCCCGACCCTGTAGCAGCGGCGCGAGCCGCGTCGGCGGTCCATGCGGTGTTTCTGACTCATCGCGTCGAGGCCTGACGCGGCTTGCGCCGCTGCTACAGGTTTTGTAAGGCCGGACGCGGCTTGCGCTGCTGCTACAGGGGCGCTCAATTCCTTTTCCATCAAGGAGCATTGTGATGAACAGCATTGATCTGGCCGGCAGGCCGGTACCACGCATTGGCCAGGGCACCTGGCGCATGGGGGAAGATCCGGCCCGTGCCCGGCAGGAAATCGCCGCGTTGCAGGAAGGCATCGACCTGGGGCTGACCTTGCTCGACACCGCCGAAATGTACGGTGAAGGCGGCTCTGAAAAAATCGTCGGCCAGGCCATCCAGGGCCGCCGGGACCAGGTCACGCTGGTCAGCAAGGTCTACCCCCACAACGCCAGCCTCAAGGGCGTGGCGCAAGCCTGCGAGCGCAGCCTGCAGCGCATGCAGGTGGAGCACATCGACCTGTACCTGCTGCACTGGCGTGGTCAGTACCCGCTGAGCGAAACGGTGGACGCCTTCGAGCGCCTGCGTGAGCAGGGCAAGATCGGCGCCTGGGGCGTGTCGAATTTCGATGTCGATGACATGATCGAGCTGAACGACGAACGCTGTGCGACCAACCAGGTGCTGTACAACCTGGAAGAGCGCGGCATCGAGTTCGACCTGCTGCCCTGGTGTGCCGAGCGGGCAATGCCGGTGATGGCTTACTGTCCGATTGCACAGGGCGGCCGCTTGCTCGACCAACCGGTGTTGCGCCAGGTTGCGCAGCGCCACGGGGTGACGCCGGCGCAAGCCTGCCTGGCCTGGGTCATTCGCCGTGAAGGGGTGATCGCCATCCCCAAAGCGTCCACGGCCGAACATGTGCGCCTGAACGCCGCCGCCCTGCACATCAAACTCGATGCCGAAGATTTCTCCGCGCTGGATCGAGCCTACCCGGCACCGCAACGCAAGCAGCGGCTCAACATGGTCTGAAGCAGCCGCGTGCCGCCGACCGAGGCGCCGTCAATCGTCCAGCGGTTGCGGCGCCTTGCTCGGTTTCGCGGCCTTGGCGGGCTTGTTCGTCGGTTCCTGCGCGGCGGCTGCGACCGGGGCTGGCGCATTGGCCTCCTTCTCGGCTGCGGGCAATTGATCGATGGTACTGAACAACTGCGCAGGCTCGACGTAGCCGGATTGTTCGAGCTTTTTCTCGCCATCCTTGCCCAGCAGCACGAACTTCTGACTGGAACCGGCGCCCAGCTTCAAATCACGGATCAGGGACATGGTTGCCTGCGGGTCGAGGTCCTTGCCGTCACGCTGGCCGATGGTATTGATCACGGTGTAGAGCACCATCCCGCGCTGCTTGAAGCCGTCGCGGTTGGCGGGCTCTTCCAGCGCCTTGCGCAGTTTCAGCAGGTTGGGATCCACCGAACTCGGGGCGATCACCACCAACGGCCGGGCCCGTCCACGGTCCTGGGCCAGGGGGCTATCACCGTCCGCGGCCAGCAGCGGCGCGGCGAAGGCGAACAGTGAGGCGAGGGTCAGCGACCGGATCATCATGCTCCATCTCCTTGACGTATCGATGGCCCATCATTACAGAGATTTCGCCCCCGTGCGAGCCGGGGCCAGGCGAGCGATCAGGCTGCCGCCGAACACGTTGATCACCAGCCCCACCATCACCAGCGCACCGCCCCACCACTGCAAGGCGCTCAGCCGCTCGCCGAGAATCCAGGCCGAGGAGCTCAAGCCCACCACCGGTACCAGCAACGAAAACGGTGCCACCTTGCCCGCCGGATAACGCGACAGCAGCTTGCTCCACAGGCCATAACCCAGCACCGTGGCGATGGCGGCCAGGTACACCAGGCTGCCGATCGACTTCCAGCCGATGCCCAGCAGCGATCGTTCAATGAGCGCCGGCCCTTCCAGCCACAGCGACAGCGCAAAGAACGGCAGCGGCGGAATCAGCGCGCCCCAGATCACCAGCGCGACCAGGTCGATATTGCCGAAGCGACGGGTAATGATGTTGCCCATGGCCCACATCGAGGCTGCGCACAGGGTCAGCAGTACGGCCACCAGTGGTGTGGCCTGATCGCTTTCCAAGCCGATCATCGCCAGCCCGCCTGCCGCCACCAATAATCCCACCACACTGGCCGCACGCAGGCGTTCGCCAATGAACAGAGCAGCGAAGAACAGCGTGAAGAACGCCTGGGATTGCAACACCAGCGACGCCAGGCCCGCAGGCATGCCGTTGGCCATGGCCTCGAACAGAAAGGCGAACTGCCCCAGGGAAATGGTCGCGCCGTAGGCGATCAGCCAGCGCAGCGGCAGGTTCGGACGGCGAATGAAGAACACCGCGGGAATCGCCACCAGGGTGAAGCGCAGGCCTCCCAGGAGCATGGGAGGCAGGCCGTCGAGGCCGTAGCGGATCACCACGAAATTCAAGCCCCAGACGACGATCACGATCAAGGCCAACATCAGGTCTCTAGGTGCCACGGTACCTCCACAGGTTCAGGTCAGTCCGCTCGGGGCAGCCGATCCCCCACGGGATGGCGACTGCACGGGTCAGCCGGATCATTCTTGCCCATCGCAGCCCCAGACGGGAACCTGTTTCAAAACTTTTCTGAATAGGCTCGGCCTGGGTAGCGTTCCGTGCGAGCCCCAGCTTGAGCTAGAGTGCAATCACAATGCCATTTCAGGGGGTCCGTCGATGCGCGTGTTCTGGGTAATGCTGATTGCAGTGGGCTTGTCGGGTTGTACCTCGTTCCGCGCCGATTCGGAGCACCTCAAGGCTGTCCCGGCAGATCGTTTGTCAGCCTGGCAACAGACTCTCGCGCCGTCGAGCGAACTGGTGGTGGACCGCGACATCGGCATCATGGGCGGCGGCTGCTACATCGCGCTGCTGATCGACCGCGAACCGGCGGCGTTGATGGCCGTCGGCGAGGTGGCCACCTTTCACCTGCCGCCTGGCGAACATATCGTCGGCATCACCACCGACAAGCAGGGTGGCATGCTCTGCAGCAAGGGCCGTCTGAACCGCGAACTGCGCCTGCAGGCCAACCCAGGCGAGCGCCAGCACCTGCGTATCGTCAGCGAAGCCAAGAGCGGCTTCGGTATCGTTCCGGACCCGCGCTGACTGCGTCGACACACCTTCCCCACCGCTCATCTCGTCAGGAGTCGCCATGCCCAACCAGCCTCTGCACCACAACGCACTTCAGCAGCCCGTCGGCCATCCTCTGCCCGACTGGACCGCGCGCCCTCGCCCGGCCCGTGCGGTGATCGAAGGCCGCTATTGCCGCCTCGAGCCCCTGGACGTCGCGGCCCACGCCGAGGATCTGTTCCAGGGCTATTGCCAGCAGAGCAACGGCAGCGACTGGACCTACCTGCCCGTCGGACCGTTCGCCGACCTCGACAGCTATCGCACTCACCTGCAAACCGCGGCAGCCAGCCAGGATCCGCAACACTGGGCGGTGATCGATCTGCGCAGCCAACGGGCCGTGGGCACGCTGGCCTTGATGCGCATGGACCCGGCCAATGGCGTCATCGAAGTGGGCCATGTGACCTTCTCGCCGTTGATGAAACGCACCCCCGTGTCGACCGAAGCGCAGTACTTGCTGATGCGCCTGGTGTTCGATGAGTTGGGCTACCGGCGCTACGAATGGAAATGCGATGCCTTGAACGCGCCCTCGCGAAAGGCCGCCGAACGCTTGGGCTTCAGCTTCGAAGGCATCTTTCGGCAGGCACTGGTGTACAAGGGCCGCAACCGCGACACCGCGTGGTTCTCCATCATCGACAGCGAATGGCCAGCGCGGCGCGCGGCATTCGAACGCTGGCTGGCGACGGAGAACTTCGACGGCTCGGGCCAACAATTGACCGCATTGACCGCCTGTCGCCAGCAGGATTGAGAAACCCGGCTATCCTTGCGACTGGCGAAATGAATCGCCTCGTTGCTCACCACCCGCAGCTCCCCATTCACAAAAAAGAGAGCCGACGCTTGAAACTCGAACCCTTGCCAAAGTCGCTGATCGCCGTTGCGTTCGCGCTGGCCCCCACCTGTTTGTTCGCCGCCTCCCCCGCCCCCGTCGCCGCGCAGAACGGCATGGTCGTCACCGCACAGCAACTGGCCACCCACGTTGGCGTGGACGTGCTCAAGGACGGCGGCAATGCCGTCGACGCTGCCGTCGCCGTGGCCTACGCCCTGGCCGTGGTCTACCCGGCCGCCGGCAACATCGGCGGCGGTGGCTTCATGACCCTGCAGATGGCCGATGGGCGCAAGACCTTTCTGGACTTCCGCGAGAAGGCCCCACTGGCCGCCACCCCGGACATGTACCTGGACAAGGCCGGCAACGTCATCGAAGGCCTGAGCACCGACGGCCACCTGTCAGTGGGCATTCCAGGCACCGTTTCGGGGATGGAACTGGCCCTGCAGAAATACGGCACCTTCAAGCGCGCCGACCTGCTCGCGCCAGCCATCAAGCTGGCCGACGAGGGCTTCACTCTCGGTCAGGGCGACGTCGACCTGCTGGAAACCGCCACCGAGGATTTCCGCAAGGACAGCCAGGACTCGGCGAAGATCTTCCTCAACCAGGGTCAGCCGTTCAAGGCCGGTGACAAGCTGGTGCAGAAGGATCTGGCACGCACCCTGCGGGAGATTGCCGACAAGGGCAACGCCGGTTTCTATCAAGGCTGGGTGGCGAAGGCCATCGTGGATTCGAGCCAGGCCGGCAAGGGCATCATTACCCAAGCCGACCTCGACAAGTACAAGACCCGCGAGCTGGACCCCATCGAGTGCGACTACCGCGGCTACCACGTGATCTCCGCGCCACCGCCCAGCTCGGGCGGCGTGGTCATCTGCCAGATCATGAACATTCTTCAGGGCTACCCCATGGCCGAACTGGGCTACGGCTCGGCGCAGGGCATGCACTACCAGATCGAGGCCATGCGCCACGCCTACGTGGACCGCAACAGCTACCTGGGCGACCCGGACTTCGTCAAGAACCCCATCGCCCACCTGCTCGACGCCAACTACGCGACGAAGATCCGCGACAGCATCTTGCCGAACAAGGCGGGTGTCTCGGCCGAGATCAAACCGGGCGTGGCGCCCCATGAAGGGAGCAATACCACCCACTACTCCATCGTCGATCAGTGGGGCAATGCGGTTTCGGTTACCTACACCCTCAACGGCTGGTTCGGCGCACGGGTCATGGCCAGCGGCACCGGCATCCTGCTCAACGACGAGATGGACGACTTCACCTCCAAGGTCGGCGTCGCCAACATGTACGGGCTGGTGCAGGGCGAAGCCAATGCCATCGCCCCCTACAAGACGCCGCTGTCGTCCATGAGCCCGACCATCGTCACCAAGGACGGCAAGCCGGTGATGGTGGTCGGCACGCCCGGCGGCAGTCGAATCATCACCGCGACCTTGCTGACCATGCTCAACGTCATCGACTACGGCATGGACATCCAGCAGGCGGTCAATGCGCCACGCTTCCACCAACAGTGGATGCCCGACGTGACCAACCTGGAACACTTCGCCATCAGCCCGGACACGCGCAAGATTCTCGAGAGCTGGGGGCACAAGTTCGGCGAGCCGCAGGACGCCAACCACCTGGCAGCGATCCTGGTCGGCGCGCCTTCACTGGGTGGCAAGCCCGTAGCCAACAACCGCTTCTACGGTGCCAACGACCCGCGTCGCAACACCGGCCTTGCCGAAGGCTATTGAGCCAATGGACACGCGGCCAGGCCAGTGCATGGGCCTGACCGCGTGCACCACCGGTGAACGATCCACCTGAACTTTCCATTTTCCTCCGCGCTCAGATTTTTTGATCGCCTGGCACGCCAGGCCTTAACTGACCCGAGGAAGATCCACATGGCTACCCAACTGCAAGGCAAGAAAGTCCTGTTCATTACCGCCAACACCGGCATCGAGCGTGACGAACTGCTCAAGCCCGTCGAAGCGCTGCGTGCAGCCGGCGCCACCGTGACCCACGCCTCCAGCGAAGGCGGCACCGTACAGACCTTCCAGCAGGACACCGAGAAAGACCGCACCGTCGAGTCCGACAGCAAGATCCAGGGCCTGAGCGCCAGTGACTTCGACGCTCTGGTCATCCCAGGCGGCACCGTCAACGCCGACACCCTGCGTCAGGACACCGATGCGCAGCAACTGGTCAAGGCCTTCGCCGATGCAGGCAAAGTCGTCGCCGCCATCTGCCACGGTCCATGGCTGCTGATCAACGCCGGCGTCATTCCCGGCAAGACCCTGACTTCCTACCCCAGCGTCAGCCTCGACCTGACCAACGCCAAGGCCGCTGCCTGGGTCGATCAGGAAGTCAAACAGTGCGGCGCCAATGGCTGGACCCTGATCACTTCGCGTACCCCGGATGACATCCCGGCGTTCAACGACGCCATCATCAAAGCCCTCGGCGCAGCCTGAGCCGCCCTTCCACTCATAGACCAGGGAGCCTCGATGCCTTCTCTATTCGATTCGATCCAGGTTGGCGAGCAGCAGTTGCCCAACCGGATCCTGATGGCGCCGCTGACACGCGGCCGCGCCACCCGCAACCACGTACCCACCGACCTGATGATCGAGTACTACACCCAGCGCGCCAGCGCCGGGTTGATCATCACCGAAGCGACCGGCATCACCCAGGAAGGCCTGGGCTGGCCTTACGCGCCAGGCATCTGGAGCGACGAGCAGGTCGAAGGCTGGAAGAAGATCACCGCCGCCGTGCATGAAGCTGGCGGGCGCATCGACTTGCAGCTGTGGCACATGGGCCGCATCGTCCACCCCAGCTTCCTCGGCGGTGCACAGCCGGTTTCGTCTTCGGCGACGACTGCGCCAGGCCATACCCATACCTATGACGGCAAGCAACCCTACGTGGAAGCCCGGCCGTTGGGCATCCATGAGATCCCGCGGTTGCTGGACGACTACGAGCACGCCGCGAAGAACGCCATGCGCGCCGGCTTCGATGGTGTGCAGATCCATGCCGCCAACGGCTACCTGATCGACCAGTTCCTGCGCGACAACAGCAACTTCCGCGACGACGCCTATGGTGGCTCGGTAGAAAACCGTATTCGCCTGTTGACCGAAGTCACCCAGCGGGTTGTCGACACCATCGGTGCCGAACGCACCGGCGTGCGCCTGTCGCCCAACGGCGATTCGCAGGGCGTCAACGACAGCGATCCGGAAACCCTGTTCTCCGCCGCTGCCGCTGCGCTGGACAAGATCGGCATCGCCTATCTGGAACTGCGCGAACCACCATTCGATGGCACCTTCGGCAAAGCCGATCGCCCGCCGGTGCACCCGGTGATCCGCAAGGCATTCAGCCGGACCCTGGTGCTCAATTCCGACTACACCCACGAAAAAGCGCAGGCTGCGCTGCACGCCGGTGAAGCCGATGCGATCGCCTTCGGTCGGCCGTTCCTGGCCAACCCGGACCTGCCCCATCGGTTCGCCAAGGGGCTGCCGCTGAACAAGGACGTCATGGAAACCTGGTACAGCCAGGGTCCGGAAGGCTATGTGGATTACCCCACAGCCGACGAGCAGTAAAGCGGAAACGGGGGCTTCGGCCCCCGATCTTTTTGGGACATTGTCGACACTTACCTTCGGGTGCCTTGACTGCAAGCTGTAACAGGACTATTTTTTCGTCACTACCTACCCAGGTGTCGACAATATGTCCGTTAGCTCTGTTTCGCCCTTGCCCGTTCCCGATCCGGAATTCACGACACCGCCCAGTGCCGTTCCAATGGAAACCGAGACGCTGTCGGAGAACGTGTTCCGCCGCATCCAGGCGGCCATCATCAATGGCGAAATAGCCCCAGGCAGCAAGATCTCCGAACCCGAACTGGCACGCACCTACGGCATCAGCCGCGGACCGCTGCGTGAAGCCATTCACCGTCTGGAAGGTCAGCGCCTGCTGGTGCGCATTCCCCACGTCGGTGCCCGGGTGGTGTCGCTCAACCACGCCGAACTCATCGAACTCTACGAAATCCGCGAATCCCTCGAAGGCATGGCCTGTCGACTGGCTGCCGAGCGCATGAGCCAGGCACAGATCGACGAGTTGCGCGAGGTGCTCGCCACCCATGAACGCGACGCCGCGTTCCAGGCCGGCGTCGGCTACTACCAGCAGGAAGGCGATTTCGACTTTCACTACCGCATCATTCAGGGCAGCGGCAACAGCACGCTGGTGCAGATGCTCTGCGATGACCTGTACCAACTGGTGCGCATGTACCGCATCCAGTTCTCTGCCACGCCCAACCGTCCGCACCAGGCTTTCGCCGAGCATCACCGTATCCTCGACGCCATCGCCGAGCGCGACGGCGAACTGGCCGAGTTGCTCATGCGTCGGCACATCGCCGCGTCCAAGCGCAATGTCGAACGCCATTACCTGGAACCCAACCAGAACAACACCCCAGGAGCCCAATCATGAGTCAGCCCACCCGCCCCGGCCAACGCTTCCGTCAGGCCCTTGCAGCAGAGTCGCCCCTGCAGGTGGTCGGCGCCATCAACGCCAACCACGCCCTGCTCGCCCAGCGCGCCGGTTTCAAGGCCATCTACCTGTCCGGCGGCGGCGTTGCGGCCGGTTCCCTGGGCCTTCCCGATCTGGGCATCACCGGTCTGGACGATGTGCTGACCGACGTGCGCCGCATCACCGATGTGTGCGATCTGCCATTGCTCGTCGACGTCGACACCGGTTTCGGCTCGTCGGCCTTCAATGTCGCCCGCACCGTCAAGTCGATGATCAAGTTCGGCGCCGCGGCCATGCACATCGAAGACCAGGTGGGCGCCAAGCGCTGTGGCCATCGACCGAACAAGGAAATCGTTTCCCAGCAGGAAATGGTCGACCGCATCAAGGCGGCGGTGGATGCGCGCACCGACGACAGCTTCGTGATCATGGCGCGCACCGATGCGTTGGCGGTGGAAGGTCTGGAGTCAGCTCTAGACCGCGCGGCAGCCTGCATCGAGGCGGGTGCGGACATGATCTTCCCCGAAGCCATCACCGAACTGCAGATGTACCAGCTGTTCGCCAGCCGGGTGAAAGCGCCGATTCTGGCCAACATCACCGAGTTCGGCGCCACGCCGCTGTTCACCACCGAGCAGCTCGGTGGCGTCGGCGTCGGCCTGGTGCTTTACCCGCTGTCGGCGTTCCGCGCCATGAACAAGGCCGCCGAGAACGTCTACACCGCGATTCGTCGCGACGGCACCCAGCAAAACGTCGTCGACACCATGCAGACGCGCATGGAACTGTACGACGCCATCGACTACCACGACTTCGAGCGCAAACTCGACGCGCTGTTCGCGCAGAAAAAATGATCGCTGCATTCCAATAACAAATCCAAGATCGGAGAAAACCATGGCCGAAGCAAAAGTACTCAGTGGCGCTGGCCTGCGTGGCCAGGTGGCCGGACAAACCGCGCTGTCGACCGTCGGCATGCCCGGCGCAGGGCTGACCTATCGCGGCTATGACGTGCGCGAACTGGCCGAACACGCGCTGTTCGAAGAAGTCGCCTACCTGCTGCTGCACGGCGAGCTGCCCACCCACGACGAGCTGGCTGCCTACCAGGGCAAGCTGCGCAGCCTGCGCGACTTGCCGCAGCCGCTCAAGGAAGTGCTCGAACGCATCCCGTCCAGCACCCATCCGATGGACGTGATGCGCACCGGTTGCTCCTTCCTTGGCACGCTGGAACCGGAGCGCAACTTCGGTCAGCAGGAACACGTCACCGACCGCCTGCTGGCGGCCTTTCCGGCGATCATGTGCTACTGGTATCGCTACAGCCACCACGGTGTGCGCATCAGTTGCACCAGCGATGAAGACACCTTCGCCGGGCACTTCCTGTACCTGCTGCATGGCAAGTCGCCGAGTGAACTGCACAGCAAGGTGATGGACGTCTCGCTGATTCTCTACGCCGAGCATGAATTCAACGCATCGACCTTCACCGCCCGCGTCTGCGCCTCGACCTTGTCGGACATGTATTCGTGCGTGACCGCAGCCATCGGCTCGTTGCGCGGCCCCCTGCACGGCGGTGCCAACGAAGCGGCCATGGCCATGATCCAGAAGTTCGCGTCGCCCGAAGAAGCGGTGCGCGGCACCTTGGCCATGCTCGAGCGCAAGGACAAGATCATGGGCTTCGGCCATGCCGTGTACAAAGACAACGACCCGCGCAACGAAGTGATCAAGGGCTGGGCGAAGAAGCTGGCCGACGAAGCCGGTGACAAGGTCCTCTATCCCGTCTCCGAAGCCATCGACAAGACCATGTGGGAGCAGAAGAAGCTGTTTCCCAACGCCGACTTCTACCACGCCTCGGCGTACCACTTCATGGGCATCGCGACCGAGCTGTTCACACCGATTTTCGTCTGCTCTCGGGTGACCGGCTGGGCAGCCCATGTGTTCGAACAGCGGGCCAACAACCGAATCATTCGCCCCAGCGCCGAATACGTGGGCGTGGAACAGCGTGCGTTCGTGCCCCTGGATCGCCGCTGACCTGGCGGCCGCCTTCGCGGGCAGAGGGCTCGCGAAGGCCGCCCCGCCGAACTTCTGCCATGCCTTGCACCGTGAGCCGACCTGATGAACACACAACACCGCAAGCCATTACCCAACTCGCCGCTGGACTATTACGACGCCCGAGAAGCCGTCGAAGCCCTCCAGCCCGGCGCCTACGCCACCCTGCCGTACACCTCCCGCGTATTGGCGGAAAACCTGGTGCGCCGTTGCGACCCCGCCACCCTGGACGCCTCCCTGCGCCAGTTGATCGAACGCAAGCGTGACCTGGACTTCCCCTGGTACCCGGCGCGAGTGGTGTGCCACGACATCCTCGGCCAGACCGCCCTGGTCGACCTGGCCGGCCTGCGTGACGCCATCGCCTCACAGGGCGGTGACCCGGCGCTGGTCAATCCGGTGGTCCCGACGCAGCTGATCGTCGACCATTCGCTGGCCGTGGAAAGCGCCGGCTTCGATCCGCAGGCGTTCGAGAAAAACCGCGCCATCGAAGACCGTCGCAACGAAGACCGCTTCCACTTCATCGACTGGACGCGCAAGGCGTTCAAGAACGTCGACGTCATTCCGCCGGGCAACGGCATCATGCACCAGATCAACCTGGAGAAAATGTCGCCGGTGATCCAGGTCCGCGAAGGCGTTGCCTTTCCCGACACCTGTGTCGGCACCGATAGCCATACCCCCCATGTCGACGCGCTGGGCGTGGTGGCCATCGGCGTGGGCGGCCTGGAGGCTGAGAGCGTCATGCTCGGTCGCGCGTCGTGGATGCGCCTGCCCGAAATTGTCGGGGTCAAGCTGACTGGCCAATTGCAGCCGGGCATCACCGCCACCGACATGGTGCTGTCCCTGACCCAGTACCTGCGTCAGCAGAAAGTGGTGGGTGCGTACCTGGAGTTCTTCGGTGAAGGCGCACGTGCCCTGACCCTGGGCGACCGCGCCACCCTCTCCAACATGGCCCCGGAATACGGCGCCACGGCGGCGATGTTCGCGATCGACCAGCAGACCATCGACTACCTGCGCCTCACCGGCCGCGAAGAGCAGCAGGTGCAACTGGTCGAAGACTATGCGCGCCTGACCGGCCTGTGGGCCGACAGCCTGGACGACGCTGTCTATGAGCGCGACCTGAGCTTCGATCTGTCCGGTGTCGTACGCAACATGGCCGGGCCGAGCAACCCGCATGCGCGCATCGCTACGAGCGACTTGACGGCCCAGGGCATCGCCGGCCCCTGGAGCGAAGTGCCCGGGCAGATGCCGGACGGCGCGGTAATCATCGCCGCCATTACCAGTTGCACCAACACCAGCAATCCCCGCAACGTCATCGCTGCCGGCTTGCTGGCGCGCAATGCCAACCGCCTGGGCCTGACCCGCAAGCCCTGGGTCAAATCGTCCCTGGCACCGGGCTCGAAAACCGTGGCCCTGTACCTGGACGAAGCTGGGCTGAGCGAGGAACTGGAGACCCTGGGCTTCGGCATCGTGGCCTTCGCGTGCACCACCTGCAACGGCATGTCCGGCGCGCTCGACCCGGTGATCCAGCAAGAGATCATCGAGCGCGACCTGTACGCCACTGCGGTGCTCTCGGGCAATCGCAATTTCGACGGACGTATCCACCCCTATGCCCGTCAGGCCTTCCTGGCCTCGCCGCCGCTGGTGGTGGCGTATGCGATTGCCGGCACCATTCGTTTCGACATCGAAAAAGACGTGCTCGGCCTCGACCCGCAGGGTCAGCCCATCCGCCTCAAAGACATCTGGCCCAGCGACGAGGAAGTCAACGCAGTGGTCAAATCGTCGGTGAAACCCGAACAGTTCCGCCAGGTGTACATCCCCATGTTCGCCGTGCACGAGGACCACGGACCGAAAGTCGCGCCGCTGTATGACTGGCGCCCGGCGAGCACCTACATCCGTCGTCCGCCGTACTGGGAAGGTGCCCTGGCCGGCGAGCGCACGCTCAAGGGCATGCGCCCGCTGGCGGTGCTGCCGGACAACATCACCACCGATCACCTGTCGCCCTCCAACGCGATCATGCTCGACAGCGCCGCCGGTGAATACCTGGCGAAAATGGGCCTGCCCGAAGAAGACTTCAACTCCTACGCCACCCACCGCGGCGATCACCTGACCGCGCAACGGGCGACGTTCGCCAACCCCAAGCTGTTCAACGAAATGGTGGTGGAGAACGGCAAGGTCCGCCAGGGCTCGCTCGCGCGCCTGGAACCCGAAGGCCAGGTCATGCGTATGTGGGAAGCCATCGAGACCTACATGCAGCGCAAGCAGCCGCTGATCATCATCGCCGGGGCCGACTATGGCCAGGGTTCCTCACGGGACTGGGCGGCCAAGGGTGTTCGTCTGGCCGGGGTGGAAGCGATCGCCGCCGAGGGCTTCGAGCGTATCCACCGCACCAACCTGGTGGGCATGGGCGTGCTGCCGTTGCAGTTCGACGCGGGCACGGACCGCAAGACCCTGGGCATCGATGGCACCGAGGTGTTCGACGTGGTTGGCCGGTTGACGCCCCAGGCGCGGCTGACCCTGATCATCGAACGGCGCAACGGCGAGCGCGTGCAAGTGCCGGTCACCTGTCGCCTGGACACCGCCGAGGAGGTCTCGATCTACGAAGCCGGCGGTGTGCTGCAACGCTTCGCACAGGACTTCCTGCAGGCGACTGCACCCACCCACGCCGCGGCCGACGCCCATTGAGGATTGCCTTATGACCCAGCTTCGCATCCCCGCCACCTACCTGCGCGGTGGCACCAGCAAAGGCGTGTTCTTCAACCTTGCCGACCTGCCCGAAGCGGCGCGTCTGCCCGGTCCGGCGCGCGACGCCCTGCTGTTGCGGGTGATCGGCAGCCCCGACCCCTATGGCAAGCAGATCGACGGCATGGGCGGCGCCACGTCGAGCACCAGCAAGACGGTGATCGTCAGCCCCAGCAGCCAGCCGGGGCACGACATCGACTACCTGTTCGGTCAGGTGTCCATCGACAGCGCCTTCGTCGACTGGAGCGGCAACTGCGGCAACCTGTCGGCAGCGGTCGGCCCGTTCGCCATCGCTCAGGGCTTCATCGATCCCGCTCGCGTGCCCCACGACGGCATCGCCACGGTGCGCGTATGGCAGGCCAACATCGGCAAGACCATCATTGCCCATGTGCCCATGAGCGGCGGCGAGGTTCAGGAGACCGGAGATTTCGAACTGGACGGCGTGACCTTCCCGGCCGCCGAAGTGCAACTGGAGTTTCTCGATCCGGCGGCCGAGGCCGACGGTGCGGCCGGGGCCATGTTTCCCACCGGGCAGCTGATTGACGAGCTGGACGTACCCGGCGTGGGCCGGTTCGAGGCGACGATGATCAATGCCGGCATCCCGACCATATTCATCGATGCCGCCGCATTGGGGTACAGCGGCTGCGAGTTGCAGGACGCGATCAACGGCGACCCTCAGGCGCTTGCGCGCTTCGAGACGATCCGCGCCCACGGGGCATTGCGCATGGGCTTGATCCAGCGTCTGGAAGAAGCGCAAACCCGCCAGCACACGCCCAAGGTCGCCTTCGTCGCGCCCCCAGCCTACTACGTCGCTTCCAGCGGCAAGCCGGTGGCTGCGGCCGATATCGACCTGACGGTGCGGGCCATGTCGATGGGCAAACTGCACCACGCCATGATGGGCACCGCGGCGGTGGCCATCGGCACCGCCGCAGCGATTCCCGGGACTGTGGTCAACCGCGCGGCGGGCGGTGGCGTGCGCAGTACGGTGTGCTTCGGCCATCCCTCCGGCACCCTGCGCGTGGGCGCCGAAGCCAACCAGCTGGATGGCCAGTGGCAAGTCACCAAGGCGATCATGAGCCGCAGTGCGCGGGTCCTGATGGAAGGCTGGGTCAGGGTGCCCGCGCAGACCCTCGCTTGAACCTGTGTCAGGAACTTAGGCGGTGGGCTGCTCCTGCTGCCGGTAACGCAGCCACACCGCGCCGCCCTCTTGCACCTCGGCGCTGTCGAGGGTCAGGTAGGTCGGCTGCTGCCACTGCTTGGCATCGATCTCGAACGACGCCGGATGCTCGCCCCGGCCATCCACCAACGGCAACAGGAGGACACTGATCTCGTCGACCAGCCCGGCGTTGACGAACGAGCCACTGACGTGGGGGCCGCCTTCGACGACCAAGCGCTTGATGCCCAATTCCCGGCCAAGGATATCCACCACCTGATGCAGGTCGAGGGAGTCCTTGCCGGCGAAGATGTAAGACACCTGGATCGATTGGAGATAGGCCAGATAGTCGTCGCTGACCGCTTCGGTGAGCACTTCGACGATGTGTGACTCCAACGCCGTGTTGGACTTCCAGCCGACCTTGCCCTGGGGGTCGATGGAAATGGCGTAGGCACTCGCCGAGCGATCGGCGAAATGATGCGCCCGCTCGATCGGCCCCTTGGCCAGGCCGGACGGATACCCCTCGTCGTGAGCGATTTCCTGCATCGTCACGCGCCCGCAGGCCCAGGCGTCGAAGTCGAACTGTTTAGCCAAGCGCTCGTACAGCTCGCCGGCGGCGTTCTTGAACGGCCGGGCCCAGCCGTCGGTGAGGGCATGACCGTCGACGGAGGACATCATGTGGCAGATTACATAGGGCTTCATGGGAGCTCCTTGGCTGTCGGTGTGTCTATCACCGACCGGCGCCCATGGCCGTTGGTTCAGCTTGAAGCAGGCGTGGACCTGTTCGACGCTGCGCCGAGATAGAGGCACATGTGCGTCGTCTGCCAGACGGGATCGGACTCGACGTCGATCACCTCGAAGCCCTGTTTCTGCCAGAACGCGATCGCTCCGGGCAGGAACGGATGGGTGTGCAGATACAACGTGGCCACACCAGCCCGGCGCGCCTGCGCCAGCAGCGCTGCGTACAGCGCCCTGGCAACCCCGGCGCCCCGGCAGCTCGGCGAGACGAACAGCCTGACCACCTCGACCGTGTCCCTGGCCGTCAATTGCAGCTGGCTGAAGCGCTGGTCATAGGGCAGGTAGCCGATGGCGCCGACGATGCGACCTTCCTGCCAGGCGAGCAGAAAACAGCCCTGGTTCGAAGCCAGGTACACCTCGTCGAAGCGGGCCAGATCGTGCGGCACCTGGGTGGCGTCCAGCTGCGGGAAGATCGAGGCCCTGGCGGCCATGACATAGTCGAGAACCGCGGGTATCTGGTCCGGCGCTGCCGGACGGATGTCGATGGCGTTCACCATGTCTGTCCTCCCCATAGGCCTGCGTCAGTGAGCTTAGAAGGCAAGCTTGTAACCGATCAACAGCAGCATCACCGCCAGGCAGGGCCGCAGGATACCGTCCGAAACCCGCCCGGACAGATGGCTACCCAAGTAGATCCCCGGCAGCGAGCCGAGCAGCAAATGCCCGAGCAATGACCAGTCCATGTTACCCATGCTGGCATGCCCCATGCCCGCGACCAGAGTCAATGGCACGGCATGGGCGATTTCGGTGCCCACCAGCCGTCGGGTCGCCAGGAACGGATACAGCATGAACAACGCCACCGTCCCCAAGGCACCGGCGCCGATCGAGGTCAGCGAGACCATCACTCCGAGCACGACACCAGTTACCACAGTAAGCGCGTTGAGGGTCTTCGGGCTGAGGTTGTAGCGATCCCCGGCATGGCGGCTGGCCAGGGCTTGCAGACGTTTCTTGAACAGGATCGCCAACGCCGTCAGGAACAGCACGACCGCCAGCGCCTGCTTGATCACCACGCCCATGGCCTGCGGTTCGGCATTCAGGCTTTTCAGGTACCAGAGCACGAACGCTGCCGCGGGCACGCTGCCCAGCGCCAGCCAGCCGGTGATCTTCCAGTCGATGTTCTTGTTGCGTCCATGGACCCAGACGCCACTGGCCTTGGTGATGGCCGCGTACAACAGATCGGTGCCGACCGCCGTGGCTGGATTGATGCCAAACCAGAGCAGAATCGGCGTCATCAGTGAGCCGCCGCCGACGCCCGTCATGCCGACGATGAAGCCGACGACCAATCCGGCAATGGTGAAACCCCAGGTACCTACTTCCATTCTTACGTCCTACACATCAGATTCAGCATCGCGGGAGCGGTAGCCGGGCGGCAGGATATCAACTTCTGTTATAGCCATTTATAACTATGCAGCATTAGCTTATAACCGGCCCCCTACAGGCATCACGAAATGCACCACGGTTCACTGTCAACTTCAGCGCGACAGTCCTGACCGCTTTGACGGATTTATCCTCTTGCGAAGAACGCATACTCTTGATCCATCGCACAGCATTTCCACCGCTGGGCACCTTCACTCGGGAGAACGTCATGCTCGCACTTCGCAAAGCCTCGGATCGCGGTATCGCCAACCACGGCTGGCTGCAATCCTTCCATACCTTTTCCTTCGGGCATTACCGCAACCCTCAGGAACAGGGCTTCTCCGACCTGCTGGTGATCAACGACGACCGCGTCAGCGCCGGCAAGGGCTTCGGTCAGCACCCGCACCGCGACATGGAGATCTTCTCCTACGTGCTGGAAGGCGCACTGGCGCACAAGGACACCCTGGGTACCGGCTCGGTGATTCGCCCCGGCGATGTGCAGCTGATGAGCGCGGGCCACGGCGTCGCCCACAGCGAGTTCAACCACAGCGACGTCGATCCCGTGCACTTTCTGCAGATCTGGATCGTGCCCGAAGCGGCAGGCACCAAGCCGCGCTATCAGCAGGAGCACTTTTCCGCCGAGCAGAAACGCGGCCGCCTGCAGTTGATCATCTCGCCCGATGGCGCCGAAGGCTCGTTGCATGTCCGCCAGGATGCGCGGGTCTATGCCGGGTTGTTCGATAGCGAGGAACAGGCCACGCTTACGCTTGCGGCCAACCGCTACGCCTATGTGCATGTGGCCACCGGCAGTGTCGAACTCAACGGCCAGCGCCTGACCGAAGGGGATGGCGTGCGCCTGCGGCAGGAAACCGTGCTGCAGTTGGCCAACGGGGTCGATGCCGAGGTGCTGGTGTTCGACTTGCGCCCGAACGAGCTGCCGCAGATGCCCTGATCGGTATCCGCACCGGGGGCGCTCATCGACCTTGTCGATGGGCGCATTGAAAAAAGCGATTGGCTTGACCCCGGTGTGGCGCGTACCTTCAAGGTCTGCATTTTTTTTGCAACGCCTGTGCGGCGTTGGCAGTCGAAATGGTCATGCCCTTTATTGGTACCCCTGATGCACACCCCTGAGCGCACCCTGCACGATGGCTTCGCCCGCAAAGTCGATTACCTGAGACTGTCGGTTACTGACCGCTGTGATTTCCGCTGCGTGTACTGCATGGCCGAAGACATGACGTTTCTGCCGCGCAAACAGATCCTCAGCCTCGAAGAGCTCGAACAGGTGGCAGCCAGCTTCGTCGCCCTGGGCACGCGCAAGATCCGCCTGACCGGGGGCGAACCCCTGGTGCGTTCGGGCATCGTCGATCTGTGCCGACGCATCGCCGCCCTGCCCGGCCTTCAGGAACTGTGCATGACCACCAACGGTTCGCAGCTGGCGACCTTGGCCCAGCCGTTGTTCGACGCCGGGCTCAAGCGCCTGAACATCAGCCTGGACAGCCTCGACCCGGCACGTTTCCGCGAACTCACCCGTACCGGCGACCTGGACAAGGTGATCGCCGGCATCGACGCGGCCAATGCTGCCGGTTTCCGCCATACCAAGCTCAACTGCGTGGTCATGCAGGGCCGCAACGATGACGAAGTCGTCGATCTGGTGGCCTTCGCCATCGAGCGCGGCCTGGACATTTCCTTCATCGAGGAAATGCCCCTGGGTGCGATCAGCGAGCACAGCCGCGCCGAGGCCTTCTACTCCAGCGAGCAGGTCCGCGCACGGCTCGCCGAACGCTACGAATTGCTGCCGTCCACCGATTCCACCCAAGGCCCGTCGCGCTACTGGCGCATTCCTCAGGCGCCAGGCACTCGCATCGGCTTCATCTCGCCGCACAGCCACAATTTCTGCGCGACCTGCAACCGAGTGCGCCTGACCGTCGAAGGCCGGCTGCTGCTGTGCCTGGGGAACGAGCATTCGGCAGACCTCAAGCAGGTGCTGCGCGAGCATCCCGGCCAGCCGGAAGTGCTCGAACAGGCAATCATCAAGGCCATGCAGCTCAAGCCATGGAGCCACAACTTCCGCCTTGACGACGATGTGCAGGTGGTGCGTTTCATGAACATGACCGGCGGCTGATCGCGGCGGCCGTCTTCATCATTGTTCCGCTTTGCTTATCAACCCGTTTGAAAATGCAACTTATCAAATCAGTGCACAGGGCCGACAATCGCCCTGTGCCGTCGCTGTATTTCCGGTACGTCGTGCGCTGTCCGCGCCCCACAAGAACAAGGCCACTGGCCCACCTACCGAGGACTCCTTCATGCAAGACGTCGTTATCGTTGCCGCCACACGCACTGCCGTAGGCAGTTTCCAGGGTTCACTGGCGAGCGTGCCCGCCGTCGAACTGGGCGCCGCGGTGATTCGCCGGCTGCTTGCACAGACCGGCCTGGACCCGGCGCAGGTCGACGAAGTGATTCTGGGGCAGGTGCTCACGGCCGGTGCCGGGCAGAACCCGGCGCGTCAGGCGGCCCTGTTTGCCGGCCTGCCCAGCGCGGTACCGGCCATGACGCTGAACAAGGTCTGCGGTTCGGGGCTCAAGGCCGTGCACCTGGCGACCCAGGCCATTCGTTGCGGCGATGCCGAGGTGGTGATTGCCGGTGGCATGGAAAACATGAGCCTGGCGCCCTACGTATTGCCAGCGGCCCGTACTGGGCTGCGCATGGGCAACGCGCCCCTGGTCGACAGCATGATCAAGGACGGCCTGTGGGACGCCTTCAACGACTACCACATGGGCATCACTGCGGAAAACCTCGCCGAACAATACGGCATCAGCCGAGAAGCGCAGGATGCCTTCGCGGCGCAGTCCCAGCAAAAGGCCGTGGCGGCCATCGAGGCAGGTCGCTTCACCGCCGAGATCACGCCCATCGACGTGCCGCAGCGCAAGGGCGACCCCCTGCCCTTCACGATCGACGAGCAGCCCCGCGCCGGCACCACCGCGCAAACCTTGGGCAAGCTCAAGCCCGCCTTCAAGCCCGATGGCAGCGTGACGGCTGGCAATGCGTCGTCGCTCAACGACGGCGCCGCCGCGGTCCTGCTGATGAGTGCGGCCAAGGCGCAAGCGCTGGGCCTGCCGGTGCTCGCGCGCATCGCTGCCTACGCCAATGCCGGCGTCGATCCGGCGGTGATGGGCATCGCCCCGGTGTCGGCGACGCGCCGCTGCCTTGAAAAGGCCGGCTGGAGCCTGGACCAACTGGACCTGATCGAGGCCAACGAAGCCTTTGCCGCCCAGGCGCTGTCGGTGGGCCAGGTCCTGGGGTGGGACGCGAGCAAGGTCAACGTCAATGGCGGTGCCATAGCCCTGGGTCACCCGATCGGTGCTTCGGGTTGCCGGGTTCTGGTGACCTTGCTGCACGAGATGCTGCGCCGCGACGCCCGCAAGGGTCTGGCAACCCTGTGCATCGGTGGTGGCCAAGGCGTTGCCCTGGCCCTGGCTCGAGACTGACCCGTGCTCCCTCGCCGCGCACTGGCCGTGCGTGGCGAATGGGGCGACAATGGCTCACCGCCAATTATTCGGGAGCTCTGCCGATGCGCCGCACCCTATTCGCTTCGCTGTGCATCACGGGCGCACTGTTGACGGCTGCGTCGACCGCCACCTTCGCCATCGAAGTCCTGCAAGCGCCCGGCACCGGTGCGCAGATGGTTTCGCTGAGCAAAGGCGACCGTGTTCCGCCCAACTATGCCCTCCCTGAATCGGCCTTCACGGGCTGGAAGGCTGCCGGCCTCAAGCAACCGGACATCGACAGCCAATGGGTGCAGATGGGTGACAGCTTTGTGCTGGTCAGGCGTGGCAATGCCGTGATTCAGGACGTTCGACCCATTCCAAAATAGACGCGGCAGCGATTATCGGTGCAACCGGTGTGTCGGCAACCACATCGTCGAAGCCTCGATCAATCGCTTTGCAGCGTCATTTACATCTAGTTACAGACAAACTGTATAGATTGTAAATGCGCTTTACTCTCAAATGCGAAAACATATCATCTGCGCTCGCACCTCGTGTCGAGCGCTCCGGACCATAGCTGCTCCATAGCTCTTCCCCTTCCCGGTCGCTCTCGTCACGCCACTGAATTGCTGGAGAGCCCCGATGCGCTTGAACCTGAGCCACCTGTCCGTCGCCTTGCTGGCCGCGCTTGCACCCCCGACTTTTGCCGAATCGGCATCCACGAATTCCCAGCGTATCCCGGTTCAACCTACCGACCTGCCCGTGGATGGCAGTGAGCAGGCCTTGCAGCTGGAGGAAACCCGGATTCTGGGAACCGCCGCGCAGGAGCTCAAGCAGGCACCCGGGGTGTCGATCATCACCGCCGAGGACATCAAGAAGCGCCCGCCCACCAACGACCTGTCGGAAATCATTCGTCGCGAGCCGGGTGTCAACCTGACCGGCAACAGCGCCAGCGGCAACCGCGGCAACAACCGCCAGATCGACCTGCGCGGCATGGGCCCGGAGAACACCCTGATCCTCATCGACGGCAAGCCGTCCTCGTCGCGCAATGCCGTGCGCTACGGCTGGAACGGCGACCGCGACACCCGTGGCGAAACCAACTGGGTACCGGCCGAGGAAGTCGAACGCGTCGAGATCCTCCGGGGTCCGGCCGCAGCGCGCTATGGCTCCGGGGCCATGGGCGGCGTGGTCAACATCATCACCAAACGGCCGACCGACGAAATGCACGGGTCGATGACCGTCTACGCCCTGCAACCCGAAGACAGCGCCGAGGGCGCCGGCAAGCGGGCCAACTTCAACCTCAGCGGACCGCTGACCGATGATCTGATCTTCCGTGTGTATGGCAGCGCGAACAAGACCGATGCCGACGACGCCGACATCAACAGCAGCTACCAGGCCGATCCCGGCTCGCTGGTCGCCGGTCGCGAAGGCGTACGCAACAAGGACGTCAACGGCCTGCTGAGCTGGAAGCTCGACCCCGAGAACACCGTGGACCTGGAAGCCAGCTACAGTCGCCAGGGCAACATCTACACCGGTGACACGATGAACAACGTCGGCAGCGACTTCGTCAACAGCCAGCTGGGCAAGGAGAGCAACGTGCTGCACCGCTCGAGCTTCGGCATCACCCACCACGGCGACTATGAGTGGGGCAGCAGCCAGTCCTCCCTGACCTATGACTTCACCCGCAACAACCGGCTGCGCGAAGGCCTCGCCGGTGGCCCGGAGGGCGCGCCCAACGGCTCCGGACGCTTCGAATCACGGTTGCGCAACACCCGCGCGGCGAGCGAGGTCAACCTGCCCCTGAGCTGGGGCACAGATCAGGTCCTCACCCTGGGCGGTGAGTACCTGTACGAGTCGATGAGCGACCCTGGCGCCCTCAGTTCGCAATCGTTCGACGGCAATGGCGGTGCCGCAGGCGCCTTGGGCGTGGACCGCAGCACCGACAAGATCACCGCGCGCAGTTTCGCCGTGTTCGTGGAAGACAACATCGAGGCGACGCCCGATACCATCGTCACCCCGGGCCTGCGCTACGACCACCACGAGACCTTCGGCGACAACTTCAGCCCCAGCCTGAACGCCTCGCACAAGCTGACCGACGATCTGACCCTCAAGGGCGGCATCGCACGTGCCTACAAGGCGCCCAACCTCTACCAGTCCAACCCCAACTACCTGCTGTACAGCCGTGGCCAGGGTTGCAGCATCGCCCAGACCAACAACGGCGGCTGCTACCTGGTGGGCAATGAAAACCTGGTGCCCGAAATCAGCGTCAACAAGGAGCTGGGGCTGGCTTACGACAAGGGCACCTGGCGCACGAGCGCGACATACTTCCGCAATGACTACAAGAACAAGATCGTCGGCGGGATCGATCCGCTCCACCGCCTGAACAGTGGCGCCCGCGTGCTGCAATGGGAGAACTCGGGCAAGGCGGTGGTCGAGGGCGTGGAAGGCAATCTGTTCATCACCCTCACCCCCGAGCTGGACTGGAACACCAACCTGACCTACATGATCGAGTCCGAGAACCGTGATACCGGGGAGCCGCTCAGCGTGATCCCCAAGTACACCCTCAACACCACTCTGGACTGGCAGGCCAGCGAAAAACTGTCGTTCCAGGCCAATGCCACCTGGTTCGGCAAGCAGGAAGCGCCATCGCTCAATACCCGTACCGGTGCGGTCTACGACGACCTGGCCCAGAAAGACGTCGCTCCCTACGCGATTGCCGGGCTGAGCAGCGGCTATGCGTTCAACGAACATTTGAGTGTGCGGGTCGGCGTGATCAATCTGTTCGACAAGCGCCAATACCGTGAAGGCGGCGCCAGCTCGGCCGGCGCCCAGACCTACAACGAACCCGGACGCGCCTACTTCGCGTCCGTCACCACCTCGTTCTAAGAAGGATCTGAACCATGCTCAAGCCACTGTGCCTCGCGCTCTGCACCCTGCTCGCCAGCACCTGGGCGCTGGCCGCACCACGCACCCTCGACACGCCCTATGGGGCCGTCACCCTGCAAGGCTCGCCCACTCGGGTGATCACCCTCGACGAGAGCAGCCTGGACGCCGCGCTGGCGGTTGGCGTGCAACCGGTAGGTACCGTTTCAACCCGCGGCAGCGATCAGGTCTCGGCCTACCTGCAGGAACGCGCCGGCCAGCCACAAATCGTCGGTACGGCGCGGGCGCCGAATCTGGAGGCGATCCTCAAGCTGGCGCCCGACCTGATCCTGGCGCCCGCCGGCGTCAGTCAGGAACTGTTCGCCACCTATAGCCGCATCGCGCCGACAGTGGCGTCGAAGAACTCGAGCATGAACGACTGGCAGGCCACCACCGCGTTCTATGCGCTGGCCCTGGATCGTCAGGCGCAAGGCCAGCAGGTGCTCGCCGCCATCGACCAGCGCGCCGCCGAGCTCAAGGCGCGTCTGCCCGCCGATCAGCGAATCTCTGTGGTGCGCTGGAACCCCCAAGGCCCGATCGCCATGTCCGGCAGGATCTTCGTCGGACAGATGCTGCACAAGGTAGGGTTGCAGACCACCGAACTGGCCAACGGCCTGAAAGGGCCGCACAGCGATGTCCTCAGCCTGGAAAACCTGAGCCGGATCGACGCCGACTGGCTGTTCGTCGCCAGCCTGAACGCCGACGGTGCCAGCGCTCTGGAAGCGGCACGCCAGCAACCGGCGTTCACGCGTCTGTCCGCCGTGCGGCATAACCATGTGGCGACCGTCGACGGTCAGGTCTGGGCCAGCGGGTCGGGGCCATTGGCCGCGCACAAGGTGCTGGACGACCTGCAACGCATCCTCGCGCCCTGAGCCCGGTTCTGTTCATGACCCACACCCTGCCCGCGCCAACCCTGGTCCACCGCTACCGCTGGAGGGTGTATCAGTGTGCCGCCCTGCTGGCACTAGCCATGCTGGCGAGCCTGCTGTTGGGGGCCGGCGACACCGGGCCCTGGCGTGCGCTGTGCACCTTGTTGGGCCAGGGCAGCAGCGAGGAGCGCTTCGTGCTGTTCCAGCTGCGTTGGCCGCGAACCCTGCTCGGCCTGCTGGTCGGTGCCGCGCTGGGTGCGGCGGGTATCGTGCTGCAGGCGACCACGCGCAACCCCCTGGCTGAGCCAGGCATGCTCGGGGTCAGTGCCGGCGCTTCGCTGGCCGTGGTGATCGCCGTAGCTCTGGGCGCGAGCTCGGCCACGGTCAACCTCGGCGTTGCCGTCGCCGGCGCGCTGGTGGGCTGTGCGCTGGTGCTGCTGGTCAGCCGCGTCGGCAGCCTGGGCGACGACCCGGTGCGGCTGGTACTGGCAGGCGCGGCGTTCAGTAGCCTGCTGGCAGCCTTGACTTCGCTGATCCTGCTGCACGATCAGCGCAGTGCCGACGAAATCCGCTTCTGGGTGATCGGCGCCCTCGCCGGTCGCTCCGGCGACACCCTGCTCTGGAGCCTGCCCGGTGTGATCGGCGGATTGCTGCTGTTGCTTCCGGCCATTCGGCCACTGGCCAGCCTGGCCTTGGGCGAGCGCGTGGCCGCCGGGCTAGGCCACCATCCGCAACTGACCCGTATGTGGGCCCTGGTTGCCGTGGCGATACTGGTGGGTACGGCCACTGCGGCGGCGGGGCCAATCGGCTTCGTCGGCCTGATCGTGCCGTTCATGGCACGCCGCCTGGTCGGGCCGGACATCCGCCGCACCTTGTTACCGGCCTTGTTGCTTGGCCCCTGCGTGCTGATCAGCGCCGACATCATTTCGCGTCTGACCGTGCGCCCCTACGAATTGCCCATCGGGGTCATCACCGCGTTCATCGGCGCGCCGATTCTGATCGCCGTGGTTCGCGGACAGCGGATGCCGCGCCTGTGAAGCGCTCGATCCCTCCAGGCCACTGGCTGCTGCGCAGCGGCAACTGGTCGGTGCTGGTCGACCGTCGCGCCTGCCTGGCCGGCCTGATCCTGAGCCTTGCCTTGGTGCTGGCCGGCGCGCTGAGTCTGGCCAGCGGTTCAGCCAACATCGACGCCATCACCGCAGTGCGCGCCCTGTTCGGGGTCGGTGAGCCGATGCAGGTTTTCCTGGTCCGCGAACTGCGGCTGGAGCGACTGCTGGCCGGGCTGTTCACCGGCGCCGCACTGGGCATCGCCGGCTGCCTGTTGCAGACGCTGGCGCGCAATCGCCTGGCCACCCCCGGCGTGATTGGCATCGACGACGGTGCCACGGCGTTCGCCGTCGCCTCCATCGTGGCCGTGCCCACCAGCCTCGCACCGCCCGCCCTGGCACTGATCGGCGCCATGACCGCCGCCGCGCTGGCCTTCGGCCTGGCCGGCGGCAGCGGCGCACGGGGGTATCGATTCATCGTCGTGGGCATTGGCGTTGGGGCAGTGTTCGGCGCGCTGACCAACCTGATGCTCGCGCGCACCGACCTCGACAGCGCCAACCAGGCCTACCCCTGGACCGTCGGCAGCCTCAGCGCCCGACCATGGCTGGCGGTGCAGGTGCTGGGCATTGCGGTGCTGTTGGCAATTCCCTGCGCGAAAGGGCTGAACCGGGCACTGGCCACCTTGCGCTTCAACGACAGCGTTGCCCGCGGCCTGGGCATCGACGTAGCACGGGTGCGCCTGCTGACCCTGGCCCTGACGGTCCTGCTGACCGGCTTGGCCGTGGCCGTGGTCGGGCCAGTCGGACTGATCGCGCTGGCTGCGCCAGAGATGGCGCGCTACCTGTCCGGACACCGCGGCGTCGCTGTCGTCAATGCCGGGCTGGCCGGCGCCCTGCTCATGGTCTGCGCCGACTGGAGCGGCCGCACCGTCCTGGCGCCGGTGGAAATCCCGGTGGGCATCGTCACCGCCGTCATCGGCGGCCCCTATCTGCTGTGGATCCTGATCCGCCAACCCGTACGGAGCACCCCATGAGTCTGGACCCGGCCCTGCTGGATGCCAACGCTGAACCTGCCCGCCTGAACGCGCGGGACCTGAGCCTGGGCTATGGCCGCACATCCGTGATCGAGCGCCTTTCCCTGGACGTCCCCAGCCATCAGGTCACCGCCATCGTCGGCCCCAATGGATGCGGCAAGTCGACCCTGCTCGCCGGTCTCTGTCGGCTGCATAGAGCCACCCACGGCGCGGTAGTACTCGACGGCCGGGACATCGCCCGCCTGCCGACCCGCCAGGTCGCCCAGCGCCTGGCCCTGTTGCCTCAGGACGCTTCGGCGCCCGATGGTTTGACGGTCCAGGAGCTGATTCGCTTCGGTCGACAACCCCATCAGGGCCTGCTGCGCCAGTGGTCCGAGCACGACCAGCGTATCGTCGAGGCCGCGCTGGCGGCCGCCGACCTGCAAGCGCTGGCCGACCGCCCTCTGGAGTCGATGTCCGGCGGCCAGCGGCAACGCGCCTGGATCGCCATGGCAATCGCCCAGGCCACACCTCTGCTCCTGCTGGACGAGCCGACGTCTGCCCTGGATCTGGGCCATCAGATTGAAGTGTTCGAACTGATTCGCGACCTCGCCGCCGTCGGCAAGACCGTGGTCATGGTGGTGCACGACATTTCCAGCGCCTGCCGCTACGCCGATCATCTGGTGGCCATGCACGATGGGCGGATCGTTGCCGAAGGCCCACCGGTAGAGGTGGTGACCTCGGCATTGATCGAACGGCTATACGGCGTGAAGTGCGAGCTGTTGCGTGATCCGCACAGCGGCACACCGATCATCGCCGGCGTGCGTCGGCGTTGATCGGTGTGCCCCTGCTCAGCGGTATTGCGCGCCGTCGAACCAGGCGAGTTTTTCCCGCAGCACCACTACTTCACCCACGATCACCAAGGTCGGAGCATGCACTTCGTGCTCGGCAACCATGCGTGGCAGATCCGCCAGCGTGCCCGTAAATACCCGCTGGTTCACTGTGGTGCCCTGCTGGATCAACGCCGCCGGTGTATCCGCGCCACGCCCGTGGCGGATCAGCTCTTCACAGATGATCGGCAAACCGATCAGGCCCATGTAGAACACCAGCGTCTGCCCCGGTGACACCAGATCGTGCCAGGGCAGGTCGCTGGTGTTGTTCTTGAGGTGCCCGGTAACGAAGCGCACCGATTGCGCGTAGTCGCGGTGGGTCAGCGGAATCCCGGCATAGGCCGCACAACCACTGGCCGCAGTGATGCCGGGCACCACCTGGAAGGGAATACCGTGAGCGGCGAGCTCTTCGATCTCTTCACCGCCACGACCGAAGATGAACGGATCGCCGCCTTTGAGGCGCAGCACACGCTTGCCCTGCTGGGCCAGCGCCACGAGCTGCTGGTTGATCTGTTCCTGCGGCAGGGCGTGCTCGGCGCGACGCTTGCCGACGTACACACGCTCGGCGTCGCGGCGGCACAAATCGAGAATCGCCGGCGCGACCAGGCGGTCGTACAGCACCACGTCGGCCTGCTGCATCAAGCGCAGAGCACGGAAGGTCAACAGGTCCGGATCGCCAGGCCCCGCGCCCACTAGGTACACCTCACCGGGCGCATGGGGCGGCGCGCCGTCGACCTTGGCCTGCAGCATGCGCTCGGCCTCGGCGCCCTGCCCGGCCAGTTGACGGTCGGCGATTGGGCCCTGGAACACTTCCTCCCAGAACGCACGGCGCTGAGTGACGTCCGGGTACAACGCCTTGACCTTCTGCCGAAAGCGCGCCGCCAGGCCGGCCAGCTCGCCATAGGTCGAGGGAATCCAGGTTTCCAGCTTGGCGCGGATCAGACGGGCCAGCACGGGCGCGTCACCCCCACTGGAGACCGCCACCACCAACGGCGAGCGATCGACGATGGCTGGGAAGATCACCGTGCACAGCGCCGGAGCGTCGACCACGTTGACCGGGACGCAGCGCGCGCGGGCATCGGCCGACACCTGGGCGTTGAGCGGTTCATCGTCGGTGGCGGCAATCACCAGCTGACAGCCGTCCAGGTCGTGGCTCAGGTAGCCTCGGTCGAGCATCTGTCCGCCGCTGCCGCGCACCAGCTCGGCCAGTTGCGGATCGATGCTCGGCGCAACCACCCGCAGCACCGCGCCCGCTTCGGCCAGCAGGCGCGACTTGCGCAGGGCGATCTCGCCCCCGCCCACCACCAGGACCTGGCTGTCGCGCAGTTTGTGGAAAAGCGGTAGGAACTCCATTTAGCCGATGACCTCGAGGCCGCCCATGTAAGGCTTGAGAACCTCGGGCACGCGGATGCTGCCGTCGGCCTGCTGATAGTTTTCCAGCACCGCCACCAGGGTACGACCGACCGCCAGGCCCGAGCCGTTCAAGGTGTGCACCAGTTCAGGCTTGCCGGTTTCCGGATTGCGGAAGCGGGCCTGCATGCGGCGCGCCTGGAAATCACCGGTGTTGGAACACGAGGAAATCTCGCGGTACTTGTCCTGGCTCGGCACCCAGACTTCCAGGTCGTAGGTCTTCACGGCGCTGAAACCCATGTCGCCGGTGCACAGCGCCAGGACGCGGTACGGCAGCTCCAGGGCCTGCAACACCCGTTCGGCGTTGGCAGTCAGGCTTTCCAGCGCTTCCATGGACTTGGACGGCTCGACCACCTGGACCATCTCGACCTTGTCGAACTGGTGCTGGCGGATCATGCCACGGGTGTCGCGCCCCGACGCACCGGCTTCGCTGCGGAAGCACGGAGTATGGGCAACGAACTTGAGGGGCAGCTGTTTGACGTCGAGGATCTCGCCGGCCACGATGTTGGTCAGCGACACTTCGGCCGTTGGAATCAGATACAGATCGGCCTCGCCGTCACGGCTGATCTTGAACAGGTCTTCCTCGAACTTGGGCAACTGGCCGGTGCCCTGCAAGGCCGGTGCCTGGACCAGGTACGGGGTGTAGGCTTCTTCGTAGCCATGCTCGCTGACGTGCAGGTTGATCATGAACTGCGCCAGGGCACGGTGCAGGCGAGCGATAGGGCCGCGCATGATGGCAAAGCGCGCACCGGACAGCTTGGCCGCCGTTTCGAAATCCAGGCCGCCGGTCTTGCCACCCAGCGCGACGTGGTCCTGCACCGGGAAGTCGAAGGTGGCAGGCGTACCCCAGCGACGGACTTCGACGTTGCCGTCTTCGTCTTCGCCGACCGGGACCGATTCGTGGGGCAGGTTGGGAATGCCCAGGGCGATACCGTCCAGCTCACCCTGCAATTGCTCCAGCTCGACCTTGCCGCGGCCCAATTCTTCGGCGATGGACTCGACCTGCGCCTTCAACGCGTCGACGTCGCCGCCGCTCTTCATGACCTGGCCAATGGACTTGGACAGCGCGTTGCGTTCGGCCTGCAGTTGCTCGGTGCGGGTCTGCACGGTCTTGCGCTGGGCTTCCAGCGCCTCGATGCGTGCCACATCTAGGACATAGCCACGGCTGGCAAGGCGATCCGCTACGTCCTGAAGCTGGCTACGTAACAGTTTGGAATCGAGCATGTCGGTCTCTCGTTTATCAGTATTGGTCAGATTTTAGTCAGTGCCAGGCCGGCCCAGGTGGCCAGCAGGCCGCCGAATACGCTCACTGCGCAGTAGCCCATGGCAACCAGTCCCTGGCCGCTTTCGAGCAAGCGCACGGTGTCCAGCGAAAATGAGGAAAAGGTGGTCAGGCCGCCCACGAACCCCACCATCAGTCCCGAACGGATTTCGACCGGAATGTCCGGGCGAATCATGAACAGGCCGTACAGGTAGCCGATGATCAGGCAGCCGACAATATTGACGGCCAGCGTACCGGTATAGAACAGGCGTGGCCAGTTCGCATTGATGTAGGTGGCGGTAAACAGCCGCAGCAAGGTGCCGACCACCCCACCCAGGGAGACCGCGATGATGGTCGGGATCACTCGGTTCTCCGCCGTCGGGGGCTATTGTCGTCCAGGCTGGACAGGTGTTTGAGCTTCTCGCCGATCTTCAATTCCAGGCCGCGGGGCACAGGTCGGTAGTAGTGGCGCGGGCTCAGTTGTTCGGGGAAATAGTCCTCGCCGGCCGCGTAGGCGTCGGGCTCGTCGTGGGCGTAGCGGTACTCGTCGCCATAGCCCAACTGCTTCATCAACTTGGTCGGGGCGTTGCGCAGGTGCAGCGGCACTTCCAGGGAACCGTGCTCGGCTGCTTCGCGCATGGCCGCCTTGAAGCCCATGTACACAGCGTTGCTCTTGGGCGCGCACGCTAGATAGACGATCGCCTGGGCTACGGCCAACTCGCCCTCCGGACTGCCCAGGCGCTCCTGCACGTCCCACGCCGACAGGCACAGGGGCAACGCGCGCGGATCGGCATTGCCGATGTCTTCGCTGGCCATCCGCACCACGCGCCGCGCCAGGTAGAGCGGGTCGCAACCGCCGTCGAGCATGCGCGCGAACCAGTACAGCGACGCATCCGGATTGGAACCGCGCACTGACTTGTGCAGGGCCGAGATCTGGTCGTAGAACGCCTCGCCGCCCTTGTCGAAACGCCGACGGGTGTCGCCCAGCAGGCTCTGCAACAGTTCGGTGCCGATTTCCTCGCCGTCTTCGGCGAGGTCCGACGCATTCTCCAGCAAGTTGAGCACGCGGCGCCCATCACCGTCGGCGGCCGCCATGAGCATGGCGAAGGCTTCGTCACCCAGGCGCAGCCGACGCTTGCCCAAACCCCGCTCCTCATTCAGCGCGCGATCGACCAGACGCCGCAGGGCCGCCTCGTCCAGGCTCTTGAGCACGTAGACACGAGCCCGCGAGAGCAAGGCGTTATTGAGCTCGAAGGAAGGATTCTCGGTGGTGGCACCGATGAAGATCAGCGTGCCGTCTTCCACATAGGGCAGGAAGGCATCCTGCTGGGACTTGTTGAAGCGATGCACTTCGTCGACGAACAGAATCGTGCGACGGCCGTACTGACCGGCCTGCTGCTTGGCCACCTCGACCGCCTGGCGAATCTCCTTGACCCCGGCCAGCACCGCCGAGACGGTTTCGAAGTGCGCGTCCGAGACTTTCGCCAGCAGCCGCGCCAGGGTGGTCTTGCCCACGCCCGGCGGACCCCAGAAGATCATCGAGTGCAGGGCGCCCTGCTCCAACGCTTCGCGCAACGGCTTGCCACGGGCGAGCAGATGCTCCTGGCCGACATATTCGTCCAGGTTGCTTGCGCGCAGGCGGGCAGCCAGCGGCTGGGCGATGGGATCGCTGCGAAACAGGTCCATGGGCTGGCAATCGACCTCGAATTATTCCTGGATCACGTCCGCCCCTTTGGGGATGTCGAACTTGAACTTGCTGGCAGCGATCGGCTCGTTGGCCTTGACGTTCATGAAGAGGATATTGGTGCGCTGGCCAACGCTGTCGATCAACTGCATGTCGTTGATCATGCCCTTGCGGAACGACAGGCGCAGCGAGTCGAACAAGGTGTCACGCGTCTTGGGCTTGAGCACAAAATCGATCACGTCACCGGCTTCCTTGGCGCTGATGTCGAAGCTCTGGCTGATCTTGGACACGTCACCAGACAACAGCAGTGCCGGGGTCTGGGTCAGGCGCTGGTCGAGATTCTTGATGGTGACCTGCTCCAGGTCCGGGTCCCACAGCGAGACTTTCTTGCCGTCGGAAACCATCAGCTGTTCCTGGGGCGCATCGGTGTGCCAGTTGAACAGGCCAGGGCGCTGCAGGGCCATCTCCCCAGCGGTTTCCTGCAACTGGGTACCGCTGCCATCCAGGGTCAACTGGGAAAAGCGGGCGGTCAACGTCTGGGACTTTTCCAGCAGTTGCGTCAAGCGCGCCACGTCCTTCTGGTCGGCATGCACCGACAGGCTGGACAGGGCCAAAGCAGAAACCAACAGCATGCGAATCAGGCGCATGGGAATCCTCGTTCTAGGGTAAGGCGCGAGCGTTGCATCAGTCGCGCATCGGGCCCGGCGCGATCACTTCGCGCGAGCCATTGGTATTCATCGGCGTGACCACACCGGCCATTTCCATCGACTCGATCATCCGCGCCGCGCGGTTGTAGCCGATCTTGAGCTTGCGCTGCACTGCCGAGATGGACGCGCGACGGCTTTCGAGGACGAAGTTCACCGCTTCGTCGTAAAGCGCATCGCTCTCGCTGTCGTCACCGTCACCGCCACCGCCGCTGTTTTCGAAGCCACTGCCGGCCTCTTCGACGCCGGCCAGGATGTCTTCGTTGTAATCCGGCACGCCCCGCTGCTTCCAGGCCTCGACCACGCGGTGTACTTCTTCGTCGGAAACGAAGGCGCCATGTACGCGAATCGGCAGACTGGTGCCTGGCGGCATGTAGAGCATGTCACCGTGACCCAGCAGTTGTTCGGCGCCACCCTGGTCGATGATGGTCCGCGAGTCGATCTTGCTCGACACCTGGAACGCCATACGGGTCGGAATGTTGGCCTTGATCAGGCCGGTGATGACATCCACCGACGGTCGCTGGGTGGCCAGGATCAGGTGGATACCGGCAGCACGGGCCTTCTGGGCGATACGGGCGATCAACTCTTCGACCTTCTTGCCGACGATCATCATCATGTCGGCGAATTCGTCCACCACCACCACGATGGTCGGCAGGGTCTTGAGCAACGGCGCCTCGTCGTGAATGCTTTCACGCTTGTACAGCGGGTCACTCAGCGGTTCGCCAGCCTCTTCGGCATCCTTGATCTTGCGGTTGAAGCCCGCCAGGTTGCGCACGCCCATGGCAGCCATGAGCTTGTAGCGCCGCTCCATCTCGGCCACGCTCCAGCGCAGCGCGTTGGCCGCGTCCTTCATGTCGGTGACCACCGGGCACAGCAAATGCGGAATGCCTTCGTAGATCGACAGCTCGAGCATCTTGGGGTCGATCATGATCAGCTTGGCGTCTTCAGGACCCGACTTGAACAGAATCGACAGGATCATCGCGTTCACGCCCACCGACTTACCGGAACCGGTGGTACCGGCTACCAGCAGGTGCGGCATCTTCGCCAGGTCGGTGATGACCGGCTTGCCGCCGATGTCATGACCCAGGGCCATGGTGACGGGCGACGTGGCCTGATCGTACTGGGGCGAGGACAGCACTTCGGAAAAGCGCACGATCTGCCGGTCTTCGTTGGGAATCTCGATACCCACGGTGGTCTTGCCGGGAATGACTTCGACCACCCGTACGCTCAACACGGCCAGCGAACGCGCCAGATCCTTGGCCAGGTTGGAAATCCGGCTGACCTTGACGCCGGCCGCAGGCTGAATCTCGTAGCGGGTGATGACCGGGCCGGGGTGGATGGAATCGACGGTCACTTCCACGCCGAATTCCTTGAGCTTGACCTCCAGTAACTGCCCGACAGCCGCGAGCGACTCGGGCGAGTAGTTGACCTTCTTCTGCTCGGCCGGGTCGAGGATGGAAATCGGCGGCAGCGTACCCTGCACGGCGCTGTCGACGAACAACGACGCCTGTTTCTCCTTCTGCACCCGCGCGCTCTGCTCGGCAGGCTTGGCACTGGATGCGCCGAGGCTGCTTTCTTCGCTCAACGGCTTGATCGGCACCGCAGGTCGCGCAGGCTGGCTCGGCGCGATCTGAGCCGGTGCAGGATTGGTTGCGACCGAGGAGGCCGGCATGATCGGCGCCACGGGACGAGGCTGCGGACTCGGCTGGCTCGACAGCGTCGGTTCCACCGGCAAAGGCCGAGCGGGCTTGGGCTTGGCCAGATCCCGCGGTTCGCTCATCCGCGGCGCGGCGTAGGCTGGCTCGTCCACTTCGCGCAGTTGGGCCACCAGTTGCTTGCGTTCGGCACGCGCCGCCCACCAGCGGGTGACTGAGCCCTGCATGAGTTCGAGCAGATCGAGGGTGATCTTGCCGGTCATGTCCATGACCTTGAACCAGGACAGGTCGGTGAATACCGTCAGACCGAACAGGAACAACGCGATGAACAGCAGGGTACTGCCCTGGATGTTCAGGGCACTGAGCGCCAGGTTGCCCAGGCTTTCGCCCAGCGCACCCCCGGCTGACGCGGGCAGGCTGCCGGCGGAATGGAAATGAATGTGCGCCAGCGCCGCGCCGGAGAGAATCAGGAACACCAGGCCGATCAGGCGCCACGAGAACAGCCAGCCGCTCCACTGCCAGGGCTCATGGCGCTGACGGAAGATCTGCCAGGTCTTGACGGCCAGCAACAGCGGGAAGATGTAGGCGAAATAACCCAGCACCATGAACAGAATATCGGCGGCGAACGCACCGGCGCGGCCTGCAGCGTTCTGCACTTGGTCCATGTTGCTGCTGGTATGGCTCCAGCCCGGATCGGTCTGGTCGTAGGTCAACAACGCCATCCACAGATACAGGCACAGCGCGCCCATGGCGATCAGGGCGCCTTCCTTGAGGCGGTAGTGCATCTGCTGACGCCAGACAGGCACCGATGCGGGAGCGGATGAGGCAGTGGATTTCTTCAAAACGCTTGATTTCCTGCGCCTGTTGGAGCGCGCAACTGATGAATGACTAAAAACACAGCAAATGGCCAGTATCGGTTGGGAACGGGCCCTGCAAAGATTGCATTGTACGGGTTTGTCGGCAATTCGCGCATCCGCAATATGAGCATCTGCCGCCGTGCGCTTTCGGACACCGTCGTCGAACCGAATCATCGGTTGATTCGACCGCACATTGCCTTTGCCGACAAGACCTTACGCGCGGATCTTGAAGAACAGTCACGTGGGACTGCAAAAGCGCAGAAAAGTTACATGAAAGCGGCCACCCCAATCCTGTCCGGTATCGTGCAGGCAGACCGCGCTGCATCGGCGGTGCACGTTGGCGGGCCAGCCGGATCATGGCAGGATGAACCCATCGCCCACCCGTACCACCCTCCCCTGCCGTAGCGAACAACCATGCTGACTTGGCTCAAACGAAACGAATTGGTCTTTCCACCCCTGAGCAAAGCCATGCGCGAGCCCAACGGCCTGCTCGCCGCTGGCGGCGACCTCAGTCCCGAGCGCCTGATCCAGGCCTACAGGCACGGCTGCTTCCCCTGGTTCGAGGAAGGCCAACCGATTCTGTGGTGGTCACCCGACCCGCGCACCGTGCTGCTGCCCGCCGAAGTGCACGTTTCCCGCAGCCTGCGCAAAGTGCTGCGCCAGGGCTGTTTCAGGGTCACGTTCGACCGTGACTTCGCGGCAGTGATTGCCGAGTGCGCCGGGCCACGGAACTACACGGACGGGACCTGGATCACCGACGACATGCAACGTGCCTACCTTGCCCTGCACGAGCAGGGTCACGCCCACTCGGTCGAAGTGTGGGACGGCGATGCGCTGGTGGGCGGGCTCTACGGCCTGGCGATGGGCCGGCTGTTCTTCGGCGAGTCGATGTTCAGCCGTGCCGACAATGCCTCGAAGGTCGGTTTCGTGACCTTGGTCGAACACCTGCAGCAAGCCGGGTTCGTGCTGATCGATTGCCAGATGCCGACAGACCATCTGCACAGCCTGGGTGCCCGAAGCATTGCCCGCGAGACATTTGCCGACTATCTGAACCAATACCTGAACCAGCCCAACAGCGCGACGTGGCGGCGCTAGGCGAGTTATCCAGCACTGGCATACACTGAACGTACTGGTTTCATTCCGAGGGTCCATCATGACTGAGTTGGCGCGCTTGAAGTTCTATGCCACTCAACCCCATTCGTGCAGCTACCTGCCCGACGAGCAAGCCACGACCTTGTTTCTCGATCCGAGCCAGCCGATGGACGTCAATGTCTACGCTGACCTCTCGGAAATGGGTTTCCGCCGCAGCGGCGACCATCTCTACCGGCCGCACTGCCAGCGCTGCAGCGCCTGCGTGCCGGCGCGCATCCCGACAGCAGGCTTCACCCCTTCACGCCAGCAGAAACGCATCCTCAAGCGCAACCCCGACGTGCAGGTGACCTGCGCCACTCCGCGCTTCACCGAAGAGTATTTCGATCTGTACCAGCGTTACATCGAGCAGCGTCACGCCGACGGCGACATGTTTCCGCCCAGCCGGGATCAATTCTCGACCTTCCTGGTGCGCGACCTGCCCTTTTCCCGCTTTTACGAATTCCGCCTGGAGGGGAAGCTGGTGGCGGTTGCTGTGACCGACGTACTGCCCAACGGCCTGTCTGCCGTGTACACCTTCTACGAACCGACCGAGGAGCGCCGCAGTCTGGGCCGCCTGGCGATTCTCTGGCAGATCGAGGAAGCCCGTCGCTTGAATCTGGATGCGGTGTATCTGGGGTACTGGATCAAGAACTGTCAAAAGATGAATTACAAGACCCAATATCGCCCGATCGAGCTGCTTATCAACCAGAGATGGGTGACTCTTAACTGAACCCCTTGGCTTGAGCCCCCTTTTTCGGGCACAATGCACGCCGCTTTTGCCTGGCGCAGTTGCACCGGGCCATCAACTGGATACCGAGGGTTTTACTGCATGTCGAAAGAAGACAGCTTCGAAATGGAAGGCACTGTCGTCGACACCCTGCCCAACACCATGTTTCGCGTGGAGTTGGAAAACGGGCACGTCGTAACCGCGCATATCTCCGGCAAGATGCGCAAGAACTACATTCGTATTCTGACCGGTGACAAGGTGCGTGTTGAACTGACGCCCTATGATTTGAGCAAAGGGCGCATCACCTACCGCGCTCGCTGAACCGAGACACATGAAAACGCCCGGCATTGCCGGGCGTTTTTGTGTGCGCAGGGTTTGGACATTAAAAGCTACGCGACTTGCGCCGCTGCTACAGGGATCATACAAACCCATGTAGCAGCGGCGCGAGCCGCGTCAGGCCGTCATGCCATCTCAGCCGTGGTCTCGAAATCGAAGGTCAGCTCGCCGTCCTTGATGTCGATGTGCACCACGCCGCCATGCTCGGCCAACTCGCCGAACAGGATTTCTTCCGCCAACGGCCGCTTGATCTTGTCCTGAATCAAGCGCGCCATCGGCCGCGCGCCCATCTGCACGTCGTAGCCACCGGCCGCCAACCAGCCGCGAGCGGCGTCGGTGACTTCCAGTTGCACACGCTTGTCTTCCAGCTGCGCCTGAAGCTCGGTGAGGAACTTGTCGACCACACTCTTGATGACTTCGTGGCTCAGGCGGCCAAACTGGATGATGGTGTCCAGACGGTTGCGGAACTCGGGCGTGAAGCTCTTCTTGATCACTTCCATGGCGTCCGAAGAGTGGTCCTGATGGGTAAACCCGATCGAGGCACGTGCAGCGGTTTCGGCACCGGCGTTGGTGGTCATGATGAGGATCACGTTGCGGAAGTCCGCCTTGCGACCGTTATTGTCGGTAAGGGTCCCGTGGTCCATCACCTGCAGCAGCAGGTTGAAAACTTCAGGGTGAGCCTTCTCGATTTCATCGAGCAACAGCACACAGTGCGGCTGCTTGGTGATGGCCTCGGTCAGCAACCCGCCCTGGTCGAAACCAACGTAGCCGGGCGGCGCACCGATCAGACGTGAAACGGTATGACGCTCCATGTACTCGGACATGTCGAAGCGCACCAACTCCACGCCCAGCGCCTTGGCCAACTGCCGCGCAGCCTCGGTCTTGCCCACACCGGTGGGACCTGCGAACAGGAACGAGCCGACCGGCTTGTCCGGCGCCTTGAGGCCCGCACGCGAAAGCTTGATGGCGGTGGCCAGCGAATCGATGGCAGCGTCCTGGCCGAATACGGTGAGCTTGAGATCACGCTCCAGATTACGCAGCAGTTCCTTGTCGGAGCTGGTCACATGCTTTGGCGGAATCCGCGCGATCTTGGCCACGATGTCCTCGACCTGAGGCACTTCGATGCGCTTGACCCGATTGGCTTCAGGTTGCAGACGCTGATAGGCACCGGCCTCATCGATGACGTCGATAGCCTTGTCGGGCATGTGCCGGTCATTGATGTAGCGCGAAGCCAACTCCGCAGCGGCACGCAACGCCTCGTCGCTGTACTCGATGTTGTGGTGCTGCTCGAAACGCCCCTTGAGGCCGCGCAGGATACCGATAGTGTCTTCCACCGAAGGCTCGGACACATCGACTTTCTGGAAGCGTCGTGCCAGGGCACGGTCCTTCTCGAAGATGCCGCGGAATTCCTGGAACGTGGTCGAACCGATGCAACGGATATCCCCGGAGGACAGCAGTGGCTTAAGCAGGTTGGAGGCGTCCATCACCCCGCCCGACGCCGCGCCCGCACCGATGATGGTGTGGATCTCGTCGATGAACAAGATGGCTTGCGGACGCTTCTTCAGCTCACCGAGCAACGCCTTGAAGCGCTTCTCGAAATCACCGCGGTACTTGGTGCCGGCCAGCAACGCACCCAGGTCGAGGGAATACACGACGCTGTTGGCGAGCAGGTCGGGCACCTGACTGTCGACGATGCGCTTGGCCAAGCCCTCGGCGATGGCCGTCTTGCCCACGCCTGCCTCGCCCACCAGCAACGGGTTGTTCTTGCGGCGACGGGCGAGGATCTGCGCAACGCGCTCGACCTCGATCTCGCGCCCTACCAGCGGATCGATGCGGCCCTGGCGTGCCAGTTCGTTTAGGTTGCTGGCATAGGCGTCCAGCGGGTTGCTCGACGTGGAGGTGTCACCACCTTCCTCATCCTGCATCTCCTGCTCGCCTTCGGAACTGTCGCCGTGGCCCGGTACCTTGGAAATGCCGTGGGCGATGTAGTTGACCACATCGATTCGGGCCACGCTCTGCTGCTTGAGCAGGAACACGGCCTGGCTTTCCTGTTCGCTGAAGATCGCCACCAGCACGTTGGCGCCGGTGACTTCTCGCTTGCCCGAACTTTGCACGTGGAACACGGCGCGCTGCAGCACACGCTGGAAGCCCAGGGTCGGCTGGGTCTCGCGATCCTCGTCATGCACGGGGATCAACGGCGTGGTGGAGTCGATGAACTCCTGCAGGTCGTGTTTGAGTTTGTCGAGATTGGCGCCGCACGCCCGCAAAACGGTGGCGGCTGCCTCGTTGTCCAATAGCGCCAGCAGAAGGTGCTCCACGGTCATGAATTCATGACGCTTGGAGCGGGCTTCCTTGAAGGCAAGATTGAGCGTGACTTCGAGCTCGCGGTTTAACATAGCTTCACCTCATACCCAAGTGGTCGGCGTTAACCGTCCTTCTCGATTTCACAGAGTAGCGGATGCTGGCTTTCCCTGGCGTACTGGTTGACCTGCATGGCCTTTGTTTCGGCGATGTCTCGGGTAAACAATCCGCATACTGCCCGTCCTTCGGTGTGGACGGCCAGCATGACCTTGGTCGCCAGCTCACGATTCAGATTGAAAAAAACCTCGAGGATTTCGACGACGAAATCCATCGGGGTGTAGTCGTCGTTGAATAGAACCACCTTGTACATCGGTGGGGCCTGTAATGCCGGCTTGGATTCCTGAACGGCAATGCCTGCCGAATCGTCCTCGTGCGACTGCGGGCGGTCTTGATTGAAGGTTAGTCGAATCTGACTGAATGCATGCATGGAAAGAAGATTCATCGTTGAGCGAATAGAAGTAGTGGGTTGGACCTTGTGACCGAATTTTGACTCGGCCGCCGCATGACCTTGACTATCGGCAAAACGGTGTTACAAACAGTAGAACCCACATTGGGGAAGAAAGGTCCGCGCAGTCAACCAAATTTTTTCAATCGATTGATTGCGCATGAAGTGGATGATACTCCAGAGCTGGAGTCCTTTGCAGAGGGATATGGGTATGCACAGTGGTAAAGTCAAGTGGTTCAACAATGCCAAGGGCTACGGCTTCATCATCGAGGACGGCAAGGACGAGGATCTTTTCGCCCATTTCTCCGCCATCGGTATGGAAGGCTACAAGACGCTGAAGGCAGGTCAGGCCGTGGTCTTCGACATTATCCAGGGCCCCAAGGGTCTGCACGCGGTGAAAATCCAGGCGGCGCAGACAGCAACGTCCGAAGCAGCCACTGCCACGTCCGACAACCAGACCAAGGAGTCCGCGGACGCGTGATGCTCAAGCTGGCACAGTGATCGCGAGCAAGCGTTCCGTGGGCCCACGCCCTGCAACCGGAGCGTTTACTCGCCGTCATTGCACCACCGTCTGGTTCGATGCAAACACAGAAAGGCCATCCAGACGGATGGCCTGTCTCGTTTCAGGCATATGTGTTTCCAGTGCACCCGGCGCCGCAGCTTTGTGCCCCCTACACAGTATTCAACGCCACGACCAGTGGTATACTGCCGCAGTGACCACAGGGTCACCCTGGTCGGACCGGTCCGCTCGTGCGAGTTGTCTTGGGGCCATTCTTGGGGCCGTTTGTTGCCGGTCGACCGCTTGACGCTCTACTGATGCATCCCACATCACCGCGACGAATGCTCGACTTTTCGCCTCATTGATGACAACGAGCGAAAGCGCCTATCCTGCGCATCTCGAGATTCTGTGCACGCTCAGCAAAGAAGAGAGTTAATTCGATTATGCCCACCCGCTCAAAGATCATCTACACCTTCACCGACGAAGCGCCAGCCCTGGCCACCTATTCGCTGCTGCCGATCATCGAAGCCTTCACCGCTTCCTCGGACATCGCCGTCGAGACGCGCGACATCTCCCTGGCAGCGCGCATCCTTTCAAGCTTCCCCGAGCGTCTGCAGGCCGGCAAACCCGTCCCGGACGATCTCGCCGAGCTGGGCACCCTGGCCACCACGCCTGAAGCGAACATCATCAAGCTGCCGAACATCAGCGCTTCGGTACCGCAGCTCAAGGCCGCCATCAAGGAGCTGCAGGATCAGGGCTTCAACCTGCCCGACTACCCGGACACCGCCGAATCCGACGCCGACAAGGACACCCGCGCCCGCTACGACAAGGTCAAGGGCAGCGCCGTGAACCCGGTCCTGCGCGAAGGCAACTCCGACCGCCGCGCCCCGCTGTCGGTCAAGAACTACGCACGCAAGCATCCGCACAAGATGGGTGCCTGGGCGGCCGACTCCAAGTCCCATGTAGCCCACATGAGCAGCGGCGACTTCTACGGCAGCGAAAAAAGCGCCCTGATCGAAGCCGATGGCAGCGTCAAGATCGAGCTGGTCGGCAATGACGGCAGCACCACCGTACTGAAGGAAAAGACCAAGGTGCTGGCTGGCGAGATCATCGACTGCGCCGCGCTGAGCAAGAAGGCCCTGCGCGCCTTCGTCGCCGCCGAGATCGAGGACGCCAAGAAGCAAGGCGTGCTGTTCTCCGTGCACCTAAAGGCCACCATGATGAAGGTCTCCGACCCGATCATGTTCGGCCAGATCGTCGCCGAGTTCTACCAGCAGGCGCTGGACAAGCACGCCGACGTGCTGGAGCAGGTCGGTTTCAACCTGAACAACGGCATTGGCGATCTGTACGCACGCATCAAATCGCTGCCGGCGGAACAGCAGGCGCAGATCGAAGCCGACGTTCAGGCCGTCTATGCCACGCGCCCTGCCCTGGCCATGGTCAACTCCGACAAAGGCATCACCAACCTGCACGTGCCCAGCGACGTCATCGTCGACGCCTCGATGCCGGCCATGATCCGTGATTCGGGCAAGATGTGGAACGCCGAAGGCGTGCTGCAGGACACCAAGGCGGTGATCCCGGATCGCTGCTACGCCAGCATCTACCAGGCCGCCATCGAAGACTGCAAGAAGCACGGTGCCTTCGATCCGACCACCATGGGCAGCGTGCCCAACGTCGGTCTGATGGCGCAGAAAGCCGAAGAGTACGGCTCCCACGACAAGACCTTCCAGATCGCCGCCGATGGCGTGGTTCGCGTCAGCGACAGCAATGGCCGCGTGCTCATGGAGCAGAAGGTCGAGGCCGGTGACGTGTTCCGCATGTGCCAGACCAAGGACGCGCCGATCCAGGACTGGGTCAAGCTTGCCGTCAACCGCGCCCGCGCCAGCAGCACCCCCGCCGTGTTCTGGCTCGACCCGGCGCGCGCCCACGACGCCGTGATGATCGAAAAGGTGCAGAAGTACCTCAAGGACCACGACACCAATGGCCTGGACATCCAGATCATGTCGCCGGTCGATGCCATGGCGTTCTCGCTCAAGCGGATTCGCGCAGGGCAGGACACCATTTCTGTCACCGGCAACGTGCTGCGCGACTACCTGACCGACCTGTTCCCGATCATGGAACTGGGCACCAGCGCCAAGATGCTGTCGATCGTACCGCTGATGAATGGCGGTGGCCTGTTCGAAACCGGCGCTGGCGGTTCGGCCCCCAAGCACGTCCAGCAGTTGGTGGAAGAAAACTTCCTGCGCTGGGATTCGCTCGGTGAGTTCCTGGCCCTGGCCGCTTCGCTGGAGCACCTGGGCAGCACCTACGACAACCCCAAGGCGCTGGTACTGGCCGCAACGCTGGACAAGGCCACCGGCCAGTTCCTCGACAACAACAAGTCGCCATCGCGCAAGGTCGGCAACATCGACAACCGCGGCAGCCACTTCTACCTGGCGCTGTACTGGGCCCAGGCCCTGGCCGAGCAGAACGACGACGACGCCCTCAAGGCGCAGTTCGCCCCGCTGGCCAAGACCCTGGCCGAGAACGAGGCGAAGATCGTCGCCGAACTCAACGCCGTTCAGGGCAAGCCAGTGGACATCGGTGGCTACTACCACGCCGATGCCGAGCTGACCCGCAAGGCCATGCGCCCGAGTGAAACCCTGAACGCCGCGATCGCTTCGCTGGTGTAAGGTTTGCCTTGGTAACACCCTCAGCCCCGGCCTTGTGCCGGGGCTGACTTTTTCTGGCATCCGCGACCTCTCGTAGGAGCGGTCATCGGCCGCGAAAAAGGCAACGCGAATTGGCTGATGCACTGCGGTGCTTGTTTCGCGGCCGCGCCCCCCTCCTACGAGAGCCCCATCAACAGGAGATTCCACCATGACCTGGCAACCCCACATCACCGTCGCCACCATCATCGAGGACGACGGGCGTTTTCTGTTCGTCGAGGAAATGAAAGGCGGACGGCTGGTGCTCAACCAGCCTGCCGGCCATCTGGAACCCGACGAAAATCTGCTGCAGGCAGCGCTGCGCGAAACGCTGGAAGAAACCGCCTGGGACGTCGAACTGACCGGTGTGGTGGGCGTGTACCTGTACACCGCGCCCAGCAACGGCGTGACCTACCAGCGCATCTGCTTCAGTGCACGCCCCTTGCACCTGAACCCCGAGCTCGAACTGGATCCGGACATCAGCGGCACAACCTGGCTGACCCGCGACGAGCTGGCCGCACAGGGCCATCGGCTGCGCAGCGAGCTGGTCATGCAATGCCTGGACGACTACCTGAACGGACCGCTGCACAGCCTGGAGCTGATTCGCACCTGAGCGTTTTGCAGCTTACCCTGTTAGAATCGCGTCCTTTTCAGAGACCCCATCGAATCCCTATGCGTGAGCCAGCTCCCCGCCACTGTGCAAAGCAGCGCGTCATCGTCGGCATGTCCGGCGGCGTCGACTCGTCCGTGTCCGCCCTTCTGCTGATGGAGCAGGGTTACCACGTGGAAGGCCTGTTCATGAAGAACTGGGAAGAAGACGACGGAACCGAATACTGCACGGCGCGCGAGGACCTGGCGGACGCCCAGGCCGTCTGCGACAAGCTGGGCATCAAGCTGCACACGGCCAACTTCGCCGCCGAATACTGGGACAACGTCTTCGAGCATTTCCTGGAAGAGTACAAGGCTGGCCGCACGCCGAACCCGGACATCCTGTGCAACCGCGAGATCAAGTTCAAGGCGTTCCTGGACTACGCGCTGATGCTGGGTGCCGACCTGATCGCCACCGGTCACTACGTGCGTCGCCGCGACATCGACGGGCAGACCCAACTGCTCAAGGGCCTGGACCCGAACAAGGACCAGAGCTACTTCCTGCATGCCGTGGGTGGCGAGCAGATCGCCCGTACGCTGTTCCCCGTGGGTGAACTGGAAAAGCCGGAAGTGCGCGCGATTGCCGAGATGCACGGCCTGGCGACCGCCAAGAAAAAGGATTCCACCGGCATCTGCTTCATCGGCGAACGACGCTTCAGCGACTTTCTCAAGCAGTACCTGCCCGCGCAGCCAGGCGAAATCAAGACCACCGCCGGCGACGTCATCGGCCGCCACCATGGCTTGATGTACCACACCATCGGCCAGCGCCAGGGCCTGGGTATCGGCGGGCTGAAGGACGCTGGTGACGATCCCTGGTATGTGCTGATCAAGGACCTGGCCAACAACGAACTGATCGTCGGTCAGGGCAACGAACACCCGCTGCTGTTCTCCCGCGCCCTGCTCGCCTCGGAAATCTATTGGGTGAACCCGGTGGACCTGACCGAGCCGCGGCGCCTGACCGCCAAGGTCCGCTATCGGCAGAGCGATCAGGTCTGCACCCTGGAACAGACCGCCGAAGGCTATCGCGCCGTGTTCGACGAGCCGCAACGGGCGGTCACTCCGGGTCAGTCGGTGGTGTTCTACGACGGCGAAATCTGCCTGGGCGGCGGCGTCATCGAAGTCGCCGAGCCCTGGAGACAGTCATGAACAACCTGCAGGAACAACTGGTAGCGCTAGGTGCGGTGTTCCAGGCGGCCGTGCTGGTCGACCGGATCGCCAAGACCGGTTCTGCCGCCGAGGCCGAGGTTGCCTGCCTGCTGGGCAGCCTGCTGGTGGTCGACCCGCAGAATACGCTGCAAGTCTACGGCGGTGACGACAGCCATCTGCGCGAAGGCTACGGCGCGCTGTCCAGCGCACTGGAGCGCGATCCTGGCAGCCTGCAGCGCGAGCCGCTGCGCTATGCCCTGTCGATGCTGGGTCTGGAGCGGCAGTTGGCCAAACGTGGCGAGATGCTGGACATCATCGGCAAGCGCATCCCGCAGATCCAGAATCAGGTGGAGCATTTCGGCCAGGGCCATGAGAACGTCATCGCGGCCACCGGCGCGCTCTACCAAGACACCCTGAGCACACTGCGCCAGCGCATTCAGGTGCATGGCGATACGCGCCACCTGCAGCAACCCAACAACGCCTCGAAGATTCGCGCGCTGTTGCTGGCCGGCATTCGCTCGGCGCGGCTGTGGCGGCAACTGGGCGGGCATCGCTGGCAGCTGGTGATCAGCCGCCGCAAACTGCTGCGAGAGCTGTACCCCCTGATGCGCGGATGAACGGCCGAACGGTCGGCCCGCGCCGCCCAACCGGCTTTTTTCATGTATAATTCGCGCCCTTTTCAAAGCCCGACTGTCCGAGAATACCCATGCAGCTTTCTTCGCTCACTGCGGTTTCCCCTGTAGACGGCCGCTACGCCGGCAAAACCCAGGCCCTTCGTACCATCTTCAGCGAGTACGGCCTGATTCGCTTCCGCGCCCTGGTCGAGGTGCGCTGGTTGCAGCGCCTCGCCACGCATCCGCAAATCGCCGAAGTACCGGCTTTCTCGGCAGAGGCCAACGCCGTGCTGGACGTGCTGGCCAGTGATTTCGCCCTGGAGCACGCCGAGCGCGTCAAGGAAATCGAGCGCACCACCAACCACGACGTCAAAGCCATCGAGTACCTGCTCAAGGAGCAGGCCGCCAAGCTGCCGGAGCTGGCTAAGGTCAGCGAGTTCATCCACTTCGCCTGCACCAGCGAGGACATCAACAACCTGTCCCACGCCCTGATGCTGCGCGAAGGCCGTGACGACGTCATGTTGCCGCTGATGCGCCAGATCGCCGAGTCGATCCGTGAACTGGCCCACCGCTTCGCCGACGTGCCGATGCTGTCGCGCACTCACGGCCAACCCGCTTCGCCAACGACCCTGGGCAAGGAACTGGCGAACGTGGTGTACCGCCTCGAGCGCCAGATCGCTCAGGTGGCGGCAGTGCCGCTGCTGGGCAAGATCAACGGCGCGGTAGGCAACTACAACGCACACCTTTCGGCCTACCCGCAGATCGACTGGGAAGCCAACGCCCGCGCCTTCATCGAAGACGAGCTGGGCCTGGGCTTCAACCCCTATACCACGCAGATCGAGCCGCACGACTACATCGCCGAGCTGTTCGACGCCATCGCCCGTTTCAACACCATCCTAATCGACTTCGATCGCGACATCTGGGGCTACATCTCCCTGGGCTATTTCAAGCAGCGCACCATCGCTGGCGAAATCGGTTCCTCGACAATGCCGCACAAGGTCAACCCGATCGACTTCGAGAACTCGGAAGGCAACCTGGGCATCGCCAACGCGCTGTTCCAGCACCTGGCGAGCAAGCTGCCGATCTCGCGCTGGCAGCGCGACCTGACCGACTCCACCGTACTGCGCAACCTGGGTGTAGGCTTCGCCCACAGCGTCATCGCGTACGAGGCAAGTCTCAAGGGAATCAGCAAGTTGGAGATCAACACTCAACGCATTTCTGAAGATCTGGACGCGTGCTGGGAAGTGTTGGCCGAGCCGATTCAGACGGTCATGCGCCGCTACGACATCGAGAACCCCTACGAGAAGCTCAAGGAGCTGACTCGCGGCAAGGGCATCAGCCCTGAAGCCCTGCAGACCTTCATCGACGGCCTGGACATGCCAGATCAGGCCAAGGCCGAGCTCAAGCAGTTGACGCCAGCCAATTACATCGGCAATGCGGCCGCTCAGGCCAAACGCGTCTGACACTCGCCACCGACGCTTCGACGCCCGGCTTCGCCGGGCGTTTTTATTCCGGCTATAAAAGCAATATTATTCAGCAGGTTACACATGAAATCTAATACCCCACTTCAAATACTGGGCGGTCTGACTGCCGCTGAATTCCTCCGTGACTACTGGCAGAAGAAACCCCTGCTGGTGCGCCAGGCCTTCACCGATTTCGAAAATCCGTTGAGCGCCGACGAGCTGGCCGGCCTGGCGCTGGAAGAAGAAGTCGAGTCGCGGATCGTCATCGAGCACGGCGCTCAGCCATGGGAAATGCGTCGCGGCCCCTTCGCCGAAGATGAATTCAGCAAGCTGCCGGAAACCGAATGGACCTTGCTGGTCCAGGCCGTCGACCAGTTCGTGCCGGAAGTGGCCGAACTGCTCGAGCACTTCCGCTTTCTGCCAAGCTGGCGCATCGACGATGTAATGATCAGCTTCGCAGCGCCCGGCGGTGGTGTAGGCCCGCACTTCGACAATTACGACGTGTTCCTGCTGCAAGGCCTGGGCAAGCGCAACTGGAAAGTCGGGCAGATGTGCGACTCCCAGAGCCCGCTGCTCGATCATCCGGATCTGCGCATCCTGGCCGACTTCCAGCAGAGCGAAGAGTGGACGCTGGAGCCGGGCGACATGCTGTACCTGCCGCCGCGCCTGGCCCATTGCGGTGTGGCCGTGGACGACTGCATGACCTATTCGGTAGGTTTCCGCGCCCCGAGCGCAGCCGAAGTGCTGACCCACTTCACCGACTTCCTCAGCCAGTTCCTGCCGGACGAAGAACGCTACAGCGACGCCGATGCCGTGCCTGCGGTCGACCCGCACCAGATTCAGCACGACGCGCTGGACCGCCTCAAGCGCCTGCTGGCCGAGCACATGAGCGACGAGCGCCTGCTGCTGACCTGGTTCGGCCAGTTCATGACCGAACCACGCTACCCGGAGCTCGTGGCAGGTGAAGAAGTGGCCGAAGCCGATCTTCTGGCGGAGCTGGAACAGGGTGCCTTGCTGGTGCGCAACCCGAGCGCGCGCTTGGCCTGGTCGGAAGTCGACGAGGACCTGCTGTTGTTCGCCAGCGGCCAGAGCCGCCTATTGCCGGGCGAGCTGCGCGATCTGCTGAAGTTGATCTGCGCGGCCGATGCCTTGCACATCGACAACCTGGGGCCGTGGATGAATGACGAGCAGGGTCGCGCGTTGCTTTGCGAGTTGGTGAAGCAAGGGAGCCTGGGGTTCGCCATCGATGAATAGCATCGAAGTGCGCGTGGCCGACTGGCACAAGGACAACCGAGACATCCGGCGCATTCGCGAGGCGGTGTTCATCGCCGAGCAGTCGATTCCGGCCGAACTCGAGTGGGACGAGGACGATCTGAGCGCGGTGCATTTCCTGGCCGTCGAAGGCGACTACGCGGTAGGTACTGCCCGCCTGCTTGCCGACGGCGAGATCGGGCGAGTCTCGGTGCTCAAGGATTGGCGTGGGCTGCGGGTGGGCGACAAACTGCTGCAAGCGGTCATCGCCCATGCCAATTCGCTGGGTCTGCGCGAACAGAAACTCAGTGCTCAGGTGCACGCCACGGCGTTCTACGAACACCATGGCTTCCGCGTCGTCAGCGGCGAATTTCTCGAAGCCGGCCTGCCCCATGTGGACATGGTCCGCACGCAGGATTGATCGCGCTGCGGTCTGCCCGACACACCCCAGCGCACCGTTCGCGGCCACGGACCGCTCCTACAAGCAGGAATGCGTCGGACCTGTAGGAACGGCCATCGGCCGCGAACGCGCGCTGCGGGTTGTCTGATGCACCGCGACCGGCGGCTCCAGCGTGCCATACTGGTCCGCACACTCAATGCGGAGATCATGGACATGCCGCTGCACCTTCTGTTCGCCAGCCTGCTGTTGTGCCTCGCCACCGGGGCCAACGCCGCCACACAGGTCTTGCCGCTTCACTATCGCACCAGTGCCGACATTCTTCCCATTGCCCAGCAGCTGGTGGGACGTGACGGCACCGTCGCGGCCTATGGCAACCAGTTGGTGGTCAACGCCGAACCGGACAAGCTCGACGAACTTACCGCTTTGCTCGAACAGCTGGACAAGCCGGCGCGAAGGCTGCTGATCAGCGTCGACACCAGCGACAGCAATACGGCCAACCAGCGCGGCTATCGGGTCAACGGCGGCGGCACCACGCGCATCATCCAGTACGGCACCGACAACCGCAGCGGTGGCGTGCAGCAGGTACAGGCCAGCGAAGGCAGCCCCGCCCTGATCCAGATCGGCCAAAGCGTCCCGCTGACCACAGCCGGCACCGACGCCTATGGTCGCCTGCAAGCGCAGACCGAATACCGCGAGGTGACTCAAGGCTTCTACGTCACGGCCAGCCTGACCGGCGATGTAGTGCATCTCAACATCGCTACAAACAACGACCGCATGAGCCAGGAACGGGCAGACGTGGTCAACGTGCAAAGCACTCAATCCACTCTCAGTGGTCGGCTCGGCGAATGGATCACCGTGGCTGGGATGAACGAACATTCGAGCATCAATCAGCAAGGCATCGCCCGCCAGTACAGCACTCAAGGCCGAAACGACACCACCGTGCGCGTGAAAGTCGACGCGCTGGATTGAGCCGATGGCTCGCCGCCTGCTCCAAAGACATGCGGACGACCAAGGCCCCGAAAACTGACCGCCCAGTCGCTGATTCGAAAGAAATGTAGTGCTTTGTATTTTTAACTACAAAACGTTTGACGTGCAGAAAATCCGTGGGGCATGATGGCCTCGCCCTCACCGAACCGCTCCTCCTGCCCACCGGCACGCGCAGGTTCGGCGAGCGCCGATCAAGTGTTCGGCACACGCAGCGCCTGGCGCAGCACCCCATCATCGAACCTATGCACGAGGTTTATCTCCATGGCACTGACACGCGAACAACAAGAAGCGGCCCTTGCAAAAGACTGGGCTGAAAACCCGCGCTGGAAAGGTGTAACGCGCAACTACTCGCCCGCCGACGTGGTCCGCCTGCGCGGCTCGGTTCAACCCGAGCACACGTTGGCCCGCCTTGGCGCGGAGAAGCTCTGGAACCTGGTGACCCAGGGCGCCAAGCCGTCATTCCGCCCCGACAAGGACTTCGTCAACTGCATGGGCGCGCTCACCGGCGGCCAGGCGGTGCAGCAGGTCAAGGCCGGCATTCAGGCCATCTACCTGTCGGGCTGGCAGGTCGCGGCCGACAACAACTCCGCCGAATCCATGTACCCCGACCAGTCGCTGTACCCGGTCGACTCGGTGCCGACCGTGGTCAAGCGCATCAACAACTCGTTTCGACGGGCCGACCAGATTCAGTGGAAAGCGGGCAAGAACCCAGGCGACCAGGGCTACATCGACTACTTCGCACCGATCGTGGCCGATGCCGAAGCCGGGTTCGGTGGCGTGCTCAATGCCTATGAACTGATGAAGAGCATGATCGAAGCAGGCGCCGCCGGCGTGCACTTCGAAGATCAGCTGGCTTCGGTGAAAAAATGCGGGCACATGGGCGGCAAGGTGCTGGTGCCGACCCAGGAGGCCGTACAGAAGCTCACCGCCGCGCGCCTGGCTGCAGACGTCGCTGGCGTGCCGACGATCATCCTGGCGCGGACCGATGCCAACGCGGCCGACCTGCTGACCTCGGACTGCGACCCTTACGACCAGCCGTTCGTGACGGGCACCCGTACGCCCGAGGGCTTCTACAAAGTGCGTGCTGGTCTGGATCAGGCGATCGCCCGCGGTTTGGCCTACGCGCCCTATGCCGATCTCATCTGGTGCGAAACCGCCAAGCCGGATCTGGACGAGGCACGTCGCTTCGCCGAGGCCATCAAGCGCGAGTACCCGGACCAGTTGCTCTCGTACAACTGCTCGCCATCCTTCAACTGGAAGAAGAACCTGGATGACGCAACCATCGCCAAATTCCAGCGTGAGCTGTCGGCGATGGGCTATAAGCACCAGTTCATCACCCTGGCCGGGATCCACAACATGTGGCACGGCATGTTCAGCCTGGCCCACGACTACGCGCGCAACGACATGACCGCATACGTGAAGCTGCAGGAGCAAGAGTTCGCCGATGCGGAAAAGGGCTACACCTTCGTGGCACACCAGCAGGAAGTGGGCACCGGCTACTTCGACGACATGACCACCGTGATCCAGGGCGGCGCCTCGTCGGTCACTGCACTCACCGGCTCCACCGAGGAAGAGCAGTTCCACTGACCCCCTAGGCATCTGCTCCCCCAGGGGAGCAGCTGCCTTCTTGGGTAGCAGATATCCCTGTGGSAGCGGGCTCTGCCCGCGAAGGATTCAGCGCGTTGTACCTGCCAAACCSCAGCGCGGCCTTCGCGGGTAGAACCCGCTCCCACAGGAGGGTGCCATCGATCCCTGTGGGAGCGGGCTCTGCCCGCGAAGAATTCGCCACGTTGTATCTGGCAGACCGCAGCGTGGCCTTCGCGGGTAGAACCCGCTCCCACAAGGGGCTGCCATCGATCCCTCTGGGAGCGGGCTCTGCCCGCGAAAGGATTGGTGCGGTGTATCTGGCGGACCGTGGTGTGGCTTTCGCGGGTAGAACCCGCTCCCACAAGGGAGGGGGTGTGGTTTGAAGCCGCCGTGGCGAATGCCTGGCGGTTTTTTTGCATGATCGATTGATCTGGCGCAATGCCGACAATCGAATATCCCAGTAAAACACTCAGCGCAGTTAATTATCCCAACTTGAACAACAGCACTAGCCCGTAAATGATATTAATTATCATTAAGATATAAACACAGTGACGGTAAAAGCTTGTCAGCGTTGAATATTCTTCATAAACCCTGCCAAAACCCCAGCATGAGCTACATTGAATAAGCCTATGTGCGTAATGATACGAATTAATTTGCGATCCGAAATTTACTTGCCTGGCTTTTACCCATAAAATCACCGCGATCGATTCTGCTGCGACATATCGTCACTGCGACACTTCATTCAATTCAGCGGCCCAGGCCCCTGCCAAGGAAACCAGCATGCCCGATTCGACAGGACTCATCGCCCACAACTGGGGCTTTGCCATCTTCCTTCTCGGTGTTGCCGGTCTGTGCGCGTTCATGCTCGGGCTCTCCAGCCTGCTGGGCAGCAAAGCCTTCGGACGCAGCAAGAACGAACCCTTCGAATCCGGCATGCTGCCGGTCGGCAGCGCCCGTCTGCGCCTTTCCGCCAAATTCTATCTGGTCGCGATGCTGTTCGTGATCTTCGATATCGAAGCCCTCTTTCTCTTTGCCTGGTCTGTGTCCGTCCGCGAAAGCGGCTGGACCGGATTCGTCGAAGCTCTCGTTTTCATAGCAATTCTGTTGGCAGGTCTTGTCTACCTGTTCCGAGTGGGCGCCCTTGACTGGGCTCCGGAAGCTCGTCGCAAGCGGCAGGCGAAGCTGAAACAATGAGGCTTTGGCAATGCAATACAATCTCACCCGGATCGACCCCGATGCTCCCAACGAGCAGTATCCCATCGGCACCAGGGAAACTGTTTCCGACCCCCTAGAAGATCAGGTTCACAAGAACATCTTCATGGGCAAACTCGAAGACGTCCTCAGCGGCGCGGTCAACTGGGGTCGCAAGAACTCCCTGTGGCCGTACAACTTCGGTCTCTCGTGCTGCTACGTGGAAATGACCACGGCCTTCACGGCGCCCCACGACATCGCCCGCTTCGGCGCCGAAGTTATCCGGGCCTCGCCGCGCCAGGCCGACTTCATGGTCATCGCCGGCACCTGCTTCATCAAGATGGCGCCGATCATCCAGCGTCTCTACGAGCAGATGCTCGAACCCAAGTGGGTCATTTCCATGGGTTCGTGCGCCAACTCCGGTGGCATGTACGACATCTACTCGGTGGTTCAGGGGGTCGACAAGTTCCTCCCCGTGGACGTCTACGTGCCTGGCTGCCCGCCGCGCCCTGAAGCTTTCCTGCAAGGCCTGATGCTGTTGCAGGAGTCGATTGGCCAAGAGCGTCGCCCGCTGTCCTGGGTCGTCGGTGATCAAGGCGTGTACCGCGCCGAGATGCCGTCGCAGAAGGAACAGCGCCGCGAACAGCGTATCGCGGTAACCAACCTGCGCAGCCCCGACGAAGTCTGATCCAGCGCCTTCCACGCCTGCAACGGCAGGCGAGAACCCTGGCTTCACACCGTAGTTGACCGATAGCGACCGAGACCATGACAACAGCGGACACCGCTCTGTATATCCCGCCTTACAAGGCTGACGACCAAGACGTGGTCGTCGAACTGAACCAGCGCTTTGGCCCCGAGGCCTTCCTCGCCCAGGAAACCCGCACCGGCATGCCGGTACTGTGGGTGGCTCGTGCCAAGCTGGTCGAGATCCTCACGTTCCTGTGCAACGTGCCCAAGCCCTACAGCATGCTGTACGACCTGCACGGTGTGGACGAGCGCCTGCGCACCCATCGCCGCGCGATCCCCAGCGCCGGCGACTTCACCGTGTTCTACCACCTGCTGTCGGTCGAGCGTAACAGCGACGTCATGCTCAAGGTGGCCTTGAACGAAGGCGATCTGAACCTGCCGACGATCACCGGTATCTGGCCCAACGCCAACTGGTACGAGCGTGAAGTCTGGGACATGTTCGGCATCGACTTCGCCGGCCACCCGCACCTGTCGCGCATCATGATGCCGCCGACCTGGGAAGGCCATCCGCTGCGCAAGGACTACCCGGCGCGCGCGACCGAATTCGACCCCTACAGCCTGACCCTGGCCAAGCAGCAGCTGGAAGAGGAAGCCGCGCGCTTCAAGCCCGAAGACTGGGGCATGAAGCGTTCGGGCACCAACGAGGACTACATGTTCCTCAACCTGGGCCCGAACCACCCTTCGGCGCACGGTGCCTTCCGCATCATCCTGCAACTGGACGGTGAAGAGATCGTCGACTGTGTGCCCGACATCGGCTACCACCACCGTGGTGCCGAGAAAATGGCCGAGCGCCAGTCGTGGCACAGCTTCATCCCCTATACCGACCGCATCGATTACCTGGGCGGGGTGATGAACAACCTGCCCTACGTGCTGGCCGTCGAGAAGCTGGCCGGCATCAAGGTGCCGCAGAAGGTCGACACCATCCGCATCATGATGGCCGAATTCTTCCGCATCACCAGCCACCTGCTGTTCCTGGGCACCTACATCCAGGACGTCGGCGCCATGACCCCGGTGTTCTTCACCTTCACCGACCGGCAGAAGGCCTACACGGTGATCGAAGCCATCACCGGTTTCCGCCTGCACCCGGCCTGGTACCGCATCGGCGGCGTCGCCCACGACCTGCCGCGCGGCTGGGAAAAGCTGGTCAAGGACTTCATCGAGTGGATGCCCAAGCGCCTCGACGAATACACCAAGGCCGCGCTGCAGAACAGCATCCTCAAGGGCCGCACCATCGGCGTCGCCGCCTACAACACCAAGGAAGCCCTGGAATGGGGCGTCACCGGTGCCGGCCTGCGCTCCACCGGTTGCGATTTCGACCTGCGCAAGGCGCGTCCGTATTCGGGCTACGAGAACTTCGAGTTCGAAGTGCCGCTGGCCCACAACGGCGACGCCTATGATCGCTGCATGGTGCGCGTGGAAGAAATGCGCCAGAGCATCCGGATCATCGAACAGTGCATGCGCAACATGCCCGAAGGCCCGTACAAGGCGGATCATCCGCTGACCACGCCGCCGCCCAAGGAGCGCACGCTGCAGCACATCGAAACCTTGATCACGCACTTCCTGCAGGTTTCGTGGGGCCCGGTGATGCCGGCCAACGAATCCTTCCAGATGATCGAAGCGACCAAGGGCATCAACAGCTATTACCTGACGAGCGACGGCGGCACCATGAGCTACCGTACCCGCATACGCACCCCAAGCTACCCGCACCTGCAGCAGATCCCCTCGGTGATCAAAGGCAGCATGGTCGCGGACTTGATCGCGTACCTGGGTAGTATCGACTTCGTTATGGCCGACGTGGACCGCTAAGCATGAACAGCACGCTTATCCAGACAGACCGTTTCGCCTTGAGCGAAACCGAGCGCTCGGCCATCGAGCACGAGCTGCACCACTACGAAGACCCGCGCGCGGCGTCCATCGAAGCCCTGAAGATCGTCCAGAAGGAACGTGGCTGGGTCCCCGACGGCGCGTTGTACGCCATCGGCGAGATACTGGGCATTCCGGCCAGTGACGTCGAAGGCGTGGCCACCTTCTATAGCCAGATTTTCCGCCAGCCTGTGGGCCGCCACATCATTCGCGTCTGCGACTCGATGGTCTGCTACATCGGTGGCCACGAGTCGGTGGTCAGCGAAATCCAGAGCAAGCTGGGCATCGGCCTGGGCCAGACCACCGCCGACGGCCGCTTCACCCTCCTGCCGGTGTGCTGCCTGGGCAACTGCGACAAGGCCCCGGCGCTGATGATCGACGACGATACCTTTGGCGACGTCCAGCCCGCTGGCGTGGCCCAACTGCTGGAGGGCTACGTATGAAGCTCACCTCGTTCGGCCCGGCCAATACCATTGCCCGCGCCGCTGAAACCCATCCGCTGACCTGGCGCCTGCGCGACGACGGCGAGCCGATCTGGCTCGACGAGTACCAGGCCAAGGACGGCTACGCCGCCGCCCGCAAGGCGTTCGCCGACATGTCGCAGGACGACATCGTGCAGACGGTGAAGGATTCGGGCCTCAAGGGCCGCGGCGGTGCGGGCTTCCCCACCGGCGTCAAATGGGGCCTGATGCCCAAAGACGAATCCATGAACATCCGCTACCTGCTGTGCAACGCGGATGAAATGGAACCCAACACCTGGAAAGACCGCATGCTCATGGAGCAGCAGCCTCATCTGCTGATCGAAGGCATGCTGATCTCCGCCCGTGCGCTGAAAGCCTATCGCGGCTACATCTTCCTGCGGGGCGAGTACACCACCGCCGCCAAGCACCTGAACCGCGCGGTGCAGGAAGCCAAGGCCGCCGGCCTGCTGGGCAAGAACATCCTGGGGTCGGGTTTCGACTTCGAGCTGTTCGTGCACACCGGTGCCGGGCGTTACATCTGCGGTGAAGAAACCGCCCTGATCAACTCCCTGGAAGGTCGCCGCGCCAACCCGCGCTCCAAGCCGCCCTTCCCTGCCGCCGTCGGCGTGTGGGGCAAGCCGACCTGTGTGAACAACGTCGAAACCCTGTGCAACGTGCCGGCCATCGTCGGCAACGGCATCGACTGGTACAAGTCGCTGGCTCGCGAAGGCAGTGAAGACCACGGCACCAAGCTGATGGGCTTCTCCGGCAAGGTCAAGAACCCCGGCCTGTGGGAGCTGCCGTTCGGCATCACCGCCCGCGAGCTGTTCGAAGACTATGCCGGTGGCATGCGCGACGGCTTCACCCTCAAGTGCTGGCAGCCCGGCGGCGCCGGTACCGGTTTCCTGTTGCCCGAACACCTGGATGCGCAGATGTACGCCGGCGGCATCGGCAAGGTCGGCACCCGGATGGGTACGGGCCTGGCGATGGCCGTGGACGACAGCGTCAACATGGTGTCGCTGCTGCGCAACATGGAAGAGTTCTTCGCCCGCGAGTCCTGTGGCTTCTGCACCCCTTGCCGCGACGGCTTGCCGTGGAGCGTCAAGCTGCTGCGCGCCATCGAGACCGGCAACGGCCAGCCAGGGGACATCGAAACCCTGCTGGGCCTGGTCGGTTTCCTCGGCCCCGGCAAGACCTTCTGTGCCCACGCGCCCGGTGCCGTGGAGCCCTTGGGCAGCGCGATCAAATATTTCCGTGCCGAGTTCGAGGCGGGCATCAAGCCCGTCACGCCAGGCAGCCTGACCCAGGTGGCCACCCCCACCATGGCCGGCGCCTGACTCGATGCACGCCCGGCGGCCCGTGCCGCCGGTATCGCCCGTTGACGCGCCATCGCTGGCTGCGCCGGGCGAATAACAAGATTTCCATTAGCCACGCCCGCTGACAACGGGCCAACGAAGAACTTGAACCATGGCCACTATCCACGTAGACGGCAAAGCGCTCGAGGTCGATGGCGCAGACAACCTGTTACAGGCTTGTCTGTCGCTGGGCCTCGACATCCCGTATTTCTGCTGGCACCCGGCGCTGGGCAGCGTCGGCGCCTGCCGCCAGTGCGCAGTCAAGCAGTACACCGACGAGAACGACACCCGTGGTCGCATCGTCATGTCGTGCATGACGCCTGCCACCGACAACACCTGGATCTCCATCGAAGACGAAGAATCCAAGGCCTTTCGCGCCAGTGTCGTCGAATGGCTGATGACCAACCACCCGCACGACTGCCCGGTGTGCGAGGAAGGCGGTCACTGCCACCTGCAAGACATGACCGTGATGACCGGTCACAACGAACGCCGCTATCGCTTCAGCAAGCGTACCCACCAGAACCAGGAGCTGGGCCCGTTCATCGCGCACGAGATGAACCGCTGCATCGCGTGCTATCGCTGCGTGCGCTTCTATAAAGACTACGCTGGCGGCACCGACCTGGGCGTGTTCGGCGCCCACGACAACGTCTATTTCGGACGGGTCGAGGACGGTACCCTGGAAAGCGAGTTTTCCGGCAACCTGACCGAGGTCTGCCCGACCGGTGTGTTCACTGACAAGACCCACTCCGAGCGCTACAACCGCAAGTGGGACATGCAGTTCGCCCCAAGCATCTGCCACGGCTGCTCCAGTGGCTGCAACATCAGCCCGGGCGAGCGCTACGGTGAGCTGCGCCGTATCGAGAACCGCTACAACGGTTCGGTGAACCACTATTTCCTGTGCGACCGCGGCCGCTTCGGTTATGGCTACGTCAACCGCAAGGATCGCCCACGCCAGCCGCTGCTGGCCGAAGGCAACCGCAAGCTGGGCCTGGACGAGGCGCTGGACAAGGCCGCCGACCTGCTGCGTGGCCGCAACATCGTCGGCATCGGCTCGCCACGTGCCAGCCTGGAAAGCAACTACGCCCTGCTCGAACTGGTCGGTGCCCAGCACTTCTACAGCGGTATCGAAGCCGGCGAGCTTTCGCGCATCCGCCTGGCCTTGCAGGTGCTGCGCAGCAGCCCGCTGCCTATCCCGAGCCTGCGCGAGGTGGAAGACCACGACGCGGTGTTCGTGCTCGGTGAAGACCTGACCCAGACCGCGGCGCGCATGGCACTGGCACTGCGGCAATCGGTGAAAGGCAAGGCCGAGGCGATGGCCGAAGCCATGCGCGTGCAGCCATGGCTCGACGCCGCAGTGAAGAACATCGGTCAGCACGAGCTGAACCCGCTGTTCATCGCCAGCCTGACCGACACCAAACTCGACGACGTTGCCGAAGAGTGCGTCCACGCCGCGCCGGAAGATCTGGCGCGCATCGGGTTTGCCGTTGCCCACGCGATCGACCCGAGCGCACCAGCGGTGGCCGGTCTGGACAGCGAAGCCCTGGAACTGGCGCAGCGTATCGCCGATGCCCTGGTGGCGGCCAAGCGTCCGCTGATCGTCAGTGGGACTTCGCTGGGTTGCAACGCCCTGATCGAAGCCGCAGGCAATATCGCCAAGGCCTTGAAGGGCCGCGACAAGGCCGGTTCGCTGAGCCTGATCGTCCCGGAAGCCAACAGCATGGGCCTGGCGATGCTCGGCGGCGACTCGGTCGACGACGCACTGCAGGCCGTGATCGATGGCCATGCCGACGCGCTGGTGATCCTCGAAAACGACCTCTACACCCGTGTCGACGCTGCCAAGGTCGACGCTGCGCTGAACGCCGCCAAGGTGGTCATCGTTGCCGACCACCAGCACACCCGCACCGTCGAGCGCGCCCATCTGGTCCTGCCGGCCGCCAGCTTCGCCGAAGGCGATGGCACCCTGGTCAGCCAGGAAGGCCGCGCCCAGCGATTCTTCCAGGTGTTCGACCCGGTCTACCTGGATTCCAGCATCCTGATCCACGAAGGCTGGCGCTGGTTGCACGCGCTGCGCAGCACCTTGCTGAACAAGCCGGTGGACTGGACTCAGCTCGATCACGTGACCGCCGCGGTGGCCAACAGCGCACCGCAACTGGCGCGCATCGTCGATGCCGCACCGTCGGCCTCGTTCCGCATCAAGGGCCTGAAGCTGGCACGCGAACCGCTGCGCTACAGCGGCCGTACCGCCATGCGCGCCAACATCAGCGTGCACGAGCCACGGACACCGCAAGATACCGACACGGCGTTCTCGTTCTCCATGGAAGGCTACTCGGGCTCCGTCGAACCGCATCAGCAGGTGCCGTTCGCCTGGTCGCCGGGCTGGAACTCGCCGCAGGCCTGGAACAAGTTCCAGGACGAAGTGGGTGGTCACCTGCGTGCCGGTGACCCCGGTACGCGCCTGATCGAAAGCCAGGGCGATGGCCTCGGCTGGTTCGCCAGCGTTCCCGGCGCGTTTTCTCCGGCGCGCGGTACCTGGCAAGCGGTGCCGTTCTACCACCTGTTCGGCAGCGAGGAGAATTCCTCGCGTGCCGCGCCGGTACAGGAGCGCATTCCCCAGGCCTACGTGGCCCTGGCCAAGTCCGAAGCCGACCGCCTGGGCGTCAACGACGGTGCCCTGCTCAGCCTGACCTTGGCTGGCCAGGCCCTGCGCCTGCCGCTGCGCATCAGCGAGGAACTGGGCGCCGGCCTGGTGGGCTTGCCCGCCGGCCTGGCCGGGATCCCACCGGCGTTCGCCGGCGCGTCCGTCGAAGGCCTGCAGGAGGCAGCACAATGACCTGGTTCACCCCTGAAGTGATCGACATCATCATCGGTGTGGTCAAGGCCCTGGTCATCATGCTGGCGGTGGTCATCTGCGGCGCGCTGCTCAGCTTCGTCGAGCGTCGCCTGCTGGGCTGGTGGCAGGATCGCTACGGCCCGAACCGGGTCGGTCCGTTCGGCATGTTCCAGATCGCGGCCGACATGCTGAAGATGTTCTTCAAGGAAGACTGGAACCCACCCTTCGTCGACAAGGTGATCTTCACCCTGGCACCGGTGGTGGCCATGAGCGCCCTGCTGATCGCCTTCGCGATCATCCCGATCACCCCCACCTGGGGCGTGGCCGACCTGAACATCGGACTGCTGTTCTTCTTCGCCATGGCCGGCCTGTCGGTGTATGCCGTCTTGTTCGCCGGTTGGGCGAGCAACAACAAGTACGCCCTGCTGGGCAGCTTGCGGGCTTCCGCGCAGACCGTGTCGTACGAAGTGTTCATGGGCCTGTCGCTGATGGGCATCGTGATCCAGGCCGGTTCCTTCAACATGCGCGACATCGTCGAGTACCAGGCGCAGAACCTGTGGTTCATCATTCCGCAGTTCTTCGGCTTCTGTACCTTCTTCGTCGCAGGCGTTGCCGTGACGCACCGTCACCCGTTCGACCAGCCCGAGGCCGAGCAGGAATTGGCCGATGGTTACCACATCGAATACGCCGGGATGAAATGGGGCATGTTCTTCGTAGGTGAATACATCGGCATCATCCTGATCTCGGCTTTGCTGGTGACGCTGTTCTTCGGCGGCTGGCACGGGCCTTTCGGGATCTTGCCGCAACTGTCGTTCGTCTGGTTCGCACTGAAAACCGCGTTCTTCATCATGCTGTTCGTCCTGCTGCGCGCTTCCATCCCGCGCCCCCGGTACGACCAGGTAATGGATTTCAGCTGGAAGTTCTGCCTGCCACTGACCCTGATCAACATGCTGGTGACCGCCGCGATCGTGTTGTTGAACACGCCCGCCGGCACGGTTCAGTGAGGAATTGACCCATGTTCAAATATATCGGTGACATCGTAAAAGGAACGGGCACGCAGCTGCGCAGCCTGATCATGGTCTTCGGCCATGGCTTCCGTAAGCGCGACACCCTGCAATACCCCGAGCAAGCCGTGTACCTGCCGCCGCGCTACCGCGGCCGCATCGTCCTGACCCGCGACCCTGACGGCGAAGAGCGCTGCGTGGCCTGCAACCTTTGCGCGGTGGCCTGTCCGGTAGGCTGCATCTCGCTGCAGAAAGCAGAAACCGAGGACGGTCGCTGGTACCCGGACTTCTTCCGGATCAACTTCTCGCGCTGCATCTTCTGCGGCCTGTGCGAAGAAGCCTGCCCGACCACCGCGATCCAGCTCACGCCGGACTTCGAGATGGCCGAGTTCAAGCGCCAGGACCTGGTGTACGAGAAGGAAGACCTGCTGATCTCCGGACCCGGCAAGAACCCCGACTACAACTTCTATCGCGTGGCCGGCATGGCCGTCGCCGGCAAGCCCAAAGGCGCCGCGCAGAACGAAGCCCAGCCGATCAACGTGAAGAGCTTGCTCCCTTAAGGAAGAAAGATGGAATTCGCTTTCTATTTCGCGTCGGGTATCGCGGTGGTGTCCACCCTCAGGGTGATCACCAATACCAACCCCGTACACGCCCTGCTCTATCTGATCATCTCGTTGATCGCCGTGGCCATGACCTTCTTCGCCCTGGGCGCACCGTTCGCCGGTGTGCTCGAAGTGATCGCCTACGCCGGCGCCATCATGGTGCTGTTCGTCTTCGTGGTGATGATGCTCAACCTGGGCCCGGCCTCGGTGCAGCAGGAACGGGTGTGGCTCAAGCCCGGTATCTGGGCAGGTCCGGTCTTCCTCGGTGCGCTGCTGCTGCTCGAACTGCTGTACGTGCTGTTCGCCAACCCCAGCGCTGCCGGTATCGGTCAGACCACGGTCGACGCCAAGGCCGTCGGCATCAGCCTGTTCGGGCCTTACCTGCTGGTGGTCGAACTGGCGTCGATGCTGCTGCTCGCCGCAGCGGTGACGGCGTTCCACCTCGGCCGCACGGAAAAGGAGTAAACAGATGCCCGCTATCCCTCTAGAGCATGGCCTGGCAGTCGCCGGCATCCTGTTCACCCTTGGTCTGGTCGGCCTGATGGTCCGCCGTAACATTCTTTTCGTGTTGATGAGTCTGGAAATCATGATGAACGCCTCTGCCCTGGCGTTCATCGTGGCCGGTGCGCGCTGGGGTCAACCCGATGGACAGATCATGTTCATCCTGGTGATCACCCTGGCAGCGGCCGAGGCCTCGATTGGCCTGGCGATCCTGATGCAGCTGTATCGCCGCTTCCACACGCTCGACATCGACGCTGCCAGTGAGATGCGCGGATGAACCTGATCTTTCTGACCTTCGTATTCCCGCTGATCGGCTTTTTGCTGCTGTCGTTCTCCCGCGGGCGCTTCTCGGAAAACCTCTCGGCGCTGATCGGCGTCGGCTCCATCGGCCTGTCGGCGATCGTCGCCGCCTACGTCATCTGGCAGTTCAACGTTGCTCCACCCGAAGGTGGCGTATACACCCAACTGCTGTGGCGCTGGATGTCGGTGGACGGGTTCGAACCCAACTTCACCCTGTACCTGGACGGCCTGTCGATCACCATGCTCGGCGTGGTAGTGGGCGTGGGTTTCCTGATCCACCTGTTCGCCTCTTGGTACATGCGCGGTGAAGAGGGCTACTCGCGCTTCTTCGCCTACACCAACCTGTTCATTGCCAGCATGCTGTTCCTGATCCTGGGCGACAACCTGCTGTTCATCTACTTCGGTTGGGAAGGCGTGGGCCTGTGCTCGTACCTGTTGATCGGTTTCTACTACGGCAACCGCAACAACGGCAACGCAGCGCTCAAGGCGTTCATCGTCACCCGCATCGGCGACGTGTTCATGGCCATCGGCCTGTTCATCCTGTTCCAGCAACTGGGCACGCTGAACATTCAGGAACTGCTGGTGCGTGCGCCCGAGCACTTCAAGGTCGGCGATTTCTGGATCGTCCTGGCCACGCTGATGCTGCTCGGTGGCGCCGTGGGTAAATCCGCGCAACTGCCCCTGCAGACCTGGCTGGCAGACGCCATGGCCGGTCCTACTCCGGTGTCGGCACTGATCCACGCCGCGACCATGGTCACCGCAGGCGTCTACCTGATCGCCCGGACCCACGGCCTGTTCTCCCTGGCCCCGGACATTCTGCATCTGGTGGGCGTGGTCGGTGGTGTCACCCTGGTGCTGGCCGGCTTCGCCGCGCTGGTGCAGACCGACATCAAGCGCATCCTGGCCTATTCGACCATGAGCCAGATCGGCTACATGTTCCTGGCCCTGGGCGTTGGCGCCTGGGACGGCGCGATTTTCCACCTGATGACCCACGCCTTTTTCAAGGCGCTGCTGTTCCTCGCCTCCGGTGCCGTGATCGTCGCCTGCCACCACGAGCAGAACATCTTCAAGATGGGCGGCCTGTGGAAGAAGCTGCCGCTGGCCTACGCCAGTTTCATCGTCGGCGGTTCGGCCCTGGCGGCCCTGCCGTTGCTGACGGCCGGCTTCTACTCCAAGGACGAGATCCTCTGGGAAGCCTTCGCCAGCGGCAACAACGGCTTGCTGTACGCCGGTCTGGTGGGTGCGTTCATGACCTCGCTGTACACCTTCCGCCTGATCTTCATCACCTTCCACGGCGAAGCCAAGACCGAGGCCCATGCCGGCCACGGGGTTGCCCACTGGTTGCCGTTGGGCGTGCTGATCGTGCTGTCGACCTTCATCGGTGCCTGGATCCATCCGCCATTGGCCGGTGTGCTGCCGCAGAGCGTCGGCCATGCCGGTGGCGAAGCCAAGCACAGCCTGGAGATCGCGTCGGGCGCCATCGCCCTGGCCGGTATCCTGCTGGCAGCCATGCTGTTCCTCGGCAAGCGCAGCTTCGCCACGTCGGTCGCCAACAGCGGTATCGGCCGGATGCTGTCGGCCTGGTGGTTCGCCGCCTGGGGCTTCGACTGGATCTACGACAAGCTGTTCGTCAAACCTTATCTGCTGATCAGCCACCTGTTGCGCAAGGACCCGGTCGACCAGGTGATTGGCTTGATCCCGCGTACGGCCAAGGGCGGCAACAACGCCATGAGCCGTACCGAGACCGGTCAGTTGCGCTGGTATGCCGCTTCGATCGCCGCGGGCGCCGTGCTGGTGCTCGGCGCTGTCGTGCTGGCGGCGGTCTGATATGAATCCTGTGACTTTGCGAAAGGAAACGAGCCCGTCATGATTTTGCCCTGGCTGATCCTGATCCCCTTCATCGGCGGCCTTCTGTGCTGGGTAGCGGAGCGCAGCAGCGCTACCCTGCCCCGCTGGATCGCCTTGCTGACCATGTCCCTGGAACTTGCTCTCGGCCTCTGGCTGTGGGCCCATGGCGACTACACCCTGGCCCCTGCACCCGGTGGCGAACCGGCCTGGGCCTACGAGTTCAAGCTCAACTGGATCCAGCGCTTCGGCATCAGCGTGCACCTGGCACTGGACGGCCTGTCGCTGCTGATGATTCTGCTCACCGGCCTGCTGGGAATGCTCTCGGTCCTGTGTTCGTGGAAAGAGATCCAGCGCCACGTCGGCTTCTTCCACCTCAACCTGATGTGGATCCTGGGCGGCGTGGTCGGTGTGTTCCTGGCACTGGACCTGTTCCTGTTCTTCTTCTTCTGGGAAATGATGCTGGTGCCGATGTATTTCCTCATCGCGCTCTGGGGTCACAGCTCCTCGGACGGCAAGAAGACCCGGATCTATGCCGCGACCAAGTTCTTCATCTTCACCCAGGCCAGCGGCCTGATCATGCTGGTGGCGATCCTGGGCCTGGTGCTGTTCAACTACAGCAACACTGGCGTGATGACCTTCAACTACAGTGACCTGCTCAAGGCTCAGTTGCCGGAACATGTCGAATACCTGCTGATGCTGGGCTTCTTCATCGCCTTCGCGGTGAAGCTGCCGGTGGTGCCGTTCCACTCCTGGCTGCCCGACGCTCACGCACAGGCGCCGACCGCCGGTTCCGTGGACCTGGCCGGTATCCTGCTGAAAACCGCGGCCTACGGCATCCTGCGCTTCGCCTTGCCGCTGTTCCCCAATGCCTCGGCGGAATTCGCACCCATCGCCATGACCCTGGGCCTGATCGGTATTTTCTACGGCGCCTTCCTGGCGTTCGCGCAGACCGACATCAAGCGCCTGATCGCCTTCTCCAGCGTCTCGCACATGGGCTTCGTGCTGATCGGTATCTACTCCGGTACCCAGCAGGCCTTGCAGGGCGCCGTGGTGCAGATGCTGGCCCACGGTCTGTCGGCCGCCGCGCTGTTCATCCTCAGCGGTCAACTGTACGAACGCCTGCACACCCGTGACATGCGTGAGATGGGCGGTCTGTGGTCGCGCATCGCCTACCTGCCAGCGATCAGCCTGTTCTTCGCGGCCGCTTCGCTGGGTCTGCCAGGCACCGGCAACTTCGTCGGCGAGTTCCTGATCCTTTTGGGCAGCTTCACCGTGGCACCGTGGATCACCGCCGTGGCCACCTCCGGCCTGGTGTTCGGCTCGGTTTACTCGCTGATCATGATCCACCGTGCCTACTTCGGCCCTTCCAAGTCGGACGCGGTACTGGCCGGCATGGACAACCGCGAACTGATCATGGTGCTGGGCCTTGCGGGCCTGCTGATTCTGCTTGGCGTCTACCCGCAGCCCTTCCTCGACACTTCCGCCGCCACCATGACCGGTGTGCAGCAGTGGTTCGGCACCGCCTTCACTCAACTCGCTTCGGCCCGGTAAGAGCGCTATGGACCTGACGATTCAACACTTTATTGCGCTTGCGCCGCTGCTGATCACCACGGTCACCGTCGTTGCGGTGATGCTGGCGATCGCCTGGCGGCGCAACCATTCGCAAACCTTCCTGCTTTCGTGCGCAGGGCTGAACCTGGCGCTGCTGTCGATCCTGCCGGTGCTCAAGCTCACGCCCATCACCGTCACGCCGTTGCTGCAGGTGGACAATTTCGCCGCGCTGTACATGGCGCTGATCCTGGTGGCAACGCTGGCCTGCGTGACCCTGGCCCACGCCTATCTGGGCGATGGTTCCTCGGGCTACCCGGGCAACCGCGAAGAGCTTTACCTGCTGATCCTGATGGCGGCCCTGGGTGGACTGGTACTGGTCTGCGCGCAGCACCTTGCCGGTCTGTTCATCGGCCTGGAGCTGCTGTCGGTGCCGACCTACGGGTTGATCGCCTACGCCTTCTTCAACAAGCGTTCGCTGGAAGGCGGCATCAAGTACATGGTGCTGTCGGCCGCCGGTTCGGCGTTCCTGCTGTTCGGCATGGCGCTGCTGTACGCCGATGCCGGCAGCCTGAGCTTTTCGGGCATCGGCCTGGCGCTGGCCGCCACCGGCGTGCCGAGTGCGCTGGCACAGTTGGGCCTGGCCATGATGCTGGTTGGTCTGGCGTTCAAACTCTCGCTGGTGCCCTTCCACCTGTGGACGCCGGACGTGTACGAAGGCGCCCCTGCACCTGTTGCCGCTTTTCTGGCAACAGCCAGCAAGGTCGCGGTGTTCGCCGTGGTGGTGCGTCTGTTCCAGCTCTCGCCAGCCGCCAGCAGTGGTGTGCTCAGCGATGTGCTGGCGGTGATTGCGGTGGCGTCGATCCTGATCGGCAACCTGCTGGCGGTGACCCAGAGCAACCTCAAGCGCCTGCTGGGTTACTCTTCCATCGCCCACTTCGGTTACCTGTTGATCGCGCTGGTTGCCAGCAAGGGCCTGGCCCTGGAAGCGATCGGTGTCTATCTGGTGACCTACGTGATCACCAGCCTGGGTGCCTTCGGCGTGATCACCCTGATGTCCTCGCCCTACAACGGCCGTGACGCCGACGCATTGTACGAATACCGCGGCCTGTTCTGGCGCCGTCCATACCTCACCGCCGTGCTGACCGTGATGATGCTATCGCTGGCCGGCATTCCGCTGACGGCCGGTTTCATCGGCAAGTTCTACATCATCGCCACGGGCGTCGAATCGCAGCTGTGGTGGCTGACCGGCGCGCTGGTGATCGGTAGCGCCATCGGTGTGTTCTACTACCTGCGGGTGATGGTGACTCTGTACCTGATGGAGAAAAACCTGCGCCGCACCGATGCCCCGCTCAAGTGGGAACAGCGCACCGGTGGCGTGATGCTGCTGGCGATCGCGGTGCTGGCATTCCTGCTCGGCGTGTACCCGCAACCGCTGCTGGAGCTGGTGCAACACGCCGGCTTCCAGTTGGGTTCGGTGGTGGTGAAAGGCTGAAGACTGGCTGCATGAAAAAACCCGCTTCGGCGGGTTTTTTTCTGGGTGTCAGTGGTGGCCTCTTCGCGGGCAGAGAGCTCGCCGCCCGCCCCGCTCCCACAGGTTTTCATTTTGTGGGAGCGGGGCTCTGCCCGCGAAGAGGCCCTCAAGCCGAACACTAAACCGCCCACCACCGCGGAAACAAACTCTTGACCCGCGCCTCGGCAAACCGGTCATCGATCAGCACCACCACCCCCCGATCCTCCTGACCACGAATCACCCTGCCCGCCGCCTGCACCACCTTGCACAGCCCAGGATAAAGATAGGTGTAGTCATACCCCGCACCGAACAGCGCGTTCATTCGCCCTTTGATCTGCTCGTTCACCGGATTGAACTGGGCCAACCCCAAGGTCGCGATAAAGGCCCCGATCAAGCGATCGCCTGGCAAATCGATGCCCTCTCCGAATGCCCCGCCCAGCACCGCAAAACCTACACCTCGACTGGTGGAAGTAAAACGGGCAAGAAAGTCCCGCCGCGCGCCTTCATCCATCTTGCGTGCCTGAGCCCATTGCTCGATGTGGGGATAACGCTCGGCCAGCAAGGCCTCGATCTGTTGTAGATAGTCGAAGCTGCTGAAAAACGCCAGGTAGTTGCCCGGTCGCGCCTGATACTGCCTGGCGATCAACTCCACGATAGGGCCCAGCGACGCCTGGCGATGGTTGAAGCGCGTGGAGATGTCGTCGACGATGCGCACCTCCAGCTGATCGGCACTGAACGGCGATTGCACGTCGATCCAGGCGTGGTCCTTGGGCAGGCCGAGCAGGTCGGCGTAATAGCGTCGCGGGCTGAGCGTGGCCGAAAACAGGACGGTACTGCGAGCCGCAGCGATCCGCGGCCCGAGCAAGGGCGCCGGAACGATGTTGCGCAGGCACAACTGCGACTGCACGCGCTTGCCGGGCGCATCGCGGCGGCTGACGTCGAACACATAGTGCTCGTCGAACAGCTCGGCGACGCGGGTGAACTGCAGCGCCTGAAAATAGAAGTCCAGCAACTGCGGATCGATGCCTTGGGGCTGGGCGTTCATCTCGTCGCCAATCAGGCTGATGCAGCGCAGCAGCGTGAGGATCAGCTTGTCCGGCAAGCGCGCGTGCGCCTGATACGGCGCGACTTGATCAGCGTGCAGCGCATTCCATTCGCGATTCAGGCGCTGCAACGGACTCTTGAGTTTGGCGGGCGGCGACACGCGTACGGCTTGCAGCGTGCGCTGGTCGAGGGTGGCGCTGTACATGCCGCGCGCCCGGTCGACCAGATTGTGGGATTCATCGACCAGCACCGCCAGGCGCCATTGACGCTCCTGCGCCAGGCCAAACAGCAAGGCATTGAGGTCGAAGTAATAGTTGTAGTCGCCAATGACGATGTCGGCCCAGCGTGCCAGCTCCTGGCTCAGGTAATACGGACAGATCTGATGCGCCAGGGCCGTCTGACGCACTTGAGCCTGATCGAGAATCTGCAGGCGTACCGCGTCTTCGCGTGCCGCGGGCAGACGGTCATAGAAGCCCTTGGCCAACGGACAGGATTCGCCGTGACAGGCTTTGTCCGGATGCTCGCAGGCCTTGTCCCGCGCGACCATTTCCAGCGTGCGCAGCGGCAGGCCCGGCTGGCGATGCAGCTGCGCCACGGCCTCCAGGGCCAGGGCGCGGCCGGGGCTCTTGGCGCTGAGGAAGAAGATCTTGTCCAGTTGCTGCGGGACCATTGCCTTGAGCAACGGAAACAGGGTGGCCAGGGTCTTGCCGATACCGGTGGTGGCCTGAGCCATGAGGCAGCGCCCGGTGCTGACCGCCTTGTACACGGTCTCCGCCAACTCGCGCTGGCCGACGCGAAAGTCGGCATGGGGGAAGCTCAAGGCGCGCAAGGCGGCGTCCCGCTCGGCGCTGCGGGCCAGTTCCTGACGCGCCCAATTCAGGAAGCGCGAGCACAGCCGTTCGAAATGCGCCTCCAGATCCTGCGCCTGACACTGCTGGCTGAACACCGTCTGCTTGTCGTAGTCGACATCGAAATACACCAGGGCCACATCCATGCGCGTCAGCTGCAACTGCTGGCACATCAGCCAGGCATAGACCTTGGCCTGGGCCCAATGCAGTTGGCGATGGTTGTCGGGCTGCAGATCGAGATCGCCGCGGTGGGTCTTGATCTCTTCCAGGCGGTTGAGCGCCGGGTCGTAGCCGTCGGCACGGCCGCGCACCAGCAGTTCGTGGTACTGACCGCTGAGGGTGACTTCGCTCTGGTAGCCGGCATCGCGGCCCTGGGTGACCCGGCGGTGGCCAAGCATGCCTTCCTGAGCCGACGGCGATGGCGTGAAGCGCAGGTCCAGGTCGCCGACCTTGGCCGTGAATTCGCATAAGGCCCGCACGGCCACGGTATAGCTCACGCGGCCTGTCCTGCCCACTCCACGTAACAGACCTGCACCGGCAATCCATGGCGAGCGCAGAACTCCAGCCAGCGCAGCTGGTTGTCCTGCAAGCGATCGCCTGGCCCTTTGACTTCGATCATCAGGTAGCGACCCTCGGACGGCCAGAACTGGATAAGGTCGGGCATGCCAGTGCGGTTGGCCTTGACGTCTTCCAGAACGCGGTCGAAACAATGCTTGAGGTGCTGCGCCGGAATGCAGCCCAGCGCCAGCTCGAGCAAGGTTTCGTCGAGCATGCCCCAATGCACGAAGGGTGACTGCAGGCCCCGCTTCTCCTGCCAGGTCTGGCGGATGGTGTGCTTGTAGCGTCCGTCGTCCAGCTCACCCAGGCACGCGTCGAACAGCTCACGGCGGCGCTGACGGAAGTCGGGCTGGTGAAGGTCGGCCGGGCCGTTCTGGAACGGGTGGAAAAACGCGCCGGGCAACGGCGCGAAAATCGCCTTCCAGCACAGCAGGCCGAACAGCGCATTGAACAGGGTGTTCTCGACGTAATGCACCGGAGCGTCTTCGCTGTGCAACGAGGCCGCCACACGGCGCTCGACGCTCAGGCGCTGCTCGCACAGCACCAGCGTCAGGTCCAGGCGCGCGACCTTGGCGGCCTGACGCTTGGGTTCGGCAGGCAACCCCAGGTGTCGACGCAGGCGCGGCAACATCCGTGGCAATTGCTGCGCCTCGGCGGGATTCAGCGGCGCCAGGGTGGCCTGCTCGGCCAGCGCCAGCGCTTCGGCGAAGTCGCCGCACAGTTCAAGCACGCGAATGATCCGCGCCCGGGCCTGGGCGAACTCGCAGCTGCGGTATACCACCAGGGCCTGCTGCAGATCCTGTTGGCGCTCGCAGGCGTACCCCAGCCTGAACAACAGCTTCTGGCGACGGCTCTGCAACCACGATTTGTCGGTGGTCACCGCCAGCAACTGCCGGTGAATCTCTTCACACGGCAAACCGGCTTCGATAGCTTCGCTGCAGGCATGCAGGGCCAACCCCGCCGCCACATCGTCACGATGGGTCAGGCCCCGAGACTCGGGCGCCAGTTGCACCGACTCGTAACGATAGACGCCCAGGTCGGCCAGCACGAACTCGGTCCAGCCCTGATGGAGGTTGCCGAAGAACAACAACCGCAGACGATCGCAGAGGGCCTGCACGGTCAGGCAGTACAAGGTATCGGCCAACGTCGGACACCAGGCGGCGAAAGGCTGCGCCGGCCATTCCTGTTCGGCGAGGGCCAGCAGCAGTTGCGGCTTGGGCAACGACGGCTTGGCAAGATGGGCCGAAAAACAGGCGACGATTTCCGGCTTGAGCAGCACCTCGCCCACCTGCTCCAGGGTCAAGGGTGCCTGATCCATTAGATAACCACTGGCCAGCAACGGCTCGGCGGCCTGCTTCGGGCAACCGATCTCGGCGTAGTCGAGGCGACTGGCGCGAAACATTTCGCCCTTGCGCATGATCATGCGCACCAACAGCGCCTGTGACGGCTGCGGCAGCGTCTCGAAACACTGGATGAAACCCAGCTCTTCAGCGTCCAGCACGTCTAGGTAGCGTTGTTCGAGCCACGCCAGCACGCGACGGAAATTGGCCAGGTAGTAGAAAGGGTCTTCAAGCGGTGCAAATGCCACGTTGTCGCCAAACCAGAGTCGTAAAAGCCACTGGTTATACATACAGAAAAAAGCCAAGGCAATCGGAAATGGACCGATGGCGCCCTACACTGCGTGAGCTTCCAGCGCTAGTGCAAGGGCCTTGGCACAGCGCTCCCATTGCGTCATCGAATGTCCGCAACCATTGAGGCGCAGGTGCTGGTGACAATGCCCTTGCAGGCTGAAAACGTCCCCGGGGGCGATCAGCAGCCGTTGTCTGCGCAGGTCTTCGAAGACGTTGCGCATGTCGACCGGGTAGCGCGAGCGCGCCCATATGCACGCCCCGCCTTCGGTCTTTGCCAATTGCAACCGCTCGTCCAGATGCTTGCGCAGGATTGCGGTGAAGGCCACAACCTGTTGGCGTAGCGATTCGCGCTGCGGGCTCAGATGGTCGTCGTAGCCGCCGCCGCTGATGAATCGCGCCAGCACCTTCTGCCGCAACGGCGGCGCTACCGTCGCGCGTTGCAGGCAGTACTGTTGCAAGCGGCCTTGCCACTGTCGCGACAGCAGGTAGGCGAAAGGTGCCTCGGCGCCTAAAAGATGCTGTAGCGAGCCGAAGATCAGCAGACGTTGCGGTGCCAGCAGTTCGCGAAAGCGCAACGCTGCCTCGAAACACAGGTCGCCCTCGGTATCGTCCTCCGCCACCCACACCCCGTGCCGTTCCAACAAGCTGGCAATGGTGCGCTTGTCGGCGTCATCGATGCAGGTACCGTGAGGTGCATGGAAAGACGCGCCGAGCACCATCAGGCGGACTTGCCGGCCCACAAGCACCTCCTGCAACCGCTGCATCGGCACCCTGCCCTGCGCATCGAGCGCCAGCTCCACCACTCGCGCACCCGCCTGCTGCAAGGTCCGCAGAATGCGCCAGGCGCACGGCACCAGCACAACGACCACTGCACCTTGCAGTTGCATCGCCGTCCAGGTCATGTGCAACACGCTCAGCAGATCGCTGCCGATGTAGACATCGTCGGCGCACCAGTGGTGCTCGAGGCAACGGGTGTAGCGGGCCGCCAGGGCGTGGCGCAGCTCCAGCTCGCCACAGGGCTGCACGGTACTGCCCAGCCCAGCGGGATAACGCCTGGCCAACTCGACCTCGAAGCGCAGCACCGTTTTCAACGCGTCGGCTCTGGGCGCAGGTGCGGCTCGACTGAACACCTCCATGTTGGACTGGCAGGCACCTGCCAGGACGCGCTGGAGCAGATCGGGACTGGCCAGCGCCGGCCCGAACGCCGTGGAGCCACGGGCGTAATAGCCGGACTTGGCCACCGGCTCGATGCGTCCTTCGGCCTCGAGCAGCCCATAGGCGGCCTGCACTGTAGAAACGGAAACATCCAGCGTTCGCCCCAATACCCGCAAGGACGGCAACTTGATGCGCGCCCCTGGCTCGATCCCGTCGATCAGGCGCAGCAGATAGCGGTAGACACCTTGGTAAGCGAACGCGCCGGCCTTGTCCTTGGCAGCGCCGTTCATGACAATCTGGGCCTCTGGTAGAGCCGCTGCAACGTCGCCAGCGGCAGGCCGCTGACCGACTCCAGCCACTGCACGACCTGCGCAGGCACCTTGGAACCACGCAACCCCTGATGCAGGTAAGGCGCAGTCACTTGCATGCCAGGATGGCACGCCGCCAGGAATGCCTCCAGACGTGCCCCGCGGTCATTGAACGGAGCGTACACGGCGCAGCTCACGTGGGCCGAGTCCATTCCATACCAGGTGCACAGACGAGCTTGCATCTGTTCTGCAGCGTCGCGTGGCAGCGCTCGGGATGAAAGGTGCGCCGACTCTACCGGCCCAGGCACCACGCGTGCGATGGAATGGCGAAACGCATCCAGCCCCTGTTCGAAGCTGCCAACGTGCAACTGTTGGTTGCGCAGGCCGCTCAGGTAGGCCAACCACACCATTAGCGGGTAGCGGGTTTCCCGTAGATCGAACAGCGCCTGCACTGGCTGGCAGCCCAGAAAGTGACACAGCGCTTCGTCTCCAGCCACCAGCTCGCCGAGCAGGTCATGTGCACCCAGCAAATGCACACCGGCGGGCAGATCTATCCGTTGTCCGCGGGGCATGGACTCAACGCCAGCATCGACGAGCTGCAGGCAATCGCTCGCTTGCCAATGATGACGCGCGACGCGCGCCCCGCCCGCGCGGCGCCTTTCGCGCAGAGCCCAGGCGACGAAGCGCCGACGTTGTAACAGCGGCTGATCGAGCACGATGGCGTCGGCCGGCGCCCGATAGCCCAGCAAGCGCTGGTAGATCCTAGCCATCGCGCGATACCCATGCTGCTGAAATGCTGCTGGCACCAAGGTGTCGAGTTCATGGGCAACGCTCAGCATTTCCGTGCGCAGGTTCAGGCGCCGTTGGTTGACGCTGGCATGACGGTATTCATAGGGCTGCAGCGTTTCGTTATCGAAGGCCAGCAGTTCGACTCGTGGATCATCGTGCAGAAACAACGCGTTGCAGACCCTCTGCACATTGCTGTTGCGGGCATCGTCGAGCAGGGCCTGATTGCCGACCGCGGCGCGGATGAAAAAGGTCGGTTGGTTGCGGGCAGCCAAGGTCAGTTGCGCGGCTCGCAACAACGCCAGGTTGCAGTTGCCAGCGGTACTGCCGCAGAGCCGGTAGACGATTCGATAGCTGCCCAGACGCTGCGCCCCTCCGGCGGCCGTCATCAGCCGCTGGATCAATGGCTGAACCGCCATGCGCCGGGCGGGCGAAAAGGACCCCAGCAAACGTGACAGCACCTGCTGGTAAACATGATTCATGGCTTGCTGGTGCATTGCGCTCATGGGTGGTTTCCGAGTTCTGGCCAGGAACCCGCCGGAAGACTGCCACGCTTCGAACCGCGCTTGCCAAGCCCCGGAGACGGGCATAGAGCGCGCATTATGAAGAGCCGCCTTTCGATTAAAAGATACAGAAAGTCGGCAAAAGGCAGTGCAGATCAGCAGGGCACGGCAAGGCCGCACAAGCCTCATGAGGCGCTTGTACCGGCGTCGAGCGCAATCGGATGGATCTGAAAAAAGGCAGCGAAAGGTCTTACAAACCAGCGTGAATCAGAGGGAAAACACTAGGAAAACACGGCGTCCCAGGCAGGGCGCCGCTTCGACAAGTTACAGCTGCAACGCGATGCGCCCGCCGCAGGGGCATTCGTCCATGGCCTTGTGCGCCTCGACGAACTCATCGAACGGATACACCTTGGCAACCTGCGGTACCAGTACCCGGTCCGCCGTCATCTGGTTGATATCACGCAGCGCGCGCTGCAACGCCTCGGCATCCTGGATGATGCCCAGTTCCGGCTTGCCGAGGAAGTTGCCCAAGCAATGCACATGGAACTGGATGTTCTTCTGGAACGCGGCACAGGCCGGGAACGGCGTCTGGTTGCCGCCCTGCAGGCCATACAGGATCAGGCTGCCACGGGGCGCCAATACGTCACCCAGGACGGACATCTGCGGCCCGCCCAGGCCATCCAGCACCATGTCCACTCCGCGATTACCGGTGAACTTGTCGATCTGCATGAGCAAATCCTGCTCCTCGGTCACCACCACCTTCTCGGCGCCCAGCGATAGCAGGTAGTCGCGCTCGGCAGGATTGCGCGTGGCGGCCACCACCTTCAGGCCCAGCGCCTTGCCCAACTGCACGAACGAAGGTCCGGCACAGTGGCTGGCGTCGGTCACCAAGGCGGTTTGCCCAGGCTTGGCACGCGCCAGTTCGACGTAGGCGAAGTAGGCGATCAGCAACGGCGTATAATGCACGGCCGCCTGGATCGGCGAGAGAATGTCGGGGTAGCGCGTCAGGGCCGTGGCCGGCAGCAGGATCGCCTCGCCATAGACCGGGTATTCGTTAGGGCTCTGCGCCGGAAAGCTGGCAACCTTGTCGCCGACCGCGAAACCTTCGACACCCTCGCCCACCGCGGTCACCACGCCCGCCATCTCCTGACCGAGGCCCGCCGGCAAGCGAGCTTGCGAGGGCGCCAGGTTCTGCCGCCAGAGCACGTCATACCAGCTGATACCGATCGCCTCGACACGGACCTGAACTTCGCCCGGAGCGGGCGATGCCACTGCGTGCTCTTCGCACGTCAAGACTTGCGCCGGGCCAAATTTATGAAAACGGATCGTGCGGGACATCGCAAACCTCGCCTTGTAAACCTCTAATGCCCTGAACTTTATCTGGGCATTCGCGCATAAGCTATCAGCGCCTGTTAATAGTCGACATGCTCGCCATCGATTCGACCCAGCGACCGCTCTGCGGCGCGGACATGAGGATGGCCCAAACCGAAATTTTCCGGTGCAGGGTAGCAGCCTTTGCCCTTAATATTCACGCCTGCACCTCTTCTTCATGTTCCAGCGGGCCTATAGATGAACCGTAACGACCTGCGTCGCGTCGACCTGAACCTGTTGATCGTGTTCGAAACCCTGATGCATGAACGCAGTGTCACCCGCGCTGCCGAAAAGCTCTTTCTCGGCCAGCCGGCCATCAGCGCCGCGCTGTCACGCCTGCGCGGATTGTTCGACGATCCCCTGTTCGTGCGCACCGGACGCAGCATGGAACCCTCGGCGCGGGCCATGGAGATCTTCGCCCTGCTCTCGCCGGCGCTGGACTCCATCTCCACGGCCGTCAGCCGCGCCGCCGAGTTCGACCCGGCCACCAGCACCGCGGTGTTCCGCATCGGCCTGTCCGACGACGTCGAGTTCGCCCTGCTGCCCATGCTGCTCAAGCGCATCCGCGCCGAAGCGCCGGGCATCGTGCTGGTGATCCGCCGCGCCAACTACATCCTCATGCCGGCCCTGCTCGCCTCCGGGGAAATCTCCATCGGCGTCAGCTACACCGACGACCTGCCGGCCAACGCCAAACGCAAGGTGCTGCGACGCAACCGCCCCATGCTGCTGCGCGCCGACACCAAACCGGGCAACCTGACCCTCGACGAGTTCTGCGCCCGCCCCCATGCGCTGGTGTCGTTCGCCGGCGACCTGAGCGGCTTCATCGACGAAGAACTGAAGAAACACGGCCGCACCCGTCACGTAGTGCTCGCCGTCCCGCAATTCAACGGCCTGAGCACCCTGCTCGCCGGCACCGACATCGTCGCCACCGTACCCGACTACACCGCCGACTCCCTCACTGCCGCTGGCGGCGTGCGCGCAGAGCCGCTGCCGCTGGACACGCCTTCGTTCGAGCTGCATCTGGCATGGCGAGGGTCGCAGGATAATGATCCGGGGGAGCGGTGGTTGAGGTCGCGGATTCAGATGTTTTTTGGGGATCCTGAGAGTCTCTGATATCTCTAGGCAGCCACGTAAGCTGTCCTGCCAGGGCCAAAGGCCCTCTCCATCGGCAACCACCTGCCTCGTATCTCAATTGCGACACACTGCTTGCCATTCATTCAGGAGGTCTATATGGCTACCCAAACATCCATGCTGCATGTCCGTGTCGATGATGACATCAAAGCTCAGGCCAACGCTGCTCTCGGCCATATAGGTATGAGCATGTCCGAAGCCGTTCGGATATTTTTACACCGTATTGCGGTTGATCAGGCTTTTCCACTAGAGCTAAAAGTTCCCAATGCGAAGACCCGCTTAGCTTTGTCCGAAGCGGAAGAGATCACGCGAGATAAAAAGGCACGCTTTGAATCACTAGACGAGTTGTTCGATGACTTCAAGAAAAACAGCGGCGAGTAAACGTGCGACGCTACCTCGCGTGTCTGACCACGCGAAGACCTTCCTGAAAGACTGGGAGTGACTTTCCCCCTCCGGTCGTTTTGATCTCAACCTACTCAAGGAAGTCATGATGCTGTTGGTCTCTAATGAAGGAGCTTTGGCGCCTGAATGGGTAGATCATCCGTTGAAGGGAAACTGGGCTGGCTTTCGGGAATGTCATGTCGGCGGGGATTTCCTGCTGATTTACCGCTTGGCTACAGAAAGCAAACAAGATCAAATCGTATTCGTTCGAGCAGGAACCCACGCTGACCTTTTTGAAGAATGATGAAAACACTGGCGTTCTAGCTTTTATCTGCTATGCGCCGCGACACTCGTAGACGATTGTAGAAAAAAAGATGATGGCATAATGCCCTGGCAACCGGCAAAATCCACATGTTCTCAACGGATTTGAAGGACCGGTTCCGATGACATGGCCAGTCACGCTGAAACTCGACAGCGCAGCCTACCCGCTCAGCGTGGTGCAACGCGCCGCTTATTCCTTGACCGACACTGTCGCGATCCAGGTCGGTATTGAAACCAATCAGATAAGCCTCACGGCCTACCCCGCTGAAGCAAAGCTAACGCTTTCCCCGGAGCAGGCTCACTCACTGATCCTCCAGCATCTGAACGACTTCGCCCTACGCGACCATATCAACCGCGAAACAGCAGGGTTGCGCGAAGTCCTGGCCCGAGCCGCGCTCGCTGGATGTGGGGTTTCGCAGTGACCCTGATTGCGACAGACGCCAAGCATTACCGCTTGCTGCCTTTTCGATTCATGCGCATGAACACGGGACATGACCGTGACATCCTGCTCACCTCCGATACCGGTGAGTACATGCACGTGAACGACGCGCAATTACGAGCCCTCAGTTACTTCGACGCTCAAGCAAGTACGCCTTTTTACAAGGACCTGCTGGCCCGCCACTTCATTTACGAACCGGACCGCCACGACCCGTTTCCGGAAATGGCCGCACAGTATCGCAGCCGAAAGGACTTCCTCTTCCAAGGCCCTGCACTGCACTTGTTCGTAGTTACATTGCGCTGCAACCACACCTGCCAGTACTGCCAGGTGTCGCGGGCCCCTCTGGGAGGATCCGGCCACGATCTGTCGGAAGCGGATGCACAGGCCGCGGTCGATCGCCTGTTCGAATCGAACGCTCCCGCCTTGACTGTAGAGTTTCAGGGTGGCGAGCCGCTTCTGGCCTTCCAGCGCGTCCGCCAGATTGTCGAATGGATCGTTGAACGGAACGTGGTCGAACAACGGGATATCCAGTTCGTTATCACCACCACGCTGCACCACGTGACAGAGGAAATACTCGACTTCGCAGAGCAAAATCGCATCCAGTTTTCGACCTCGCTGGATGGGCCGGCGCCCTTGCATAATGCCAACCGCCCTACGCCGTCACGAGACTCCTACGAACGCACTGTAAAAGGCATCCAGTGGGTCCGTGAGCGCCTTGGACATGATGCAGTTTCCGCGCTGACCACGCTGACCTCAAGAAGCCTCGAGCAACCTGAAGCGATCATCGATGAGTATGTAAGCCAGGGCTTCTCCACCATCTCGCTTCGGCCTCTTAGCCCTTATGGGTTTGCCACCAAAAGTGCTCAGCGACTTGATTACCCTATTGAGCGGTACCTGGCTTTCTACAAGAAGGCACTGGCCTATCTGTTGGATATCAACCAACAGGGTGTATACCTCTCGGAGAGTTATGCGAGCCTGTTGCTGAAGAATATCCTGACACCCTTCTCCTCCGGGTATGTAGACCTGCGTTCCCCTGCTGGCGCAGGTACTGCGGCGCTGGTCTACAACTATGACGGTTACGTCTATCCCTCGGACGAAGCCCGAATGTTGCTGGAGATGGGTGAAGACGGATTGAGGCTCGGCACCGTCCAGCAACCCTTGTCCGAATTACTCGCATCGCCCGTTATGAATGCGTTGCTCGCCAGTGGCGTAGCAGAGGCGCTGCCAGGCTGCTCCGATTGCGCACTTGTCCCGTACTGCGGTGCTGACCCCATCGAACACTATGCCCGTCAAGCTGACCCGATCGGGCACCGAGTGTTCAGCAGCTTCTGCAAGAAGAACATGGGGCTGCTGAAGCATCTCTTCGGCCTGCTTTGCGATGGCGACGACAACGTACAGAGGGTTCTGCTGTCCTGGTTGAACAGGCGCTCCTACAACGATGTCCAGTTCCCCGGTTACGGGGGCTGATGGCGATGCTGCGCAAAGAGACCCACTTCGAAATCCATCACCTGAATGAGCCGAAGCTGCTCAAGGTTATTACTCTGGATGAGTTCATCGAACAAGGCCTGGCGGTTTGTGCGGGAAGCGCTGAGTTCTGTGACCTGCTGCTTTGGCTGCCAAACGAAGAGCGGCTACGGAGCCCGCATCTACTCTCATTACCAGTGGGTGGTTTCCTGATTCCGGAGCCATTGATCGGCGACTTCGACAGCGCGCGGCCACACCTGCACACGCCCAAAGATGCGGATGTCGTGCAGCCCGGCGATGTCATTGCTATCACACCCGGTAACCCATTGGTGCGAGTGCTCTATCGACGAGGCTCGGACAGCAACCTGCTGTTCATGACCGATCGTTGCAACAGCCTCTGTTTGATGTGTTCGCAGCCGCCCAAAGATATCGATGACCGCTGGCATATCGAGGAGAACCTACGGCTGATCGACCTGATGGACCGAGTCGAGGAAAATCTGGGAATCAGCGGCGGAGAACCAACAATCTATCGCGACGGCCTGCTCGAAATTCTGGCCAAATGCAAAGCCGTTCTGCCGCAGAAATCCATTCACGTGCTCAGCAACGCGCGCCTGTTCCAAGATCCGAGCTGGATCGCGGCGCTCTCTGCCATAGGACACCCTCAGCTGAGCTGGGGCATCCCGCTGTATGCCGACAATGCTGAAGACCATGACCATGTGGTGCAGGCACCAGGCGCGTTCAGCGAAACTCTGCAAGGTCTTTACAATCTGGCGCGCGCCAACCAGATCATAGAGATACGCGTGGTGCTCAATCGCCTGACCACGCCACGCTTGCCAGAGCTCGCCCACTACGTGTTCAGAAATCTGCCCTTCGTGCGACACGTTGCGCTAATGGGGATCGAGAGTACCGGCCTGGCCAGGAAGAACTACGAAGAATTGTGGATTGACCCGCTGGACTATCAAGAACCGTTGAGCCAGGCCGTGTATTTCCTGTTCAACCGAGGAGTACCGGTTTCAATCTACAACCTGCCCTTGTGCTTGATTCCGGCCCATCTCTCGCGTTTCGCCCGCCAGAGCATCTCGGATTGGAAGAACCTGTTCATCGATACCTGCCAGCAATGCGCTGCCGTCAAACATTGCTCTGGTTTCTTCAAATCCCACACCGACCGTTGGCAAAGCCGCGGTGTACAACGACTATCGACCGAGGCCTTCAGCGCCTATGCAAGGAGTGCACAGTGAAATTGCTCGACCGCTGGAAAGTCCTGATCAGTGGGATAAGCCTGCTGCCAGTGGCAAGTACCACCCTTGCCCAGGCGGGCCATCTGTCGCTCGCCGATGCGAACTGGCAACCCAACGACAAGCTACAGCCCCCGGTATTCGCCGATACGCTCAATGCGCCAGACGCCGTCAACATCTATGCAGCACATCGCTCGCACAGCTCTCACCGGTCTCATAGTTCGCACAGCTCTCACTACAGCGGCTCGGGTGGCTACAGCGCACCTCGCTATTACAGCCCGCCCGCTACCAGCACCCAAAGCTACAGCACGCCGAGTGCTTCAAGCAGCGCCCCAAGCCGCAATAGCCTCTACCAGTCGTCTGACACAACCAACGGAGCAACTTCGAGCACTTCAAAGAGCCGCGCTACCAATGAGCAGAAAAACGACCTGGTCACCCGTGTGCAGACCGCGCTCATGGTACGCCAGTATTACCAAGGCTCCATTGATGGGGTAATGGGTAAAGCGACCCGTGGTGCATTGATGGCCTTTCAGATGGACAGTGGGCTGACCATAAACGGCCAAATGGATACACCATCGCTGAATGCGTTGGGTATCAAGATTCCATAAGTCGCTTCAGGTACTAAGGATGCCGCAGTATCAGGTCTTTAACCCGGTGCGCGCCGACATTGTCGACATCCTCAGGTTCTCCCAGACGCCGTTCGGCGATCAAGCACGCCAGCGCTAGCAGGCGCTGATCCTGGCGGCGCTGCAAGCACTTGCCGCAAGACTGACCGGAATCACAGATGCAACGCAGGCTTAGGCTCGCCAACCCCACGACCAGAAGAAACCCGCACCCTCGCCGCAATCAACAACGCCGCCAGCAGCATCAGCACAGCCGCCGCGACGAACACAGCCGCGCTGCCACCAAGGCTGAACATCGCTCCCCCGGCAGCGGCGCCGGTGGCGATGGCCGACTGCACCGATGCCACCACCATGCCTCCAGCACTTTCCGCCTGGTCTGGCACTGCGTTGGCCACCCAGTTTGACCATGCCACCGGTACGCCGCCGAAGGCCAGGCCCCAGATCGCCACCAGTACTGCCTGCCCCGGCACCGAGGCCGGCAACAGCACCAATCCCAGTGCTGCAACGCCGACCAGCGCGGGCATCGATACGAGCGTGGCCAGCGGATGGCGCTCCAGTAGTTTCCCGGCCAACAGTGTGCCGGCGAAGTTCGCTACACCGAACCCCAGCAGCATCAGCGACAGCCCTTGCGCGCCGATGCCGGTGGTCCCTTCAAGGAAGGGCCGGACATAGGTGAACATGGCAAAGTGGCCGCTGTGCACCAGCACGCAACCGAACATGCCCATGGCGATGCCCGGACGCAGCAGCACCTCGAGTACGGTACGCAGGCGCGCCGGCCGGCGTGGCGCAAGCCGGGGCAGCGTGAACGACTGGAACGCCAGCGTCACGATGCCAACCGCAGCCGCGGCAAAGAACGCGCTGCGCCAACCATACAAGCCGCCCAGATAGCTGCCCATCGGCACGGCAACGACCGTACCGATGGCGATGCCGCTGAAAATGATCGACAGCGCCCGGGGCAACAACGCGCTCGGCACCAGGCGCATCGCGACCGCCGCCGCCATGCTCCAGAATCCGCCAAGGGCGATACCCAGCAGGATGCGCATCAACAGCAGCACGGCGAAGCTGGAGGAAACGGCAACCAACAGATTGGAGGCGACCATCAGCGTGGAGAAACCCAACAACACCCAACGTCGGTCGATGCTGCGAGTCAGGCCTGGCACCAGTAAACCGGCGAACAGCGCCACCACGGCGGTCACGGTTACCGCCTGGCCGGCCAGCGCTTCGGAAACGCCCAGGTCAGTCGCCATCAGCGTGAGTAGACTGGCCGGAAGATACTCTGCGGTCAGTAATCCGAAGACGCCCATCGCCAGTGAGAAGACGGCCATCCACGCGGGGGTCGCGGGCGCCTCGTTCGCGCCGTCGCCAGCATAAGGGTCGGATGGGGCATTGCATACACAGTCGGTCATTACTCGGATCTCCCAATTTTCATTGCGAGCCGCAGTCTAGGCGCCGAAAGCTGGATGATCTATGATCCAAAAACCCTAATTTTTGACCAAAGCACCTGAACCATGTCGTTAGAACAGTTCGCTCAGTCCTCGGATCTCATCAACGAGTTGTTGCAGGGCATGCGTCTGCGGGGCGTCGACTACCGGCGTATCAACGCAGGTCCACGCTTCGGGCTGGGTTTCGCGGCAAAACCGGGGCACGCCTGGTTTCACTTCGTGGCCGTCGGGACTGCAGTGCTGCATATGGAGGATGGCACCACCTATGAGCTGTCTGCCGGCAACGCTGTGTTCATCTCCCATGGCGCGGCCCATGAACTGCTTTCCCACCCCGACGTGCCGGTTCAGGACATTGACCGTTTAAATGGAGCCGCCCTCGGGGATACCGTCAGCGCAGTGGATATCGGAACCGATACCTGCCCCACGCCCAGTACCCTTCTGTTCAGTGGTTGTATGGAGTTCGAGCTGGGCAGTATCCATGGCCTCGGCCAGCTGATGCCGGGTCTGATGCTGATCGATGCCGGTGGCCAGCGCTATCCTGGGCTAGTGCCTATCCTGACGACCATGGAGCGCGAGGTCAGCGCTGCACGCGTGGGCTTCGCCGGTATTCTTGCGCGGCTGGCCGATGTGGTGGCCGCCATGATCGTTCGCGGCTGGGTGGAGTGCGCCTGCGGGAACGCTTCGGGCCTCGTCGCCGCCTTGCGCGATCCACGCCTGTCCGGCGCACTGCTTGCACTGCATCAACAACCCGGCCGCGACTGGACGGTTGCGCAACTGGCCGAGCACTGCCATACATCACGTTCGGTTTTCGCAGACCGCTTTCAAGTGACGATCGGCATGTCCCCGCTGCGCTATGTCACCGAACTGCGAATGCGGCTCGCGACCCAGTGGCTGACACTGGAACGGCTGCCGATCGAAGAAGTGGCGCAGCGTCTGGGCTATACCTCACAGGCCGCTTTCAGCCGTGCATTCAAGCGCATCACGGGCAAGACACCGGGTTTGAGCCGCAAGGCGAGACAGCCTGCCGTTCCTTAGAATCCATACCCCTGACTCACTTGCCGCCCGTGACGTCGAGGAATGTACCGGTAACGAACGATGCCTCCTCGCTGGCCAGCCACAGAATCGCGCGTGCCACTTCCTCCGGCTGACCGCCCCGCCCCATGGGGATCGAATCCTTGACACGATCGACCCGTCCCGGCTCACCGCCACTGGCGTGCATTTCGGTGTAGATATGTCCGGGGCGAATGCAGTTGACGCGTATGCCTTCCCGAGCCACCTCCTTTGCAAAGCCGATGGTGAACGTCTCCAAGGCACCCTTCGATGCCGCGTAATCGACGTACTCGTTCGGGCTGCCAAGGCGGGCCGAGGCCGAAGAGACGTTGATCACCACGCCGCCCGGACCGTTGTGGCGGGTGGACATACGCTTCACTGCCTGCTGGGCACAGAGTATTGGCCCGATGGCATTGACGGCAAAGATGCGCTGCATCCGCTCGTAACCCAAGTCCTCCAAGCGTGACTGAGGCGCCAGCACGCCGGCGTTATTGACCAGTACGTCGAGGCGCCCGAATGTGCGATCGATGGTGGCGAACAACTCGGCCACCTCTTGGGGGTCCGCACTGTCGGCCCGCATTGCCAGGGCCTTGCGCCCCAATGCTTCCACATCCGCCGCCACGGCCAGCGCTGCGGACTCGTTGGCCACATAGCTGATAGCCACGTCATAACCTCTGGCCGCGGCCAGCCGGGCGGTTGCCGCACCGACCCCACGACTGCCTCCTGTGATGAGAATCAACGGTGCCTGCGAGACGTTGACCATTGAACTTAGCTCCTGAGCCGTTGGCTGTATCAGCCGATAATGAAAGTACCGCTGGCGATCACGCAGGCGAGCGCCCCCGCGACATCACGCTTTCAGGGATGCGTAGGACCATCCTGTAACCGACCAACGTTCTCATCGATGCGATGCTGAATCATCCGCAAAGTGTCTCGAGTGATAACGCCTGGATACAAATCCTCGGCAAGGGTTGCAAACCTACTGGCCACACCACAGATACGGTCGATCATTCTGCCTGCATCGTCGGGGGATATTTCAGCCTCTTGAGCGAGCCGCAGCATTTGCGCGCGAGAGATCGACAGCGCTTCACCCATCACATCCATCTGGTGATAACCGCCTGGTCCTTCGCAGAATGTTACGTCATAGGCTGGCGACAGTTCCCACTGACCCTCTTGCGTCATGATGTAGGCAAAGTTCTTGGGATGATCGTCCCGGTTGTTGAGCGCGACATTGAAGACCGCACGCTCGAAGGCCGTTGCCATTGCTCGCACGTCGTTGGTACACATCCGGGTGGCCCGCAAGAAATTGACATAGTCCAACACTCCCGGCGATCGATAATCGGCCCCGGTGAAAGCCGCAAGGCTCTGCATGGGTATACGCAAGCCATTACGGCGGTCAAATCGCTTGCTGGCGAAGGCCGCGAGGCCATTGGGCAAACTGAAGTACTGTGTATTTGGGGTCTGGATGCCACACATGCGCAAGCATTCGGCGTAGATCATTTCGACCGCGCAGACTTCAGCATGCTCTTCCTTGGCAGGGAACTTGACCAACCAGGCTTCGAAACCCGGTGTGGCCGCTGTAGTAAATCCGCCTGTTGCGGGGTTGCGATACACCAGCGCCTTTGGCCTGGCGCCTTGCGGCGAGCCACCAACCAGCAGCAACGTCTGCAGGAATTCGCCACCTTCTCCTTGAAGCACTTCCCGGACGCCTGCAGCGAGCTGTTCCAATGGAATGTGAACGTCAGACGCTTGTCCTTCCGGGACCCTCGGTTCGAACGTCATCGCGCCCATGGCGTTATTGCCGATGTAGGCAAGCCGCTGCAACGGGCCAATACGCGCCGTGCTGAGCCCTCGACGCCTGAACATGCGGTCCATCAGCAACATGCCCCACCCGTCCGGCAACGCGTCATAGACGGGACCTGGCAGGTGCAACTGGTGCTCCGGAAAGTCCTGGCGCAACAGAGCGCCCTGTAACGGCAGTGTGTAGGACGACAGCTCCAAACCTCTTTGTCTGGCTTCGTTGCTGTACTCGAATACGATCAGCGGACGCCCCGTCAGGGCAGTCGTGGACACCAGTGTGCCCCACTTCCAGCGCTCGCCCCAGCCTTCGTAGAACACATCTACCTGCTCAGGCATTGCCGGCTTTCCTCGTTGAACGAACACGTTTGGCGCTGTTTTCATAGCGGCGAATGTCTTCGATGCTGTCCAGCTTGGGCAGGAATAGGCCCTCGAGCTCTCGGGTTCTGCCAAGGGCCATCGCTACCCTTACCACGTTCTCGAAGCCGACATTGCGCCCTGCTTCAAGGTTGGACACGGTATTGGCGCCGATACCGGCACGCCCCGCCAACTCGGCTTGGGTCATGTTCAACGCCAAGCGCTCAGTGCGCAATCGATCGCAAAGACGCTTGACGATCTCATCGGGTTTGCTGAAGCTCAATTCCAACATGGTTTGTACCTAGCCTGTGCTGTACAGACGCAATCGCTACGTTAACAATCTGGACTGGCCAACGCTAAATCCAATACTTTGTGGCCTATTTTCTATATCGACCATTAAGACACAACATAACAGATTTGATGAGGCTTGAGTTTTGAGAATGATGCTTCGGTTGTTCAGTCTGTGACAGAAGCTTTGCACTACCCACAACTCTCCAAGGCACCCCATGATCCGAGAACTCAAGACATTCATCTGCGTCGCGCAACGGGGCACCTTCGCGGCGGCCGGGCAGCAGGTGGGGCTGACGCAGTCGGCGGTCAGCGCGCAGATCAAGAGTCTTGAGCAGACCCTGGGTGTCAGGCTGTTTGATCGGACCGGGCGTGCGGCGACCATCAATGCTGCCGGGCAGCGGGCCATTCCGTTGGCTGAAGAGATCCTGCGGCTTTTCGAGCGTATGGGCGCGGCGGACAGTGGCAATGATTTCCACGGCTCGCTGCGCATTGGGGCCATCGGCACGGTGCAGACCGGGATCCTGCCGCAGGCGTTGGTGGCGTTGAGAAAGCAGGCGCCTTTCATCGAAACCCACCTCGTGCCGGGTGTGTCGTTGAACCTGCTCAGCCAGGTGGACGCAGGCGAGTTGGACCTGGCCATTATGATCAAGCCGCCGTTTGCGCTGCCCAAGGACCTGCATGCCGAAGTCATCGCGCGCGAGGCCTTCGTCCTGATCGCGGCGAAAGAGGTTGCAGGCGACGACCCGCTGGCGATCCTGGCGCAACAGCCTTTTGTCCGGTATGACCGCGGCTCGTTCGGAGGGCGCCTGGTCACCCAGTTTCTCAAGGAACAGAAGCTCCATGTGCGGCAGGCACTGGAGCTGGATGAGCTGGACGCCATTGTCAAAATGGTCGGCAGTGGCCTTGGCGTCGCGTTGGTCCCCAGGGCGGGTCTATGGCTGGAGCATTCGGCGGACGTGAGGGTGCTGGAGCTGCACGAGCTGACGTTTTTCCGGGAGATCGTATTGGTGTCGAAATACCGGCAAAAGCACTCGGCACTTTTCAACATCTTCAGAAGCTGCGTTCTGGAGGCCGGCGATGTGGGGTGACGATACAAGGTTTCCAGCCGAGAATTGAACCGTTGTGGGGCAGCATGAACAATCAAGGTGCAAAACCCTGATCGAATGCAGAATCAATCGAAATATTTCGTGCTCAGAACACAGGATTTACGCTTTTATCTCACGCATTCACGGACAAGAATGGCTTTAGATCAAAACGAAGCCATAGGAAACCACCGTGAGCCTTTCTCCTTTTCATCTCGCTATACCTGTCTACGACCTGGCGGCCACACGTCATTTCTACGGTGAAGTGTTCGGGCTCTCCGAAGGCCGCTCCAGTGCGCAGTGGGTCGACTTCGATTTCTACGGGCATCAACTGGTTATCCACGAGCACCCGAAGACGGCTTCCCAGGAAAGCGTGCACAGCAACCCCGTGGACGGTCACGATGTACCGGTCCCGCACTTCGGCATCATTCTGGAGTGGGCGCAGTGGGAAGCATTGGCCGAACGCCTGAAGGCGCGCGGTACCCAGTTCGTCATCGAACCCTATATCCGTTTCCAAGGCCAGGTGGGTGAACAGGCCACCATGTTCCTCTTCGACCCGTGCGGCAACGCGCTGGAGTTCAAGGCGTTCAAGGACATGAGTCAGCTGTTCGCCAAGTAATCCGTTACGCAAGCGACCGTCGCCAGCAGAGCGACGGCGCACCCAGGCCTCCTCCTCTTCCCCGATTCAATTGCCAACCTCCTCTTGCAGCTGCCGCAGTGGCTTCGCAGTAAGGACGTTGCGCTTCGAACAAAGGCATCAGGGCATCCGCACGCAGTGCGCGGATGGACGGTGCACTGCCGGTTTTTGTTACGCCTTTTCAGGCAGCACTTTCTGCCATCCAATTTCCTGGCCTCGAGCCAAAGCGGGAGGTATTCATGTCCGGTGTTCTTTCTGAAAGTACCCCAATGCGGCGCACTGACGTCGAGGCAGGCGTCACCCAGGGCTCAGTGCATTCAGCCGTCATTGCCAGGCGTGCAGCCATGGCTTCGGCGACTGGCACTGCGGTGGAATATTACGAGTTCAGCATCTACGGCTACATGGCGATCATCATCGCGCCCTTGTTCTTTCCCGGTGACAGTCCGGCGGCGGCCCTGCTCGCCACCCTGGCGGTGTTCGGCATCGCTTTCGTCATACGCCCGATCGGTGGCGTACTGCTGGGCCGTCTGGCCGACCGTATCGGACGACGTCGGGTGCTGCTCAGTACCGTGATCGGCATGGGCACCGCTACGGCGCTGATTGGCGTGCTGCCCACCACCGCGCAGATCGGCCTCGCCGCCCCTGTGTTGCTGGTGCTGCTGCGCTTGTCCCAAGGTTTCTTCGCCGGCGGCGAAGTGGTGGGCGCTGCGGCGTTCGTGGCAGAGTCTTCGCCCAATGGCCGGCGTGGTTTCTTCGGCGCGTTCACCCCGCTGGGGGTGGCCGTCGGAGGGGCGCTGGGGGCGATCGTCTGCGGTATCACCACCGGGCTGCTCAGCGCCGAGCAGTTGCAGGCCTGGGGCTGGCGCATTCCGTTCTTTCTGTCCATCCCGCTGGTGATCTTCTCGTTCCACATGCGCCATAACGTCGAAGAAACACCGGAATTCAAGGCTTTCCTGGCCAAGGACAAGCCACCGGTTGCGCCGGTCAAGGAAGTGTTCGGCAAGAATCTGCCGGCGCTGTTGCGGGTCATCGTGTTCGCGTCTGCGCAGAATGCCGGCTATTTCATCGGCATGGTGTTCATGAACATCTACCTGACCACCTACCTGCATTTCGACAAATCCAAGGTCTACTGGGTAATTGCAGTGATCAGCCTGTGCATGGCGGCGATGATGCCGTTCTGGGGCGGCCTGTCGGATCGCATCGGTCGGCGCAAGGCCTTGGCCATCGGCTTCGTCGGCTATGCCGTGCTGGTGGTGCCGATGATGATGCTGATGGACAATGGCAGCCTGTGGATCGCGGCGCTGGCGATGTTTGTCGCCACCCTGCCCATGCCGATCGTGCAATCGGTAGGCTACCCCACCTACGCCGAGCAATTTCCGACTCGCGTGCGCTACACGGCGATGGCGATCAGCATCAACCTGGGTGCGATCCTGGGAGGCGGGATCACACCCTATGTGGTGACCTCGATCATCACCCGAACCGGCAATCTGCTGGTACCGGGCTACTTCATGGCGGGTGCGGCGGTGTGCGCGCTGCTGGCCATCCTGACCTTGCGGGAAACGTCCAAGGGCAATCTGCTCAGATAGCCGCGGCAGCGGGAAACATCTGGTGTGCCTTTATCGCCAGCGACGATAAGGGCACCGTTGAACCTTCACAATCGCTTCCGAGTCGGACCATATGGGCCAAAGTGCCCCTGTCGTCCCCTCAGGAGCTTCAGAATGACCACCCCCAATCCTCAGCCGTTACCCCAGGACGCTGTGGCGGTAACCTCCCTGCATATTCTGACGGTGAATACCCACAAGGGCTTCAGCCCGCTGAACCGGCGCTTCGTGCTGCCCGAGTTGCGCGAGGCCGTGCGGACGCTGGGCGCCGATGTCGTGTTCCTGCAGGAAGTGCTCGGGATGCATCGCTCCCATGGCCAGCGCTACGACAACTGGTCGGACGTTCCCCAATACGAGTTCCTGGCCGACAGCATGTGGCCGGTGTACGCCTACGGCCGCAATGCGGTGTACCCCGATGGCGATCACGGCAATGCGCTGCTGTCGAAATTCCCCATCGTGCGCCACGAGAACCTCGACGTCAGCGTCACCGGAACCGAGGAACGCGGTCTGCTGCATTCGGTCCTTGACGTGCCTGGGCACGGCGAAGTGCACACCATCTGCGTGCACCTGGGGCTGCGTGAGAGCCAGCGCCAGCAGCAGCTGACATTGTTGTGCCGGTTGCTCGACAGCCTCGACCCCGCCGCAGCCGTCATCGTTGCCGGGGATTTCAACGACTGGCGCGTGCGCGCCGACGAAGCCCTGGCCGGCTGCCACATGACCGAAGTGTTCGTCGAAGCCTTCGGCAGCGCGGCCAAGACGTTCCCGGCGCGGCTGCCCCTGCTCAGGCTCGACCGTATCTACATTCGCAACGCGACGGCCCACATGCCCAAGGTGCTGTCGCGCAAACCCTGGTCCCATCTTTCCGATCATGTGCCCCTCGCAGTGGAGGTTCGCCTATGAGCGAGCAATGGCGTGACAACAACGAAATCCAGCTGCTGATCAATGGCGAGGAGTTCTTTCCGGCGGTCTTCGAGGCCATTGGCCAGGCCCGTGAAGAAGTGTTGATCGAAACCTTCATCCTCTATGAGGACGAAGTGGGCAAGAATCTGCAACGGGTGCTGATCGAAGCGGCGCAACGCGGCGTGCGCGTGGAAGTGCTGGTGGACGGCTATGGCACGGCTGAACTGAGTACTCAGTTCCTGCGCGAACTGGCCGACGCCGGTGTGCAGCTGCTGGCCTTCGATCCGCAGCCGCGGGTGATGGGCGTGCGGACCAACCTGTTCCGTCGCCTGCACCGCAAGATCGCCGTGATCGATGGCGAAATCGGCTTCGTCGGCGGCATCAACTACAGCTCCGACCACCTGGCTGACTCGGGCGAGCCGATGGCCAAGCAGGATTACGCGGTGCGCGTGCGTGGCCCCATCGTGGCGGATCTGCACCGTGCCACCTTGGCCCTGCTCGATCGCACCAGCAAGGTCGTGCGCAGCCGCGCGCCATGGCGCTCGCGCAGTCCCTCGCCGGACGCCGACAGCGCCAGTGCCCGGCTGATGCTGAGTATCCGCGACAACGACCAGCACACCACCGATATCGAAGAGCAGTACCTCAAGGCCATTCGGGGCGCACGCGAACGGATCATCATCGCCAACGCCTATTTCTTTCCCGGCTACCGCTTCCTGCGCGAACTGCGCAACGCGGCCCGCCGCGGCGTGGACGTGACGCTGATTCTGCAGGGCATGCCGGACATGCCGCTGGTGCGTTTGTGCTCGCGGCTGCTCTACAACTACCTGCTGCGGGACGGCGTGGTCATCCGCGAATACTGCCAGAGGCCGTTGCATGGCAAGGTCGCGGTGATCGACCGGGAATGGTCGACCGTGGGTTCCAGCAACCTCGACCCGTTGAGTCTGTCGCTGAACCTCGAGGGTAACCTGATCATCAAGGACCGCCGCTTCAACGAACGCCTGCACGACCACCTGGAGGAGCTGGCGCGCAGCACCTGCAAGTCGATCAGCCTGCAACGCGTGCTGCGCGGCTACTGGTGGCGGGCGCCGATCATCTTCCTCACCTTCCACTTCCTGCGGCATTTCCCGGCGATGGTGGGTTTCATCCCGGCGCACTCGCCCAAGCTGGTGCCGCTGATCGATGTCGAACCGCAGCATTGCCAGGCCCCAGTGCTGGATCGCAAGGAGACGGTATGACGACCTCATCGCCGAGCGCGCCGAAGGCTTCGCCGAAATCCAGCAAGTGGGTGTGGGCCAAGCGCGGCATGACCGTGTTGTGTTTCATCCTGGTCCCGGTACTGGTGTTCATGCTGGTCAAGAACCTCGACTGGCAGGAGGTCAAGCATGCGCTGAGCTCCTACAAGTTGAGCACCTTGCTAATCGGCGCCGGTATCGTCGCGGCAAGCTATCTGACGTTCGCCAGCTACGACGTGCTGGCCAAGCGATACATCGGCCACGACGTGCCCAATCGGCAGGTGCTGCCACTGGCATTCGTCTGCTACGCGTTCAACCTCAACCTGGGCTCATGGGTCGGTGGGATCGCCTTGCGTTACCGGCTGTACTCCAAGCTGGGCCTGGATGCCACGGCCATTACCAAGATCGTGAGCCTGTGCCTGATCACCAACTGGCTGGGCTACCTGTTCGTCGCCGGTACGCTGTTCGCCATGGGCCTGCCGGCGCTTCCCGAGGGCTTCAAGATCGGCAGCACCGGGCTGCAGATCATCGGTGTGGTGATCATCCTGCTGGGGCTAGCGTATCTGGCGGCCTGCCGCTTCTCGAAGAAGCGCACCTGGACCATTCGCAAGCAAGAGATCCTTCTGCCCTCGTTCAAAATGGCGCTGACCCAGGCCTGCCTGGGTGCGTTGAACTGGAGCTTGATGGGTCTGCTGGTGTGGTCGCTGCTGCCGGATAAAGTGGGCTACCCGACCATTCTGGCGATCCTGCTGATCAGCAGCATCGCCGGGGTCATCACGCACATTCCTGCGGGCTTGGGTGTGCTAGAAACCATCTTCATCACCTTGTTGCAGGGCCAGTACTCCAAGGGTGCGCTGCTGGCGGCGTTGATCGCCTACCGTGCGCTGTATTTCCTGTTGCCCCTGGCGATTGCCTGCGTGGTGTACCTGGTGCTGGAAAAACGCACGCGCACCATCGAAAAGCACCGTGAAGCGGATGCAGGCAGCGGCGCCAGCTAGTCCGGTCTAGATGCGCCTGGCCAGCATCGAGCGCACGGTGGAGGTCAGGTGATCCAGGGTGAAGGGCTTGGTCAGCACCTGGGAAGCGGCGGTGGATAAGCTCTCGGCGTCTACCTTCTGATCCGCGTAACCGGTGATGAACAGGACTTTCAGATAGGGTTCGAGCGACCAAGCGGCGTCCGCCACCTGGCGGCCGTCGAGCCCACCGGGCAGGCCGATGTCGGTGATCAGCAGGTCCGCCTTGACCCCGCCCTGCACCAGCGATAGACCTTCCACGCCATTCGCCGCTTCCAGCACGCGATAACCTTTTTCCCGCAACGCTTCGCCAACCATCTGTCGCAGCGTGCCCTCGTCATCGATCAGCACGATGGTTTCACCGGTGGCTTCGGTGTCCATCGGCGAGCCGCTGGGCAGCGGCAATGGCGCGACCACTTCGCCCTCATGCCGCGGCAGGAACAGGTGCATGGCCGTGCCCTGTCCGGGCGTGGAATCGATGCGGATCTGCCCGCCGGACTGGCGCACGAAGCCGTAGACCATCGACAGGCCCAGCCCTGTGCCCTGCCCCAGCGGCTTGGTGGTGAAGAACGGATCGAACACCCGCGCCACGGTCTGCGGGTCCATGCCAGTGCCACTGTCGGTCACGCTCAGGCACACGTACTGACCCGGCTGCAGATCGTTCTCGGTGCGAGCCCGAGCGAACTGGTGGTGATTGCGTGCGCGCAACCACAGGCTGCCGCCTTCGGGCATCGCATCGCGCGCGTTGATGCACAGGTTGAGCAGTGCGCTTTCCAACTGGTTGGCGTCCACGCGCACCCACCACACATCGTCATCGCTCTGGGCGCTGAATTCGATGCTCGGGCCCAGGGTCTGGCGGATCAGGTCTTCGAGGTCGGCGATCAGCACCGGTGGCTCGACGGCACGTGGTGCCAGGGTCTGACGCCGGGAGAAAGCCAGCAGTCGGTGGGTCAGCGTCGCGGCCCGAGCCGATGCACCCAATGCAGCGTCGATGTATCGTTTGAGCTCGGTGGTGCGGCCCTGTTCGACCCGCTGGCGAAGCAGCTCCAGGCTGGCACTGATGCCGGTCAGCAGGTTGTTGAAGTCGTGGGCCAGGCCGCCGGTCAACTGCCCGACCGCTTCCATCTTGAGGCTGTGGCGCAGTTGCTCTTCGACCTGCTGCAGCATCACGGCGCGCTCGCGCTCCTCGGTCACATCGCGGCCCACGGAGTGGAACGCGTTGTCCGTGGGCACGGCGGCCCAGGCGATCCAGCGATAGCTGCCATCGCGGTGCCGCACTCGGCAGGTCATGTCATGCAGGCGTTCACCGCGGTACAGCGGCACCATCGCAACGGCCACGGCATCGTGATCGTCGGGGTGAATCAGGTCGACCGCATGCCGGCCCAGCAGCTCTTCGGCATCCCAGCCCAGTACCCGCGACCAGGCAGGGTTGATGGCCCTGACCTCCAGCTTGCAACTGGTCACCAGCATGATGTCGGACGACAGGTCCCAGAATCGGTTGCGCTCGGCCGTACGTGCCATGGCTTCGCGTTCGAAATCCTCGGCGGCCTGCTCGGCCTTTTCCCTGGCCTTCAGGGTCGCCGTGGTTTCGATGACCGTATCGAGCATGCCGACGATAGTGCCGTGCTCATCGCGTACCGGGCTGTAGCAGAACGTGAAGTACGCCTGCTCGGCCCTGCCGTTGCGATCGATGACCAGGGGAAAGTTTTCGATGAAGGTCGCTTCGCCTTCAAAGGCACGGTCCATGATCGGCTCGATCTCGTCCCACACCTCGCTCCAGACGATGTGTATCGGTACCCCGAGCGCTGGCGGCTTGCCCGTCAGCAAGGGCGCGAACGCATCGTTGTACAGCATGATGCGTTCGGGACCCCAGGCCAGACAGCCGGGAAAGCGCGACGCCAGCAACATGTCGACGGCGATGCGCAGGGCTGCAGGCCAACTGTGGATCGGTCCCAGTGGGGTCGCTGCCCAGTCGTGGCAGCGTACTTGCTCGCTCATGCCCTCTCGGGAAAAGGGAAATGGCTCGGTCATGTTCAACTCAGGCAGTGGATCGCGCAGCAACCATAGCATCCGCACGGGTCTGGGGCGACCCACCTGTGCCTCTGCTGATCAGGAAAAACCGGTCACCGCGTGCGGTACATAGGGCTTTTCCAGGCGCGCCGTTTCTTCTTCGGTCAACGACAGCTGCAGTGCAGCCAGGGCATCGTCCAACTGCGTGGCCTTGGAGGCACCGACGATCGGCGCCGACACGCCGGGCTTGTTCAACACCCAGGCCAGTGCTACTTGGGCCATGGGCACGCCACGTTCCTGGGCGATCTGCTCGACCACATCGATGACCTTGCCATCCTCGGCCTCGGTGGCGGCATAGAACGACTGCCCGGAAATGTCGGTACGGGTGCGTTCGGTCTGCACACCGTGCGGGCGGGTCAGCCTGCCACGGGCCATCGGGCTCCAGGGCATGAGCCCCACTCCCTGGTCCAGGCACAGCGGAATCATCTCACGTTCTTCTTCGCGGTAGATCAGGTTGAGGTAGTTCTGCATCGAGACGAAGCGGCTCCAGCCATGACTGGCCGCGACCTGCTGGGCCTTGGCGAACTGCCAGGCGTACATCGACGAAGCGCCTATGTAGCGCGCCTTGCCGGCCTTGACCACGTCATGCAGCGCTTCCATCGTCTCTTCGATCGGCGTGTGGTAGTCCCAGCGGTGGATCTGGTACAGGTCGACGTAGTCGGTGCCCAGCCGCTGCAGACTGGCATCGATGCTGGCCATGATCGCCTTGCGCGACAGGCCCTGCTCGTTGGGCTTGTTCGAACCCTCCCACATGTTGGCCGGGAAGAACACCTTGGTGGCGATCACGGTTTCTTCGCGACGGGTGAATTCCTTGAGCAGCTTGCCGACGATGACTTCGGACGTGCCGGCCGAGTAGCTGTTGGCCGTGTCGAAGAAGTTGATGCCCTGCTCCACCGCATGCTTGATGATCGGGCGGCTGGCGTCTTCGCCCAGGGTCCAGGGGTGGGTACCGGCATCGGGTTCGCCGAAGGTCATGCAGCCCAGGCACAGGCGGGAGATATCCAGGCCGGTGTTGCCCAGCTTGACGTATTTCATGGAGTGGCTCCTGCGGTGGACCGCGCGACATGCCGATCCGATGCCCGTTACCTTAGCGCCCACCGCCCACCGACATAACCCCCAGGCGTCGCACCTGAGCTATGCAGAAATTCACAAGCGCGGCAGCACGGCCATGCAGGTGCGCACGAATTCGCCGACTGCCTGGATGCGTGGCGTGGCGCGCACGTCTTCGTGAAACGCCATCCAGACTTCGATGTTCAAGGTGTCCGCCTCCGGATCGACCCGTTGCAGGGCATGTTCGGCAGCGATGAACGCCGGCAGGCAGACGATACCCGCCGCGCCGGCGGCCGCCAGCGCCTGCACGCGCAGGTCATTGCTGCACAGCACGAACTCGCCCCCCTTGGCCTGCTCCACCAGCCAGCGATGCTGGATGGATTTGGCTTGCGAAGCGTCGTAGCCGATGAAGCGCGGCTTCGCTGCCTGCGCCAGGTAAGCAGGGCTGGCGTACAGCGCATAGTCCAGGTGCCCGAGCAGACGGGCCACCAAAGTCGACTCCAGCGGCCGCGCCAGGCTGACCGCAACGTCCGCCTCCCGGCGCGCCAGCGAGGTCCGCGACTTGGTGCCCACCAAGCGCAGCGACAGTGCCGGGTGCTGCGCCAGCAAGGCACCGGCATGGGGCGCGATCAGGCTGCCCAGCAACACTGGCGGCGCCGACAGCACCACTTCGCCCTGCACGTCCGGCTGGTCGGCACCGGCGTAATGCTCCAGGGCGAACGAAGAAGCGCTCATCTGCTCGGCGAACTCGGCAATCCGCAGCCCCTGGTGCGTCAGTACGTAGGCGCGAGAGCGACGATCGACCAGCTTGAGGTTGAGCGCGGTTTCCAGTGAAGCAATGCGCCGGGCCACGGTGGCATGGTCTACCGCCAGCGCCTTGGCTGCCGACGCCAGCGAGCCGGCTCGCACGAAGGCCGCAAAGTGCCTCAGATCTTCCCAATCGAACATGGATACCCTCGTCAGTGAGGGAGCATGGTACCCATGGATCTGTGCAAATCCTGCAACAACGCAAGCATTCACATCTGCAACACCGCCCCCCCTGTAGCAGCGGCGCAAGCCGCGTCGGCGGTATATGCGGTGTACTTGCGGGATCGCGGTAAAGCCGGACGCGGCCTGCGCCGCTGCTATAGGGCTATAGCGCCCGTCGATAAAAAACGCTTGCCGAAGCCTGTTCTTGGTATACCATAATACCGGATACACACCCTCCAAGAAGGAAACAGGCATGAGCTTCGAGATCCGCAAAATCGTCACCTACTCCGAAGAGACCCGCATCGAAGGCGGCAAGACCACCGACACTCCGGTGACCATGGTCGGCCTGGCGGTCGTCATCAAGAACCCCTGGTTGGGCCGCGGCTTCGTGGATGACTTGAAGCCGGAGATCAAGGCCAACTGCTCGGACCTCGGGGCTTTGATGGTCGAGCGTCTGGTGGCCAGCATCGGTGGTGCCGACAAGATCGAGGCTTACGGCAAGGCTGCGGTGGTCGGTGCCGATGGCGAGATCGAGCACGCTTCGGCGGTGATCCATACCCTGCGTTTCGGCAACCACTACCGCGAGGCGGTGCAAGCCAAGAGCTACCTGAGCTTCACCAACAAGCGTGGCGGGCCCGGCACCTCGATTCAGATTCCGATGATGCACAAGGACGACGAAGGCCTGCGCTCCCATTACGTCACGTTGGAAATGCAGATCGAGGACGCGCCGCGCGCCGACGAAATCGTCGTAGTCCTGGGCTGTGCCAACGGCGGGCGCCTGCATCCGCGCATCGGCAACCGCTACATCGACCTGGAAGAACTGGCCGCCGAAAAGGCCCAGTGATCCACCTGACTCAGGAGCGCTCCATGATTCGGCTTACCGCTGAACGCACTGCGGCCGGTACCAGTTACCTTGCCGCCGGTGACGGCCCGCCCGTGGTGTTCATCCATGGCGTGGGCTTGAACAAGGAAATGTGGGGAGGCCAGTTCGTCGGGCTGATGCCGCACTATCGGGTCATCGCCTACGACATGCTGGGGCATGGCGCCAGCGCGCAGCCCGCGCCTGGCACGGCGCTGCTGGGTTATGCCGAGCAGTTGCTCGAATTGCTGGATCACTTGCAGTTGCCGGCGGCAACGGTCATCGGGTTCTCGATGGGTGGGCTGGTGGCACGGGCGTTTGCCTTGCACTATCCCGAGCGGCTACAGGCCCTGGTGGTGCTCAACAGCGTGTTCAACCGCAGCGCCGAACAGCGCGCCGGCGTGATGGCACGCACCGGGCAAGCTGCCGAACACGGCCCCGATGCCAACGCCGAGGCCGCGCTGTCGCGCTGGTTCAGCCGCGAGTATCAGGCGGCCAACCCGGCGCAGATCACAGCGCTGCGCGAGACGCTGGCCGGCAACGACCCCCAGGGCTACCTGACCACCTACGAGCTGTTCGCTACCCAGGACATGTACGGGGCCGACGACCTGGGCCGCATCCAAGCGCCAGCGCTGATTGCAACGGGCGAACTCGATCCGGGCTCCACGCCGCAGATGGCCCGTGAAATGGCCGAGCGCATCCCCCATGCCGAAGTGGCGATACTCTCCGAACAACGGCACATGATGCCCGTGGAATCGCCTCGGCTGGTCAACCAGACGCTATTGAAATTTCTTACCCGGGCCCAGCGCCTGGACAATCAGGCACAGGGGATCGTCGCATGACCCTTTCACGCTTTCAGATGTGCATCGACGGCCAGTGGGTCGATGCGCTGTCCGGCAAGACCTTCGAAAGTCACAACCCGGCGCTCGCGCAACCCTGGGCGCTGCTGCCCGACGCCGACGAGGCCGATGTCGACCGCGCCGTGCAGGCCGCACAGCGGGCATTCGAATCGCCGGCCTGGCGCGGGCTGACCGCCACGGCGCGGGGCAAGCTGCTGCGCCGGCTGGGCGACCTGATTGCCGATAACAAAGAGGCGCTGGCGCAGCTGGAGAGCCGTGACAACGGCAAGCTGATTCGCGAAACCCGCGGCCAGGTGGGCTACCTGCCTGAATTTTTCCACTACACCGCAGGCTTGGCCGACAAGCTGGAAGGCGGTACGCTGCCGCTCGACAAACCTGACCTGTTCGCCTACACCGTGCACGAACCCATCGGCGTGGTCGCCGGGATCATTCCCTGGAACAGCCCGCTGTACCTGACGGCGATCAAGCTGGCGCCGGCCCTGGCCGCCGGCAACACCATCGTCCTCAAGCCATCCGAACACGCCAGCGCGACCTTGCTGGAGCTGGCCCGCCTGGCCCTCGAAGCCGGCATTCCGCCGGGCGTGGTCAACGTCGTCACCGGGTATGGCCCAAGCACCGGCGCCGCCCTCACCCGCCACCCGCTGGTGCGCAAGATCGCCTTCACCGGCGGTGCCGCCACCGCGCGGCATGTGGTGCGCAGCAGCGCCGAGAACTTCGCCAAGCTGTCGCTGGAACTGGGCGGCAAGTCGCCGAACATCATTTTTGCCGATGCCGACCTGGACAGTGCCATCAATGGCGTGGTGGCCGGCATCTACGCTGCCTCCGGGCAAAGTTGCGTGGCCGGCTCGCGCCTGCTGGTGCAGGACGAGATCTACGACGAGTTCGTCGAGCGCCTGGTGGAACGCGCCCGACGCATCAAGATCGGCAACCCGCAGGACGAAGCGAGCGAGATGGGCCCGATGGCCACCGCCCAGCAATTGGCCGTGGTGGAAAATCTGGTCGCGCAAGCCGTGCAAGAAGGCGCTACCCTGCGCATGGGCGGCCAGCGTGCGCAGACCGACAGCGACGGCTGGTACTACCAACCGACGCTGTTCGAGTGCGACAGCCATTCGATGAAAATCATGCAGGAAGAAGTGTTCGGTCCGGTAGCGTCGGTGATTCGATTCTCCACTGAAGCCCAGGCGCTGGCCATGGCCAATGACTCGCAATTCGGCCTCGCGGCCGGCATCTGGACCCGTGACCTGGGCCGTGCCCATCGCCTGGCCCGCGACGTGCGCTCCGGCATCATCTGGGTCAACACCTACCGCGCGGTATCGGCCATGGCACCGATCGGTGGCTTCAAGAACAGCGGCTATGGCCGTGAAAGCGGGATCGATTCGGTGCTGGCCTACACAGAACTCAAAACGGTATGGATCAACCTGTCCCAGGCCCCCATGCCCGACCCATTCGTGATGCGTTGAGGTAATTTGAAATGATAGAGCCCGGCATCTACAAAGAAGTGATGGCCTCCTTCCCCTCCGGGGTGACGGTGGTCACCACGCTGGACCCGGAAGGCGGCATCGCCGGCATCACCGCCAGCGCCTTCAGCGCGCTGTCGATCGACCCGGCGCTGGTATTGTTCTGCCCCAACTACCAGTCGGACACCTACCCGATCCTGCGCGACAGCAAGCGCTTCGCCATTCACCTGCTGTCTGCCGACCAGCAGGCGGAGGCCTACGCGTTCGCCAGCAAGGGCAAGGAAAAGGCCCGCGCCATCGCCTGGCATCTCAGCGAACTGGGCAACCCGCTGCTGGAAAACGCCACGGCGATCATCGAGTGCGAACTGTGGCGTGAATACGACGGTGGCGACCACGCCATCATCGTCGGCGCGGTGAAGAACCTGATCCTGCCCAGCGAGCCGTTGCCCCCCATGCTCTACCATCGCGGCAAACTGGGTGCGATGCCGAGCCTGGGCTGACCGACCCTGCGCTGAGCGCTCCTGTCGACTGAACCTGGGCAAATCACCGGTCGCGGGTCGGCAGCGCCGGGTGCCGTGTTAGACTCGCCGCTGTTTTTTTGCCTTTTCAACAGAGCGGACCCGATGAAACGCCTGCCCCTCGACGACAGCTTCAAGGTCAATCGCAACCCCGTCACCCTGCGCGAAATCGTGCTCGACAAGTTGCGCAGCGCCATCATGAATTTCCAGCTTCTGCCCGGCGACCGCCTGGTGGAACGCGACCTGTGCGAGCGCCTGGGCGTGAGCCGCACCTCGGTGCGTGAAGCCCTGCGCCATCTCGAATCCGAAGGCCTGGTGGAGTTCGCCGAGGCCAAGGGCCCCCGCGTGGCGATCATCACCCTGGAAGACGCCCGCGACATCTATGAACTGCGCTGCGTGCTCGAGGGCCTGATCGTCCAGCTGTTCACCCTCAATGCCAAGGCCAAGGACATCCGCGCCCTGGAAAAGGCGCTGGCGGTCAACCGCAAAGCCCTTGAGGAACGCGCGCTGTCGGACGTGCTCAACTCCGTCCAGGGCTTCTACGACGTGCTGCTCGAAGGCTCCGGCAATCAGGTCGCCGCGACCCAGCTGCGTCAGTTGCAGGCGCGCATCAGCTACCTGCGGGCTACCTCGGTGTCGCAGGAAAACCGCCGCGGCGTCAGCAGCGACGAGATGGAGCGCATCGTTGCCGCGATCAAGAGTGGCGACCCGATGGCGGCGCACCAGGCCTCGGTCGATCACGTGCGCGCTGCGGCCAAGGTGGCTTTGGAGTCGTTGCGCCAGCAACGCAACGACGACCACAAGGTCCGCGACATCGCTGCGCCCATCGCCCTCGACGAACCCCGTATCGGACGCTGACATGGCCACTCCCCGGTTCTGCCCACACTGCGGTGCCGGCGGCCTGAGCCTGGGCATTCCGGCGGGCGATACCCACGAGCGGACCTTCTGCGCCGGTTGCGGGCACGTGCATTACGTCAACCCGAAAGTCATCACCGGCTGCATCGTCGAAGCCGATGGCAAGTACCTGTTGTGTCAGCGTGCCATTCCGCCGCGACCCGGCACCTGGACCCTGCCCGCCGGCTTCATGGAAAGCGGCGAGACCACCGAGGAAGGTGCCCTGCGCGAGCTGTGGGAAGAAGCCGGCGTGCGCGCCGAGATCATCTCACCGTACTCGATCTTCAGCGTGCCGCGCATCAGCGAGGTGTACATCATCTTCCGCGCCATGGCCCTGGAAGTGACGGACGACTTCGGTCCGGAAACCGCCGCGCGGCAGTTCTTCGCGCCGGCGGACATTCCCTGGGACAGCATCTACTACCCCGCCATCCGGCAGATCCTGGAGCGCTACATTCAGGAACGCGCGACCGATACCTACGGCATCTACATGGGCAATGACGACACCGGTCGCATTCACTTCATGCGCTAGCCGCCGATCGCCTCGCAACCCTCCACGATGATCACCTCGGCCCTGGCCGCACCTGCGCGCAGGCTGGCTGCGGCCTGGTATTCGCTGGATTGGTAGCAGGCCTGCGCCTGGGCGTACGAATCGAACTCGATGACCACGCTGCGCTGCGGCGTGGCCCGGCCTTCCATGGCCTGCGAACGGCCACCTCTAGCCAGCAGGCGGCCGCCGTACTGGGCGAAAACCGCGGGTGCGCGCTGGGTGTAGAACCCGTATTGCGCCGGATCGGTGACGTCCACATGAGCAATCCAATAAGCCTTCATTTTCACCTCGACAGGGGGATTGTTTGCGTATTATGGTATACCACGATTCAGCTGATTATCCCAACCGGTCAGCCACGATCGGTCAGCCCGGATCCGTATCCAAGTGCGTATCAAAGAGCCCGTAAAAGAAAGATCCCGTAAAAGAGAGTGCAGGCATGGCGTTCAACAGCATCGAAGAAATCATCGAGGACTTTCGCCAGGGCAAGATGGTGTTGCTGGTGGACGACGAGGACCGCGAAAACGAAGGCGACCTGCTGCTTGCCGCCGACTGCTGCACGGCCGAAGCGATCAGCTTCATGGCCCGCGAAGCCCGTGGCCTGATCTGCCTCACCCTCACCGACGAACGCTGCCAGCGGCTAGGCCTGGAGCAGATGGTCCCCAGCAACGGCAGCGGTTTCGGCACGGCGTTCACGGTGTCCATCGAAGCGGCCAGCGGAGTCAGCACCGGCATTTCCGCCGCCGATCGCGCCCGTACGGTCGCCGCTGCGGTAGCGCCACGGGCCGGCGCCGCCGACCTGGTGCAACCGGGCCACATCTTCCCCCTGCGCGCCCGTGAAGGCGGTGTGCTGACCCGCGCCGGGCATACCGAGGCCGGCTGCGACCTGGCCCGCCTGGCCGGTCTCACGCCCGCCTCGGTGATCGTCGAAGTCATGAAAGATGACGGCACCATGGCCCGCCGTCCGGACCTGGAACTGTTCGCCGCTCGCCATGGCATCAAGATCGGCACCATCGCCGACCTCATCCACTACCGCCTTAGCAACGAACACACGGTCACCCGCATGGGCGAACGCGAACTGCCTACGGTGCACGGTACGTTCCGCCTGGTCAGCTACGAAGACCGCATTCAGGGCGGCGTGCACATGGCCATGGTCATGGGCGACATCCGCCGCGATGAACCGACGCTGGTGCGCGTGCACGTCATCGATCCGCTGCGCGACCTGGTCGGCGCCGAGTACACCGGCCCGGCCAACTGGACGCTGTGGGCCGCGCTGGAAAAAGTCGCCGAGCATGGCGCGGGTGTGGTGGTAGTGCTGGCCAATCATGAATCGTCCCAAGCCCTGCTGGAGCGCGTCCCGCACCTGACCCAGCCGGTGCGCCCCTATTCACGCACTCAGACCCGCATCTATTCGGAAGTCGGCACCGGCGCGCAGATCCTGCAGGACCTGGGCGTCGGCAAACTGCGCCACCTGGGCCCGCCGCTCAAGTACGCAGGCCTGACCGGCTACGACCTGGAAGTGGTCGAAAGCATCCCGTTTCATGCGTCAACCACTGAGGCCTGAGCCTTGAACGGCAACGGCCCCTGAGGCAATCGATCCACCAGGTCTTCACGACCTGACTGCTCCCGATACGCGGGTGTGGAAACAGCCCGCTCAAACAATGACAAAAGAGGGCGTACACGATGGTATTCAAGAAACGTGCGATAGCGGCGTTGGCTGCGGCGACCCTGGCATTCACGGCAGGCACTGCCGTGGCGGCCGAGACGCTGAGTTTCGTCAGCTGGGGTGGCACCACCCAGGATGCGCAGAAGTCGTCATGGGCCGACCCGTTCAGCAAGAGCAGCGGCACGGCGGTGGTCATGGACGGCCCGACCGACTACGGCAAACTCAAGGCCATGGTCGAGAGCGGCAACGTGCAGTGGGACGTGGTCGACGTGGAAGCCGACTTCGCCCTGCGCGCGGCCAGCGAGGGTCTGCTCGAACCCATGGACTTCAAGGTCATCGACCGCAGCAAGCTCGACCCGCGCTTCGTCTCGGACTACGGGGTAGGCTCGTTCTACTTCTCCTTCGTGCTGGGCTTCAACGAAGGCAAGGTCGCCGCCGGCAAGCCGCAGGACTGGACCGCGCTGTTCGACACCAGGACCTACCCCGGCAAACGCGCGCTGTACAAGTGGCCCAGCCCAGGCGTGCTGGAGATCGCCCTGCTGGCCGACGGCGTCGCTGCCGACAAGCTCTATCCGCTGGACCTGGACAGGGCCTTCAAGAAGCTCGACTCGATCAAGAAGGACATTGTCTGGTGGGGCGGCGGCGCGCAGTCCCAGCAATTGCTGGCGTCCGGTGAAGTCGCCATGGGTCAATTCTGGAACGGTCGTGTTTACGCCCTGCAACAAGACGGCGCCCCCGTGGGTGTGAGCTGGAAGCAGAACCTGGCCATGGCCGACTTCCTCGTCGTGCCCAAGGGTTCGAAGAACAAGGAGGCTGCCATGCGCTTCGTGGCCAACGCCACCAGCGCCAGGGGCCAGGCCGACTTTTCCAACCTGACGGCCTACGCGCCGGTCAACACCGAAAGCGTGCAGCGCCTCGACTCCGTCCTGGCACCCAACCTGTCGACCGCGCACGTCGGCGACCAGATCACTCTGGACTTCGCCTACTGGGCCAAGAATGGTCCCTCTATCGCGACACGGTGGAACGAATGGCTGGTCAAGTGAAGCTGTCCTCGCCCTCCGCTCTGGGCAGCACCGGGGGCGCCGCCGGCGGCCCCGATGCACTGCATGCGGTCCAGCCACGAGCGAGCCTGATCCAGCGCTGGCGGGGTTCGGGCAACCTGCTGCCGGCGCTGTTGTTCCTCGGCCTGTTCTTCTTCGCTCCACTCATCGGCCTGCTGCTGCGCGGTGTGCTGGAACCGACGCCGGGGCTGGACAACTACCGTGAGCTGTTCGCCAACTCGGCCTACGCCAGGGTGTTGTTCAACACCTTCTCGGTGGCCGGGCTGGTGACCCTGTTCAGCGTGTTGCTGGGCTTTCCCCTGGCGTGGGTGATCACCCTGGTTCCGCGCGGCTGGGGCCGCTGGATCTTCAGCATCGTGCTGCTGTCGATGTGGACCAGCCTGCTGGCGCGCACCTATTCCTGGCTGGTATTGCTCCAGGCGTCGGGGGTGGTCAACAAGCTGCTCATGGCGCTGGGCATCATCGACCAGCCGCTGGAGATGGTGCACAACCTCACCGGCGTGGTGATCGGCATGAGCTACATCATGATCCCGTTCATCGTGCTGCCGCTGCAGGCGACCATGCAGGCGATCGATCCCATGGTGCTGCAGGCCGGTGCCATCTGCGGCGCCAGCCCCTGGACCAACTTCTTTCGGGTGTTCCTGCCGCTGTGCCGCTCGGGGCTGTTCTCCGGCGCCTTGATGGTGTTCGTCATGTCCCTGGGCTACTACGTCACCCCGGCCCTGCTGGGGGGTGCACAGAACATGATGCTGCCCGAGTTCATCGTGCAACAGGTGCAATCGTTCCTCAATTGGGGCCTGGCCAGTGCCGCTGCGGCGCTGTTGGTGCTGATCACCCTGGTGCTGTTCTATTTCTACCTGAAGCTGCAACCGGAATCCCCGGTTGGCGCCAGCAATTCGAGGTAAGTCATCTTGCTTCTTACCCCCAATGCCATGAGCCGGCGCCTGCGCGTCGGCCTGTACCTCACCACAGCTGCGATCGGCCTGTTCCTGCTGCTGCCGATCGTCTTCATCGTGCTGCTGTCGTTCGGCTCGTCCCAATGGCTGGTGTTTCCACCTCCGGGCTGGACTACCAAATGGTACCTGCAGTTCTTCGCCAACCCGGAGTGGATGGCGGCGGCCTGGTCGAGTCTGAAAGTCGCTGCGCTGACCACCGTCTTCGCCGTGCTGCTGGGCCTGCCAACGGCCTTTGCACTGGTGCGCGGCAAATTTCCGGGGCGCGAGCTGCTGTATGCCCTGTTCACCCTGCCGATGATCGTGCCGCTGGTGATCATCGCCGTGGCCGTGTACGCGCTGTTCCTCAAGCTGGGCTACACCGGCACGCTGTTCTCCTTCGTGGTCAGCCACGTGATCGTGGCCCTGCCCTTCACCATCATCTCGATCATCAACTCGCTGAAACTGTTCGACCAGTCCATCGAGGATGCCGCGGTGATCTGCGGCGCGTCGCGCCTGCAGGCAATCTTCAAGGTTACCTTCCCGGCGATTCGGCCGGGCATGGTGGCCGGCGGCCTGTTCGCGTTCCTGGTCTCGTGGGACGAGGTGGTGCTCAGCGTGATGATGGCGAGCCCGACCCTGCAGACCCTGCCCGTGAAAATGTGGACCACCCTGCGCCAGGACCTGACGCCGGTGATCGCCGTCGCCTCGACGCTGCTGATCGCCCTGTCGGTACTGGTCATGGTGGTCGCCGAAATCATTCGTCGCCGTAACCCCGTCAACGCCTAGGAGCTGGACATGAGTGCAGTGATCAAACAACAACAGGCCGTGCAGGCCGGCGACACCCTGGTCAGCCTGCGCGGCTTGAACCGCCACTATGGCGACTTCGCCGCCGTCGACAACATCGACCTGGACATCAAGGACGGTGAGTTTCTGACCTTCCTCGGCTCCAGCGGCTCGGGCAAGAGCACCACGCTGTCGATGCTGGCCGGGTTCGAGACGCCCAGCTCCGGAGAAATTCTGGTCGGCGGCCAGTCATTGGTGAACGTGCCCCCGCACAAGCGCGGGATCGGCATGGTGTTCCAGCGCTACTCGCTGTTTCCGCACCTGTCGGTACGCGACAACATTGCTTTCCCTCTGGACATCCGCAAACTGAGCCGCGCCGAACGCGACCGCAAGGTCGATGCGATGCTCAAGCTGGTGCAGCTGGAGGCCTTCGCCCACCGCCGCCCGGCGCAGCTGTCCGGTGGCCAGCAGCAACGGGTGGCCATCGCCCGCGCGCTGGTCTACGAACCACGCATCCTCCTGATGGATGAGCCGCTGGGCGCCCTGGACAAGAAACTGCGCGAAGATCTGCAGGACGAACTGCGGCAGTTGCACCGACGCCTGGGCATCACCATCGTCTACGTGACCCATGATCAGGAAGAAGCCATGCGCCTGTCGCAGCGCATCGCCATCTTCAGCCACGGCAAGATCGTCGGACTGGGCAGCGGCTACGACCTCTACCAGAACCCGCCCAATGCCTTCGTCGCGTCGTTCCTGGGCAACTCCAACTTTCTCAAGCTGACCACCACCAGCAACGGTTCCGCCACCTTCGAAGGCGCCAGCCTGGGCATGCGCCTGACTCCCGGCGCCAATGCCGGACAGCAGGTGCTGCTGATGGTACGTCCGGAGAAGGCCCAGGCCTTGAGCGTTGCCCAGGCGGCAGAGCAACCGCTATTGCCAGGCTGGAACCAGATTCCGGCCACCGTCACCGAGACCCTGTTCCTGGGCGAAAGCCAGACCTGCAGCGTTGTCACCCGCGGCGGTACGGCGATGACGGTCAAAGCCTTGTCGGCGGCCGGTATGCCCCTGCAGGCCGGTGAACAGGTCCAGGTGCGCTGGGCAGCGGCAGACGCTTGCGTGTACACGCACTGGGAAGACGGCGACCTGAACAAGGCGGCCGGCGCACACTGATCTGTCGACACACCTAGCAATCGCCGCAACGCAAAAGGCCCCGAACGATCGGGGCCTTTTTGCAACTGATCGCCGGGTAGCCAGCGCTACTTGGCGTATCCGGCCCGCAGTCGTTCGGCACGTTGCTGCTTGCGGGTCGCCAGGCAGTAGAACAGCGGACAGGTAACCACGATGCCCACCAGCCAGGACAGGTCCGCGCCTTCGACCAGATGGGCATAGGGACCGACATACAACGCGGTGTTGGCGAACGGCAACTGCACGGCGATGCCACAGGCGTAGGCGATGATCGCGTGCCAATTGAAGCGGCCGTACTGGCCGCCATCGGCTGCAAAGATCGACTCGATGTCGTAGTCGCCGTACTTGATCAGGTAGAAGTCGATCAGGTTGATGCAGGCCCACGGCACCAGTACCAGCAGCAGGGCCAGGATCAAGCCGATGAAGTCCTGGATGAAGTCGCCCGACGCGCCCACCGCCACCACACAGCACCCGCTCAACACCAGCGCCGACAGCACGATGCGCACCTTCACACTCGGCGTCCAGTGGGCGATGAACGTCTGTACGGCGGTGACGATGGCCAGTACCGCACCGTACAGGTTAAGCGCGTTGTGGCTGATGATGTTGAGCAGGAACAGCAACATCAGCACGGGGCCCAGCACGCCGGTCGCCTGCTCAACCGCAGTCATCGCTTCGGTGCCTGGCGGCGTTGCCAGCACCACCACGGCGCCAAAGCTGAACGACAGGATGGTCCCCAGCGTGGCGCCGGCGTAGGTGGCCCAGAACGGCTTGGCGATGCCGATATCGCTGGGCAGGTAGCGGGAGTAGTCCGACACGTAGGGCGAAAAACTGACCTGCCAGATCACGCCCAGCGACACCGTGGCGATGAACCCTGCCAAGGTGAACCCGCCCCGGGTCAGAAAATCGACCGGCAGCGGCTGACTGAACACGAAGGCGAATCCGGCGAGCAGCGCGCCGCCCATGACCCAGGTGCCGATCCGGTTCAAGGTGTGAATGAAGCGGTAGCCGAGCACGCCGATGGCGGTCGCGGCCAGGGCGCCGATGAGGCTGCCCAGAGGCAATGAAATCGGCTCGACCATGGCGTGGATCGATTTCCCGGCCAGCACGATGTTGGAGATGAAGAAACCGACGTAGATCAACGCAGCGAAGAACACGATCAACAGCGCGCCGAACCGACCGAATTGCCCGCGACTCTGCACCATCTGCGGTATGCCCAGCCTTGGCCCCTGCGCCGAGGACAGGGCAATGACCACACCCCCCAGGCAATGCCCCAACACGATGGCCAGCAACCCCCAGGCGAGATTGAGGTGGAAGACCTGGACCACCATGGCGCCGGTGACGATCGGCAACGGCGCGATGTTGGTGCTGAACCACAGCGTGAAGAGGTCCCGAGCCCGCCCATGGCGCTCGGCGTGGGGGACCTGCTCGACGGTATGGCTCTCGATCAAAGGGTCTTGCGATGAACGCTCGGACATAGGGTTTCACTCGAGTCTGTTGTTGTTCTTGTAGGAATCCGGGTCACCAGGCGCAACCCGTTTCTGATAGACAAACCATATTACGGTATACCAAGAAAACGCAAGCAAGCGTCTGACCCCAACCTGTTTCAAAAGACCACCCGGACCACTGCGCAGCTCTGAAATTGAGGGTTGCACAAACAATTCTTTGGTATACCATCAGACCAATAAATATTCGAACAAACCCGAGGTACCTTTGATGATCGATGCCGAAATCTACAAACAAGTCATGGGCTCGTTCCCCTCTGGCGTGACCGTGATCACCACGCTGGACGATCAAGGCCAGCTCGTGGGCATGACCGCCAGCGCCTTCAGTTCGCTGTCCATCGATCCGGCCCTCGTGTTGTTCTGCCCCAACTACAAGGCCGACTCCTATCCTCACCTGATTCGCAGCAAGCGCTTCGCCATCCATCTGCTCTCCAGTGACCAGCAAGCCGAAGCCTACGCCTTCGCCAGCAAGGGCAAGAACAAGGCCGATGGCATCGCATGGAGCCTGAGCGCGCTGGGCAATCCGGTCCTCGACAACGCCATCGCGGTCATCGAGTGCGAACTGTGGCGGGAATACGAAGGCGGTGATCACGCGATCATGGTCGGCGCGGTCAAGAATCTGCTGGTGCCCAGCGCCCCGCAAACCCCGTTGGTCTATTGCCGCGGAAAAATGGGTGCCCTGCCCGCGTTCGCCTGACATATCCCACGCCATTGACTGTCCGGGCCACGGCACGCCCCTGGCCGGGACGAACCACCGCCAACAGATCCGAGGTAGGCAAGATGAAATTTTCGCTGTTCGTGCACATGGAGCGCTGGGACGAGAAGACCAGCCACCGCCAGCTTTTCGAAGACCTGACCGAACTGACCCTGATGGCCGAAGAAGGCGGGTTCAGCACGGTGTGGATCGGCGAGCACCACGCCATGGAGTACACCATTTCCCCCAGCCCCATGCCGCTGCTGGCCTACCTGGCCGGCAAGACCACGACCATTCACCTGGGCGCCGGCACCATCATTGCGCCGTTCTGGCACCCGCTGCGAGTTGCCGGTGAATGCGCTCTGCTGGACGTGATCAGCAACGGACGCATGGAAGTCGGCCTGGCTCGCGGCGCCTACCAGGTAGAGTTCGATCGCATGGCCGGTGGCATGCCCGCCAGCAGCGGCGGTAACGCACTGCGCGAGATGGTGCCAGTGGTGCGCAAGTTGTGGGAAGGCGACTACGCCCATGACGGCGATATCTGGAAATTTCCCACCTCCACCAGCGTGCCGAAGCCGGTCAGGACGCCACCGATGTGGATCGCTGCGCGCGACCCCGACTCGCACAACTTCGCGGTCGCCAATGGTTGCAACGTGATGGTCACGCCGCTGATGAAGGGCGACGAGGAAGTGGTCGATCTGAAGAACAAGTTCGAAGCGGCCCTGGCCAACAACCCGACCGTACCGCGCCCACAATTGATGGTGCTGCGTCACACCCATGTTCACGGTAACGACGACCCCGAAGGCTGGAAGGTTGGCGCCACGGCGATCTCGCGGTTCTACCGCACCTTCGATGCCTGGTTCGGCAACAAGACCACTCCGGTCAACGGCTTCCTGGAACCCAGCCCGGAATCCAAGTTCGCCGAGCGCCCGGAGTTCGAACTGGAGAACATCCGCAAGAACACCATGATCGGCACACCCGAGCAGATCATCGCGCGCATCAAGCACTACCAGGAGTTGGGCGTCGACGAGTTCAGCTTCTGGTGCGACAACAGCCTGCCCCATGCCGAAAAGAAGAAATCGCTGGAGCTATTCATCAATGAGGTGGTGCCGGCGTTCCGATAGCCTTGAAGCGTCAATGAAAGAACCGGGCACTTGCCCGGTTTTTTCATGAGTGACTGAAGCGAGAGGCGGCCTGCATTTCTTCGACAAGCACCTGCACAAGCCTCTGTGCAGGTAGCTCCCTGGCCAGCGGCGCACCCTGCCCCGCCCACTGTGCAGCAAAGTCGTGGCAGCCCTTGGCGCTGGCCGCCCCATGCAAGGCTTTGGCAGCGTCGTAGGCTAGCGGATACTCGGCTGGCAGAGGAACCCTGTCGGTCCCGGACTCCAGGTACAGGCGATTCGGAATGCCCCGCGCCGGGCGGCCGGACAAGTAGCTGGTCACCCGGGTCTGATGGGCCTTCGGACCTTTCAATGCGTCTCGATGCTCTGGCGTTGCACAGGACTCCGGGCACAGGATGAACGCCGTTCCCAACTGACAGGCGCTGGCGCCAAGCATCATCGCTGCATTGATTCCAGCCCCCTCCATGATTCCGCCTGCAGCAATGACTGGAAGATCCACCGCCGCGACGATAATGCGCAACAGCGCAAACAGCCCCATCTGCTGGTCTTTACCGAACGCATCATCGAACACGCCGCGATGCCCGCCGGCTTCATAGCCCTGCGCAACGATCGCCTGAACCCCTGCCTGCTCAAGGTGCCGGGCTTCGGACAACGTGGTTGCACAACCCATGGTGTAGATGCCCGCCGACTTGAGTTCTTCGATCCACTGCGCAGGCGGCGCGCCGAAATGAAAGCTGACGACAACGGGTTTCTCTTCGACGAGCATTTCAAGCATGGCGCGGTCGTCGACAAAGCTTTTGTAGATTTCCTTCAGGACCGTTGGCGGTACGCCCTCGAACTCGGCAAAAAACTCGAAAGATGCTTCAGCCACGCCTCGTTTCTGGCGTGATCGAACACCGCAGGGCGATGGCAAAACATATTGACGTTAAAGGGGTTGCCGGTCAGCGCCCTGGTCTGCCGAATCAGCTCACGCCCCTGCTCTGGCGTACTGGCGCCCAGACCGATGGAGCCCAACGCGCCAGCGTTGGAAACGGCCGCTGCCAATTGCGGCGTCGAGACACCTACCATGGGCGCTTGAACGATAGGGTGCGTGATTCCCCACTCGGACAGCCTGTCGGATTTCGGCATTTCTTATCCCTCCTCTCGATTGGTCGTGCGCGTTCGCGATCCAACCTGACCTGACCAGTACTAGGCCAGCTTTTCTGCTGGTCCGAAAAACTCATAATGCGCCTGGCCGTCCGGCACGCCCATTTCATGCAGGCTGCGCTTCATGAACGCCATGAACGGCTTGGGGCCCAGAAAATAGGCTTCGACGTCTCGGTCTTCGGGCATCCATTGTTGCAGCTGCTCTATCGAAGGCATGCCGACGGCATCGGGTTGTACTGCTGAATCGGCACTGGCTTGGTTATGGACACTGGCTTCGTTATGAACAATGTAGCCCTTGAATTGCGGAAAGCCTTGCGACCACTCGCAAAGCAAGTCCTTGAACGCTTGAGCCTGGGCATTTCTTGCGTAGTGGATGAAGACGACTGGACGCTCACCTGCCTGCAGCGCGGTCTCGGCCATGGCGATCGTCGGCGTGATGCCCACCCCGCCGCTGATCAGCACCAATGGCTTGGTACCTTCAGCCAGCGTGAAGTTGCCCGAGGGTGGAAACAGCTCGAGCACCGATCCGGCGATGACCTGATCGTGCAGATAATTGGAGGCCACGCCAGTGGGCTCGCGCTTCACACTGATGCGCATTCCCACCCCTGAGGACGGCGCCGACAGCGAGTAACTGCGACGGTACTCGGTCCCCTCGATATTCAGACGCAGGCTGATGTATTGCCCCGGTTTGTGCGCGATGACTGGTTTGCCATCGACCGGCTCCAGGTAGAACGACGTGATCTCACTGCTTTCAGGCACTTTGCAGGCGACCCGGAACAAGCGCCCACCGCGCCACCCGCCCGGTGCTGCGGCAACGCTTTCGTACACCTGTTCTTCGGCACCGATCAGCAGGTCGGCGAGCTGTTGATAGGCTGCCCCCCAAGCGGCTATCACTTCATCGGTGGCGATGTTTTCACCCAGCACTTCACGAATCGCGCGCAACAGGCAGGCACCCACGATCGGGTAGTGCTCCGGAAGGATTTGCAGCGCGACGTGCTTGTTGACGATCTGGCTTGCCAGCGGTCCCAGGTTTTCCAGGCGGTCGATATTGCGGGCATACATCAGCACGCCTTTGGCGAGCGCCCGAGGTTGCGATCCGCTCGCCTGATGCGCTTGGTTGAACAACGGTCTAACCTCTGGATGACCGTCCAGCATGATGGTGTAGAAATGGGTCGCCAATGCCTCACCCCCCGTTTCCAGGAGCGGGATGGTTGCCTTGATGATGTCGCGCTGAGCTTGAGTGAGCATGTGAACTCCAGATGCAGATTAGTGATATCGTCACAGCAACCGTCATGCCATCAATAAACCCCAATGAAATCAGGCTACCGCTGGTTTTCAAGAGTCGTTTCGACTCGGTTAAAAAGACTCAAACATGAAAGATAAGGTCATTTCGACTCAGTCATCACGGGCGCTTCAGGCGCTTCTGCCCCTGCTGGGTGACCTCACGGCCGAGATCAGCGCAGAACACCGTTATCAGCGTGTGCTCGATGCGCTACGGGAGTTGGTGCCGACCGATGCCGTCGCCATCCTGCGTCTTGACGATCACGTGCTGATCCCCGAGGCCGCCCATGGACTGGCGGTCGATGCCATGGCCCGACGGTACCCGGTGGACAGCCACCCACGCTTGAAAGCCATCATCGAGGCACCGGGCGCGATACTTTTTCCGCCCGACTGCCCTTATCCGGACCCCTACGACGGCCTTATCGGCGCCAGCGCGTTGCCGGTGCACGACTGCATGGGCTGCGCCCTGCGCATCAACGAAAAGATCTGGGGTGTTCTGACCCTGGACGCGTTGAAGGTGGGTCAATTTTCCGCAGACGATCTGCAGACGGTGGAAACGTTCGCGCGTTTGGCTGCCGCGACGGTGGTCGCCGCCGGGCATTTCGACCAACTGATGCGCGCCCTCGAGGGTGAACGCAAGCGCGCCGATGCCTACCGACTGGCCCACCAGGGCGGGCCTCAGCGGATGATCGGCACCAGCGAGGCATTCAAACAGTTGCTGGGGGAAATCGACCTGGTGGCACCCAGTGAACTGACCGTTCTCATTACCGGTGAAACGGGGGTCGGCAAAGAGCTGGTGGCGCGTCGGCTCCACAGCCACTCTCACCGCGCCGACAAGCCGATGATCAGCGTCAACTGCGCCGCCTTGCCTGAACACATTGTCGAAAGCGAACTGTTCGGGCATGTCAAAGGCGCGTTCTCAGGCGCCGTCGAGAATCGCCTGGGCAAATTCGAGATGGCCAGTGGGGGCACCCTGTTCCTCGACGAGATCGGCGAGTTGCCGCTGTCGGTGCAGGCCAAGCTGCTCCGGGTGCTGCAAGGTGGTGATGTACAGCGCGTGGGGTCCGATCGTTCCCATGTGGTCGATATCCGGCTGCTGGCAGCAAGCAACCGAGACCTGGCTGAAGAGGTTCGAACCGGCCGCTTTCGCGCCGACCTCTATCATCGCCTGACGGTGTATCCGCTGCGCGTGCCGCCGCTGCGAGAGCGCAAGGAGGACATTCTTCTGCTGGCCGGCGCGTTCGCCGAAGAAAACCGGTACCGCATGGCACTGCCCCCGGTCAGGTTCGCCGCCCCCGCCAAACAGGCGCTCGGTCACTACGCGTGGCCCGGCAATGTTCGCGAGTTGGAACACCAGATCACCAGGGCCGTGCTGAAGGCGAAAAAGCGGGTTTCAGGTTCAGCCCGTAAAGACATGCTCGTCCTGATGGCAGACGACTTCGACCTGCCGGCTGCGACGACAACACTCAAAGCAGAACTCCCTGAGTCGCCTGACCCAGCTCGGTCTACGCCTGTCGACTACAAGGCCGCCGTGGATGATTACAAAAGAGAGCTTCTGGAAAGCGCATTGATCCAGCATCGAGGCAATGTCACTGCCGCCGCCAGGAGCCTTGGCCTGGACCGAGCCAATCTGGCAAGGCTTTCGGCACGGCTTGGTGTCAGCGTTCAGCGCGTGTAGGAACAAGCTTCAACCCGTGCTCATTGCTGAGCATCGAGCGAGCTATCGCGAACTCATGCTACTGCTGTGCAATGACTGAACTTGACAGGACTTCTTCGTCAAATCAAAGATTTAGTAAAAATCGAGAACCGATCCTGGAGCCTGGAGAAACAACTCGATGCAAAACAAAAAAACGAATCGCTGGCTCGTACCCTATAAACACCAACGCAGCAAAAAATTCAGCAGCCCTCATCAATGGTAACGGCGCCCCTGGCTCAAAACCGGATCGCCCTCATTGCTCGTTATGGTTAATCAGATAATGTCGCCCTTTCAAAAAAGCGTGTTCCTTATAGCTGTCATGGCGTTGATCTGGGGCGCTGGCTTGCCGGTTTCAAAGATTGGTGTTCAGGCCTTGGGCGCTTGGCCATTCCGATTGGCATGCGCTTTTATCAGTGTTCTTTTCCTCTACGCCGTATTTTGGAAACCTGTGAATGCCCTCAGCACCACCTTAGACGCCATGCTTTATCTAAAGCTTTTCATTATCGCAGCTCCAAATGTTTTTCTCGTTCCGGTTTTAAACAATATAGCATTGGAGCGCCTGAGCATTTCCGACTCCACTTCCCTAATCTATACAATGCCTTGCTTTACCTCTTTTTTTGCGATGATACTTAATCGTAAACTCGATGGTTTTTCCATTGCTTCACTGACGTTCTGCTCAATAGGCATCTGGTTGATTATCGGAAAACTTGAATTTTCTTCAAGCCACTTGATCATCCTGTCAAGCGCCCTCTCCTGGTCGATCGGTTCCCTCATCGCCCAGCGATTGAAGACAGATATAGATTTTCGGGTGAAGGTATTCTGGCAGGTCACCTTCGGGTGCTTTTGCACCTTCCTGGTGTCCCCGCTATTTCTAGATTGGCCCACCGAAATCATGGCGTTTCCTGGAAGCTTGTCGTTATCTGCTGCTGCGGCGATTTTGTTTATGGGCATCGTTGGGGGCGCGATCGTTTTTTATATCTGGTTCTACCTGATAAAACTTCAGAGCGCCGAATACGCAAGCTACGCGACTTTATTTTCACCTGTCATTTCTGTTGTGTTGGCCATGACCTATTTTGGTGAAAAACCTTCAGCCAGCACAATCATTGGCTTTGCCCTCATTCTTGCCAGTGCGTTGACAGTGAATATAGTGCGGCCTGCATGGGTTTCAAGGAGCCTCCACCCATAAAGGCTAGAAGCTGGCCACAGCAGATACCGCACTAAAATCCAAGTACAGGCACTCTCAGGCGGGTACCATCAAACACCATGGTTTAGAATCACTATCGACCAGACAGCTCCAAATGCCCGTCACAGCTCAATAGCGCGTTCCACTTATCCTCGCCTACGTCTACAGGGACCACCCACCAATTGGTCGCAGTGCTGTAAGTGGCACCTGACAGAACTTTGACGTTCTCAATGCCTTCTACAGGTGGGTGTTTTTTGAAGTAAGCCTTGACGGACTGATCAAAAAAATCTTGACCTTTGTCAGGGCAGAACATATCGCCGCTATCATCACAGCCAGCTAATGCTGCTAGCAATGCAGCACCGATGAAGATACCTTGGCGCATAGGACTCCTTATTTTCGACCACTTAAGCTGATTTTCTGACTACATTCTATGACGATCAGATAGTTCTTGTACCCAAATCCATCGCCCAAAAACCTAAGGAAATCGGCGACCTTTTCCTGCATGTACGTTCGATTGCTATGGTCTGCATCATATGCATCTGGCTTCAACGTGCAATACCCGTCAAATTGCCATCCACCGTCAGATATGATTTCGCTTGCATGTCGCGCAAAGGCGATAGTTCGGAGCTCAAGGCCCTCACATGATTCAGCGCTCCACACCGGGAGCACTTGATCTGGAGCTGTGTGGATCGCAGGAATAGATAGCCACAACCAGGCGTTGTCTAATCCCGACATGACGCGTCGCTTTTCGTCCCTGGTTGTGGGTCAACGTTGATGTTGTTGCTTGCACATGGGTTCGCTGTTCATCGTGCCGATGAGGATGTGCCCATGCTCAGCCCCGACGGCGGAACGCTCACCCCCTGACCGTCCACAACTGCTCGATCTGCGTCGTATAACTCTGGCTCATCATCTCCCGACGCATGCCCCAGTCCGGGTTGGTCGGCACAGCCGCTGGACGCAAAGTCCCCCTGCCCCAGCGACCGTTGACCGCGTCGAGCACCTGCATCAGGCGTTCGGCGGTGGCCGGTTGGGCGCTGGCGAACAGGTCGTCGGTGAACTCGCCGCGCTGGCACAGGCCCAGCAGGAGTATTTCGGCCTTGCTGTAGGTGAAGCCGCTGCGAAAGATGAATTCCAGGCCCTGCACCGCTGCCTTGGTCAACAGGCGTACATCGTCGGTGGGGTACGGCAGTTGTACCACCACGCCATTGGCGTACTTGGCTTCCAGTGGGTTGAGCATGCCGGTGCGAATGCTCACACGCAGCTGCCGACACAACGAACGTTGCGCACGCAGCTTCTCCGAGGCCCGCATCACATAGCTGGCTACTGCCTCGCGGATCGGGGCGATCTCGGTCAGGCGCTTGCCGAACATCCGGCTGCAGCAGATTTCCTGCTTGGGCGGATCGGGGTCTTCTAGCGCCAGGCACGGTGTGCCGCCCAGTTCGCGGGCGGTCTTTTCGATCACCACGCTGAAGCGGCTGCGCAATAGCGCAGGATCAGCGCAGCTCAGATCCCAGGCGGTGGCGATGTTCATGCCCTGCAGGTGTGCGCTCATCTTGCGGCCGATGCCCCAGACGTCGCTCACCGAGGTGACCTTCAACAGGCGATCGCGGCGACCGGCTTCGCGCAGGTCCAGCACCCCGCCCAGCTGTTTGTGCCATTTCTTCGCGGCATGGTTGGCCAGTTTGGCCAAGGTCTTGGTGCCGGCAATCCCTACCCCCACCGGTATGCCGGTGCGCCGGTAGACCTGTTCGCGAATGTCGCGGCCCAGTGCGTCCAGGTCCTGGTGCATGCCGGTGAGGTCGGCGAACGCTTCGTCGATGCTGTAGACCTCGAGCGCGGGCACCATGGACTCGATGATGCACATCACCCGTTCGCTGATGTCGCCGTACAGCGCGTAGTTGGAGGAAAACGCCACGATACCGTGCTGGCGCAGCAAGTCCTTGATCTGGAAATACGGCGACGCCATCTTCACCAGCGCCTTGGCCTCGGCCGACCGGGCAATCACGCAGCCGTCGTTGTTGGACAGCACCACGATCGGCGTCTTGGCCAGATCCGGTCGAAACACTCGTTCGCAACTGGCGTAGAAGCTGTTGCAGTCGATCAGCGCGAAGACCGGTTCATTCCTTTTCATGGGCACGTACGCTGAAGGTCACCACGCCCCAGATCAACAGCTCGTCGCCCTCCATGATGTAGCGCGGCGGGTACTCGCGATTGGCCGACTTGAGGATCACCTCGCGACCGCGCTTGTGCAGGCGCTTGCACATGGGTTCGCTGTTCACCGCAGCAATGACGACATGGCCATGTTCGGCCTCGATGGAGCGGTCCACGATCACCAGGTCGCCGCAGAAGATCCCCGCGCCCTGCATGCTGTCGCCCTGGATGCGCACCAGGTAGATGTGCGGTGCGCGGATCTCCAGCAGTTCATCCAGCGAAATGCGCTGCTCCATATGGTCGGCGGCGGGCGAGGGAAAACCGGCCGGGACCTTGAATGAATACAGCGGATGCGCGGTGCTGCCCGGAGCGAGCGGGCCAAGAATAGTGATCATGGGATTGCCTGGTATTGATACTGTACGAATATACAGTTAACTTTGTAGGACCTTGGAGGTCAACAAGAGACCGCGACAATCTGACGGAGAACACCATGTGTGGTCGCTACTCGATGTACGAAGCGATGGACGTCTATCTGCGTGAATTGGCCCCGCGTCAGCAGGTCATCAGCTATGTCGACCCGCAGCCGCAGGCGCGCTACAACATTGCGCCGACGCAGCGGGCCATGGTGTTGCAGGGCACCGAGCAGGGCTTGTCGATCGATTCGGTGAAGTGGGGCTGGGCGCCGTTCTGGGCCCAGGGCAAGCGCCCTGCCCCGATCAACGCGCGGGTCGAGACGGTCGCGACGGGAAAGTTCTTCAAGCAGCTGTGGCCCAATGGGCGCGTGCTGATACCCGCCAACGGCTGGTATGAGTGGGTCAAAGACGCCAATGACCCGAAGAAAAAACAACCTTGGTTCATTCATCTTGCGGACGACAAGCCGATGTTCTTCGCCGCCCTCGCCCAGGTCACGCCCGGACTTGAGCCCGGTGAAGGCGATGGTTTCGTGATCATCACCGATGCCAGCAATGAAGGCATGGTCGACATCCACGACCGCCGCCCGGTAGTGCTGGCGCCGGAGCAGGCACAGGAGTGGCTGGAAGCCGACCTGAGTGCCGAGCGCAGTATCGAGATCGCCCAGCACGAAGGCCGGCCGGTGGCCGACTTTCGATGGCATGCAGTGGGCAAGGCGGTTGGCAATGTGCGCAATCAGGGTGTCGAACTGATTGCGCCGATCGATGAGGCGTCCTGAAGCCGTATTCGCCGCCCGCTGAACTCAGCCGATGAGGTTGACCGACGAACCGGGTTCGAGCTGTTCCGTGCCCAGCGCGTGAATCAAAGTAATCGCCTGGGTCGACAGTGCCCGCAGGTGCACGGTGATCACTTCATCGACCCGCGTCACGTCCACCCACTGCCCATGAAACTGCACGGCGAGACTGACGTCGCCCAGGCCGGGCGGTGGCGTCGGGAACACCCGCAACCCTTCCACCGCCGGACACACGCCCAGGTAATGCCGCTGCATCACGTCCAGCGCGCCGGACATCGCCGCCAAGTGCACGCCCTCGCGGACTCCGCTGTCGGACTTGGCGTCCAGATCCGTGCGCAGGCAATGCTGGTAGTAGGTCCATGAAGCGTCGCTGTCGGTGTGGGCCAGCGCACCGGCGCAGACCGTTTTCGACAGGCTGGATTCGTGGAAGACGTGGCCCAGGTGATAGTCCATGGTCCGCCGGGCGATGTCGCTGTCGAATGGGTAGCGTAAGCGGTCGAATAGCGCCTGCAACTGATCCTGTGACAGCAGGTAGAACAGCATCAGGGTGTCGGCCTGCTTGCTCACCTGATAGTGGTCGCAGTGATCGCCCCGGGCTTCGAGCATCCAGTCCAGGCGCGGATTGTCTTCACGCTTCCACTCGTCCGGCGCGGGCTGCAGCCTGTCGAAGCCTTCGAACTGGTCGAGCACGCCATCGGCGGTGAACGGCAGGAACATGTTGCGGCTGACATGCTCCCAGTGCGATGCCTCGTCGGGGCGCAGCGCCAGGCGCTCGACAAGGTCCTCGCGCAGGACGGTGGGCAATCGCTGTAGCACGTCCAGCGCGCGGCACAGGGTCCAGACGGCCATCAGGTTGGTGTAGGCGTTGTTGTCCAAGCCCGGTTGCTCGGCATGGGGGTAGGCGTTGTGGTACTCGTCGGGACCGATCACGCCTTCGATGACATAGCGTTGCCGAGACTCGTCATAGCGGGCCACGCTGGCCCAGTAACGCGCGACTTCGATGATCAGATCACCGATCTTGCCGGCCAGTTGCTGCTCGTCGCCGGTCGCCAGGTAGAGCGTCCAGGCGTCGTAGGCCACGGCCGAACCGATGTGGCGCTGCAAGTGCGTCGGGTCGGGCACCCAGTGGCCGGAAAGCGGGTAGTATTGGAACGGCTGGGTCTGCTCTTCGCCGTCGTGGGCGCTGCGCCAGGGAAACATGGCACCGCCGTAGCCCAATCGGGCCGCTCGGCGCCGCGCGGCCGGCAGGCGTGTGTGGCGGTAGTCGAGCAATGAACTGGCCAGTTCCGGACGGTGCGTGGCGAACAGCGGAAAGGCGAACAATTCGTCCCAGAACACCTGGCCGAAATAGCCTTCCTGCCATCCGCGCGCCGGAAAGCCCAGGTCACGGCCGATGCTTAACGGCGAAACCGTCTGCTGGATATGCCATCCGGCGAACTGCAGCGGATGATCCACTGCCGGATCGGCCACGCGGATGCGTCCGTATTCCCAGGTGTCTTGCCATGCCTGTTGGTGGGCGGTCAGTAACGCTGCATAGGGGGCGTCGGGCAATGCCGCCATGCTGCTGGACAGCCCATGGAATTCGTCATCGACCTGCACGATCACGCGCTTTTCCAGCACCAGCGGGCCTTGCTCGGGCCACTCCACCGTACCCTCCTGCACCAGGCGATCGTCCACCACCTGACCCTGCCACTGGCACGGCGCTACGGTCTGCACTGCCACCGCCACCTTGCGCGATGGGTCCTCCAGGGTCGCCACCACCCCTGCCCGGCCGTCGGGCAGGTGCTCCCAGCGATGGCTGCGCAGGCGTCGGCCTTCGTAGTCGCGGTCGCGCTCGATCAGGTAGTTGCCGCGGCTGTTGTCCAGCGTCGCACGCACGCGCAGGCCAGTCAGCGGTGTCTGCGCGTGCAGCTCCCAGCGCAGCACCGCCAGTTGCGCATTGGCCAGGCTGACGAAGCGGGTCTCTACCAGCTCGACCGGTGTTCCGCCCAGCAGCAACGACAGCCGACGGGTCAGTACACCGCGCTGCATGTCGACGTGCTGGTGATAGCTGCGCAAGGTGTCTTCGGCAAGCGCGAACCATGGCTGCTCGTTCAGCGAAAAGGTCAGGCCGAAGGGGTCGGGCAGATTGACCAAGGCTGCAATATGGGTCGTGGTGCCGTTGACCTGGCGCGCGGCATCGTCGTACCAGCCTGCACGGTAGAGGCCGGGGTAATGCCCTTGCGGACGCGGCACGGCGCAGGCTTCGGGCGAACACGCACGCCACGAGATCACGCCGTTGGCCAAGGTAAACAGCGCTTCGCGGCGCTGTTCGTCGTCGAGTTCGAAATGGTCGAAGGCCAGTGAGTGGGTCGCTCGATCCGTCATCGGCGTGGTCCACGGGCGTGCAGCAGGGAAACAGCGGTAACCGGCGTGGGCGTCATGCAAGGATTCCTCGAGTGTGCAGGCGTCGATAGTCATCAATGCAGACCCATGCCACCGCTCTGGGTTCGGCCCCCTGGAGGGTACGCAGTGGTTACAGCATGTAACTCTGGTAGAACGCCAGGGTCGCCTGATTCTTGTGCTTGGCTTCGAACATGATGTCGAAGCGCTCGAGAAACTGCAGGGCGTAGCGGTTGGTCCAGTGGTTCCACATCAGTTCGCTGTGGCCATAGAGGTCACGCTTGGAGACCACCTGCAGCAGCGCTTCCATCTCCAGCTTCTGCTCGGCGGTGAAGCCCAGTTCCTGAAGGCGCTCCTGAGGCTGCGAGTAATGCATGACCGGCCGCACACCCCGCCAACTGTCAATGATGCGATCCACGCGGGGATCGTCCACGGCGATGTAGTCGTTCTCGTTGATCCAGCAGTGGTGGATATCCAGCACCACCGGTGCCAGGTCGGCCAGTTGCAGGCAGTCGTCGACGCCGTAGGTTTTCTCTTCGTTCTCGAAGGTGATGCAGCGGCGCGCCACCTCCGACAAACGCGGCCAGATGGCGCGGATGCCCTCGGCGCCGAGGCGACCGGCGATGTGCACGTTGCACTTGAAATCCTGGAACTGCACGCCGTAGCCCATCATGCGGATCATGTCGGCGTGGTACTCGAATTCCGCCAGGCTGTTTTCCACCACCGGGGGTTTGTCCGAGCCCAGCACGCAGAACTGACCGGGGTGGAAAGACAGGCGGATGCCGGCACTGCGCGCGCGATCGCCCATCTGCGCGAAACGCTCTGCCAGCCAGGCCTGACGTTCGGGCTGCTGGTAGAACGCTGCCACCTGCGGATGGCTGTAGAACGGCAGCAAGTCGCTGCTCAGGCGCAGCATGCGCAGGGCTTCGGGCAGCTGCGCCACGTAATCGAGCAATTGCAGCTGCGCTTGCAGGTTGTGGGTGATCACTTCCTGAAGTTTCTCGTGGGCCACCTGGGTGGCGACGCTGTTCATCCAGCGCAGGGTGGTGGTTCGCGGGTTGTAGGCGCCTTCGATGAGCTTCAGTTCGGCCAGGGTCAGGGCGCGAATCGAATGTCGGTATTGGCAGGCGAAGCCGATGCGAGGGGTGTTCATGGGTGTGAAGGCCTGGTGTTCAGGTAGGTAGCCGATAGACCACTGCGGTGTCTATTCCTCTCGCCGAACATCCCCGCAGGCGGGCAAATTGACAGACGCCCTGCGCCGCTCTTAATCTGTAGCCAACGGATTGTAAATTGGTCATACCAATTCAGATTCACTGCTGGCAGACCTCCAACAACAATCGGGGAACCCGAACCATGCCGATGACACCTGTGGCCCAGCCTGCCCTCCTTGTGCGGGAGATGACGCGCCCATGATCATTTCCGCTTCCACCGACTACCGCGCCGCCGCGCAACGTCGCCTGCCGCCCTTCCTGTTCCACTACATCGACGGCGGCGCTTACGCCGAGCACACGCTCAGGCGCAACGTCAGCGACTTGGCCGATATCGCCCTGCGTCAGCGGGTGCTGCGCAACATGTCCGAGTTGAGTCTGGAAACGCAGTTGTTCGGTGAAGCCCTGGCCATGCCGGTGGCGCTCGCGCCGATTGGTCTGTGTGGCATGTTTGCCCGTCGTGGCGAGGTGCAGGCGGCCAAGGCGGCGGATGCCAAGGGCATTCCGTTCACGCTGTCGACGGTGTCGGTCTGCCCGATCGAGGAAGTCGCGCCAGCCATTTCCCGGCCGATGTGGTTTCAGCTGTACGTGCTCAAGGATCGCGGTTTCATGAAGAACGCCCTGGAGCGCGCTCGCGCCGCCGGGGTCAAGACGCTGATTTTCACCGTCGACATGCCGGTGCCCGGCGCACGCTACCGGGATGCGCACTCGGGCATGAGCGGCGCCAACGGGCCGATGCGGCGCATGTGGCAAGCGGTGACGCACCCGGCCTGGGCCTGGGATGTGGGCCTGCATGGCCGGCCGCACGACCTGGGCAATATCTCCACCTACCGTGGCAACCCTACCGGGCTTGCCGACTACATCGGCTGGCTGGGCAGCAATTTCGATCCGTCGATTTCCTGGAAGGACCTGGAGTGGATCCGCGAATTCTGGGATGGGCCGATGATCATCAAGGGCATTCTCGACCCCGAGGACGCTCGCGATGCCGTGAGTTTCGGTGCCGATGGCATCGTCGTGTCCAACCATGGCGGACGCCAGCTCGACGGCGTGCTGTCCAGCGCCCGAGCGCTGCCTGCAATCGCCGATGCGGTGAAGGGCGATCTGGCGATACTGGCCGACTCGGGTATCCGCAGCGGGCTGGATGTGGTGCGCATGATTGCGCTGGGCGCCGATACTGTGCTGCTGGGCCGTGCCTTCATCTATGCCCTGGCGGTAGCCGGCGGTGCGGGCGTGAGCAATCTGCTGAATCTGATCGAAAAGGAAATGCGCGTGGCCATGGTGTTGACCGGGGCCAAATCCATCGCCGAGATCGGCTCGGATTCGCTGGTGCGTTGAGCGTTCGGTTCAGGGCAGCAGGTCGATCAGTTGCGGTTGCAGGGCGTGGGGTTGCACGTCTAGCACGACCAGGGTGACCGGAAGCTTGAAGCGGCGGCGGCCGGCGCTGCCGGGGTTGATGTACAGGCACTCGCCGCGCCATTGGATCAGCGGCTTGTGCGAATGGCCGGTGATGACCAAGCGGGTGTCGCTGCGCAATGCAGCGGGTACGTCGGCCATGTCGTGGATGAGCAAGGTGGGCCAGCCTTCGAGGTCGAAATGCAGCACATCCGCCACCGAATCGGCCCATGGCATGCCGACATCGTTATTGCCCGAAACGACCTGCACCGGAGCGATGGCAGCCAGGTGCTGGACGATGTCACCCTTGCCGATGTCGCCGGCATGAATGATCCGTTCACAACCCTGCAGCGCTGCCACGGCCTCGGGCCGCAGCAGACCATGGGTGTCGGAAATGATGCCTACTTTCACGGCGTGGTTCCCTGTGTGCGTGGTGCAGATCTGGACTGCCTCGCACAGCGGTGGGTTCCATGCTGCCACATTGGATCGGCTTTCAGGTTTGGCTGCGGGCTACTCGCGAGAAGAGCGCCGCAGTGTTTCAGGTAGTGTGCGGTGGAGCCTTCGCGGGCAGAGCCCGCTCCCACAGTGTGGGAGTGAATTTGTGGGAGCGGGTCTCTGCCCGCGAAATGACTCCACATCGCTGCCTTCGCGGGCAGAGCCCGCTCCCACAGTGTGGGAGTGAACTTTGTGGGAGCGGGTCTCTGCCCGCGAAGTGACTCCACATCGCTGCCTTCGCGGGCAGGGCCCGCTCCCACATCAAATCGGCTGCTACTTGGCGGTGATCACCGCCAGTTTGGTGATGCCTGCCTTTTCGATGGAGGCCATGGCGCGGGCCACTTCGCCGTAGTTGACGCCGTCGTCGGCCTGCAGTTGTACGCGCACATCGGGGTCTTTCTGCCTGGCGGTCTGCAGGTTGGTCTGGAGCAGGTCCGGCTGGATTTCGTCCTTGTTGATGAACAGTTTGCCCTGCCCGTCAATGCTCACCACCAGCGGGTCCTTCTGCTCGGCAGGCGCCACCGCTTCGGTCTTGGGCAAGTTGATCGGGATCGAATTGGTCAGCAACGGCGCGGTGACGATGAACACCACCAACAGCACCAGCATGACGTCTACCAAAGGCGTCACGTTGATCTCGCTGAGCACCTCGTCCGTGTCTTGAGTGGAAAAGGCCATGTCAGGACGCCTCCTTCACTTTGTGGCCCGAAGCCGCAGCACCGCTGCGAGTCAGGGCCGGATGTTGCAGCACGCGGAAGGAATGCTTCTGCGCCAGGCTGTAGAAGTCATGGGCGAAATCGTCGAGGTCGGCGGCGGTCAGCTTCAGGCGACGCAGGAAATAGTTGTAGACCAGCACCGCTGGCACCGCGACGGCGATCCCCACGCCAGTGGCCACCAGCGCCGCGCCTATGGGGCCCGCCACTGTCTCCAGGCTCGCCGAGCCGGCCGCGCTGATGCCCTTGAGCGCCGACATGATCCCCCAGACCGTCCCGAACAGGCCGATGAACGGCGAGGTACTGCCGATACTGGCCAGCACCGCCAGGCCCGTTTCCAACGAGCGCCGCTCACGTACGATCTGCTGGCGCAGGGCGCGCTCGAGGCCATCCTGATGATTGATCGACTGGCTCAGGTCGGTTTGCGCCTGCTCGTTGACCTGGATGGCCGCGTAGCCCGACTGCGCGACCCGAGCCGCTGCACCGGGTTGTTCCTGGGCCAGATGGGCCGCCGAATCAAGGCTCGACGCCGCCCAGAACTGCTTGTGGAATTTGCGATCCTGGCCCTTGAGCCGAGCGAACTGCAGGCCCTTGAGCAATGCCAGCCCCCAGGTGGCGACGGAAAACAGGATGAGCAGCCAGATGACCGAGTGCTCGACGGAGGTGAAGGGAGATTCTGTCAGAAGATTCATGGTGAGGCTCTCTGTAGCAAGGCGTTGGGTGGTGCGATGCGCCTTTTGTCAGGTAGCCCGCTTCATGCAGCAAAAAAGTCGATCAGCGCAATTTGAAATCGATCGGTACGCTGACCCAGCCATCGACTGGGTCGGCACCTCGTTTGGCCGGAACGAAGCTCCAGCGTTTCACCGCTGCCAGTGCGGCGTCATCGAGCTGACTGCGACCGCTGCTGGTCTGTACCTGGATTTCGCTGGGCTTGCCGCTGGCCAGCACGTGAACCCGCAGCAGCACGGTCCCTTCCCAGTTGCGACGCATGGCCAGGGCGGGATATTCGGGCGCCGGATTGTGCAGGTAGCCGGCATTGGCCGAAGCCGGTGTCAGCGGTTGCGGCGCAGGTGGTGCCGCAGGTGCCGGCGGCGTCGGTGCGGCCACAGGTTGCTGCGGCGCGGGCGGTTGCACGACCGGCTTGGGCGCCGGCTTGGGCACCGGCTTCTTGACCACGGGCTGAGGCTTTGGCTTGGGCGGCGGTGGTGGTGCTGGCTTGGCCGCCAGCTCATCCTCGACAGGCGGTGGCGGTTCGACAACCGGCGCGACCGGCTCGGGCGGCGGCGGTGGCGTCTCTACCACCGGCGGTGGTGCAGGCTGGGAAAATTCGATCGTCATGGGTGGAATTTCTGGCGGCACTGTCGGCAGTACCGGTGTTGGCGTCTGACTGATCCAGTAGATCACCGCACCATGCAGTACCAGCGCGAACACGCCCAGCAATGCCGCCTCGCGGCGACCGAGGATGCGCTTGGGCGCACGTTGCAGGCGCAGCTCGCCCAAGGGTTCGCGGAACACCCGGCCCAGGTCGAGCAATTCGCCGGGTACCGGATGCCACCGCACCTCCAGGGCGGCCTTGAGGTTGTTCATCAGTTGCTCCTGTTGACGGGTAATCGTGAAGAAGCGAGTCCAATCGGCCTCTTCGGCGGGCGAATGATGTTCAAACTCCGCTAGTTCGAAAAGTAATTGTTTGTTATTCCAAGCTTTCAATCCGGCATAAGGCGCAGTCAAGGGTCAACTCATTTGGAGTGGCTGTTGGCCTATGAACACTTGGCCAACTTGACTGTTGCTCAGGCAACACTGAACGGACCTAAGCATCGCGATTTTCTTCAATCAAATGATCGGGTTGCAGTTTTCACTTCATGCAGCGGACGGTGGATCAATGGCGATGCGCAGCGCATGCTCATTGCGCGACACGACATAAGCTAATGCTCATAAGGTATTTAACGATCGTTTTTTATATCCATTAGTATCGCCTTCATTCCATGTTTTACCGCTCGATCCCTTTCTTTTTATCCGCACCTTGAAGGCGCCGCCATGCAGCTTTTGACACTTCCCCCATCGCCCGCCCTCGCCACCTCCATCCGTGCCACCGCCCAGGTGTTCGAAGACCCGAAATCCAAGGCGTTGCTGGCCCATCTCGAACAGGTCGCGCCCAGCGAAGCCAGTGTGTTGATCATCGGCGAAACCGGCACTGGCAAGGAGTTGGTCGCGCGCCATATCCACAACCTCAGCGCAAGACGCAACAAGCCGTTCGTGGCCGTCAACTGCGGCGCGTTCTCCGAGTCGCTAGTGGAAGCCGAACTGTTCGGCCACGAAAAAGGCGCGTTCACCGGTGCCCTGGCGGCAAAGGCCGGGTGGTTCGAGGAGGCCAACGGCGGGACCTTGTTTCTCGATGAAATCGGCGACCTGCCGATGCCCATTCAGGTGAAGCTGCTGCGCGTGCTGCAGGAGCGTGAAGTGGTGCGCCTGGGTTCGCGCAAGAGCATTCCGATCAATGTGCGAGTCCTGGCGGCAACCAACGTGCTGCTGGAAAAGGCGATCAATGCCGGCCACTTCCGCGAAGACCTCTATTACCGCCTGGATGTGGTCAGTCTGGAACTGGTGCCGCTGCGCGAACGGCCTGGCGATATCATTCCGCTGACCCGGCATTTCCTCGAGGTTTACTGCAAACGCCTGGGTTACGAACGCGCCACACTGTCGGCCGAAGCCGAGCACAAGCTGCGCCACTACAGCTGGCCGGGCAACATTCGCGAACTGGAAAACGTCATTCATCACACCTTGCTGATCTGCCGCAACGGCGTGATCGAGCGCGATGACCTGCGCCTGTCGAACATGCGCATCGAGCGCGCCGATGACAGTCCGGCGGTGGACGATTCGGTGGAGGCGTCACTGGATCGGCTGTTCCAGCGGCTGTTCGACGAGCAGGTCGGCGACCTGCACGAGAAGGTCGAGGATGCCCTGCTGCGTTCGGCCTATCGGTTCAGCCATTGCAACCAGGTGCACACCGCCAACCTGCTCGGCCTGAGCCGCAACGTCACCCGCACGCGGCTGATCAAGATGGGCGAGCTGGCGGTGAACAAAAGGCGGTCGGTGGCGGATCAACCAGAGGTGCGGGCTCTCCGTTTGTCGATCTGAGGGTTTTGTAGGGACCGTGTGATAAGTGGATGACTGGGCAGACGCGAACCTGTGGGAGCGGGTCTCTGCCCGCGAAGAAATCGCTGCGGTGGTTCAGGAGTACCGCGGTGGATTCTTCGCGGGCAGAGACCCGCTCCCACAGGGGGGTGTGTACGCGCTCAAAAAAGCCCGGAGGTCGGGGGCGGTGTGCCCTTGAGCTGCCAGGTGCCGACTGCCGCGGCTTTCCAGTCGCGGGGGTTGTGATTGGCCACGGTGCGGGCGTTGCGCCAGTGCCGGTCCAGGTTATGGCCGCGCCCGGTCGTGGAGGCGCCGCCCACATCGAACACCCGTTCCGCCGCCTTGAGCGCGCATTCGGCGGCGATGTATTGCGCCTGCGCCACCTCGATCGCGGCCTCGTCCACCGCTGCCGGATCGAGTCCCGCCGCCCAGGCGCGATCGATCGCTTCGGCAGCCTTGAGCACCACCGCCTCCGCGGTGTAGGCGCGCGCCGAAATCTCGCCCACGCTCAACGCCACATAAGGATCATCCACCGACTGCTCGGCGCTGCTGTGCTTGATCGGACGCGCATGATGGCGTGCGAACGCCACCGCATCGTTCAACGCGTTGCGGGCGATTCCGGCCTGCACCGACGCCAGGAACACCTGCAGGAACGGCGTCACCAGGGTACGCTTGCCCTCCTCCACCGTGCGCGTGCGAACCTCGTGGGCATAGACCTGCACGTTGTCCAGCCGCGTCGTGCCACTGGCTGTGAGGCGCTGGCCCATGGCGTCGAAATCATCCAGCAGCACCAGCCCTTCGCGGTCGCGGGGCAGGATGAACGACAGCGGCTGGTCGTGCTCGTCCAGCGCCACCGCGCTGATCCAGTCGGCGTACAGCGAACCGGTGCTGTAGAACTTGCTGCCATTGGCCCGGTAGTGATCACCTTCGCGCACGATGCGGGCGCTGATGGCACCGTTGGCACCGCCTACTTCCCAACCGGCGTTGCCCAGCACCGCGCCTTGCAGGTAACGGGCGAACCAGAGCTGACGCTCCTGCTCGGCGCCTTCGGCCCGAGACACCAGCAGCCCTTCGATGAACGCGAAGCCGGGACGCAAGGCCTGGGCGACATTTGAGTCCACCGAGGCGATGCGCACCAGCAGGCCGATGACGTCCTTCACCGAGCCGCCAGGGCCGCCATAGCGGGTGGGGATGCGCAGGGTATAGAGCAACGCTTGGGCGATCTGTGCGACGGCCTCGTACGGCAGTTGCCGGTCGCGCTCGCGCGCAGCGGCGCCTGCCGCGATGGCCGGCAGCAACTGCTCGGCACGTGCCAGCAATTGCGCCACGCTCAGCGGCGCTACGGGTGAAGGGGAAGGCGTGACGTTGGCAGCATGAGTCATGAAGGGTTCCTGTCTGGAAATGGATGGAAGGAGCAGCGCGACGCCTTCAAATGGCAATCTTCCACAAGCGGGATTCATCGAACAGCAGCACGGCGTTTTCCGGCTCCAATGGGGGTACCTGCAACGACACGCCAGCGCTGGGCAGGCGTGGCACGGCGCCGAGCAGGCGTTGGGTGTACGGGTGCTGCGGCGACTCGAACAACTGCTCGACCGGCGCATGCTCGACCACCTGACCATGACGCATCACCAGCACCTCGTCGCTGACATGACGGATGACGCCCAGGTCATGGGAAATGAACAGGTAGGCCAGGCCCAGTTCGGCTTGCAGGTCGGCGAGCAGGTCCAGCACCTGGGCCTGGACCGAGACGTCCAACGCCGATACCGGCTCGTCGCAGACAATCACCTTGGGGTTGCTGGCAATGGCTCGGGCAATCGCCACCCGCTGGCGCTGGCCACCGGAGAGTTGCAGGGGCCGTCGCGTTGCCAGCTCGGCAGGCAAGCGCACCTGCTGCAGCAAATGACGAATACGAGGCGCTTGATCAGGCGCTGCGACGCCGGCCACGTCCAACGCATCGGCGAGAATCTGCCCGACGCTCCAGCGCGGGTCGAACGAACTGAGCGGGTCCTGATAGATCACGCTGATGTCGCGCCGCAGCGCCCGGCGCTGGCTTTCGGCGACCCGTGCGTCGGCGCTGCCGTTCCAGGGATGATCGAGCAAGCGCACCTGGCCGTCGTCCGTTTCGAGCAGTCCCAAGGCCATGCGCGCCACGGTGGTCTTGCCCGAACCGGATTCACCGACGATGCCCAGGGTCTGGCCGGCGCGCAGCTCGAAGTCGACGCCGTCGACCACCTGGCGCACCTGCTGGTCAGGCCCGACATAGCGCTTGCCCAGGCCACGGGCGTGCAACAGCACGGGCTGATCGAGCCGTGGCGCGCGGGCAAGCGTGGCGGCAGGTTGACCAGGGCTGAGGCGAGTACCGCGCTCATGCTCCGCCGGAACCGCATCGAGCAGGCTGCGGGTGTAGGGATGGCGCGGCGCGGTCAGCACCTGGTGCATGCTGCCCTGCTCCACCACTTCACCGTGCTGCAACACCAGCACCTCGTCGGCCAGTTGCGCGACCACCGCCAGATCGTGACTGATGATCAACAACGAACTGCCCTGGGCCTTGATCCCCTGCAATACACCAAGAATCTGCGCTTGCACGGTGGCGTCCAATGCGGTGGTCGGCTCGTCAGCGATCACCAGGCCTGGATCAAGCGCCAGGGCGCTGGCGATCAACGCGCGCTGACGCAGTCCGCCGGACAATTCTCCCGAGCGCTGTCGGGCGCGCAGGGCGGGTTCCGGCACCCCGACCCGTTCCAGCAATTGCAGCATCCGCGCGGCACGGGAAGCACGATCGCCCCAACCATGGGTCTGCAGCACTTCGAGAATTTCCTTGCCGACCGGCCGCAGCGGATCGAGCGAAACCAGGGCATCCTGCAACACGAAACCGATGTCCTTGCCGCGTACTCGACGCCACTGGCGGTCGCTCAAGGCCAGCAAATCGAGATCACCGTATTGCAGGCGCCGCGCCCGCACCTGTGCGCCCTCTCCGGCCAGGCCGATCAGGCTGCGCGCGGTAACGCTCTTTCCCGAGCCGGATTCGCCGACCAGGGCCAGGGTCTTGCCCGGTTCCAGGGTGAACGACAGGTTGCGCACCACGTTTTGCCCGGCGAACTCCACGCTCAGGCCTTCGACGATCAGCGTCTTGTGGCTCATGTCAGGCGGCCCTCCAGGCGTTGTTGCAGATAGCGACCGGCGACGGTGGTCGACAAGGTGGTGAGTACGATGAACAGTCCAGGGAAAAACGTCAGCCACCAGGCGTTGGCAATGAAGTCGCGACCCATGGACAGCATAGTGCCCCACTCCGGCGTGGGCGGCCGCGCTCCCAAGCCGAGGAAGCTCAGCGCCGAGGCCCAGACGATGGCCTGCCCCACACCCATGGTCAGGGTGACGATCAGCGGGCGCATGGCGTTGGGCAGCAGCTGTCGCCAGATGATGCGTCGAGTCGGGTGGCCCAGGGCGCGGGCCGCTTCGATGTAACCGGCGTTGCGCACCGCCAGCACCTGCCCACGGACCATCCGCGCATACCCCGGCGCGGCGCCCAGGCCGGTGGCGATGATCAACGGGCCGATGCCGCTGCCGAAGATGGCCACGAACAGCAACGCCAGAACCAGGCTGGGAAAGGCGAACAGGATTTCCAGCAACCAGCCCACACCGCGGTCGGTGCGCAGCCCGCCCAGGCCGCCGAGCAGGCCGAGAACAATGGCGATGCTCATCGCCAGCGCCGTCGCCGCCAGGCCGACGAACAGCGACAGGCGCGCGCCGTGGATCACCCGTGAGTAGATGTCGCGACCGGACTGGTCAGTGCCGAACCAGTGTGCCCAACCGGGCGGATGAAAAGCGTCGCGCGGAACGATGGCCAGGGGGTCGCCGTGCGCGAACAGCTGCGGTGCCAGTGCGGCCACGATCACCACCGCCAGGAAACCGATGGCCAGGCTCGCACCCAGACGGATCCGACGCGGTCGACGTTGAGTGCGCAGCGGCAGCGCCGGGCTTTCCAGAATCAGATCGCTCATGCCAGGGTTTCCTTCTGCCGTGGGTCGATCCACTGGTACACCAGGTCGACCAGAATGTTGGCCAGCACATAACCGGCCGCGACCACCAGGCTGATGCCGATGGTCAATGGCAAGTCCTGCAACTGCACCGCTTGATACAACTGACGGCCCAGCCCCCTGCGGGAAAAGATCACTTCGATCACCACTGCGCCGCTGATCAGCGCGCCGATCGCCCATCCGGACAACGACACGCCGGGCAGCACGGCATGCCGCAGTGCGTGCTTGAAGCGTACCGCCGCGTCGCTCAGGCCACGGGTGCGCGCGGTCAGCACGAAGGGCTGATCCAGGGTCAGTTCCAGGGATTCGCGGGTCACCTGGCCAATGAAGCCGGCCAGCGGCACCGCCAGCGCGATCGTCGGGAGCACCAGGGTCCGCCAGCCGTCGCTGCCCGCCGGTGGGAACAGGCGCAAGCCGAAGGCGAACACCGCCAGCAGCACGATGCCCAGCCAGAAATGCGGAAGGGCCGCGCACAGGGTTTCAGCCAGGGACGCCAGGCGCCCGACCCAGCTGCGGCGGCCGGCGGTGAACACGGTCAGGGCCAGCACCAGCAGCCAGGCCAGCACCAGTGCGCTCAAGGTCAGCTCCAGGGTCGGCCCGGCCTGCTCGGCCAGTACCCGCGTAACCGGCATGTGCTGGGAATAAGAAACCCCCAGGTCGCCCTGCACCAGGCGCACCAGATACAGCCCGTACTGGACCGCCAGGGGCCGATCCAGGCCGTACTCGCGGGTGACCTCGGCGACGGTCTCCGGGGTCGGGTTGCCGCTGGGTCCACCCAGGATGGCCTGTACCGGATCGCCCGGCATCAAACGAAGGGCGAAGAAGGTCAGCGTGGCGACGGCCCACAACACCAGCAGCCCACCGCCCAGGCGCACGGCGGCGCGGCGGCCCAGACGAATCAAGCGCTGGCGGCGGGGGTCCGGCGACGAAACGGTTACAGGTGTGGTGGTCATTTGTTCACCCAGGCGTCATAGAGGTAGGTCACCGCCAGCGAGGTTTCCAGACGAACCCCCTGGGTCGTCTTGTAGATGCCCAGCCGGGTGCTTTGTGGGTAGGTGGTCAGTTGCAGGTACTGGCTGGAGGCGACGGCCTGCGCCTGGTGGTACAACGCCTGGCGTTGGCTGGGGTCTTGGGTGGCCAGAGCCTGTTGCACCAGCTCGTCGAATTGCGGATCGCTGAAGCCTGCGGTGTTCTGGTGATAGCCGCCCACCCCAGCAGGCTGGATGAACGCGCTGCTGAAGATGATCCGCAGCACGTCGGCGGTGTTGGTGTTCCAGTAGCCGACGCGGATGTCGTAATCCCAATCGGCCTGGCGCTTGGTCGCCTGCACATCGCTCATCTGCTCCATGATCAGCTCGATGCCGGCTTGCCGCGTGGTGGCCTGCACCTGCTCCCACAGGGTGAATTCCGACGGCGGCGTGCGATTGCCCAGCACCACCGTCACCTGCAGGCGCTTGCCGTCCTTGAGGCGATAGCCCTCCTCGTCACGGCCGGTCCAGCCGGCCTCGTCGAGCAGTTGGGCGGCGCGCGCCGGGTCGTAATCCTGGGCGTGTTCGAAGTCGGGGCTGTAGAAGCGGGTGGCTTTGCTCAACGGACCACCGGCGCGAGGAAACTCGCCGAAGTAGACGCTTTTCAAGGCACCGTCGATGTCGGCGCTGCGCACGAAGGCTTCACGCACCTTGATATCGTTGAACGGCGCGCGGCGGATATTCAGCGTGCCGTTGGTAGGGTTGCCGGGGCGCTGGGCAATGATCAGTTGCAGGTCCGGGTTGCGGCGGGCCGCTTCGTGGGACTCGGGCGGCAGGACTTCGATCACGTCCACTTCACCGGCCTGCAGTGACGCGAACCGCACGGAAGGCTCCTGGATGAACTTCCAGACGATGCGATCCAGGTACGCAGGCCCCTGATGCTGGGCCGTGGGCGGCGCCGAGTTGTAGTGCGGGTTGCGTTCGAGCACCACCTGGCTTTGCCGGTCCCAGCGCGCCACCTTGAACGGGCCGGTGCCGACCGGGCTTTCGCAGTTGACGTCGCGCGGACGCAGCAGGGCCTGGGGCGATTCGATACCGAGGAAGCCCTGGGCCAGCACTTCCAGAAACGCCGCGTAGGGTGTGGCCAGGTGCACCTGAGCGGTGTAGGTGTCGAGCACATCGGTGCGTTGGTACTGACGGATGTAGCCGCCCGCGGTGCTCGACTGGGTCTTGGGGTTGGCCATATGGTCGAGGTTGGCCTTGACCGCTGCGGCGTTGAACGGCGTGCCGTCGGTGAAGCGCACGTCATCGCGCAGGTGGAAGGTGTAGGTCAGGCCATCGGGCGAAATGTCCCAGCTGTTTGCCAGCCAAGGTCCGATACGCCCCTCGGCGTCCATCGACACCAGCGAGTCGAGGACTTGCTGGGCGAGAAACACTTGCGGCATGTCGCCGGCGACGTGCGGGTCCAGGCAGGTCGGTTCGCGGTCGGTGGCATAAATCAGCGTGCCGCCGCTGACCGGGGTTTCGGTGCGTGCCGCAGCGGTGGGATGGTTGTCACAACCGCTCAACAGGAAGCTGACGGCTAACAAACTGGCCCAAGCGATACCACCATGGGGTGTTGCAGAAGAACGCGGATGAATGTCTGGCATGGGTCGGGCTGCGCCTTGTGTCGATGCTGAAGCTCACAAGGGGTGATTGCACAAGCCATGCCGACTGCCCCACCCCGCAGTTGCGGGGCTTTGCGGGTTTTGCTGGATGGACTGACGGGGCAGTTTGTTGAAGGGGTGTTGGCTGGCGGACAGTTGTCGGGGAGAAGCTGTCTCTGTGTTGCAGATCCGGTTTCATCGGTGAATCGAAAACCGTCTTCGCGGGCAGAGACCCGCTCCCACAGTGATGCGGATGAGTTTCGTCCTGTGAGATCAGGGCGGGCGACGAGCCCTCTGCCCGCGAAGGGCCCGGCCTTCCCACCTGGGCAGGGCGTACTCATACCAATGTGGGAGCGGGTCTCTGCCCGCGAAAGGGCCTGGCCTGCCTGCCGCGTTCACTCAGACCCACACAGCATCCCAGAGCGGATAGTCGCCCAAACGCTCGACCAGCCCAGCCCGCAGCGGATTGGCCACCACATACCGCGCAGCGGCCACGACGTTCTCTTCGCGCCGCAATGCGCGGTCATGGAAACTCGTTTGCCAGAGTGGTCCGGCGCGGCCGGTGTGCCGGTTGAAAGACCTCGCAGAACGAGATTTCACCTCGCGGATCACGTTCGCCAGCGAGCTGGAGTGCAACTCGATCAGCCAGTGCAAGTGGTCGGGCATCAGTACCCAGGCCAGCGAGGTGACACGCCCACTGGCCTGTGCCCGCCGTAGTTCGGTGACAACGTGCCGACCCAATGACCAGTCGAGGAAAACAGGCTGGCGTGCGAGCACGACGGTGGTGAGAAGGTACGGACGTCCAGGCTCGGAATATCGGCCAAGACGCAGGCTTTTCGAGGTGTAGTTCGGCATGCCAGGCTCTTTGAAGAAACCTGGAATGTATAGGGTTAGTGATGCTCGGGAACGGGTTGATAATCACTGGATGTGTCGTGGCCGAGGACGCTTTCGCGGGCAGAGACCCGCTCCCACATGGGCCGGGCGTGATCGGTGCGGTATGGCTGTGGGATGCAGGTAATGGCTACTGGATGTGTCTTGGCCGAGGGCGCTTTCGCGGGCAGAGACCCGCTCCCACATGGGCYGGGCGTGATCGGTGCGGTATGGCTGTGGGATGCAGGTAATGGCTACTGGATGTGTTGTGGCCGAGGACGCTTTCGCGGGCAGAGACCCGCTCCCACATGGGCTGGGCGATGCATGGGGTTTGGCTGTGGGATGCAGGGTAATGACTACTGCATGTGTTGTGGCCGAGGGCGCTTTCGCGGGCAGAGACCCGCTCCCACAGGGGTGCGGGGGAGTTTCATCCCTGTGGGAGCGGGTCTCTGCCCGCGAAGGGGCCTGGCCTGCTTAGCGCGCTCCCACCGGACTACGCCAACGCCAGCTCCTCGTCGTACGGGTTCTGGGCCTGGCGGCTCCAGAGGCGGAAGTACTGGCCCTGCTGGGCCAGCAGGTCGTCGTGGGAGCCGTCTTCGATGATGCGGCCGTCTTCGAACACCAGGATGCGGTCCAGGTGGGCAACCGTCGACAGCCGGTGGGCGACGACGATCACGGTCTTGTCCTGCATGATTTCGTCGAGCTTTTCCTGGATGAACCGTTCGGTGATCGAGTCCAGCGCCGAAGTCGCCTCGTCCATCACCAGAATGGGCGCGTTCTTGAGCAACACCCGGGCGATGGCGATGCGTTGGCGTTGGCCACCGGAAAGCTTCACGCCACGTTCACCCACCAGCGACTCGGCGCCCTGGTCCATGCCGTCGATGAACGCGCTCGCACCGGCGCGATGGATGGCCTGGGCCAGTTCCTGGGGGCTGGCATCCAGGCGACCGTAGTTGATGTTTTCGGCGATGCTGCGGTGAAACAGGCCTGGCTCCTGAGGGATCAGGCCGATCTGCTGATGCAGTGAATGCTGGGTCACCCTGCGCACATCCTGGCCGTCGATCAACACCTGCCCTTGATTGACGTCGTACAAACGCAGCAGCAGGTTGAGCAGCGACGACTTGCCCGAGCCGGAAGTGCCGACCAGGCCAACCCGCTGTCCCGCCGGGATGGACAACTGCAGATGCTCGAACACCGGCTTCTGCGGCGAATAACCAAAGCTTACATCGCGAAACTCGATGGCCCCGCGCACCGCGGCGAGCGGCTGCGCATCGGGCTCGTCCACCACTTCATGGGGGCGGATCAAGGTGCGCACGCCGTTGGCGATGTTGCCGGTGGCCTCGAAGAAATCCAGGAAGCGCCGCGACAGGTTGGCGACGTCGGTGATGATCAACAGCGACAGGCTGGTGGCCATCACGAAAGTCGCGATGTCGATACTGCCCAGGCGCCAGAGGTACAGCGCGATCAGCAGCATGCCGACCTTGAGCGACATTCCGCAGATCGACTGGAACCAGCGGATTTTTTCCATGTAGCCGAACGAGCGGCCGGCGGCCTTCAGCTCGCGGTCCAGGTAATCGCCCAGGTAGCGATGTTCGAACGAATGCCGGGCGAACAGGCGGATGTTGGTCAGGTTGGACACCGCATCCACCACCTTGCCGTTGCTGGTGCTGCGCGCCGCCGAGTATTGCTGGGACAGCGGGTGACTGCGCTTGGCCAGGAAATAGCAGACGGTGATGAACGCCACCGACCAGCCGAGCATGAACAGCGCCAGCCAGACCGACGCTGTGGCCAATACCGCCACGGCCAGGGTCAGGGTGACCAGCAGCGGAATCAGGTCGAACAGCAACAGCGCCAGCGCCTGGCCCACGCCCATGGAGACTTCGGAGATCTTGTGCGCCAGGGCACCGGCGAATTCGCTGCTGACGAAGCGATGGGAGTGGCGCTGCAGGTAGGCGTAGACCGCGTGGGTCACGGTGCGCCGTTGCAGTGGCAAGACGCGGATATGCGCGCCGGTGGCGCCGCGGGTACACAGCACTTCGAGCACCAGCAGGCCGGCGAACAGCAGCAGCGGCCGGCCCAGACTTTGCCAGTCCAGATTGGCCGCGCTGGCGGTGCTGACCACGCGGGTGATCTGCCCCAGCACCCAGGGCACCAGCACCGTGCAGGTCACTGCCACTACCTGCAAAAGCAGGATCGCCAGGTACCAACCGCGGAAATGGCCGACGAAGAAACGGGCGAAGGCGAAAGGCGTCTCCGGCAGCGAGTGGATGTTCCAGCTGCGCAGGGCGTGTTGACGTTCCTTGTACGAGGGTTTCAAACGGTAGTCTCCAAGTGTCAGCGGCGCGGGCCGCGGTTGGGGTGTTGCGTTTCTACTGGTGCACCGCGTATACCGCCGACGCGGCTTGCGCCGCTGCTACAGAGGAACGCGTGGATCGTGCGTCCGGTTTGGCGAGCGGACCGTGTAGCAGCGGCGCAAGCCGCGTCCGGTGTGCCGAGCGGATCGTGTAGCGGCTCGGCTCAGATCGCCAGGGGTAGATAGGTCAGCGCACGCAGGGCGCCGGTCTGCAGGGTCGGTACGGCGCTGAGCAAGGCTTGGGTGTAAGGGTGTTGCGGGCGGTCGAGGACTTGTCGCACCGCGCCCGCCTCCACCACCTCGCCATCCTTCATCACCAGTACATGGTCACTGACGTGGTTGATCACCCCCAGGTCGTGGGAAATGAACAGGCACGCCAGCCCCAGCCGATTCTTGAGATCGTCGAGCAATTCCAGAATCTGCGCCTGTACCGACACGTCCAGCGCCGACACCGGCTCGTCACACACCAGAATCTGCGGCTCGGCCGCCAGCGCGCGGGCAATCGCGATACGCTGGCGTTGCCCTCCGGACAACTCGATGGGTCGCCGATCGATTACCGCAGCGTCCATCTTCACCAGCGCCAGCAAGTGCTGGGCCCGGCTCTCCCACGTCGCACGGGGATGACCCGCCACCTGCAACGCTTCGAACAGCACCTTTTGCACCGTGTAGCGCGGATCGAACGAGCTCAGCGGATCCTGGAATACCACCTGAATGTTGTGCCGAGCCTTCGCCTGCTGGGCGTTGTCGAGATCGGACCAGCGCTGGCCGTTGATCCACACCTGGCCGCTGTCGGGACGTTCCAGCCCCAGGATCATGCGCGTGAGTGTGGTCTTGCCCGAGCCGGATTCGCCGACGACACCCAAGGTCCGACCACGCTCCAGGCGCAGGGATACATCCGCGACCACCCTGCGCACCCGCCCGTCCGGACCTGGGAACGACTTGCTCAGGTGTTCGGCGCGAAGCAGAACTTCGCCGGTTTGGGGCACCTCGGCATTGGCCGCCGCGTCACCGTAGGCGCGGCGAAAGTGCACCGCGGTACCGGCTGCCAGCAGGCTCTGGGTATAGGGATGGCGAGGATCGCGCAGGATCTGGTCGACACTGCCCTGCTCCACGATCACCCCGTGCTGCATCACCGCAATGCGTGTGGCCAGGCGTGCGACCACTGCCAGGTCATGGCTGACAATGAGCATGGCCGTGTCTGCCCCGCGCAGCGATTCGAGCAGGCTCATGACTTGCGCCTGAACGGTGGCGTCCAGCGCCGTGGTGGGCTCGTCGGCGATCAGCAGGCGCGGGTTGCAGGCGATGGCTGAGGCGATCAAGGCACGCTGGCGCAAGCCACCCGACAACTGGCCCGGGTGCTGGCGCGCACGCAGTTCCGGCTCGGGAACGCCGACCGAGCGCAACAGCTCGATGACCCGCGCATCGCGCTGCTGGCGCTTCAGGTCGGTGTGCAGGCGCAGCGGCTCGGCGATCTCCTGGCCGACCCGCCGCAGCGGGTCCAGGGAACCCAGCGCATCCTGCATGACGAAGCCCAACTGGGCGCCGCGCAGTTGCAGCCAGTCCTTCTCGCGCAGCGCGCGCAGATCCCGCCCGGCGAATGACAAGCGCTCGGCGCGGACCTGAGCGTGCGCCCCTGTCAGCCCGGCCAGGGTACGCGAGGTCACGCTCTTGCCCGAACCGGATTCGCCCACCAGCGCCAGGCATTCACCGGCGCGCAACTGAAAGCTGATGTCGCGGATCACCGGCTGCGCCTGGCCGGCGAAAGCGACGTGCAGATCCTGTACATCAAGCACCGGCAGCGCTGGCTGGACAATGGCATTCATAAGCGTTTTCCTTCGCTGCGACGCAGCAGTTCACGGCCGATGGCGGTGATCGAAATGACGGTGAAGGTGATCGCCAGCGCCGGCCAGGCGACCAGCCACCAGGCGTTGGCGAGGAAGTTGCGGCCGATGGCGAGCATGGTCCCCCACTCCGGCGCAGGCGGCGGCGCACCAAAACCGAGGAAGCTCAACGCAGCGCCTGCGGTAATGTTGCCGCCAATGCCGATGGTGGCCAGGATCAACACCGGCTTGATCGCATTGGGCAGCACGTGTCGCCCGATCACCGCGGCGCGCCCCAGGCCCAGGGTAGTCGCCGCTTCCACGTAACCTGCGCCACGCACCACCTGAGTTTGCGCGCGCACCAGGCGGGCGTAGCGCGGCACGCTGGCGATGCCGACGGCGATGATCAGGTTCAAGGTGCCCTGGCCGAAGAAAGTGATGATCACCAGCGCCAGCAGCAGATCGGGGAATGCCAGCAGCACGTCCACGCTGCGCATGACCGCCGCGTCCAGCCAGCGTGGACCCAAGCCTGCGACCAGGCCCAGCAAGGTGCCCAGTGCCAGCCCCATGGCCGTGGCCGCCAGGCCCAGCAGCAGCGAAGGCCGCACGCCGTGGATCAGGCGGCTGAGTACATCGCGGCCATTCTCGTCGGTGCCCAGCCAGTGCAACGCATCGGGCGCGCGATACGCCTGGCGCGCCACGGCATCGAGCGGGTCGATCGACGTCAACAGGCCTGGGGCGATGGCCGCCACCACCAGCAGCAGCACGAAGGCGCCGGCCAGCACCAGGCCTGGGCGCAACCGGGTGCGGGTGCGCCGACGGCCGATGCCGGCGTCCAGTGTGCCCGCCGGGACCGGGCCCAGCATCGTGGGCGATGAACTGATTGCCATGGACGATTCTCCGTACGGCGAGCGCCGATCAAGGCGCCGGGTTGGGGGTCGCGCGATGGATCTCGGCGATCTTGTCCAGCAGGGTCGGGGTGAATTCGATGTCCAGCGCACTGAAGTTGTCCTGCAACTGCGCCTCGCTCGTTTGCCCGGTCAGCACGCTGCTGACGAATGGCTGCCGGGCGACGAAGCCCAGGGCCAGTTGCGCAGGCGTATAGCCGTAGTCTTTGGCCAACTGCACGTAGGCGGCGATGGCGCGGCTGGCCGACTCGCTGTCGTAGCGGTTGAAGGTGCGGTACACCGAGGTCAAACGCGAACCCTGCGGTCGCGCGCCGTTCAGGTATTTGCCGGTGAGGGTGCCGAACGCCAGTGGCGAATAGGCCAGCAACCCTACCCCTTCGCGATGGCTGAACTCCGACAGCCCGCCTTCGTACAACCGGTTCAACAGGCTGTAGGGGTTCTGCACACTGGCAATGCGCGGCAGCCCGCGTTGCTCGGCCTGTTGGAGAAAGCGCGCCACGCCCCAGGGTGTCTCGTTGGAGACACCGATGTGACGGATCTTGCCGGCCTTGACCAGTTCGCCGAGCACCTCCAGGGTTTCTTCGATGGCAACGCTGCCACTGTCGTCGACATAGGGGTATTCACGTTGACCGAAGATATTGGTGGTGCGATCGGGCCAATGCAGCTGGTAGAGGTCCAGGTAATCGGTGTGCAGACGCTTGAGGCTGCCTTCCAGCGCGGCGGTGATGTTGGCACGGTCGTGGCGGGTCAAACCGTCGCGGATGTGGCCGCCGGTGCCCGGCTGGCGCGGTGGGCCGATGATCTTGCTGGCCAGCACGATGTCGGCACGACGCCCGCTGCGTTGCAGCCAGGTGCCGATGAAGCGCTCGGTGCTGCCCCAGGTATCGGCATGGGTCGGTGTGGGATACATCTCTGCGGTGTCGATCAGATTGACGCCGTGCGCCAGGGCCAGGTCCAGTTGCCGATGGGCGTCCTGCTCGCTGTTCTGATGCCCCCAGGTCATGGTGCCCAGGCCGAGCAGGCTGACGTTGAGGTCGGTGTTGCCAAGGGTGCGATATTTCATGGTTCGAATCGGTCCGTTGCAGGCGAGAGAGGTTCAGGCGCTGTGTGCGTACTGGCTGGCCGGATACGGCAGGCCCAGGTGATCGCGCAGGGTGTGGCCGCTGTATTCGTGGCGGAACACGCCGCGCTGGCGCAGCAGCGGCACCACTTCATCGACGAAGATCTCGACGCCGGAGGGAAACATGTCCGGCATGATGTTGAAGCCGTCGGCGGCACCGGCCAGAAACCAGTGTTCCAGGGTGTCGGCGACCTGCTCCGGGGTGCCGACCAGCAGGCGATGGCCGACCAGAATGCGCCGCGACAGTTGGCGGATGCTGAGGTTTTCCCGACGCGCCAGGTTCAGCTGGGCTTCGAGAAACCCGTGCGAGCCGCGTTCGAACGAGGCCACCGGGCCGATCTTGTCCCAAGGCAATGGTGCGTCGGGGTCCAGCTCGGCCACGCTCAGGCCGACGCGGGCCGCCACCTGATACAGCAAGCCTTCTTCGCCGTGGAAATCGTTGAGCCGATCGAAGCGCGCGTGGGCTTCAGCCTCGGTACTGCCGATCACCGTCGACAGGCCCGGCATGATCTTCAGGTGCGCCGGATTGCGCCCCCACTGCCGGGCGCGGTGTTTCATTTCCTGATAGAAGCCCTGGCCGTCTTCCAGGGTGGTCTGGGTGGTGAAAATCGCATCGGCGTAGCGCGAGCCCAGCGCCTTGCCACCTTCGGAGGAGCCGGCCTGCACCAGCACCGGTCGGCCCTGGGGCGAGCGCGGCAGGTTGAGCGGGCCCTTGACCGAAAAGTGCTCGCCGACGAAGTTGGGTGTATGCACCTTGGCCGGGTCGGCGAAACGGCCGCTGGCGGCATCACCGATGATCGCGTCGTCTTCCCAGCTGTCCCACAGCTTGAGGGTGATGTCGATGAATTCGTCGGCGCGGGCGTAGCGGTCCACGTGCAGCGGCGCGCCGGCCAAGCCGAAGTTCTGCGCGGCGGCATCGCCGGCGTTGGTCACCACGTTCCAGGCCGCCCGGCCGCCGCTGATGTGGTCCAGCGAAGAGAAGCGCCGCGCCAGGTTGAACGGATCGTTGTAGGTGCTGGACGCGGTGGCGATCACCCCGATGCGTTGAGTGGCCAGCGCCACGGCGGTCAGCAGTACCGTGGGCTCCAGGCGACCGGCCGGGTGCTGCGCCACGTCGCCGCCCAGCGCCGGACCGTCGGCGAGGAAGATCGCATCCAGCGTGCCGCGTTCGGAGATGCGCGCGATGTTGCAGTAATACTCGGCGTCCAGATAGGCATTGGCCGGCACCTCCCCCGCCCGCCAGGCGGCTGCGTGGGCGCCGAAGCCGAGGATGTTCATGCCGATGCTCATTTGCGGTTTGGGACTCATGGCGGTTCCTTGGAAACGGTTCAGACGGCGCTGGCTTCGTCGTGCAGCGCAGTGGCGGGTTCGGACTGGGCGGCGTCGTGCGCAGCCTGCGAGGCGCGCCAGGCGGCATTCGGGCTGATGCCGTTGAGGTAGTAGTTACCCAGCGCCCGCTCGCGGTAGATCGCCGGGTTGTGCGAGGCCAGCGTGCGCGCGTTGCGCCAGTGCCGGTCCAGGCGCCGCGACTGGCTGGTGGCCGAGGCACCGCCGACTTCGAACAACAGCGTGGTGGCCTCCAGCACCTGCTCCAGCACGATCTGCTGCGCCTGAAAGGCGCGCACTTCGGCCTCGGTGTAATGGGCTTCGCTGGCCTGCCCGGCACGTTCGGCCTCGTAGACGTTCTGCAACACCTGGGCGACCGCCAGCACCTGGGTCTGCGCGGCATAGGCCAGGCTCGACAGGCGGCCGACGACGCGTTGCACCAGCGGATCTTCCTTGGGGCTGGACTGGCCCGGCACGCCAAAGGCGCGGGTCCGGCCCTGAACGAACTCGCTGGCATCGCGCAGCACCGCCCGGGCGATCCCGGCCAGGGTCGCCAGGTGAAACAGCTGATAGAACGCCGAAATGTAGGACTCGGGACGCTGCTCGCCGGCTGCATAGCGGCGCAACACGTACTCGGACGGCACCGGGACATTGTCGAAACGCGTGGTGCCGCTGCCCGACAGGCGCTGGCCGAAGCCGTCCCAGTCGTCGTCGCGGCTCACGCCGGGCGCGGTGGTCGGCACCGAGACGCTGACGAAGTCCTCACCGGTCAGCGCCGACACGGCGATCCAGTCGGCGTACAGGGTGCCGGTGCAGTAGAACTTCTTGCCGTCCAGACGCCAGCGCTGCTCACCTTCGGCCGTCAGCGTCACGCTCTGCTTGCTGGTGTCGGTACGCTCGGCCATGGCCGCGCCCCACAGATCACCGGCAACCACCTTGCCCAGCCAGTACGCCTGGGACTCGGCTTCGTCGCGGGACAGACGGCCTTCGACGAAGCCGAAATGCGCGCGCAGGATGTGCGGCAGGTTCGAGTCGGCCTCGGCCAGCTCGATCAGCAGCTCGAACAATTGCGGCAGGCTGGCGCCACCGCCGCCCTGCTCGCGAGGCACGCGCAGCGCCCCGAAGCCGGCCTCACGCAGCCAGTTCACCGCATCGAAGGCCAGCTCGCGCTGCTGCTCGCGGGCCAGCGCAGTGTCCTCGATGCGCGTGAAGATCTCGGCAAAGGGGGCCCGCAGACGGGCGTAGTCGGAAGCCAGCGGAAAACCGCCGGTACGCTGTTCAACACTCATGATCATTCCTTGCGTCATCGGGCTGCCGAGCAGCCATGAAAATTCGGGTCATGCGGACTTCACTCGCGGGTCGACCCAGTGGTTGATCAGGTCCACCACCAGGTTCACCGCCACATAGATCGCCGCCGCCAACAGGGTGATGCCCAAGACCATGGGCACGTCCTTGGCATTGGCGGCATCGAGCATCAGCCGGCCGATGCCTTGGCGGGAAAACAGCAACTCCACGATCACCGCCCCGCCCAGCAGGCTGGCGAACACGAAGCCGGCCAGGGTCACCAGTGGCACTAGCGCATGGCGCAGGGCGTGGCGCAGGCGCACGCCGGTTTCGGACATGCCCCGGGCGCGCGCCATGGCGATGAAGGGTTGGTCGAGAATGTCTTCCAGTTCCTGACGCAGCACCTGGGTCAGTACGGCGGCGAGTGGTAGGGCCAGAGCCAAGGTCGGCAGGATCAGCGACTGCCAACTGCCCGATCCGGAAGGCGGCAGTACATGCCAGTGAAAAGCGAACACCAGCAGCAACAGGATGCCGATGACGAACGAAGGCGCCGACGACAGCACCAGCTCGGTTCCCGACACCAGCGAGCGCACCCACGGGCTGCGCTTGGCCGTGGTGATCGCGCTGATGACCGACAGCAGCACGGCCACCAGCGCCGCGCAGATCGACAGCTGCACCGTGGCGCCGATCTGTGCGCCAATCGCCCGCGTGACCGGAATGCGCAGGCGATAGGACTCGCCCAGATCGCCCTGGACCAGGCGGGCGATGTAGTGGCCGTACTGCACGATCAGCGGCTGATCCAGGCCGTACTCGGCGCGCACCCGCACGATCATCTCCGGGGTCGGCATGGATTCCGGGCCGCCGAGAATGGCCAGTGCGGGGTCGCCACCGCTGAGGTTGATGGCCAGAAAGGTCAGGCTGGCCGCGCCCCACAGCACCCCGACGCCGGCCAGCAGCCGCCAGAAAATCCTGATTGCGATACTGTTCATTCAGCCTCCGGTTGCAGCCACAGGCTGGGCAGGAAAACGGTGTTGTGGGAGGTGTCGAAGATCACCCCCGAAAGGCGTTTGGAATACGCCACCAGTACATGGCTCTCGAACGACGGCACCACCGGCACTAACTCGGCCAGACGCTGCTGTGCCTTGCTGTACAGCGGTTGCAACTGCGCTGGATCGTGACTGCGCCGTGCCGCGGCCAACAGTCGATCCAGCTCGGGATCGCGAAAGCGACCGGCGTTCTGGCCGATGCGTTTTTCCGACGTGATGGAGTCGCTGTGGTAGAGGATGTACAGGCCGTCCGGTGTATTGGTGTGCCAGTAACCGCCGCCAATCATCTGGAAATCGCCGGCATAGCGGCGGTCGGTCGCCTGCGCCACCGGCAGCAGTTCGATGCGCAGCTGGAAACCGAGCTTTTTCAGGTCCGCCTGAATCGCCACCGCCACGGCGCTGGAGAAGCTCGGGCTCTCGGTGGCCAACAGCGTTGCCCCCAGCCGCTGGCCGTTGCGGGTGCGATACCCCTCAGGGTCGCGCGCGGTCCAGCCCGCCTCGTCGAGGGCAGCGTTGGCCGCCTTGGGGTCGTAGGCCAGCACGTCCTTGTAGGCCGGGTCGTAATAGCGCGTATTGGCGGCGAGGAAATCAGCCTTGGGCCGGAACTCGCCGAAACCGATGATCCAGGCCAGGCCCTCGCGGTCGATGCCCTTGGCCACCGCACGACGCACGCGCACATCGTCGAACGGCGCCTTTTCCACGTTGAAGGTCAGGCTGCGAAACGGATTGCCCTTGCGAATGCGGCTGCGCAGGGTCAGCGCCGTCGACTCGCGAATGCCCTTGGCATTCTGCGGCGGCGCATCCAGGGTCAGGTCGGACTGTCCGGCCTCCAGTGAGGTGAAGCGGATCATCGCCTCGGGCACGAAGCTCAGCTCGATGCGGTCGAGGTAGGCTTCGCCCTGGTGGCGTGTGACTGGCGGGGACCAGTCATAGCCTTCGCGGCGCACGAACACCGCGCCTTGGTCGCGGGTGTAGCTGTGCAGCACGAACGGTCCGGAGCCGACTGGATGCTCGGCGATCGATTTCGGCGCTTCGAGAATCTGCTTCGGCGAAATCATCCCCAACCAGGATTGCGCGAGCACGTCGAGAAACGGCGAGTAGGGTTCGCGCAAGGTGGCTTCAAAGGTGTATTCGTCGAGCACACGCCCCTGCACGTAGGGCGCGATGTAGGCCGCAGCCAGCGGTGATTTGGTGGCCGGATCGCGCATGTGCTCGAGGTTGATCTTCACTGCCTGGGCGTTGAAGGGCTCGCCATCGCTGAAGGTCACGCCCTCGCGCAGGTGGAACGTGTAGGTCAGGCCGTCGTCGGACACCTCCCACGATTTGGCCAGCCAGGGCGAGACGTTGCCCTGCTCGTCCTGATAGACCAGGCAGTCGTAGAGCACCCGCCCCAGCCACTGCACATTGCCATGGGAAATGGAGTGCACATCGAAGGTGCCGGTGTCGGCCGCGGTGGTCACCCGCAGGGTGCCGCCGCGCTTGCCCGGCCCGGCTTCGTGGTAGTCGCTGGCGGGATAGCTGATCAGGTCGCCGTCGACGACGCCATCGGTGCTCGGCGCGCGCGTGACCGGCGTACTGGTGGCATCTGTGCGGGGTACATCGGTACTGGGCGAACAGGCCGACAGCGCTAGCAACGTGCTGACGAGCGCGGTCCTGAGAAACACGAGTGTCATGAGCGGGCAGCCATCAGAAGTTATAGGTCACACCGGTGAACGCGCCGAAGCCATCCCCCGGATAGAGCGCGGCCGTGTCCTGCCCCTGCGCGTTGTAGCCGGGCACGATGGCCGTCACGTAGTCCTTGTCGCCCAGGTTCTTCAGGTCCACATAGGCCTGCCACTGCTTGCTCGGTGCGTCGTAGCCCAGGCGTGCACCGAAAATCGTGTAGGACGGCGCATTGAAGGTGTTGGCGTAGTCCACCGCCGTGCTGGACACGGACCGGACGTTGACGCCTGCGTAGAAGCCGTTGGCGTACTGGTATTGCAGCTCGGCCTGGTAGATGTGCTTGGGCAAACCGGGGAGTTCGTTCCTGCTGAACGAGGGGTCGTGGCGATAGTAGAAGTCGTTCAGCGTGTAAGCCTGGCGCCAGCTAAGGACGTCGCCATTGCTGCCCTGCCAGAGTCGTGTGGTCAGCCCCGCTTCGATGCCCTGGTGAATGGTCGGGGTGGCGTTGGAGGTCGTGACGATCGCCGCGCTGGTACCGGTGGCGGCGGCAATCTGGGTCGTCAGCAGTTCGTTCTTGATCCAGGAGCGGTACAGCACCAGGCTGCCATCGAAGCGCTCGGACTGGCCGCGGATACCGAACTCCACGGTGTTGGCGGTCTGCGGCACCAATGGCTTGATGTAGTTGTTGGTCACCCCGGAATTGGAGATCGACCACGAGCTGGGCGGGTCGATGGAGCGGCTGACGTTGCCGAACACCTGCAGGTTCGGCGTTAGCTCGTAACGCAGCCCGGCCCGGGGTGCCAGGGACCAATCGTCATAGTCGTAACGCGTGGGGAAGCCGCTGGTGTTGGCGCGGTCGCTGAACGTCACGTCGATGTCGCGCTCGATCTGGATCGCCGAAACGCCGGTGCTCAGGTACAACCGGTCGGTCAGCCCCAGGTCGTTGCCCACGGTGAAGACACGGTCGGACGAGCCGTCGTACTTGACGTTCTTCTGCAGGATGCCGAGGTCCTTGTCACCGCGGTAGGTCTTGGCGCCGGCATTCAGGTGCTCGGTGCTGGTGAAGCCCAGGGTGGTGGTGCTGTCCAGCCCGAACAGTTGATCGTTGCGGGTGTATTTGAGCGAGGCGTTAAGGTCGCTCCAGTCCCAGTAATTCGGGTTGACCGGGCTGCGCCGATTGAGGATCTGCGGGTAGTCGTGGTAGCCGATGCCGAATTCCAGGGTCGCGTCGTCGTCGAAGGTGTAGGTGGTCTTGCTCGCCACCCAGGTCGACCCGCGCTTGGTGGAATCGCCGCGGCTGGTGCGCGTGGCCGCATTGGTCTGGGTGCTGTCGTGTTTGAGCTGGGCACGGGTCAAGGCCCCGGCATTCTCGTGGAACTCCTCGCGATAGCGCACGATCAGGCGGGTCTGCAGCTTCGGGCTGAAGCGGTAGCCGAAATTGCCCACCACGCCTTGGGACTTGCTGAAGGTGTAATCCTGATAACCATCGCGTCGAGCGTTGTCGACGCTGACGAAGTAATCCGCATCGCCCACCACACCACCGGTGCGCAGGGTCTGTTTCTGCCAGCCGAAGCTGCCGCCCTCGAGCTTGATCTGGCTGCCCGGCGCGCTGTAGCCGGTGTGGGTGATGAAGTTGATGCCACCGCCCAACGACAAGGCGCCGTACTCGAACGCATTGGCGCCGCGCAGGATCTCGGTGTACTGCAGGCCTTGCCCGTCCAGCAGCTCGTACGGCGTGCCCCCGGCGCCGGTCAGGGCCAAGCCGTCGAAGAGAAACTTGGTGCCTTCGCGAAAGTAGCCAGGCGAAGCATTCGCGTCGGAACCACGGATGGAAATCTTGATCGCGTCATTGCCCCCCGCCGACTGCGCGTACACGCCAGGCTGGTAGGCCAGGGTGTCTTCGAGGCTGGCCGAACGGCCCTTATTGACCTCGGCCTGGTCGACCAGGCTGGTGCTACCGGGCACTTCCGCAAGCCTGGCCCGCGCCTGCTCGACCGGTGTCGCCTTGGCCGCCTGCACGGTGACCGTTTGCAAGCGTTGCTCGGCCGTATCGGCCAGCGCCGGCGTGACGTTGAACAACAGGCAGGCGCTCAGGCCCGAGGCAAGTTCGGTATAGCGAAAAGCGCTGCTGCGCCGATTGTTCAATGACGGCGTAAAGGCATGTAACTTCAACGGTGTTGCTCCCACCCAATGAATATAAGGCGAGCTTCTATTGGTATAGTCGGACTCGGGTGATGACGTCTGCGACCTCATCGATAAAGTTGGAGATTGCAGTGTTCGTGCCAATCACCAAGTGCCCTGAACAGGGAACTTTTTTGATATCAGATAGCGGCTGGATGTTTGAAATGGCCGCAACTGCTTAGTGACTGTTGCCCCAGCAACACTTGTGAGAGATAGCCCCCCGTAGGAGCGGTCCGTGGCCGCGAAGGGCGCGATTCGGTCTGCCTGATACACCACAGCGCCCCTTTCGCGGCCAATGACCGCTCCTACGGTAGGCATTGAATTACCGGAAGCTGTACTGCACCCCCGCATACGCACCTATACCATCCCCCGGAATGATCGCCCTGACATCACTGCCATTGGCATTGAACGTCGGGCTGATGGAGGCGGCGTACTTCTCGTCGGTCAAATTGCGCAGGTCCAGATAGACATTCCAGTCCTTCTTCGGTGAATCCCAGCCCAGTATCGCGCCCCACAGGTTGTAAGAACCGGCGTCCTTGGTGTTGGCAAAATCCACCGGTGTCTTGGAGGCGTAGTACGTATTCACTCCCACATAAACGCCATTGCTGAAGTCATAACGCAGTTCAGCCTGGTAATTGTGCTTGGGAATGCCGGGCAACCGATTGCTGCCGAACTGTTCGTCGTCGCGGTAGAAGAAGTCGCTGTAGGTATAGGACTGACGCAGGTGCAATGAATCGCCGTCGTTCTGGTACAGCAGAGAATCCAGACCCAGTTCCACCCCCTGGTGAATGGTCTTGCTGGCGTTGTATTCGGAGGTCAGCGCATCGGCGGTGGATGTGGCCTCTCTGATGATCACCGAGAGCAGCTCATCCTGCACGTGGGACCGATAGAACGTCAGGTCCCAGTTGTTGTTGCCGATCTGCCCACGGGTACCGAATTCCAACGTATCGGCAATCTGTGGTTCAAGTTTCTGTCCACCGGAGTTGAGCCCGGTGGCCGGCCCGGACGTGAACACCTGCGCACCGGATACATAAGCCCACGATTGCTGGGCCTCGACCGTGCGACTGAGGTTGCCGAACAGCTGCCAGTTAGGGTTGATCTGGTAACGCACGCCCACCCTGGGGGCAAACTCCCAGTCGTTCTTTTCGACGGGGTTGTTGGGGTTGTCGGCCTCGCCACCCACCGGATACGACACCTTGGCCTTGCGCTGGAACTCCACGGCGGAAAGCCCTGCACTGAGCCACAGCGTGTTGTCGATCCACTCGGTTTCATTGCTGGCACTCAACACGGTGTCGGAGCCTTCGTACTCAGCCTTGCGCACCAATGCCCCGGACGGCAGGTTGGCGGTGATACCGGAAGGAATCCGCACCTTGGTCTTGGCGTAAGCATTCAAATGCTCGGTCCGCAGGGCGTTGAATCGAGTGATGCTGTTCTTGCCGAACAACGTATCCAGGCGGTCGTATTTCAAACTGGCGGAATAATCGCTGAAGCCCCAGGTCGTGCGGTTGACGCCCTGTCGCGCGTCGATTGGATAGTCGTGGTAGACCAATCCCACTTCCAGGTTGGAATCGTCATCGAAGGTGTATTGGGTCTTGCTCGCTACCCAGGTCGAACCTGGCTGTTTGCGATGCGCACGTACGTTCACACTGGCCGGGTTGGCCTGCTCGGGATCGTCCTTGAGTTGCGCGCGGGTGATGTAACCAGGCGTCTCGTTATCGGTGGTGCGATAGCGGTAGTAGAGACGGGATTTCAACTGCGGCGAAAACTGGTAGCCGACATTGCCGGCGAAACCGGCGCTCTTGCCTTGGGTTTGATCCTGAAAGCCGTCCGACGCCGAGTCGGTGAGGCTGACGTAATAGTCGAGCGGGCCCAGCACTTGCCCTGAACTGATCTGACGCTTTTGATAGCCGTAACTACCGGCCTCATAGCGCACTTGCAAGGGCGCGGAATTGTAGCCGGTCTTGGTCACGTAGTTGATCGCACCGCCCAGATACAATGAGCCGATATCGAAAGCATTGCCGCCGCGCAGCACTTCGGTATGGCTCAGGCCCAGCGGCTCGAACAGTTCATAGGGCGTACCGCCAGGCCCGGACACCGGCAGGCCGTCGAACAGGTAGAAGATGCCAGCGCGGAAATAACCCACGCCCTTGTTGATACCCGACCCACGAATGGAAATCCGTGTGCCGTCGTTGCTGCCGCCGCCCTGCGTAGCGATCACACCGGGCTGCAGAGCGAAGATATCGGTACTGGTCGACACGCGCCCCTTTTCTACGGTCGCTGAATCAACATAGTTGACCCCGCCTGCCACTTCCTTCAAAGCCGTTTCGGCGCGTTGGTTCTCGTCCAACCTGGCACCCTGAACAACTACGGTACTGAGTTGACTGGTCGGCTTCTGCTCGGCCGATTCGGTGACTGGTGCGGCATGAAGTTGGCCGATAAACAGCAATGTCGCCCCCGCGCCCAGCGCCGACGGCAAGCGACTGCGTGCCGTCGTTGATGCAATGACTTCCCCGTTCATTCCCTGCTCCTGCTTGACTCATATAACACCGCCCTGAAAAAAGACGGTGCTTATTTATTGGCAACAGGGTGATAGCAGAGAGCGTGCCAGCTATTGGGCGGCTGAAACTCGTTAAAACCGTACATTAGAGCGGCCAAGTGGCCGCCAGCACACACTTGGTGATGAACGACTGCCTCGATTCGAACACTTGAAACTTCACTACAACCCTGTCAACAAACACCTGATATAAATCATCCGTGGGAGCAGTCATCAGCCGCGAAGGCTTTACCGCAACTTACCCGACACACCGCAGCGATCCTTTCGCGGCCGGGGACCGCTCCTACAAAAAATACAATCGCACTCATTGGTGGGCGTGATCATCGTCCGCGAAGAATTCTTCACCTATTTATCGTGAACAATAAGCGCCTGGAGTCGTCAGCATGCCTATCGTCAATTTGGAACCCGAAGCCAACGACGGCGGGTTCCACCCTTACCAAGGAGGTCAACCATGCTCACCGATTGGGAAATGTGTATCCGCCTGCTGTTGGCTGCTCTGCTCGGCAGCCTGATCGGACTCGAACGCGAGCGGCTGCTGTGGGCCGCAGGCCTGCGTACTCACATGCTGGTGTGCGTGGGCTCGTGCCTGCTCATGATCGTATCGTCGTTCGGCTTTCAGGATGCCCTGGCCATGGCGCACACCGAACTCGACCCCTCGCGAGTGGCGGCGCAGGTGGTTTCAGGTATCGGTTTCCTGGGCGCCGGCTCGATCCTGCTGCGGGGCGAAGTGATTCGCGGACTCACCACAGCGGCCAGCCTCTGGACGGTCGCCGCCATCGGCCTGTCGGTAGGCGGTGGGCTGTACGTGGTCAGCACCGCCGCCACCTTTATCATTCTGGTGATCCTGATCGCCATAAAACCCATGGAACGAGTCTACCGCAACCGCGTGCAAGTCCACGTCATTAAACTCATCGCGCCATCGCAGACGCTGTCCCTGAAAAAGGTCAACGAAGTGATGGGCAACCGCGCGGGCAAGGTCAGACAATTCATCGTCGAAAAAGGCAATCGTGACGACACCGACAGCATCACCATCGAACTCAAACGCACTTCAGGCGCGCAGGCCAAGCAGATACTGGAGCAACTGCTGACCATTGATGGGGTTCAGGAGGATGCTTCCAGCCAGTGATGTTCCTGGTCGTCAAGTTGCAACGGCGTGAACTCCATACCGATGCTCGGCATTGGCCCATGTTTCGCCATGACGAACGACATACAACTGCATGAAACCTACCTCGCTCAGTCAAAGACGGCTGCTGTACCGGACTTCTTGCAATTTCATCCCGCCGCGTTCGAGCGTTCGTCGTGTTTCCGGCTCCTCTGCAAGTCCAGCGGCTTGATAAAACCTGATCGCCCGTACGTTTTCGACCAGTACCCACAGCGTGACTTTTTCATAGCCCTGCTCGGCCAGCCAGGCCAGGGCTTCCAGCCATAACCGCCGCCCCACTCCTGAGCCCCAATGCTCGGCGAGCACATACAAGGCCATCACTTCGCCTACCTGTTGAGGGTCTGCATCGTGGTCGCGGCTGGGCCCGAACGATATCCAGCCAACGACAGCGTCCGCCAACAAGGCGACCTGCACTTGCGAATCGTGCCCCGTGATGCTCTGTTCCCAGTTTGCCTGTCTCTGCAGCAAGGTCTGGTCCAGTCCGTCCAGATAAGCTTGATCCATCAAATCACGGTACGCCTGCTGCCAACTGCGGATATGCACATCAGCGATCTGCGCCGCATCTTCGAATGCTGCAGGCCGCACTACGGGCCAGTTGAACACCAGCGTGTCACACACCCCGAAGACATCGGAGCGACGATCGCCGACCAAGGTACGAACCAGACGAAACCCGACCGACTCCGCGAGCTGGCGGCTGGCGGTATTGGCCGAAGACGTCGTCAGGTACAAATGTGTTCCAGGCAACTGGGCAATCAGTGCCGTCAATGCTTCGCGCATCAAACCCCGGCCCTGCAACGATTGGTTCGCCCAGTAGCCTATCTCGTGGGAGCCATCGGGCTTGGGGGTGAATCCGATACACCCCACCAGTTGCTGCGGGTGCTCGCGAGTCAGCAGGAAGAACTTTTTCTCCGCATCGTGGCGGACGAAATCGCTCTGCGCTCGCTGCAGGGTGTCCAGCGTATCGGTCAGCTCCCAGCGGGGCCGGCTCCAAACCAGAAACAGACGATGGGTTTCGTAACTCGCGTTCAAGGCATCCGCCAAGAGCTGTGCCAGGGCAGGCTCAGGCGCCACAATCTGAACACGGGCCGTCAGTAAAGGCATCTGCCCTTCAGTGAATATGGCTTTGCTCTGGCTGCCTTGTGGTTCAACCGCTCGGAATTCCGTTTCCTGCATGTAATCGCCTCATCCTGGATCGGTAGCTGTAAGGTTCCTTTGAGTGGCGCACCCTAGCCATTCGGTGCGGGATGCGTAATACAGAATCGGTCACTCAAAACCGAAACGCAACGCCAGTCGTGACATTGAACGCATCCCCCGGGTAGAAATTGGCCGAATCCTGCCCGCGGGCGTCGTAGGTGGTGTTGGCTGCGGTGGCGTAGCGTTCGTCGGTCAAGTTGCGCATGTCCAGGAACACGTCCCAGCGTTTGCTTGGGGCTTCGAAGCCTACGCGGGCGCCGAGGATGGTGTAGGACGGCGCGCTGAAACTGTTGGCGTAGTCGATGAAGTAACTGGAGGCCGAACGCAGGTTGAGTTGGGCGTAGAAGCCTCCGGCCTGCTGGTACTGAAGCTCGGCCTGGTACACGTGGCGTGGCAGGCTGGGCAGTTCGTTGCCGCCGAAGGTGTTGTCGTGGCGATAGTAGAAATCGTTGAAGGTGTAGGCTTGGCGCAGGTTCAGCGTGTCGCCGTTCTCCCCTTCCCACAACAGCGCATTCAATCCCGCCTCGACGCCTTGGTGAATGGTCGGGCTGGCGTTGGACGAAGCCACCAGTTGGTCTTGATTGGCCGAGGCCTGACGCACCACCACGGACAGAATCTCGTCATCGATCCAAGAGCGATAGAACGTCAGGCTGCCATCGAAAATCCCGGCACTGGCACGTACGCCCAGCTCGGCCGTGGTGGCTTTCTGAGGTTTCACGTCGCGTATGAACGGCGAGCCGGTGCTGCCCAACTGCCAGGTCACGGGCGGGTCTATGGAGCGGCTGACGTTGCCGAACAGCTGGATGTCCGGCGTCAGTTCATACCGCAGGCCCAGCCGCGGCGCGGTGTCCCATTCGGAGTAGTTCACGCCATCGGGAAACTCGCTGGTGTTCACCCCGGTGGTGTATTCGATCTCGGCCTTGCGCTTGATATTGATGAAAGAAAGCCCGGTGGACAGCCAGGTTCTGTCGTTGAGCTGCAGCTCGTTGCCCAGCGCCAGCACGCTGTCGCGCGAGCCGGTGTACTTTGTGTACTGCAACAGTTGCCCGGTGCTGCGGCTGTGGGATTTGACATCGCCCAGGTAGGCCAGCGTATTGCTGAAGGTGATGCTGCTGTCGCTGGGCAAGCCGAACAGTTCGTCGTGGGCGCGGCGATAGCGCAGCACCACGCTGGTGTCCTTGGAGCGCCAGTCCTGTGGCGAAACCGAATACCGCCAGCCGTTAAGCAACGGGTAGTCGTTGTACCCCAGGCCCACTTCCAGGGTCGAGTCGTCGTCGAACCTGTAGGTGGTGTTGCTGCCCAGCAAGGTGGTGCCGTCCTTCTTGCGACCAGTGGGGACGTCGTTGCTGCGCGGATCATGCTTGAGCTGGGCTCGGGTCAAGGTGTTGCCGTTGGTGAGCTGTTCTTCGCGGTAGCGCAGAAAGAAACGCGTTTCCAGTTTGGGGCTGAACACATGGCCGAAGTTGGCGATCAGGTCGCGGCCCTTGTTGGCCGTGTTGTCCTGATAGCCGTCGCGTTCGTTGTGCAGCACGCTCACGTAGTAATCGCTGTCGCCGACCACGCCACCGGTGCTCAGTTGCTGTTTGCGATAGCCGAAACTGCCGACTTCGAACCGTGCGTAGTTGCCTGGGGACGTGCGTCCGGTGCGGCTGACGAAGTTGATCGCGCCACCCAGCGACAGCGCCGTGTGCTTGAAGGCGTTGGCGCCGTACAGCACTTCGGTGTGATCGACTGCGGCCATGTTCAGCAGGTCTTCCTGAGTCCCGCCCGGCCCGGTGATCGGCAGTCCGTCGTAGAGGAATTTGATGCCCAGGGCATAGCCCTGATAGAAGGTATTCAAACCCGAACCGCGAATCGAAATCTTGTTGGCACCGGTGCCGCTGGTGGCCTGCGCGAACACCCCCGGTTGTAGCGCAAGTACGTCTTCGGCATTGGAGGCACGGCCTTTCTCGACTTCTTTCATGTCGACGACCGCGGTGGTACCGGGGGTCTTGTCCAGTTCGACCTTGGCCTTTTGCGCTTCGCTGCGCGCCGCGCCCGTCACCACCACCGTGGACAGCTGGGTATCCTCGGCGTGGGCCAGACCCAAACTGGTGGCGGTGAACAATGCCACGCTGCTTGATACGAAAGCGCGATATGAACCACTGGGCTTGCGGCCCGATGTTGAACCCATGGATGAAGCTCCTGAACGCTACGAAAAGATGAGGAGCCTCTATTCGTATAGTCGCGCTCGCAGGGGCTTGAGCAGCTATCGTGCCAATCCGGAAAAAGCCGAACACTGGCCATACAGGCAGCATTGGCGCTGCAAAGTGATGCAACTTGTCGCCCAGGTGTTGATAGACGAACAGTTGGTTGCAGGCTTGCAACGATATAGAAACGAAAAAGCCCACGCTGACCTGATCAGCGTGGGCTTTTCTACAACCGTGTTACGTGTGCGGATCGATTAGACCGCAGCAACGACCTTGGCAGGTGGCTGAGTACGACGACCCAGTACACCGGCACCGGCGGCTACCAGACCCGAGATCACCAGGGTGATCAGCAGGATCCAGGCGCCTTGCGAAACGCGCTTGGCGGCCACTTCGGCAGCTTCACGGGCTTTCTGCTCGGCCTGAGCTTTCAGTTCCTGATACTTGGCATAAGCCTGACGGTAGCTGGCCTGGGCCTGATCGACGATCTGGTTGGCTTCAGCATCAGTCTTGTTGCCACGTGCCTTGATCAGATTGACCAGTGCTTCGCGGTCAGCAGCATCCCAAGCCTGGTCGCCCTTGGCCTTGATGCGATCCATCAGGCCAGACAACTGGTTGTCGGCTTGCTGAGGGTTCTCGGCGCTGCGCTGAGCGGTGTTCTGCGCGTCTTGTTGAGTCGCCTGAGCTTCCTGCTTGACGTTGTCGGGGTTCAGTTCAGGCTTGCCGGTCTGACGCATGGCCAACTCGAGTTCGCCCTGGATGTCGTCCAGATTGAATTCGATACCCTGCTGACGCAGTTGATCCTGAATCTTGTCGCCCAGTGCGGGAGCGACTTGAGCAATGCCACTGCCCAGCGCCGACATGCCGCTGCCAGCCAGGTTCAGACCGCCACGGACAACGCCGGTGACTGCGCTGGAAACCAGGTAGACAGTGATGAGCGAAACGCTCGCCCAGACCAGCAGACCGTGGAAAGCGCCTTCGCGCTGTGCCAGACGGCCAGCAGCCCAACCGCCCACGAACAGCGAGATGACCGCGCTGACCACGACCCAGATACCGGCACCGGTGCCGATGCCCGACAGCGGATTGGCTTCTTGCATTGGATCAATGGTGGCTGTACCGATGGCGGTACCCAACAGGTTGAGCAACAGCGAAACCACCATGGCGAGTACCACACCGGCGAGAATCGCACTCCACGAAATTCGCTTGAGCAACGGCGCGGTTGTGGCGTGGTCATGGTAGACCGGGGTGGTGTAGCCGTCTGGAGCGATACGGTCATCGCGGATCATGATTGTAGTCCTTTGGGTCAGTGGCAGAACGAGTAGGTGAACTCGCTTACAGCAATGACCAAGGGCTTCGTGAAAAAGTTTTATAAAAACATTGAATATCTTTTTTCGGCTGTATGGACCGGCTTGATAGGCGTGACTGGCCGCAGTCACCTTGGCTGGTTACTATGCCTATACAAGCCGTTGAATTTTCCATGCATTGCAGCCATGAGCACACGATGAGTACAGACCTGGACACGCTGTTCGACCGCACCGGCACGGGCAGTACAAAATGGAGCCGCTACCCCGAAGATGTACTGCCGATGTGGGTCGCCGACATGGATTTCGCTGCACCGCCTGCGGTCATCGAACGCTTGCAGACGCGTCTGACCCATCCGGTTCTGGGCTACAGCGTGCCCTCGGATGAACTGCGTCAGGTGCTGGTCGATTACCTGCGCGAGCACTATGACTGGCAGGTGCAGAAGCAGGACATCGTGGTCCTGCCGGGTGTGGTGCCTGGGGTCAACATGGCGCTGCACGGTCTGGTGGCCGAAGGCGATGGCGTGGTGGTGCATACCCCCAACTATCCGCCGTTGCGCCAGGCGGCCGGGCACTGGAAGATGCGCAGCATCGAGGTGCCGTTGATGGCCGACGCGCAAGGTGAATGGTCGTGCGACCCGCAACGCCTGCAGCAGGCATTGGCCGACAGTTCGGCGTACCTGCTGAGCAATCCGCACAACCCGATCGGCAAGACCTATAGCCGCGACGAACTACGCACGATCGCCGAAATTTGCGTGGCGCAGGATGTGCTGATCATCAGCGACGAGATCCACGCGGACCTGCAGTTCGATGGACGTCGGCATATCCCTGTCGCGTCGCTGTCGCCGGAAGTGGCGCAGCGCACCATTACCCTGATGTCCGCAAGCAAGACCTACAACGTGGCGGGGCTCAAGACAGCCTTTGCAGTGATCCAGAATCCTTCGTTGCGCGCTCGCTTCGACGCGGCACGGGTGGGCATGGTCGACAGCGTCAATCCGCTGGGGATGGAAGCCACCCATGCCGCCTATGCGCAGCCGGGCGAGTGGTTGGAACAGCTGAAAACCTATCTGCAGGGCAATCGCGACTACCTGCTGGAAACGATTCGTACGCGGCTGCCCGGCATCGTGGTGCATGCGCCACAAAGCACCTACCTGGCCTGGCTGGACTGCTCGGCTTTGGGCCTGGACAATCCGCAGCGGTTTTTTCTTGAACAAGCTCGAGTGGGCCTGAGCGCCGGCCCGGAGTTCGGCGAAGGGCTGGAGCAATTCGTTCGCCTGAATTTCGGCTGCCCGCGCGCACTGCTGACCGAAGGCCTAGCCCGCATCGAACGCAGCCTGCAACACCGCACCCCGTAGCAGCGGCGCGAGCCGCGTCCGGGTTCGATGCGTTTATCCAGATACACCGCGGGTACCGCCGACGCAGCTTGCGCAGCTGCTACAGGGATTGCACCGTATCCGGCCTCACCGGCGCACCCGCGTCCGGGTTCAACGCGTTTATCCAGATAAACCGCGGGTACCGCCGACGCAGCTTGCGCAGCTGCTACAGAGATTGCGGCCGTGTTTGGGGTCGATGCGTTCGTCCAGATACACCGCGGGTACCGCAGGCGCAGCTGCTACAGGGGTGGATTTTCTGATGGCGTGGTGGTGCAGAGCGCGTCTCCTGTGGCGGCGCCGGAGGCGGTGTTGTCGAATATGCACCATACCTCGGCGCCGGTGGCGGCTTCGGCCAGGAGCAGGCGCAGGTGTGCCAGATATTCAGCACCGTACGCGTCGTGATAGATGCGCGGTGAACCGTGCAGTCGCCAATAACGAAAGCCGCGCCAGCCTCCAGGGCTTATATCGGTGGCGATGCGTGAAGGATCGACCGCCGCTTGGGCAATGCGATGTGCCTGCAAGATCGGCTCGGCCTCGACCCAGGAAGCATGGCGCGGTTCGAGCACCACATGACCTGCGAATCGCTCGCGCAAACAACGGAAGAAATCCTCGGCAACCTGCACTTCGAAAGCCAGAGACGGCGGCAATTGCACCAGCAGGCAGCCGAGTTTGTCGCCCAATTCACCACATTGCGCCAGGAATTCATCGAGGGCCACTGCGCAGTCGCGCACGCGCTGCACATGGGTGATCTGTTTCGGCACCTTGACCGAGAAGCGGAAGTCATCCGGCACCGACGCGGCCCAGCGGGCATAGGTCTGCGGGCGATGCGGGCGATAGAACGAACTGTTGATCTCCACGCAGCGCAGCCGCGAGGCGTAACGCTGCAAATGAGTGCCGTCGCCCGTGAAGTGCTCAGCGTACTCGCGCGGCAGGCTCCAACCGGCGCAGCCCACACGTACCCGGTCCACGCTCAAAACAAGGCTCCACCGGCTTCGCGCATGAAGATCTCCACGGTTTTGGGCCCCACCCCGTCGAACTGTGCCAACCTGCGCTCAAAATCCCTGCGATCGGCACTGGCCTCACGCATCTGGCTGACACTGCCGCCGTACTCTGCAGTCAATGTCTTCGCCAGCGCGCTCAGCCTCGTTGCCGTGCTCTCGTCATAGCGCACATAATGCGCCTCGCCCAGCATGGCCACCAACTCGCGATGCGTGCAGTGGCCAAGCTTGCGCGGCGTATCGCGCCCATGTTTTTCGACCAGCACCCGATAGGCCTGAACGGCGATATCGGCCTGAATGCGCTTACCCATCAGAAAGCTGGCCAGCAACCACTTGAACAGGCCGTGCTGCTCGGTGATGTCGATGCCCAGATCCTGGGCGGTGATGGACTTGCTCATCGGCGGTATCCCTGATTGGCTGCGGCACGGACGCTGCCCGGTAGACGCCAGCCCCACTCGGCGGTTCGATCCGTCTTCCCGCACCAGACAGCACTGCGACGCGCGGGCCGTGCCGTTGCGGTCATTCGCCGCTACAATGGCGACCTTGACCGTGATGACTCAGACCAGAAAAACATGTCCCTGCCCAAGCACCACCTCGAACTGCTCAGCCCCGCACGCGACGTTGCCATCGCCCGCGAGGCCATCCTGCATGGCGCCGACGCCATCTACATCGGCGGGCCCAGCTTCGGCGCGCGTCACAACGCCAGCAACGAGCTGAGCGACATCGCCGAGCTGGTGACCTTCGCTCGCCGCTATCACGCGCGGGTGTTCACCACGCTCAACACCATCCTGCACGACAACGAACTGGAACCGGCGCGCAAGCTGATCCACCAGTTGTACGACGCCGGCGTGGATGCCTTGATCGTGCAGGACCTGGGGGTCATGGAGCTGGATATTCCGCCGATCGAGCTGCACGCCAGCACCCAGACCGACATCCGCACCCTGGCGCGGGCCAAATTCCTCGACCAGGCCGGCTTCTCCCAGCTGGTGCTGGCGCGGGAGCTGGATCTGGGCGAGATCCGCGCCATTGCCGCAGAGACCGATGCAGCGATCGAGTTCTTCATTCACGGTGCGTTGTGCGTAGCGTTTTCCGGGCAGTGCAACATCTCCCACGCGCAGACCGGGCGCAGTGCCAACCGCGGCGACTGCTCCCAGGCCTGCCGCCTGCCCTACACCCTCAAGGATGACCAGGGCCGCGTAGTGGCCTATGAAAAACACCTGCTGTCCATGAAAGACAACAACCAGAGCGCCAACATTCGCGCGCTGGTCGAGGCCGGCGTGCGTTCGTTCAAGATCGAAGGCCGCTACAAGGACATGGGCTATGTGAAGAACATCACCGCCTACTATCGCCAGCGCCTGGACGACGTGCTGGAAGATCGTCCGGATCTGGCCCGGGCTTCCAGCGGTCGTACCGCACACTTCTTCGTGCCGGACCCGGACAAGACCTTCCACCGCGGCAGCACCGACTATTTCGTCAGCGAGCGCAAGATCGACATCGGTGCGTTCGATTCGCCCACCTTCACCGGCCTGCCGGTCGGACGCGTGGAGAAAGTCGCCAAGCGTGACATGCTGGTCGTCAGCGAGCAGCCGCTGTCCAACGGCGACGGCCTGAACGTGCTGGTCAAGCGCGAAGTCGTGGGTTTCCGCGCCAACATCGCCGAGCTCAAGGGCGAGTTCGACGAAGACGGTCAGAAGCGCTATCGCTATCGCGTCGAACCCAACGAGATGCCGGCTGGGCTGTTCCAGTTGCGCCCCAACCACCCGCTCAATCGCAACCTGGACCACAACTGGCAGCAGGCGCTGCAGAAGACTTCCGCCGAGCGGCGCGTGTGCGTGGCCTGGCATGCACAGTTGAGCGAGCAACGTTTGCAACTGACCGCCACCAGCGAAGAAGGCGTGCGCGTGGATGTTGCGCTGGAAGGCCCGTTCGGGCCGGCCAACAAACCCGAGCAGGCGCTGGATCAACTGCGTGACCTGCTGGGGCAACTGGGCACCACCCAGTACCATGCAACGGCCATCGAACTGGATGCACCGCAGGCGTTTTTCATTCCCAACTCGCAGCTCAAGGCGATGCGTCGCGAAGCGATCGAAGCGCTAACCACCGCGCGCGTGCAGGCCCATCCGCGTGGCAGTCGCAAGGCCGAGACGACCCCACCACCGGTGTATCCGGAATCGCACCTGTCGTTCCTGGCCAACGTGTACAACCAGAAGGCTCGCGATTTCTATCATCGCCATGGGGTCAAGCTGATCGATGCCGCGTACGAGGCCCATGAAGAGCCGGGCGAAGTGCCCGTGATGATCACCAAGCATTGCCTGCGTTTCTCGTTCAACCTGTGCCCCAAGCAGGCCAAGGGCGTAACCGGGGTAAAAACCAAGGTCGCGCCCATGCAGTTGATTCATGGCGATGAAGTGCTGACCCTGAAGTTCGACTGCAAGCCGTGCGAGATGCACGTGATCGGCAAGATGAAGGGGCATATCCTGGACCTGCCGCAGCCGGGCAGCGGCGTCAATGTGGTGGGTCAGATCAGCCCGCAGGATCTGATGAAGACCATCCGCCGCGCGCCCCATTGATACGGTGGGTTGATCGCGCCGTGTCAGGGCTGTCGCATTGGCGGCCGACGCGGCCACCCAATACCTGTAGCAGCTGCGCAAGCTGCGTCGGCGGCACCCGCGGTGTGTCTGGCTGAACGCGTCGGACCCTGACGCGGCTCGCGCCGCTGCTACAGAGAAATGTAAGGCCGGATACTGATGCCGGCTCTGTTTCACAGCCGGAACTCAAGCAACTGTGATGGATATCTTCACCCGCCTCTGGCCGACCCGCCAACCGATCAATGCCCGGGAAAAATGGCGTGCCTGCATCGGTGCCGCCCTGGGCGTGCTGGTGGTAGGCGTGCTTGCAGCGCTGGGCCTGCAGGGGCACTGGGCCTCCGAGCACGGCGCCCTGGGGCTGGCCATCGTGGCGCCCATTGGTGCCAGCGCCGTGCTGGTGTTCGCCCTCCCCGCCAGCCCCTTGGCCCAACCCTGGGCAGTAACCGGTGGCAATACCCTGAGCGCGCTGGTCGGCATTGCCTGCGCCAAATGGATTCCCGATCCGACCCTGGCCGCCGCCCTCGCCGTAGGCCTGGCAATCGCACTGATGCTCGCCGCCCGCTGCCTGCACCCACCCGGTGGCGCGGCGGCACTGTTGATGGTCGTGATGGGTTGCGAACACTTCGCCTATGCCGTGAATCCAGTCCTGCTCGATTCGCTGCTGCTGGTGGCCGCCGGCCTGCTCTACAACAACCTGACGCGTCGGCCCTGGCCCCATGTGCCTGCGACGCCCCAACCATCGGCCACAGGGAGATTCAGCCGCGCCGACCTGGACGCCGCGCTGGTGCACTACAACCAGGTCCTCGACGTCGATCGCAACGACCTGCAGGCATTGCTCGAACTGGCCGAGGCATCGGCCTACCAGCGCAACATGGGCGAGCTGCGCTGTGCCGAAGTCATGAGTCGGGAACCGATCATCGCACGCCAGGAGATGCCGCTACGTGAGGCCTGGGCACTGATGCGCAAGCACAAGATCAAGGCCTTGCCGGTAATCGATCGCCAGCGCCATCTGATAGGCATCGTCACCGTGGCCGATTTCATGCGGCAACTGGACCTGGACGCACACGACGGCGTGGCCTGGCACCTGCGCGCCCTGCTGCGACCCGGACGCAATCGGCCGACGACCAGCAGCGTTGGGCAGATAATGACCCGCTCGGTGCGCGTCGCCAGCGCCGATCGGCTGCTGACCGAGCTGGTGCCAGTGTTTTCGGAAAATGGCCATCGGCACATTCCGATCATCGACAGCGAGCGCCGTCTGGTGGGCATCATCACGCAGTCCGACCTGATCCGCGCGCTGTACCGGGCGGTCAGCGCCTAGTAGGCGGGAGCGCCGGGAAGCTGGATATCGGTCAGCCCCATCCGTGCCGCCTGCTCCAGAACCTGCTCGTCGCTGTCCTCGGCGGTGGGCATCACCAGGCTGTTTTCGCCGTCGCCGAAGTGCAATTGCAGCAGGTGCATCACCACAGCGTGGAGGCCTGGCTCGATCCGAGCCGGTGGCGTCCAGGTGCGCGGCTCACCGTTGAAGCGGTATTGAACGGATGCGGGTGCCATGGGACATCTCCTCTTGGTAGCGGACGTGTGCGGGGGCTCGGCCCTGCAGCAACTGACTGGGGTGATCCGCCAGCGTTCCTTCGGTTCGGCGCGAGAGGCGCCAGGGGATTGTCTTGAACGTCTGCGCCCATGTGCTTTCTGAACACTGTGCTTTATGAAGACTGTGCTTTCTGAACACTTTGCTTTCTGAACATGGAACCGGGCAATGCCGTGCATTGCATCCCCACACCTGCAGGAGAAATGTGCATGAAGATCTTGATGGTTCTCACGTCCCACGATCAGTTGGGCGATACCGGCAAGAAAACCGGCTTCTGGCTGGAAGAGTTCGCCGCCCCCTACTATGCCTTCATCGACGCCGGCGCCGATGTGACGCTGGTGTCGCCCAAGGGCGGCCAGCCACCACTGGACCCCAAAAGCGACGAGCCGGATGCGCAGACCGACGCCACCCGCCGCTTCGCCGATGACGCACAGGCCAAATCTGCCCTCGCCGACACCTTTCCGCTGAGCGAAGTCGACCCCTACGATTTCGATGCCGTGTTCTATCCCGGTGGGCACGGTCCGCTGTGGGACCTGGCCGAAGACACGGATTCGAAGACCATCATCGAAGCGTTCTATGCCGCCAACAAGCCGGTCGCTGCTGTCTGCCATGCACCGGGTGTGTTCAAGAACGTGAAGTCGCCCGATGGCGATTCCATCGTCAAAGGCAAGAAGGTCACAGGCTTCACCAACTCCGAAGAGGACGCGGTCGGGCTGACGGATGTGGTGCCCTTCCTGGTCGAAGACATGCTCAAAGGCAATGGCGCCGAGTATTCCAAAGGTCCGGACTGGGGCAGCTATGTGGTCGAGGATGGGCACCTGATCACTGGGCAGAACCCTGCGTCCTCCGAAGCTGCGGCTCAAGCCTTGATCAAGCGACTGCAGCAGGAAGAGAGTGCCTGATTGGTGACTGCCTGACACACGGCGGCGCTCTGTCGCGGCCGATGACCGCTCCTACAAGGAGTGCCGCGTAGGAGCGGTCCGTGGCCGCGAAGGGGCCTCACCGGTTTCCCATGACACACCGTAGCGTTTTTTGCGGCCGGTGACCGCTCCTACGAGGGCTGCTCGAACAGCGGCAATTTCAAATTCGCACGTTATATCGTAACATTAGCATCCCGATTTATTTTTGGATGCCTGCCCATGGCCGACGCTGCCCCTTCACCACCCTTTCCCAGCTCGCTTTCCACGGCCTCGACCCAAACGGTATCGCGCACGCGCATGCTGGCGATCGATGCACTTCGTGGATTGGTCATGCTGTTCATGCTCGTCGACCATGTGCGCGAAACGTTTTTTCTGCATGTTCAGGTCAGCGATCCCATGGATCCGGTCAACACACCTCCCGAACTGTTCTTCACTCGTATCAGCAGCATGGTCTGCGCTCCGGTGTTCGTTTTCCTTACCGGCCTCTCGGCCTGGTTGTACGGGCAATCCCATAGCCCGCGGGAAGTCTCGGTATTTCTCCTCAAGCGCGGACTGTTTCTGGTCTTTCTGGAACTGACGCTGGTCAACTTCGCCTGGAACGCGACCCTGGTGCCCACCACCTTGTGGCTGCAAGTGATCTGGGCCATCGGCCTGAGCATGATGGCGTTGGCCGCGCTCATCTACCTGCCGCGTACTGCGCTGGCGATCGTGGGCGTAGTCATCGTCGCCGGCCACAACCTGCTGGACGGCATCGTTCTGACCGCCGACTCGCCCTTCTTCGAGATCTGGTCGATCCTGCACCAGCGCGCGTTCCTGGAAATCACCGAGTTCACCCGCGCGCGCACGACCTACCCCATCCTGCCGTGGATCGGCCTGATCGCCTTGGGCTACTGTGCCGGCCCCTGGTTCGGTCGCGACGCCGACCCGGCACGGCGCCTGCGTCTGCTGCTGAACTGGGGTCTGGGTTTGCTCGTGGGATTCATCGCCATCCGCTACCTGAACGGCTACGGCGAGAAGCCGTGGAGCGTGCTAGATGACAACGTCCGCACCTTCATGAGTTTTATGTCGCTGACCAAGTACCCACCGTCGCTGCTGTACCTGATGCCCACCATGGGCGCCGGCCTGCTGCTGCTCGCCTTGTTCCAGCGCCTCGAAGGCCGCCCGGTGCTCGAAGTGCTGTCGCGCTATGGCGGCGCGCCGATGTTCTTCTATGCGCTGCACCTGCTCGTGCTCAAGGCGATGTATCTGATTGCGGTGCAGATCTGGGGCCTGAATCAGGGCAAGTACTACGGCTTCGACAGCCTGGCCGGGATCTGGCTGTGGACCGTGGCACTGGCCATCGCACTGTACTTTCCCACCCGCTGGTTCGCGCAACTCAAGCAACGCCGCCGTGACATCGGCTGGTTGAAGTATTTCTGAGCAAACCAGGGAGCATGTACGCACAACCGCTGGCGCCAGGTAGACGACCGTTGATCGCTGCCCGTCCCCGCCTGCCGGGAAATAAAAGGCGGTCGCGCAATTTAAATGCGTAGAGGGGGTCCGACCGGTAGGCGTAGTGCTAATATCACCATGATGTCAAAATGACATGTCGTGACAGGAGGTCGCCGCTCCCCTCCTTGCTTGGATCTTTCATATGTTTGCAGCTGTTCCTGAAAACGCTACATCGAACAACGCTTTGAAAGGTCTGGTCCAGGCGGCAGCGGCGATCACTCAGTGTTGTGGCGGCTTGCTCATCGAGGGTCCGCCCGGTGCCTGGCGGGTGACCGCCGCCTACGGCACGACCCGGGACGTGCCGGTCGATGCGGCTACTGAGTCCTGGCTGCGCATGTTGATGTCCTACGGCGATGTGGTCGATATCGGTGACGGCTCGCCCTTCATCCATTCGGTCCCGGATTTCCTCGGGGCGCTCGCAGACACCTACCGCGTGTGCATCGCTGTAAAGGACAGCAGTGATGTCCTCGCGGGTATCGTCCTGCTGGCGCTGACACCGCCGTTCAAGTTGCTCAGCGCTGCGCAGATCTATGCGCTCAAGACCCACTCGGTCGCCCTGTATCATACCGCTCCGCCCCCGTCGGTCAGCAATGGCCCCACCGGGGTCATCGAGCGGCTGCGCCTGCTGGAGTCGGTGGTCGTGCATGCCAAGGATGCGATCCTGATCACCGAGGCCGAGCCGATCGACCTGCCCGGCCCGCGCATCGTCTACTGCAACCCGGCGTTTCTGGCGACCACCGGGTTCAGCCTCGAAGAGATCGTCGGCAAGACACCGCGCATCCTGCAATGCGAAGAAACCGATCGCAGCACTCTGGATCAGATCCGCAACGCGCTGACCCGGTGGCAACCGGTCGAGGTCGAACTGATCAACACGCGCCGCGATGGCACGCGTTTCTGGGTGCAATTGAGCATCGTGCCCGTGGCCAACGAAAAAGGCTGGTTCACCCACTGGGTGTCGGTGCAGCGCGATATCAGCGAGCGCAAGGAAGCCGAAGAAGGCCTCAGACAAGCGCAGATCGATCGAGAGGAACAGGTAGCATTGCGTTCTCGCCTGGTGGAGCGCGAGCGGATCGAAGAAGAACTGACCTACGCGGCCTTCCACGACGACCTGACCCGGCTGAAGAACCGCGCCTACTTCATGGCGCAGATCCAGGAGGTCTTCAATCTGGCCCAGGCCGACCGTGATGCGGCGGTGCTGTACCTGGACCTGGATCGCTTCAAATACATCAACGACGGCATGGGCCACCGCGCCGGCGACATCCTGTTGCAGATCGTGGCGCAGCGACTGCAATCCTGCCTCACCGACAACGCTGTCCTGGCGCGCATCGGTGGCGACGAGTTTGCCATCCTTCACACCGGCCAGGCGTCCAAGCAGGCGGCCATCGAGACCGCAAAACGCGTTATCCAGGCACTCGGCGTTGCCGTCGAAGTCGAGGGTCAGGCGATCTTCACTTCGTGCAGTGTCGGCATCGTCACCCTCGACGCCGCGCACACGGGTGCCGAAGATCTGGTGCGCGACGCCGACGTCGCCATGTATGCCGCGAAGAAGCAAGGCCCGGGCAAATGGGCGCTGTTCGACCTGTCCATGCGCCAAGCGGCGGTGGACCTGCTGTTGATGCGCAATGCGCTGAAGCACGCCCTGGCGCGCGAAGAGTTCTACCTGGTCTACCAACCCATTTTCCACGCTGGCTCGCGCCGCATCGCGGGCGTCGAAGCACTGGTTCGCTGGCAGCACCCGGTGCTCGGCAACGTACCGCCCGACGTGTTCATCGCTGTTGCGGAAGATATCGGCATCATCCACGAGATGGGCCGCTGGGTCATGCAGACCGCCTGTGCCGAGATCAAGCGCTGGGACGCCAGCCCGGCTGCGGGGTTGCGACTGAACGTCAACGTCTCGGGCGCCGAACTCAATCATGTGGGATTCGTGGCGAAGGTCGCGCAGATCCTGGAAAGCACGTCGCTGAGCCCACGCGACCTGCAAATCGAAATCACCGAATCGGTGTTTCTCAACGAGCCGGAAACCGTGGCCATCGCCCTGGCCGACTTGCGCACGCTGGGCGTGCACATCGCACTGGACGACTTCGGTACCGGCTACAGCTCGCTGGGCTACATCGACCGCTACCCGATCGATTCGATCAAGATCGACCGTTCGTTCGTCACGCGCATGATGACCCACCGCCGCACCATCGCCATCGTCACCAGCATCCTGTCACTGGGCAGCGCGCTGGGCGTCGACATCGTCGCCGAGGGCGTGGAAACCCAGGACCAATTGGACCGGCTGCAAGCGCTGGATTGCCCGTTCGTCCAGGGTTACCTGCTCAGCCCGCCGTTGCGGGGCGAGGAGATGAAGCATTTGCTGGCCACGAAAAACAACGTTTAGGTACTGTTCGACGGATCCATGGAACGTCCGGAACACGCCCCGCTGGACTGATCACTGATCAGCGACGGGGCCGTCAGCCTGGTAGCGAGTCTCCATCACTACAGAAAGCGCGTCTGGCCGCCAGAACTCCTGATCGAATTCGACCGGCTGATCGTGCTCGGCGAAATTGAGGCGTTCGAGGTACAAGCTCGCAGACCCTACGGTCAGCTGCAGCAGCTCCGCCTGCTGTTCATTCACCGTGCCCGTCTGCATGACCAACTCACAGCGTGACTGAACACGCCCGAAGCGTTCTTTGAGCAGGCGTGTCAGAGACGTGTTGAGATCGACTTCGAGCAGCCTTGGGCACCAACTGGCCACCAGCGTGTTGAATTCCAAAAGGACAGGACGCCGATCCACCCAGCGACGACGCTGCAGATGGAACACCGGCTCCTGGATCGAGGCCAGTCCCATGCGGCTGGCCAGCCAACTTCCGGCTGGACGCAGTTCGGCCTGCAGGCATTCGGTCAACGGCGTACGGCCCTGGGCCGCCACGTACTCCATGAATCCAGTGATCCGAGTGGGGTCGTAGCGGATTCGTTGCGGGCTGACGAACCAGCCACGCCGGTTTTCTCGATACACCAGACCTTCGGCTTCAAGCTGCTGCAACGCCTGGCGCAAGGTGACCCGAGTGCAGCCGAAGCGCTCGGCCATCTCGCGCTCCGGCGCGAACTTGTGATCGGCCGGCGGCACTCCGCCGGCCATATCCCGCGCGATCTCATCTCGAATCCGCAGGTAATGAGGCGATACAGGATCGAAAGGCATTCACACATCCATGGGCGGTAAGAACGAACGGCCGGGTGGCCGACTGCTTGGATACACCAACCGTCACGATCTTACGTGTAAAGCGTACTTCTGGGCGATCTTCAGGCACCCGATGCGGGGCTGCGAGATTCCTGGCTCAGCAGATCGCGTCGCCATGCGCGATACCCGTAGAGCGCCAGCACGACGAAACCAGCGTAGAGACCAGCGGTCAGATGCAACCCTTTATGCAGGTACATGGCTACGTACAGGCTATCCAGGACAATCCACAACAGCCAGGAAGATACATATTTGCGCGCGGCCCAGACGCTGGCGACCAGGCTGAACGCCGTGAGGCACGCATCCAGCCACGGCACGGCAGCGTCGGTGAAGCTCGACATGACGCCACCCAGAAATACGGCGCCCAGTACGCCGGCGAACAGGCTCATCAACAACTCGCGAGACGTCAGACGCGCTACATGAACCCTGCCGTCATCCAGACCGCCCTTGCTCCAGCGCCACCAGCCATAGCCCTGAAGGAAGGCGAAAACCACCTGCAACAGTGTGTCGGAATACAGCTTTGCGTCATAGAAGATCCACGCGTACAACACTACCGCCACGACGCTCACCGGCCAGCACCAGCGTATACGCTGAGTGGTCAGCCATACGCCGAGGATATTGATGATCACGGCGACGATTTCCAAAGTTGACATCGTTTATCCCTCGGTGAGAGGCAGCCATCATCTGCGCTGCCTTGAATGCGTGTCCTGAAAATCCTTAGAAAGTGACCGTGGCCGAGAGCCGGGCGGTGCGTGGCGCGCCTGGGAACAGATAGCCATCGCCCATGAACTCGCCGACATCGCGCCAGTAGCGTTTGTCGAACAGGTTATCGACGGTCAGGCGCAGCACGGTGTCGTAGCCTTCGACCTTGGTGCTGTAGCGCCCCCCGACATTGAACACCGTGTAACCATCGGCCTTGGCGCTGCCCTCACGATTGGCATATTTGCTGGCGCTGTACTGCACGCCACCCAGCAGCGCCAGGCCATTGAAGCCGGGCAGGTTGTAATCGCCTTGCAGGCTGGCACGCACTTTTGGGACGTTGATGGCTTGGTGGCCGTCGTAAGCGTCGGTACCGCTGTCGACCACTCGCGCCCTGATGGCGGCAACGCTGGCCGCTATCTGCAGATTGGACGACACATGGCCATTAGCCGATAGCTCCAGCCCGGTATTTTTCTGCTTGCCTTGCTGCACGTAGGTGAACGTGCCGTCGTCGTTGGGGCGCGTGTACTGGAAATCCTGGGTGATCTGGAACAGTGCAGCGGTCAGGCTCAAGCTTTGCCAGTCGTGTTTGAGGCCCAGTTCGATCTGTCGGGACCGGGTGGGTGGCAGGATTTCTTCGGCATTGGTGCTGAACCAGGAGGCCTCGGTACCCAACGACAGACCTTTGCTGTAGCTGACATACAACGAGGTGTTCGCCGCCGGTTTGTAGATCAGCGCTGCCTGTGGCAGGAACTCGGAGCGCTGGGTATGCCGGGTGGTTGCGCCGTCGGCGTCGTAGGTTTCTTCATCCAGTCGTGTCTGACGCCCCCCGAGCACGGTCTGCCATTGCTCGTTCAAGGTGATGCGGTCAGTGGCGAAGAGACCATATTGACGACTGTCCAGCCGCCGATAGGTATGTCCCAGCTCCCCCGAATAAGGTTCGAACGTCACCGGCGTGGTGCCGATGACGCCGCTTCCCACCGTGACATTGACCAGTGATCGACGATCGATCAGTCGGCGCAACGCGCTGGTGCCCACGGTCAGGTCATGTTGAAGGGAACCGGTATCGAACTGGCCGTTGAGCGCCAACTGAGCTTCGTCATTGCGGCGGGTGTCATCAGGGCTGCGATAATCGGAAATGTCGTACTCACCCTCCGGGCTGAAGTAGTTCGGCACCGTTGCACTGGCGCAGCTGGCCGAACCGTAGCAGCCCCAGGCGAAGGCGCTGTAGTCGTCGATCACAACCCGACTGCGCGAGGCACCGAAGCTGGCTTTCCAGGCATCGTTGAAGCGGTATTCGTACAGCCCATCCAGATTCAGCGACTCGATACCGACCGGATTGGCCCAGCTCTGATAGGCCAATCGGTCCTTGGGATTCACGCCATGGGGCAGCGTGGTTCCGCCCAGCAATTGATAGCCCGGCACAGAGCCCTGCTCGCGGTTCTGATACTCGGCGTTGAGCTGCAACAGGCTGTTGGGATCGATGCTCCAGTCCACTGCCAGGGACGCGAAGTCGCGTTTACCGTCGGCGTGATCCACGTAGGAACGAATGTCTTCGTGAGCCAGGTTGGTCCGTACCCCGAGCTGCTGTTCGCTGCCGAACCAGCCGCCCAGATCGGTCGCCAGATAACGCTCGCCCTGCTCGTTGGTGGAAACCGTCACCGAGCGCACGTTCTCCGGGCGCTTGCTTACATAGTTCACCAGTCCGCCTGGCTCGGACACGCCGCTTTGCAAACCGGCCAACCCCTTGAGTACTTCAACCTGCTGCTTGTTTTCCAGCGCTACGTTCTGCTCGCCGGTGATGGTCCGGCCATTGATTTTGTAGCTGCTCGCCGAGTTGAGCGAGAAGCCTCGCACCACGAAGTTTTCGTAATAGCCAACCGGCGCATAACTTTCGCCTATCGACGCGTCATTGCGTAGCACTTCACTGAGCAGGCGGGCCTGCTGATCCTTGAGTCGCTGCTCGGTAATCACTGCAATCGATGACGGCGAGTCGATCAGGGGCGCAGAGTCGAAGCCTCCTACCGCTGCCTTGCGCGCCTGGTATCCCGTGTCCTGCTCGCCGACCACCGTGATAGCGTGCAGCTCCACGGTATTGTCCGAGTCGTCGGACCAGGCCGCGGTGGACAACAGACTGCCGCTCATACCACAGGTCATCAAGAGGCCAGCGCTGAGCACGGTTGGAGAAAACCGGACGGCAGGCAACCGGGATGTTCGATACGAAATGACCATTAAAACTCCTTGACTGGCCACCGGCTTCCGGCCGATTGCCGGACAGCCAGTCGCGCATGAACCGCAGACGCAGGAACGCCCCGGCCCAGCTGAATTGAATGTCGAGTACCCGAAGGCGTCAGGCCGGAGCTGCTCCGGTGGTCATTGGCAAGCTGAGGTCGGCGGCCCACTCCTGAAGAGAACCGTCATAGATCAGGACATCCGTGAAGCCGATCAAGGTCAGCGCCAAAGCCTGTGCGGCGGCGGAAATACCGCCGCCACAGTACAGAATCAGCGCCGCTTTGGATGCTAGTAATGGTTCCAATGCATTGCGCAACGCGGGGGTCGCCCGATAGCACCCCTGCTCATCGAAGAGCATCCGGACCGGCAGATTTCGACTGCCGGGAATATGGCCGCGCCGGGCGTATCGAGTGACAGCCGTGCCATCGAACAGCCCACTCGACAGTGCACAGACCAGGGTACCTGGCTGCTCGCCTGCCATGACCGCCTCTACCCCGGCACGATCGATCCAGAAACCTTTCTCGAATCTGCTCTGCCACATGGCCGGTCGCGCCAGCACAGGTCCGCACTCTTCGGGTAATCCTGCCCTTCGCCAAGCCTGGATCCCGCCGTCGAGCACCTGTGCCTGAACGCCAAGGCTGCGCAGCATCCACCACAGGCGTGCCGCCCAGAATCCGTCCTTTCGGTCGTACACCACGATGCGTCGCTGTGCACTGACACCCAGTTTCGCCAGGGCCGCGCTCAACGCAGCAGCCGTGGGCAAGGCAAAGCTGAAAGACGCTTGGGTGTCGCTCAGTGCCTGATAGAGGTCGGCGTGCAGTGCGCCGGGAAGGTGGCTCTGCAGCCAGCCTGCACGTCCGCTGTCCACTAGATAATCGCCATCGAAGCGAGGCGCGAGCAGCTCGACCGTGGCATCGAGAATCAGCAGTTGGGGATCCGCCAGCCGGCCGAGAAGCTCTTGGGCCGTGATGAGTACCGATGTGTTGTTCACCGATCGCGCCTCCCTTCCAGATCGGCGGCGCGCCGGCGCAGGTGTTCGAGCAACTGCCGACCGTGACTGCTTGCGAACCACTGCGTGTGGCCCAGCAGGTAGCGCTCGTAGGCAACGTCGGCGTTTTCACTGGAACCCACGATACCTTGGTAGTAGGCAACCTCCGACAGGGCAAAATCGACATGGACCAAAGGCAACAGCGCAGCCAGAGTCAGCAGGTCCTCGGAGAGCAGGCGCCGCACGCTTTGATAGCCTGCCAGCAGAGCGTCCACCGTTTCCAACGACGCGACCACCGTTTCGCCTTTTTCCTGCTCAAGCCACGCAATGGCATTTCGCTCTATGGCAGTGGCCACATCAAACAGCGCGAACGTCTGATCCGACAATCCGAAGTCGAGCACGCTGGCGATCCGGGCATCTTCCGCATCCCCACTCCAAAGCAGATTCGAAGCGTGCCAGTCGTTGTGAGTCCACAGTGGCGTCTGGTTTGCCAGCAGCGGGTACAACGCCTGGTGGTAGGGCATGTGCAGCTCGAGCAGATCCGCTTTCCAGCAGCGCCCCCTCAAATACGCGTCGAGCCCCGGATCGGCAGCAGCGGCGGCTTCAACTGCGGCGATCGGATCAGCCTGGCTGAACAGGCGGAAATTGGCCAGCAGCACTGACGCCTGTCGAGGGGTGGCCGAATAATCGCCAGCAGCGTCATGCAGGCGCGCCAAGGCTGCACCTGCCGTGTAGGCATGGTTCAAGTCTGCAAACGGCGTCCATGACAAGGCATCGCGGTAGATATCCTGCCCTGGCGCGACCCGGTGAACTTCGTACGTCCACTCCCCCTGCGCAATGGCGGTGTCGCCCTGCGCGTCGGCCAGGACTTCGGCTACCGGCGTTCCCTGCTGGCGCAAGTGCGCCATGAATCGATGCTCCTCGCGCAGCCAGGCCGGTTCACGCACTGAGCGATGATGGCGTTTGATGAACAGCGGCTGGCCTTCGGTGCTGACCAGGCAGGCTGCGGAAAAGGGTCGCGGGCTGTGCCACGTCAGTTCACGAACCTGGTCCAGAGCCACATAGCGCCCGAGCAACTGCTCGACATCCTCGATCGTGATTGCCGGCCAGTCTGCCTGCACCCGCTCCAGACCCACACCGTGGCCTACATTATGTGCTTCACTCATCAGGCAGTTTCCGGCAGAAAAGCGTTGGTGGTGGCGCCGCGCCAAGCGTCCGCGTTGTTGAGTACCTGATGCTCATGCAGCCAGTGTGAATAGGGTTCGAGCAGGCTTCGGCGCTGCGTCCCCCAAGCGCCGTCATGCAGCCATGTCGGAGCAATGCGTTGTAGCGACTGGGCCAGCAACTCGCTGGGGAAGTAGGGTGTCACTTGCTCGTAGGCCTGTAACGCGCTCAACGGGTCCTGCGCGGCTGCCATGAAGCCCCGGGCGGTCGCCTTGAGAAACGCCTTGATCAGGTCGGGATCGTTGTCGAGCAGGTCTTCATGGGCACCCAGCAGGTAGCTGTGATAGGCCGGTGCGCCGATCTCGTCAACTGGCCAGACAATACGACGGCTTTCATCGACGGCGCTGGTCATCAGGGCCTCCCACGCCCAGTAACCACCAAAACTGGCATCGGCTTCACCCATTGCAAGTTGCTCGGGACGCAGCTCGCGCACCCCCTTGTCGACAATGATCACCGCGTCAGGATCGCCCCCGTCGGCTTTAACCAGATGGCGAACCATGGCCAATCCGCGTGGAGTCGGATTCAGCGCCACGCGCCGTCCTTGAAGCTCGCGGGGGCGGGAAATACCGGAATCGGTAAGGGTCTGAATGGCCTCGAGGCCGCGGTGATTGATGGCTGCAAGGCCGCGCAATGGCTGGCCCAGCGAACGCCGCACCAGTAATCGATTGCTTGGAAAGATCCCGAAGTGCACGGCTTTGCCCAGCAGGTGTTCCAGGGTATCGCCGCGCCAGGGGTCGTGCACGATCAGCTCGACATCCAGACCTGCGTCAGCGTACCAGCCCCGCTCGCGAGCCAGATACAAGCCTGCCGAATTCGGCCAAGGATGGAAGTACTCGAGCATTACCCGTACACCAGTCATCACCACGCTCCTGCTCGCCATCATCGATAGCGAGCGCTGTTTTTGAGTGGGCGATTTATAACGGTGAAATCTGGTATATACCAATATCGATTGTCGCTATGGATATAGCCGTTTCATCAGTCTTCCTGCAAGTGCGTGAAATCCGGCGCGCGACGAGTCATTGAGCTGTTCGCCACGGGCAACGAGACCTGAAGGTAGCAACGGGAACGATCAGATCGCTGGCACGGCATCGAATCCACGCTGGAGATCGAGGGTCAGAGAACGCACGTCCTCCAGGCCGACATGCAACCGCACGACGGCGCCTCGGATGTCGAGCGCAAAGCGACGCTCGCTGGTATCGGCCAATGTCACGAGACTTTCGAATCCGCCCCAGGATGCGCCCAGGCCGAACACTTGCAACGCATCGATGAAGACTTCGGCGCGGGCCAGTCCCGGTTCGGCAAATTCGAACGACAACAGGCCGTTGCTGCCACTGCAGTCGCGCAACCACAAGGCATGTCCCGAGTGCTGCGGCAAGGCCGGATGGAAGACGCGAGACACTTCCGGCCGTGCCTGCAACCAATGGGCGATTTCCAAACCCTGACGTTCGTGCACCTCCAGGCGACTGGCGAGGCTGCGTGCACCGCGCAGCACCAGCCAGGCGTCGTCGGGGCTGACCGTCTGGCCGAACGTGTCGTTCATCCGCGACAGTGGCGCAAACACCGCTTCTGTGGTGCACACGCTGCCCATCATCACATCGCTGTGACCGGCCACGTATTTGGTCAAGGCCATGATAGAAATATCGGCACCCAGCGCCAGCGGCCGGTAGAGATAGCCGCTGCCCCAAGTGTTGTCCACAGCCAGCAATGCGTTACGCGCTTTGCACAGCGCGGCCATGGCCGGCAGATCGAGCATCTCGTACAGCAGCGAACCCGGGCTTTCTGCATAGACCATGCGCGTATTGGTTTTGAATGCCTGCGCAAGACCGGCGCCGTCGGCTTGGAAATAGTCCACAGTGATGCCGAAGGGTTCGAGGAATTCGCGCACCAGTCGGCGGACCGGACCGTAGGCACCGTCGCACACCAGTACATGGTCGCCTGGGCGCAGGTAGGCCAGGAACGTCTGCGCAATGGCCGCAAGCCCGGAGGCGAACAGCTTGGTGCGATAACCGCCTTCCAGATCGGTGATCAGGTCTTCCAGCGCGAACGCCGTCGGATTGCCTCGGGCGCCGTAACTGAGGACCCGCTGCTGATCGCGTCGCGTACGCGCATCGCGCATCTGCGCCAAGTTATCGAACAGCACGGTGCTCAAGCGCACCACTGGCGGATTCACCCCTTGAGCACCCGCGGTGCGCGGCCCCCGACCGCCGTGGATCAAACGCGTGCGCAACGGCTCTGCCGTGACCAGCGGAGCGAAACTGGCGATTTCCCGCTCGCTCATCTGCGCGATGAGACCCGTCTCCCACGCCAGGTAGCGGCGAGCCGCTTCTTTGTTGCCAGCGTGACGGTCGTGCACGAAGAACAGGAAGTCGATGCACTGCTCATCGCGCAACGAACCGGCGCCGTCCACCTGGGGTACGCCACAGGCCTGCCAGTCGAGCAGCAAGCGTGTGCGCGAGCGCTGCTCGGACGTCAGTTCACGGGCCGCCAGCTCGGCCACCGCCGGTTCGTCGGCCACCAGTACCAGAGGGCGACGTTCCGTGACCACCTGATCGGCCAATAGCGGTCGAATCGACCACTGCGCGTTTTGCAGATGACCTTTGCGATAGGCCGTGCTCGAGCGGACATCAATGATTGCCGCTTGTCTGAGGTCGGCTGCGGTCGCCAGCGGCAGATCGACTGCCACCGGGACGACGCCCGGCAGCGCCAGGCCGCTGTGCGTGCCCTCTTCCAGCACATAGGCCTCATGACCCATTTGTCGCAACCAACTGGCCACCACGGCCGCACGCGCGCCGTCATCGTCGAACAGGACGACCCGCGCACCGCGCACACCGACATACAGGTCTGTGCCTTGAATCAGCTGACCACCTGGGGTGTGCTGGGCACCAGTAAGGCTGCCGGCGGCGAACTCTTCAGGGGTACGCACATCGCCCAGAAACAGGCTGCGTCCCGCATCGTCTGCCCATTGCCGGACCTGCTCGGCCGTTACCCACCCCACACCCGCGCGCTGAGCCAGCGCACGGGCACGTGCCAACTGCTGGGCTTCGGCCGGCCCTACCGGGCGCGCCGGGTACTGCGCTTGACTGCCGTGGCCTAGCTGCTGATCGGCCAGAAACCAGCCTTGAGTGCCATTTTCCAGCGCATACACCGGGTTTTTAACGCCCAGATTGATCAGGGTCTGTGCCCCGATGATACTGCGCGTGCGGCCGGCGCAGTTGATCACGATGGGCGTGTGGTCGTCGACCAGGAGATCCTCCAGCCGCAGGCTCAATTCGCCATTGGGGCAACACACGGCGCCAGGGATGTTCATCTTGCGAAACTCGTCCAACGGTCGTCCATCGAGCACCAGAGGGGGCTGCTCGCTTTGCTGCCACGCCAGCAACTGCGGCGCGCTCACCGCAGGCGTATGGCAGGCATGCTCGACGATCTCGCCGAAGGCCTTGGAGGGCAGGTGCACGCCTGCGAACAGTTCCTTGCCTGCCCTTTTCCAGTGCTCGGCGCCGCCGTGCAGGCTCCAGGCATTGCCGTAGCCCAGCTCAGCCAGGCGTGCCAATGCCCGTTGAGCAAGTTCGCCGCCGTCGCGGTCGTAGACCACCAGCCGTACCCTTGGATTGGGCGCCAGGCGCGGCACCTCGATTTCCAGACGGCTGTACGGCAGATTGACTGCATGAAACAGATGCGCCTCTCCATATTGGCCATGCTCACGTACATCGAACAGGGCGATTTCCTGGCCGTCGAACAGCCAATTTTCGAGTTGCGCGGGGGTCAGGGTCTGGCTCATGTCATTACCGTCGAAGCTGGATAAAGAAGTGCCGAGGCCACGCTGCATTACAGCCCGTAAGCCTCGATGGACGGCGCCATCTGCGATTTGTTGTAGTTCAGAACGGACCCATCGGGCTTGACCCCGTAGCGGTTTTCCAGCGCTTCCAGCGGTCGGCCGTACAAATGGAAATGCAGGGTCGCCTGCTCACCGTCGACCCGGATGCCGTGCAGGTCGTCGCCCAGGAACGATATGGACGTGCCGGGCTGCACGATCACTTCCCGGTCCAGCCGCAGCTCGGCGCGCGACGGATCGCTGCCATCGTCGACACGGCTGAACACCTGGTTCGACTCCTGCCCCTCGACCGCCACGATCACTGCCCAGGTCTCGTGGTTATGGGCAATGGTGCTTTTGCCGGGCAGCAAGGAGTTGACGTACAGCGTCGGTGTGTCGCCATCGTCGTTGAGGCGGTAGCGAAACTGGGTATTGCCCTCGCCTGCGGTGGGTGCGGGGAAGCGCTCGAAGTTGAACAGGTCGCGGCGCTCGGCCAAGCCTTCGAGCAAGGCAACGATCTGCTCCAGCGCCGGGCGGTCGACACCACGCTGGTGGATGGCACGAACTTTCTGAAGGAAGGGTTGTACTACGGAATCGGCAGTAGTCACGGTCATGATCGGGGCTCTCTGGTCGGGCATCGGTTCGGTTTGCGTCATCACACGGACACGCTGTAGCTGCGTAGGTTGCTCAGTACATCCGGGGCTGGCGGGTAATATCGGCGCGCTCCCTCACCCAGGGCATGGCGCAGGAATGCCTGGGTACGTTCGTTGCGGGGCCGCTGGAAGATTTGCTCGGCGCTGCCGGATTCGGCGATCCGCCCGTGCTCGGTGAAATACACCACGTCGCTGATGTCCTCGGCGAAGCGCATCTCGTGAGTCACCAACACACACGTCATGCCCTCCTCGGTCAGTTCGCGGATCACCGTCAGTACTTCGCCTACGGTTTCGGGGTCGAGTGCGGAGGTGACCTCGTCGAACAGGATCAGCTCCGGTCGCATCGCCAGAGCGCGAGCAATCGCCACGCGCTGCTGCTGCCCGCCCGACAGCTCGCCCGGGTAGGCATCAGCCTTGTGATCCAAGCGCACCTTGGCCAGTAGCTGCCGCGCCTCGTGCTCGGCATCGGCACGGGCACGCCCCAACACCTTGCGCGGCGCGATCACCAGGTTTTCCAGCACCGAAAGATGGGGAAAGAGGTTGTACTGCTGGAACACGAAACCCACACGCTTGCGCAGGGCAATGAACTCGGCCTCGCTGCTCAGGGCATGCACAGCCGTGTCAGCGACACGCAGAGTACCTGCCTGGGGTCTGAGTAGCCCAGTGATACAGCGCAGGATCGTCGACTTGCCCGAACCCGAAGGGCCGATGATCGAAACTGCCTGGCCACGATGCACGTCAAGGTCGATACCTTTGAGGACGGGGTTATCGGCGAACGCCAAATGCACGTCTCGCAGGCTGATCAAGGGTTCAGAAGGCATAGCGACGCTCCAGACGTTGGGTCAGGCGGGAAATCGGATAGCAGTAGGCGAAGAACAGCGCCAGCAGGCTGAAGTAGATCAGCACCGTGAAGCCGGTCAGGTTGACCGTGTTGCTGGCGATCTGCGCGGTGTCGATCACATCGTGCACGCCCACCAGCGAAGACAGCGCCGTGCCCATGGTCACCACTGCATAGAGGTTCATCCAGGGCGGCAGCATGCGTTTGAAACACTGCGGCAGGATGATCGAGCGGAAGATCTGCCCACGGTCGAACGCCAGCGAGCGTGCCGCCTCCCACTGGGTGCTGGGAATCGAACCGATCGCTCCGCGAAAGATCTCCGCCACATTGGCACTGGCCGGCAGGGCTAGGCCGACGGTCACCTTCAGCCAATCGGGAAACGGTAAATAGTGGCTGCCCACATGAATCTCGAAAGGGAACACGTAGGTGGTGAAGTAGATCAACACCAGCCAGGGCGCGTTGCGAAACACCTGAACCCAAAGCTTGGCCAACAGGCGCAGCGGCCCCAGTGGCGACATGGCCAAGGCCCCCACCAACAGTCCGGCAAAGGTACCCACAGCGATCGCGGTGACGCTGATCAAGATGTTCTGCAGCAGCCCGACGCCCAGGGCTGGCGACCACTGCCACAGCGCCGACAACACTTCAGTGACCATAGCCAGGCATCCTCAAGCGTTTTTCCAGGGCGCGACCGGCGCAGTTGACGAGAAAACTCAACAGGCCGAAGAACGACAGCATCAGGATCATCAACTCGATGACGTTGTCGCTCTGGGTCCAGATCATGATCGAGGCATAAGTGATGTCGTTCACCGCAATGGCCGAGGCCACGGCCGTCATCTTGACCAAGTCGATCAGGTTGTTGACCAGCGCGGGCAAGGCAAAGCGCACCGCCAGCGGCAACTGCACGTTCCACAGCAACTGACGCCGGTCGAACGCCAGCGAACTGGCGGCTTCGACCGTGACCGCAGGGACTGCCTCGATACCCGAACGCAGGGACTCGGCATGAAAGGCGCCCTTGTGCAGGGAAATCACGATCACCACCCAGGCAAACGGAGTCAGCGGATTGGCCGCACCTACCGCCTGGTTCAGGAGCATGTTCAGCACTAGAAAAGCGCAGTACAGCTGCACCAGGGTCGGCGTATTGCGAGTGACTTCGATGAAGACCCGCGCCGGTAGCGCCAGCCAGCGTTTGCCGCTGCTCATTGCTGCAGCTAATCCGACACCTGCCAACAGGCTGCCGACGATGGTCAGCACGCACAGGTAGAGGGTGGTCTGCGCGCCTTCGATAAGGTTGCCGCGCTGATAGGCGTCGAGCAGAAATTGATAGTTCAAACCGAGTTTCCGGGCGGCATCGACTAACCCCTGCAGACCCAGCGATTGAAAGGCGGCGACCACGGTCGAGTCGGTCATTTCGCCGCCTGCAAGGCAGGCGTGCCTTTATCATTTTCATGCAGCGCACGTAGCGCCGCCGACGGGCGCATGCCGGTTCGCTCGCCCCATGCCAGCAGCCAGCCGGAGCGACGCCAATCGCGCACGATCGCATCGATGCGCGCCCGGATGTAACCCTCGCTCTTGCGCATCAATGCGGCCCTACCCACCTCTGCGCATGACGTCGACACGTCGTCCAGGATATGCACGCGCTCGTCGGTGTACTGCGCACACGCGAAACGGTTCTTCATTATTGGGTTCCTGAAAGGATGGCCGATCAGGCGCCGTCTGCGCTCAGCTCTTTGTTCAGCTTCACCAGGGTCGGCGAGGCGGGCGTGATGTGGTTGTCGCGCTCGCGTTCGATCAGCCAGCCGCTGCGGTGCCAGCCCTTGACGATCGGGTCCAGGCGCGCCTGGGTGTCCGCCTCGCCGAGGCGAGTCCAGATCACCGAAGGCGCTGGATTGAGTTCCGGCGTCAGGGCGCGATAGCCCTGCCACTCGCCGCCGCGGGCCAGCAGTGGGTTGATCAGGGTGGCGTCATGCACTGCAGCGACGCAGTTGTTGCCGCGCAGGGCCAGCAACGATTCGGCAGAGCTCTTGAACGCTTTGAGATCCACACCCAGCTGCACCAAGGCTTGGGTATAGCTGCTGCCTTGCGACGTGCACACCGGCTGGCCCTTGAGGTCGGCCCATGTGCGGTAGGGACTGTCTGCCAACACCGCGGCCGTGCCGCCCACGGTATAGAACGGCGTCGGCACATGCCCCAGAAGCTTGTCGCGCTCCGGTGTCCATTCCATGTTGGCGATCAGGAGATCGACCTTGCCCTGTTGCAGGAACTGCACGCGGTTGGCCGGCAGCACCGAGACCAGCTCCACCTTGACGCCCAATTGGCGACCGAGGTCGTTGGCCATGTCGACATTGAAACCCACCGGCTGCTGCGTTGCCGGGTCTATGGCACCGAATGGTCCCCCGGAGAGCATGACGCCAACCACCAGACGGCTACGTTCATGGATCTTGTCCAGAGTCGCATCAGCGTGCGAGACAGCGGCAATGGTCAAGCCTGCGACAGCAGCCAGCGCAGGAACGGCCCGGAGGCGAAACGTGAAACGTGGCGACATGAAGTACTCCCCTAGAGCCGGAACAGCCGGCGCGATGAAGGGGCATGCTAGGGATTGGCAGGTCGGGAAGGAAATGCAAATATCTCATATTGTTATAACTCAAAGCCTGTATCGAATGACGCATTCGTGCGCGATCCCGAATTTACGGCACATTAAACGCTGCAGCAGAAGCCTTTACTGGAGAACACATAACGATGTCTAATCAATTAACATTGAAAGTTGATGGCCCGGCTCTGTCATGAGCTCTAGCACACTGGATCTCGAACTGCTGAAAACCTTCGTCGCCGTTGCCGACCACGGCAGTTTCGGCGCAGCCGGACAGCACCTTGGCCGTACCCAATCATCGGTCACCCAGCATCTTCAGCGCCTGGAACAGCAGGTGGGCGTCAGCCTGCTGCACAAGCAGGGAAGGCACAAAGCGCTGACCGACGCTGGACGCCAACTGCTCAGGCACGCACGGCAGATGCTGGCGCTCAACGACGAAGCGCTCGATCGACTGCGCGACAACAATCTTAGCGGTGTGTTGCGCATCGGCTCTCCACATGACATCGCCGAGACCATACTGCCGCCGATGCTCAGCCACATCGCCCGATCGGCGCCTAACCTGCGTCTGGAGATCGACGTCGGCCGCAGCCCGTTCCTGATGGACGACCTGCACCGCGGCAAGGTCGACATGGTGATTTCCACCCGCACCGACCCGACCCTCGAAGGGTTCGCACTGCGCACCTCACCGGTGTGGTGGATCTGCGCCGCGCATTACCAGCACGACGCTGCCCAACCGCTGCCGCTGGTACTGGTCGACGAGCCCAGTATCTATCGACGAATGGCCCTGCAAGCGCTGGAGGCCCACGACATCGCCTGGCGACAGGCGTACCTGGCGAGTAATCTGATCGGTATCAAGGCCGCTGTCCGCGCAGGTCTGGGGGTCACCGCGCGCAGCATGGAAATGGTCGGCCCGGACATGCGCGTGCTTGGCGAAAGCGACGGCCTGCCGCGCCTGCCTGATGTCACGTATCATCTGTGGATCCGACCCAACGCAGTGAACCCGCTGGTACACCGCGCCTACCAACTGATCAAGGTCAACCATGGAGTCTGAAACCACGATGAAAAAAGTCACTGCACTGCTTGCCTTCGCCACGCTGGGTGGCTGTGCCGCCTATAGTGAAAGAGGCACCGGTGAAGGCGGTCGCGAGATCGGCAACCATGGCTACACGGTACGCTGCGACGCAACGCCGGCAAACCAACCAGGTTGCTATTCGCCGCCTCCTTCTTTCTCGTGGCGGCCACTGGAGAACATCAAGTTCAAGCTGGGGCAGAACTGAATCCGGTACTCGCTTCGGTGCGCGCGGGTGTGGCCAATGTCGGGATGCATCGCGTCACGAATCCTTCATCGCAGAATCGAATTAGCAAAGGCTAAAAAAGTATTTCTGGTTCTATAGCCGCTTGGGTAGTCTCGCTTCACGAACCACCCGCCAGCAAGGATCCGTCATGCCACCTACCGAACACGTCGTCGACCTCGCCCACTACCGAAAACGCAAACAGGCGCAGCAGGCAGGACGCCTGATGTGGGCGCTGTACGCGCAGCAGGCTGGTGTAGCGGCGCAGCAATGGGCGCAGGCTGCTCGTCAGGCTCAAGAACATCGCCAGGCCTAGTTCATGAGTACGCCCACCGGTTTCCTGGAAACCAGCTTGTCGCCTTTGGTGGACATGACAACCAGTGCGGACGCCGACGAAGATGACACCATTGCGCAACGCGTGGCCATTCATTTGCAACGCCTGCGCTGCAAACGTCAGCTTTCGCTGGACGGCCTGGCACGAGCCAGCGGGGTCAGTCGGACAATGCTCGCGCAGATCGAGTCGGGCCGCAGCGTGCCGTCGATCAAGGTCCTGAGTAAGATTGCCAAGGCATTGAAGGTATCGGTAGCCGCGTTTCTGGACAGCCGCGAATTCGAGGGTGTCGCCGTGCTGTCGGCACGCCGCAGCAAGCGATTGGTCAGTGCCAACGGCGAGTTCGTCAGCCGTGCGCTGTTTCCGTTCGAAAAGGCCCGGCAGACCGAATTCTACGAGCTTCGGATCGCGCCATTGGGCGAGGAGCAGGCCCACGGCCATGGACCCGGTGTCCAGGAAAACCTGGTCGTCGCGCAGGGTGTGCTGGAGGTCAGCGTCAACGAAGAACGCTTTCTGCTTTCCACGGGAGATTCGATTCTGTTCTATGCAGACCAGCCGCATCGCTATCGCAACCCAGCCGACAGCGAAGCGCTGGCCTATCTTGTCGTGACGTATCCGGAACGGCTGGATTGAGCCGCCGCCTTCACCCGGCTCAGCAGGTGCAGCACATCATCGGCATGCCATTGCAGCTCATCATCATCGGCATGCTGCAATCGTTCATCATCTTGTTCATCAGCATGCAGCAGTTGCTCATCAGGTCCATGCTCATTCCAGCCACAGGCATCATCTTGCACATCATGCCGTCTGCCATCATGGTGCATTCCATCATGCACTTCATCATAGGCATGGCCATCATCGGTGCAGCCATGCTCATCTGATTCATGCACATCATCGACAGGTTGCCGCACTGCATCATCATCGGCATACCGCAGTTCATCATCATCTGAACCATGTCGCAGCTGTTCTTGAACATTGCCATGTCCATGCCGGCAGCAGGCTTCATCATGCACTGCATGCCCTCTTCCATCATCTCGCAGGTCATGGTCGCCATCATCATCGGCATGCCCATCATTGGCATCATCGGCATGTTGGCGGCATTCATCGACATCGGCATTTGCATTTGCATGGCATTCATCATTGGGTAAGTCCTCGAGCAGTCTGGATGATAGGGGTGAATCTGATGGCTGCGATTCTAGGGCTACACCCGATTGCCGCAAGCTGATGCTCCAGTGCTTCTTAAGCATTGGATGTTGGCGGTTTCGGTGGCCAGGCGAGCGAGACCGGCGTTATCGCGTGCGCTTCGGCGCAACGACGTTGGAGCGGGCGATAGGCACGGCGTATTCGACACTATGGATATAGGTATCGGAGCTATTCCCATAACGGAAATGCATAAATGTTCTAAGAATGCTTGCCTTTCCGTCGCGCCCAACGAATCGTTGCCAGGGGCACCAAGGTGCGAAACTCATCGGTGCTCCACTTGTTACCAGCTGTACCCTACTTTGGCGTAATAAAAAGCCCCGCTGTAGCCGTAGGGCGAAAACGTGCTGTAGGCCAAATTCCCGCCGCTGCTGGCATAGGCGTCCAGTTTTTCAGGATATTTGTCGGTAACGTTGTCACCGCCCAGCGTGAACAGCCAATTGCGGTATTTGTAATCCACTGCCAGATCCAATACCCAAGCGGCCGCAAACGTCTGGTCATTGACCTTGTCGGCTTGGTAACTGGTGAACTTTCCATAACGTACCAGCGTGCTGTGCAACCCCCAGTTGCCATAATTCAAGTCGTTGCTCAGGCTCAACTTGTGTTCAGGCGTGGTATCGCCCAGCAGACCACTTTTCTCGCGGCGGTCGACACGGGTCAAGTTGACCCCTAGCTGATCGAGAATGGCCGGATTGGCGGCGACATCGGTCACCTTGGTATGGCTGTAGTTGTAGCCAACGGTGCTGTTCCAGCGCACGCCATTGTCGAAAGCGTAGCGATAGTTGGCGACCAGATCGATGCCGTCTGTGCTGGTGTCGACCGCGTTGGTGAAATAACGGGCGCTGGTGTAATTGATGTTGCCGACACCGTTGGCCTGCAGGTACGACCGGGCGGCATCGTTGAGCACCAGGTTGGAGGACAGCGTGATTCGGTCGCGAATGTCGATCCGGTAGGCATCGGCGGTCAGGGTCAAATGGGTGCTGGGCTCGAAGACCACGCCCAGGCTGTAATTGCGCGACTTCTCGGCTTTCAGGTCCTGCGCGCCCAGCAACCCGGCCACCTGGCTGTTGGCCGGAAAGGTGCCAGCCTCCTGGACCGTGTTGCCGATCAGTTGCGAAGAGGTGTAGGTGAAGTTCTGCTGAGCCAGCGATGGCGCGCGAAAGCCGGTGGAGACGCTGGCACGCAGGGCCACGCTGTCGGTGAGGGCGAAGCGACCCGCCAGAGAGCCGCTGGTGTTAGAGCCAAAATCGCTGTAGTCCTCGTGGCGTACTGCGGCCGAAGCGCTGAGCCGGTCGCTGAGGTCGGTTTCCAGATCCAGATACTGGGCGAAATTGTGTCGGCTGTAGCTGCCGGCATCCGAGGCACGAAAGCCACCCAGGCCCGAACTGCCGCTCTGGTAGTAGGAGGCAGGGTCACCCGCGCTGATCTGATACCCCTGATGCAAGTACTCGGTGCCGAACGCCACCGACAGCGGATTGGGCAACCAGCCCACATCGAACTCCCGCGAGAGATCCAGGCTCAGTTGCTTCTGCTCGTTGGTCAAGGTGCCGTTATCGAAGGAGCGTGGCGTGGCCAGGCCGAGGGCCGTATTGATGGTGCGGGTACCGAGTTGGTACTGGTTCTGTCCGTAGTTGGCCGACACATCGTAATGCCAGTCGGCCCAACCCTCGCCGCGAATGCCCACCACGGCCGAGCGGTCCTCGAGGGTTCCGCGAATCAAGGGCAGATAACCCTCGGGATAAATGGACGGCAGGTTGTTCGAAGCGTTGCTGGCGCGGTAAAACGCGGCGGTCTCGCCACGGCGTTTGCTGTAGCCGCCGAAGGCATAGACCTGGGCGGAATCGTTGAGGTCGAACTCGCTGTTGAGCCACAGCTTGCCTTCGTCGGTAGAAGGCTCGCCCTGACGGAACACCCGCTGGCCGTATGTGGCTGAACCAATGCTGGCGGTCCGGTAATCGTCACCGGCACGGTTGGTGTAGTCGTTGTCGGCGCCTTCTGCCGTCAAATTGACGAAGCCGCGATCACCCAGGGCGAAGCCGGTGTTGCCGCTGAGCTGGCGCTGGATACCGTCGCCTTTCTTGTAGCTGCCGTACTTGGCCGATACCTGTCCGCCATGGTTGGCGTCCTTGAGGATGACATTGATCACCCCGGCAATGGCATCCGAGCCATACCGCGCGGCCGCGCCGTCACGCAGCACTTCGATGTGGTCCACCGAGGATAAAGGGATGGCATTGAGGTCGGTCGGCGCCGAGCCCCGACCCACGGCGCCGCCCAGATTGACGAAAGCACCGGTATGGCGACGCTTGCCATTGACCAGCACCAGTACTTGATCCGGTGACAGCCCGCGCAATTGCGCAGGCCGCGCCAGTTCAGCGCCGTCCACCAGGCTGGGGCGAGGGAAATTGATGGAAGGAATCAACCGCGCCAAGGCGGTTCCCAACTCGTCCGATCCGCCACTGCGCAGACTCTCGCCCGAAACGACGTCGATGGGCGACAGCGAGGTACTGGCCGTGCGTTGTTGGGTTCGAGTGCCGGTGACGATGACCGCGTCCAGCTGGCTGGCCTCGGCCTGCGCTGATACTTGCGGGTCAGCGGCCCACGCGGCGCCTGACAGCAGGCTGGTGGAAACGATGGCAAGCGACAAGCGGGTTCTACGATGAACAAAGTGCATGAACCACTCCCCTGGTTCGATGCCTGCCTGCAACAGGCAGACGTGGACGACCGATCCGGGGGAAACGGTGGCAATCATCCTTGATAAGTTAACTTCGGCAGTCCGATGGGATATAGCTTAAGGCTACTAAGCATCGATCTGAAATAACGTTTAGGCTTATGGATAGTTCGGGGTGCACCCACAGGGGGAAGACGTGCAGACGAGGATCGCCCTCCCCCAGGAGGACGCGAAAGATCCATGTGGACTGACCTCAAGGCTTCCAATGACCCCCTTCAACGATGACCAGATTGGGATCGGTGTCCGCTGGCAAGTCCTTGCGCACGTACTGGTCATAAAGCTTGAGCAGGGCTTTCTCTTCGCCAAGCTTTGCCAACTCCTCGTTCACCCAGTCGCGCAACTCGGTGTTGCCCTTCTTCACGGCCGGCGCGATAGGCGCTTCGTCACCCAGCTTCTCGGCAAGCACGCGATAGCCGGGGTTCTGCTTAGCCCAGTTGAACAGCACCAGGTTGTCCTGGGCGTAGGCATCGCCGCGGCCGCTGGCCAGGGCCTGCAGTGATTCGGAGTTCTTTTCGAACTTCAGCAACTTCCAGTCCGGGTGGTTCTTGGTCAACCACAGATCGGCCGTGGTGCCGGTGGTGACGATGGTGGTCTTGTCGGCCAGGTCATCGAGCTTCTGGACGCTGCTGCCATCGGCCACCAGCGCCTGCACGGCCACCCGCAGGTTGGGGTTGGTGAAGTCCACCACTTGGCTGCGCTCGGGTGTCACGGTCATGTTGGCCAGGATCAGGTCGACCTTGTCACTTTGCAGAAACGGTATGCGGCTGGCCGGCTCGACGCTGACGAACTCGATTTTCTTCTCGTCGCCCAGCAGGTCCTTGGCGAAGCGCTTGCCCAGGTCGGTGTCGAACCCGACGTATTCACCTTGCTCGTTGACGAAACCAAAGGGCGGCTTGTCGCTGAATACCCCGACGATCAGCTTGTCGCGGGCCTTGATGGTTTCCAGGTAGCTGGTCGCAGGCTTCGCCGTCGCGGCCGGGGTGGCGGCCTTGGGCTCGGCCGGTTTGTCGCAACCGGCCAGCAGTCCAAGGGCGAATACGGGTAGAACAAGGGCAGATTTGAAGTTCACGATGCTTTCCTTTTCGGCATGTTTTCTACATAGGAAAACCTTTCCAGGAACTGCTGCGCGCGTGCGGTCTGCGGGGCGCTGAAGAAGGTTTCGGGATCGTTCTGTTCCGCGATGCGGCCACGGTCCATGAACAGAATGCGGTCGGCCACCGCCCGGGCGAAGGCCATTTCGTGGGTGACGATGAGCATGGTCATGCCGCCCTGCGCCAGATCGAGGATCACCTCCAGGACTTCCTTGACCATTTCCGGATCCAGCGCAGCGGTGACTTCGTCGAACAGCATGACCTTGGGGTTCATGCACAGCGCCCGTACGATGGCGATCCGCTGCTGCTGGCCGCCCGAGAGCTCGCGGGGGTAGGCGTTGGCGCGCTCGGCCAGGCCAACCCGAGCCAGCAGCGCCTCGGCCTGCTGCCGCGCCTCCTGGGCATCGCGCTTCTGTACCTGCAGTGGCCCCAGCAGCACGTTCTGCAACACGGTCATGTGCGGAAACAGGTGATAGCTCTGGAACACCATGCCGATCTGCTGACGCACCCGGCGCCAGTCGGCATTGGCGGGCAGTCGCTGGCCATCGAAAGTGAAGGTACCGCTGTGACCCAGCTCCAAGCCGTTCAGGCAGCGCAGCAAGGTACTCTTGCCACAACCGCTGGGGCCAAGGATCACCACCACCTCGCCCTCGCTCACGCGCAGATCGATGTCGGTCAACACTGGTGTGTCGGCGAATTTCTTGCTGAAGCTTGCGAGTTCGATCAATGCGCTCATGCGTGATTCCAGCGCCGTTCGAGCACGCGGGAGGCGGCCGACAGCGGATAGCAGACGATAAAAAAGAAGACGAACAGAAACCCGTAGATCAGCACCGATTCGTAGGTGCGCTCGATGATCTGCTGGCCGACCTTGGTGATGTCGACAACGCCGATCAGTACCGCCAGCGAGCTGGTCTTGAGCAAACGAGTGCAAACGTTGATGACCGGCGGGGTAAGCCGCTTGAGCGCCTGGGGCAGCAATACCCGGCCGTACAACTGGCCCAGGTCCAGGCCGATGGCCAGGCCCGCTTCGCGCTGCCCGCGGGGTATGGAACGCAGCGCACCGCGCACGACCTCCCCAATCTCGCTGGCGCCCCACAGCGACAGCACCAGCACCGCGCACCAGAACGCAGGCAGGCTGACGCCGAAGAAGATCGGCAGGCCAAAGAAGAACAGGTACAACCAGACCAGTACCGGAATGGCGCGAAACAGCTCCAGGTAGACCCTCAGCGGCACGTCCAGCCAGCGTTTGCCGAGGCTGCGCAGCACGCCATAGAGCAGGCCGCCGATACTGCTGAACAGGATCGCCAATGCGGAAATACCCAAGGTGCGACCGGCCCCGGTGAGCAGTTGCGGTGCCGATACCCAGAGCAACTCAAGACCCGAACTGGCCATGTTGGAGCCTCCTTTCCAGCAGACCCAGCAGCAACGACAGCGGCAAGAACAACAACACACACAGGCCGGTCATCACCGCCAGCATCTCGTAGGTCTTGTAATACAGGGCGATGTAGCTCTTGGTGGTGTAGAGAATTTCCGGCACGGCAACGGCTGACACCACCGTGGTTTCCTTGAGCAGGAACACGAAGTTGGCGAACAGCGCAGGCAGGCTGAGAATGCCTGCCTGGGGCAGGATCACGTGGCGCAGCAGCTGCCAGCGCGACAGACCGATGGACAGCCCCGACTCGATTTGCGCCTTGGGCACCGCTTCGATACCGGCACGCAGGATCTCGGTCAGGTACGCACCCCCCATGAACGTCATGGCAATGACGGCCGCCGCGAAACCGGAAATCCGTACGCCCAGAGCGGGCAAGGCGAAATAGATGAAGAACAGCTGGATCAACAGCGGCGTGTTGCGGGCGAGTTCGACGTACAGCGGCACCAGCCGATGCAGCAGCGGAACCTTGAACGTGGCGATGGCCGCATTGAGCACCGCAACGGCCAGTGAACTCAGGATGGCTATCAAACCGACCTGCAGAGTGACGCCGACTGCCCGCACAAAGGCGGGAAGCGTAGACAGCGCAAACGCGTAGTCGAAAGTCATCGTCCGACCTTCGAACCGTTGGAAATGGACAAAGCGAACATCGGAAAGCGCCTGCGTATGACGTGCGGGCGGTGAGTGTAATCGACCGTTCCAGATCCAATTAATACTGAATAAACATAAGCTTAGACAGCGATCGCCATCTGTCCCTCAGGTAGCGGGCTTGTTCTGGTTCCCATGGCGCCCGTTTTGCTGACCGGTGCCTCGATGGCAACCTGAATCAACGTTACCGAGGCGATAGCCTGTCATGAAAGGTAACACCGTGATGATGAAACCCACCGAGGCCTGAGGCGTGAGCACGAGCGGGGATGTCTGGACAAGCAGGAAGCAGAGCTGAACGCGACCTGACCACTGCGATAAGACGAGCGATGAAGGTGTGGGAATGAAACGTGCATGATCACGTCAGCCCGCTGTCTTTTCACCGAGGGACCCTGCCCCATGCGCCATCTCGACACAGACTGTCTTGCCGCCTTCGTTGCGGTCATTGATTACGGCGGTTTCACCGCCGCCGGTGAGCGCATCGGCAAGACACAAGCGGCCGTGAGCCTGATGCTCGGTCGGCTGGAGGCCAGGGTCGGCCGCAAATTACTGGAGCGCTCACGTCGCGGAGTGACCCTGACCGAACACGGCGAACGCCTGATCGGCTATGCGCGGCGTATTCAGATGCTCGAAGATGAGGCACTCACGGCCCTCGAATGTGGCCAGGAAGCCACACGCATCCGCATCGGCATGCCGGATGATTACCTGGAGACCCTGGGCTGTGAACTGATGCAGGCGTTCACGCAGCGTCATCCTCATCTTCAGGTGGAAATCATCTGTGATTTTTCCTCGCGTCTGGAAGCGATGATTGCCGAAGGCAGCATCGATATCGCCATCATCACCCGTGCCAATGGCAAGCTGCAGGGCGAGCTGCTGCGCTGCGAACCGATGCTGTGGTGCGCATCGCCAGAACATTTTCCCGAACAACAACGCACCCTGCCGTTGTCGTTGTTCACCGACAGTTGCCGGGCAAGGCCGCAGATCATCGAAGCACTGGACCGCCTCGGTACGCCGTGGCGGGTGGTCAGTTCCTCATCGCATCTACCCGGGGTGATGCATGCCGTGCGTTTGGGTACGGCGGTCACGGTGCTGCCGGCGTCCGTGGTGCCGCCGGGCTGGCGAATTCTGCGCGGCGAGCAGCTTCCGGAACTGCCGAGCATCGAACTGGCGTTGCTGATGCCCGAGCATGCCTTGCTCAACACCCGCCGCCTGGCCCACTTCGTCCTTGACCGATTCCGGGCGGCGAATGCGCCTCACAGCAAGGCGATTGCGGCTTTGTAGCCGTCGAGCAGCATCTGCAGGGCCTCTTCGTCGTGGGCGAAGGTCAGGTAGACCCGGCCAAAGGCGAACGGCATGGTCATCACGCCCTGGCGACGCAAGGCCTTGTGTAGGGCGAGGGTCCAGTCGCTGTCAGCCACCTGCACGGCTCCGGCGTAGGTGAGCGGTGGTGTTGCCGAACGCCACAAGGTGAACACCGAGCCGTAGCCGGTGGTGCTGACCGCTATCCCCTTCTGCGCGAACGCAGCCACCAGATCGGCGCGCAGCTGGTCACCACGCGCAAGCAGAGCCGGGTAGTCAGCGCTCGCCAACTGTTTCAACGTGGCCAGTACCGCTGCGCATGCCGGAGGCGCGCCGCTGTAAGTCCCCGCACGGATGATCTTGCCCTGCTCGAACAACCCCATGTACTGCGGCTTACCCACCAAGGCGGCCACCGGCACTCCGCTGCCGATGGCTTTGCCGACGGTGGCCAGGTCCGCTTCGGCGCCCAGCAGGGTACCGCTCAGACCAGGATGCAGGCGCAGCCCCATCAAGACTTCGTCGAGGATCACCAGCGCACCATTGGCGTGGGCCAGGTCGCTGAGGTGTTTCAGGTAGCCGGGCGCCGGCACGATGCAGCCAGCATTGGCCAACACCGGCTCCACCACCACGGCGGCAATGTCGCCGCAGTCACGGAACAACTGCTCGGCGTCAGCGAAATCGTTATAGCGCAACAGCAGCATGCCGTCCTGTTCAGGGCGCTCGGTACCCGCCATTAGCGCCGCCGGTTGCCCGGCGTTGCCAAAGGCCACCGCGTCGTACCAGCCGTCGTAACCCGCGGCGAACTTGGCAATGCGTGTGCGGCCGGTGGCTACCCGAGCGGTTCGGCAAGCCAAGTGCACCGCTTCACTGCCGGTGTTGACGAAGATCACCTGGCTGAGCTCACCAGTGAAGCGGGCCAGCGCCGCGGCGGCACTCTCTTCGTCGGCATGCGCGAACGAGGGCATCGGGCCATTGCGCAGGGCGGCGCTGCTGGCCGCGACGACCTGGGCCTGGGCATGGCCTAGCATCGTCGCGCCAAAGCCCATGGCGGTATCGATATAGCGCACGCCCTGCTCATCCCACAGCCAAGGCCCTTCACTGCGGCGGACCCCGAAGGCCTGACCATCGATTTCAGGCAAAGCGCGGCCGCCGCTGGAAATTCCACCGATCAAATGTTTCATCTGCAATTCTCTACACAATGAGGGGGCTCAGTAGCCCATGACACGTGGCAGCCACTGGGTCAGGCCAGGGAAGAAGACCAGTAGGGCGATGGCGAATGCGGTGGCGATCCAGAACGGAATCAGCCGGCGCGATACGGCACCGATTTCGATGCGACCGACGTTGCACACCACGAAGATATTAGTGCCGATGGGCGGTGTGAACAGTCCCCAGCCCAGCGTCATGGTGAAGATCAGGCCGATCTGGTAGGGCTCGAAACCGGCGGCCTTCGCCACGGGGACCAGGATCGGCGCGAGGATGATCATTGCAGGGCCCAGATCGAGCCAGAAGCCCACCACCTTGAGTACCAGAATCACCAGCAGAATGGTCATCAACGGCCCGGTGTGCATATCGACGATCCACGACGCCACGGTGTGCGGTACCAGTTCGAAGGTCAGTATCCAGCCGAACGGCATGGCCACGGCCATGATGATCATCACCGAGCCGGTAATCGTCACCGCTTCGGTCACAGCAGGGAACAGATCACGCCAGCCCAACTGTCGGTAGATCACGGTGCCCACCGCCAGCGCGTAAAGCACCGACAGCGAGGCAGCCTCGGTAGCCGTGGCAAAGCCGGTCACGATCGAGCCCAGCACCATGATCGGCATCAGCAACGCCGGCAAGGCACCTAGCAGGTCTCGGCGCAGTTCGGCCCAGTCCATCTTGCCCTCGACCTTGGGAAAGTGCTCGCGTACGCCGACCACATAAGCCGTCACCATGAACACCGCCGCCAGCATGACCCCCGGGATGACCCCAGCCATGAACAGGCCGCCGATGGAGGTGTTGGTCAGCACACCGAACATGATCAGAATCACGCTGGGTGGAACGATGATGCCCAGGGTGCCGGACGCAGCGGTCACCGCGGCAGCGAAGGCCCGCGGATAGCCCCGCTCCTCCATCACCGGGATCATCACCTTGGCCACGGTGCCCGTGTCAGCGGTGGCCGAGCCCGTCAGGCCGCCATAGACAAAGGCGGTGGCAACGTTGACCAGGCCCAGACCGCCGCGCAGGCGACCGAAGCAATGCTCGGCAACACGCATGATGCGCAGGGTGAGCCCGCCGCGGTTCATCAACTCGCCCGCCAGCAGGAACAATGGAATTGAAGCGAGGGTGGACGAGTCGGCGCCGCGCAGGGTTTGCTGGGCGAGCCAAGCCAATGGCAGGTGCAGATCGCCGAACAGCAAGGCGGCAATGGTGCCACCCGCCATGGCCCACACCACCGGTAGACCGGCGAGCAACAGGCACACGAATGCCAGGAACAAGATCAGGACGGTCATGGGCGAACTCCGCTACGAGTCAGGCGGATCAGGCGGATCAGGCGGATCAGCGCCAGGACGGCAAGCATGGCGGCGGCACTGACCAGCGCTGCCGAGCTCAGGCCCGCCGGCCAGCGCAGCACCGGCGTCGGCGCCCAACCGGTGCGCGCGATGAACGCACTGCCGCTGTACAGCAACCAGCCGCTGATGCACAGCAGAGCCAGGCTGGCGAAGGCGTCCAGGCCTCGCTGCACAGAGGCTGGCAACAGGTTGGCCAGGCCTTGGAAGCGCACGTTTTCATGGCGGATCTCGGCAATCACGGTGCCGATGAAGGTCACCCAGATGAAGCCGAGGGTGGCGATCTCGAATGACCACTCGAACCCATGCAGGTTAAAATAGCGCGAGAACACCCCGGCCAGGATGGCCAGGAAGGTCACGGTGAACATCACCGCGCCGGCCACCGCCAACGTACGCTCCGGCCAGCCCTTGGGCGGCAGGTCCGGGTGTTGGGAAATAGACATGGTTACTGGCCCTGGGCGTCGCGACGCAACTGATTGACGAAGTCTTCACCCCAGACCTTGCCGAACTGGGCGTAGACCGGGCCGGCCAGCTCGCGGAACGGGCCGGTGTCGACCTCGTTGAACTTCACGCCCTTGGCTTCCATTTCGGTCTTGATCTTCGCGTAGACCGCTTCGAGCTGGGAGCGATACCAGGCGGTGGCGTCAACGACGGCTTTGTCCAGAGCGGCACGCTCGCTGTCGTCCAGGCCTTCGTAACGGTCTTTGTTGATGAACCAGAAGTTGGCAGACCACACGTAGTTGGACACCGAGACGTTCTTGGCCACTTCGAACCACTTCTGGTCGTAGAAATCGCGCAACTCAGGCTCGACCCCATCTACTACGCCCGATTGCAACGAGGTGTAGACCTCGCCGAACGGGATCGACTGGCCCAGGGCACCAAGCTGTTTGATGGTGGCCAGAATGACCGGGTTGGGCGGAGTGCGGATCTTCAGACCGTTGAGGTCAGCAGGCTTGAAGATCGGGTGCTTGCTGTTGGCGAACTGGCGAAAACCCGAGTCCAGGGCCGAGAGCATCACAAAGCCATGGTCTTGGCCCATGGTCAGGAATTTCTTGCCGGCCGGGCTATCCAGATAAGCATGGACCGCAGCGGCGTCCTTGAACAGGAAAGGCAGCGACAGGGCATTCAGGCGCGGGTCGATGCCGTCGGTCGAACCGCCCAGGCCGATATCGATCGCTCCGGCGCCGACCGAATCGACGATCGGGGCCTCGTCACCCAACTGGCCGTCTGGATAGAGCTGTACTTTCAGCTCGCCTTTGGTCTGTTCACTGACCTGCGCGGCGAAACGCACCATGGCCTGGTTGATCAGGCTTTCAGAGCTCGAGGCATGGGCCAGACGCAAGGTCTGCGCTGCCATCGCGCCGTTCGCGCCGATAAGCAGCGCCAGGCCGGTCAGGGCGCTGAGGGCGAGTTTTTTGCGGGGAAACGTTCCGAACATGGCGGCGACCTCTGGGTGAAATAGCGTCGAAGCTATTAATCACGACAGGTCGCTGGAGCGTCAATCGAGCGATGGCTATTTGCGATTAAGATCCGAAATGTGACCATACGATTATTTATGAAAGCGTGGGATCCCCCCGTAAAGCCTGGTCGGATCGACCCCGGGCACCAAACGCTCACCGGTCAAGCTCGCGCTGATCAAGCAGATGTAAAACCTCGACCACGACCACTTGAGCATCGCTTTCTGGGCTTCACCCAGGCTCATTTCGCTGCGGCTCATAGCCGGTCAGAATGGCAATCAATCCGATCCTCACCCTTTGATAATGGTTCTTATCTCGTTTAGATTAGCGTCTTTCTTTTCAGGACCCTTCCATGTTCGAGTTGCAGGCCGCGTCCTTCTGCATTCCCGAGTGCACCCTTCTGCACCCCCTCGACCTGACCCTGCCCCACGGCCAGATCATCGGCTTGATCGGGCACAACGGCTCGGGCAAATCGACCCTGATCAAGCTGCTGGCGCGCCAGCAAGCTGCCAGCCAGGGCACGGTGAAGCTCGATGGCGTGCCCCTGGCGGACTGGAAAAACCGCGAGTTCGCCCGGCAGGTGGCGTACCTGCCGCAGCAACTGCCGGCCGCCGATGGCCTGAGCGTCCGTGAACTGGTGCGCTTTGGCCGCTATCCGTGGCATGGCGCGTTGGGACGCATGAGCGAAGAGGACCATGCCCAGGTCGAACAAGCCCTGGAATTGACCCACACCCGCGCCTATGCCGAGCGCCTGGTGGACAACCTCTCCGGCGGCGAACGCCAGCGCGTCTGGCTGGCCATGCTGCTGGCGCAGAACAGCCGCTACCTGTTGCTCGATGAACCGACCTCAGCGCTGGACATCGCTCATCAGATCGAAGTGCTGGGCCTGATCCGTGAACTGAGCCACAAGCTGGACCTGGGCGTGGTCGTGGTGCTGCACGAGATCAACATGGCCGCGCGTTACTGCGATCACCTGGTGGCGTTGCACAGCGGGCGGCTACTCGTTCAGGGGCCACCGGCTGAGCTGATGAACGCTGAAGTGCTGGAGTCGATCTACGGCATCCGCATGGGGGTCATGGCGCATCCGGGCGATGGCTCGGCGATCAGCTTCCACTACTGAGCGCGACTGCCGGATTGAATCAGGCCGGTACCCTGGCGGGATTCACCTTCAGCGGGCAATTGCCGCACAGCTCGAGCTCGGGCAAGAGATAACGCACACAGCAGACCTTGCGTTCGCGGCGCAAGGTGGGTTGGCCGCTGGCGTCGTCGATGGGCAGGTAGCGCACCGGCTGGAACAGCGGGTTGCGGGTGCCATCGGGGCGTGTCTTGGTTTCCAGCAGAGCGCGGCCCGGCGCCAGGCGTTCGGCAGGCATGCCGGCCTTGGCCATCAGGTTGAGCAGGTTTTCGAAGTAGTTGCCGGCGTTGCTCCACAGCACCTTGGGCGAGAGTTTGGTCTGACTGGCCAGGGCCTGGAACAATGGCTGCAGATGATCGTCGAGCAGGCCTGCGAACAGCTCGAACGGCTCGTTCACATCGGCGGCGAACGGTGCGCCTTTGTCGCTCAGACGAAAGCCTTGCGGCAGCGCGCCTTCGTCCAGCAACAAGGCCGTGTCGGCCAGCCCCAGCGGCAGCCGCCAGCGCAACAGCAACGTGGCGCCCATCACCGGCGGCAACAGCTTGACGATGTAGTGCTTGGCCCACAACGACACCCAGGCACGGCGATCATCGCCGCTGTAGCGCTGACCGAATCGCCGTTGCAGCTCGGCGAAGGCATCGGGCGCCAGTAGCTCGTCGTACACCGTGGCTGGCCGCGGATCGTCGGCCAGCACCAACACGTCCCGGTAGGCTTCGAAATCGCCGCGAAACAGCGGCGCAAGCACGTCTATCATCAGCCCCTGGCACCTGTGGTCATGTGAGCAAGTGAATGAGAACCAGCATCATTCACCCAGCATATCCGATCCGCCGCTCGTGTTCAGCCATCACGCCGAGAGGCTTCGCCCGACCGCGCGGCGTGCGACGCTCGGGCGGGCCTGGTCGACGCCCTCCAGACGCTGCTCCAGAGCAGCGGCGATCTCTCCCGAACGAGCCGGCAGCACCGACAGCAGCGTGTCGCTCAGGCCATGGGAGTGCTGGCTGAAGCCCTGGATGAAGACCGGCGTTTCAAGCTCCGGGCGGGCGATCAACTGGTAGTCGCGGTCGACCCGGAAGTCGTCCAGGTAGTCCTTGAGCGGAGCGAGCAGTTCGCGATGCGAGCGACGCTCGTAACCGGTGGCCAGAATCACCGCATCGTAACGCCGCGCTTCGGTGCTGCCGGTGGCCAGGTCGCGCAGTTGCAGTTGCACGCGGCCATCGACGTCAGTGGCGCTTTCGATCATGCGTCGGCAGAGGAAACCATGGCGCTCGACGCCGGAGACTTTCTGGCGATAGAGCATGGCGTAGATGCGTTCGATCAGGTCCAGGTCCACCACCGAGTAATTGGTGTTGTGATACTCGCGGATCAAACGCTCGCGTTCGGTTTCGGGCTGATTGAACACCAGGTCGGTGTAATCCGGGCCGAAAATTTCGTTGACGAACGGGCTGTCGTCCGCCGGCTTGAGCACGGCGGCGCGCAGAATCATGTCGACCTGAACGTTGGGGTAGCTGTCGTTGAGGTCGATGAACGCCTCGGCGGCGCTCTGCCCTGCGCCCACCACCGCAATGCGCATCGGCTCGCCACGGCTGCAGGGTTGGGTGGCCATGGCCGACAGGTAACGGGCATGGTGGAACACCCGTGGGTCGTCCTTGAACGAGGCGAACGCCTGGGGGATCTTCGGCGTGCCGCCGGTGCTGACGATCACCGAGCGGGTCTGGCGCTGGACTTCGCGGCCCTGGTGCTGGCTGACCACGTTCAGGCGCTGCACCCGGCCATCCCCTTCCACGATCGGTTCGACCCGCAGCACCTGCTCGCCATAGCGGCTCTGCTCGGCGAACTGCTGCGCGACCCAGCGCAGGTAGTCGTTGTACTCCATGCGGCAGGGGTAAAAGGTGCCCAGGTTGATGAAGTCCACCAGGCGACCGTGGGCCTTGAGGTAGTTGACGAACGAAAAGCGGCTGGAGGGGTTGCGCAGGGTCACCAGGTCCTTGAGAAACGAAATCTGCAGTTCACTCTGGGCGACCAGGGTGTTGCCGTGCCAGCTGTAGTCGGGCTGACGCTCCAGAAACAGCGCGTCGAGGGGCCGCCCGCCCTGCTCCGCGCGCTCTTGCAAGGCGATGGCCAGGGCCAGATTTGACGGGCCGAAGCCGATGCCGATGAGGTCGTGGGGAGCCGTCGGGGTGAGGTGCTGCGTCATGTGACCGATTCCTTCCAGAAGAGGGTGTAGGAGCGAGGGCCGCAGGGTTGCCTGCGGCCTTCGGGTGACGTGTTCCTAGAAGACGCTCGTGGCCTCGGCAAATTTAGCCAACTCTGGTCGCCTGCCCCTTTCGATGGCCTTCAGTGCCTGCGCCAGATCGGCCATGAAGCCGGGGTGACGGACGATGTCCAGGTGGTGCGCACCCGCTACACAGCGCTGCTCGACCACCTCGACCAACCCGTTCCAGTCGCGCAAGCGCTCGCTACGGGTCAGGGAGTCCTCGGCCTGCCAGACGTGCGCCGCTATCGCCAGGGGTTCGAGCACATGGCGCGCGGCTTTCAAGCGCTTGTCGAGCAATGCCCATTGCTCGAACTCGCGGGAGAGCAGATCCGGTCCATCGCAGGGCAATTGGCCGTCGTGGGCCAGTACGTGCTCGGTCAACGCATCGCGTTCACGCGCGTCCATCAGCGTGAACAACACACGCCATTGCGTCGCCATGGCCGATCGCGCCAGCCAGTATTCCAGCAGCGGCTGCGCGCGATCCCGGGTGGCAGCGTCCAGTGGCTGACGTGGATGAAAGGGCACCGACTCGAACACGTCCACCAGGCCGAGGAACTCGACCTGGGCGCGCCCTTGCAGCAAGCGAGCGGTTTCCAGCGCCAGTTCGCCTCCGGATGACCAGCCGAGCAAGGCGCAGCGGCCCCCCTTGACGGTACGGACGATGTACTCGGCGTATTCGCTGGCCAGCGCCAGCACGTCGTAGCCACGCCAGCGCTGCAAGGTGTAGACATGGCTGACGAAACCATACACCGGCCGATCCTCGCCCAGTGCCGCCACCAATGGCTTGAATTCGCTGCTGTTGACGATCAGCCCAGGCAGACAGAACAGCGGCACGCCATGGCCGGAACGGCTCAGAAACACCACCTCGGGCTCGGCCACCGGCGGTGGTGTCAGACGCTCCGCCAAGGCAGCGAGGCTGGAGGCATTGAGCACGTCCGCCAGGGTCAGCTTGCGCTCGCCTTGCAGCCCCTGTTTGCGGATGCGCGCGAGCAGCTTGAGGCTGAGCAGCGAGTCGCCGCCCAGTTCGGTAAACGATGCGCTGCGTGGAATGTCGCTGCGTCCCAGCAGGTCGCACCACAGCTGCGCCAGGGCCTGCTCGGTCGGCCCTTGCGGGCCCTCGCGGGTCGGCAGCGCCGCCTCCGCTTTGGGCAAGGCCAGCCGATCGAGTTTGCCATTGGCGGTGAGCGGCAGTTGATCCAGCACGGTCCAGTGAGACGGCAGCAGCGCGTCCGGCACCTGGTCTGCCAGGGACTGGCGCAACGTGGTCACGTCGGTCTCAGCCGTCAGCACCACATAGGCGTGCAACTGGTGAGCGCCGTCTTCGCCGGCGACCGCGATCACCGCCGCCTCGCCGACGCCGGCCAAGCGGCGAATGGCCGTGGCGACCTCCCCCGGCTCGACGCGATAACCGCGAATCTTTACCTGATCGTCGCTGCGCCCCAGGTACTCCAGGCTGCCATCGGGCAGGCGCCGGACGCGATCACCGCTGCGGTACAACCGCACACCGGGCGCACCATAGGGGTCGGGCACATACCGCTCTGCGGTCAACTCCGCACGCTCCGAGTACCCTTGGGTCACGCCAACGCCACCCAGGTACAACTCACCGACCACGCCGTCGGCTACCGGGTTGAGGTAGGCATCCAGCACACGCGCCTGTACGCCGGGCAGCGGCGTGCCGATGGGCAAGGTTCGCGCGCGCGGGCGATCGGCATCGGCGGCGTTCTGGCACAGCGCACCGACCGTGGTTTCGGTAGGCCCGTAGTGGTTGAACACGCGCAGCTGTGGAGCAAGCCGGCGAATTTCATCGAGCAGCGCCCAGGACGTCGCTTCGCCGCCCAGGATCAAGGTGTGCCGCGGCAACACATGCAGCGGATCGCGGGCATTGAGCAGGGCCTGCAGATGACTGGGGGTGATCTTCAGCACGTCGCTGCCCTGCTCGCTCTGCCATTGGGCGAAGGCATCGGGGTCGAAGGCCTGCACTTCGTCGGCCAGGTGCAACGCACCGCCCTGGCTGAGAGCGAGAAACAGCACTGTGTGGCCGAGGTCGGCGGCCACTGTCGACACCATGGCGAAGCGGCTGTGCGCGGGCAACTGCAGGCGCTGGCCGACGCCCGCGACATAGGCGGCCAGGTTGGCACGGGTGGCGACGACGGCCTTGGGCGTGCCACTGGAGCCGGAGGTATAGATCAGGTACGCCGGCAGCTCGGGCACCGTACGCGGCCAAGGCAGCGGCGATGGCGGCGCGTCCAGGTCCAGATCCAGGGCCAGCCACGCAAGGTCCGGCACCTGGGGATCGGCGCCCAGCACCAGACAGACCCCGCTGTCGGCCAATACCGCCGCCTGCCGTTCTGTCGGCCAGCGCGGATCGACCGGCACATAGGCAGCACCACACTTGAGCACCGCGAGGATACCGACGACCATGGCCGGCGTGCGCGCGCTCAGCAGCGCCACCCGTGCGCCGGGCCCGACGCCCTGGGCGAGCAGGCGCTGGCCCAAGGCGTCGGCTGCGCGTTCGACCTGTGCACGGCTGAAACTCATGCCGGCGCCGGTCAAGGCGACGGCATCCGGGTCGAGCCGGTGCTGGTGGTGCCACAGGCTCACTACTTCCTGGGCCTCGACCGCCGGTTCGCCCTCGTCGCTCTCGTGCTCAACGGCCAGTTCGAGCAGCCGCCGTTCGGGCTCATGGCTCACCGCTTCGGTCAATGACAACAACTGAGCGGCGAAGCGTTCGATGCGTACGGCGTCGAACAGGTCGCACGCATAGGCGATCGACACCTCGATGCCTTCGGCGCGGTCGGTGAAGTCGACGCTCAAGTCGAAATGCACCTCCCCTGCGGTCAGCCCTTCCAGGCTCATGGACAGCTCGGCAAAACGCTGCGGACGGCTGGCCGGTTGCTCGGTGCACTTGACCTGAAACAGCGGATGGGTGCCGGCCTCGCGCGGCGGTGCCAGCGCCTGCACCAGTTGGTCGAACGGCAGGTGCGCATGTTCCTGGGCCTCGAAGAGGGTGCTGCGCACTCGATCCAGCAGCGCGCTGAAGCTCTGCCGCTCATCGACGGCGGTGCTCAACACGCTCAGGGTGGTGAAGTAGCCCACCACGCGCTGGGTTTCGGCGCGGGTGCGGTTGGCCAACGGCGAGCCGATGCGCACGCGGTCGGCGCTGCTCTGGCGGGCCAGCAGCAGCTTGAGCACGGCCAGCATGGCCATGAACGTGGTTGCCCCCTGCGCCTTGGCCAGGCTGCGCAAGCGCGCGCTGGTATCGGCGGACACCTGCACCCGGACGCTGGCACCGCGGGCATCGCGCTGTGCACTGCGTGGACGGTCCAGCGGCAGCGCCAGGGGCGTGTGATCATCGCTCAGTTGCTGGCGCCAGTAGTCGAGCTGGCGCGCCTGTTCGCCCGCCTCCAGCCAGCGCCGCTGCCAGCCGGCGTAATCGGCGTAGTGCACGGGCAGCGCCGGCCACTGCGCGGCGTGGCCTTGGCAACGCGCGGCATACGCGGCAGCCAGGTCTTCGATGATCAGGCCGATGGACCAGCCGTCGGCCAGAATGTGGTGCAGCACGATCACCAGACGATGCTGCTGCGCATCCAGGCGGTGCAGCTCCAGACGCAGCGCGGGGGCGCCCATCAGATCGAAAGGCTCCTGGGTCAATACCCGAGCCCGCTGCTGCGAGCCGGCTTCGTCCAGTTCCAGGCACACCAGCGCTTGGAACTGATGCGGCTGAATGCATTGCTGCGGCTCGCCCTCGGTGTCCTGGGCGAACGAGGTGCGCAGCGCTTCGTGCCGGGCACGCAGATCGTTGCAGGCCTGCTCCAGGGCCTGGACGTTCAGCGGGCCACCCAGGCGCAATACGCCCGCCAGGTTGTAGGCCGGGCTGTCGGGCTCGCGCTGCCAGGCGATCCACAGACCGCGCTGGGCCAGCGACAGCGGCGCTGTGGGCGAGCGCGGCACCGCGACCATGGGCAGGTCGGTGAAGCGCATGCCGTTTTCCTCGAGCCGAGCCAGGAAGGCCTGGCGACGCTCGGGGCTCAGCTCGGCAAACCGGTGGGCGATTTGATGCGGATCGATACTCATCTCAAACCTCGAATTCATCCAGCCAGCGGGCCATGTCATTCAGCCGCTCGCGGTGATCGGCGGCTGCGGCGAACACGTCGCTGGGCAGTTGCCGGGCCAACTTCTGCACGGTGACGTGATCGAAGAAAGCGTTGATCGGTAGGTGACAGCCGTGACGCTGCTGTAACTGGGCGCGCACCTGCATGACGCTCAGCGAATGCCCGCCCAGCTCGAAGAAACTGTCGGTGACACCGATCTGTTCCAGACCCAAGACCTCGGCCCAGATCGCCACGAGGGCGTGCTCTGCATCGGTGTTCGGCGGGACATGGGCACTGGAGCTGCCCTGCCCTTCGGGCTGTGGGAGGCGCTTGCGATCCAGCTTGCCGTTGGCCGACAGCGGCATCGCTTCGAGTTGCAGCAGGCGCCACGGCACCATGTACTCAGGAACGTGCTGGCCGAGGTGAAATTTAAGCGCAGCCTCGTCGGCGGCGTCGCCGACCCAGTAGCCCAGTAGTTGGTTGTCTGCGGCAACCACCACGCATTCGCGCACCGCCGGGTGAGCCAGCAGCACCGCTTCGATCTCACCTAGCTCGATACGCAGGCCACGCAATTTCACCTGGTGATCGAGACGGCCGAGGTAGTCTATGGCGCCGTCCGCGCGCCAGCGCGCCAGGTCGCCGCTGCGGTACATGCGTGAGCCAGGCGCGCCGTAGGGGTTGGCTACGAAGCGTTCGGCGGTCAGCGCGGGGCGGCCCAGATAGCCACGCGCCAGGTTGATGCCGGCGATGTACAACTCACCGGCCACACCCACGGGTACCGGATTGAGATCGGCATCGAGGATGTGGATCTGCGTGTTGGCGATGGGCCGACCGATCGGCACGCTGCCACCGTCGTCGCGGCAGGCCCAAGCGGTGACGTCGATCGCCGCTTCGGTCGGTCCGTACAGGTTATGCAGTTCGCTGGACGTCTGCGCCAGCACCTGGCGCTGCAATTCGGCCGGCAGGGCTTCGCCGCTGCAGATGATGCGCTTGAGCGAGATGCAGGCAGGCAACTCGCCTGCCGACACGAACGCTTGCAGCATCGACGGCACGAAGTGCAGCGTGGTGATGCCGTGCTCGACGATCAGCTCGCGCAGCGCTTGCGGATCACGGTGCGCACCGGGCGGTGCCATGACCAATGCGGCGCCGCTGAGCAGCGGCCAGAAGAATTCCCATACCGATACGTCGAAGGTGTACGGGGTTTTCTGTAGCACCCGGTCATGGACGGTAAGACCGTATTCGGCTTGCATCCATTGCAGTCGGTTGAGCAGACCGGCGTGGCGATTGCCAACGGCCTTGGGCTTGCCGGTGGAGCCGGAGGTGTAGAGGCAGTAGACGAGGTTTTCCGGGCTGATGACGACGTTCGGCGAGGTGGTCAATTGTGCGTCCAGCTGGAGGCGCTCCAACGCGTGCACCGGCCCCCTGACTTCGCCCGACCATGTGTTCAACAGATGACTCTGAGTCAGCAACAACGGACTGCCACTGTCTTCGAGCATGCCCTGCAGCCGCTCCCGCGGGTGCTCCGGGTCCAGCGGCAGATACGCACCGCCCGCCTTGATCACACCCAGCAACGCCACCACCAACTCAACCGAACGCTCGGCACAGACGGCGACCGGCACATCCGGACCAACGCCTTGAGCTTGCAGCCAATGAGCAAGCTGATTGGCGCGGGCATCGAGTTCGGCATAGCTCAAACGCGTGTCGCCATTGACCAACGCCAATGCATCGGGTGTGGCACGCACCTGTTCGGCGATCAACGCCGACAGGCTTGGATACAGCGGATACCCGCTATCGGTCGCGTTCCACGCTTCGATCTGCTGGACCTCGGCAGGGCTCAGCAAGGTCAGGCTGGCCAGCGGACGCTGGCTGTCCTCGAACTGGGCCAACAGCCCGGCCAGGTGTTCGCTGAAGCGCAGGACATCGGCTTCGATGAACGCGTCCTGGCGGTAGCTGAACTCGATCTGCAACTGCGCGCCCGCGTGGATCACCAGAGTCAGCGGGTAATGGGTGGTTTCGTGGCGCTGCACGGGCGAGAAGCGCAAACCGCTGGCCTCACCGAGGGCCTGTTCCACCGGATAGTTTTCGAACACCAGCAGCGTATCGAACAACGCCTGGCCACCTTGCCCGGCCCAACCCTGGATCTCGAACAGCGGTGTGTGTTCATGTTCACGCAGCGCACTGTTCAAGCCCTGCAACTGCCGCAGCCAGTCGCCCAGCGGCTGCCGAGGGGGCGGCGTCTGAATCACCGGCAATGTGTTGATAAACAGGCCCAGCGTGCGTTCAGACTCGGGCAACTGCGCCGGGCGACCGGCCACCGTTGCGCCGAACGCCACCGTAGCCTGCCCGCTGTAGCGCTGCAGCAACAGGCTCCAGGCACCTTGCACCAAGGTGTTCAAGGTGACCCGCTCGCGGCGGGCGATGGCGCTCAGGCGTGCGGTCGTCGCCGCATCGCATTGCCAGAGGTGCTGGCGGTGACCCACGCCCTCGCCCGCGCCGCTCACCGTGCTGGCGAGCAAGGTCGGCTCGTTCAGATCGACCAGGCGTTCACGCCAGAACCGTTCGCGCTCGGCCAGATCGCGTTGCTGCAGCCATTGCACGTAGTCGACGAAACGTCCGGCCGGTTCGGCAGGCGGCGTGCCGCGATAGTGCTGCAAAACCTCGGCAATCAGCCGCGACGAACTCCAGCCGTCGAGCAACAGGTGATGGCTGGTGAGAATCAACTGGTAGCGTTGCTCGTCCAGGCGCACCAGCAGCACGCGAAGCAGGGGCGCCTGCGCCAGATCGAAGCCTTGGTCACGCTCCTCGTTCGCCAACGCCTCGACCGCACCGTCGCCCTGGCTCCGGTCACGCCAGTCGAGCAGGCGCACCACCGACGGCACGCTGCGCCGCACGGCTTGCAAGGGCTGGCTCAACCCTTCCCAGAGGAACGCGGTGCGCAGCACGTCGTGACGAGCGACGGTGGCATCCCAAGCCTGTTGGAAGCGCGCTGCATCCAGGCCGTCGATGGCCAGGCTCAGTTGGTTGAGGTAATGGCTTTCATCGGGCGATTGCAAGGTATGGAAGAGCATGCCCTGCTGCAACGGCGACAGCGGATACAGCGCTTCGGTATCGGCGGGCAGTTGCAGGCCATCCAGCGTCGCTTGATCCAGCCCGGCCAAGGCGAAGTCCGAAGGCGTGAAACGCTGTGCGTCGGGCTGCAGGCAATGTTCGATGAGCTGCTGCAACTCGTCGCACCAGGCTTGGGCCAAAGGCTCGACCCAAGCCGAGGCGAGCCGCGCGCCGCTGTACTGCCAGTTCATGTGCAGCTCACCCTGGCGCACCTGGGCGTTGATGACCAGCTCATTGCCCAGCGGCGCATCGGGCGCCTGATCATCGCCGCCACGCTCGCGGGCAAGGCGGAACAAGCCCTGGCCCTCCATGCCCAGATCGGTCTGGCCAAGGTAGTTGAAGGTGATCGAGGGTTGCGACCCGGCAGCCAGTTCGGCGCGCACCTGCGGCTCGCCCAGGTAGCGCAGGATGCCGTAGCCCATACCGTGATCGGGGACCTGGCGCAGCTGTTCCTTGATGCCGCGAATCGCCACGCCGGCGTCCGCTCCCGGGTCGGTGTGCAGGCGCACCGGGTAGACACTGGTGAACCAGCCGACGCTGCGGCTCAGGTCGACATCGCTGTATTGCGCCGGGACCTCGCGACCATGGCCTTCCAGGGCGATCAGCAAACTCTGACCGCCGGTGGCGCGCAAGACCACACGGGCCAGCGCGGTGAGCAGCAGATCATCGACGCGGCTGCGATAGGCCTGCGGCGCCTGGGTCAGCAACTGACGCGTGAGGGGCTCGGCCAGGCGCACCTGACACTCGCGGACCTGGTCACGACGGCGGCTGCCCGCAGCGTCCAGCAGCGGCAGGCTGACGGCCCCGGCCGCAACCGTAGCGCGCCAGAAATCCAGCTCCGCCAGGCGCGCGGGCGCCTGCTTCAGGAGCACTTCGCCCCAGCGCTGGAACGCACTGGTCTTGTGCCCAAGGGTCGGCGTCTGGCCCGCCTGCAACTGTTCATACACACGTTGCAGATCATCGAGCAGGATGCGCCACGACACACCGTCCACCACCAGGTGGTGAGCCACCAGCAACAGGTGCTGCCCCTGCGCCGTGTCGAGCAGCAGCGCGCGCAGCAGCGGGCCTTCGCTCAGATTCAGCAGGGCTTGGCTGCGGCTGCACGCCTGGGTCATTTGCGCGCTGTCGGTGACCTGCAACTGGTCCAGCGGCACTGTGGCCGTTTCGGCGTAAGACTGCTGCCAGTGCCCGTCGTCGTCCTCGACGAAACGCAGGCGCAAGGCGTCGTGGTGGGTCACCAAAGTCTGCAGGGCCGGTTCGAGCAGCGTGGCGTCCAAGGGTTCGGTCGGCTGCAGCAGGACGGACTGGTTCCAGTGCTGCCGCGCGCTGATCGGGCTTTCGAAAAACCACGCCTGGATCGGCGTCAAGGTCGCTGCACCGGTGACCGGCCCCTGCGCCTGGACAACATTTGCCTGGCGCTTGGCAACCTGGGCCAAGGCCCGAACGGTCTGCTGTTCGAACACCTGCCTGGGCGTCAGCAGCACACCGGCCAGACGCGCCCGGCCAACCAGTTGCAGGGACACGATGGAGTCGCCGCCCAGTTCGAAGAAGTTTTCGTTCGCGCCCACTCGCTCCACCCCCAGCAGCTGTTGCCAGAGCCCAGCCAGCACGATCTCTACTTCCCCTTGGGGTGCAAGGAAATCGCCACTCTGCTCGTGCCAGTCCGGAATCGGCAGCGCAGCCCGGTCGAGCTTGCCGTTGGGCGTTACCGGCAATTGCGGCAACCACAGCAAGCGGGACGGGATCATGTAGTCCGGCAACTGCTCGGCCAGCGCCTGCTTGACCCGAGATTCCAGAGTCGATTCATCTGCCGTCGACGCGGCTACGCCATAGGCGACCAGCCGCACACCGGACGGTGAAGGCCGGGCCAGCACCACGCAGCTCTCGACCTCGGGGTGCTGCTGAATGCATGCCTCGACCTCGCCGGGCTCGATGCGATAGCCGCGAATCTTGATCTGCTGGTCGATGCGACCCACGTATTCGATGACCCCGTCAACGCCCCACAGCACGCGGTCGCCGGTGCGGTACATGCGCGCACCGGGTGCGCCGAACGGATCCGGCACGAAGCGCTCGGCGCTGAGCGCCGGTCGGTCATGGTACTCACGGGCCAGGCCGCTGCCGCCCAGGTACAGCTCGCCGCTGACCCCGGCCGGCACCGGTTGCAGGCGCGCGTCGAGAATGTAGGCACGACGATCACCCACCGGTCGACCGATGGGCGCGTAGGCCGACCGGCAGACCTGGCTCGCAGCGACCTTCCATACCAGCGGCGTGACCACGGTTTCGGTGGGCCCGTAGCCGTTGATCAAGGTGCGCGGCGCCAGGGTCTGGCGAATGCGTTCGAAGTTGGCCTGGGGCATGGCTTCGCCACCGAAGGAATACAGGTCCAGCGCCGGCGCCTGCCGCTGCGCCTGGGCTTCGGCGGCGAGCTGCGTCAGGTACACCGGCGGGAAGCCGGCGTTGGTGACCTGCTGTTCGGCCAAGGTCTGCAGGGTGCGCGCCGCCGACCACAGTTCTTCGTCGCGCAGCACCAGGCTGGCGCCACAGGTCAGGGCAGTCATCCAGCGCTCATGGGCGCCGTCGAACGCGAATGAGATGAAGTGGAATTCGCGGGAGGCCTCGCTCATGTCGTACAACGGCGCGGTGGCAGCGCAATGCATGGCCAGCGGACCATGAGCGACCGCAACCCCTTTGGGCGTGCCGCTGGAACCGGAGGTGTAGATCAGGTAGGCGAGGTTCTGCGCCTGCACATCGACCTCGGGGGCGTGCTCGCTGTAGTCGTCGAGCGCCTCGCGGTCGAGGTCCAGCAGCGGCAGTCCCGGCGTTTTAGGCAATCTCTCGAGCGCCAGCTGCTCGGTGATCAGCAGGCTCATGCCACTGTCCTGCAGCACATACCCCAGACGTTCGCGGGGGTAATCCAACGCCAGCGGCACGAAGGCGGCACCGGCCTTGGCCACGGCGAGCAACGCCACCAGCAGCCGATTGGAGCGCTGCAGCGCCACGCCGACGCGCATTTCCGCACCGATGCCGCGGGCAATCAGGGCATGGGCCAGACGGTTGGCCTGCCGCTCCAGTTCACCGCGGGTGAGGGTCTCACCGGCGCAGATCAAGGCGACGCGCTGCGGATCGGCAGCGGCATGGGCGGCAATGCGCTGCGGCACACTGAGGAACGCGTGCGGCGCGTAGTCCGAGGTGCCCCAGGCCATGACCTGGCGGTATTCGCGGCTGTCGAGCGGGCTGATTGCCGCCAGCGGCTGCTGGGCGTCTGCGATCAGGCCGAGCAGCAGGCTGTTGAGGTGCTGCACCAGCGCCTCGATGCGGACCGCGGCAAACGCATCGCGGCGGTAGCCGAAGGTGATGTCCAGCGTCTCACCGGCGAAGATCGCCACGGACAACGGATAATGGGTGGCTTCACGCGTGCTCGATGCTTCGATACGCACGCCGCTGCGCTGGCGCATGGCGTGGTCGACAGGGTAGTTTTCGAACACCAGCAGGCTGTCGAACAGGCTTTGCCCGCTCAACCCTGCCCAACGCAGAATGTCCGCCAGTGGCGTGTGTTCGTACTCCCCCGCGTCGGCGCTGCGGGCTTGCAGCTCGCGCAGCCATTCACCTACTTTTTCGCCCGGCTCGACACTGCCGATCACCGGAACGGTATTGATGAACAGCCCCACCACCGACTCGGCATCGTCGAGCGCCGTGGGCCGGCCCGATACGGTCGTGCCGAACGCCACCTGCGCCTGCCCGGTGTAGGTTTGCAGCAAGAGAATCCAGGCGCCCTGCACCAGGGTGTTGAGGGTCACCCGCTGGCGACGGGCGAATTGGCGCAGGCGCTGGGTGTCCTGGGCCGACAGGCCGCTGCGGATCACCCCATGACCGGTTGCATCGCTCAGACCTTGAGTGTCCTGGGCCGGCAGGCTTTGAGCGAGCAGCGTCGGTCCGTCCAGCGCAGCCAGGCGCGCCTGCCAGTACGCTTGCGCAGCCTCGCTGTCGCGGGTACCCAACCAGGCGATGTAGTCGCGATACTGGCTGCGCGGCGCAAGCGGCTGCTCGCCCGCGTAACGTTGCAGCACCTCGCCGATCAGGCGCGCACTGCTCCAGCCATCCAGCAGAATGTGGTGGAAGGTCCAGATCATGCGGCAACGGTTGGCGTCCAGTTGCAACAACTGCACCCGTTGCAGCGGCAGGCAGGTGAGGTCGAACCCTTTCGAGCGCTCTGCAGCCGCCCAGTCGTCCAGCGCCTGCTGGCTGAGCCCACGGGCATCGTGCACCTGAGCCACGGCCGGGCAGCGGCGCAGAACGGCCTGCAGCGGCACCTGCAGTTCGCCCTGGCCGAGGAACACGCTGCGCAAGGTGGCGTGCTGCTGCACGGTACTGTCCCAGGCCTGCAGGAACCGCTGCAGATCCAGCCCTTCGAGCACCACATCGATCTGATTGACGTAGGCCGCCTGGGCATCGCCTTGCAGGCTGTGGAACAGCAGGCCTTGCTGCAGCGGCGACAGCGGATAGAGGTCTTCCACGTCGCGTGCGGTCAGAAGCAAGGCGTCGAGTTGGGCCTGGGTCAGTCCGGCCAGCGGTACGTCGGCAGGTGTCAGCGCCGCGTTCGCCGGGGCCAGGCAGTGGGCGGCGAGCAGGCTCAGTTCGGCGCGCAGGTCGTCCAGCAGACACTCCAGTTGCGAGGGGCTGTAATGACTTGCATCGGCCCGGGCGTCGAAGTGCAGTTGGCCTTCCACCAGGCGTGCATTGACGGTCAATGCATGGCTGAGCGGCGCCTGGTCGTCGCGCTGCCGGCCCTGCGGTTCACTGGCCAGGGTGAACAGACGCTGAGCATCGAAGCCGGTGTCGTATTGGCCCAAATAGTTGAACATCACCTGTGGCGGGGCCTGCTCGGCGAGCGATGCCTGGGCGGACGACGGGCCCATATAACGCAGCACGCCGTAGCCGATGCCCTTGTTCGGCACCTGGCGCAGTTGTTCCTTGACCGCCTTGATGGCCGTGCCCAGATCGCCCAGGCCCGGACTCAGGCGCACCGGGTACAGGCTGGTGAACCAACCGACGCTGCGCTCGATGTCCAGGCCGTCGCTGTAGGGCGCGGGCAAGGCGTCACGGCCATGGCTTTCGAGGGCCACGCTCAGCGAGGTCTGGCCGCTGTGTCGGCACAGCACGCGGGCCAGGGCCACCAGCAGCAGTTCATCCAGACGCGTGCGGTAGGCGCCCGGTGCTTCCTTGTGCAGGCGGCGGGTCAGCTCGGCCGGCAGGCGCAGCCGGTGTTCCACGGCCTGGCCTTCGCGACCCAGGGCCTGAGTCGGTTGCCCTTGTGTCTGCGCGTGCCAGTATTCCAGTTCAGCGAGCAGCGCCGGGCTTTGCGCGAAGGCCAGCAGCCGTTCGCCCCATTGCCCGAAGCTGGCACCCACCGGCGCCAGCGTCACCACTCGACCGGCGCTGTGTTGCCGATAGGCGTGCTGCAAGTCCTCCACCAGCACGCGCCAGGACACACCATCCACCACCAGGTGGTGAATCACGATCAACAACCGTTGGCTGCCGTCGCTCAACGCCAGCAACGCGGCGCGCAATACGGGCCCCTCGTTCAGGTCGAGGCTGGCTTGCAGGCGCTCGGCCTCGTGAAGCAAGGTTTCGGCGTCCGGGGCATCGATTTCCACCAGCAGGTCGTCGCGGGTGAACGCGGTGTAGCGTTGCTGCCAGGTGCCGTCGGCACCCTGGTGGTAACGCAGACGCAGGCTGGCGTGGTGCTCGGCCAGAGCCGCCAGGCTGGCGCGCAGTGGCTCGGCCTGCAAGGCCTGCAATGGGCGCAGCAATGCCGACTGGTTCCAGTGCTGAGGCTGGGCAATGTCCTGGCTGAAGAAGTAGTGCTGGATCGGCGTCAGCGGCGCCGGCCCGCGGGCCACGGTCGGCACCCGCTCGGCACACTGGCGGGCGCTACGTGCGGCCTGCGCCAGCGCGGCGAGGGTCGGGTGCAGGAACAGATCTCGCGGGCTCAGCTGCCACCCTGCCTGTCGCGCCCGACTGATCACCTGCAAGGACAGAATGGAGTCACCGCCCAGTTCGAAAAAGTTGTCGGCGACACCCACCTGTTCGACGCCCAAGACCTCGGCCCAGATCGACGCCAAGGCCCGTTCGACCTCGCTGCGCGGTGCGACGTAGGCCTCGACGGCGACCTGCCCCTCGGGCGCTGGCAATTGCTTGCGATCGAGCTTGCCGTTGGCCGACAGCGGCATGGCTTCGAGCGGTACGAGGCGCCACGGCACCATGTAGTCGGGCACGTGCTGGCCTAGATGGGTCTTGAGTTCGGCTTCATCGATCGCGTCCCCCACCCAGTAACCGATCAGTCTTTCATCACGGGCAACGACCACGCTTTCCTGTACGTTCGGGTGAGCCAACAGCACCGCTTCGATCTCGCCCAGTTCGATACGCAGCCCGCGCAATTTGACTTGGTGATCAAGACGACCGAGGTAGTCGATGGCGCCGTCCGCACGCCAGCGCGCCAGGTCGCCGCTGCGGTACAGGCGCGAGCCGGGGGTGCCGTAGGGGTTGGCGACGAAGCGCTCGGCAGTCAGCGCAGGGCGGCCCAGATAACCACGCGCCAGGTTGACGCCGGCGATGTACAACTCACCGGCCACACCCACGGGTACCGGATTGAGATCGGCATCGAGGATGTGGATCTGCGTGTTGGCGATGGGACAGCCGATCGGCACGCTGCTGCCGTCTTCACGACAGGCCCAAGCGGTGACGTCGATCGCCGCTTCGGTCGGTCCGTACAGGTTATGCAGTTCGCTATTGGTCTGCGCCAGCACTTGGCGCTGCAACTCGGCCGGAAGGGCTTCGCCGCTGCAGATGATGCGCTTGAGCGAGGTGCAGGCCGGCAACTCGCCTGCCGACACGAACGCTTGCAGCATCGACGGTACGAAGTGCAGCGTGGTGATGCCGTGCTCGACGATCAGCTCACGCAACGCTTGCGGGTCTCGGTGCGCACCGGGCAGCGCCATGACCAGCGCGGCACCGCTGAGCAGCGGCCAGAAGAATTCCCATACCGATACGTCGAAGGTGTACGGGGTTTTCTGCAACACCCGATCATGGGCGGTGAGGCCGTATTCGGCCTGCATCCATTGCAGTCGATTGAGCAGACCGGCGTGGCGATTGCCAACGGCTTTGGGTTTACCGGTGGAGCCTGAGGTGTACAGGCAGTAGACGAGGTTTTCCGGGCCGATGACGACGTTCGGCGCATTCGTGGGTTGGCCGCCAAGCGGCAGAAGCTCAAGTGCATAAACCGGTACGCGTGCCCAGGCGTCCATCAGGTGCTTCTGAGTCAGCAACAACGGACTGCCACTGTCTTCGAGCATGCCCTGCAGCCGCTCCTGCGGATGCTCCGGGTCCAACGGCAGATACGCACCGCCTGCCTTGATCACACCCAGCAACGCCACCACCAACTCCACCGAGCGCTCTGCACACACCGCAACCGGCACATCCGGCCCAACACCTTGAGCTTGCAGCCAATGGGCAAGCTGATTGGCGCGGGCATCCAGCTTGGCATAGCTCAAACGCGTGTCGCCATGGACCAACGCCAGCGCATCGGGTGTGGCGCGCACCTGCTCGGCAATCAGCGCAGGCAGGCTCGCGTAGGATGGATAGTCTTCTAGGGTCGCGTTCCAAGCGGTCAATTGCGCCTGCTCGGCCGGTGTCAGCGGCGCCAGTTCATGCAGCGCGCGCTCGGGCTGTTCGAGCACCTGTTCGAGCAGGTGCACGAAGTGCGCGTGCCACGCCTGCACGGTGGCAGCCTCAAGCAGGTCGGTGGCGTAGCTGAAGGTCGCGGTAATCTGGCCTTGGGGGTTTTCTTCGGTGGTCAGGGCCAGGTCCAGCTGAGCGGTCTGGGCCGTCTGCTCCAGCCGCTCGAACACCAGGCCGCCCGCCTCCACCTCACGGTCGCCACGTTGCAAGTGGTTGAACAGCACCTGAAACAACGGGTTGCGGCCCAGGCTGCGCGCCGGTTGCAGCGCCTCGACCAGGTGTTCGAAGGGCACGTCCTGGTGAGCCTGAGCCTGCAACGCCTGTTCACGCACGGCCTTGAGCTGGTCGACGAAAGACGCTTGCCGCGCCACCTGCAGCGGCCAGACCTGAGTATTGACGAAACAGCCCATCAAACCCTGGGTGGCTGGGGACGTGCGATTGGCCACCGGAATGCCGATACGCAACTGCGACTGACCACACAGCCGGCCGAGCCATACCCCGTACGCCGCCAGCAGGACCATGAACGGCGTGGCGTGCTGGGCGCGGGCGAACTGGCGCAGGCGCTGGCTGAGGGCGTCGGGCAAGGCTTTGCCGACCCGGGCGCCGCGGTAGCTGGGCAAGCCGGGCCGCAGATGATCCACCGGCAACTCCAGCACCGGTTCCTCGGTGCCCAGGCGCTCGCACCAGTACGTCAGCTGCTGCTCGCCCTCACCCGCTTCCAGCCACAGGCGCTGCCAACGGGCGTAGTCGCTGTACTGAATCTCGAGGCTGGGCAAGGCATCGGCATCGCCCCGCAGACGGCGGGCGTAGCCGCTGGCCAACTCTTCGACGAAGAGCTCGACCGAGACGCCATCGGCAACGATGTGGTGCAAGGTGACCAGCAAGGCATGCCGCTCGGCCTCGCAACGCACCAGGCACAAACGCAGCAAGGGGCCTTGGGTCAGGTCGAACGGTCGTGTGGCCTGCTCTTGCGCCAGACGCGCCAACGCCGCATCGCGGGCCGACACCGATACGTCGCTGAGGTCTTCGCGGCTCAGCGTCACGGTGCAGGCATCGACGTCGTGCACGCGCACCACCGGTTCGCCGTCCTGAGTGGGGAAGTCGCTGCGCAGCACCGCGTGTCGGGCCACGATGTCGGCAATCGCCGCCTGCAAAGCGGCCTCGTTCAGCTCGCCGGACAGTCGCAGGCCACCGGTGATGTGATAGGCGCTCGCCGTCGGCTCCAACTGCCAGAGCAGCCATAGCCGCTTCTGACTGTAGGACAACGGTGATTGCGCCTCGGGAGGTGCCGGGACGATCGGCAAGCGACGGGCGTCGATGCCTTTTGCGCGCAGTTGCTGCAGAAATATCCGCTGCTTTTGCGCTGGAAGCGCGTTGAACCGTTCCGCCAACGGGCGCAACGGATCGTCACGCAGGCTCGGGCCGTGGGGTTGGCTCAGGTCGTTCATTCGATGCGCTCCAGTTCGTTCAGCAATTGGGTCATGGCGTCCACCTCCTCTTCGGGGGCGTGCGCCGGAATGTGCTCCAGGTGCCGAGCGAGTGCCTCGACGGTGGGTGTGTCGAACACCGCGCCGAGATGAATCTGTACGCCCAATTGGTGGCGGATCTGCGAAGCCAGACGGGTCGCGAGCAGCGAATGCCCGCCCAGTTCGAAAAAGTCATCCGTCACCCCGACCCGCGCCACGCCCAACACTTCGGACCAGATCCTTGCCAGGTCGCGTTCGGCGGCAGTGCGCGGTTCGACATGCCCCTTGGCGGCCTGAGCCTCGATCTGCGGAAGGCGCTTGCGATCCAGCTTGCCGTTGGCCGACAGCGGCATGGCTTCGAGTTGCAGCAGTCGCCACGGCACCATGTACTCAGGAACGTGCTGGCCGAGGTGAAATTTAAGCGCGGCCTCGTCAACGGCGTCGCCGACCCAGTAGCCCAGCAGTTGGTTGTCTGCGGCAACCACCACGCATTCGCGCACCGCCGGGTGAGCCAGCAGCACCGCTTCGATCTCGCCCAGCTCGATACGCAAGCCGCGCAATTTCACCTGATGATCGAGACGGCCGAGGTAGTCGATGGTACCGTCCTCGCGACAGCGCGCCAGGTCGCCGCTGCGGTACATACGCGAGCCAGGGCCGCCATAGGGGTTGGCGACGAAGCGTTCGGCGGTCAGTGCGGGGCGACTCAGGTAGCCGCGCGCCAGGTTGACGCCGGCGATGTACAACTCACCGGCCACACCCACGGGTACAGGATTGAGGTCGGCATCGAGGATGTGGATCTGCGTGTTGGCGATGGGCCGACCAATCGGCACGCTATTGCTGCCTTCGCGGCAGGCCCAGGCCGTGACGTCGATGGCCGCCTCGGTCGGTCCGTACAGGTTATGCAGTTCGCTATTGGTCTGCGCCAGCACCTGGCGCTGCAACTCCGCCGGCAGGGCCTCTCCGCTGCAGATGATGCGCTTGAGCGAGATGCAGGCTGGCAACTCGCCTGCCGACACGAACGCTTGTAGCATCGACGGCACGAAGTGCAGCGTGGTGATGCCGTGCTCGACGATCAGCTCGCGCAACGCTTGCGGATCGCGGTGCGCACCGGGCGGTGCCATGACCAATGCGGCGCCGCTGAGCAGCGGCCAGAAGAATTCCCATACCGATACGTCGAAGGTGTAAGGGGTCTTTTGCAGCACTCGATCATGGGCTGTCAGGCCGTACTCGGCCTGCATCCACTGCAGTCGGTTGAGCAGACCGGCGTGGCGATTGCCAACGGCTTTCGGCTTGCCGGTGGAGCCTGAGGTATACAGGCAGTAGACGAGGTTTTCAGGGCTGATAAGAACGTCCGGCGCACTCATCGGCAAACCGCCCAGGGGCAGATCTTCGAGCGCATAAACAGGAACATCCGCCTCGCCCGGCCATTTTTTCATCAGGTGCTTCTGAGTCAGCAACAACGGACTGCCACTGTCCTCAAGCATGCCCTGCAAACGCTCCCGCGGATGCTCCGGGTCCAGCGGCAAGTACGCACCGCCGGCCTTGATCACACCCAGCAACGCCACCACCAGCTCCACCGAACGCTCGGCACAGACGGCAACCGGCACATCTGGACCAACGCCCTGCCCTTGCAGCCAGTGGGCAAGCTGATTGGCGCAGGCATCGAGTTCGGCATAGCTCATGCGTGTGTCGCCATGGACCAACGCCAGCGCATCGGGTGTGACGCGCACCTGTTCGGCAATCAGCGCGGGCAGGCTTGGATAAGACGGATACCGGACATCCGTAGCGTTCCAGTCCGACAACTGACGTTGCTGCACCGCATCGAGCAGGCGCAGCTCGCCCAGGCGTAGTGAAGCCGTGTCCAGTGTCGGGGCAGCCATCGCCAGCAACAGGTTGCGCAAATGCTCGCCGATCCGAGCCACGCTGTCCGCCGCGAAAGCGCTCAGCAGATAGCTCAGTTGCACGTTCAGGGTATCGCCGGCATGGATCACCACGGTCAGCGGGTAATGGGTGGTCTCCCGCGAAATGACCTGGCCGAACCGCACGCCACTGCCGCTGCGCAAGGCGCTGTCCACCGGGTAGTTTTCGAACACCAGCACGCTGTCGAACAGCGCCTGGCCACCCTGCCCGGCCCAACGTTGGATATCGAACAGCGGCGTGTGTTCGTGCTCGCGAAGTGTCAGGTTGAGCGATTGCAGCTCGCGCAGCCACTCGCCCAACAAACGCTGCGGGCCGGGCGCCTGAATGACCGGCAAGGTGTTGATGAACAGCCCGAGCATGCGCTCGGCATCGGCCAGCTCGGCTGGGCGGCCGGCCACGGTGGCGCCAAAGGCCACGCTGCGTTGCCCGGTGTAGCGCTGCAAAAGCAGGCTCCAGGCACCCTGCACCAGCGTGTTGAGGGTCACCCGCTCACGTCGGGCGAACGCCGCCAGTGCCGCGGTGGTCGTCTCGTCCACGTGCAGGCGCAGGTCACCGTGCCCCGCCTGCTCGGGCACTGCCGGCAAGGCGTCGGCCAATCGCGTCGGCGCATCCAGGTGACGCAGCTGGTCGGTCCAGAACGCCTCGCTCGCCTGCGCATCCTGACGTGCCAGCCAGGCCAGATAATCGCGATAGGCGCTCGCGCTCGGCACCGGCGACTCGCCGCGATAATGCAAGAGCACTTCTTCGAGCATTCGCGCGGTGGCCCAGCCGTCGAGAAGGATGTGATGGCGGGTCCAGATCAGCTGGTAATCCCGTTCGCCCAGGCGCACCAGCAACAGCCGTTGCAGCGGCGGTTGGCGCAGGTCGAAGCCCTGGTCGCGCTGGGCGTCGGCCAGTTCGGCCAGGTCCAGACGCACCTGCTGCGCAGGGCGTGCGCGCCAGTCCAGGTGCTGCACCGGCGAAGGCAACTGGCGATGAATCCATTGCAGCGGCTGCGGTAGATCGCCTTCCCAGACGAAACCGGCGCGCAGGATCGCGTGCTCGCGGGTGACACGCTCCCAAGCCGCCGCAAACCGCAGGCCGTCCACGTCGCTCAGCGGCACGCTGACCTGATTGACGTAGGTGCTGCGGGTGCCGCCTTGAAGGGCATGAAAAAGCAAACCCTGCTGCAGTGGCGACAAGGGGTACAGGTCCTCAAGGTCGGCCGCGGCCACCGGCAAGGCGTCCAATTGCGCCTGCGTGAGCTGCGCCAGCGGAAAGTCCGCCGGCGTGACGCCCGCGACCCCAGGGCTCAAGCAATGGTCGATCAGACCGGCCAATGTCGCCAGATACCGTTGCGCCAGGGCTTGCACCACGACCGTATCGAAACGCTCGACGCCGTAGCGCCAGCTCACGTGCAGGCAGCCGTCACGTACCTGGCCGGTCACCACCCATTCGCTGTCGGCCTCGGCGCTGGGGTCCAGGGAAGCACCCAGGGGCTCATCGGCCCAGGCGAACAGGCCACCGGCCGAACGACCCGGATCGAACTGGCCGAGGTAGTTGAAGGTGACCTGCGGGGCCGTCCGGGCCGCCAGTTGCTGTGCCAGCTCGCCCCGGTCGAGGTAGCGCAGTACGCCATGACCCAGCCCCTCGCCCGGCACCGCACGCAGCTGTTCCTTGATCGCCTTGATGGCTCGCTCCGGCGCGTCACTGCCGGGCGTGAGTTGCAGTGGGTACAGGGCGGTGAACCAGCCCACGCTACGGCTCAGGTCCATATCCGCATCGGCGTCGGGGGTGCGACCGTGACCTTCCAGGAGGATGTCCACCGCCGACTGGCCACTCCAGTGGCACAGCGTCTGCGCCAGCGAGGTCAACAGCAGCTCGTTGATGCGCGTGCGATAAGCACCATTAGCAGCGCCGAGCAGCGCCTGGGTGCGCGCCGCATCGAGTTGCACGCGCACCTGAGCGGTGTCAGCCAAGGCACGACTGCCGTGCGGATGCTGCACGTTCAGCGAAGCGGCCGGGGTCTGCGCATAGGCGCGCCAGTAGTCGCGCTCGACATCCCTTGCCCCCAGTCGCGCCTCATTGACGAGGTACTCGCCCCACGCCTTGAAGCTGGCCGTGCGCGGAGCCAGTTCAAGTGGCAAACCCGCCAGCGCCTGAGTGTGCAGCCGCGCCAGATCTTCCAGCAGGATGCGCCAGGACACCCCATCCACCACCAGGTGATGGGCGACCAGCAACAGCCGCTGGCTGCCGTCGCCCGGTTCCATGAGCACGGCCTTGAACAGCGGACCCTGACCCAGATCGAAACCACGCTGGGCGTCTTCACACAGCGCAGTGATCACCTCGGGGCCGGCGTCGCCCAGGCTCTGGCACTGCAGCAGCGAGGCCGTAGCCTGCCCGTGGTGTGCGCGCCAGCGGCCTTCGACACGCTGAAAGTGCAGGCGCAGGGCATCGTGATGGGCGTACAGCGCCGTCAGCGCCTTGTCCAGCGCCTGCGCCTGAAGTGTTTGCAGCGGCCGTAGCAGCAATGCCTGATTCCAGTGGCCGGGAAAGGGCACTGCCTGGGCGAAAAAATGCGCCTGAATCGGTGTGATCGGCGCCTCGCCCTGCACCGGGCCGCTATCGACACGGGCGTGGTCCAAGGCCACCGCGACGGCTGCCAAGGCAGCGATGTGTTGATGCTCGAACACATCGCGTGGCTTCAATTGCCATCCCGCCTGCCGCGCCCGGCTGATCACCTGCAAGGACAGAATGGAGTCGCCGCCCAGTTCGAAGAAGTTGTCGGCGACACCCACTTGTTCGACGCCCAAGACCTCGGCCCAGATCGTTGCCAAGGCCCGTTCGACCTCGCTGCGCGGTGCAATGTAGGCCTCGACGGCTACCTGTCCTTCGGGCGTCGGCAGCTGCTTGCGGTCCAGCTTGCCGTTGGCCGACAGCGGCATCGCTTCGAGCTTTACGAGGCGCCACGGCACCATGTAGTCGGGCACGTGCTGGCCTAGATGGGTCTTGAGTTCGGCTTCATCGGTGTCGCCGCCTACCCAGTAACCGATGAGTCTCTCGTCAGGGGCGATGACCACACTTTCCTGTACGTTCGGGTGAGCCAGCAGCACCGCTTCGATCTCGCCCAGCTCGATACGCAGGCCGCGCAATTTGACCTGGTGATCGAGACGGCCAAGGTAGTCGATGGTGCCGTCCGCGCGCCAGCGCGCCAGGTCGCCGCTGCGGTACATGCGCGAGCCGGGGGTGCCGTAGGGGTTGGCGACGAAGCGCTCGGCGGTCAATGCGGGGCGACCCAGGTAACCACGCGCCAGGTTGATGCCAGCAATATACAACTCACCCGCCACCCCGACCGGCACCGGATTGAGATCGGCATCCAGAATGTGGATCTGCGTATTGGCGATGGGCCGACCGATCGGCACGCTGCGACCGTCTTCGCGGCAGGCCCAGGCCGTGACATCGATGGCCGCTTCGGTCGGACCGTACAAGTTATGCAGTTCGCTGGACGTCTGCGCCAGCACCTGGCGCTGCAACTCCGCCGGCAAGGCTTCGCCGCTGCAGATGATGCGCTTGAGCGAGATGCACGTCGGCAACTCACCCGCCGACACGAACGCTTGCAGCATCGACGGTACGAAGTGCAGCGTGGTGATGCCGTGCTCGACGATCAGCTCGCGCAGTGCTTGTGGATCGCGGTGTGCACCAGGCGGTGCCATGACCAGCGCGGCGCCGCTGAGCAACGGCCAGAAGAATTCCCATACCGATACGTCGAAGGTGTAAGGAGTCTTTTGCAATACTCGGTCACTGGCGGTCAGGCCGTATTCGGCTTGCATCCATTGCAGTCGGTTGAGCAGACCGGCGTGTCGATTACCGACGGCTTTCGGCTTGCCGGTGGAGCCCGAGGTGTACAGGCAATAGACGAGGTTTTCCGGGCTGATGAGAACGTCCGGCGCGCTCATCGGCAAGCTGCCCAAGGGCAGATCTTCCAGTGCATAAACAGGAACACCCGCCTCGCCCGACCATTTTTCTACCCACTCACTCTGAGTCAGCAACATTGGACTGCCACTGTCTTCGAGCATGCCCTGCGAGCGCTCGCGCGGGTGCTCCGGATCCAGCGGCAGATAGGCGCCGCCCGCCTTGATCACGCCCAGCAACGCCACCACCAATTCCACCGAGCGCTCGGCACACACCGCAACCGGCACATCCGGCCCGACGCCCTGCCCTTGCAGCCAATGGGCAAGCTGATTGGCCCGGGCATTCAGTTCGGCGTAGCTCAAACGCGTATCGCCATGGACCAACGCCAACGCATCGGGCGTCGCACGCACCTGTTCGGCGATCAGCGCAGGCAGGCTCGGATACTGCGGGTAGCCACTGTCGGTCGCGTTCCAGGCGCTCAATTGGTACAGCTCGGCAACATCCATCAGCGGCAGGCTGAACACCGACCGATCGGGCGCGGCGACCATGCCCTGCACGAGCTGAGCAAGATGCTGGCCCATGCGCGCGATGGTCGCAGCGTCATAGAGCGCGATGACGTACTCCAGCCGGCAATCGATGCCGTCAGGGTTGGCAATGACATCGAGGGTGAGGTCGAAACGCGCACTCTCCAGCTCCACGTCCAACACCTGCACCTGCAATCCCGGCAGTTGCAGCGCCTGGGCATCCCGCGAATGGCGAAAGTTGAACAGCACCTGGAACAGCGCCGTGTGATGCAGATCGCGGCTCAGATTCAGGCCGTCCATGACGCACTCGAAGGGAAAATCCGATTGCTCCAGCGCGACACGGCTTTGCTCGCGCAAACGGCAGCACAGCGCGCGCGTGGTCAGCGCAGGCTCCAGCCGTGCGCGGTACACCTGGGTGTTGACGAAGAAACCGACGATGTTCTGCACCTGGGCATGACTGCGCGCAGCGTTGGGCACACCGACGGCAAAGTCGCGCTGGCCGCTGTAGCGCGCCAACAGCACTTGCCAGGCGCCCAGTAACACCACGAAAGGCGAGCACTGCTGCAATCGGCAGAATTCTCGCAGTGCCTGGGCCGTACTGGCCGGCAGCCGAAGGTCATGACGCGCCGCTTCCAGGCGCGGTTCGGCGCGACGCGGTCGGTCGCTGGGCAGTTCGAGCACGGGCACGTCCTGGCCCAGATAATCACGCCAGTAGGCCTGTGCCTGGCGGCCGGCCTGGCCGGCCACGTACTTGCGCTGCCAGGTCGCGTAGTCGGCGTACTCCAGCGGCAGTTTCGGCAAGGCGCGGTCGTGGCCTTGCAGGGCAGCGGCATAAGCCTGGCCGAGGTCGGCAATCAGCAGCGGGTTCGACCAGGCGTCTGCAACGATGTGATGCAGGCACAACAGCAACACGGCACCGCCGGGGTAGCGCAGCAGACTGGCGCGCAGCAGCGGTGCCCGACCCAGGTCGAAGGGCACGGCGACGCGTTGGCGCAGGGCGGCTTGCAGCCCTGTGTCGTCAGACAGGTCAACGCATTCCAGATGAAATTCCACCTCGGGATCGATGACCTGCAGAGGTTGCCCATCGACCTGCACGAAACGCGTGCGCAGGCTGGCATGGCGCTCGATCAGTCGGCGCAGGGCGGCCTGCAAGGCCGGGACATTCGGCTGGCCTTGAATCTGCAGCGCGCGAGCCGAGTTATAGGCCGGGCTGTGTACGTCATATTGTTGAAGAAACCACAAACGGCGCTGGGCGAACGACAGTGGCGCCGGTCCATCTTCGGTGCGGCGGACCGGCCCGCTGGGTGTGGCTGGCGCTGCATCGTCCAGTCCTTCGTCATCCAGTAACAGGGCAAGCAACTCGTCGCGGTCGATATCGGTCATGGTCAATCCAGTTCGCAAAAGAGGGGGCCGACCGGGGCCGGCCCGGTGTCAGTGGGCGGCCAGCCCTTTGGCGGCCAGGGCCTGGGCGCGCAGGTTGGCGCGCTCCTCGTCGCTCAGGTTGTCCAGCTCTCGGCGCAGACGGGCGGTCTTCTCGAGGCGCGCCGGATCGGCGAGTTCACCAAGGGCGGCGGCCAGGCGGGCGGCGTCGGGATGGTCGAACACCAGGCCCGGCGGCACTTCGAGCTTGAACAGGGTGCGCAGGCGCGCGACCAGCTTGATCACCAGCAGCGAGTGGCCGCCGGCCTCGAAGAAATCGTCGTCTACACCCAGCGTCGCAGGTGCACAGCCCAGCAGGTCGGCCATGGCATCGCGCAGGCAGGCTTGCAACTCGTTCTGCGGCGCTCGCGCCGGCGCCCGACGCAGCGGCTGGCCGGGATCGGGCAAGGCATGACGATCGATCTTGCCGTTGGCCAGACGCGGCAGGCTGGGCACCGCGAGCAGACGCGTCGGGCACAGCGCCTCGGGCAGGCGCTCGGCCAGTGCGGCTAGTAGCGGCTGCAGGGCGTCATCGGCCTGGCCTTGGGCGAGTACGACGTAGGCGATCAGGCTGGCCATGCCTTCACTGGGTGCCCACAGCCGCGCAACGGCCTGCTCGACGCCAGGCAGGGTCAGCAGCGCCGCCTCGATTTCGCCGAGCTCGATGCGCTGGCCGCGCAACTTGACCTGATCATCCCGGCGTCCCACCAGTTGCAGGCCACCTTCGGCGCGGTAGCGACCCAGATCCCCGGAGCGATACAGGCGCTGACCTGGGTGGAAGGGATCGTCGATGAAACGGTCGTCATCGACCTGGTCCAGATAGCCACGGCACAACTGCGCACCACCGATGTACAGCTCGCCCAGGGCACCGGTGGGCACCAGGCGCAGGCGCTCGTCGAGCAGATAGACCCGGTTGCCCGCGAGCACGCGACTCAGCGGGACCCGCTCATCGTGGTCCGGCACGTCCGCCCGCACCGGGTGGAAGAGCACACCGACGGTGGTTTCGGTTGGACCATAGTGGTTGAACAGGCGCAACGACGGCGCTTGCTCGCGCAGTTGCTCGACCAGCCTGCGCGGCGTGGCTTCGCCGCCGAAAATCAGCGTGCCGGGCAGCGGTGCCAAGCCGTTGTCCAGCAGCGCGGCGAAGTGCGACGGCACGAACTTCGCCACGTCCGGGCGCTCTCGGGCCAAAAAGCGGCCGAAGGCGGCACCCTCGGCAAGATCCGCCTCAGTGGCGATGACCAGCTCCGCGCCCATCTGCATTGCACCGAACAGCAAGGTATGGCCAAGGTCGACGCTCAACGGGCTGGTCAGCGCCAGACGCATGCCAGGCGCCAGGCCCAACGCTTCACTGACCGCCTGGGCATAATTGCGCAGCGCACCGTGTTCGACGAGCACACCCTTGGGCGCCCCGGTCGAGCCGGAAGTGAACAACAGATACGCAAGGTGCTGATCGGTGAGCTGCGGCGGCTGGAACGGCAGCGGTTCTTCACTGCCCGCCTGCACCAGGCTCGCGCTCGGCCAAGGCCCCTGGGCGCTGCTCGACCCAGGATCACACAGCACCAGCGCCGGCGCTGCACGGTTCAGCAGGTCGTGGCGGCGCTCGGCGGGCCAGCTCGGTTCCAGCGGCAGGTAGTACGCGCCGACGCTGAGGACGGCGAAAATATGCAGCACGGCCTGCAGCGAGCGCTCGCTTTCAATGGCCACGCACTGGCCGACGCCGACCCCCTGCCCTTGCAGCCAGCCGGCCCGGTGGGTCACCGCTTGGTGCAGCGCGGCGTAATCGAGGGACTGCTGGCCATCACTGAGGGCGATGGCCTGCGGGGTCTGCCGGGCATGCCGAGCGAGCCGCTGGGGCAGCCACTCGCCCGCCGCTGCCGTCTCGTTGGGGGCCAGGGCCAACAGGCGTTGGCGCTCCGTCGTGCCCACCGGATCGAGATCGGCCAGGGCCACGGCGCCATCGACCGGCAGGGTGTGCAGCAGAGTGCGAAGCTGTTCCAGCAGCCCCTCCAGGCTGGCGATGCTGTGCGCAGTCCCGCTGGCCTCGATGGCCAGGTGCAGGGTGTCGCCCCAGACGCGTGCACGCAGCAGCAGTTCGAAGGCCGGACGGCTCGGGTACGCCAGCACCTGCTCGGGCGCAAGGCGCGCGTGCTCGAAGACGAACCCGGCCCGCAGTGGCGCGGTGCTCGTAGGTGACTGGATCGGGCAGTATTCCTGCCAGCCGAGATGATCGGCCAGACGACCTTCGGCCTGTTGCGACCATTGCGCGAAGAGCGCCGCAGGGTCGAGTTCGACACGCAGCGGCAAAACTTTTTCGAAAACCCCCAGGGTGTCTTCGAAGTGATCGTAGTCGCTGCGGCAATCGTGCAGCCAACCACCGACGAACGCCTGCTGCCCGCTCAAACGTCCCAACAGCACCCACCACAGTCCTTGCACAACGAAGTCCAGCGGTTGCCCCAAGGCCTCCGCCACGGCCTGGGCGGCGCCCAGAGTCGACAGGGGTACGGCGAGCTGCGCGTCCAGGCGTGATGCCTGCGGTGTCGCCGAGCTGCCACGCACACCCAGGTGCAGCGCGGCGCCACGTGCGGGGTCGACTTCGGCATGCTGCCAATAGGCCCGACCCTGGGCGGCGTCTTCGTCGGCGGCCATATCCTGGCGCCACTGCACATATTGCTCATAGTCCACATCGCTGGAGACCGGCGTGCGGCCCTCCACCGATGCCAGCACATCGGCGGCCAGACGCTCCAGGCTGGGCGGATCGAGGGACAGGGCAGCCGCCACGAATTCCACCTCGAAACGGTCCTGGGACAGGGCTCGCCAGCTGACCGCCAGCACCTCCCCTTCCTCCAGCGTCAATGCGGGCGCGGTGGCGTCCAGTTCCACCCAACGCACCGCATCGCCCTGGTTGGGACAGGTCTGGCGCCAGCCGAGAAAGCCGGGCACCTGCAGCCAACGTGTGCCTAGCACCGGTTGGCCTGCGGCATAGCTTTGCAACGCGGCTGCAAAGGTGGCCGGCCCCTGCGAGGCGTTCACGGCGATGCGCAAGCGATGGCTGCCCGCGTCAGGGCGCGACGGATCGCGGCCCAGCAGGCACGCCTGCTGTTCGGGGCTCAGGGCAAAGGTGTGCAGCGCGCTTGAATCGAGGCTCAGGTCGGTCATTGCGAATATCCTTGAACAGAGAGGCCGGCCATCTGGCCCGAGCGCTCGTCGGTGTCTGCGGCAGCGCCATCGAACACGCTGCGGTCGGTCATCTCGCCCATGGCCACGACGATTCGCCGCGGACCTTCGAAGGGGTCGCGGGCGTGAGCCACGAGCATGTTGTCGAGCATCGCCACGTCGCCGCGCTGCCACTGGAAACGCACCGCGCAGGCTTCGTAGAGCTGGCCCAGTTGCTCCATGATCGCGTCGTCGATGGGCGTGCCATCGCCGAAGTACACCTGGCGGGGCATGTGCTCGGCGCCGACGATGCCCAGCAGGTCACGGCGCACGTCGGCTTGCAGGCAGTAGTCGTGGTGCAACTGCACCTGGTTGAAGAACGACTTCTCCCCGGTGAACGGATGGCGGATCACCGCCGGGCACGGCGTACGGGTCTGCAGGCCGCCGTTGGCCAGCCACTCGAACGCCACGTCCTGCTGGCGGCAGGCGGCCTCGACCACGGCGCGATCGTCGGTCTTGTAGAAGTCGCGCCAATCCACATCGAAACCGGGGGTAAAGGTGCGCACGTACAGCAGGCCCTTGCGCTCGAAGGTCTCGGCCAGCTCAGTCGGCAAGGCGCGGTACATGGCGCGGCAGTCGACAATCGGGGTGGCGCCGCCCACGGGCGATGGCAGCTCGCAGAAGAACCACTGCTTGCGCGGCCAGCGGCGCAGGTGGGCGCTCTCGTTGTGAAAGAGGATCATCTGCCGCTCGGGGTAAGGCGTGGAGCGGTAGGTGTTGCGCCCTCCCTCCTTCTTCGGCAGGTCGCCATAGGCGCCATACAGACCCGGCTGGATGGCCTCGGCGAACGCCTCGAAGTCCTGGGCGGTGTGCAACCCGAAGCCTCGAAACAGCAAACCGGCATGACGGCGCAGGTGGGTTTCGATGAACTCGCGATGCTGACTGGCCCAGGCACAGGGATCGAGGTCCGCGCTGACCGGCTCGATCACCAGCGGGAATTCGCTGTCGGCCGTCAGCGGTGTGCAGCGTACCGCCGGCGTGGCCGCTGACGGCGTGGCCTGGCGGGTGAACGATTTGAGCTTGTCGCGCTTGGCTTCCAACCGCGAGCGACCGCTGGCTGGCGCGACGGGCGCAGGCTGCAAGGCTCCCAAAGACAGCACAGACAAGGGCTGCTCAGGTGCGTCGAGCACCTGCTCGAGCAGGTCGATCCAGGCCGCGACCCAGGCGCGCACCCGCGCCTTGTCGAGGATCGCCGTGGCGAACACCCACTCCCCGCTCAGCCCTTGCGCATTGGGGGTGAGGAACAGGGCCATGTCGAACTTCGAGGTCTGCGCCGGCGCGGCCAGCAGCTGCGCGCTCAACCCGGGGACGGCGAACTGGCCATTGGGCATGCTGTGCAGCACGAACAGCGCCTGTACCAGCGGGTTGCGCTGACGCTCACGAGGTACGCCGCTGGCCTCCACGATCTGTTCGAAAGGCAGATCCGCCCGTTCGAAGACCGCCAGGGAATCCTCCCTGACTTGGGCCAGCCACTGACTGAACGGCTGCTGCGCATCGACCCGAGCGCGCAACGGGACGATGTTGACGAAGAAGCCAATCAGCTGTTCCAGCTCCGCCCTGGGCCGACCGGCGATGTCGGTACCGTAGACCAGATCGTTTTGCCCCGTGACGCGATGCAGCAACCAGTCGAAGGCAGCACGCAGGACCATGAACAGGCTGGCACCGTGGGCCTGGCCGAGAGCTTCGGCACGGGCCACCTGCTCGGCGCTCAGTTGGAAGATCACGCTGGCGCCGTCGCTCTGCGGCGTCGCCGGACGCGGGCGGTCGGTGGGCAAGGCCAGGTGCTGTGGCGCACGGCTCAAGTACTCCGACCAGAAATCCCATTCCCGCTGGCGCTCGACGCCGCCTTCCTTGGCGTTCTGCCATGCCGCGTAATCGCTGTAGTGCAGGGTCAGCGGCGGCAATGCCGCTTCGCCACCGGTCAAGCGCGCCTGATACAAGACGCCCAGCGCCTGGACCAGTACGCCGAACGACCAGCCATCGCCGATCAGGTGATGCAGGCTCAGCAGCAGCCGGTGCTCTCGATCGTTCAGGCGCACAAGGGTGACGCGCAGCAACGGCGCCTGCTGCAGATCGAAGGGTTGCCCGGCGGCTTCGGCTTCGGCCATGGCCAGGGCGGTGCTCTGTTCCGCATCGCGCAGCCCGCTCAGGTCGAGCAGCGGCAAGCCCAGTTCGAGGTGGTCGGCGCAGTGCACGCGAGCCACCCCGTCGGGCCCGGGCACGAAGGCGCTGCGCAGGCTCGCCTGATGCTGCAGCAGATCATTCAAGGCGCCGTGCAGGGCCTCGGATCGCAGCTCACCGCACAGCCGCAGTTGCGCAACCATGTTGTACGCCGCACGCCCCTGCTCGCCGCCCAACTGCTGGGCCAGCCATAAGCTGCGCTGCACTGGCGACATGGCGTGGGGACCGCGGATATCCAGGCGTTCCAGTGGCACCCCAGCCGCCAGGCGCGGCGCAGCGTCCACCATGGCTGCGACCTGGGCAAGGGGCTTGGCGGCAAACAGCGCACTGAGCGGCAGCTCGACGCTGAACTCACGGCGCACCCGCGCGACCACCTGCACCGCCGCCAGGGAATGACCGCCCTTGGCGAGAAAGACATCGTCGCGGCTGAACTCGCCCGCTTCGAGCACCTCGGACCAGATGGCGGCCAGACGCTGCTCGGTTTGGCCCTGGGGCGCATCTCCCGAACCGCTTGCGCAGGTGTCCGTCAGCGGGCGGTGGTAGACGTGATAGGCGCCCAGCTCGCCGGTTTCCAGGCGCTGACGGCAGGCCGAGCGTTGCAGCTTGCCGCTGGTGGTCTTGGGCAAGGCCGCCGGTTCCAGCAAGGCGATGACGCTGGCCGGTTCCTGCTGGGTGTCGCTGACCACGCGGTCGATGGCCTCGATCAACGTCTGCGGATCGAATTTCTTCTGCGTGCTGCGACCGATCTCGGCCGCGATACCGATGCACTCGCGGCCGTCGACCTGCACCGGGAAGGCCGCAACGCGACCTTTGCGCACCGCGTCCACGCCCTGCTCAACGGCTTTCTCGATGTCCTGCGGGTAGCGGTTCTGGCCGCGAATGATGATCACGTCCTTGGCCCGCGAGGTGATGAACAGGCCACCGTTGTAGAGAAACGCCAAGTCGCCGGTGCGCAGCCAGCGTCCGTCCGGTCGGTCGAGAAAAGTCTTCGCCGTGGCCTCGGGGTTGCGCCAGTAACCGCGAGCGACGCTGGGGCCGCGCACCCAGATTTCACCGACGGTATGGTCTGCGACGGGCTCCAGCGTATGCGGATCCATCAGGCGCACCTGGTCGTCGAACAGCAAGCCCCCACTGCTGACCACTTCGGTGCCATCGGCGTCGGGCACCACTCGACCATGGGCCAGTTCTTCGTGGTCCACGTGCAGCGTGTAGTAAGGGCCACCGCGAATGTTGCTGGTGACCATCAGGGTCGCTTCGGCTAGCCCATAGCAGGGATGCAGCGTCGTCGCCGCCAGACCGGCCGCGGAGAAGCGCTCGACGAAATCGGCCAGGGTATCGGCGCGTACCGGCTCGGAGCCGCAGAACGCCACACGCCACCGGCTCAGGTCCAGCTCGGCGAGCAGACTGTCGCGCACGCTTTCGGTACACAGGCGGAAAGCGAAATCCGGGCCGCCGCTCAGGGTACCGCCATAACGGTGGATCGCTTCCAGCCAGCGTGCCGGGCGCGCAAGAAAGTGTTGGGTGGTCAGCAACACCAGCGGCACGCCGGCGTAGATCGGCTGCAGCATGCCGCCGATCAGGCCCATGTCGTGGTACAGCGGCAGCCAGCTGACGAACACGTCGCCCGGGCGGCTGCCGAAACCCATCTGCAGCAGGCGCTGATTGTCCAGCAGGTTGGCGTGGGTGACTTCGACGCCCTTGGGTTCGGAGGTGGAGCCGGAGGTGTACTGGAGCATGGCGATGGCCTCGCCCAATACCTCGCGCGGCTGCCAGCTTCGCGTCGGTTGCGCCTCCAGGTCCTGGACGCTGGCGACCACCGGCGCGCTTGCCAGGGTCAGGCCATCGCGCAACGCCAGCGATGCATCCAGTGCTGCCTGCTCACACAGGATCAGCGAAGGCTCGGCATCCATGGCCATGCCTTGCAGGCGTTCGGTGTGGAACTGCCGATTGCGTTCCGGTGGATAGGCGGGCACGGCGATCAGCTCGGCATACAGGCAGGCGAAAAACGCCACGATGTAGTCCGGGCCGTTAGTCATCAGCAGCAGCACCCGGTCGCCCTTCACCGTGTGCTGGCCCAGGCAGGCGGCCAGGTGGCGGACCCGCGCATCGAGTTGGGCGTAGGTATAGAGCTCGGTGGTTTCGCTGCCGTCGCCGAGAAAGCGCAGCGCCAGTTGCTCGCCCTGGTGTCCGGCGCGCTGGGCCAGCATCTCGATGAGGGATCGGGGTTGAGGCTGGTGTGGGATGGCCATGGGGCGTCCTCCTGCAATCGCAAAAAATCGGGAAATCCGGGGGTGGCTCAACGTACGTCGGCACCGTGGGGCTCGGCCATGGCCACCACCACTTTGCGCGGCCCCTGAAACGGCGCTCGGCCATGGGCGGTGAGCATGTTGTCGAGCATCAGCACGTCGTCGTCCTGCCAGGCGAACTCGACCTGCTCCTGCTGCATCACACCGCGGATGTCTTCGAGCAGGGTTTCCTCCAGCGCGCTGCCGTCGCCGTAGTAGACGTTGCGCGGCAAGTCCTCTTCCTCGACCAGGTCGAGCAGGGTTTCACGCACTTCCTCGGGCAGGTTGGACACATGGAACAGGTGCGCCTGGTTGAACCACACCGCATCACCGGTACGCGGATGAGTCGCCACGGCCTGACAGACCTGCCGCGTACGCAGGCCGCCATCGTCCTTCCATTCCAGGCCGATGCCGTGGGCCTCGCAGTAGGCGTGCACGACGCTGCGGTCCTGGGTGTTGAACACCTGTTCCCAGGACACGTCCAGGCCGTTGCCGTAGTTGCGGGTGTACATGAGCCCCTTGCTGGCGAAGCGCTGACGAATCCGTTCGCCCACTCGTCGATAGATGGCCCGGCTGTCACCGATCGGCGTTGCACCGCCCACCGGCGAGGCCTGCTGGCAGAAGAACCAGATCTTCATCGGCCAGTCGCGGGTGTAGGCCTGCTCGTTATGCAGCGGAATGTGCTGATGCGGCGGGTACTCGGTGGAGGTGTAGATCCCGCTGGTCACGTTGCTGCGTGGCGTGGAGCCAAATTCGTAGGTGAGCAGATCGGACCCGAAACCCACGGCGAAGCGGCGAAAGCGTTCGGCGTTCTGCACGTCGAAACCACGCAGCAGCACACCGCCGGCCTTGAGCAGTTGTTCATCGATCAGCGCCTGCAGATCAGGCAGGCACGCGGCCAGATCGAGACCCGGCTCGCGCGCCTCGATCAGCAGGGGCAACGGGGTATCGGCGTGTCGCAGAGGCCGGACATCGAAGCGTGAATCAAGCATGGAAGACTCCGCATACAGAGGAGCGCGCTCAGGCATGACTCAGCCCGGCGCGCGCGAGGAAGGAAGAAGCAAGCGAGGGGCGATAGGCCTTGGCCAGGCTCACCATTCGGCGTAGAAAGTCGGCACGCTGGCGGTGCAGGAAGAAATGCCCGCCGGCGCACATTTCCATTCGGAACGGCCCTGTGCACTCCATTTCCCAGGCCGCCAGAGCGCCGACCACGATGCTCTCGTTGCGCCCACCGAACACATGCAGCGCGCACGGCAGCGGCTCGCGGCAAGACGGCCGATGGCGCTCGCCCAGCAGGAAATCGGCGCGCAACACCGGCAACACCATGGCCAGCAACTCGGGGTCGTCGAGCACGACCTGGGGCGTGCCGTCCAGGCGCTGCAGCTCAGCGACCAGCTCGGCATCGCTCATGGGCTGCGCCTGCGGGTTGCCAGCACGCTGGCTGGGCGCGGTGCTGGCAACGGTGATGAGGGCGCTGGGCGCTTCGAGGCCACGGGCGACCAGGGCGTGTGCCACTTCCAGGGCAACCACCCCGCCGACGCTGTGGCCGAGCATCAGGTAAGGCCCATCGATCAAGGACGCCAGTTCGTCCGCCAGAGTGGCGGCCAGGCTCGGCATGTCCACCTGCAACGGCTCGTCACTGCGATGGCCATGACCGGGCAGCTCGACCGGCTGCACGTCGATCCAGGCCGGCAAGACGGCACGCCATGCGGCGAACGGCATGGCGCTCGCCCCGGAACACGCGAAGCAGAACAGGCGGATGCAATCGGGTGGGACGGACACTGCGCGATCTCCTTAAAAGCAGTCGGCAAGCCGGAGTGGCCTTGCCTGGAACACTGCTGATAAGGACGAAACAAAACGGTGCAGAATTAAGCGTTATTGATAAAAATTATCATTTGGGGATAACCAGAACAGGAATCGCGGCCTGTCCTGAGCAGCCTGGGCAAACTCCGCCCAGGCTGCTGGCGAGAGGTGTCAGACCACAGGCTGCAAGAGTGCCGCCTGGGTCGACGCCTCGCGATGGACGATCTGGCCGCGCTCGAGCTTGATCAACTGATCGGCCAGATGGAAATAGCGATCGTCGTGGGAGATGACCAGCAGCGTCTTGCCCTGGGCACGTAGCTCGGGCAGCAACTCGCAGTAGAACACCTCGCGGAACGCCGGATCCTGGTCCGCCGCCCACTCGTCGAACACGATGACGGGGCGGCCTTCCAGACAGGCAACGATCAGCGCCAGACGCTTGCGCTGCCCCTGGGACAGTTCACGGGTAGAGAACGAACCGTTGCTGACACTGACCTTGTGATCCAGATGTAACTTCGCCAGCCACTCGCCGGCCTGGGTATCCACGCTCGCATCCGGCGCTTCGAGCAAGGTGTCGAACAGGTGAAAGTCGGAGAAGACCGCCGAGAACAGCTGGCGATAGTCGTCCCACTCATCCTCCCCGACCGCTCGACCATCGACGCGTACCACGCCGCTTTCCGGTCGATACAGACCGGCAATCAGCTTGGCCAGGGTGGTCTTGCCGCTGCCGTTGCCACCCACCAGAAAGGTGATTTCGCCGGGCTTGAGGGTCAGTTGCACCGGGCCGAGGGTGAACACTTCGTCCTCGCGCTCGCTGAAGTAACCGTGGGTCAGGCCGTCGAGCGCCAGGGTCACACCTTTGGGCGCCGGCGACGGCACGGGGGTCTGCCGCTGGGTTTCAGCCTTCAGCTGGGCCAGGGTCGCTTCGATACGCGCACTGGCGACCCGCGCCTGACTCATCTGCGGCAGGTTCAGCAGTACCCCTTCCAGCGGCCCCATCATGTACAGAAACACCATCACGTAGCCGGTGATCACCGCCGCGTCGGAAGGAATCCACAAGCGCAGAAACAGCACCACACCGATCAGCACCAGAAACAGCAAACGTCCCCAGCCGCCAGTGATGGCAAACAGCATCAGCCCCTTGGCACGGTTGTGGCGCACCTGCTCGACGGCGCTGACCAACACCTCGTCGAGAAAGCGCTGCGCCTTGGAGCGGTTGAGCTTGAGCTCCTTGGCACCCGAGACCATGGCGTCGAAATGACCGAAGAGTTCGTCCTGGCTGGAGCCGGCCTTGCGAAAATACTGAAGCATGTGCGAATGGCACAGGTGATAGCCCAGCGAACCGAGACCGATGGCCAGCACCGAGACCAGAAAGATCGCCCACGACAGATAGGCCAGGTAACCCAGACAACCCAGCACCACCACGGCGCTGGTCACCAGCATGGGAAACCCGGTGAAGAAGTTCGACAAGGTGGTGGTGTCGTCGGCCAAGGCCGCCTGGATGCGCCCGCGCCCCGCCGTTTCCAACCCCCGCAGCGGTGCCGCGACCACATGCCGGGAGATGTGCAGGCGCAAAGTGGCCAGGCCTTGCTGGCTGAGGTGCGCGAACAGCGCCCGGGACAGCACCTGGCTGCCCATCACCAGGGCGATCACCAGCACGAAAGGCAGCGCGTAACCGGTGAGGTCTTGCAGCGATGCGTTCAGGGCTTGGTTGATCAGCGCCACCAGCAGCACGTTGGCCAGGCCGCAGACCAGGCTCGCGCCGATGGCCACGGCCAACCGCGTGCGCGAAGCGCGAACCAGCATACCGAACAATGACATGGGGTCTCCTTGAGAGTCGGCGGGCGCAGGCATCACGCCTGTCGCCGTCGATAGTTGGGGTTACACAGGTAAACGAAGCCGGCGGTTGATTCTTTACCGCGATAAAGTCCATATGCCTACAGGGTATTGGGAAGCAAACGCAGTTGCTATAGACTCCCATTCTCGCCAGGAGGCGATCGTTCTGCTTCGGAGTCAGCCTGCAATGTCCCTTACCCGCCGTCGAGCCCTGACCGGCCTGGCGCTGCTGCCAGCCGCACTGTGCGGTTCGTCTCTGGTCAGCGCTGCCGACGCTGTCGTGCCAACCGCCGTAACCCGAGCAGCGCCGAAAGTCGATATCGTCAGCTTCGAGCCCGCCCTCACCGAAAGCCTGCTGGGCCTGGGCGTCGTGCCCCGTGCCGTGGTCAACGCCGGTTTCTATCGCGAGTTCGTCGCTCAGCCCTCCCTGCCCGACGATGTCATCGACCTGGGCCCGAGTATCGAGCCCAACCTGGAATACCTGCAACGCCTGGCACCCGGCCTGATCATCGGCACGTCCTGGCAGCTCGAGGGTACCCTGCTGCAGCGTATCGCGCCGCTGCGCACCTTCGACATCTATGCGGCGAACGCCCAACCCTATCGCAATGCCGGGCAAGTGTTGCTCGACCTCGGCGCGCTGGTCGACCGTCGTGCCCAGGCGCAAGCCTTGCTGGAACAGACCGACCAGTTGCTCGAAAGCCTGCGTGCCAGGCTCACCCCGGTCAAGGACCGCCCGGTGTACATCGCACGACTGAATCCGGATGGCCGTCACCTGCTGCTTTTCGGCGCCAAGGGCATGTACCAGGCCGTGCTCGACCGCCTGGGCCTGCGCAACGCCTACCAAGGGCGTACCAACGCCTGGGGCGGTAGTCCGGCGGTGGGCATCGAGACGCTGCTGGAACACCCGGATGCCGCATTCCTGTACTACACCAACCCCCGCGAAGCGGTCGCGGCGCAGCGCCGCCTGGACAACAGCCCTATCTGGCGCGCCCTGCCGATGATCCGCGAGGGCCGCATTCGGGCGCTGCCACGCTTCTACCCCAGCGGCGGCCTGCTGACCGCGCAACGCCTGGCCCTCTCGATCACCGAGCAGTTGCTCGCCATGGAAGCCGACCATGCCTGATTCCCCTTCACGCCTGCGTCGCCAGCCCGCCTGGCTGGCCCTTGGACTGCTGCTGATCGCACTGGCGTTGAGCGTGCAGCAGGCCAGTTCACTGCTTGCACACGGGTCATGGGATCACGTATTCGGCTCGGTGATACCCGACGACTTCTCAGCCCTGCTGGTTCGTTACAGCTACCTACCGCGCCTGGTCGTCAGCCTCGTGGTCGGCGCCGCGTTGGCGCTGGCCGGGGTGATCTTCCAGCAAGTGCTGCGCAATCCGATCGCCGAACCGACCACGCTCGGGGTTGCCTCTGGAGCCCACCTGGCCCTGGCCACCTGTGCGATCTACGCACCGAGCCTGCTCGACGGTGGTCAGGAAGGCGTCGCCCTCATCGGTGCCGGACTGGGCATGCTGGCGGTGCTGGGCCTGGCCTGGAGCCGACGCATGTCACCGGTGGCGCTGATCCTGTCCGGGCTGATCATCAACCTGTACTGCGCGACGTTGAGCACCTTGCTGGTCTTGGCCAACCATGAGGTCTTGAACAACCTGTTCATCTGGCAATCAGGCTCGCTGAACCAGAACAGCTGGCAGGATGTGTATCACCTGGCGCCTCGTCTGGCGGCCGTGGCCGTGCTCGCCGCCCTGCTCGCTCGGCCGTTGGAAGTTCTTGGCCTTAACGACGCCACGGCCGGTAGCCTCGGCCTGTCGCCTGGGCGCATGCGCCTGCTGGCCCTGAGCGTGGCCGTGGCCTTGAGCGCCAGCACCATCGCCAGCGTCGGCGTGATCGGCTTCCTTGGCCTGGCCGGCCCGGCCCTGGCCCGACTGGCCGGCGCTCGCACATTGCGCCAGCGTTTGATCTGGGCGCCGGTGTTCGGCGCCTTGCTGCTGGTGCTCGCCGACCAGTTGGTCCAGGCCTCGGCGCGCGTGCTGGGTGCCGAAATGCCCACGGGCATCTTCACCGCCTTTCTCGGCGCGCCGCTGCTGCTAGTGCTGCTGAGCCGTCTGCATGAGACCCGCATCAATCCACCCGCCAACGCCGGCAACGTTCGCTCCCTTTCCCTCAAACGGACCCGTTGGGTACTGCTTGCGGTGCTGGTCGTGTCCGTTTACCTCGCGCTGACCTGGGGACGCGGCGCGGACGGCTGGTATTTCAGCAGCGGTGCGACCTTCGATGCGCTGCTGCCCTGGCGCGCGCCCAGGGTGGCCGCCGCGTTCGCCGCTGGGGTGCTGCTGGCCCTGGCCGGCACCCTGATGCAACGCATGACCGGCAACCCGATGGCCAGCCCGGAAATGCTCGGTGTCAGTTCCGGTGCGGCGTTGGGCGGCATTCTGGTGCTGGTCATCGTCCCCGGCTTCAACCCCTGGGTGCTGCTGACCGCGGACATCGCCGGCGCCCTGATCGCGTTGCTGGCCATCGTCGCGCTGAGCTGGCGCAGCGCCTTCGCGCCAGACCGCATGCTGCTCACCGGCGTCGCGCTGAGCACCCTGCTCAATGCGTTCGCCGCCTTGTTCATGGTCAGCGGCGATTCCCGGGTGCTGCTCATGCTCAGTTGGATGACCGGCTCGACCTATCGCATCGACGCCGGCCAGGCGCTGGTCGTCAGTGCCTTGGCGGTGCTGTTCCTGCTGGTCACGCCGCTGTGCAACCGCTGGCTGGCGATCATGCCCCTGGGCGCCGAGCGCACGCGGGCACTGGGGATATCCCTGGGCGGCAGCCGCCTGGCCCTGCTGTTGCTGACCGCCGTGATGACCGCAGCCGCCACGCTGGCCGTCGGCCCCTTGAGTTTCGTCGGCCTGATCGCGCCCCACATCGCACGGATGCTCGGCGCACGCCGGCCGATCGCGCAATTGCTGCTCTCGGCCATGCTCGGCGGCACGCTGCTGGTGCTGGCCGACTGGCTGGGCCGCAACCTGGTGTTCCCGTGGCAGATCCCGGCGGGGATCTTCGCGACCTTCATCGGCGGGCCGTATTTCATGTGGCTCCTGGTGCGCAAGCGCTGAGCAGAATCAGCAAGGAAGCAAGTAAAGATGGGAATCAACCTTAAATAATTACGATTCCCATTCGTTACAATTCTACCTAAGCTATGCCCTGGAACCACCCGACCGGTCAGTACCCGGTAGGTTCCTGCGCGCTGGCACACGCGAGAAGCCACTCACGGAGAAGCACCATGACCACGCCGAACTTCACCCTGCCCCTGGCCGACGGCCGCCACGTGATCGCCCAGGTGGCGGACGATGGCAACGGCAGTCTGGCAATCGAAGGGATCGAACCGGTGCACTTTTTCCGCCAGGACGGCCATGTGCGGCTGGAGAACCTGCCCGTGGCGTTCCCGGTCAGCGGCCTGCTCGCCCTGCTCGGTCAGGTCTTCTGCAATTCGTCACGCGTCCCTGGGCTGGAAGTCAGCGCCCCGCTCGCCCTCGACCGCGCGCGCGACGCGGTGCGTGAAGGAGTGTTCGATACCCTTCTGGGCCACGACGGCCGCACCGCACGCCTGGCCTGCGCCCGCAGCAGCTTCTGGCAACACCCGCTGCCCTGGCTCACCACTCCATCGGCCGCCGGCATGCCGCTGCGCTACACGTTCAGCGGCGACAAGCGTCACCCACAGCGCCCGCCGATCCCGCACGGCGAGGTCTACCGCCGCGAACTACCGGGCCTGAAGACCACGTTCACCCTGCGCACCGTCGACATCGGTCTGGACCTGGAACGCTTCAATCGCTGGATGAACCTGGAGCAGGTCGCGTTCTTCTGGGAGCAGACCGGCAGCCCCGAAGAACACGCCGAATACCTGCAACAGATGCTCGATGACCCACGTGTGTTGCCACTGATCGGCAGCTACGACGGCGAGCCGTTCGCCTACTTCGAGATCTACTGGTGCAAGGAAGATCGCATCGCTCCCTATTACGACGTCCAAGACCACGACCGTGGCTGGCACGTGGTGGTCGGCGAGAGCAAGCACCAGAGCGCCGGCAAGCTCAAGGGCTGGTTCCGCTCGCTCATGCACTACATGTTCATCGACGAGCCGCGCACCCAGCGCATCCTCGGCGAACCGCGGATCGACCACACCCGGCAGATCGGCTTCCTCGAATCCCAGGGCTACGGCAGGCTCAAGACCATCACCCTGCCGCACAAGCAAGCCGCCCTGTTGCGCCTGGAGCGCGAGACGTTCTTCGACGAGTACTGCCCGTAACCGCCGCCAATGGGACGCCCGCTGCTTGATGGGGATCATGCAGCGGGCGACATGACTTCAACTCACCAGAAAAACAACACTTCACACTCAGGAGCCGCCATGCCCGCAAAAAAAGTCTTCGTCTACCATCCGCTGACACTGGCGCTGTTGCTCGGTGGCTTGCCACTGAGTACAGCCTACGCCGCCGACAGCGCCAGCACTGCCGCCTCGAGCGGCACCCTGGAACTGCAGGAAACCAACATCGACGCCAGGGTCCTCGAGAACCCGACCGGGCAGATCCAGGGTCCCGTGGCCACGCGCAGCACCAGCGCGAGCAAGACCGATTCGGCGATCAAGGACATTCCGCAGTCGATTTCGGTCGTCACCCGCGACGAGATGGACAACCGCAAGACCGACACCCTGGCCGAGGCTCTGGGCTACACACCAGGCGTGATCGCCCAGCCCGGCGGGTTCAGCCGGGTCGCCGACGACTTCGTGATCCGCGGCTTCAACGTCGGCTCGGGCACGGGCGGCATTCTGCGCGATGGCATGAAACTGCAAGGCAGCGTGTATGACGGCGGCATCGAACCCTACGGCCTGGAGCGCGTGGAAGTGGTCAAGGGCGCCTCTTCGGTGCTGTACGGCCAACTCTCACCGGGCGGTCTGATCAACACCATCACCAAACGCCCGACCGATACGCCGCTGCATGAAGTCAACGTCGAGTACGGCAGCCATGCACGCAAACAGTACAGCTTCGACCTGGGCGGCCCGATCGACGACGCCGGGCAGTTCTCCTATCGCCTCACCGGCCTGTGGCGCGACAGCGACACCCAGACCACCGACGCCGACGACGACCGCCGTTACATCGCCCCCGCCTTCACCTGGCGCCCGAACGACAGCACCTCGCTGACCCTCCTGGCCAACTACCAGGAAACCCGCACCGGCTTCGCACCGCCGCTGGATTTCGACCTGACCACCTCGTCCGGCACCCGCTACCCCAAGGTCGACCGCGACTTGTTCACCGGCGAGCGCGGCTTCGATCACTACAACAACTATTCGACCAGCATCGGCTACCTGTTCGAACACGAATTCACTCCCGACCTGAAAATCCGCCACTCGCTGCGCCACTTCGAGGCGGATCTAAGCTGGGACTACATGCAGGTCGCCGATACCGGCAGCGCCGCCCTGCGCAACCGGGGCCAGCTGGCGCGCCGACCCAGCATCCGCCGCGAACGCTCCGAAGGCTGGACCAGCGACAACAACGTGCAATGGACCCTCAACAGCGGTCGCTGGCAGCACACCCTGCTGGCGGGCGTGGACTACTACCACAAGACCTACGACTCCCATCGCTTCGCCGGCGCCAACTCCATATTCAACCCGGCCAACCCGGTGTATGGCGTGCCAACCAACGCCACATCCGCCAACACCGGCTCGGACCTGCACAGCGCCCAGGCCGGCGTCTACTTGCAAGACCAGATCAAGTTCGACGACAAGTGGATTCTGTTGCTGGGCGGCCGCCAGGACTGGGCCGAAAGCCGCACCTACAACTTCGCCAGCGGCGCCCGCACACCACGCGATGACAAGAAAGCCACCGGCCGTGTCGGCCTCGTCTACCAGGCGGACAACGGCCTGGCCCCGTACATCAGCTGGAGCCAGTCGTTCCTGCCGGCGAACGTCTTCAACGCCAACGCCAACACCTCGTTCGATCCGACCGAGGGCGAGCAGTACGAGATCGGCGTGCGCTACACCCCGCCCGGTACCACGGCCCTGCTGAGCGCTGCGGTCTACGACCTCAAGCAGAAGAACTCGCTGAGCACCGACCTCACTGGCAACACCGTGCAGTTCGGCGAAACCCGCGCGCGAGGTGTGGAGCTCGAGGCCAAAGCGGACATCACCCCGAACCTCAGCGCCACCGCCTCGTACACCTACACCGATGCGAAGATCACCGACGATGCCGTGTCCACCCGCGTGGGCACGCGCATCGACGGCGTGCCTTATCACATGGCCAACCTGTGGGCCGACTACCGCTTGACCGCCCTGGGCCTGCCTCAGGTCGTGGTCGGCGGCGGCGCCCGCTACATGGGTACCAGCCGTACGTCCAGCTCGGACGCCAACGAAAAGGTCTCCGCCTACACGATGTTCGACGCGAAAGTTACCTATGAAGTCGACAAGAACTGGACCGTGGCCATGAAGGCGCAAAACGTCGCCAACGAGAAGTACCTGTTCTGCAACGTCTCATGCCGCTACGGCGACGAGCGAGCGCTGATCGGGTCGGTCAACTACCGCTGGTAACGGCTGACCAGGCACACGGCGATCGGCCCCTCTGGCAAGTACCGGATTCATCTGGACCCCAAGGGACTGATCGTCGCCAAGACCCGCTTCACCTCGGCCACCTTGAATGCTCGGTGCCCCAAAATGACGACGGCGCGTGACCCTGCCACGCGCCGCGCGGTCACGCGTACTTCCTCAAGCCCCCATCGCTTCACGCAGGCTGGCCGGGCGCATGTCCGTCCAGTTGGCTTCGATCCAGGCCAGGCACTCGGCCTTGGACGCCGCTTCCCTCACCGTTGACCAACCCGCCGGCACGGCCTTGAAATCGGGCCAGATCGAGTACTGCTGCTCGTGATTCACCACTACCAGAAACATCGTGTCTTCGCGGTCGAACGCCATTGCCTTGCCTCCTGAAAATTACCCAACGTACCTGCGCGTAGCACAGGCCTACCCCTCAAAGACGTCCCACACCTCCCAAAAATTAGCCTTCATTTGACGAGCGGGCTAATTCCTTCACGCAATCAAGAAAACCTATGAATAGAACAATTTCTCATTTGACAATGAGAATCAACAACTCTACTTTGAGCGCCGTCACATAAGGACATACTTTCTGTCACTGCCCGCCGCAGGTATCAACATGCAGGATTCACGTAGCACGGATAACTCACTCCACGACCTCCCCTCGCTGCTGCAGACACTCATTTCGCACCGCCAGGGCCTGATCAAAATCGCCGCGCAAATCACCGGATGCCGCAGCCACGCCGAAGATGTCGTCCAGGATGCCTATCTGCGAGTGCGCAGAATGAAAGCCGGCATGCTGCCCTTCAACGCCCAGCTCAATTACATCTTCCGCATCGTGCGCAACCTGGCCATCGACCATTACCGCAAGCAGGCCACCGAACAGCGCTACTTCGTCCAGGACGACCAGACCCTCGACACAGTCCCCCAGATGTCCAACCCGGAGTCGATCAACGTCGACCGCCAGACCCTGGGCAAGGTCGACCGCGCCCTGGCCCAACTGCCCAAGCGCGCCCGCTACGCCTTCCTGATGTACCGCGTGCACGGCAAACCACAGAAAGACATCGCCACCGAGCTGGGCGTCTCGCCGACGTTGGTCAATTTCATGATTCGCGATGCGTCGGTGCACTGCCGGAAGTTCGTGGGGGCTGGGGCGGGTTTCTAGGATTTGGAAGGTGTGATGGGCAGGTCATGTTCGTGGCGTTCGAACATCATTCGCAGGAAGCTTCAGAATCGCTTGGTAGATTGGGCTTTGTATCCGTCACCCACTGGAAACGAAGAACGCAAATGTGCGGCACAAATGCCTATTCGAACCGGGCGTTCATTTCTTCCAGGCTCAAGGTCACATCGCTGTCTATGCTAGGCAGGCGCTCGATGGCCAGGCGTTCAGAACGCAGATCTTCAAGCTCATCCTGCAGCGCTTGATAAGCGTCGACGCTCAGCAGCACGGCGGCTGGCTCGTGATCATCGATGATGACCAGATGCGAGACCGTGCCGCTGGTGACGGCTTCCAGATGCACGCTGAAACACCCAGCCATCGCCGCGGCGGAGACAGCGTGCTGAACTCGGGTTGATGATGCACTCATGCGTCTTGCCCCTCTACCGATGATCCCGTTCCCTTTACCTGCAGAGTCGGTGGACGGACGTGTTCAGCTCGCCCGGCGCCTATTCATAAGCCCCGCAACAAGCAGAGCCACGCCAGGCACCAGCAGTCCTATGGACGTCCATCCAAAAGCCTCCTGACCCGAGGCGCCGATCGCGGCGAAGGCGCAGCCGACTGCAATCAACGGGGCGCCGGCGAAGTAGAACGGGTTGTTGGCTTTCTTGGCCATAGTGGATCTTCCTGATTTTCGCGATTGAAAACTGATTGAAAACTGAGTGCTTGCTGCTGAATTCTGACTCACGTTCCACTAGTTTGATAACGTCAAGCGTCTCATGATCCAAAGATCGCAGCGTCATCCCACTCAACAATCCTCCTGGCTCCAATCCAGACTTGATCTCCGCCCCCCTGCCAAGGACTAGATCCAGTGGACTTGCTCCTACCAAACCGGACACCAACTCCCCATTGAATTGATGTTGCTGTCACACACCTAAACTCTCTCGGCGACCGCTGTTTCAAAGCGCCATGCGGGTAGAATTGCTGCCATGATTAGTTTGAGGCTGGTGTGGCAAAGTGTTACGACAAGCCGATCAATGGCCTCCAGTTCGTCGAGCAAACTACTGAAGACATTCACTATGGGAGAAACAATGACACCGCTACCTATCGGGCCTATCGCATCCATACCAGAATGTCGCCCCCCTTCCAAACGGAGCCATGTAGGTAAGAGCGTCAAGCTGATCCCCCTGACCAGAAGTCACGCTCCAGACCTGTGGCACACAGCTCAAAACGCGGACGAAAGTTGGACGTATCTTGGCTACGGCCCGTTCGAATCCTACGCGAAATTCGAGGCGCATGTGGCTGGACTCGAGGGGCTTGCAGATCAGCCATTTTTTTCTGTTCTACCCTCTAATGGAAGCGTCAGCGGATGGATTTCGTTTTGCGACATCGATACGGACAATGCCGCTCTTGAGTTAGGCAGCATCTGGTTCTCACCAGAAATGCAGCGGACACGACCCGCAACTGAGGCGATCTACCTTCTTATTGATCACGCTTTTTCTATTGGTTTCAACAGAGTCGCTTGGCGGTGTAACGCCCTTAATCTGCCCTCTCGAAACGCGGCACTGCGACTAGGATTTTCCTTTGAGGGCATTTGGCGTCAAGCTCAAATCATCAAAGGCAGATGGCGCGATACAGCCTGGTATGCACAGTTTGCTGAAGACTGGCCAGCTAACAAGCTCCTTTTCGAGCGCTGGCTGGCCGATGATAACTTCGACGCCAATGGCCGTCAGCGCACCTCGCTACGGTGAAAGTACATTTGTGCTCAAATACTGGAGGGGCGTTGGCGGCTGGGTTCCGATCTCCCCCTGACCCGGCGTAGCGAGATGCTACCGGAGACCGCTACACATGAAGGGTTTCAGGTAACGCGGTCCATCCTTTGCAAATCTGACGCAGCATCAAAACGGTGAGGTAAACATGGAAGTACGGCCTATCACACTCAACGATCTAAACGCGTTTTACGCCCTATTTTGTGAGGTAAGCGCTGAGGGCCTTTACTCGGCACGTTCAAGCCCGCCTCCTATTCAAGCAGTCGAGCATGCGTTGACACAGGTGGTGGAAAATCGTTGGCCGGTTTATGTGATCGAGCGCGAAGGTCAAATAATCGGCTCAGCTGAAGCCTATCCAGATAGCTTTTGCCGGACAGGCGGCAGCGAGTTCGTTGGAATTCTGGGAATGCAGGTCAAGCGAGAGTACCGCCGGAATGGTTACGGATTCGCTCTTCTTTCAGTAGTGATAAGGCACTGTCGAGAAGCTGGTTTCAACTCTGTCGACCTCAGCGTTTTCACGTCAAACACGGCAGCTCGATCACTTTACAGAAAGCTTGGTTTCATCTGGATCGAAGAGCTTCCGCCTTGCACACTTCCATGCGGCAGGGTCGAAACCCCCATCAAAATGCGGCTCGCACTCTGATTGCAAGGTTACGGCGAATACAGCGAAAACGTTGACAAAGTGTCATGCCGACGCGTTTACGTATGAGTCAGCAATCGCTCAAGTCCATCCCACCTGCTGGGCACTGGCGCTCTGTCTCGTGGATCTGCGAGGCCAAGTTCCTCAAGCGTATAGTTCATCTTCCCGAAGTTGCAGGGGGCGCAGGTGACTACAGTGTTGCCAAGACTATTGTCACCTCCGCGAGCATGAGCATGCACATGGTCGTACTGAGCCCACAGTGCTTGGAATGCAGCGTGCTGATCTCGGTTTGCATTTCCCCAAGAGAGCGATGAGGGATAGTGTCGTCTGAGTAGAGTCCGCACCTCGGGACGAATGACCGGCGCTTGGCAAAACCGACAATGGAAGCCGTCTCGCTGATGCAGAATCCTTTTTTCAGCGGCTGTGGGCATCCTCACCGGGATTCGATGTTCTTTGGCCTGCACGGGTGGCGCGCCTGGCACATCTTGCTTGCGAACATAGGGGCTCGCCTTGCCCCACAACGACTCTGTCCATTCGCGGACTTCAGGCATGTCAGCCGCTTTGATCAGCTCTTCGGCAAGGGCTCGATTCCCAGATATGTGTGCTGAGCAAGCGGCATCCAGATATCGTGCAGCATCAAAGACTGCTGGTACCGGAGGACGTAAACAAAGGCGTCGTGATTGAATGGCTTCTGACATGGCAACCAATCCGTTGGAGGTTTTGGCCTTACCCTATCAGGCGGAGCGCGCTAACCGCCAGGCCCTAGACTGAAGGATTGAGGACGGCCTGAACAATACCAGCGCTATTGACTGGCTTTACGAAATGCCTGGTCAAAACGACGGCACTACCTTCAGCGATCATTTTCAAAAACGACTACGTCATTACCCTCTTCTGCTTCATCAAAATAAAAGCCCTCCCAACCTGTTTTCGCACGAACGACCGAGCGTCTTGGTAGACTTGCTTCCCATAACGTTTCGTACAGATCCGACCTGTTTAGCCCCCCCCTCGTCCGCCCGTTTTTCCAAGCAAACAATGGCCACGGCAAAAGGGATAAAGGTCATCGTCAGGGTGGCAAAACTTACCACCCACCCCAAGAAAACGTCCGAAAACACCCGAAAACCGGTACAAAACGCGCAGAGTAAAATGGTACAGAATGTAGCTGAAACGCCCGCCACACCTAGCCTGGAGCCGTCTCGCCGCTTCAGTGTTGCCCCCATGATGGATCGAATCGACTAAAATAATTTGTTTAATAATTTCAGTCGCTTAGAGATAACCGAAACGTTGCTTTAGCAAAATCTCAGCAATGAGGCAAGAATGAAGCTGATTTGAGCAATTTCAAGCACTGTGGTCTTCCAGTCAGGACTGGACAGATCGAACCCTCCCCCGGCGTTCTGCCGACCGAATACCCCTCACCCCTGCACCACCCATCGACCCACCCTTGAGCAATCCGCCCGACCTCGAATACTGTGCGCACATACAGTACTTGCGAGCAGCAATATGGAAATCGAAGACGAAGAGTTCGGATGCCTTGGCATACCCACCGAAGCCCAGATATGGAAGCAGCAGGCTGCCCTGGTCCAAGCAGAGTATGAGCAGGTGGCCGCTGACCTGCGCCAGGCACGCGCGAACATCCTGAAGCTGGTGGACATTCACGCCATCACCGCGCGCGAGCGCGATCAAGCGCTGCACCTGCTGGCTTCCTACAAGCGCGACCTTTCCACTGCTCACGTCGAGCTGTCAGCGATCGGCAACAAGATGCGCGGTATGCAGATGGCCGCCCGGCAAGCAGCTGAGATTCCCTATCCCTTCCCCGAAACGTCTGCAGCGCCAGATTCAGCACTTGCCGAGCCCACTAGCGCAGAGCACCAGCGCTCACTATGCTTGGACCAGGACAACGGAGGCGCATATGGACACGCTGGAATGGCTGAATCTGACACCCAAGCTCAGTGACGTAGACACCTGGACCAAGTTCTGGTCTGTGCACGATGATCCCTTTCCACACATCCGCTGCAGAAGCTGTGATGGGTGGCAATCGCTACAGGATTCGGCAAAGCCATTCGTACACGGCCCGACCTGCAAGCTGATCAGGGTTCAGAGCGTGTTCCCTTGGCGGGACCTGCTGTGGATCGTCGGCAACGCAAAGGATGCTCAGTGATCCAGCTACCGGGCAGACTGGGCGCCGCTGATCAGGTCGTAGGCCCGCTCGCAGGCCTGCCCCGCTATTCGGGCTCGGTCATAAGCCTTTGCCAGTTCTCCCGCTCTCGCATCAGCCCGCTCGAGCAGTTGGGAGAGCACCAGGGCGGCGCGGGTGGCTGACGCGCCTCGATCGGCAGATCCGGTATCACGGGAGCAGGCGCCAGCGCTGGCGGCAAGCTTTCCGGCCTGGACGTGCAGCCGGTCGCCAGCAGCGTCAAGGCCGCGGCCATCATCATCGGCAGCAGCGTTCTTTTCTCTCGCATCGGTTCCTACCTGATTAGCCTCGCGTTGGAGGCGTTGTTCTTCTTCGCGCACAGCCTGCACCGCCCGCGCAAGTTCAGCCTGCTGGGTGGCCACGGCCTGCGACCACTCGGCGTCCCGCGCTGCATTGGTCACCGTCACGCCGTGGCTGTAGGCGGCGTAAAGCGCAGCGCCGCAAAGGCCTACCAGCAACAGCGCGATAACTCCGTACCCCATTAGTCTTTGCGCAAGCGGCATGCGACACCTCTGAGCATGGTGATTTCATCACTTCCCATTTTGGAAATAATCTCGGTATGGCTGGACGGTGGCATCCTTCGTTAGGTTGAGCTTCATCAGTCTCAACCTGCCGACACCACCCAGGCCCTGGAATCGGATCCAGACCCTCTTCGTATCAGCACCAGTGGTGAACTGCAGTGACCAACGAGTTTCGGCCGCAGCCGCCGTGAATCGCATGGAGCTCAGGGTGGTGCCTGGGAAAGCATGGCCGGCGCCGTCATCCTCGCCGGTATTGATCTGCACTTGAGGGTAGTTCCCGGTGAAGCTCGCGGTTCTGGTTCCGCTGATGACGTACGTGGTTGACGGCTGCACCGGGAGGCCCGACGCAGCATCGTTCGAGGTGGTGAAGTTGTCGAAGTTGCCTGATACGCCGTTGTACTCGACAAACGGATCGCCACCATTGAACCCTGCCTCGGTCTTTCGCGCGTAGCCGCCGTCAGCCGACCATCCCGCAAGGTCGGTTGCGAACTTGTAGTTCGGGATCAACTGCAGCCCTCGGCTGTCTCCACCGCCGGCCATGACACCTTGAATGGACGCTTTGATGCCTGGCGCAGCGGCGACCCCATTGCCCGCCGTGACTGTCATAGCTCATCAACCTCGTAGACAGAATTGCCGGTCGGAGTGACACGGTACTTACCGCGCCCCAGCCATAACGCCTGGCAGCCAGTCTCTGCAAATGTGTAGGCAGGGACCCAAGTATCCCCGGCGGATTTCTCGACCACGACTGTGCCCGAGGTGATTGCAGCAGTTATCACAACCGGCGAGTTGGAAAGTCGCCAAGCGAACGTGTTTTGAGCAGTGTATGCAGCCATGGGGGTTACCTTTGGAAAGCAGCGCAGCGGAGCGCGTGGTTGTTGCCCGATTGCAGTTGGACGGCAGGGAGTTAGGCCAGGGCGCGCCGCACGCCTTCGGCAACCACCGATGGCGCGTACGGGTTGCCGCCGTTTTCGTGCTTGATGATCGCGTTCGTGATCACCAGCAGCACATCGCGAGAGCGGATGTCGATGGGCTGGTTGGCCTGAACGCCGAGGGCGCGGGCCACGGATTTGATATAGGACTCCGTGTCGTTCTCGACGCCGGGGGCCCAGCGGCTCACGGTTTCGCGCACGGTGTCGATTCCCTTGCCGCCCACGCCAGGCATGCCGTCCTTGCCTCGGTAGTTGATGAGTAGCTTCGCCAGCGCGCGGATGCCGTTCTCGGGAGAGTCGAAACGGGCGAACCTAGGCTTGGCCACGCCCTGCTCATAGCCCAGCTGGCCCTGCCAGTCGTTGCGCGGGTTGAAATCGATGTTGCCGGGGTTGTTGTTGCGGATGCCGCGGTTTCCACTGGTCATGCTTTTCTCCAGGCGAAAAAAAACCCGCACTGGGCGGGCTGAGAGGTTTTTAGGAGTCAATATTTAATATGGACTTTCATGACAGCCAGGATTTTGGGCTAGTTAGAGTTACGCCTAGGTACCTGTAGTCTTTACCGACCCCCTCAGCGTAAGGGCAAATCAAATAGTCCGAATAGAATTCAACCTCTATAATCCTCCCCTCACGAGTAATCACAACCTGTCCGGCCGAATCAAAAGACAAATTCATATCTTTAGAGCCAGAAAAGGCTTTAGCAGATATGTGAATCCTTCCCTCTAAGACCTGAGAGAATTTGATCCTTAATAGTTTACATGAGTCTGGAACCTTCGCCCAATCGATAATCAGTCTGGATCTTTTGGAGACAGCCCAAATACCATATCTCTCGTAGCCAGACCAACCCTCACAAAAGAAAACCCAGCTGCATTCGGCGTAAAGCTGTTTAGGCACCAGGTCATCCGACATAAGTCGAATTCCGCGCCTAACGAAGTAATCAGAGCTAAATCGAATGGCGCCCTTAATGTCGTCTGTAGCAAGAAGAGCCCTGTATAAGTGCCGAGCTTCTTTTTCTTGAACAAAGGGCATGAAGTCAAATGCGTGCCTCGACAGATACTCATATCGACCTTTTTCGGCCAGAAAGTGAACGATAAGAGGTGAGGTCTCCTCGCTTAGTAAATTATGCTTTCCACTCAAAACCTTTATAGCAGTATCCAGCTTGCTCTCGGCCAAGCTTCTTGCTAGGAACGCAGGCCTTTCCCTCCATAGTTTTTTACGTGCTCTACTCAGTTCCTTTATGCCAACTGTATCCCCTATTGCGGACATGCGCACGAGTTCTGAAAAAGCCTCTCTATTAGCAAATGGTCTGATAGAAGAATGATCCGTGCCAAACACCTTCACCGGAATCAAAAAACTTACTGCATCAGTAATTTTATTTAGGTTAAACCTATCAAGCTTGGAGCTGGGATCATAGAAAATGTAAACATTTGCCTTAGTGGAAACATCTTCGAATGATATCTTCGCGTGCTGCCTCTTGTCGGTAAAGTACCTTTTGAATCTATTATCTATATTATCAAGATCGTCAGGATCTATTGAGAATTGGGGGCAAAAACTGAGGACAGCGTCAGCTTTGAGGCAAGCCGAATACTTCAGTGATGCGTATCCACCTTGGGAGTGACCATAGGTCACTCTGCAGGAATAGGAATCTATAATTCCACCAACAGCCGCCAACGATCTTTTGACGCTATCCAATGGAAACCAGTTAGGTTTTTTTGATACGTAACCGAGAGACGAAAGCCCTAGAGAAAGAAATACCTTACTACCCCAACATTCCTTGATGCTTCTATAGCCTCGCTCGTTAAAAGAGATAATCAAAGTGCTGCCCAGATGGCGATGGAGCACTATCAAATGATCATCCTCGTAAACTATTCGCTCTTCAGTCACAACAGCCTCCCTAACCGCAAGTTTTTCCTTCGTGACAATCAGTAAAATGACAAGTTTGAATCGGAAGGAAATGACCATACAAAACCTGTAAAACAAGCCTTCCGGTTCAAGAAAGCCAAGATCCTGCTTCATCAAACACGGCAGAGAATAACAGGTTTTTCAGTGGAGAGGCTATGCTCGACCTATGGCTAATTCAGGGTGCTATTTCCAGATCTGGAAATGCCTAGGCCTGGTAAAGACTAGAGCTCTTATAGCCAGTAAATGCAGTAGAAACAGTTACGCCCGAAGGAAGGGCGCACGTTACTCCTGTGGCAATAAGCAACCCATTTAGCGCGGTGGCAGCAGCTATGTTTGCGTTCGACCTGATGATACAGTCGCGCAGGCTCAGCTCTGCTGTGCCCGCACCCAGCTCGCCCTGGCCGCCAGCGGCAAGCGAGATGGTATTTGCTATCTCAGAGCTGTAGATATTTATCTTTTGTCCCGATGAGGTGCCGGAAAATGATCTTATCGCGGTGATCGTTGAGTTATATATATCGACAGCCGAGTTTTTAGGTGCCGCGAAGTACTGGCTGTAGTTTTTGACACGATTTATGATGACGTCATACCCTCCACCTGCTGCAGCATAACCAGAAACAGGATTAGCCCTATTAAGGGTTGGGTAAGTAGGGCTAGGCGTCGTTTCGAACTCCTCAAGAGAAATTTTGCAACGACCAGACTCTGGAGCATTAAAAGATTGAAACGCAGGATCGATTGAGATGATCATGCGCTTTCTTGATGATTTTATACGGCGTATGGATATGCGATTTGGCGCCTGAACTGCAACGCTAGAATTTATCAACGCGGCATTAAATGGACGACAAAGCAATATATCTCCATCACCAACGAAATTAACTGTGATATCAGATATCTCAATATCGTTGGCCCACCGGACAGATCCAGCATCACCACCAAGCTTCTCTGCGTCAAAGATAGGGGCCATTTCAAAAATACCAGTATTGGGATTTGCAGAAATCCTTCCTAGGTTATAGTGGATATTCTTAAGCCGAATACTTCCATTGAAATTGTTATCGTAGTCAGTACGCGCCCTTAGGGTAGGCGAGTTTGAGTTTATTGTAACACCATCCATTAATATCTGACCGCCACCCCAACCATATTGATATGGATAGCCATTCAAACTACCCCCCTTGATAAATACGTTATGCGCACCTTCATGAGTATCAAATCTGTTTAGATGGCAGTCATTGATATAAAGCCCGTTAACATAGTTGGTTATCATTATCCCCCATGTATTTCGCCCACCACCAAAAGCTTTTTCAAACCAAACGTTGGCGCAGGCGTTAACATTTATACCGTAAGTAGAAACGCCGATTGCAGACTGAGCGGAAATACAGCTATTTGTCACCACTACATTCATACTGGTAAGGATACGAAGCAAATAGTTTACACTTTCAGGTGTCGCATTCTTTCCAGTGGGCTCACAGACTGGGCATTCCACAACCACCATTGACCTATTTATCACTAAAAGCTCTTGGTTGTTGAAGGTTTGCTCATCTGCGCTCAGCCCCCTAATTTTTATCCAGTTTTTAGGTGCTGGATAAAAGGTTGCGGTAACGCTATTTGACACAAGATCAGTATCTAGGCCTCCAGGAACCAAAACTCCACCACGCTCCAGTGCAAAAACCTGTGTGTAATACCTAAACTTAGTCGGAGCTGTAGTTCGGCTTCCAACCCTTTTGTTGGAGTCCACTTTCAATAGTCCGCACCCAACCGTATCCGGAACGGTAAACTGACTTGCCCCCTCAGTCAGCTCACTCTGTATCAGAGGCACAGTGAACGACGCCAAACTCGGATCATTCACATAAAAAAGCCGGTTTAACCGATCATCTGGCAAAGGAGATACCATACCTCCTATTAACTTAATGAATGAGCCTGAGAAATCCGTATCAGAATTTATGAGGATTGAAGCATTAGCTTGGATATTTATAGTTCCCACGCCTGCATATACAACCTTAGATCCAGGTATTGCGTTCGCGGCGGCGTGCATCCGGCGGATATTCTCAGTGTAATCAGTAGTGCTGTCTCCAGTCACGCCGAACATTGCTGGGGTAAAAACTACCTCACCCAATATTGCTGCCTTGCGAAGGCTATCTGGTAACCAGCCCAGATTGAGGCGCCCCCCCTCATCGGCTTGCGGAATTTTCCCAGGAGCGGGCGTAGCTGTGATCAGCGCCTCCAGGTTCGATATCGCTTCGAGGCTGTCGTTGCTTGCCCACCCGTTTATCTGAAACAGATATTCCGCCTGATCGACCGTGTTGAAATACCGATCGCCTACCTGCAAGGGAAGGCCATCGTCTCGACTGGTCGGGGGTTCTGCTGCGGGCTGAAGAAAACCGGCCGTGCGGCTGGTGGCGATATCTGCTGCCTCTTCAGCTGCCTGGGCTGCCTCGTTCGAGGCTGTCAGAGCGTCCTGGATGGCCTGCGAAGACATAGCAGTCTTGCCGGTATTTACCGCAGAGCCGGCCTGGTTCTTCCAGACGGTATAGATCATGTCGGCAGCCGGGGACTGCACCAGATAGACCCCACCATCAGCAGTAGCGGCCAGGCCAGCTGCAGCAGTCTGAAAAATAGTCGTGGCAACGCTGATCTTCTCAGCCGCTTCGTCCTGGATTGCAGCTATGACCTGCTTGAGATTCTTGATCTCTCCGGACTCGGTCGCGATGGGCTGCGCACCTTCGGCAGCATTCGAAAACAGATACAGGATGTTGCTACCGACTTCCGCTCTTACGGTGGCGATTTCGAGCCGCTGAGTCTGGTCAGCCATGTCATTTCCTTAGGGCGAATTAAATGAGCGCGACCGGAGTGGTCAGCGTGGGATTTCAGATTTGGTCAAAGCCAGCCACTGGAGAAGAAGTCGCCGCTGTTGCTGATCAGCATGTCGGCCACGGCGTCGAAAATAGTGTCGACTTGGTCGTCAAACGCATGGCTATCGTCCGCAGTGAAGGCCGCTGCCTCTGTCAGGAAAGGCACAACCCAATCTGTGGCCGCAACGGACTGGCCGCGATGGTCACGGACGTGCTCGATCTTCCTGCCCTGCTCGTCATACAGCGCGGGCACGAAGACCCGGCCAGACTTGAACCACGGCACCGCATCCATGCACCGGGTGACCTTGTTGGCCGCCGGCCCGCGTGGCTGGGGTTCGATCGGGATAGCACCTTTCTTGCTGATGGTTTGGATCAGGCCGGTACCGGACGACTTATCCTCGACGCGCATGTATCGCAGTGCTGCGGGACGAAACTGGTCCCAAGGCTGCCAGCGCTGCCAAACGCGTAACGCTTCAGCCTCGAGGTCGCCTGCATCCCACTTCCCACGTACGATTTCGATGATGTACAGGTTGCCGTCGATGCCCAGGCCGCAATGGCTGAAAACCGAGTAATCATGCTGCTCCCCGGTTTTCTGGGCGGTGTCGGCATACACACCGCGCCAGACCAGAAAAGGAAGCTGGTCGTAGGTCTTGAACCAGTCTGCGTCGATCATGCCCCCAGTGAGCGCCACCGGCTCCTGCTGGTACTGGCTCACCATGGTGTAGGAGTCGCGGTCCCACAAAGCCATCAGATCGGTGACTGATTCCTTGGCCGGCCAGTAGGACCAGTATTCGATGCCGCCGCGCACCACCGAAGGGCCGTTGAACACGTCGCGCTCGGCGTGCTCCCGGATCTCTGGAGGCAGGCTTTCGATGTAGTCGCGCGTCACCAAGGCCGGGACCTTGATGTGCGTGAAGTCCAGGCCCATGCCGCCTTTGAGTAGGAAGCCAGACACGTCGTCGGTGTGAAGTCGCTGCTGTGTGCAGATCACGGGGGTGTCAGGCGATGCACGGCGGCTACGCAGGGTGTTTGTGACGATACGCTGAGCCTTGGCCCGCATGGTGGCAGAGAACGCGCTGTCGGCCTTCTCCGGGTCGTCCAGGTTGATGAAGCCGGTGAACCCTCCGGAGATATAGCCGCCACGAACGCCAGTGATCTGCCCGCCAGTTGAGCGGCTGAACATCTGATGCTTGTTGCGGCCGTCCTCGTCGCAGATGATCCAGTTGGCTACGTCGGACTTGCCCAGCAAGCAGGGCCAGAGGTCCTGATATTCGCTGCTCTCGACGATCGACTTGATGCGGTTGGAGTTCTCCTCCACCAAAGCCTTCGAGTACGAGACGCTCAAGTTCCGCGTCCGATCGTACTTCGTCATGACGTAGGCCGGGAGGTGGATCGACCAGTACTCGGTCTTGGTCCCGCCTGGAGGCATGTTGAAGACTACGTTTTTGAGCTTGCCCTGCAGCACCTGTAGGGCGGTGTGATCCATGTAGCGGTGGTGCCAGTTGCAGAGAAACTTCATGCCTTGGTTGAGTTGAAACCAAACGCGCATGAACGACAGAGGTGAGTGCTCGCTGATAAGTCTTGCTGCCTGCCGTTCTGCGCCGCTCATTGCCTCCCAGTCGAGCAGCTCATTCATAAGCAGCCCAGGACCGCGTCTAGAGCCTCCTGATCCACTTTGATCGTGGACTGGGTCTCGATTGGCGCGCCGTTCTTGCCGGTCAGCTCGACGATCTGTTTGTCGAGGCCAAGGAGCTTGGCTTTGCCCATGGTAGCCGTCACGGCAGCCGCGGCCTTCTTAGTCTCCAGAGCGAGCCTTCGCGCCTGCTCAAGCTCGAGCAAAAGCGTGTCGACGGTGATTTCATGGCGATCCATGACCTGGTTCCTTAGCTCTTCAATCCTGGCCTGCACCTGCGGCTTCTGGAGGGTGTTGTAGCCTTCGCGCTGGGCAGTCTTCTCGGCCATGTTTGCGGTGTTGTAGGCCCGGCGGTACGCCTCGGAGGCGTTGCCGGTCTCGACATAGGCGAGGCAGAAGAGCTCCATCTTGTCGGTGAAGCGTCTCTTAACCTTGCGTTCCATATGCCACCTAAGGGTTGATCAGTTTCCACTTGTAGCCGACCCACTTGGGTATCTTGCCGGCCGTGAATGTTGGGGGTTTGGTTTCGGTGGTGCCAGCCGGTAGCAGCCAGTTGCCGGGGACTTGAGGATCAGCATCGGCCACGGCCTCGCCCTGGTACCAACCCTCAGCGTCGTACTGGTATACGGTCTTCTGAGTCATAAATATCGAATCCATCGCACTTGGGCGAGGTTGACTGAGCGAGCTTCAGTCCCACCGTTTGAGGCAATACTCACGGTGTGCGCGTGTGAACCGGCGCGGCTGGTTTCCATCACCTGGTACCCATCATCGAGCGCGTCACCTAGCACTGCGTTGTCTTTGCTGCCGTTCGGAACCTTCTCTCGAGTGAAGGTTGTTGTGTGACTGTGCTCACCAGATGTGGCGGTAGAAGCGCTGTGGGCATGACTGAGGTTCTGACTTGCCTGCGGCACATTGCCCAGAGCCCGGCCGGCATCGATACCTCGGCCATCATCAAGAAATCGCGGAAACATCCCGCGCCAATCCGGCAGCCTGAACTGGGTGCTCAGCTCCTGGCCGGTGTTGTAGGTGGTACTGATGACGGCAAAAAGCTTGGGGTATGCGTTACGCAGAAGAACAGCGCCGGTGCATTTCAACCAGCCTGAGTCCGGCGAGCCGTTGTGCGACACGTCCTTGTACTCACCAACGCTGAAGCTCGAGTAAAGGCTCAGGCCGATCAGGCGCCAGTAGGATGTGCTGCTCTGCGGGATGTTCCCCACGTTGTTGTCGGCAAGCGACTCGTAGTAATTGCCGTCGCTCGCGAAGCACGGCGCACCAATCGAGTAGACGGCCTGTGCATGCCAAGCCATCGCCCCGCGGCGCTCTAGGTCCTGCAGCGCCGTATCGACCCGGTTATGCCACCAATTCTCTTGCCCAGCTCGTGGCGCGTCCTTGTCCTGCCCGCCCTCCCAGCCGATACCCAGACGAACATCGCCAGGGGTTTGGTAGACGTTCTCGTTGTCTTGCGCTTCCACACCCTGGGCCCAGCGCACGTTGAAAGGCTGTCTGGCCATTAGGCTACATCTCCTGGAAGCGTGAAGTTGGCAAACGAATAAATGCGATCCGAGGCTTGCTCGATGGCAGCAATGTTCGTGGGGAGGATGAATATCTGTCTGATCCGAGTGCCCTGCGGCCGCGGGATCAGGTCGAAATTGTCCAGCAGGTACTGAGTAGTGTTGTCGAGTTCGGACGCGATCCCGATGTCGAAGGACTTGTCGCCGTTGCTGGATAGCGCGGTGACCTTAACGCCGATCACGATCTCCAGCAGCTCGATGATGCTGTCGCTCGTACCGTCGCTGACGTTGCGGGCAATCTTGGCCTTGATCAGCTTGCGGTAGAGGTCGTTGTTGAGCGGTGCGTCTACGTCTGCACCGGTGCCGATGTACGGCGCGACGTTGTAGTTGGTGTAGTTGTCGTTGCCTGCGTATCCGAAGACATCGTAGGCGGCCCCCCTGAGGATGGGTCGAGGGATACCGACGATCCGCCCGATCACGTCCAGCATCTCGCCGGTGACGGTATCAACGTCGTAGCTTCTGGTGATCTGGTCGAGCGGCGCCTCAAGCCTACGGTTGGCGATGTCAGGTAGCAGCGTCAGCCACTTGGTCATGCGCGGCTTGCCGCGGTACTGATTGATGATGCGTAGCTTGGCGCGCGCCACGTGATCCATTTTCATGAGGTCACCGTTACCAGAATGTTTTCGGCGTCGAAGGTCGCCATCTGGGCGATTCCAGGCTGAATCGGGGTAAGGCCCTGGCTTCCAGCCGAGAGACCGATGGTGAGGGTCTGGATATAGCTGTCACCGTACTGGCCGAGAATTTTGTTCACGGGGGTGTACAAGCGGCCCACTGGAACCAGTTCGCCGATGTCATAACCGCCCTGATTGAATCCGGTGACCGTCTCACCCGAGAACAGCGTGCGTGTCGAGTCTTCAATGATCGCCTTGCGCAGTCTGTCTTCGATATCGCTCGGCAGGTTTCCGACCTTTTTGACGTTCAGTGCTACGTGCACTGGAAGCCCAATGGCCCGCTGGAAGGTCATCGTCTCCACGTTTCCAGTGCGAGCTGATGTCACCTCAACCTTGACGCCGGTGGCGCCTGGAGCGTCGACCCAGCTATCAGTCTTGGTGCTATAGCGCGGATACATGGGCGTGCCGGGGTTGTACTTCTCGTACATGGCCTGGCCAATGTCAGCATCCGTGCCGCCGTTCACGATGACCGCAATAGCGGTGTATGGAATGCCGTCCGGATCAGCGGGTGAATCGCTGTTGTTCTCCAAGATCTTCACGTCGGTGACGCCGGGCACGTTGGCGATGTTCGCCAGCATATTGTCCTTCATGTTGCTGCCGGCCAGAGATACAGACCGGTTTCGCCTGATCCGAAATTCGGAATCGGACTCGGCAGCGGTGCCGGGCGTGGCCTCCATATTCGTGACCGACGACCAGCCGGCCTGAGGCGTGCCGATGATCGTCAGGTCGCCAGTAGCAGCGAGCACCCTGCCAGCTACAGCACAGGTCACGAAACCGGTGCCGGTCTGGCCCACGCCGATCACGATCGCCGATGTTGTCAGCCACTGCGTGTTGTCGATGCGACTGCGCACCTGTGAGCCGGCCTGGATGACCGCCCCTGCCTGTCCGGTGACAGAGATGCTTGCCACGGAGAACGTGGCGGCTCGGATCAGTACACCGGATATCTTGCCGATGTTACGGAGGGCCTCGCCCTGGGCGCTGTCTGGGTCCTTGCTTCGGTATGCGTCAACGACATTCTCGTCGAGGTTGGCCAGCAGTTCGGCCTCGATACCGATGCGCTGGCCGTCTGGCGAGTCAGGATCGATGTTCCAGTCCGGGTCGATGGCAAGTGTGCCGTCCTTGATGTCGCCTAGATAGTCGTTGAGGGATTGCCCAGCGATACCCTGGTCGGTGATTTGAGCCATTAGACGATCGCCTGTACATAGTTGATATCGGCGCTCTCGCCGGATTGACTGACGATCGTGGCGCTTACCGTAAGCTCGCGCGTCTCGATGTCTGTGGAGACCGCGAAGGCGGTCATGCCGGCGCACCCGGGCGTCAGAAGGATGCGGCGCCGTATCACGGACTCGCGCGAAGCCATGGCCGAACCTTTTCCCAATACGCTGCCGAACCAGTCAGTACCGTCCGAGGTGTCAAGGAACCACTCGGCCAAGAAGAACTTGAGACGAGTGACCACGTTCTGCGCGACTTCAGCCGCGCCATAGCCGGTCAGCAGTTTGACCTGACCCATAGCCAGGTCGCCGTCTTCGTCGAGCCTTCGAACGGTCATGGATTCACCACCCCTGTTACGCCATTGCCTGCCTGCACACCGACGTGGCCATGCTCGAACCCGATGCTGATGCCGTGGTTCGTGATAGTGGTTTCGGTGGTTACGGCCTGCTCGAAGTTGACCGGCTTTTCGAAGTTGGATGTGCACTTCACGTTGAGCGAAATCCCGTCCACTTCGAGTGTCTTGTCGTCATGAATCCAGAAGTACGCGCTGCCGTCGTTACTGCGCAGACGGATACCGTCGTTTGCAAAGTCGGTGATGGCGCCCGGCAGCGATCGAATGCCTGGGATGAAGTAGGCGTCGTTCATCGAGAAGCGGCGAGGCTCGGACTTGACCGCCACGCCACCCTGGTCGACCCATGAGTCGATGCACTCCTGCGAGAAGAACAAAGCGCCTTCGGTGCCGTTGCCCACTCGACATTCCAGCGTTCCGCCGGCGGCGCCCCAGAACTGGACCGGTACGCATATGATCGGTCGGCGCGCGTGCTGATTACCCAGCCGGTCTTCGAGCATCAGCCCGATTTGGACTTCGGCCATCTGGGTCTTAGGGTTGAAGCTCAATACGTGCCCTGGAACGCTGGTCCTCATGTTGTCTTTCAGGTATTCGCCGAACGAGTCGCGCAGCATCTGGCTGAACCTGGACTGCAAGCGAGACGCGAGCGGGTCATTCATTGGTTCGCTCATCGAGTAGCCCTTGCGGATATACCGGCTTGCGCCGCAGCGCCCAGGCGCAGGCAGCTGAGTTGGCTTTCCCATTGGTCACTATGCGAATCACCAGCGAACACCAGGGAGTTGATCTTGTAGTACCCCTCGCCGATGGTGCGTGGGATGTCGTAGTAGAACGCGCCCGAGAACTCGAACCTTGGCGCCATCGACTCAAGCTTGATGGTGTCACCGAGCCGCAGCTTGGGGTTGAGGGAGCAGCGGATGCCCACCTCGGTATCGCTCACCACGGGCGAGCCGATCATTCCGGTGTCGGAGCTGATCACGTAGACCTGATCTCGCATGGCGAAGCCCCGCTTGATGATCTTCATCGCGCCATTTTCGACCATCCAATCGAAGGCGTATGTTTCGGCCAGCTCGTTCATGCACGACGTCGGGCTGCCTTGCAGTACAGTGCCGCGCGATCGCTTCTTCAGATTTGCGAAGTCACCGTAGAACTGGATCTCGGCGCCGAACGGGCGTGCGCACTCTTCGATGATCTGGACCGGATCGGTTTCAGGGGCCAAGGTGACGTTGATCAGGTTTTGATCACGCTCCTTAGCGGTCGACCTGCAGAAGAATCGGACACCCCGGGTGGAGCCGCCTTCCTCCAGCACGCGCTGGGCATTAGTGATCTGGCCGCTGAATATGGTGCCGAATTGACTCTCGTAGCCAGCCTCCAAGGAAATGAACTCATACTTCTTCGCAACGCCATCACCCAGCATTTGCCGGGCCGAGTAGCGATTGACGTTGTAGATCGTGATCTCAGCGATGCTGAATGCGCCGCCGGCGAAGTGCGTGACTTGGAAGGTAACGCGTAGGCCGTCTCGATCGCCCCCAGTGGTATCGAAGGGGTTCATCTCGTAGGTCAGCGTGCCGGTATCCCGGCCTACCTTCAGGCGATATCGGCGTAGGAATATTTCGTCACTCATCGGCCCATACCAGCATGTTGTTGATCCCCAAATTAGCCGGTGTGGCCATATCGCCTACCAGCATCAGCGACCCGTAGTTCGCGCCCGGTGGTGGATACAGGCTGGCGAGCAGATCTGCCCCAGGCAGTAGGTAGCGGCCGGCTGTAAGAGGCGCGCCTTGGGCGGTGAAGATGTTTACACGGAAGACCTCGGCACGCGCCATCCACTGAAGCTCGATCGTCAACGTGAAGCTGCCAAGCCGGGCCGTAAATTTCTGAGCGGGCAGAGCCTGCAGCTCAACCTTGAATCGGCTCATGGAATAACCTCGACGGACGCAGCGCCGTTATCAATCATGGGCGCGCCCTGACTGGACACAGTATCGTTCTGCAATAGTTGATCTGCGGAAGTGACCCCGCGCCCTACCTTCGAGGTACGCGTTCTCAGCTGCTGCAACTCCGCAACAAAGACAAGCCCATCCTCGTTCTCTGGCCGGGTCCGTTCATCCAAGCGAATGAGCATCATGTCGCGCATGATCTCTTTGCCGGTGTCCAGATCGAACTTGGCGCGAGCTTCCAGGATGGCTGTAAGCGATGCCCAGGCAGTGGCCGCCCTGGTGTCCTCGGAGCCGGACAAAAGGTAGGCGGACACCGCAGAGATAGCAGCACCCGCCACGCCGCCGACGGCGGTAGCAACCGCGCCGGCGCCCATCATCCCGATATCGCTCAGACCCAGCCCCAGCGGTGTGTTGGAAACAGCACCTGTCAGCAGGTACCGGTTCGGCAACAGGATGGCGTGGTCATTGGCATTTGCACCGAACTCGACCGGGTACTGGGTCAGCGCCACGGCCTTGCTGGCTATGCCCTCGAGCTTTGCGTCGAACTCCAGAGGCCCGATCTTGGGCAGGGTCTTGGTGAAGATGCTCATCAAGCTCATTGCTCGGGACTCCTGAAGTCTTGCGCTGTCTGCTCGGCCAGTTGGCCCATCTGCTCGTTCAGTAGCTGTCGAACCTTCTCGGTGTCAGCGCCGTGGATGTGATACTGCCGGTGATCGCTGTACGAGGGCGACGCGGCGGCAGATGGTTGCACCGCGGCCGGCGGGGCAACCTGCTGAGCGGGAGCCTGGACAACAGCGTTCACCGTGTACTCCTGCGGCGTTTCGCGCGCCGGGGTCGCAGTAGGAGCCTGCTCGTCCCGCGCTGGCCGCTCCCTATTCGTTGTGCGGTGCGACTCTAGCCACGCCTCGACACCTTCAAGCAGTCCAGTTTCTGGAGCTTCTGGTCTTTCTGGGCTCTCTGGCCTTTCTGAGTTTTCTGAGTTTTCTGGCTTGTCGGTGCCGCGAATGAGTCGCGAAACTTGCTCGGCGGTGAGTTCCGGGGCGCTTGATACAGCTTCGCTTGCACGCGAACCCGAGTAGGTCTCGGCGATCTCGCCACGCCGAGCAGCCTCACCATCTCGATCCTTTGGCCGCTCGTACTGGGTGGATACAACGCTTGCAGCCTCGTAAGGCGTTGCGGCCATGCGGAGCTTGTTGCCGGCGGTTCGCTCGTTGCCCTTGGTGAGTTCGTGGTTTACAAAATCGAGCTGTTCGGCGCCGGTCGACTGACGAATATCCTTGCCGGAGAATTTCGCGAAGCTGTCCTGGCGATCCTTGTGCCACTGAGCAAGGCCGTATGCGGCGCCGTTGTCGCCCACGGCGTCTGCTTTGAAAGCGCTCTCCCGCTGAAGATTGGCAGTGATACCCATCGCTTGCTCTTCGGTCCAGCCCTTGGCCTTGAAGAAGTCGATCGTCGCCCCGGCAGCCAACGTGCCGCCTTTCTTCAGCTTGTTGTTCAGTAGCTCAGTGTCCTCGTTCTCGTTGAGCTTGCTCGAGTACAGCGTTGCGGCGACACCGCCGGCACCGACGGCCAGCATTGAGGCGCCAGCCGTTGCACCAGCAGCAGCGCTACCGGCACCGGCAGCACCAGCGGTGGCAGCAGTACGGGCTGCGGCGGCGGCTCCTCCCAGACCGACCAGGCTCCTCAACGTAGCGAGCCCCTTCAAGGCAGCAGAGCCACCCATCAGCGTCATGGCGACCGCCACCAGCTGAATGTTGTCGGCCAGGCCGCCGAAGAACTCCTTGAGGCCTGAATCGACGAGGTCCTTGTTGTTGCGATAGAACGACACAAAGTCTTCAGCCATCTCTGCAAAGGCAGGGGCAAGCTCACCGGTGATGGTGTTACCAATGTCGGTGAACGCGATGTCCAGTTCGCTTGAAGCCTTCGTGAGTCGAGCGGAATCTTCGATCTGTTGTTCCGTCATCAGCCCAAGCTTGCCGCGTACGTCGAGTTGCTTCTCGACCTCGGCACGACCTCGTATCAGCAGGCGGACCGTTGAATCATCCAAGCCAAGAGCATTGCCAGCGAGACGCTGGTTCAACGCCGACATGTGCTCAAACTCGCCCGCGATATTGGCCAAGGCCTCGGCAGTATCCTGCGCGCCGATGATGGCATCTGGGTTGAGGCCGAGCTTTGCAACGTCGCCGAACCATCCGGTGTCACCAGTGATGGGCGATGCCATCAGGTCCTGGATCTTCTTCATGTCCGCAAAAGCGTCGGCAGCGCTGCCGCCCTGGGCGGCAATGGCCTGGCCCAGCATCTGCACGTTCTGAGCGCCGAGACCGGTGAGCTTGTTGAAGTTGTTCAGCTCGGTACCGGCCTGCTTGAAGTCGTCGACCACTTTATCGATGGCGAGCTTTCCTGCAAGTACAGCACCGAGTTGAAGCGCCGAACGGGTCAGGCCGCCGAATGCGTTATCGGCGGTCTGAAAGGACTTCTCGTCGACTTTCATGCCGAGCGATATGAGGAACTGTTCCAGGACCTTCACAGAGTCACCTTGTAGTCATGATTGAAGGCCCCAAGTGCGACTGTGCCTGGGCTAAAATGTGGTTTTCCGCAAATGTCAGGGCGCCCCCATGAGAACCAACTACCCAGCGGCATCAGCTCTATTCGCGATTGCTCTATTCGCGCCCATGGCCAACGCCGACAGCAAGCTGCAGCGAGTGCAGCCCTTGATAGGTCTTGCCGAGGAGCTGAACGAAAAGTGCAGAGGCGGCTCGGGGGATCAGGCGTTGACGCATGAGTACTGCAGCGAACGCGACAGTGTCATTGACGAGCTGAAGCAGGCGGGCTGGTGCCCACAAAAGATCAACCCTCGCGACGGAGCATCGTCATGGGGGAAATGCCCGGCGCCAGCTGGCTCAGCTGTCTCGACTGAGATCTGACAGGTGTCGTGCGTAGAGCATTTCGTCCATGGCCAAGTTGGCGCGCTTCACCCACCCAAGTGAGTAGGTGCCGTCCTGCAGGTCCTTGTACTGACATAGCGGTGGACACAGGCCGGGGATGCCTATGCAAGGTCGCCAGAGCTCCCAGTCGACTGCGGGGTTGATTCGCTCTCCTGGCCCGGAACCACCGCCTCGGCTGAATCGGTAGATTTCTGGAAGAGGGTCAGGAGTCCGGTAAAATCCTCGAAGGTGGTGCCCAAGGCGAGCACTACCACGGTGAAGTAGGTCTTCAGCCGACCCGAGAAATCATTCAGCGTCACCGGCGTGGTGCTGCCTTCTACGAAGAGCTTGCCCAGCAGCGAGTCGCAAATGAAGTTGAAGTCGTCTTCGGGAATCCGCGCCAGCATGGTGCCGACGATGCCGCCAGCGACCGCGATCGACGAACTGGCGCCGACCTCGGCCAGCGCTAGACCGCGAATCATGGGCTCGACGCCATACTTGCCCAGCCGGAATAGAATCGCGCGCTGCTTCTCGGCGCTCGGCATGGCGAAGCGGTAGGTAACACCCTCGAACTCGATAGTGCGAACCATCAACTCGGCCTGGTTCATACGATCACGCCCTTGTTGAATTCCATGATGAAGGTAGCGTCGTTCATGCCTGGGCCGCCGCGAGCCATCGACTTGCCGCGGGTCACAACGCCCTCGGAGAAGACGGCACCTTCAAGCCCTGCAATGGATGCATACGAGCCCGACACCTCCGATTTGGCCGTTACCTGAGCCTGCAGCGCCAGAGCTTGCGGGCTGCCGGGCATCAGGTTCACAGTCAGGCGCAGGCCGGGATTCTTGCGGTGGAAGCGAACCGCGTTGCCGCCCAGACCGCGACTGAGGTTCGCCTGATCGTCGATCGGCTCAACGATGAAAGGCGGGTCAGTTCGGCCCCAATCATCGATCACACCGACACCGGTTATCACGACGATCGTGTTTTCTACAGACAGGTCATTCAGTGCCATGGTCTAGCGCTCCTTAATCAACGTTGACGGTGACGTCGACCGCATGAATAGCGCCAGCTCGAAAGATGCGCATGGTGATGGGGGCCGCGCCGCGCGCAGAGCGCTCAGCGTCGGAAATGTCGAGGATGTCGTTGGCGACGGTGAGCACTTCGTAGCCACGGCTAAGAACTTCCTCGCCGGTGGTTTCGCTGGTGTAGTTGCGAGCACCCAAATAGCCGTTGTCGATGAACTTCTCGCCGATTTGTGCGGCCGCGTCGATCAAGATCTGCTGGCCCTCGGGCGTCTGCTTGATCTTGGTCGGCACCTTCGCCAGAGCGTTGTACAGGCCAACGGTGAGGAAGTTGACGAAGGCATCCAGGTTGAACACGTCATCGATGAACTCGCCGTAAGTGGACGTCGTCTTCGAGTTGATGACGCGCCCGCTATCCTGCTCGCCGCCGGTCTCGACAACGGTGTAGAACACGGCGCCTTTCTGCTTCATCGCGCTGTAGGCGGTCAGGGTCAGGTTCTCGGCGGTTATGCCAGGCAGCTTCTTGAACTCACCGGTGATGGTGGTATTCGCAGCATTGAAGTTGACGCGGCTGAACACTGCAGCCAGTTCGAAGCCCGCGTAAGGCGCGGTGGCGTGGCTCAGAAGGAACATGCGGCGCGAGCCCTTGGCCCTGGCCTGGCTGACGACGTCAGTGGTCAAGGATGGGTCGCGCACGGCGGCGTCATTGGTGGTGAGCGGCCAGAATTTGCCAGCGGCATCGGAGGCGGCCTGCAGGGCGAGCACGTCCGCAATATTGGCGCGGATGGCGGTTTCGAATTCGTGCCAGTAGAACCAGATGCCCTTGTTGATCGCGTCATTCAGCGACTCGACAGGGGTGTCTTCCTCGATGCGTAGATAGACGCGCAGGGTCTTGGGCTTAGGTAGCGCCGAGAACCAGGCCAACGCGGCTCGGTATGGATCAGATGCGATGTCGAAGTCCACGGCAACAGCCGAGGCCGAGCCGTAGTCGCGATAGGTGCCAGCGGTGAAGGTGGCGTCGCTGGACGAGTCGAAATCAGCGAAGAACATGCCCGCGCCGAAGTTGGCAGTGCCGAGTCCGGCCGAACTGATCAGCGCGTTGATGTTGATGATGCTTTCAGCCGGATAAGCCATTTACTTCCCCTTGCGCGATCGCGCCAGATTGTTCGGTTTGCACTTCGAAGCCGACGCGATAGATCCGCTGCACGCGGTCTTCTGCGATGGATTCGCCGTAGAGGTAGAGGGTGAGCTGGGCTCGTTCTTCCATGCCGCCCTGGTAAAGGCCGGTGAGATTGTTGATGCCGGAGACACGGGACCATCCGAGCTTTGCCGAGCGGAGCAGAGACTTGACCGGCTCTCGCTTGTTGGCCTCGCATAGCGCCGCTGCGTTCGCCACGGCGCCGCCCCGGTAAAAGTTGACGCTGAAGCCCAGGGTGAACTGGGTCGCCACCCTGACGATGATGTCCTCGTACTGGGGATCGTCGAGGGCCGGCACATCACGCTGTGTGGCGTGGGCCTGGCCGAACTGCTCAGGGTTCTGCAGGCGGACGGCGCAGTAGGAGCCAGCCGGCGCTGGGCCGCCTGGATCACCGATGATGACGTGGTCGGCTGGCAGTCCGGTGGCCGCGACGACGATGCGGCAGACCGTCTTGCACAGCGCCTTGGTATCAAGCATTGGTCTGCCCCTGCAGCTTGGCGATCTCGCTCGGGTCGAGCTTGGCGATTACCGCGCGACAGAAGTTGTGCCAAGGGCGGTAATCGGTGGCGATGGACTTCCACCAGGTGGCCGGCTTGTCCGGCGTCTCCGCGAAGACGAGGATGTCGGCCAGCTTTCCGGTGGTGGATACCTCGATGCCCTTGCCGTCGTTGCGGTGGATGACGCGCACGTCGTTGATTCGCTCGGCGCCGATCTGGAAGAACTCGATTTCCTTGTCGCTCACCGGCTGGACGTTGGCATCGAATCTGTCGAAGTAGACCAGGGTCAGCCTCTGCTCGAAGTCCACAACGCGACTGTCGTAGCGATTGAGCTGAACGCCCCTATGGGTGATGAATGGGCCGCTGACGTGGCCGCGCATGTTCAGGCCCATCACAGACCCTCTTCGATAGCTTCTTTGCCGTCGTCGACGACATAGCGGATGGACTGGCGCAGCGCACCGGTGTCGATCAACGGGTTGTCCGAGCCTTTCTTGGAGATAGTGGACGCAGCGTTGGGCGGAATTCGCAGGTCAGTGATCTCCTGCTTCACATGCCCTTCAGCCAGGTTGCCCATCTGCTCAAGTAGTACGCGCATGTCCATCTCACCTGCCATCACCTTTGGAAGCATGATCTCGGCGAGGCGCCGGTACTGGGGCGAGCCTTTGTCGATGGCCGGAACGAGGAAAGGTCGCGGGGGAACGGTTCCGTCCGCAGAGCCGAAGTTGTTCACCGCGGCGATAGTGGCGATGGTCAATCCGTCCTCGTAGCTGCCGGCGCCTTTGGGAACGCCGACCAAGACTAGGGCGTCCTGCGCCATACGCTGTTCAAGCCCCTTGAGGGCGAACTTGACCTTCTGCGTGTTGATGAGGTTCGTGAATAGCCGAATCATACGCAGATCGCCCCCATGGCAGCCCGCGAGCGCAGGTGCAGGTACTCGACGCCGTACGGAGTCAGTGCCAGAGCCGCTTCCCACATCGTGAGCGCTGCGTTTGCGGCCGGGATGACGTAGGACACGGATTCATCTCGCACGCTCTTGCTGGCCTGGGCGTATGGCGTCGACGCGCTACCGTCTGCCGAAGTGGCAGCGGTCTGCATCTTGAGCCAGGTCAGGTAATGCGCTGCGAGGGCGAACCAGCCGCGCTGCAGGAACGAATAGGGCTTGTAGTCGCCCCATCCGGCACAGCCACAGCCGCCGAACTCGCCACGCGAGATGTACAGCGCCCGGGTGATCTGGGCATCAGACCAAACGGCGCTTTCAGAAAATTCAGGGTAGAACACTCGGAAGTCGGCAATGATCTCGGCCGTTACTTCGATGGTCAGCTCGGCCATGTGAAAACTCCAGAAAGTGAAAGCCCCGCACTGGGCGGGGCTATTCGGGTGCTACGGGTTCAGGCGTCGGCTCGATCTTGAGCCAGCCTGCCTTGAAGAACATGGAGCTTTTCAGCCGCTCCGCATCAGCATCATCGAAGTGCTCGATGGCCTCGCCAGGCGCCAAGGACAAATCAGCGATGTCGATCCGGTGCGAACTGGTGTTGGTGATGGAGGCCATACGATTCTCCGCAGGTGCCGCTTACTTCTTGGCCAGGGCGGCCTTCAGATCCGCTTCCAGCTTCTGCGACCGCGCTTGCTCGTCGATCAGGCTCTTGCGAACCTTCTCCAGTTCGGCGGGCATGTCCTTGGCGTCCGCTTCCAGCTTCTGCGATTTGGCCTGCTCATTGAACAGGTCCTCACGCAGCTTGTCGTTCTCTGCGCGCAGATCGTCGATCTGGCGAGAGCCGTCATCGCTGAGCTTCGGTTCGCCCGAGACGAGCACGCCGTGCTCCTCCCAGAACGAACCCTTGGCCAGTTCGTACTGCTCTTCGGTGGTCTGCTCGCCGGCGCCAACAGTGGTGCCATTGGAAAGCACCACGGGGCTGGCGGTGACGTTGGTGTAAACCTTCTTCGAAGTCATGGGACCCCCTTAGATGCCGTCGACGTAGGCGTGGGACAGCGGAACCCGCAGCTCGGTACCGGCGGTGCGTACGACACCGGCCGCTTCGAAGCGCAGGCCGCCGTGAGACGGGATCGGCGCGTTCAGAGTGAACGGCATGGGCAGGTGGAACTTGGCGAACTGAGGATTCTTGGTATAGGCCATCATCCGGTCAGTGCCGCCAACACCTGCGCCGGCCAACTGCAGGATCGGCTCGAACGTGACTTTGAGCACGCGCTCCAGGTAGCTGATCAGCGTTTCCGAGGTGTTCGGGATTCGGAAGGTGGTCAGCTGGCCGTATTGCTTGAGCGGCAGCAGGATATGCGTCGGGCGGAAGATGCTGTTGGTCTGCACCTGGTAGACCTGAAGGATCAGGTTGTTCAGCAGGGTCAGCAGCTCTTGAGCGGCAGCATCAGGCGATTGGGCCAGGATCTGGGCAATGGTCTTGTTCGCACCGCCCAGCAGCGTGCCGGTTGCCAAGATCGGCACGCCGGGGTACTTGATCAGGCCGCCGGTGGCCAGCGAAGGCCAGCGCGCATCGCCTACGAACGCAACACGGTCCAGCCACTGCTCGGTCAGGGTGCGAGTAGCGATTGGCTTCTCGGCCAGGTAGTTGATCGCACCACCGAAGCCTTGGGCGCTGGCCATCTGCATGGCCTTACCGACTTCGATCTGGGTGTAGGTGTAGCCCAGGCCGGCCTGGACAACGTCCACACCGCCGACCTTGGCTGCGATTTCAGCCAGGGGGAAGTCGTGGGAGACGTCACCGATCGGTGCAGGCTCACCCTTGTAGTCGAGCACCTTGAAGGCGATGGACTCGACGTAGTCCGGGGCGGAGGTGTCCACGGTCAGGATCGTGGGGTACTTGATATCGGCGTACGGCTGGCGCAGCACTTCCTGTTCAACGTAGGTCAGCTGACCAATCAGGAAGCCCAGTTGCGCCTGGGGGGAAGCGTCGAAAGTCTTCATTCGTTCGATCCTTAAGCGGCGAGAGTGGTGTTGGCGATGGCTTTCACTTGCACCAGGGCCAGCTCGCCGGCGGCGGCAGCGGTCAGGAAAGAGCACCCCACCAGTTCATGGTTGCCAGCGGTCGCGGCGTTGGTCAGCTCACCGGTGGTGGGCAGCGCGTAGACCTTGCCACCGACTACCGCGCCGCCAAGGGTCTTGACCCAGACACGGCCGTGGCTGACCAGGCTGACTTCCTCGTTGACGCGGTAGGCGCCGACGGTATTGCCGTTGTCGACAGCCTGGCCGGTCATGTAGGTGCCGCTCACGCCTACCGGTTTGCGGACGGAGATGCCCAGGAAGAACCCAGCAGCCGCAGCGGGCAGCTTGCCGCGCTTGGCAGCGGAGCCGACAACAACCGCGCGAGCAAAGGGAATCGCCACTTCAGCGACGACGCTGGTGACGTCTGCCATTGCCAGGTCATTGATTTGGCCCTCGAAGGCCTTGCCGGCGTATTGGCCGAACGTATCGAATGCGGTCGCCATTACTTTTCACCTCGCAGGAACTTGTCGTAGGCAGTGGAGCCGTCGGTGGTCAGCTTCGGCGCGTTGATGGCGTCCTTGGCGAACTGGCGCAGGCTGTCGTTGGTTTTGGTGCCGTCTTCGTCTTCGTCGTCATCCTTCTCGGCAGCTTCGTCAGCAGCAGCATCGAAGGCGGCGACCACGTAGGCCTCGGACTTGGTAGCCCAGTCGCGGGTCGGCTTGAGCTGCGCCATGGCGGCGCGCTTGATCTCGAGCGGAGAGACCAGGCCTTTGGCGTCGAATGACTTCACGACCTTGCCGGCCAGGGCGATGGTGTCGAGGGTGGCTTTGACGCGCAGGCCGATAGCAGAATCAGAAGTGGCCTTTTTGGCTTCCTCCAGCTCTTCCTCAGCGGAGTCCTTGGTGGCCTCGGCCTTGTCGGCGCGTTCAGATTGCTCGTCAGCGAAGCGTTGCAGGGCAGACACGGCGTCTTCGACTACCTGTGCGGCCTCTTCGTCCAGAATGATGGAGCGGCTTTTCTTGGAGTCTAGGAAGACTTTCCGGGTCGCCATATTGGGAATACCTTTCGGTTTGTGGTCAAAAATGCGGGCGACCTTTCCGGCCCGCGCTGCTTCTACAACCGCGTTGTGGTTGATCTGTATGTCCCGCTGCACGTACTCGTAGGCGATACCGGACACCGGGTCGATGCCGGGGGCTTCCACGTACTCGGCCAGGTAGCCAGGGGACAGCTCGGCCTTGCCCGACTGGATGTCGTCGATGGCCGATTGGTCCTTGATGATCATGTCGACGATCAGGTTGTCGCCGTCGCGTTCAACACCGCGCACGTGGCCAACCGACACATCCTTGAAGGTTTTCGAGTCGACGAGGTCGGCGGGATGGTCGTTGGTTACGTCCTTGTGCAGGTACGTCGCCATGGACTCAGGCGAGAACACCTCTTCGGGGGATCGGTAGACGTTGACGATGCGCTCAGGCCCGTCCAGGTCCAGCTCGCTTGAGAGGTACTGATAGACCCCGGTGCGCGCTGCAATCCCTTTCACGCAGAGGAAACCTTCCGGCGTGAGGAAGCGAGACGTAGGCGCGAACGTCTCGTCGATGGTCATTCGTTTCATGTGTTACCCGTTCTTGTCGGGGAAGTAGTTCACGCCGGGGATCATGGCGATGGCGACGCAGCGGCATAGCGGGTGGTGCTTGCCTGGGTGCAGGCCAGTCTTGCCGCCCCATGAGGCGCCGTCGGCGATGGGGTACACACCCGGGCCGTGGCCGATGTCCTGCCGGGCGATGCCATAGCAACTGATCTTGGCGTTCGGGTACTTGCCGGCCGGATTGCCCGACACCCGCTGGTCATCAGCATCCACCGACTTGTAGAAGGTGATGCCGGCGGCCACTTGGCGCTGTCGGGTCAGGTCCGAATTGAGCTGTGATATCTGGTCACGTGCGATGAGCTTGGCTCGCCGGGCGGTGACACCGGTTTCCTGCTGGATCTGCTTGGCAATGACCGTGGGGGCCAGACCTTCCTTCATCCCGCCAAGCACCAGCGACTCGACCTTGCGGAAGTAGTCGGCCGGGATGGACTTGATCAGGTTGACGTTTTCAGCCGTCGAGGCCTCAAGGTAGTTCTGCATCCCCTGGGGTCTGGCAATCATCTGGAAGTCGATGCCGACGGCCTTATTCACCGAGTCGCGGAACGCCTGTGCGTTATCGGCTTCGGCCCGGCTGATCGTGCTGGCCGCCACCCGCTGTATCTGTGCCTCGAACAGGGGCGAGATGAAGCGCTGGGACACGCTGCGAATGGCCTTCAGGATCTCGTCAGTCCAGCTGCCGTCCAGGGTGATGCGGCTGTCGGCGATGTAGTCGGGCCTCAAGCGCTTCAGCTCAGGCTCGACCGCGGCAACCAGCTCGGAGGCCATCAGCCGCACCAGTCCGCGCAGTTGGCCGCGGTAGTACTGCTCTGCCTCTTTGCTGGGGTAGATGGCCTTAGGCGCTTGGGGTTTCTTTTTCCGCTTTTCCCGTGCCGCCTTGTTCATCGCCATCAGACTTGCCAAGGGAGAAACCCGGGAGGCCTTCGCCGTCGTCGAAATTGCCATCGGCTTGATCCTTCTCCAGCTTCTCTTGCGCGGCGATCTGTTCGTCGGTGATGGCGTAGGTGCCTTTCGCCTGAGCCTTGCGCATGGCGTGGCTTGGACGAATTACACCGTTCTCCAGGTAGAGCGAGTCGGCCTGAGCCTCTGCAAGGTCTTCCTGTGCCTGCTCGACACCAGACGTCTGCGCCAGAGGATTCCACTCGAACTCGATTTCGTCGGGGTAGGCACCCAGCGCCGAGCGGATCAGCACCTGGTCGAGGGCTTCGAGGTCCAGACGCATCTGGCCGTCCTGCTTACCCTTGATGGTGCCGTGGTAGGTCTTCAGGTCACCGTCACCCGTAGCGCCAAGCCCTGAGGCCGATTGGCCCCATAACTCAGTTACCGGCATCTCGGCCGCGCCGGCCGTCCACACCATGAATTGCTCCATGATCGAACTGAGGCCGGAGAACGAGATGCTGTTGCGCTCATACGTTTCGCTCTCGGCGTCCAGGAGCCCAAGGTTCACGATGGACTTGAGCATGCCGAACATGCGATATCGCTCGGTTACATTGTCACACTGTGCGCTGGCGAGAGCAGCCTTTAGACCCTTGACGCTGACTGTATCAACATTTGCCTCCAGCACCAGAGAGGCGATGCCCCCCTTGGTCGCCACCACATCACGCAGATCGGCCATGCAACGACGCAGACGGCTATCACCCCAGCCTTGCTCAAACATGCGCATACGACGCGGCAGGCGTGCCCCAGTGCGGCGGATGATGTGGCTGTGGTGAATAGGCTGCGTCCCGTTCACCATCATGTAGAACTCGGGGAGCATCCAGTTGCTGGCGAGCGGGTCGGAGTAGTTGAAGTCCATCGGCTGGATATCCCAGCGGTCGAACACCACCAGGTTCTTCAGTCCGCCCTTCTTGATCTTGTCCAGGTCGAGCGGTCTGCCCAGATCCTGACCGGTCACCATCAGCAGCGCCGCGCCACCGTACAGGTCAGCCCAGCAGCAGGTGTCGAGGTAGGCTTGCTGCACACCCAGGCGGCGCTCTTCGGTAGCGATCTGCTTGGCCTGCTTGCCGTTGAATGCGCGCCACTCACGCAGGGCATCCTCGTTCGGTTTGTCGACGATGCGCCGGGCCAGCCAGTTGGACTGATACGCCGCTTCCAGCTCTACCTGATTGACGAACTCGAAGCCGAATTGGCTGTGCGTGCGCTTGTCGCGATTGGTGCCGATGTTGGCGACCATGTTCGAAAGGCTGTCGGTGGTTACGACCTTACCGTCCTGAATCTGGATTCGCGGTTTTGATGTGGTCATAAAATGATCTGTCCCGCGCCACGAAATGGCGGTGGTGAATTTGTGGCGCGAGCTATTTGGTCTGGCTGCGGAGGATCTGCGCGTCTACCTGGTCAGCACAGGTGTCGAGCAGGTTGATGGCTCGATCCTTCAATGCCCAGAGGTCGCCATTCAGCGCCAGGTCGTCTTCGGTTGCGCTCACCCGCTCACACGGCACCATCTCGGGCGCCTCAATTCTTACCGCGGTTGTCTTTACCGCTACCGGTTGCGGGCTTCCCGCGCAGGCCGTCAGGAAGAGGCTGAGCAGCCCAATCACGAACAGGCTTGCTGGTGCGCTTGAGTTGTTCAAAGTCTTTCCTCGCCTGCTGGGCTTTTTGCTCGCTGGCCTTCAGTCGCTTGTTCAAGTCAGCCAGGTAGTCGGCGTTGCGCTTGGCCTCACCTTGGAGCGTGGTGATGGTCTTCTGGCTTTCGAGGTTTGCGGCTATGGCGTCGTTCTTGCCCTTGGTCTCTACGCTGACCATGGCCTGCAGTGCTACGACCCGGTATTGCTGGATGCCTACAAGCAGCAGTGCAACCAGACCGATGATGATCCCTGCAGCGATAGTTTTCATGCTGCATCCGCCTTGCGGCCCAGAAAGCGGGTCACCAATTCACGAATGGCCGTCACGCCGAGGAATCCAATAGTCCCTCCTGCAGCAACAGACAGGCTCGGAGGCCACGCCATCCACTCGATAACGCTGGACGCAACCAGGCTCAGCGACCCACAGATAAGCGCCTCAAAAACTATACGGCGCTTGCTGGTTTCCTTCGCGTCGTACATGACTCGAAGTAGCGATACGGTGATGGACATGATCACGCCCTGCCAGAGCGGATTGCTCAACGCCAGCCAGATCTTGGCCCATGTGTCTGGCTTGTCAGGCATGTTAGGCATCCGGGTAACTCCCCAAGGGGAGATTGATAGATCCGATCCCGACTGCACTCCCAGCTCGGAGCGATGGGCGTGGCGGAATCGAAAACAATAAGACCTTGATATAGATCGAGGCCCTGAATAGGTACATCGCAATCGCGCCCATTCACACCCACATTTGGCATGCTATCTTCAGCCTTCAACCATCACACAAGGAAGATCAGATGAAATCCAGGCAGCAGCAGACAGATGCGTTCAAGGTGAAGTCTGAGTCAGGCAAGGTCTACGATATGATTGAGATCACACACCAGACCTATCATGAGTTTTTGAATCCTGCGGATAACAAATGGGCCGATGGACTCAAGCAATTCAAGGTCGCGGGGGGAGGTAATGCGAATCGCCAAAGCGACACCGAATTCGAGATCGTTTCTACGGGCGAATTGGTAACAAGGGTCTGAATCAAATAACACAAACAAAAAAACCCGGCACATTGGCCGGGTTTTCTTGTGTGACTTTCAAATTTGCCGAAGGCAAAACTGTAACTATGGAGAAATTCTGCCCTGAGCCGCACGGGAAGTCAAGCGGCCTCTTTCATCTGGTAAATCACGGCGGCAACCGGGCTCAGTGCAAGCCGATCCAAGTCTTCGCAGCAGTCGAATGTCAGCCTCACAACCGACTCCCAATCCCGGTCCCAGTTGAAGGATTCGAGGCGGACGCCGTACTCGGCCATCAGCCACGAACGAAACCCCTCAGGCTTGCTCAGCGGATCTTCGTTGGCCGACTGCCCACCCTGGTGCATGTAGCGGTACCGGCGCATCACCCCCTTGACCACGTACTCGAGCTTTTCGCGCTTCGCCGCGGTCATGCGCTTGGACTTCGAAACCACCATACCGAACACCAGCGCCTCTGCTGCCTCCCGGATATCGTCATCCCGGTTGGCGGCGTACATGAACTCCCCGAATAATCGGACCTGCGGGTGAAGCCGGGCGATTGCGGATTGGATGTGGCCTGCCAGCGCACTGTGCATCGCGTGATTGGCTGTTGGCCCGCGTTCGGTCTTCTGCACTACCACGCCCAGCTGGACGACATCAGAGGTCTGGCCGGGAGCAGGGTTGTAGGTGCAGTCATGCCAGGCCTGGCGTGCTGAGTTGATGTTCATGCCGACTCCCTCTCCTTCAATTCTCGTATCAGCGCCCGGTAGTGCGCCTTGATCTCTTTCAACTGCTCGATCGCGTAGCGCTGGGGCTCATGAGGCCCTTCGATCCAATCCACCTTCTCGGCCCCGATGCGATGCACCAGGTTGATCCGGTAGTTCACGATGTCTCCGGACTTGTGGTTATTGCAGGGCGCGCATTGTTTGTGGACGTTCAGCGGCTCGAAGCGCAGCTCGGGGCTGGCAGCAACCGTGCGGTAATGCCCGGCATGGTATTGGCCTTCGTGGTGACGGCCACAGCTCACACAGGGCAGGCCTGAATCACGCAGGCGGATCCACTCGTTGAACACGGTTTGCGTCTCCTTGAGGTGATCCGCCCTGCTCTTCAGCTTCTCCTTGCGGACCTTGATCTCGCGGCGTTCGCGCTGCTCGAACGACTTCCGCTCGGATGCCTGCTTGGCACGAACGATCACCACGGCGCAGTCAGGGCTGCACCAGGTCTGAAAGCTCTTGGTAGGCACGAATGAGGCCCTGCAGGTGGCAACCTTGCACTTCTTCGGTCGAGGGTTCTTGATGGCCAGGCTCATGCGGCCTTCTCCCCGAGCAGATCGCCGAAGAAAACGCCTTTGCCTGAAAACTCAGCCACGATGCGGTCGGTGTACGCGATGCCCTGGGCTCGATTGAACAGGCTGGTCACCGGAAAACCGTCCGGGCCGAAGAGCTTGCAATCACCCATCATCGCCAGCTTCTCCTCGTACGACAGATGACGCATAACCCGGTACCAGGCCTGTTGGAACTCGGCATCCTCGTTCAGCAGGATCTGCACGCCGATGTGCAATTTGCAGTACCGGCGCGCTTCGGCGGCGTCGCCGATCTGAGTCATCTCCGCGATACGCTTGTAAAAGGCGAACCACAGAGCGTTCTGATCCAGTGTGCGGTCCTTGCCAGGCCGAAGGCTCACCACGACGAACTTCTTGTCGCGGTACATCGCGGAGAGCTTGGTGATAGCCTCGGAGAGCTTGGAGGCGCTGTTCACGCTGATCTTGTCAGTCATTGATCACGACCTCCGATTTAGCCAGTGTCCGGTCATGGCAAACCAGTCCACGCGTTTTTGCATGCAGCGCCAGGCGCCGGATGGTGGAGTCCTTGTGCGACCGGAACCCCTCCCATGTCGTATACCACTGCTCAAGCATGGACAAGGCGACCTCGGTAACGAAGACTCGGCGAGGATCAATCATGGCTTCACCTGCAGGCCGGCGGCTTCAATGGCTTCTCGACATAGCTCGACCCCAAAATTAACCCCGCTATCGTATTCATTCCCACAACGACCATATTGGATCTCCCGTACGGCGGGCAGCTCCACCACCACCGCGGCGCGTGATGCTTCCCAGATCGCCAGAGCCGTCTGCTTGAATTCGCTAAGAACACGGGCAGCCTGCATCTGGCCGGCGGCAACGAAATTGGCAACTTCGGTTTTGTGCCACGACTCGAACTCCTCACGCATCTTGTCGTTGCCCATCACGAAGCCCTCCGCTTGCCGAATTTCGCCATCAACAACGCGCGCGCCGAGGCGCCGTCTGCTGGTATGCCCTGCTGGATGATCCGCTCCCGCGCCTGCCGATCCGCTCGCTCGCTGGCCATCTCCAGCTCGCTCTTCTGGCTGTCGTGCCCGATGCCGGTCAGGATCTTGCCGTCGAGTGGCTGGCCTTCCTGTGCGCGGCGCAGGATCACGTCGTAGTTGCGATCGAAGCGCTGGCGCAGCCCCTTGTCGTCCTGCTTGGCGCCGCGCAGATCGAACAGGCCGGTGGCTTTGGCTGCCAAGTGGACGGCTTCATGGCTGTAGGTGCCCATCAGCGCTTCGATCCATGCGTCAGCCACTGGCGGCATGCCGAAGTCTTCCGGGCTCGGTTTGCACAGGGCAATGAACTCGCCAACGCTCGGAGCGAATGGCTTCTTGGCCTTGCGGCAGTTCTGGATGCCGAACTCGATCTGCTCGAGCGAACGGATGCCCTCGGCAGCGAAACCCTTGATCCATTCCTCCTTGGCAGCATTCAGCGCTTCGGTGGATGGCCATGCCTGGCGCCAGGCTGGGAAGATCCCGCGCAGCTTGCGGAACAGTGCGTTGACGACCTCGGTAGTTTCCGGGGAGACGGGCATAGCCTGAGTGGGCTCGACCGCCGGCAGATTGGTTGCTGCTGCCATCAGCTGGTTCACGGACTTCATGTCTTCACCACAAGGCCATCAGCCCAGGAGGTGTCGTCGAAGTCGGGTTCAGTGCTCTGGCGCGCTGGGAATGGCCGGATGTTCGAGGCTGCGGCACGGTTGCGGTCGTTCAGCACCCACTTGACCAGCATCTGCACCCATTCGGCTTGAGTATTCACCTGACCGCGCGGCTCGTAGTGAGCAGTGAAAGCGCGGCGCGCCTCTTCGGTAAACAGGTTCAGGGCCACACCCGAGTGCACGGCGTAGGTCTTGAGCAGCTTTTGGTCAGGCGCCCAGTCGAGGGTCATTTCGCTGGGCATGCGAGGGTCGACAGTTTCCTGCGCAGAGAGTGGGTTTTGATCTTCTCTTCTCTTCTCTTCTTTAGGTAACGCAGAAGTAACGGTGGGAGCGTTACCTCTTGCGTTACCTGCCTTGTGAGAAGCGACCCGTTTCGCGGTGAGAAGCCTATTTTTGGCGGTCTTGCCGTTATGCCGCTCGAAATGGGGCAAGCTGATGCAGCCGTCCGCCTCAGCCATCCAGCCGACGGATTTCATGTGTTCGCAGAAACCCGGAACACCCACGGAACGGTCGAGTAACTTTTTACTAACGCTCGGAGCGTTACCATTCTGGGTCTGCTGGTCGAACCAGCCCCATACGCGCATCAGCTTTCCTACCACTGCATCAGGGTCAATGCCGGCCAGATCTGCCATCTGGCAGACCTCGGGCTTGTCCATGGTGGTAAGTTCGAATTTGATCCAGTCGCCGGCCATCATTGGGCCTCCAGTTTGTACTGTGCCCATAGGCCGGCCACCCAGGTGACGCCCTTGGGGGTGAATTTGGTCTGGTTGAAAGCGTGACCGCTTTCGCTGGTACCGGTCTTGACGTCGAAGCGGCCGGCGTCGATGTGAGGCTGATAGGCCTGCCACTCCCCGCCCATGCGGTACATGATTCGCTTGTCTAGCAGGAACTCACGGAAGCGGGCCTCATTGGCCCCCAGCAGCTTTGCGGTCTGGCGGAAGCCCTTGAGCCCGGTCGAATCGACGTACTTGTCGACGAACTCCACCTTGGGCGCGGCTATGGCCAGTGCTTGGTTGGCAGCCTGCTGGAGTTCAAACTGTTCAGCCCAAGCACGCGCCGCGGCTGCCGGATTGGAGAAGTCAGGGAGCGTAGCGATCACGCGGGGGGCGGCGTGGTCGTTCAACTTGCGAACAACGGAGCGGCGGACCGCTTTCGATTCACGCATTGAAACCAGCATGCATTGATCACGGGTCAGCAGCAGTCCTTCGGACGCCGGGCCGCGCGCATTCCTTACTACGAAAGTTTCGTAGTATTCCCCCTCCAACTCATCCCGGCAGCGCGCAGTGAAATCTGCACGGCGAACCTCAGTCTCTCCGAGCTCGGCGCGGGCTTGATTCACCAACTCGAGCAGATCGAAGCTGCTCATTGTTTCTAATGGCGCCACGTTTTCGGAGATCGCATTTCGTGGCGCGGGATGGTGGGTATTGCCTTGTGCATGGATTTGCATATAATCGGTCCCACAAGTTGTTGTTTAAGAAGCCGGGTCACTACCCCGGCTTTTTTTCGTCTCGGATTTGGCAGAGGCCCTCTGAGTTACCCCGAAGAGTCCCTGCCTGAGGCCCTCATTGGGGTCACCAGTTGAAGAACCTTCGCCTTCCTCCTGCCCACTTCAGAAAGCGCTCCATTGGCGATCGCACTTTCCATCATCGCGTTGATGGCCTGGCTGAACGTCCAGCCGTTCTCAGCCATCAATCCCTCGACTCTTTGCCGTGTTTGAGGCGGCAGCTTTTCAAGTTCAACGGTCATTTGGCCCTCCAAAGGGGCTTCAGCCCGCGATATCTTCTTGCTTGTCCTGCATCAGCTCTTCGATCACACCGTTGGCTACCGCCCACTCGATGATTTCGTACAGGTACGTGGCGTGTTGCATGCGGGTCTTGGTTGCGGCGCGGCGCAAGATCCGGTCAAGCACAGGTTCGAAACGAACCTTCACCGGAATGGCGCGCTTTTGATTGGGATCCATGTACATGCTTGGGGTACTCCTGGGTGGTGAATGGGTTTAAGCAGCTTGGATGATTGGTTTTTATGGGTAGAGGTCGGGGCGAAGCTCATGCCGTGGCACACCAGTAGCCTGCTCAACTCTTAGTACCCGTTCTGCCGGTATGCGCCCACTGGCGCACCATTTCTGGACGTTTTGAGGCGTGCAGCCGAGAACGCGGGCCAATGCGGACTGGCTTCCGGCTGCCTCAGCTGCACGCATTGCGGCGTTCTGGCTCATAACTACCTCTGAAATTTGGATTACAACGCAAGGTTACAACCACGCAAATTTATTTACAACTGAGAATTGAAATGCTGCCTACAACTGGTGGTTGTACAGTTCTGATTATGAGAACTATTGGAAAACGTATTGCTGCCGCTAGAGAGAAGGCCGGGCTGAATCAGTCCGAGCTAGCGCGCGCGCTAAAGGTCACTCCCCAGTCAGTACAGGCCTGGGAGTCAGACAAAAACATCCCCAGACCAAAGAAGCTCGAATCACTAGCCATCGTTCTTGGCGTTTCCATCACCCACCTTGTCGAGAGTGAAGGGGTAAGCGGAGACGAAATTCACGACGAGCTGCAAAGGCGATCTGGCGCTTCTAAGCTTGCTTCGCTGAGGTCAGTACCAGTTATCGGTGGAGTGCTTGCGGAGGGATTTGAGACGGCAATGCTGACACGAAGCGACCTTTTGCTCTTGGCAAAGCTCGCGTCCGCACTGATCGAGAAAAATAGATCAATCCAGCCATCTGCTCCGAATTTGCCGGAGCACTTGGATGGGCTAGCTGAAGCCGCGTTCACAACTGCGGACCAGGGCGGTGATGCAGATGATCTCCTAAAGATGATTGGCCATGGATTAAGTAAATCAGTGGAAAAGGACGAAAAGATCAAGCATGGAAAGCGCAAAACCAGTATCGGCTGATATCCCCCTTGCTCTCTACCTCCAAGGGGAGGCTGTGGATGACCCTGATATCAAGGGTCAGCATCCTCTATTTTACGGAACCATCAGTGGGCTTAAGGGCTACCGCCGGGACCTACACGCATACGTTAAGGTTCTGCCCGCTGAGCGACTTTTTGCGGAAACCATGAGTGCGAGTATTGGAAGATATTTCGGGCTGCCAATACCGCTGACCGCCTTAGCGATAGCGCGCGGGATAGACGTCGGACGAGGCTCGGGCAAATGCATTGTGCTCGCTAGCGTTGACACCAACGCGGTACCAATAAGCAGGGTCATAAATTTTGACAAGGTTTCCCATCTCCTGAACAAGTGGTCACACCTGCATGCGGCAATTGTCTTTGATGAGCTTTTGGCCAACACAGATAGAAATCTGAGGAATATGCTGATTGGCGGTGATGGGGCAATCTGGCTCATAGATCATGAGGAGGCGCTGGCCTCGCCTTCGCTGCAGGCTAGCCAAAACATTAGGAACCATCTGCTTGGCATGGTGCTCGGAGAGGTCTCAGAATTTGAGCGCCACCAGGCATCCAAAAAACTGAAGGACCGTTCCGCTCCTGTTTATACTGCGGACTTCCGGGCTCATGCTGCAGCGAGTCAGCCTCATTACTGTCAGGTAGACCAGATCCACGTCGACCGGGTAGTAGACTTTCTCGAATCGCGCGTGCAGCACATGAGTGCTCTAATGGACGGAGCGCTTGGCATCAAACAGAAAACCATGGCGGTCTAAAGGATGCTCCCAGATCTCTCTGATTTCCCAAGCTTCCCCGAGTATGAGGCGAGGTGGGCTCCAGTTTACCTCGAACCCATAGTGCAGTCCGGTGAGAGGCTGACAATAGCAGTCGTAGCCTCGTCCGGTGACGAGGTGAATGGATGCTTAACTATCAGCGAAAAAGCCCTAAAGTGCCTCTATGGTGCCTCGGCGGCCGGTATGCAGCGCATGATGTCTATGGCTCTTTCGGGTGCGCTTGACTATGCGAAATCGGGGTTTACCGGGCCTTTTTCTTGCGGCATACACGGCGTTGTCATTGGGAAGGTGCGTATGGGGCTCGGGGAGAATATGAGCCACATACTCCAGCAAGCATCGAGCCTTAGCTCGAGCCTTTCTACAGTCCATTCAGATGCTTTGGTGGAAGAAGATGATGACTCTGACGATCCTGTCGCTTACGAGCTGAATCTTGGTCAGCTACGTTCCGATATTCAAGATCGCGTGCTTGGCATCCTGCCCAGGCTTAAGGATCGCTTCAATCTGCCTCTCCATACGCAGGCCATGCAGGGCTCCAGGGGAAGTCTTTTCTTTGCCGGAAACCGAATGGCCGCCAGCCTTGCGAAGATCAAGCCTTCCAAGCAGATAAGCAGGCATGTAGACGGCGCCAAGAGCAGGCTATGGGATTTGCACCTCGTGAAATACAAGGTTGAGGATGCCCCGCAAAATAAGTGCACCCTGTTCATTTGGACGCCCAAGGATCTGGACCGGTTTGACCCTGCCCTGATAAGCGAGTACGAGCAGAGCCTTGAGGACCTGCAGCGCCAAAGCCTTGAGGAAGGTATAGAGCCTCACGTTTTCTACGGTGCCGAAGAGGCCGCTGCCGCAATCATCGATTACGAGCGCGCAGCTTAACCTTGGTCTGAATTCCAATCCCGCTCCGCAATCCGCAAGCCCCTGATTTTACAGGGGCTACAATTTATCTCGCCTCAAGCTACAATTTTAAGTTGCAGGCTACAATTCTAGGTTGTAATGTTCACCCATCGAGACGCAACAGCCCCTCACGAGGCCCTCCGCGGATCGGTCCGCTCTTTACCACCGCCAAGATCCTCGCGACCGACTACCCCTTCACAGGTAAGTGCGAGCAACAAACAGTCGATCCCATGCCAGCTCTGGAACTGGCCTTGTCCCATATGAGGGCAAGCGAAACCACGCACAGCCACCCGATGTGACGCCAGTTGCGGCAGCGGGCAGTGATATGAATCCGGCGATTTAGCGTGGCGGAGATAGCCGTTAGGCAGCCAAGGCCACCGTGGCACGTAACGGGGCTCAGAAAGACCGAATCGAATTAGCGCCCCCGATAGCTTCGGCTGGGAGCGCCGGACCTCATGCACCCTGCCCCACTCATCCGGGCAAACGAGCTGCAGCATGCATGTTGTATAGGCCCGCGATCCAAGGCGAACAGATGTTGATTAACGCCCTGGGGAGGAAGCTCACCGCCCAAACCATCGACGGCTCACGGCCTGCAATCAGCAGCGGGCACGGAGCGGCGCCAGTGCCGAGGACTGGATGACAGCCGGGAAAAGACCGGCACCAGATTTCACTGGCTGGCCTTGGCAACAGGGCCAGACGGGAAATCAAAGGAGGGCAAGACAGTGCGACCAGTAATGACGATGAAGACGATTCATGACTCGCTCGGACGGAGGCTCGAAGGGCTTGATGATGATCGCGAAGGCAAGTTTCACGGTTGGGGCTCCGGCTACGAAGAGTTCGAAGCTGGCCCCGGTAACTACACGGTAGCCATCGTCGAGTTCCCCGACGGCAAAGTCGACACGGTGATGCCATACCTGATTCGGTTCTTGGACAGTGAAATCGCCAAGTCCGAAGCCATGGATCATGCATTGGCCAATCCGATCATGATGGACTGAACCATCCTCCTGCGCATTCAGCGAGTGCGCAGCGGGATGCGGACGACTCTGCACCGCGCAACGCGGCCCCCTGCATTAACCCCACCCCAACCCATACGACCGCATCGGCGGGTGCCAGGCTGGCTATTCACGCCCAGCTTGGTCCCTGTTGCCTGGCATCCGACCAATGCGGTCAGAGGATCGATCAATGAACAAGCAACCGAAAGCCATTCTGTTCGCTCAAGACTTTCCAAACATCGCAGCTTGCGGGCCGCACGTCGCGGGTGGCTTCAACTCCCGGATTCAGGGTGTAGAGCTCCACAGCGCTATCCGCGGAGCGTACCGCTGGGAGCGTGAGCAGGGATGGTGGGCCGCCGATAAAAAGATCGCAGCAGGAAAAGTCTATTTCGTTCATCCCTTTCCGCACGGCAAGTGTAGAACCCCCGGCTTTGTCTACGGAGGCACTTGGGCCTGCAACGAATGCAACAGCGATGGCTTCCAGAAGCCATGGTGGAAGGTCCGCGTGATGAAGGACGGAACTGCGTGGTGCGTAGTCGGCGAAGGCTTCGAAGACCTCCAGGCCTCCAGCAACTACGCATTCGGCGACACCAAACAAGAAGCTTTGGATGCCTACGCGGTGCTGATGGCTTCAGCGGCATAACCCACCGAGGACACCACCATGGCCAAACGCCTGGAAAAACTTCCGCGCCGCCGCTCACGCCAAGCTTGGCCACGGTCGGCGGTCCAGCAGTGCTTTGACGTTGCATTCAGCCACACCGCCCGAGCGCGCAGCTTCATGGTCGCTTGCGACTTCAAGTACGCCCAGCAGTGCCTGGCTGATGCTGCGCACGCTCATGAATTGGCGCGGCAGATGCTCAGGAGTATTCGCGCATGATCAACAGAACAGCCAGGTCGGCTTTCGACGCCCACATCGAAGCTGCAAGCAACATGGCGCGTGAGCACGAGCTCGGGTTTGAGCATGAACTGGGATGGGCAGCGGGGCTGGTGTCCTACGCATTCTTTGCCGGCGATATCACGCACGAGGAATCCACCCTCATGCATCAGCGCATCCGTGCGGTACGCACACGCCGAATAGCCCTTCTCTGCTGCTCAAGTCGTAGGGAGGTCGCATGACTACCCCATTGGTTAAAAGCACCCGAGACGAGCAGCTGGAGGACTTCAGCGCGTTCGACATGCGTGATGCCTACCGGCTGGCCGAGCGGCGCGGATTCTACGGCGCCCCAGTCGAGCAGTATGAAGACCCTGCACCGAACGGCCGGCGCCTTCACGTTCTGAGGTATCGGATCGGCGGTGGCCGGCAATGAACGTCAATGAGAGCTATGCGGACAGCTTCCAAGCGCTCGAAAGCGATCGGCGAATGGCTGCAGAGCCCTCAACCGTATTCGTTGACGACTGGTTCGACGACGAAAACAACGCACTTATCGCTGCACGGAAACAGGCCGCCGAGCGAAAGCGACTGGCCGGACTGCCGGACCGTATGAACCACGCCATTCGCCAGATGCAGAGTGTTTGTGGCGGCGGCCCCCTAACCCATGACGACGCTCAACATGGAGCGCAAGGAGTCAGCATGACCCAATCCAAAGAGCTGGCAGAAGTGCCGCCTGCTGAAACGGCGCTCCAGGTATTCACCACTGATAAAGGCCTTGAGCCCTGGCTGCAGCAGGTCCGGCTGAAGGTAGACGAGTTCAACAAAACGCTACCTGAGTTGACCACGCAGAAGGGTCGTGATCGGTACGCGTCGATGGCGCATCAGATTGCCAAGTCCAAGACAGCTCTCGAAGCGGTAGGAAAGGCGCTGTCTGCCAAGCAGAAGGAGCTCCCGAAGAAGATCGACGCAGAGCGCAAGCGCGTATGGGACACCTTGGAGCTTTGGAAAAAGGAAGTGCGCAAGCCGCTGGATGACTGGCAGGCGGCAGAAGATGCTCGGATCGATCGTCACCGTGACGCGATCCTGCGCATTACTGTGCTGGCCTCCGACCTTGAAGGGATCATCGTTGACGACCTGCTGGGCCGCATCGAAATGGTCGAGGCGGTTGAGCTGGGTTATCGGTGGCAAGAGTTCGAAACCGAGGCAGCGCGCGCCAAAGACGACTCGCTGAAGACGCTTCGTGAAACTCTGGCAGTGCGGCAAAAGCATGAAGCCGAGCTGGCCGAGATCGCTCGCTTCAATGCTGAAAAAGCTGAGCGGGAACGCGCCGAGCATGAAGCTGCCATTGCCCTTGAAGCAGCGGCGCGAGTCCAACGCGAAGCCGATCAAAGAGCACAAGCTGAGCGCGAAGCCGCAGCACAGCGCGAGCTGCAGTTGAAGCTCCAGGCCGAGCAAGCCGAGCGCGCAGCAGCACAGGAAAAAGCGGATCGCCTGGCCGCTGAGCAGCGCGCCGAGCAAAACAGAATCGCCGCTGAACGTCGACACGCTGAAGCTGTGGAGCAGGCCCGACTCGACGAGCTTGCGCGCCAGAAGGCAGCTGCTGAAGAGATCATCCGGCAGGAAAGGCTGCGCGAGGCTGATGTGGAGCATCGACGCGCCATCAACCGTGCCGCCATCGCAGCTTTCCTGAACCACGGCATGACCGAAGCTTGCGCAAAGCAGGCCATCACACTGATTGCCAGCAAGCAGATCCCGGCAATCACCATCGCTTACTGAGCACCCCATGAGCACACCACGCATGGCCGCCCATCTCGATTGGGCCCAGGTCGGCGAGTTCGCACCTGAGCAATTCACTGGCGACGACCGCGCCGCATACGAAGACGAAGCCCGCTTGATCGAGCGGGAATGGGAAAACAACGCCAACTGAGGCAACCACTCATGTTCAAGAAAGCTGAACGCAAGCAGGCCAAGCTACGGCTGGCACTTGCCGGGCCGTCGGGCTCAGGAAAAACCTACTCCGCCCTGCTCATGGCCAAAGGTCTGGGCGGACGGATCGCGGTCATCGACACCGAACAGGGCAGTGCCTCGCTTTACTCCGACATTGCCGACTTCGATGTTCTGGAGCTGCAGGCGCCCTTCTCGCCTGAACGATACGTTGAAGCCATCACCGCCGCCGAGGCAGCTGGCTACAGCGTGCTGATCATCGATAGCTACTCACATGAGTGGACCGGGCCAGGTGGCTGCCTGGAATCGAATGAGGCGCTCGCCCACCAGAAGTTTCGAGGCAACACCTGGGCTGCTTGGAACGAAACTACGCCGCGGCACCGTCAGCTGACCAACAAGATCCTGACCAGCACCCTTCACGTCATCTGCACCATGCGCAGCAAGACGGAAACAGTCCAGGGTGAGGGCAAAAAGATCGTGAAGCTGGGTATGAAGTCGGAACAGCGCGACGGCACCGACTACGAGTTCACCGTGGTGCTGGATCTGACACACGACGTGCACACCGCGATGGCCAGCAAAGATCGAACGAAGCTGTTCGACAAGCCGGAGCTGATCACCGAGGCAACAGGCCAGAAGCTGTTGGCCTGGCTCAACTCAGGCGTCAGTCCGGAAGCGCGCGCCAAGGAACTACTGATTGATGCCCTTGCGGATATTGCCACTGCTACCGACATGGCTGGGCTCCAGTCGGCCTTCAATGCTGCCAAGGCAATTGCGATTGGGTTCGACGACCTGGTCGTTCAGGTGGTTGCAGCGAAGGACAAGCGGAAAGTTGAGCTCACACCATTGGAGCAGTCAGCATGATCAGCCTTGAGCTCAGCAGCATTCAGCAGAAGGACACCGAACGCGCTTGGCTTGCTCGGGCGATGGCGGACTACGAGGCCGGCCGAGTGGTAGAGGTAGTGCCTATCAGCCGAAGCCTGTTCAACCCAACCCGGTTCAACAGCGAAAGCATCCAGTCCACTTCTGTGCGATTTGATCGCCCATCGGATGGTGCACCTTCCCCGGCATCCAAGCGAAATGCTGCAATCAAGGCGGCGAACAAGGCTCGCAAGAAAGCGTTCGAGGACGGTATCGCCGCGAAGCTGACTGCCTACCTGGACGTAGGCCTGGTCGAGGCGGCAAAGGCTTTGGGCGTGTCCCAGCACCGCCTAAGCCGGATTGCCTCGGAGAACAAGATGGTCTTCGCTCGAAGCCACGAAGCGGAGCGCGCTCTCGATGCCAAGCTCGCCCCCCAGGTGCGCGAGATGTGCAACCAAGGCATGGGCCAGGTTGAGATTGCCGAAGCGCTGGGCGTGCGTCGCGGCCGCATCCGTCGGATCTCGACTGACTACAAGATCCGCTTCGGCACCCGCACCAAGATTGAGGACGAGTTGGCGATCGTCGCGAAGATCAAAGCTCTGCTTCCCAGCGGATGCACACGACGCAATGCGGCCGAACAGATCGGCATCACTCAGAAGGTCCTCTCCCGCATCGTCGACCAGTACGCCATCGACTTTCCCCTGCGCACTACGAAGCCGAGGAAGGGATGATCAAGCAGAAAGCCTGGCGTCGCCGGGTGGAACAATTTCACATCCCGCCCAGCGGACTGACGGAGCCTTGCGATGGGTATGACACAGAAAGAGCGGGACCAGCGCCGGCACGACAAAGCGGCCAGGCTGCAGGAAGAGGATCTGCGGCTGAAGGTTCGGCCAGGCACCAAGCAGGCTCTGGCCGAGTTGATGCGGTGGGCGGGCATCGAGGAACAGGGCGAGGCGCTAACCCTGATGATTCATCGGCTGCATGAACTAGGGCCTGATCGGGCACTGCCGTTGCTGGAAGTGCCGCGCCACGAATACCGACCTTCGCGGATTGTGGCGCTGGCTTTCGAACGGAAGAGCATGCTGATGATTCAGCAGGATCCGGGGGATGAAGTACTAGCCCCTATTAGCGAGAAAGATGATCAAGATATGAATCGAGCTCTATAAATTTCGTGGCAACCTGCCTTAGCTCGCGAGAGGCATGCTTCCAAAAGACGACATGGACGGAAATGCCGCGTGCTTTCAGCTTCTCAATGGCAGGGACATAGTCTGCATCCCCAGCAACAAGTGTGATTTCGTCGCCAGGCTGTAGAACAAGAAACGAGTCTTCGATCATGGTCGCGACGATATCGGTATCAATCTTCTTCTCGTGATTTGCAACATTGCGATCGTACGTTGTTACATCCCATCCGTTTCTCCGGGCAGCGTCCCAAACAGAGTCATTTTGCGGCGGCCGGGACCCAAACAGCGCAGCTTTTCTGACATCTGCCTTATCACCTCCGGCGAAAGCGAAAAGCTTTCCGAAATCTATGTTCCAGCTGTTGTCGCAGATTTTGTTAGTCACTGCATCCCAAACGCTTGGCGCCAGACCGTTCGCGTAGGCTGCGACATGCTTCCCTTCAATCCATACGTTTGAATTGTCCACGTAAACCAGATTTGCCATTTTCGCTCCTTGATCCGGCCCAATGCCGGCTAATATCTATAGCCCACCCCATCCCTATTTGCCACTCACCGAGATATCGGAGGGCCGAGCACGGCGTGAGGTGAAGAGTCGAGAATTTCGCCGGCTGCTTTCAGCACTGCCTCGATGGCAGCCTCATTGGACTCCCAAGGCCCATAGATAACCTTGGTCTTCATGCCAACAACCACATTGATGATGCGCAGCGGATGCGATTCCCCAGATCCACTCGTCCAGTGAACGAAGGCTCTGACTGTATGCCCTTTGTAGCTCAGGGGCTTTGCCTCATTCGTCCTTGTGTCCATGTCTGTGCCATCCAGACCAAAACAATCATTTTAACCAGTCTCGCCTCCTTCCGGATACGGAGGGCGGCGCCTGCAATGGAGATTGCCATGAGCCAATCGGTTGATTTTGACCAACGCAAAGACCTGGCCTGCTGGTTCGGCCTCAGCTATGCGAGCTTTCTTGTCCTTCCGCGCGTGCTGATGCAGGACATGCCAGAAGAGTGGCAGGAGCGCATGGCTGTGCTGCTCAATGAGTACGACGACGCTTTTCCAAACCAGCCCGATATCGGCACCAGCGTCCGGGCTACCCACAATGGCAGGCTGACCAAGATGCCGCCATGGCTGCTGAACTACCGCCGCCCGGCTCGCGACGAGATTGCAAAGCTGCGCGGCGCCTGACCATCACCCCCACCTTCACCTATCACGCTGAACGCCTCGGCAGGCGGGCGGCTACCTGGAGCATCCATGGAAAATCACCGCATTCTGGTCGGCGACTGCATCGAGATGATGCGGACGCTACCGGACGAGAGCGTGCACACCTGCGTGACCAGCCCGCCCTACTTCGGACTGCGCGACTACGGGGTCGACGGACAACTTGGCCTTGAGGCCTCCCCGCTAAAATTCATCGCTCAACTGGTGGAGGTCTTCCGGGAAGTTCGTCGGGTGCTTCGCCCTGACGGCACGGCCTGGGTCAACATGGGCGATAGCTACGCTGGGAGTTGGGGTGCGCAGGGGCGGCCACAAGGTAACGGTCAAATGGCCGGGCGAAGCGTGGTGTCGGCTCGGCAGATCAATAACCACCCGTCGTTCGACACAAAGACCGGTGTACGTGGCCGCGAGATCGGGCTGAAGCCGAAAGACCTTATGGGTATCCCGTGGCGGCTCGCCTTTGCGCTGCAGGATGACGGATGGTATCTGCGCCAGGACATCATTTGGCAAAAGCCCAATCCGATGCCTGAAAGCATGCGTGACCGCTGCACCAGAAGCCATGAATATCTGTTTCTGCTGAGCAAACAGCGTCACTACTACTTCGACCAAGCCGCCATCGCTGAAAAGGCGCTGGAGCCGCGCGGGCCCGGCAACGTTGCACCCATTGAGTCGTTGCCTGGAGAACGCGCAACACAGAACTCAAACCTCAGGGGCTCTCTTCACAAAATCGGACCTCGGGCCCAGCGCAACAAGCGTAGCGTCTGGAGAGTGCCGACCCAAAGATTCAAGGGAGCCCACTTTGCGACCTTTCCGCCTGAGCTGATCAGGCCATGCATTTTGGCGGGCGCGCCACGGGGCGGAGTAGTCTTGGACCCATTCGGCGGTGCAGGTACCACGTCGCTGGTTTCGATGCAGGAAGGACGACGCTCGATCATCTGCGAGCTGAACCCAGAATACGCGGCATTGGCACGCGCCCGGATCGACGCCGCTTGGCTGGATGGCGCTGCGCAGATGGATGTGTTTCGCGACTCAGCGCCAGCGGCCTGACCCTCCCCCTACCTTCACCTATCACGCTGAACGCCTCGGCAGGCGGACCGCGCACCGCGCAAACAAGCCGTCCAATCGCTACCGCCCAGACATCCGGTAGCTGTGGTTAAAATTTTCTACAGGGATGCCGCGTTGTTGAGCTGCCAAGTAAAGATCTAAATCCACCGTAAGGATTGTGCCTGAACCTTGAACCAGTTCCAGAATCCCACAGTCCGTCAACCCAAGGGTTTTATACTCATTAACAACTACAATATCCCTACTTTTGACATAATGCTCTGCAAAGTTACTAACGAGCTCACAAAGCACCTGACGAATTTCTCGCTTATGTGGGTCCTTCGTCTGCCATAGAAGATTGCTTGCCTCAGTTGCGATATTTGGGGTAACGGCGATATCAGAATCCTGCAATCTTAGCAAGAGAACCTCAAAGTCATCCGCTGAGAAAGTATCGGTTCGCTTGTGCAGCCGGATGTAGTCGGGCTTATATACCCCTACGGCGAGCAGCAACAAAAGATTCGTATCTAGGATAACTTTTTCTTTCATTTTCGATCAATAAGACGATCTTTAATAGATTTCACCATGCCGGTTTGCGACTCTAAACAGACAACTTTATAGACTCGCTCCCTGCTTGCTAGCCCAGCCAGAGCCGCGCCTAAAGCCCCTATATTTGGTCTTTTAACATCCCTATCAAACCCGATAGTTATCAGGAAATCCCTATCCGCCGACCTATCAACCTCTTCAAGAAGAATGTTAGACACGCCTTGATCGCCAAATAAATCGCCAACTTCGGCAACAGCAGTTTTTACAGCGTCTTTAGTCAAAATCTCAGTCATCACAAAAAATCCGAAATAGTTAACCTCAATTTACCAGTAGGTGGCTACATTGACCACAGCAATCGATTTGTTCGCCGGTCTCGACTTATGGTCCCCCGGAGACCGCGCTGCAGGCTCGGGGAGAGACCAATGATCCATTACCACGGCACGCCGGTCGGCGGCACCCGCCAGGACGGCGCACGGTTTCTTGCCGGTCGGCACGCCCTGGTTCCCTTCCCGCGCCAGGACGACATGGGCATCGTCGCAGAGGTCTGCCAGTCGTTCGTGTTCGACAACGGTGCCTTCAGCATCTGGAACAAGGGCGGGACTCTCGACGTCGACGGCTATACCCGTTGGGTTGAGGACTGGCATCGGCACCCAGGCTTCGATTGGGCGTTGATCCCCGATGTGATCGATGGGGATGAAGCGGCGAACGATGCGTTGCTCGCAGCGTGGCCAAGGGCGCTGCGTGGCGTGCCGGTGTGGCATCTGCATGAATCGCTCGAGCGCTTGCAACGGCTCGCCAGCGAGTGGCCGATTGTGGCCTTTGGCAGTTCAGGGCAATGGCGCTCGCCCGGCACAGCAGCGTGGTGGAAGCGAATGGCTGCGGCCATGGACGCCATCTGCGACGACCAAGGCCGGCCAGCGTGCCGCCTGCACGGCCTTCGCATGCTCGACCCAGCCATCTTCCAGCACCTGCCTTTCGCTTCGGCTGACTCCACCAATGCCGCGGTTAATGGTGGAAGCATCAGCCGTTTTGGGATGTATGCCCCGCCCACCGCCGGCCAGCGCGCCTGTGTTATCGCCGACAGAATCGAAGCTTATAACAGTTCGCCGATCTGGCAGCGGGAGGCTCAGGTAGAGATGGCTCTATAACCCTAGATATGGGAGCTCTCTATCGATCACGTCTTCGGCCTCTTTGGCTGCACGGGTCGCGTAGTTGTAAAAGATGAGCATATCGACATCGTCCATGTCTTCTGCGCCTTGGTGATATTGCAGGCAGCGCTCCAAAGCCCTCCGGATCGAGCCGTAAGCCAGAACGTTGTGCACGGCTTCTGCGCCATCGTGGAGAGCAATCGCTGTTTCGATGGATTTCAACTCTTGCAACTTCTGCTCAGTGACAGCGCGAGCGACTCCGTCGCGCTCTGCAATTTTCGTCCATAGATGATCAACCAATGGTGTTTTCAAGCTCTTCTCCTTGATCCGACACAGTGCCGGTCGGAAACAAATACCTCACATCCATCAGTTGCGCCAGCACAGAAACGTGACAATTCTGGAGCCTCTCTATGTGCACCATCCTCTACCGCGAAGGCCGTGAATGGGCCCTCGAATCCATCCGCAACCTGCACAACGTCGTCGGCAAGCCTGACGGGTACCGGCAGCTGATCAACTACCTGGAGCGTGGCTTGAAGGGTAAGCCAGCGGCCTTTGCGCGCGGTGTGCAGTCGGTGATCGATGAAGTGAAGGCGGTGGCAGCTTGACCGCCCTGCGCCGCACCACCACACCCCGCGCCATGCCTATGCCCTGCCTCGAACTCAACGGGGTATGCGACGAATGCGGCCAATACCGCGCCCACGGAAACCACCGCTCCTGCTCCAAGAAGCGCCAGCAGCGGTATGCACAAGCGAGGAAACAATGAGCCTACTAGCCGCTCAATGCGTCATCGTGTGGCTCTGCCTACAACTTCCCCTCGGCATGATCATCGGCCGCTACATCGCAAGCGCCGACGTCATCGCCAAGTAACCCCTTCCCCTTCAATTCAAAGTCAGCCGCTGTAGCGGTGAGGACGAAGTCATGCCTAAGCATCGGCCGGAACTGGCCCACATTTATAATGTGTTCGGTCTCAGCTCAAACCATGAGCTGTCTACCCTTCTAGTCAATATCGAAAACACCAAACGCTTTTCCGATTTGTTGCACGCGGTGGAGAGCGAGTTTTTCATGGTGCCAGGTGAGCCATCTGATGATCCCGAAGACTCAGGTGATCCGGTAGATGACAAGTGCCTGGTTAATAGCTGGGGATCTACACAGGCTGAGTACCTCAAGCAATTCAAGGCCGCATTACCAATAGCTGCCGCGAACTTGGTCCCTGCCTATGAGGCGCTCGTGGCCGGTGAAAGGTGGTCGCTGGACGGTGAAAACGGCTCATGGGATTACGACACCCTCGAGGAGCTGCTCAAGGACAACTACGGCCACGACAGCGACGGCGATGGGCACCCGGCCAGCTTCAGGCTTGGACTGTACGAAGGCGGCACGGTCTATCGAGGCGTTGTGTGCAAGGACGACCCCGCTCGCTTCCTACCAGATGCCGAAGATGTGACCGAGCGAATGTACGAAAACGCCTGCGATAGCGACGCTGGCGAATGGGTTGATGCCTATCCAGACCTCAGCAAGGCGGCCGAGGCAGAGCTGCAGATAGCGCTCGCACCTTTGAAGGCCTGGGCGCGCAAGCATTGCCAGCCTGACTTCTTCACGATCAAGGACGTTACTCCGCATATCGTCACCGATGAGGATGTCGCTCGGAGCAAGAGGTCATGACCGACCTGCTCGAGGTACAGACCAGCACCCTGGCCGGCGCCGCCCTTGACTGGGCCGTGGCCAAGGCAACAGGAGCCGATGATTTGCGCATCACGGCGGCTGGATCAATCTGCTGCATCTACGAGCTGCCATGCGGTTCCGGATGTTGGACGGAATACTATCAGCCATCTACTGACTGGGCGGTGGACGGGCTTTTGATTCGCAGCCACCGCATGGGCTTCGGCATTTACCCAGATGGCTTTTTCGCTTGCGTCGGACTGGACGACTTGGGCGGCTCCGCTTCTGGACCTTCCCACTTGATTGCCGCCTGCCGCGCCATCGTAGCCGCCAAGCTGGGCGACACCGTGCAGGTTCCCAAGGAGTTGATCCAATGAAGCGAGCCAATCCAGCAGACCTTCGCCGAGCCGCCGTTGTGGCCCACACCTACGTCAAGGCCGGCATCCTGTTCGTGCCCATGCCTGCCCTCGACCAAGCCGATCATGATGCGCTTGTGGCGCAGTCCGCCGATCGCTTGGAAAGGCTGGCCCAAGCCGCCGAGCAGGAACAGTCATGAGCCGCTTCATCGCCGTGTTTCACGAATGGCACGTTCACAGCCGGGGCTTTGATGTCATCCAGCTTGAGGCGCTCGATCAGCGGCAGGCCGAGATGGAGGCAGCGCTTATCCATCGAGGGCGTCGCGGCTTCTACAGCAATGACTTCACGCTGATCGAGATCGACGACCGCGAGCATCTGCCCCGCGGCCTTACCTGGCGAGAGCGCTTGACCGGCCGCATCCAGTAACCCCTCCCCTCCCATCTATGCAGCCTGCCGGTGATTGGCAAGCGAGGTATCCCTATGTCAGCAGTTCAGCGATTCCACGAAGCAGCAAACGACGCCCTGATCAAACTCAGCGAGTACTGCCTGCCAGGCGCCAAGCTGGCCCTGATCATTGTCACCCCGGGCGAGCCGGAGCGAGACATCATTCTGGAAGACCAGGGTCTGGATAGAAACGAGGTGGTCAGCGCCCTGCGTCGACGCGGCTTGAGCATCGACGGTGACAACGCCTACAAGCGAGACCTGCTCGACGCAGCTGTTGGCGCCATGGGCGTTGGGCACCAGAACACCAATCCGCCTCCAGAGGGTCATTGGGGTCAGCGCTTCTGGGATATCGGCCGCGCCGAAGGTGCGCTACGCGAAGAGTTGGTCGCAGCCCTGAAACTGACCCGCGAAAACCTACGGGCCTGCCAGGCCACCATCCATCTATGCGGGGGATTCGACCCCGCATACGTCAATGATGCCCAGGCGGCCATGAAGATTGCCGACGCCGTGCTGGCCAAGATATCCGACTAACCCGTTCTTCCGCCAAGCGCGGCACGGAGCACCACATGAATACCAAGTTTCTCCTGATGGCCCAGTACAACGGCATGGCCATCATTCCGCTCGAGCGCGTGTGCACGGACTACTTCAGCCACCTCACACCTGAGAAGATGAAGATGAAGGTGGCGGCCGGGGAAATCGACCTGCCGTTGATCCGCATGGAGAGCAGCCAGAAGGCGGCGCGCGGTGTGCACCTCAACGACCTGGCTGACTACTTGGACGCCCAGCACCTAAAGGCCAAAACCGAGCACGGCAAGTTGATGGGTAAAGGCCTACGACGGGTTTCGTGACTTCCTCTTCTGGGCCTCGATCACGGGGCCCGATATTACCCCCTCCAGCATCGGCCATCCTTCATACGGATCGCCATTCCCCCGCAGGTGCGTGTAGCGCCTCATCGAGTTCCAATCCCGGTGGCCGGATACAGAGGCAACCTTCGGGATATCCCACCCCATTTCGAACAACCGACTGATGCCGTCGTGGCGAAGGTCGTGAAAATGCAGGTCCTTGATTTCCAGAAAGCTGCAGGCCCGCGTGAACGCCGTTGATATCGACTTGGCGTTGTAGGGAAAGACCTCGGCAGCGACTTTCGGCATGGACTGCATGATGCTCCATGCCTCGTCAGGCAAATGGCACCAGACGTCATTGCCGTGCTTCTGACCAGGATTCTTCATGTCAGTGATCAGCACCGACTGACGCTTCTCGTCGATGGCATCCCAGCGGATCCGCGTGATTTCTTCCTGGCGACGGGTGGAGAACAGCGCGAAGGCGATCACCCGGACCATATCGATTTCCTGCTGCCGTGCTTCACGCTTCCTGACGAAAAAGTCGATGAGACGTTCGAGCTCATCAATGGCGGGGCGTCGGTCACGCTCGCCGCTTTTGGACACTGCGCCCATCTTCCGCAGTACCCGCCGCGCATCAGGCATTGCCATGGGGTCGATGTCATACCCCCATGCAGGACGAGCGACAGACAGGACCGATCCAAGGTGTGCCAGGTCGTTACCAACGGTCTGCGGCAGCACGCCATCTTCCTGCATTCGTCGATTCGCATACTCGACCAGAACCTGGCTGGTGAGCGCTGTGTCTTCAATATCGCCCAGCCATGTGTTGCCGATTGCAATCAGGGTTCCACTTTTGGTCTTGCCGAGAGGCCGGATCCTTCCGTATTCGAGCAGGTATTTCTCAATCATCTTCTTGACGGTCACCCCGTGACGCTTCGATTTCTCGATAGCCCCTGGCTGCGCCATCTCGGTCTCGATCTTCTTCATCCAGGCTTGGGCCGTCGCCTTGCGATCGAAGGTCTGGGTTTCCTGATAGACTGTTACGCCCTTTTGCATGATGCGGACCTGCGCGTGATACGCGGTCGAGCCGTCCTTGCGCTTGCGGACTGAGATAGAGCCCATTTTGCTGAAACCTCCAACTGTCTTGCTGAATTTCAGCAAAGGGGTTTGGAGAATAAGCAAAAACAGTAGTAAATGGTAGAGAATGAGAGATAGCAGAATGTCGACCGGAGCCGCAGAAACAAAGCCATCCCCAACAGATGCGGTGGTGAGGAGATTTTCTGTCGCGCCGATGATGGATTGGACCGACCGCCACTGTCGCTACTTCCTGCGCCTGCTCTCGCGTCACACCCTGCTCTACACCGAAATGGTCACCACCGGCGCCCTGCTCAATGGCGACCACGAGCGTTTCCTGCGCTACGACGAGGCCGAGCATCCGATTGCGCTGCAGTTGGGCGGCAGCACGCCTGCCGACTTGGCGGCGTGTGCACGCATGGCGCAGGCGCACGGGTACGACGAGGTCAATCTGAACGTGGGCTGCCCCAGTGATCGTGTGCAGAACAACATGATCGGGGCCTGCCTGATGGCGCATCCGGCGCTGGTGGCCGAGTGCGTCAAGGCCATGCGCGATGCGGTGTCGATTCCGGTCACGGTCAAGCACCGCATCGGGATCAATGGCCGCGACAGTTATGAAGCGTTGTGCGATTTCGTCGGGCAGGTGCGGGAGGCCGGCTGTCGCAGTTTCACCGTGCACGCGCGCATCGCCATCCTCGAAGGGCTGTCGCCCAAGGAAAACCGCGACATTCCGCCGTTGCGCTATGACGTTGCCGAGCGCCTCAAGGCTGATTTTCCCGACCTGGAAGTGATCCTCAATGGCGGCATCAAGACCCTGGAAGACTGCACCGAGCACTTGCAGACGTTCGACGGGGTGATGCTGGGTCGCGAGGCCTACCACAACCCCTATCTGTTGGCGCAGGTCGACCAGCAGTTGTTCGGCAGCGACGCACCGGTGATCAGTCGTTTCGATGCGTTGCGACAGATGCGTCCGTACATCGCTGCGCATATCGCCTCGGGCGGTGCCATGCATCACGTCACGCGGCACATGCTGGGCCTGGGCACCGGTTTTCCCGGCGCGCGCAAATTTCGCCAACTGCTGTCGGTGGACATCCACAAGACCGATGATCCGCTGGCGCTGCTCGATCAGGCCGGGGCGCTGCTCGAAGGTCGCTGATCGCTGGGCGGTGCGCCAGGGCCTGGCGAGGAGCGCATACTCGATCCATTGAACCGTCGCGCGGCAAGACACTCGAATGTTGATCTACCACCGCCCTTTCCCCTGCTGCACCCCGTTGGCCCTTGAGCCAGACGCAGCGCTCGGGTAACGTCATCCATTCGCAAAGGACAGAGCACGCATATGACTTCCAAGCTGGAACAACTCAAGCAAATGACCACCGTCGTCGCCGACACCGGCGACTTCGACGCCATCTCCAAACTCAAGCCGGTCGACGCCACCACCAACCCGTCGCTGCTGCTCAAGGCAGCTTCCCTGGACGGTTACAAGGACTTGCTGCAAAAGACCATCAGCGACAGCAACGGTGACGTCGGCCTGGCCTCGGACACCTTCGCGGTCGCCGTGGGCACCGGCATTCTCAAAGCCATCCCGGGCCGTATTTCCACCGAAGTGGACGCACGCCTGTCCTTTGACGAACAGGCTCTGCTGGCCAAGGCCAGCCAGATCATCGACCTGTACGAAAAGGCCGGCGTGGGCCGCGAGCGCGTCCTGATCAAACTGGCCTCCACCTGGGAAGGCATCCGTGCCGCCGAGAAGCTGGAAAAAGCCGGCATACAGTGCAACCTGACGCTGCTGTTCTCCTTCGCTCAGGCACAGGCCTGTGCCGATGCTGGCGTGTTCCTGATTTCGCCGTTCGTGGGTCGCATCTACGACTGGTACAAGAAGTCCACCGGCCAGGAATACACCGGTGCCGAAGATCCAGGCGTGCAGTCGGTAACGCGCATCTACAACTACTACAAGGCCAACGGCTACGACACCGTGGTCATGGGCGCCAGCTTCCGCAACATCAACCAGATCGAACAACTGGCCGGTTGCGATCGCCTGACCATCAGCCCGGAGCTGCTGCACAAGCTGGCGGAAGATGAAGGCACCCTGGAGCGCAAGCTCAAGCCTGGCAATGCCAGCGAGCCAAAGCAGATCCTGACCGAGGCTCAGTTCCGCTGGGCATCGAACGAAGACGCAATGGCCACCGAAAAACTGGCCGAAGGCATTCGTCAGTTTGCGCGTGACCAAGAGAAGCTGGAAACCCTGCTCACCGCCAAGGTCTCCTGATTCAGTACGGCGACACATGGAAAAGGCGACCGCAAGGTCGCCTTTTTTGTGGCCGGAAGCACTGCCTGGAAGTCTCAGCTGCGCTCGAGGGCGTTGACCAGGTCATGGAAGGCTTCGCGGTTGGACTCGTTCAGGCCCATGAGGATCTTGTGCGCCTCCAGCACCTTGGACCTTACGACATCTTCGGAAAGGTCCTGCGAAGGCAGATCGGTAAGGCAGTCGGGGCACGGAATAGGACGGCCAACGATGTTGAACACCTGATCGAACCCCATGGACTGCAACAGGCGCGTGATGTCCTCGTGGGTCGTCACCACGGTCGGCAGCAATCCCACTTTTTGTCGGGACATGATCGACAGCTTGGCCAGCAAGCCCAAGGTGGTGCTGTCGATGCTGCGGGTTTCGGTCAGGTCGATGACGATGGCGGAGAAATCCAGAGCGGTGAAGATCCGCTCGATCGTCGCATCCAGCGCCGAGCAAAGCGTCAGGCGCACCTCTCCCACGAATTTCAACACGAACGTGCCGCTTTGTTCCGCAAACTGGATTCTACCAGTACTCATGCAAGGTTCCTGCTCAGCACCATCAGGGCGATATCATCCGGCATCTCCCCAAGTGTGGCCAGTCCAAACGTTTGCCGCAAGCCATCCAGGCTGCCGCCCGCTGCGCTGACGATCTCAGGCAATGCAGCTTCTTTTTCCTTCAGCGTCTCACCCGGCAGCAGGTCCAGTATCCCATCGGAAAACAGGGTAAGGCTGAACTGCTCCGGCAACGCCATGACGTGATCGGTGTAGGTGGCTTCATTGAACAGGCCGACCGGTAGACCACGCCCTTCCAGGTAACGCGTCCGTTCAGGGGTGTACAACACGGGAAGCGGCAGATGCCCGCCTATGCTGTAGGTCAGCAACCCGGTGTGCTCGTCAATCACGCCGCCGACCATGGTGACATGCTTGCCCAGGCGGGTGTTGATCAGACCACGATTGATATGGCCCAGCACGTCCGATGGCTTGAACTCGGGCATCGAACCACCGCGCCGTGATTCGAACATGAGGCGCGTGGTCATGAATTTCAACAGCACCGTGACGAATGCCGATGAAGCGCCATGGCCCGAGACATCGGCCAGATAGAACGCCACGCGATGCTCGTCGACCCTGAAGTAATCGACAAAATCCCCCGACAGGTACAACGACGGGATGATCTGGTGCTCGAAACTGAACCCGTCGGTGCTCCAGGGGTTCTGCGGCAGCATGTTCATCTGCACCTGGCGGCCGGCGGTCTGGTCCTCCTGCAACAGGTGCAGGCTGGCCTCCAGTTCACGGTTGGCCGTTTCCAGCTTCTCGCGATAGCGCCGGTTCTCCAGCAACAACCGGGAGCGATCCAGTGCGCGCCGAACCGAATGCTCCAGAACGGCGAGGTCTTCGAGAGGTTTGATCAGGTAGTCCGCAGCGCCCAGACGCAGTGCTTCGACGGCGTCGTTCATCACACCGGCACCGGACAACACAATGACGGGGATATCCGGCGACAGCTCGGTCACCTGGCGAATCAGGTCCAGGCCACCGACCTGCGGCATGCGCAGGTCGCAGATGACCAGATCGGGCTGCTGTTGCTCGAATACCTGAAGGCCCTGCAGGCCATTGTTCGCCTGCAGCACGCTGAAGCTGCTGTCTTCGAGGTAGGCCGCAAGGCTTGCGCGCACCACATCGTCGTCATCGATGATCAGCAGCGTTGCACTGGTTTTCTGCATGTGGGCAAACGGCGCCAGAAATTGGTTGTCGTAAGTAGGTCAGCAAAGTAAAACCTGGCGAAGACAGCAATGGATCGCCTACCTTTACTTCTAGCCTCTCGCAGAGGCGAATACAAGCGCTGGGTGCCCTGCGCATGCGGATGCAGAGGTGCCTTGTAAGGCGCAGACGGTACTCCCATCCGGCAAGCGTTTCAAGGGTGTTGCGACACGAGCCAGAGCGGCTCGCCCGGCAAATCACCCTTGGTTATAAAAACGTCAACAATAGCAACCAGATCGAAGGACAAGCCATGAGCGTCAATGATCGTGACTACAGTGAGAAACGTGATTTCATCCGCATGACCGTGGATGCCCAGGTCGACCTTCGGGTTGGCGACGTTGTAGTTCCCGCCGTATGCAAGGATCTTTCGAGCACCGGTATGCAGCTGGAAGCACGCACCCAGTTGCGGGTTGGGGACCAGGTCAGCGTCCATCTGCCCTCGAACCACCCTACCCTCACCGACCTCAACGTTCAGGCCGAAGTGATACGCGTGGAAGATTCGGGGCACGAAGGCGCGCAGACCATAGGCCTGCATACGCTCAGCATGGAGTGAATGCGAGGCATGAAAAAGGCGACCCTCGGGTCGCCTTTTTCATGCCTGGTTACAATTAAAAATCGTCTTCCACCTGGCCATCTTTGACGCGGAACTCGCGGTTCTGCAGATAGGCATTGCGCAGGAAGATGTACTTGTCGCCGTTGATGAGCTTTTCCGCCGACAGCAGGCTGGCGCGGGTATCGACCACATTTACGCCCAGTGTCGTGTTGCGGGTCGGTACATGGTCGATGTAGCGGTAAGGCGAGGTGTAGGTGTCAGGGTACTTGGCGAACGCATCGCGAACGGTGCTTGGGCCCAGCAGGGGCAGAACCACGTAAGGACCGCTGCTCACACCCCAGTAGCCCAGGGTCTGGCCGAAATCTTCGTCGCTGCGCTGCAGGCCCATCTTGGTGCCCACATCGAAGAAGCCGAACAGGCCGAAGGTGGTGTTGAAGATCAAGCGCGCCGTATCGGTACCGGCCGCCGCAGGCTTGAGCTGCATGACGTTGTTGGCCAGGTTGCCGACATCGCCGATGTTGCTGAACACGTTATGGATGCCGTCTTCCAGAAACTGCGGGGTGATCCACTGGTAGCCCTGAGCCAGAGGCTTGAGTGCATAGGTGTCCAGGGTGTCGTTGACCCGGAAGATCGCACGGTTGACCGGCTCCCATGGATCTTCTTCTGCAGCCTGGGCGACCATGGGGGCCACGGCAAGTCCAAGGAGCAGACAGGCTCCAGCCACTCGGTCTATCACAGCTGAACCGGTCAGACGCATACAGGTTACTCCTTGAGATACGATTCGGTCGCAGGCGACCGTCCAAAAATTTGTGAGCCAGTATAAGGCGTCCAGACCCGATTAGGCAGTGCACTTGCGATCGCAGGTGGATGCCAGGTTCCGAACGTACCCATGCCAGACTTCCGGGCTGCCCTCAAGTTCACTCGCGGACGGGTTCGCAACCCTGCCAACTGCGAATCAGACAGGGTCGATACGGACCTTTGCGCACCGGGTGCGGTCCATGTAAGTGCCTATCACTCAAGGAGAACGTCATGCCAGCCCGCGAATTGCAAGAACAGCTCGATGAACTGCGCGAGCAACTGGACAAGAACCAGACGCTGTCGCTCGAGGAGCGCGAAGACATGCGCGCCTTGATGGAACAGATCAAGGCGCGCATGGAACTTGAAAACGCCACCGCCGACAATTCGGTCGCCGACAACGTGAACCTGGCCGTGGAGCGCTTCGAAGTCGATCACCCAGGCGTAGCCGGCGCGTTGCGCAACATTGTCCAGACCCTTGGCAACATCGGCATCTGAGCGCGATACCCCTACAGCCGCCGTTCCCAGCGGCTGTTGAATCGCCGCGTTACTGGCGCACAAGTCGACCGTTGGCGAAATCCAGTGCTTCGGTGCTGCGGTAAGGGTTGATGTCCAGGCCGCCGCGCCGCACATAGCGGGCGAACACGGTCAGCTTCTGCGGCTGCAGCAGGCGCTGCAGATCAGTGAAGATCCGTTCCACGCACTGCTCGTGAAAATCCGAATGCTGGCGAAAGCTGACCAGGTAGGCCAGCACGCTGGCATGGTCCAGCGCAGCGCCGGTGTAGGTAATACACACACTGCCCCAGTCCGGTTGACTGGTGACCGGGCAGTTGGACCGCAGCAGATGGCTGTGCAGGGACTCCTCGACAATCCTGGCCGGATCGCAACGCAGCAGTTCCGGCTGCGGGTGATCGTAGCTGCTGACCGTGATATCCAGATCATCGATGCACACCCCCGGCAGGCTGACCACGCCTTCGGCCTCCACCTCCCCCAACCGCCGCACCTTGACGCCCACCGGCTTGCCGGCTGCGCCGGACAGGTCCTGCACCAGCACCTTCTCGAGCGCGTCCACCGAGGCGAACGGCGTCTGGTTCAGCGAGTTCAGGTACAGCTTGAACGACTTGGATTCGATGATGTTCGGCGAATCCGCCGGAATGCTGAACTCACCGATGGCCACCACCGGTTTGCCCGAAGGCAGCAGCCAGGAAAGCTCGAAGCAGTTCCATACATCCACACCCGTATAGGGCAGGGTGTCGGCGCTCAGGCCCAGTTCGGCCCATTTCGCGGCGCGAGGAATGGGAAACAGCAAGGAGGGGGTGTAGGTGGAAACGTACTCGCTGGACTTGCCCAGCGGGGAATGTTCGGCTGCGGGGTGCATGACATAAACCTGACTGAATGAACGGCATCAGTCTAGCGAATTTGCCGCCGCCCTGCATGGCAACGGCGGCGCGGTCACAGGACCGCGCCACCGTTGCCATGGCTCATTCGTAACGCAAGGCGTGCGCAGGCTCGATCTGCGAGGCCCGATAGGCGGGATAGAGGGTCGCAAGAAAGCTCAGCACCAGCCCAGCCCCGCAGATCAGCATGACATCGCCTGCCTGCAGCTCCGATGGCAGGTTGCTGATGAAGTACACGTCCGAGGTGAAGATGTGCTGCCCAGTGACGCGCTCCAGCCAGCCGACGATGGTGCTGACGTTGATCGCAGCGATCACGCCCAGCACGCCCCCGATCACCGTACCGGCGACGCCGATCACCGTGCCCTGGACCATGAAGATGCCCATGATCTGCCGCGGCGTGGCGCCAATGGTGCGCAGGATGGCGATATCCGCGCCCTTGTCGTTCACTACCATGATCAAGGTGGCAATGATGTTGAACGCCGCCACCGCAACGATCATCAGCAACAGCAGCCCGATCATGGTCTTCTCCATCTTCATCGCGCTGAACAGGCTGCCCTGGGTGTGGGTCCAGTCGTCGGCCTTGTAGCCCGTGCCCAGGCCCTTGACGATGGCGGCGCTCACTTCAGGGGCCGTGTACAGGTCCTTGAGCTTGAGCCGCACGCTCTGCACCTGACCTGGCTGCCAGCGCTGCATCTCGGCCGCATCCGCCGCGTTGATCAGGCCCATGGAGCCGTCCAGCTCGGCGCCGACCTTGAACACGCCCACCACGTTCAAGCGCTGCATGCGCGGGGTGATGCCACCGGGTGCAGTGCTGACTTCCGGCACGATGAGGGTGATCTTGTCGCCCACGTTCAAGCGAAAGCGCCGGGCGGTGATCTCGCCGATGACGACGCCGAACTCACCGGGCCTGAGGTCGTCCAGACGGCCTTGGACGATGTGATCGGCGACGATCGACACCTCACCTTCGCGAGCCGGATCGACACCGCTGATCTGGATCGGCTGCATCATGCCCTTGTACGACAGCATGCCGTCGAGTTCGGTGAACGGCACGGCCGCCAGGACCTCGGGGTTTTTCATGGCTGCGGCAGCCACCGGCCGCCAGTCGTCCAGCGGTTTCACGCCCTGGATCATGGCATGGGGCACCATGCCCAGAATGCGCGAGCTCATTTCGCGCTGGAAGCCGTTCATCACCGACAGCACCACGATCATCGCGAGCACGCCCAGGGCGAGGCCGATCATCGACGTCATGGAGATGAACGAAATGAAGTTCTTGCGACGCTTGGCGCGGGTGTAGCGCAAGCCGACGAAGATTGACAAGGGTCTGAACATGCAGAGGTAACCCATTAGAAAAAAGAAGCTAGATCGGCACCAGACGGCCATCTTCCAGGCGCAGCACGCGGTCCATCTGACGTGCCAGGCTCAGGTCGTGGGTGACCACCAGAAATGCGGTGCGCAACGACACGCTGAGTTCGAGCATCAGGTCCTGAATGCCTTGTGCCGTATGGTGGTCGAGGTTGCCGGTGGGCTCGTCGAGCATGACCAGGCCAGGCGTGTTCACCAGGGCACGGGCAATCGCCACGCGCTGACGCTCACCCCCCGACAGCTCGGCAGGCTTGTGCTGCAGCCGATGACCCAGGCCGACACGCTCCAGCAACGCGGTAGCACGCTGCCGGGCCTCGGGGATCGCAGTCTTGCCGATCAGCAGCGGCATGCAGACGTTTTCCAGCGCGGTGAATTCGGGCAACAGGTGGTGGAACTGGTAGACGAACCCCAGAGCGCGGTTGCGCAGCAGGCCACGGGCCCGCTCGTTCAACGCCGAGAGCTCTTCCCCGGCCAGCCAGACACTGCCGCGGCTGGGCGTATCGAGCCCGCCGAGCATGTTGAGCAAGGTGCTCTTGCCCGAGCCGGAACTGCCGACGATGGCCACTCGCTCACCGGCGTGCAGCTCCAGTTGCAGGTTGTCCAGCACAACCACGGATTCCGGGCCTTCCTCGTAGGACTTGCCCAGGTTGCGACAACTCAATACTGCTTGTTCACTCATGCCCGACTCACTCATAACGTAACGCCTCCGCCGGCTGGGTACGCGCAGCACGCCAGGCCGGATACAAGGTGGCGAGGAAACTCAGGACCAACGCCGCGCCGCAGACCATGAACACATCGTTGGCCATGAGCTGCGACGGCAGGTAATCGATGAAGTAGACATCGGCGTTGAGAAACTTGTGGCCGATGGCCTTTTCCAGCAAGGCAATGGCGGCGCTCACGTTCAAGGCCGCAAGAATGCCGACAGCGGCGCCGATCAAAGTGCCGACCACGCCGATCACCGTGCCCTGGACCATGAAGATGCGCATGATCTGCCCCGGCGTCGAGCCCAGGGTGCGCAGAATGGCGATGTCGCCCTTCTTGTCGTTGACCACCATCACCAGTGTGGAAATGATGTTGAACGCGGCCACGGCGACGATCAGCAGCAACAGCAGGCCGATCATGGCTTTTTCCATGCCGATGGCCTGATAGAGATTGCCGTGGGTGCGGGTCCAGTCGCGGGCATAGTAGGTCTGGTCGCCCAGCTGCTGGGCGATCTGCCAGGACACACGCGGCGCCTGGAACAGGTCCTCGAACTTCAGACGCAAGCCTTGCACCTCACCGGCTTTCCAGCGGTGCAGCTTGCCCAGGTCTTCGAGGTTGGCCAGGCCCAGGTAGCCGTCCAGTTCGCCGGCGCCGACGTGGAAGATGCCGGTCACGGTGAAGCGCTTCATGCGCGGGAACATGCCGGCCGGAGTGACGGTGACTTCCGGTGCCACGAAGGTCACCTTGTCGCCGACACCGACGCCCAGCTTGGTCGCGGCCTTGTCGCCAATCATCAGGCCGAATTCGCCGGGCCTGAGGTCATCGACCCTGCCCTGCTTCACGAAGGCGTCGATGATCGAGACGTTGTGCTCCTGGGCAGGATCGATGCCATTGAGCAGAATCTTCTGGACCTGCCCGTCATGGGTCAGCAAACCCTGCATCTGGGTGAACGGCGCGACCGCCGCCACCTGCGGATTCTGCCGAACCTGCGCGGCCAGGGCTGGCCAGTCGGCGATGGGCTGGCCGGATTCGACGGTAGCGTGGGGGACCATGCCCAGCACGCGGGTACGCATCTCATGATCGAAGCCGTTCATGACCGACAGCACGACGATCATCACGACCACGCCCAGGGCGAGACCGATCATCGAGGTGAGGGAGATGAACGACACGAAATGATTGCGTCGCTTGGCACGGGTGTAGCGCGCGCCAATGAAAACGAAAAGAGGTCTGAACATGTAGGGGCTTGTTCGGGTGAAAGAGGAGACGTCCTGCTGGCAGGGCGTGACGAGCAGCTTTACACTCGGACCATCGCCTCTACCCCGGGTTCGTCATGACGACATCAGATGAAGAAGATCGCCGCGAATACTATCGCATCGATGACCGCATCGCACTGGAAATCACCATACTCCCGGAGGTCGAGACGGCAGGTGAAGACATGTTGCAGGATGCTTCACCACTGTTCGACCTGCTCGGTGAAATGCACCTGGCCGAGTTCGAAACCCAGCACCTGCTGCGCCAGCTGAGCGAAACCAACCGCGCCGTGGAGGCTGTGCTCAAGGCGCAGAACCGGCGCATCGACCTGCTCGGCCAACTGGTCGCGCAGACCCTGCTGGAGCGTATCGGCGAACCTCGTCCGGTGGTGCTGTCCGAAGGTGGCCTGGCGTTCTTCCAGCAGCAGCCGATGACCGAACGCACGCGCCTGACCCTGCGGATCGCGCTGATGCCACAGGCGCTCGGCCTGTCGCTCAAGGCAAGCGTCACCAGTTGCACTGCCGTGGGTGATGACCAGTTCGAGATCGGTACCCAGTTCATCGACATCAGCGATGCCCAGCGTCAACTGCTGGCCCGCTACATCCTGCACAGACAGCAACTGCAACGCCGCCAGGCGCGCGAGCGGCAAGCCCCGGCAATCGATTGACCCACACATTCATTCAAGGAGCGAACGTGACGCTTATCTACGGCCATCGCGGCGCCAAGGGCGAAGCCCCGGAAAACACCCTCGCCAGTTTCAAGCAATGCCTCGAACACGGGGTGCGTCGATGCGAACTGGACCTGCATCTGTCCCGAGACGGCGAGTTGATGGTCATTCATGACCCGACCCTCAAGCGCACCACCGGGCGCGGCGGCAAGGTCGTCGAGCACGATGCCCAGGCGCTGGTCACCTACGACGCGCGCAAGGGCGGCCCGGGCTGGGTGTCGCCCTGCCTCATTCCACGCCTGGAGGAGCTGTTCCAGGCATGCCCGTTCGAGCACTGGCAGCTGGAGGTCAAGAGCGCGTCGCGCACCCGCGCGGCGACCACCGTGCTGGCCATCCGCGAACTGGCGCAGCGCATGAACCTTCTGGACCGCATCACCATCACCTCAAGCTCCCGTGAAGTGCTGCGCGCGGCCCTGGAATTGACCCCGGACGTGGCGCGCGGGCTGGTGGCCGAATATGCCTGGCTCGATCCGATCAAGGTCGCGCAGAGCTATGGCTGCGAAATGCTCGCGCTGAACTGGACGCTGTGCACCCCCGAGCGCCTGCTCAAGGCGCAGCGCCAGGGTTTGCATGTGTCGGTATGGACGGTCAACGAGCCTGCGCTGATGCGCAGACTCGCCGACTTCGGCGTGGACAGCCTGATCACAGACTTTCCCGGTTTGGCCAGCGCCACCCTCGGGAATCGCTGAAATCGGTCTCCCCGGCCGGCTCAGGCCACCGGCCGGAGCCGCTCAAAAAAGCCGGTTGAGGCCGTCGTAGGCGGCCACTCGATAGGCTTCGGCCATGGTCGGGTAGTTGAAGGTGGTGTTGACGAAGTACTTCAGGGTATTGAGCTCACCGGGCTGGTTCATGATCGCCTGGCCGATGTGCACGATCTCCGAGGCCTGGTCGCCGAAACAATGCACGCCCAGTACCTGCAGGGTCTCGCGGTGGAACAGGATCTTCAGCATGCCCACCGGTTCGCCGGAAATCTGCGCGCGAGCCATGCCCTTGAAGAACGCCTTGCCCACTTCGTAAGGCACCTTGGCCTGGGTCAGTTCATGCTCGTTCTTGCCGATCGAGCTGATCTCGGGAATGGTGTAGATCCCGGTCGGCACATCGTTGACGAAGCGCCAGCTGCCGTTGTCGACCACGCTGCCGGCCGCCGAACGACCCTGGTCATGGGCGGCACTGGCCAGACTCGGCCAGCCGATCACGTCGCCCGCACCGTAGATCGTCGGCACCGAGGTGCGATACGCCTCGTCGACACTGATCTGGCCGCGGCCGTTGACCTTGATGCCGATGTTCTCAAGGCCCAGACGGTCAGTGTTGCCGGTACGGCCGTTGCACCAGAGCAAGGCGTCGGCCTTGATCTTCTTGCCGGACTTGAGGTGCAGCACCACGCCGTTTTCCAGGCCCTCGACCTTCTCGTATTCCTCGTTGTGCCGCACCATCACGTTGTTGTTGCTGAAGTGATAGCTCAAGCCCTGGGAAATCTCGGCATCGAGGAAACTGAGCAATTGCTCGCGGTTGTCGATCAGCTCGACCAGCACGCCCAGGCCACTGAAGATCGATGCGTACTCGCAGCCGATGACCCCGGCGCCGTAGATGATCAACTTGCGCGGCGTGTGGGTGATGCTCAGTACGGTGTCGCTGTCGTAGATGCGCGAATGGCTGAAATCGATGTCGGCAGGCCGGTAGGGGCGCGAGCCGGTGGCAATGATGACGCTCTTGGCGATGAGTTTTTCCTGCGCGCCGTTGGCGCAGATCACTTCCACCGTCTGCTCGTCGGAAAAACTGCCGGTGCCGAAGAACACGTCGACACGGTTGCGCGCGTAATAGCTGGTGCGCGATGCCACCTGCTTGGCGATCACCCGCTCGGCGCTCTTGAGTACGTCCGGGAACGAGAACCAGCGCGGCTCGCCGATGGCTCGGAACATGGGGTTGGTGTTGAACTGGATGATCTGCTTGACCGAGTGGCGCAGCGCCTTGGAAGGAATCGTACCCAGGTGGGTGCAGTTGCCGCCGACCTGGCGCCGACTGTCGACCATGGCCACCTTGCGCCCGGCCTTGGCGGCGTTCATCGCCGCCCCTTCTCCGGCGGGGCCGGAACCCAGCACCACTACGTCGTAGTTGTAGACAGCCATGCGTACTCCTTCAAATCTGGCCGGGCGCCACGGCGGCGCCTGCGGCTGGCGTGCCCTCATCAGGCATCGAAAAACATGCGGTGCATTCTATAGGAAGCGCAGGCACCGCGGATGTTCACCCTTAGTCGGCGCGTAGCCTATTTTCCGTGGCCCGCAACGTCAACGATTGCCTGCGACATTTTGCCACTCGATCCCAGTCGCAAGCCCCTTCCGGTGCATAGGATCATGCGATTGCTGCGGTGGATGCCGGGGTACCGGAGCCGGTCACGGTTGCCAGACCGCTTTCATCGAGCAGTTCGAGCATCGCCGTCAGGTTCGGCGAGCCGGCGCCACGGCGCCAGATCAGCCAGGTGTGCAGCCAGCGAAAATCCTCGGCCAAGGTCCATACGCTGACGTTGCTGCTGCCCGGCATGCTCTCCAGCATGCTGCGCGGCATCAACGCCAAGCCGGCCCCGGCGCTGACGCAGGCGAGCATGCCGTGGTAGGACTCCATCTCGAAAATCTTGCCCGGCGCGGCGCCGTCGGCGACGAACCAGTTCTCGAAATGGCGACGGTAGGAGCAGTTGGCGCGAAAGGCATAAATGGTTTCGCCATTCACGTCCTGAGGTCGTGACACCGGCGCATGGCTGCGCGCGCTGACCAGGACCATCTCTTCGTCGAACACCACCCGTCCATCGAGCAGCGGATGACGCAGCGGTCCGTCGACGAAAGCCGCCGCCAGGCGCCCACTCAACACGCTGTCGAGCATGTCGCCCGAAGGCCCGGTGGAGAGATCCAGTTCCACCTTCGGATAGCGGTGGTGATAAGCCGCCAGCAGCGGTGGAATGCGCACCGCCGCCGTACTTTCCAGCGAACCCAGCGCGAAGGAGCCCTGGGGCTCGGTACCGGACACCGCCTGGCGCGCTTCTTCGACCAGATCGAGAATGCGCCGGGTGTAATCCAGAAAGCTCCAGCCGTTGGGCGACAGACGCAGACGCAGTTTCTCGCGGATGAACAGATCGACCCCCAGTTCGCTTTCCAGTTGCTTGATCCGCGTGGTCAGGTTCGACGGCACACGATGCACCCGTTGCGCCGCAGCGGCGATACTGCCCTCCTCCGCCACCGCGCGAAACAGCTCCAGCTGTGTCAGGTCCATACATTCTCCAAACGAGATGGTTTTGGTTAGTATTATTCAGTTTTCATGATTTAACCATCTCCGTATCGTAGCTGACATCTTCTCTCGACAGGTGAACGCCATGACCCATGCCATCTCCATGAACCCCGCCACCGGCACCGAGCTGCAACGCTACCCGTTCGACAGCGAGGCGCAACTCGAACAGACCCTGGCCGGCAGCTTCGCCGCCTTCGAACAGTGGCGCTACGTTGCACTGAATGAACGCGCCGCCGTCATCGCACGCATGGGCGACGTCCTGCGCCAGATGGGCGAACCACTGGCGCAGATGATCACCCAGGAAATGGGCAAGCCCATCACCCAGGCCCGCGCCGAGGTCGAAAAGTGTGCCGGACTGTGCCATTGGTACGCTGAGCACGGCCCGGCGATGCTTGCAGCCGAAGCTACCCAAGTGCCTGGGCAGAAGGCACGCATCGAGTACCGCCCGCTGGGGCCGGTGCTGGCGGTGATGCCGTGGAATTTCCCGCTCTGGCAGGTCCTGCGCGGTGCCATTCCCGTGCTGCTGGCAGGCAATGGCTATCTGCTCAAGCACGCGCCGAACGTCATGGGCAGCGCCACCCTGCTGCGTGAAGCGTTCGATCGGGCGAGGCTGCCCCAAGGCCTGTTCGGTGTACTCAACGTGGAGCCAGCCGGTGTGTCGCGAGCCATCGCCGACCCGCGTGTGGCAGCCGTCACCGTGACCGGCAGCGTCGGCGCCGGCTCGGCCATCGCCGCTCAAGCCGGCGCAGCACTGAAGAAATGCGTACTGGAACTGGGCGGTTGCGACCCGTTCATCGTCCTGGCCGATGCCGACCTGGACGAAGCGGTCAAGGCTGCCCTGCTCGGCCGTTTCCAGAACACCGGTCAGGTCTGCGCCGCGGCCAAGCGCCTGATCGTCGAATCCAGCATTCTGCCCGCCTTCACCGAGCGTTTCCTGGCCGCCACCCGTGCGCTGAAGGTCGGCGATCCGCAGCTCGACGACACCTACATCGGCCCCATGGCGCGTTACGATCTGCGCGACGAGTTGGATGGCCAGGTCCAGGCCTCCATCGAGCAAGGTGCCGAACTGCTGCTGGGTGGGCACAAGCTCGCCGGCGCTGGCAATTTCTACGCACCGACGGTGCTTGGCAACGTGCAGCCCGGCATGACCGCCTTCGATCAGGAACTGTTCGGTCCCGTGGCGTCCATCATCGAGGCGCGCGATGCAAAGCATGCGCTGGCACTGGCCAACGACAGTGAGTTCGGGCTGTCGGCGACGGTGTGGACGGCCGATGCCGAACTGATCGAATACTTCACCGAGCGCCTGGAAACCGGTGCGATCTTCATCAACGGCTACGGTGCGTCGGATGCCCGCGTGGGCTTCGGTGGCATCAAGAAAAGCGGCTTCGGACGCGAACTTTCACACTTCGGTGTGCGCGAGTTCTGCAACGCCCAGACGGTGTGGCTCGATCGCCGCTGAGCTGTTCAGGCAGCGGGCTTGTGCGGCATAGTCATGCATTGCATCGTCTACCCACGCGCCGAGGCCCCATGACCCGCACCGTTCTCCAGCAGTTTCCCGCGCAGCGCGACGACATCGGTGACCTGATCACCCGTCGCCCGCTGCCGGGCCCTGGCATCGAGCACCTCGATCCCTTCCTGTTTCTCAACCATCACGGCCCGCAGACCTACCCACGCAACAATCAAGGGCTGCCGTTCGGCCCCCACCCCCATCGCGGCTTCGAAACCGTCACGTTTATCCTGCAAGGCGAGTTGTCGCATCTGGACAGCGGTGGCCACGAGAGCATCATCGGGGCCGGTGGTGTGCAATGGATGACCGCAGGTTCCGGACTGGTCCATGCCGAGCTCTCGCCGCAGTCGTTCAAGCGCGAGGGCGGCCCGCTGGAGATTCTCCAGTTGTGGGTAAACCTCCCCGCGCGCCTGAAGATGACTGCCCCGGTCTATGTCGGCCTGCAAGGCGCGGACATCCCCATGATCACTGAACCTCTGGCCGAAGTCCGCCTGATTTCCGGTGACTATGTTTCCAGTACACAGCGTTCTGAGCGCGGGCCGATCGACTCGTTGACGGGTTTGTGTTTGATGACCGTGCACCTGCAACCCGGCGCCCGACTTTCGCTGCCAGCACCGGTGGGCCATAACGTCTTTCTGTATGTGGTTGACGGCCAAGCCAGCATCGCGAGTACCGCGCTGCGGTGCCATCACTTGGTCAAACTCAGCGAGACGCACGGCAACGTAACCGTCGAGGCCACCGGCTCCGCCACTCTGCTGTACGGCCATGGCGAACCGTTGGGCGAGCCAGTGGCCAGTTATGGACCTTTCGTGATGAACACCCGCGAAGAGATCCAGCAGGCGTTCGCCGATTATCAGGCTGGCAAGTTCGGTCACATTCAGGGCTGAATTCTGAGCGGTTCACTGGAGCAAAACCCCAGGAGCGCGCCATACTCTGCATGAAGTCGACCCGATAATCACAAGAACCGGACTCATTCATGCAGAACAGCCTCAGCCCGATCGATCGGCGCATCCTGCGCCTGCTCCAACACGACGCCGACCTCTCGGCGGCGCAGGTCGCCGAACGCGTGGAGTTGTCCCAATCGCCGTGCTGGCGACGCATCCACCGCATGCAGGAGGAAGGGCTGATCGAGCGCAAGGTCGCCCTGCTCAACCCGAAAAAGCTCGGCCTGAGCATGACCATCTTCGTCAGCGTCAAGCTGTCGGGCCACGGCCGACGGCACCTGACCGAATTCGAGGAGGCCATCATCGGCTATCCGCAGGTGCTGGAGTGCTACACCATGGCCGGAGGCATGGATTTCATGCTCAAGGTGGTGGCCAAGGACATCGCCAGCTACGAGCGATTCCTGCGTGACCACCTGCTGCAGAAGCCCCACGTGCAGGAAGCCTACTCCAACATCGCCATGAGCGAAGTCAAACGCACGACCGAGCTGCCGCTGGAATGAAGGCTGGAAGGAGAAAAGAAGGAAAACGCAGACAAATCATTTGACATGCAAATGATAACGATTATTATTGAGCTCAACCGGTCGAGAGATCGGTTGGATAATCCGAAGGGCCTTAGGTCGGACCTTCAGATTATCTCCTCATCAGGCTAATCACGGTTTTTGACCCGGCTTTTTGCCGGGTCTTTTTTTTTGGCTCTTCAGGCTAATGAAGAGTGTTGCACGCCGTCGGTTTCGAACATCACCGACTTGAAGGCGCCACTGCAAAGATGGCGCGAATGATATCAAAAGAACATCGGAAAACGGAAGTCCGAACTCGCCTTCTCTCTACAGATGACTAGGATTCGCGCAAAAGGAGGTGTCCCCATGACCCCACTGCTCACGCCCTCTCATGATCTGTTGGACCTCATTCACGGCCAGCCGCACCGTCAACGCCTCTATCGGCAGTTGCGTGGCCTGCCGCGCCGAACGCAACAGGTGCTGCTCTACAGCCGTCTCGACGAACTGGACTACCCGGCCATTGCCCAGCGACTGCACCTGACCCTGAACGACGTCGAACAGCGAATGCAGAGCGCGATGCGCGCCTGCTGCAAACCGCTGCTGCCAGGCCAGAGCCTGGCCATTCACTGGTACGTCAAACTGCAAAATCCGCTCACTACGGCCAGCGAGCGCATCGACTTCCGTCGCTGGCTCGACAGCGATGCCGCGCACCTGGCTGCCTTTCACGCCACCGAGCTGCAATGGCGCCAGTTGCTCGCGCCCGCCACGCTGCTGGGGCATGACCGCTGGCACCACAAGGCTCGGCAAGGGCTGGGGCTACGGGGGTGGGCGACGGCAGGCCTGGCCATGGCACTGGCCCTGGAGCTCATCAGCCAGAGTCTTTGAGCTTACTGAAACAGACCGAGCTGGCCGCCGATCAGCGTGTTGAAGTCGTCGTTGACGAACGGCAGGATCGCATCGGCAATGGGCTGCAGTTGTCGAGTCAGGTAATGGTCGTAGTCGATGGGCGACTGACGCGCTTCCAGAGGTTCGGGCCCCGCCACCGTCATGACATAGCTGATCCAGCCACCACGTTGATACTGCAGCGGGCGCCCTGTGGATCGGTTGTGTTCATCGGCGATACGCGCCGCTCGGACGTGAGGAGGAACATTACGCTCATAGTCGTGCAACGGCCTGCGCAGCCGCTTGCGGTAGACCAACAGGCCGTCCAATTCACCTTCCAGGGTCCGTTTGACGTAATCACGCACATACGCCTGGTAGCCCTGGTGCCTGAAGATTTTAGAGTAGAGCGCTTGCTGGAACTCGCGAGCCAGCGGCGACCAATCGGTGCGCACGCTCTCCAGGCCCTTGAAGACCATTTCGTCCTGGCCGTCGGCGCGCCTGACCAAGCCTGCGTAGCGCTTCTTGCTGCCCTCCTCCGCGCCACGAATGGTCGGCATCAGAAAGCGCCGGAAGTGGCTCTCGAACTGCAATTCCAAGGCACTGTCGAGCCCATGTTCGCGCCGCAGATGATCACGCCACCACTGATTGACCTCGACCACCAGTTCCTTGCCGATACGAGCGGCATCAGCCTCGTCGTGAGCGCCGTTGAGCCAGACGAACGTCGAGTCGGTATCCCCATAGATCACCGGATATCCGCGCGCCTCGATCAGCTCGCGCGTACGGCGCATGATCTCGTGACCACGCAGGGTGATCGACGATGCCAGCCGCGTATCGAAAAAGCGGCAGCCACTGGAACCCAGTACGCCGTAGAACGCATTCATGATGATCTTCAACGCCTGCGACAGCGGCGCGTTGCCCTGCGCCTTGGCCGCTTCGCGCCCTTCCCAGACACTTGCGACGATGGCCGGGAGGCAATGAACGGTGCGTGAGAAGCGCGCGCCGCGAAAGCCGGGCACCGAGTGCTCGTCGTCGGGATTGGCCAGGCCTTCGGCCAGACCCACCGGGTCGATCAGGAAGGTGCGGATGATCGACGGATACAGGCTCTTGTAGTCCAGCACCAGCACCGATTCGTACAGACCCGGCCGCGATTCCATGACGAAGCCGCCGGGACTGGCCTCGGGCGGACGACGGCCGAGGCTGGGCGCGACGAACCCCTGGCGGTGCATAGCCGGCAAATACAGATGGGTGAAGGCCGCGATCGAACCGCCGCTGCGGTCTGCCGGCAGGCCGGTGACGCTCGCGCGCTCGAGCAGAAACGTGAGCAGCTCGGTCTTGGCGAAAATCCGTGTGACCAGTGCGCAGTCCTTGATGTTGTAACGTGCAAGAGCCGGCTTGTCCTCGGCGAACATGCGGTTGATCTCGTCCATGCGCTGGTACGGCGTGGAAATGTCCTTGCCTTCGCCCAGCAAGGTCTGGGAAACGTTTTCCAGACTGAACGAGGGAAAATTCCAGGTCGCGGAGCGCAAGGCCTCGACGCCGTCGATGATCAACCGCCCAGGCGCACCGGCGAAATAGTGATCGTTGCCGCTGCCGTGCTCGCGCCAGGTCATTTCGGCGCCCCCGCGGCCCAACAGCAACGGGACGTTGAGGCGCCTGGCGTGTTCGTGCAGGACCCGCAGGTCGAACTGCACGACATTCCAGCCAATGATTGCGTCTGGGTCGTGCTCGGCGAACCAAGCGTTGAGGCTCTGCAGCAGTTCCACCCGGCTGTCCCGGTAGTGCAGAGCGAAATCCGTCTGACGGGTATCGCCATTGGGCGGACCCAGCATGAACACGTCGCGCTGCCCGCAGCCCTCGATGCCGATGCAGTACAGCTCACCCTGGGCCGTGGTCTCGATATCCAGGGATGCCAGGCGCAGTTGTGGACGGTAGCCCGGCGCCGGTTTGAGCTTGGCCTCATGGTATTGGCCATCGGCCTGCATTTGACCGTCGAAGGCCACACCGGCGGTGATGAAGCGCTCCATCAGGTAGCGCTCATGGGGGCGAATGTCGGCCTCCAAGAGCTCTATCCCGGCTTGCCTGAGCACTGTTTCCACACGCTGCAACTGGCCGTACTGCCGACAGTACAGCCCGGCCACCGGACGCTGGTCGAAATCACGCAGGGCCAACGGTTTGATCTCGACGCCGGCTTCGTCCTCGAGCAAGCGCCGCGCCTGCTCCTGGTGCTGCACGGGCAGAAACGCGACCGAGGGCTGCGCGGGCAGGCGCACGAGACGTGGGCCGGCGTCGGTCGCCAGCCACAGCTCGATCTGCGTACCTTCGGCGGTATCGCGCCAATGTCGCGTCAGGATGAAGCCCTGTTGTGGGGTCACGGCAGAAGACCTTTAACGGAGAATGTGGACGCAACAACGGCACGTCCGGCTCATATGAAGCAACATCATAAACTGTACATCCATACACATAAAGCTTGCCTGTGTCGGCACGTCTGGCATGCTAGACCTCTGTACAGCTTTTCGATCAGGTTCCCATGCGGCTGTTTCTCTGCGAAAAACCGTCCCAGGCAAAGGACATCGCCAAGGTCCTCGGCGCTACGCGTCGTGGCGACGGCTGCTGGCTGGGCAACGCCGTCACGGTCACCTGGTGCATCGGCCACCTGCTGGAGACCGCACCGCCGGACGCCTACGACGCCCGCTACAAGCGCTGGGTACTGGCGGACCTGCCGATCATCCCGCAGCAGTGGAAGATGCAGGTCAAGCGCAAGACCGCCAGCCAGTTCAAGGCGGTCAAGCGCCTGTTGGGTGAAGCTGGGGAATTGGTCATCGCGACGGACGCAGACCGCGAAGGTGAAATGATCGCCCGCGAGCTGGTCGAGCATTGTCGCTACCGGGGTCCGGTGCAGCGCCTGTGGCTCTCGGCCCTGGACGACGCCTCGATCCGCAAGGCGTTGGCGGCCCTCAAGCCAGGTGCCGAGACGTTCCCCCTCTACCACAGCGCACTGGGCCGCTCGCGGGCCGACTGGCTGATCGGCATGAACATGAGCCGGCTGTTCACCCTGCTCGGGCGTCAGGCCGGCTACCAGGGTGTGTTGCCCGTGGGGCGCGTCCAGACGCCGACCCTGCGGCTGGTGGTGGACCGCGACCGCAGCATTGCCGATTTCGTCCCCGCAGCCCATTGGGCCATCGATGTGCAACTGCTCGGCGAGCAGACCGAATTCACGGCGCACTGGATACCACCGACGGACAGCTGCGACGATCAGGGACGGTGCCTGAACCAGCCGCTGGCGCAGCAGGCCGCTGCAGCGATGATGCAGGCGAACCAGGCGACGCTGACCAAGCTGCGCACCGAGCGCATGAAAGAGGCCGCCCCCCTGCCCTTCGACCTGGGCACACTGCAGGAAGTCTGCTCGAAGAAGCTTGGCCTGGGCGCCCAGGAGACGCTCGACGTGGCTCAGGCGCTGTACGAAACCCACAAGGTCATCACCTACCCTCGCAGCGATTGCGGCTTCCTGCCACTCAGCCAGCATGGGGATGCAGGCGCGATCATCGCCGCGCTGGGCCGCGCCGATCCCGGACTGACGCCCTTGCTGCCCTACCTGGATGCCCAGCGCCGCTCACGCGCCTGGAACGACGCCAAGGTCGGTGCCCACCACGGCATCATCCCGACCGCTGTCGCTGCAACGGCGGACAAGCTGCAGGGCAAATACCGCGCGGTCTACAGCCTGATTCGCGCCCGCTACCTGGCGCAGTTCCTGCCCAATCACGAATACGACCGTACCCAGGCCGACTTCGACTGCGCGAGCCACGCGCTGCGTGCGGTAGGCAAACAGGTGGTCGAGCCCGGCTGGAAGCGCGCCATCCCACAAGCGCTCGGCGCAGCCAAGGGCCGCGAAGCACCGGCACCACAGCCCCTGCCACGGCTGATCCAGGGCCAGACTTGCGCGGTGCGCGAAGTGAAACTCAAGGATCTGTGGACTCAACCGCCCAAGCCCTTCACCGAAGGCGATCTGATCAAGGCGATGAAGAACGTGGCCAAGCTGGTCGAAGACCCGCGCCTGAAGCAGAAACTCAAGGACACCACCGGGATCGGCACCGAGGCCACTCGTGCCGGAATCATCCAAGGCCTGATCGACCGCGGCTATCTGACCAAACAGGGCAAGGCCCTGGCCGCCGCACCTGCCGCCTTCAGCTTGATCGACGCGGTGCCGCGGGCCATCGCCGACCCGGGCACCACCGCCATCTGGGAACAGGCACTGGACATGGTGCAGAGCGGCGAGATGTCGCTGGAGACGTTCGTGGCCAAGCAATCGGCCTGGATGAGCAAGCTGGTGGAACGTTGTGCTGGGTTGCGCATGGTCATCAGTGGCACGGCGCCGAAGGGTGCCACACCGTGGAAGAACAAACGCAAACGCAAACCCTCCAAGGCGGCCTGAGCTGCAACCCGTCGCTTGAAGCGCCGATACGGTCGGCTTGCTTTGTGAAATGGCGCAACACCCGGTAGGCTGCGCCGATCATTTTCCGCCAGGCCTTGCCCTTGATCGTGCTGCATGACATCGCTGTAGCCAGCGACTTCGACCCTACCATTAGCTGTGACCGCTGCGCGGCCAAATGTTGCCGGCTGGAAGTCATGCTGATCACCGACACCGGCGTGCCGGAGCGCTTCATCGAAGTGGATGAATGGGGATCGGAAACCATGTCGCGTCTCGACGATGGCTGGTGCGCGGCACTGGACCGACGCACCATGAGTTGCAGTATCTACCTGAATCGCCCGTTGATCTGTCGCGAGTTCGACATGGGCGGCCCGGATTGCCAGGAAGAGCGGCTGCGGCCGTAGGCCGCTGCGCTACGGCTCAGATCACCTTGACCGCACGACCGATGAACTGGATGGGGCCGGTCGGTCGGCCTGTCGTCGAACCCGACTTGGGCTCCAAGGTCAGCTCGAACAGCTGGTTGTTTTCCAGCGGTGGCAGCTTGTCCAAGGGTACATGCACGCTTTGTCCAGGCTCCACCAGCCCCAGGGAGACAGGGCCTTGCCAGCTGTCGGCCTTGGTCCAGAACTGCAAGGCTCGATCCGGCGGTACCGCCGTCTCGCTGAGGGGGATCAATTGCACTTCCCTCGAATCGCTGGCCTGCACGACCCAGCCCGGTGCCTTGTCCTGCGGCGCGATGAGCACGACCACATAGGCCGGTCCCGGCACCGGCGCGCGGACGTTGAACAACAGGGCGCCGAGCACCAGGGTTGCCGCCAGCCCGGCGCCCGCCAGGCCCCGCCATACACCCAGGCGATTCCACCAGATGGGTACCGGCTGCGCCCCTGCGCTGTCCAGGCTGCGCTGGATGCGAGGCCACAAGGTCGCAGGCGTGGGTACTGGGTTGACGCGTTCAGCTAGCGGCAGCAACCGCGCTTCCCAGGCATCGACCGCGGCGCGCAGTTCACGATCTGTGGCCAATCGCCGTTCGACCTCTGCGCGCTGCGCGGCATCGAGCGTTCCGAGTACGTATTCGCTGGCCAGTTCTTCAGTATTCATGGGTTCTACCTGCTCGCTTGGTTCGCTCATCCCATGCACTCACGCAGCGCTGCCAGACTGCGTTTGATCCAGGCCTTGACCGTACCCAGCGGCGTTTGCAGCCGCTGAGCGATTTCAGCATGTGAATAGCCATCCAGGTAGGCGTGGTACAGGCATTGGCGGCGCTGCGGATCGAGTTGCTCCAGGCAGCCGTCGATTCGTGCGCTGCCCAGCACAGCCTCCGCTGGCTCCTCGGTCGCCAACCCGTCCAGATCTTCATCGTTGAGGGCTCGCACCCGGGCGTGGCGACGAATATGGTTCAGCGCAAGATGCCGGGTGATGGTGAACATCCACCCCCGCGCCGAGCCTCGTTGGGCATCGAAACTGGCCGCCTGGGTCCAGATCCGCACGAACGCGTCGTGCACGATGTCCTCGGCCAGTGCCCGGTCGCCCACCAGGCGCAGGGCCACGGCCAGCAGCCGCCCGCCCTCGCGCTGATACAAGCCCTGCAATGCCTGGCGATCGCCACGAGCACACTGCTGCAGGGCGACTTCGTAATCGAATGGATTTTCCGGCAAGGACACGAAAGACCGCCATGGCAAGTGGAAGAATGAAGTTCGCTGGGCAGTGTAGCCCAGACGCGCGGATTTGCCGTTCCGCGCGCCGCTGCTACGACTTCGTTACTTGGCGGACCAGAAAATGTAGTCGGCCTGGTATTTCACGGTTTCTTTCTGGCCCTTCTGCGCGGTGGTGCAGGCACTGGTGGGAGCCACGCCACCCTTGAGCGCGGTGCGCTGGATGTAGGTCACACCCTGCATGGCGCCTTTGCCTTCGGCGGGGTTGGCCTTGACCAATTGGTACGGCAGATTGCCGTCACCGGCTGGAGCCACGGCGACCTGGGTGCCGGTCACCTTGGAGCCGTCTGCCGACTGCCAGGTGGCGGGCGGGCCATAATAGGTGCCCACCTGCTTGCCGGCACGATCATCGAGGACCGCCTTGGGTCCGACGAACGTCCATTCGGTCTGGCCGGCGGCATTGGCCTTGTCACGGCATTCATAGGTGATTTCACCCTTGCCGACGGTTTCCATGGCGACCTTGTTACCGGCCGGAACCTGGACCGGGGCAGGCAGATCCATTTGCGCCTGGGCAGTGGTTGCCAAAGCGAAGGTAGCGGCGAAGAGGACGTTGGCCAGGCAGAAACGGTGTGTGCTGTTCATCGCGTAAGCTCCAGAAGAGTGATCGAGGCGGCAGCGCCTTGTGTGGCTGCTGTAGGTACTACTCGCGAGCCGAAGCTTTGGATGCACGAAAAAAAAAGATTTTTCCTATCGCGTCCATTTACATGCGGCGCAACCCCTGCCGCTTATTTGGGTCCATGCTTATGCCTGCCGCAAATTCCCGAGAGCCCTATGCCTTCCAACACCGCCGCCAGCGACAGCTGGCCACAGCGATTTCGCGACAAACCCTGGTTATGGACCCTCACCGGCGTGCTATTGGCCGTCAGCGCCGTGGTCCTGGTGTGGAGCATCGTCAATGCCTTGTTGCATGCCGACCGTCAACACGCCTGGTACGCCCTGCTCGGTGGTACCGGCGGTTTCGCGGCGACGGCACTGGGTGCGTTGATTGCTTTGGCGCTGCGGGAAATTTCCTCGAAGGTGCAAGACGTCATGCTTGGCTTCGCCGGTGGCATGATGCTGGCGGCCAGTACGTTCTCCCTGTTGCTACCAGGTCTGGAGGCCGCCAATACCCACACCGACAGCCCAGCGCTGGCAGCGCTGGTGGTGATCCTGGGCCTGGGCCTTGGCGTCGGTCTGATGCTGGCGCTGGATAAGGTGATTCCCCACGAGCATGAGAACGCCGGCAGACACGGTCCCAACGCCGAGCGGATTCACCGGGTATGGCTCTTCGTGCTGGCCATCACGCTGCACAACCTGCCTGAAGGCATGGCCATTGGCGTCAGCTTGTCCGATGGCAACCTGGCGGTCGGGATTCCGCTGACCAGCGCGATCCTGCTGCAGGATATTCCCGAGGGGCTGGCGGTGGCCATGTCGCTGCGGGCAACGGGCTTGAGTTCCGGCAAAGCCGCATTGGTGGCCATGGGCTCGGGCCTGATGGAGCCACTGGGGGCGATGGTCGGCCTGGGATTGTCGAGCGGCTTTGCACTGTCCTACCCGATCAGCATGGGCCTGGCGGCTGGTGCCATGATCTTCGTGGTGTCCCATGAAGTCATTCCGGAAACTCACCGCAATGGTCACCAGACCCCAGCAACGCTAGGCCTGATGCTAGGCTTCGCCGTCATGATGTTCATGGACACAGCACTAGGCTGAGGGTGGAGCGCCCTGGACGAGCTTTTGCGCGATCTGGGGCAGCACCTGCTCGCAGGGCTGTACGACCTTGACGCTAAGCAACCCATCGGCGCGGGTGCGTCCCAGGTTGATCGCGAGCAGACGCTTGCCCTGACGCGACATTTCCTGACACAGGCGGAAGCTCGAGTAGGCCATCAGCGAGGAGCCGACGATCAGCATGCCCGGTGCCGACGCCACGGCTTTCCAGGCCGCCTGAGCGTGCGCTGGTTCCACGCCCCCACCAAAAAAGACCACGTCAGGCTTGAGCATGTCGCTTCCGCAACAGGGACAGTGGGGCGTTCGGAAGGCCTCCAGAAAGCGCGCCGCCAGTTGCGCATCACCGTCGGGCGCAAGTACCGCGTGCACATCCTGCAAGTAGGGGTTCTGTTCTTCCAGCAACAACTGGACATCGTCGCGTTGCAGGCGCATTCCACAGTCCAGACAGACCACCCGATGCAGGTTGCCGTGCAGTTCGACGACATTGCGGCTACCGGCAGCATCATGCAGTCCATCGACATTCTGGGTGATCACGCCGCTGATCAGGCCTTGCGACTGCAACGCTGCCAACGCCTGGTGGGCGGCATTCGGCGCAGCCTGGTGCACGCCGCGCCAGCCCACCATGGCCCGCGCCCAATAGCGCTTGCGCGTGGAGGCACTGGCGATGAAATCCTGATGCATGATGGGCGCATTGCCGCGCCTGACGCCTTCGGTATCGCGATAATCGGGAATGCCCGAAGCGGTACTGATACCGGCCCCGGTCAAGACCAGATAGGGCCCCTGCGCCATATGCTGGTACAGCGTATCGAGTTCGACCATGGCTGCATGCACCTCTGGTTGAGAGCTGTCGCCCGCGCGGGCGCCACCGTTCAAGTTTGCGACAGCGTGACCTGACTGAGCAATTCATCTACCGCCCTGGCGCATTGAACGCGGTAGTCGGCGTGCAGCAGGCACAGCTCGGAGCTGCCCAGCAGCCGCAGCTTGGCGGCTTCGGCGACCGCTTGCATGTCGACGCCGCGCAACGCGAACTCTTCGAGCAGCGCCTGCATTGCATGGTGACGCTGGTCTGGACTGGACGTTGAAATCGACACGGTGGCTCCTCAATGAAATCCTTGTTCGGGCTCATCCCATGACAATGACTGCCGGCGTCGAACAAATGCTTCGCCGCCGCGATGGACGGTCGTAGGCCAAAGGCCAGTTCTGCCATCGGGTTCACGCGCACGTCCCTGCAATCGCTTAGAATGACCGATGCGCATTGATCATCTATTCCGGAGCCCTACATGACCGCAGTCCCGACGAACACGCTTTGCATCTACCATGGAAACTGCGCCGACGGGTTCGGCGCAGCCTGGGTAGTGCGCAAGGCACTTGGGCCTGAGGTCGAGTTCCACGCCGCCGGCCACGGCCAGCTGCCTCCTGATGTCAGTGGTCGGCACGTGCTGATTGTGGATTTCGCCTACGATTACGAAACGCTCATGGCTATGGCCGCGCAGGCCTTGTCGATTCTGGTGCTCGATCACCACAAGACCGCCCAGGCAGACCTGCTCAAGGTGCCGGTGGCCGGGGCCTTCGGCGAACCGGTCGAGGGCGGTAACGTGCACGCCCTGTTCGATATGAACCGTTCGGGTGCGGGCCTGGCCTGGGACTACTTCTTCGCCGGCCAGCCGCGCCCTGCCCTGATCGACCATATCGAGGATCGTGACCTGTGGCGCTTCAACCTGCCGGGTACTCGTGAAGTGCTGTCCAATCTGTTCAGCTATCCGCAGGATTTCACTGTGTGGGACACGCTGCTGGCAGCGCCCGTGGAGGATCTGCTGGCCGATGGCATCGCGATCGAAAGGCAGCGGCAGAAGACCGTGGCCGATCTGCTGCGGTCCACTGCGCGTCGCATGTCGATTGGCGGCCATGACGTTCCGGTGGCCAACATACCCTCGCTGTTCGCCAGCGATGCGGGCAACATCATGACCCAAGGCGAGCCATTTGCCGCGTGCTACTCGGACGGTCCCAAAGGCCGCTCGTTTTCACTGCGCAGCACGGATGAAGGCATGGACGTGTCCGAAATCGCCAAACAGTTCGGCGGTGGCGGTCATCGCAATGCGTCGGGCTTCCGCGTACCCTACGGCCATGAATTGACGCGTTGAGGCCAGGTGGAGTCGCCACCGTCCCCCGTTGTCTTGTTGGAGAGCGTCATATATGCCGCAGGAACGCCTGGATCTACTAAAGCTGCCCAAGGACGTGCGAGGTTCGATCAACGACTTGGTACGGGCACTGAATGCCGCGAGCACGAAGGCGGATGTCGAGCGCGAAGGCGCGCTCGAAATCGCGCTGATTCTGGGGCTGGAACAATCGCGCAAGCTCAAGCCTGCCGACATCGAAACGCTTTACATGATTTTCGACGATGCCAAGGAAGCGCGGCTGCGAGCCCTGCAGGATTGACCACCCGCATCGCCGGTCAAGCCGCAGCGCTGCCTTCGAAGGGTGCCTGACGCAGGCAGTTGCGTCCGGCGTCCTTGGCGGCATACAACGCCTGGTCCGCCGCCCCGATCAAATTATGCGCCGTGACATAGGGCGCAAGACCCGTCGCTATTCCCACACTGATGGTTACCCGCGCCTCCGCACCCAGGGCCGGATGGGGCAGCGCCAGATCCGCCACCGCCGTGCACAGGTCTTGCCCCAACTGTCTGGCCTGTTGGCCGTCGACCCCTACCCACAACACCAGCATTTCCTCCCCGCCGAAACGGAACGGCAAGGCGTTGGCTTGCGCGGACAACTGCTTGATGGTGGCGCTGACCTGCTTCAAGCAGTTGTCCCCCTGAAGGTGCCCATAGCTGTCGTTGTAGAGCTTGAAATGATCGATATCGATGAGGATCGCCGTGACGCGAGTCGCCTGGGTCCCCGCCGCCTGCCATAGCTGGGCCATTACATCGCCCTGATGTCGGCGGTTGAACAACTGGGTCAGCGGGTCGGTACGGGCCATGTCGGTGAGCTGCACCTCCAGCAGGCGTCCGCGCAAGGCATACAGGTATCTCAAGCGGCTACCCCGCTCCAGAAAATACGACGCCATCAACAGCAGTACGACCGTGGAGCCGTATAGAAAGGCATTGGCGCGCCACGTGACCGGGTCCATGAACCCGGCAATGTGGGTGGTGACCAGCTGGATTCCCAACATGCTGGCCATGGCGGCTGCCGCAAAGCGAAACGGCAACTGCTGGATCATCGTGCAGTAGACCATCAGCAACAACATGCCTAGCTGATAGTGCAAGCGATAGGGGCTGTCGCTGTAGATCATCACCACCAGCGGCATCAGCGAGGACAATACCGTGGCTGTCGCCGAAACGGTTTCCAGCGCACGACGCGACGTCAGGCGCTGTGCCAGCAGCAGGATGGCGATGATCATCGGGGTGATCAGCAGCAGGCGCCCTACGGCTACGTAGGCAAACACGTCCTGGAGGGCAAGCCAGTCGCTGATCAGAAAGAGGTTGTAGATGACCGCGCCGCAAATGCCTGTCGACGTCAGAAATTGCAGACGCTGACGCTGCGTGTCCGTCTCGTAACGACGCTCCAGGGCCGGCTCGAAGGTTAGTCCGCCTACCCCGCCGGCGATGGCTTGTTCGACCATTGCCATGGTGTGCGGCTCAGGGGATTGGGCCGGTTGGGCTTGAACGGCTTGCATGGGACACCGGAGATGTGATTCAGAATTTTACTAGACTGCGCAATGATATCTTAGTGCCATTAGTGAGGGGCGATTGTCGGGCACCAATGGCATGAACGGTAGTGGGAAGTTACGAGCGGTACGGCACAGTGAATCTTCCCGTCGGCGCCGTGTCCGATTTGCTAGCCCTCCAAATGATTGCCGCCATGGAAACGATTGTCGTCGTCGAAGATGAAACGCTGGTCCTTGAACTCCTGGTGGAGATTCTCGAAGACTTCGGCTATCACGTCCGAGCATTCGCCACGGCCGACGAAGCCTGGCAGCACATCGTCAACCGCCCTTTCCCACTCAAACTGCTGATCACCGACCTGCAAATGCCGGGCGAGATCGACGGGGTGGAGTTGGTGAATCGCGTCCATACCCGCAACCCGGAAACACCAGTGATCGTCGCATCCGGTTTCCACGGGGCCGCGAACTCCCTGTGCGACAAGAAAGTGCATTGGCTGGGCAAACCTTTCTCGATGGACAAGTTGAAAGGCATCTGCGAAAAACTCGCACCTCCTACCCAGGCCTGATCGTGCCATCGCCCATGCGGCGGCAGTGACGCAGGCCCTGTGTATCCTTTACCCGGAGCAGTAATGACTAAACGTACTACCCGAGTGACCGACGGCTTCACGGGCGATATCAGCAAGTCTGATCACAATATCTTCTTCGCCGCTGTCGAAACCACTCGTATGCCGATGATCATTACCGACCCCAAGATGCCGGACAATCCGATCATCTTTGCTAACAATGCTTTCATCGAGATGACCGGTTATTCGTCAAGCGAGCTGCTCGGTCGCAACTGTCGCTTCCTGCAAGGCCCGGAAACCGATCCCGATACCATTGCCCAAGTCAGGGCCGCAGTAGAGGCGCGTCGGGAAGTGGCCGTCGAAGTCGTCAACTACAAGAAGGACGGCTCCAGTTTCTGGAATGCCCTGTTCATCTCGCCCGTGTACAACGAATCCAATGAGCTCATCTATTTCTTCGCCTCGCAACTTGACGTCAGTCGTCGTCGCGATGCCGAAGATGGCCTGCGTCAGGCCCAGAAGATGGAAGCTCTGGGGCAGTTGACCGGTGGTATTGCCCACGACTTCAACAACCTGCTGCAGGTGATGATCGGTTACCTGGACATGATCCAGCGCTCGGTCGACAAGCCGCAATATGAACAAGAACGCCTGCGGCGCAACGCCAGGCACGCCCGCGATGCCGCCGAGCGCGCAACCACGCTGACGCAACAGCTGCTGGCGTTTTCTCGCAAACAGAAGCTGCAAGGCCGCGTGGTGAATTTGAACGGCCTGATCGACAACTTCAAGGAAACCGCCGAGCGCACTCTGGCCGATACGCAGATCCGCTACAGCCTGGCCGAAGACCTGTGGAACTGCCGCCTGGACCCGACCCAGACCGAAGTCGCATTACTCAACGTGTTCATCAATGCCCGCGACGCCATGGAGGGCCGTGCCCGCCGCACCTTGGCCGTCGATACGCAGAATGTCACGCTTGATCGACAAGTCTCCTACGACGGGCTGATGCCTGGCCGCTACGTCAGCATCGCGATCACCGACAGCGGTCGCGGCATGCCCGAATCGATCGTCAACCGGGTCATGGACCCCTTTTTCACTACCAAGGAAGAAGGCAAGGGCTCGGGACTGGGGCTCTCCATGGTGTACGGATTCGTCAAGCAATCCGGCGGCTCGGTGCGCATCTACTCCGAAGAGGGTATTGGCACCACCTTGCGCATGTACTTTCCTGCCGATGACAGCCAACCTCATGCCCTGACGCCAATCGAGGACACCCACGCCTATCCCGGTCACGAGAAAATCCTCATCGTCGAAGACCGGCCCGATGTCGCCGAACTGGCGCAGACCATTCTCGAGGAGTACGGCTACAGCTGCGTCATTGCCTACAACGGCAAGGACGCCCTCGAGCAGCTGGAGAACGCCGACTTCGACGTGCTGTTCACCGACCTGATCATGCCTGGCGGCATCAACGGCGTCATGCTCGCCCGCGAAGCCAAACGCATGCGCCCCAGCATCAAGATCCTGCTCACAACCGGCTACTCGGAAAACTCCCTGGAGCGCACCGACGTGGGCGGCACGGATTTCCAGGTGATTTCCAAGCCCTATATTCCCAGTGAACTGGCGAAGAAGATCCGCCGGGTGCTGGAAGGGCCCAATGGGGTGAGCTGATCAAGTTACTGCGCGGCGCCCTGCAAGGTAGGGCCAGGCGTCGAGCCTTTGCGGCGAGTCAGGCGCTTGCCCAGTTGCACGCCCGGCATCTCGACGTACTTGTAGGTCAAGGCCGAGACCAGCAGCACTGCCGCCAGTTGCAAGACGACGATGCCGTTGTCGAGCCAGACACTGTGGGTCGAAATGTACTTGACCATGTTGGGCATGTCATGGCCCTGCATGGTCTCCGTCAGGTCTGTGTGGAGCACTTTCGACAGCACGATGATGGCGCTCTTGAACACAAAGAGAATGGCCGCGTGCGTCAAATAGATCGAGAACGACAAGGCGCCCAGCCAGACGAAGAAACGGTGGTGCAGCAGTCGCGAAACCACGCCGCGCTCGAACGAGAATGCCAGAATCAAGGCACAGAACAGCAGACTGGCATACACGCCCTTGTGATCGATGTCCGATACCAGGAGGCGATAGCTGCCCAGGACCAGGGCAATTTCCAGCAGGTTGAAGTCCACGGCGTCCAGGTCTAGGTCTTTGATGCGATCGTAGAGCACGTACAGGCAGGCACCGGCGAAGAAACATGAAACACCGCGGAAGATCTCCAGCTTCAGCCAGGACTCACCGTTCCACAAGGTGATGAAGGCCGCCAGGGACATGATCGCGAAGATCTTGATCCTGCGGGTGCGCGCCAGCACTGCAATGACGCCGAATATCAAGTACAGGTAGTACTCGATGCTGATGCTCCAGGCCGGGTAATTGAACGAGCCGGTCATGGCACTGTTCAGCCAGGATTGCAGCAGAAGCAGGTTGGGCAGGAATTCGTGCATCGACGTAGCGCCACTGAATGCCGGCTCGTTGAAACTGAACCCTTTCTTCTCAGCCAACGAGCGGCCCAGCTCCAGTGCCAGGTAAACGCCCAACATTGTCAGGTGCAGGGGATAAAGGCGCGCCGTGCGACTGATGAAGAAATCCTTATAATCAGTCGCGTTGTTCAAACGCTGGCCGTAGGTGTGGAACAACACGAAACCGCTGAGGATAAAAAAGAACTCCACGAACAGAAACGCGTGCTTGAAAAACTCGAGCTCGGCAATGCTTTGAACCACGTAAGTGTGGAACAGCACGACGGCAACCGCACAGAGACCGCGGAAACTATCGAGCACGACGAATCTTTTCATGGTTCATCCCAGAGTGTTGTAACCGTTGCCATCCCGGTGTCATGCCAAGAGACATGGCCCCTTGCCATTATTGGCGCAAAGCTAAACCAATCCTTTGGCGGGCACAACCGCAATCAGGCGCGCGGTACCTCTGACGCGCAACTGACGTTGTGCAGACCAACAGACCACCACCGTAGAGGTACGTGCAGTTCGGTTACACAGGCTTTTTCGGTCGCCCAAAGAAAAACCCCGCAGATGTTAATCTGCGGGGTTCTCAATGATGGAGGCCGAGGTCGGAATCGAACCGGCGTAGGCGGATTTGCAATCCGCAGCATAACCACTTTGCTACTCGGCCTCAGACGCGAAACAAACCGCTGCTTCGCGAAAACAAACTAGCGCAGGAGAGATACTTCAAACCTCGAGCTAACCTTTTGATTAACCTGGATTTTTCTCATTCCTGCCTCAGGAATGGACGCAATTCTGGACTGCTTTGGAAAGCTTGTCAACACGCAGTATAAAAAACTTCCGCCACGCGCCCTTCCCGTCCAACCTCGACACACAGTATCAGAATCCCACCGCATGTCCGTCGCGACGACTGTCGCTGGCGGCTACGTAGCCGTGATCGGCATCCCCGGAGAGTCGCCAGATGAACTGGCCGGAACCGAAGTCCATATAAGGATCCTCCACCGACTTGAGTGCATGCCCTCTGCCGGTCAAGCCGCTGACCGCCTCGGCGTTCATAGTGGATTCGAGGTCGACCGAGAAATCCCGGTTGACCTTCCAGCGCGGCGCGTCGCAGGCCGCTTGCGGCTGTTGCTGGTAATCCAGCATGCGCACCAGCGTTTGCACATGGCCTTGCGGCTGCATGTCCCCACCCATGACACCAAAGCTCATTTGTGGGATACCGTCCTTGGTCAGGAACGCCGGAATGATGGTGTGGAAAGGTTTCTTTCCTGGAGCCACGACGTTGGCCGATGCAGGGTCGCTGGAAAATCCGGCACCGCGGTTCTGCAAGCTGATGCCGTAGCCTGGCACGACGATGCCGGAGCCAAATCCCATGTAGTTGGACTGGATGAACGAGACCATCATACCGCTCTCGTCGGCCGCTGTGAGGTAGACGGTACCGCCGGATTTGGGCATGCCGAAGCCAGGGTGACTGGCCTTGACCGGGTCGATCAACCGCGCACGATTGGCAAGGTAAGCAGGATCGAGCATCTGCTCAGGCGTCACCGCCATGCTGGCGGGGTCGGCGACGTAGCGATAGACATCGGCGAATGCGAGCTTCATGGCTTCTATCTGCAGATGCTGTGATTGCGCCGAATCAACCGGCAGGGCCGCCAGGTCGAAATGCTCGAGTATGCCCAAGGCGATCAAGGCCGCAATGCCTTGGCCGGCGGGTGGAATCTCATGAACCTCATGACCGCGGTAGCGTTGCGTGATTGGCTTGACCCATTCGGGCTGGTAACGGCGCAGGTCATCCAGCGCCAATCCTCCACCGGTTGCCTTGGCGTAGCCGGCAATGGCCTCGGCAATCTCGCCTTCGTAATAGGCTCGCCCGCCCTGCTGACCCAGCAGCCGAAGGGTACGGGCTGCCTCCTTGAAGATGAACTTCTCACCGGTAACAGGGGCGCGGCCGCCCGGCATGAAGGTGTCAGCGAACCCGGGCTGGTCATGCAGGGCTGGAATGGCCGCAGCCCATTTGAGTGCGACGATGGGGGCCAGGGTAATCCCTCGCTCGGCGATCTCGGCGGCCGGCTCCATTACATCGGCGAACGGCAGTTTGCCGAAGCGCTCGTGCAGCGCCGCCCAACCCGCCACTGCGCCGGGAACGGTCACCGCATCCCAGCCCCGAACCGGCCGCTTGACGTGCCCTTGGCCATCTTCGCCGTAGCGCTGGCGAAAGTACTCCAGATTCCATGCATGCGGCGCGGGGCCGGAGGCATCAAGCCCATGCACCTGCTGACCGTCCCACACCAAGGCGAAGGCATCGCTGCCCAGGCCGTTGGAGACTGGCTCGACCACAGTCAGGGTAGCCGCCGTGGCGATGGCGGCATCGATGGCATTGCCACCTGCCAGCAGAATCCGCACCCCAGCCTGCGCCGCAATGGGATGGGAAGTCGACACGACATTGCGTGCGAACACGGGAATACGGGTGGTGGGGTAAGGGTTGTGCCAATTGAAAGTCATGGACGTATCTCTAGCGTTGAGTGTTTCGAGCCGCACCGGGCTCCCAGAAAATCACCCGCCGTTGTAGCCAGCGGATGAATTGCGCGCCGCACAGACCGATCAGCGCCAGCAGCACCACGCCGGAGAACATGGTCGCCAGGCTCATGCTCACCGAGCTCGAAGCGATCAGGTAACCCAGCCCGCGCTGCGCCGAGAGAAACTCGCCGACAACCGCACCAATGAGCGCCAGGGACACACCGATTTGCAGGCCTGCGAAGATTTCGCCAGCAGCCGAGGGCAACTTGACGTGCACCAGCAAGTACCAGCGCGAGGCGGAAAAAACCCGGCAAGCATCAAGCAATTCCGGAGGGGTGCGGCGAATGCCGTTGACCGTATTGACGAACAGGGGAAAGAAGCAGACCAGCGCGACCAGCACGACCTTGGACGCCATGCCGAAACCGAACCACACCAGGATGATGGGTCCCAGTGCAATCTTCGGCGTGGCTTGCAGACCGATCAACAGCGGATAGACGAAGCGCTCGAACGTTTGCGATTCGGCCAGCGAAGCACCAAGCACGATCGCCAAAACCCCGCCGATGAAATAGCCGCTGAGCATTTCCGCAAGCGTGGCGCCGATGTGAGGCCACAGGCTGCCGTCGGCGAAACCGCTGACCAGCGACTGGAATACTGCGCAGGGGCCTGGCAGTACATAGTCTGGTATGGCAAACACCGCCACGGCCAAGGACCACAACAGAATGACCCCAGCCAGGCTGATGAGCGGGTACAGCATGGCAGTGAGTCTATTCATGGGTGAAGTGCCTGCGCAGGTGTTGGCAAAGCGCCGTGAATTCAGGATCGGCTAGGGTTCCAAGGGTGCGCGGTCTGGCCAGGCAGATGGGTAATTGCTCGATGATCCGTCCGGGCCGCGGCGACATGACCAGGACCCTGTCGGCCAGGAATACGGCTTCCTGGATGCTGTGAGTGATGAAAAGCACCGACTTGCGGTGCTGACTCCAGATGCGCTGCAACTCCAGGGTCAATGACTCTCTGGACAGCGCGTCCAGCGCGGCGAAGGGTTCGTCCATCAGCAACAGATCGGGATCGTGCAGCAACATCCGCGCGATCCCTACGCGCTGCTGCATGCCGCCGGACAACTCGAACGGGTAGTCCTTGGCGAAGGGTGCAAGCCCTACTAGTTCCAGCAGGGCCATGGCGCGTTCCCGCGCAGGCCCCGTCGGCAAGTCCAGGGTCCGTGCCGGCAACAGGACATTGTCCAGCACGGTCTTCCATGGCAACAGATTGGGTTTTTGGAACACCACGCCGGTGTGGCGTCCGGGGCCGGAGACTGTGTGCCCGGCGAGTTCTATACGCCCGCGTGAGGCCGACAGCAGACCGGCGGCCAGCTTGAGTATCGTCGACTTGCCGCACCCGGAGGGGCCCAGCAGGGCAACGAACTCACCAGGCTGTATGCTCAAATCGATGTCAGCCAGCGCTTCGATCGCACCGCGCCGAGTGGCGTAGGTAACCCCGACACCGTGCAACGCCAGAGCAGCGCTCATGGGCGTTCACCCTGCGCGCTCACGGCGCGATCGAGAAATGCCAGTACGACATCCCAACTGCGGCGGTTGGCCTGGGCATTGGCCAAGGCCGTACCGCCGCCGCTGATCACCACTCCGGCTACCGGATGACGCTTGGCAATCAGCGTCGTGGGCACGTAGGGAAAACCGATGGCGTGCCCGGCGCCTTCATTGCATAGGTGCTGAGCCGGCCACGGATGCCCCGCAGCGCTCAACGCTTTGACGATGCGCGTACAATACTCAGTCGATGGCCAGAAGCCATCGTCGCTACCCGAGATCAGTAACACCGGACCGTTGATGCGCTCCACGGGAATACGTGCGGTCGCCACGTTATCGGCGGCCTGCTCCACTGTGCTGAAAGCGGGCGCCTGACGAATGGGCACCCCAGGTATCGGCGGCTGGTCGAAAGCGGACCAGTCGGCATGGACGTTGTTCCGCCAGACGTTGGGCAGCGGCTGCCCCTGCCACGTCCAGGCATCGGCGTCGCGGGCCTGGCCCGGGCGTCCGGCGCGCAGGGTGCCGTGCACAACGGCACTGGGTACGTAGCCGATCACTGCCGATACCTGCTGTGCAAAGGTAGTGGCCAACAACAACGCCAACTCACCCCCGCGCGAAAGGCCCGCCACGGCGATGAAATTATGACGAGGGGCGAGGCTGCGCTGCGCCCACTCCAGTGCCGTTTGAAAGTACTCCAGCGGCGTATCAGAAATGTACTCCGGGCGCCCCGGTGCTTTGAAATAAGCGAGCGCTACGCCAATGTAGCCATGGGCGGCATACAGCGCAGCGCGCTGCTCCGGCGTGCCGCCACCCGAGCCATTCAAAACGATGACCACTGGAAACGGGCCGTTGCCAGCGGGGAGAAATACGGTGCCCGACAGGCCGGCGTCGACGATAGGTCGACGACTTACTCCGGGGGCCAGGAATCTTTGGCCGAAAGTCGCGCAGGCAAGGCCGCCGCGCTCGTCCTCGATCTCCACATCGATGTTCAGCGGTGCAACGCTCTCGCTCAGCGATGAGTCGAGCGGTTCGCGGATCTGGCGCATGGCCCATACGCAGGCCATGGCTTGCGGCACATCCCAGTCGCCCGCCACCGGCGATTGCGCGTCGAGGTCCAAGCGACCGTCATCGGCAATCCGAAAATCCGCCTGGCTGCGCCACTGACTGCCATCAGGGTGCGCCAGCGTGGCTGTAAGCCTGGCGATTCCGGGCGTGGCACCGCGCGCCGTTATGCGCCGCGGTTGGTCGATCAGGCCGTCAGCCGCATCGATGAACAGTTGCAGGCTCACTTGGCTCCCTCCGCACGCTGACGCAGCGCTGACTTGTCGAAATCATTGAACGAGGTCACGAACTCATTGGAGAAAATTTGCTCAACCGGCAGTTCGGCAGTAGGAAATTCGCCAGCGGCAGCCATGGCGCCAATCGCCGCGCGGATCACCTTCAGGTCGTACTGCCCAGGCGTCCGGGCGCTGCCGTCAGGCCGATAGAGGGTGCGCTGCAAGCGTCGGCTGAGTAGAGTCTTGGCCTCTTCAAGGCCTTTGCCATCGGCGTCGGCCGGTTTGCTTTCCGGATGCTGCCGCCAGAAAGCCTGCACGCAGAACGCCGGATTGACCTCGCAGACGAACTGCGCCTGGGTGTAGGCACGACCGAAGCGGCGGATCAGATCAGGGTTGTCTCTGAAGGTGTCCTGGTGGGCGATGAAGCCATTACCCGGATTTTCCTGAAAGACATCCGGGTAGGCGATCCGGCGAATCGCGGTACCTGAAAGCTCCAGCATGTCGTCCCAGCTACTGTTGAAGTTCAAGGCATCGACTTTTCTGCTGCGTAACGCCTGAAATCCCGCGCCCAACGCGCCCACGGCCACGAACTCGACGTTCTCTCCCGGTTTCAGGCCGGCGACCTTGAGCGCCGCGCGGCTGTTGGGCAGGGTTCCCCACGTCAGAGCGCCAACGCCGATCTGCTTGCCCGCCAAGTCAGCCAGGGTCTTGATCGGAGAATCGGCCAGTACGGCGTACTCCAAGGTCTGGCTGGGCACACCGTTGTAGAAGTAACGCACCGGCAGCGGGTCCTTGCCGTGGAAATAACTGGAGATGACCGGCTCCGCCACAGGAAAACCGAAGGTGACTCGTTTGCTGGCGACCTGCGGCAGCAAGGCACCGGCGCCCTGGAAGATCAGTACCTTGACGTCCAGCCCCTGGTCCTTGAACAGACCCAGCGCCTCGGCCGCTGCGTAAGGGGCGCCGTCATGCACGGCGGGCGGAATCGCCAGGGCAACGGTGACCTCGTCGAGAGCATAAGCAGGAGTGGCACACGCCAGGGTGAGCGGCAGTAGATACGTGAGGCGCATATCGGATTCCTTGACCTGATGGGGATTGGGCTATTCGTCCGCTGCCTGAAGCCGCCGGTGGGCGTCCTGCAGCAAGGTGGTGCGGTCGATCTTGTTGGTTGTCGCCAACGGCAAGGCGTCGACGAACCAGATCCTGCGCGGGTGCTGGTAGGCCGGGGCATGCTCCAGCGTGAACGCTTTGATCTGCGCCTCGCTGGCGTCCGTCCCCTGGCGCAGCACCACGAAGGCCATGGGCTTGAAGCCCTTGATGTCGTCGACCACCGCGACCACGCAGGCCTGCTGGACCGCAGGATGGCGCTCCAGAAGCTTCTCCACTTCGCCGGGATAGATGTTCTCCCCACCGCTGACGAACATGTCATCGCGGCGCCCGACATAGGTATAGAAGCCGTTGCGGTCGCGCTGAAACACGTCACCCGTGCTGTAGAAGCCGTCGGCGTCGATGGGGGCTGGCAAGTCCGGACGCCGGTGATAACCGATCATCAAGCCGGGACTTTTCAGCTCCAGAACGCCCTCTTCGCCCAGGCGCCCGGCAGGATCGCGCAGGCGCAGCTGCACCTGTGGATGGGCGTGACCTACCGATAGCGCTGGACTGGGCAGCCCTTTGGGATGCTGGCCGAAAACCACCGGGCCACCCTCGGTAGTACCATAGGCATTGATGACCCGCGCATTGGGCAGCAGGTGATGAATGCTGTGGAGCAAGCTGGCGCTGACCGGCGCCGAGCCCATTCGGATCACCCGTACCGAACTCAGATCGGCCTGGGCCAATTGCGCCTGTTCCTGCAGCATCATGGCGATCATTGGCGGCACTGCCGTCAGCCAGGTGCAGCGATAGCGCTGGATGGCATCGATGTAACCCACTGCGTTGAACTGCGCCATCAACACCGTGGTTGCTCCGCAGGCCAAGCTCAGCAACGCCAGCGCAAGGGCATTCATGTGGTACAGCGGCGCGGCGATGAGCGGGCGTTCCTGCCCCAAGGGCGTAGCTTGCAGTCGTGTCCGGACCACCCACAGTTGGGCAGCATGGCTGAGTACCACACCCTTGGGTTTGCCGGTGGAGCCGGAGGTATAGAGGATCAAGGCAGGCTCGTCTGCCCGGGGCTGGAAGCTTGCGAACGGACCCGCGTCGAGAAATGCGTCCAGCCCGCGCTCGCCGCCCCGGACCAATGACACTTGCGCCAAGTTCACAGGTACAAAAGACGCCCGTGGTTCATCGCAGAACACCAGACGAGCGCCGCTGTCGGCGATCACGTACTCGACCAGCGCCTGCGGAAAACGATGGTTGACCGGCACGGCGACCAGACCTGCGCGCAGGATGCCCAGCAGCACTGCGATAAATTCGACGGAGTTTGCGGCCAGCAACGCGATGCGCTCGCCTTGGGCATAGCCACGGGCGTGCAGGCCCCGAGCGACACCACTGGCCAACCGATCCAACTCATCGAAGCGATAGCAGATCTCGCCCTGCTCGCCATCCAGCCCGATGAAGGCCGCCTGATCGGCAGGGCTGTGCGCACCGACGACGTCCCCCAGATTTCGAATGGTCAGCCTCATGCAATGAACTCGAGCAACAGGTCGAACGCCGGCACCGCAATGGTCACTCGGGCTGCCTCGACGCGATGGTCCAGGCCCAGGCGCACTGCGTGCCGCGCGAGCAACAACGGATCGGCGCCGCGAAACGTGATTGCCGCGAAGCGTTCGGCGCGCGGCGTGAGGGCTTGGGCCAAGGCTGCAAAGCGCTCCGTAAGCGTGGCCTCATCAATGATGTCGAGCACGAAGCCTGAATCGAATGCACCCAGTTTGGCGTATTGTCGACGGGTCGCTTCCGGGTCCTGGCTGACCACAGTCAGGCCGGCCAGCGCCGTGGCGCCATTGGCATGGCCCAGCCACTCGGGGCGCCAGACCAGTTCCGGCGTCTGGTGATGGCAGAAGTAGACGCGACCTGCCAGGAACTGCCCGGGCACCAGGCGTACAGTGCCGAAGCGCGCTTCTGCCGCCGCGCCATCGATCTCCACCGGCCTGGAAAAATACTGCACCGGCTGTACCCGAAACCCTCGGTCCAGCAACGCTGCGTGGGTAGCTTTCGGATCAGCCGTGGCGACCACTAGTCCATCGATGCCACGCGGGCTGTCGAGGACCTCCAGGCGCAGGGTATTGGTACCCAATGGCAGGCCGATGAGCTCTAGATAACCCTCGGTGAACATCACCAAGTGGTTGATCGAACCCAGCGAGTGATGCCCCTGCGGTGTCAGGGTAAACCCCAACTGCCTGAACAGCGTTGCAGCAGCCTCGGTATCGAAGCGGGTGTTGATGACCAGATGATCCACGGCGACGCTCATGCTTCAGGCCTTTGCCGCAGGCGTGGCGTACACACCCCGACCGCTGGCGACCAAGTGGCCTTGGGCGTCGAACACCTGAGCCTCGGCGACCGAGAACTGCTTGCCGAACTTGATCACCTTGCCGCTCGCCCGCAAGTTGCCTTTGGCGGCACGGTGGTAATCCACACGCAGGTCGATCGTGGGCACGCCCTTGCCGGTTTTGGATACCAGGGCCCAGTCGGCCGTCAAATCCGCCAACGCTGCGAGAATGCCGCCATGGGTGTAGCCGCCTTCGACGTTGACGACCCACTCTTCACGCCATGTGGCACTCAACTCGATGCTGCCCTCACCGACTTCGAGCACTTGCAGGCCCAACCATTGGTGGTAAGGGCCTTTGAGCAAAAGGGATTGGATTTCAGCGGCAGTGGGCAGGGTGACTTCAGTCATGGATGTATTCCTTTCAAGTGGAGAATGAACTTGGGCTGCGACATGACTCGCCGCAGCCGACAGGGCGATCATGGTGTGATGACGACCTTGCCCAGAACTTCGCGGTCGCGGATCAGCGCCAGCCCCTCTGCGGCCTGTTCCAAGGGCAGGACGCGATCGATCAGCGGGTCGATCTTGCCGTCGGCAATCAGGTCGAGCAGCCCGACCAGGTTCTCTTCGTAGAAACTGTTCGAACCCTTGATGTTGAGCTCGAAGCTCCACACGTAGCGCAGGTCTTCCTTGGGGTCATGCCCGGCAGTGGCACCGCATACCAGCAAGGTCCCCCCACGCTTGATGCACTTTAGCGATGGCAGCCAGGTATCGCCGCCGGTGAAGTTGATCACCACATCAACGCCCCCTTCGTAGTTGCGCCGCTGCGGTTTGCCGTACTGGGCAATCGCCCACTTGGAGAAATCAGTGTCGCGATAATTGATGACATGATCGGCGCCCAGGGCTTTCAAGCGCTCGGCCTTGGCATCGCTGCCAGCGCAGGCGATCACTTGCGCACCCAGCAATTTCGCGAGAATCACACTGGCAGTGCCGACCCCGCCGCTGGCACCGAGGATCAGCACCCGATCACCCGCCTTGACCGTGTCATGCGTCACCAGCATGCGATGAGCCGTGCCGTAAGCCACCGGCAACGCAGCCGCTTGTTCGAAACTCACCGCATCGGGCAGACGAATGAGTTGGCGGGCATCGACCAGCGCGTACTCGGCCATGCCGCCGTCGACCATCTCGCCCATCAAACCCACGTCTGGCTTGAGCGGATTGACCAACACCCGCTCGCCTTCCTGCCAACCCGAGACCCCGTCGCCAATGGCGCTGATGGTGCCCGCCAGGTCCAGGCCGATCACTACCGGCAGCGGTACCTTGATGCCCGGCATACCCTTGACGGTAAAGACGTCGTGGTAGTTGAACGAGGAGGCGCCGACGCGGATCAACACGTGCCCGGCTGCGACGGCCGGGATCGGCTTGTCGGTGACGACGTGCAGCCGGTCGAGGTCGCCGTGTTCGTCGAGTACCAGGGCTTTCATGGTTGTGCTCACAGTCGTTGTCTCCAGGGTCAGTTGAGGTGTTTGGATTGGGCGTAGGGTTCGGTCGCGAACAGGTCAGGCGTCAGGTCACCCTTGATCAGGCCGCCCGCAGCAAACACCTGATGCTGGCGACGCAGTGTGTCCAGGTCCTGAGGCTCGAAGGCCAGGCGGTTCATCGCGTTCCATTGGCCGGCATAGACCCGTGCGTCGTTGTCGGGCAGATTGGCGCTCTTCTTCAGGATCGCGACCACTTCATCGGGATGGGCGTCACCCCAGGCCAAGGTGTCACGCAGCGCTGCGATGACCTTTGCCACGGTCTGCGGATGGCCATCGACCAACCCGCTGCTGACCGCGCCGACACCGATGTACGGCACCGCATCGCTTTTGGTCAGGGTTTTCCATTCCTCGGCAAAGCTGCCCAGACGCTTGAGTTTGAGCTCATCGCCGACTTGGGCGATGGTCACCGAACGCAATGCGGCGGCGTCCACCTGGTGCTGAGCGAGGAACTGCGCAAGCCGCGACTCGTTGGCGCCCACCAGTGAAAAGTCGTTGCTGCGGATGCCGTGATTGCCTTCGAGCACCGCGCTGGCGATCACCGCCACCGACGAGCCGGCAGGCGACATGCCGATCTTCTTGCCCTTGAGTTCGGCAAGGGTGTTGACCGGTGAATCGGCGGGCACTACGAATTGCACATCGGCCGGCTGGGTCGCGGCGAAGATCTTGATCGGCACGCCTTCCGCCGCCGAGCTGAACACCCCGGCCAAAGGCGCGCCGAAAGCCAGATCGATGGAGCCTGCAGCCAAGGCACGGACCGGCGCATTGACGTCGGGAAAGTGGAAAAACTCGGCGTCAATGCCGCGCCTGGCGAGGAAATCCTTGGCCTCCAGTACTGAGCCATAACCCAGGCTGACGCCGCTGGTCCAATAGCCGATCCGGACTTTCTCCGCCGCTTGGGCAGCAGCCGACAACGCAGCGCTCGCGGCAAGCGCGGCGACGATGATCAATTTGCGCATCTGGGGTTCAACCTTATGAGTTAAAGACTGTGGGTTTTCCAACGGAACAGCCAGCGTTCCAGGGGTTTGAGGACCCCGGCTTCAAGCAACAACATCAACGCCACCAGCAGCACCGTCCAGGCAAAGACCTGATCGCTTTGCACCAGGTCCGCCGCCTGGCGCAGGCGATAACCGATGCCGTCCGACGCACCCAGCGTTTCCGCGACCAGCGACACACGCCAGCCGAAACCGAACGCCAGGCGCGCACCGGCAAAGAAATGAGGGAGGATGCTGGGCAGGGAAATTTTCAACAGAATCTGCAGGCGCGACATGCGGAACGACCGCGCCAACTCGACGTATTGCCGCTCCACCGTCTGCGCGCCCTGCCAGACGTTGGTGAGGATCAACGGCATGGCGGTCATGAACACCACGAACACCGTAGTGGCATCGGAAATACCGAACCAGATGATCGCGAAAATGGCCCAAATGGCCGATGAGACCGTATTGAATACCGCAAGCAGCGGTTCGAAAAAAAGCGCCAGCATGCGGCTTGTGCCTAATGCCAGCCCGAGCGGCGTGCCCACTAGCACTGCAAGGAAAAACCCGCTGAAAACCCGCCCCATGGTCGCGCCGACGTCATGCAAAAAGGTTTCGCTGTGCAGCAGGCTAGTCAGCGCAGCGAAGACCTTCTGTGGACCGGGCAGTACGAACGACGGCATCCTGCCGGCGGCGTACCACCACACCACCGCAACTACGGCAAGCAGCGCAAGACGCTGCAATACAAGGCTGGAATAGAGTTTGGCCTGTCCCATCTCAGACCTCCAGCCGCAATTGCCGGACGTGCTCGGTCACCGCAGGATCGGTCGGGATACGCGGCCGCGGAAGTGTCAGCGATTTGACCGCGCGCACGCGCCCTGGCCGCGGATCGAGAATCACCACGCGGTCGGCCAGCACTACCGCCTCTTCCACATCATGAGTAACGAACACCACAGTCATGCCAGTAAGCGCGTGCAGGCGCAGCAGCTCGTCGTGCATCTGCCCGCGAGTGCTGGGGTCAAGTTTGGAGAACGGCTCGTCCATCAGCAGAATCCGCGGCTCCACCACCAGGCTGCGCGCCAAAGCGACCCGGCTGCGCATGCCGCCGGACAATTGGTGTGGCCATGCCTTGGCGAACGGGACCAGGCCGACAAGTTCCAACACCTGCGCTACCCGCTGTGCCCGCCTGCTCTTGCCCAGCGAAGAGGCCTCCAGGCCGAACGCAATGTTTTCCTGCACACTCCGCCACGGCAGCAAGCGATCTTCCTGAAACATGTAGGCAATTGCCTGCCAATCGTGAAAACGCTCGGCGGGCACCCCCTCGATGGAGAGGGAGCCATGGTCGGTCGGTAGCAACCCGGAGAGAATGTTGAGCAGCGTGCTTTTGCCGCAGCCCGAGGTACCCAGCACGGCGACGATCTCCCCTTGTGCTACATCCAAAGAGATATCACTCAACACCTGCAGCCTATCGAAGCGCTTGTTCAGCCCTCTGGCGCTGAACGCCAAGGGTGCGAGCTCGATATTCAGGGCCGCGTTCATCGGGCGAACCTCGCCGCTAGCATCGGCAGTGACGCTCCGGCTTCGCGAAGGCTGGCATAAACTTTTTCGAGAGTCATGGCCTGGAAGGTTTCGATGTGCCGGCGGGCAATGGACTCCACCCGTTTAGCATCGCCTTCCTCAAACGCGGTGATCAGCGCATTGTGGTCGTGCTTGATCTCGGGTTTGGTGCCCTGCACGTTGAACCCGAGCGCCACCAGCCGGCTCATTTCATCCATCAGACTGGACAGCGTCCGCAGCAACCGCTCGTTGCCCGTGGCTTGGGCGATCTCCAGATGAAACGCCTTGTTGGCATCCATAAACACGTCGATCTGGTCCGGCAAGGGGGTCAGATGCCTGACCCGGCAGGCCGCCTCCAACGCTTTGAGTCGGGAAACATCCACCCTGCCGACCGCCAAGCGCGCGGCCAACGGCTCCAGTTGCACACGTAGCGTGAACACTTCCTCCACATCTTTCACGGTGATGGCCGCCACCTGGTAGCCCTTGCGTGGACGCGACGTGACCAGATGTTCGTGGCACAGCCGGGTCAGGGCAATGCGGCAGCTGCTCTTGCCGATGTCGTACATCTGCATCAAGGCAGGCTCGGTGATGTTCACGCCCGGCATCAAGCGGCACGACAGGATGTCACGACGAATGCGCGCATAGGCGGCATCGCCCTGGTTGCTACTATCGACACAAATGTCCGACGCGACGGATGACAGCGACATGAACGACCTACCCAAGTGTGTGAGCAGCTCACAGCGTTGGTCTGTGAGGCTTACTAGAGGCCGCTAAGCTAAAACAATTGCGGTTGAACTCGAACGATTTGTTTGGGCTATGAATATGCCGGGAGCGCATATTGTGAGCGGCTCAGCGTGCTTGCGGGACATGGATGCGGCTTACTGAGTGACCCGAAGTTCTATGAAAAACTTACCGTACGAAGCGTAGGTGGTCTGCTGAGTCAGCGGTGGACATCTGGGGGGCGCCACACATCTATCAGGTACTCATCCACATGCTGATAAGAATCAATGCTTTATCTGGATCGAGGTGTGTTTGAGCAGCTTCGGACAGATTGGACATCAACTCCGAGTAGAGCAGAATAACGACCAGCTCCCATTTATTGTCAAAATATGCTGTACGAACGTGGCTATAAAACACCGATAATATAAACCTCTAACCCTAGCATGAATCATTCGGACATCGACTGCCGCAACTGCCTAGGGATAGAAGTAGACCTACCTATTTAAAAATCAGGAAAAGCTTTCGGGATCAAAGGATACATACGAAAATATCTCTAGCTAAGCCATATACCTCTGCAGGCCTCCTCAAGCAAGAGATCCAAACCCATCAAAAAGAAACCAGCAACTCAAAATCGGAAACACGTAAAAACCAATTTCAATAGCCAAGGATAATAATCAACATGCAAATACTCGACAGCAAACGTCTCTACCTGAGCCACTCAGAAAAACAGGCTTATACAACCGAAAGAACGCGCCCGAGCTATAGCAGAAAACCCCTATCACTACTCTAATTCGGGCATAACGCATATAATACGCTAGACTACAACACGAGCTTGAACAGCCGCTGCATACAACTCATTAATTCGTCTATCGAGAGCCTTACTTATCCCAAGAGTTGTCCGACGAAGAATATCTACATAAACTTTCACGTCAGATGGTAAAGGTGGATTTTTCGAAGTGCCAGTGTGTGCACACTCATTCCTCAACAAAATAAAGCTTACTAAATGCGTATTCAAAAGATTAGAATCTTGTTTTGATTCTTCTGCAATTTTTCTCAAACCATCTTTTATACCAAAGGCCCTCATATAATCACCAATTACTTTTGGTCCTGGATTCCCTTTCGTTACCGCAAAAGCTTCCCAAATCAGAGTTGGCATTCCTTTAGAGGGTGGTTCCGCTAATCGCACGAGGGCTTGTCGGGTTTCACTAAATGCATTGCTAACCTCTTCCTTCTGATCAGCGGCTTTCTGTGCCAAACTAAGACCGTTCACGAAATGTATCTTATGCATTTCCGGCGGCAATTCGTAATATGTAAGCCCTCGTCTAGCAAGCTCTTGAAAAAACACCTCCGCCGCCTGACGAAGAAACGACTCCAGCAACCCGCTTAAAAGAACTAGCGACGCGCTTCTTACGGCTATATGTTTAGCTCTTACAGCCGAATCTTTCAAAACTCTTGCTGCATCTAGCTCTATATCGTCCATCAGCCTACCAATAGGTTTAGCTGACTCACTAAAACTCTGAAATTGAAGCCTGAGTGGCGTAGGCATAGATTTAAGCCCTCACAGCATGAGGTAGTACTGCTGCAAAAGCTGCTCGAGCAGATGAAGTGCGCTTAGCAATTGCACCCTTACCATTTGTTCCCGCTCTTACTGCAGCGGCAAATTCGGGCTCGAGTAATAGTTGATCGAGTGCTGACCGAGCGAGAACATCATCGCCTTCTCCGATTGCGTTCGGATCGATAAACGACATCCCATAAAGAACTGCATCAGCGAGTGGTGCAGAGCGATGGAAACGATCGTTTGTAGAAGGTCGCAAAAATGCATTTGAGCCCAGCAGTTTCCACGTAGATTCCAGAGTGCGTAAAAATAAAGCTCTGTCCTCAGCCATTTTTGACTCATCTGCTCTATAGGCTTCATTAGAGCTTTTCATAAATAAACCTAAATAATCTTTAAGTCGCCCTTCAATCCGCTCCGGCTCTTGCAGAGCATAAAATCTCAGGACATACTCGACATCCTCCATCGTACTATAAAGAGTATTCTTTTCAAGATCAGACCTGCCCTCGGGAATTGCCCACAACTGTCGAAAACGTTGCAAAGAAGACATTTCATGCATGAGTTTCGTAAAATCGCCTCGAAATACTGCATTCCGGATTTCCATTTCGTTGGCTTTTACACCGCCTGTATTAAGCCTGTCAAACACGTCATATTTAACCTCCGCCGATGATTCTTTTAACAAAAGGATTGCGGGAATAAATCTTCGAGTTAAAGCTCGGTTCAACCCCTCAGAAACCAAATCCGAATAACGTTTTTTGTTCAGTTCGGACCATACGGTCAGATCTTCCAATGCATAGTGATTATCTAGGAACTCACTTAGAGCTGTGAGCCTTTGGCGCCCATCCAAGACAACATAGGTACCATATTCATCTTCACCAAGAAAAACAGGCGGCACAGGAACATTCATAATAAGTGATTCGATAAAACGAGATCGACGTTTTGTATCCCAACGACCGCGACGCTGAAAATCCGGATTCAGAGTGATTTGCTCCTTGATCATTGCTTGGAGCGTTGATATTGGCAGCTCTATTTTCTGCGGATGAATTTGCCGCATTTGCTTTCTATATTTTTCTTCTAGGATGTTGGGAGATGATAACTCTTCTTCCCTTTCGAAATCCGATTCTATATCCATAAGCATTCTCCATATGACATTATTTACGAAGTATTAAAACACTTTCAGTGGGCAGCCATTTACCACTATGGCTTCGCGAACCAGAATTTATTTGCCTAAGACTTCTCAATACGGGATAATCCCACTTCATTTCGAGCCTGAATCCACAGTCCTGAAATAGTTGCTCAACAACAAGCGCAAGGTCAACATGCAGCTCCTTGTAATGCGAATCTTGAACGACGAAAGTTGCTGACCCCCCCTTACGAATAACACGACCAAGCTCGCATATAGACCTCCGGAGCTTATTGAAGTAATCATTGTACGTCAAATAATAATAGCCAGCCGACGCTTTAGAAGGATGCTTCTTTATTGCTTCCAACAACGTACTTACGAATGAGCCTACTCGAAACTCACTTTGCCCCGAATGAGCCTCAGAAAGAGTCGTTCCAAGCATACTCCTACGAAGACTTTCAAAGTCAGAGCCATTACTGTAATTCAAAACAGCCAGCTCAACACGTGTTGCTACCGCATAGTCTATCCTAGTACAATAGGGTGGAGATGTAATAACAGCATCCACAGAAGAGTCTTTCAGCGATTGAGCTCTAGAATCTCCAACTTTAACGATCGCCGATGCTTGTAGGCCGTCTTCAGTACTGCCATCATCATAAAAACCTATGTCATTTAACTCCACAGATAAAGCAAATTCAATTTGCTCCCACGTCAACGATACTCGATTATCCTCAGCATTGACTTTTATCCAAGTTGGATTAGTGGTACTTTTACCTGCCAATCGCCTTGTTACTCTAAATAGAAGAACATAGTAAAAAGCCGCCAATGACGACAAATTTGAAACATCGACTACTGAGGAGGTATCTCCTCCGACCAATATAGATCGTATAGCAGACTCCACCGACCTCAGTCTTCTGGCTGTGGTGAGCGTATACCAAGAACATAAAGGATCAGATGCAAGCTTCGGACGTCGCATCGCCTTGCTGACAGCTAAGATTTTTTGAAGCAACGGTTCAAGACTGGCAGATGTATGAGCAGCTACGAGCCTTGCACGAGAAACCACTACCATCGAGGGGTTTATATCAAACCCGATCGACGGTACGCCTTTTATAGAGCAAATTGACGTTGTGGTTCCTGACCCGTTCCAAGGGTCTAATACGGTAGACTTAGAATCCAACTGAAGATGCGAAATTAGGTCTGCAACAAAATCAGGTGAATAGCCCGCATAATATGGATACCAATGCGATCTGCCCGTTCCTGACACGCTGTGCAATTTGGGGTTCGCAGGAGCAGCGCTAGAGCTCATTTCTAATATCCTATCGACTGTGATCGAGATAATAACACTCTAGGTGGCCAAAAAAAGGTGATTTTACTCCTAGCAGGGATCAAATCAATCCTAAACTCTCCCAACGGACTGCCCATTCATGCAGCCGATCAGAGCGACGCCTCCAGTACAGGCTAAGGACAGGCGTTTAGGCACAGAAAATCTCACTCCCAGGCTTGGCCCAGTCACTGCCCCCCCCCCGCAGGAAGTAGTAATCCTAACCAAAGCTGCCTGATGACCCTTCTCAGCGGTGCCGACAGCGCTGGGCGGATTCTAGCCTCTGTGACCGGATTCGAATCTCAACTCGCTCCTGCACGGCGATCGGAAAGTTTTTATTGGTATGCTCCGCTAGAGTTCCAACGTAGGCACGCTAATACTGCATCGCCAGCCTGCTGCAAACTAGACGATGAAGCACTACTTCGAAGGCTATGGCACCATACAGTTTGATGGTGATGTCAATTCTGGCACTACGCTTATTATCGTGATTCGTGCCAAATTAAACCTACATCAATATCTAAGTTAAAATAAGTGATACTCTACCCCTTAGATTAAAATTATAGCGCCGAGAGATAGGAAAGCCTAGCCGAGTAAACGTCCGCAAAGATCTTAATCAACACCTCAACTGCACCTAGGATTTGAATGACTAATTACGTACCTGCTGCAGGATGTTAGATAGCCTTCTTATCTACAGGAAGTAATCATATTGAACGCACTATCGCGGCAAAATCGTCACATCCTGACTAAGCAGCGGATTTCCTTGAAGGGCCGTGCACCACAATAGACGCTTAGGGGGAGGGCCAAGCTATACAAACCAAGTGAGACCTCTCTTCACCACCGCCTACGGAGGTTGATACCAGACCTGCCCAAAAATCGGATAGTTTAAAGTGCTGCGCGCCTGAAAAAAATCGGCCAGTTGCGAGCACATCTTCGGCATACATTCAGCGGATTGACATCGGGATTCATAGCCGACGCCTTTCGGACACTAGCGCTAAATAAATGAGCTATTCCTCTTAAAATGTGACAGCGTTCTGTCTCCGAGCTAAATTCGCTGGCGCTTTCACTTGCGGTCAAGTAGAAGATTCATACTCATAGTTTGCATATTGATACGTGATCTGCTATCACATTTTGCTGCGGGCCCACCTCGGGACAGCTTTCGAGAGATATCTGGCGAGCTTGTAAGCGCAGCAGTAGCGAAGCTGCAACCCCAGTCGTCCGTATGAGGTACCGCACCAGAAACTACTGTAGTTGCTGACAATACCTACGGCCTCCCATCGAGTGATCTGAAGCGCTGTGATCGAATGCCTAGGTTTTGTACGAAAAGTCAGTGCAGTTAAGATTGCTGCCATGATTGGCTGGAGGCCCGCATGGCAAAGCGCTACGAACTCTCCGACGCATCGTGGGAATTGATCAAAGATCTGGTTTCCCCAGTGCAGAAAATGGGTCGCCCACGCAGCGATGATCGTCTGGTACTGCATGGAATCCTGTGGATCCTGTGTTCGGGCGCTGCCTGGCGTGACCTGCCGGAACGATTTGGGCCGTGGTCGACGGTGTATCAGCGTTTTCGTGACAGGCGCGATGACGGTACGTTCGACCGGATACTGGAACGCTTGCACATTCGACTCAATCAGGAAGGATTGATCGATCTGGACACCTGGATGATCGACTCCACGGCGGTACGTGCAACCCGAACCTCTTCAGGCGCCGGGAAAAAGGGGGATCTGAAGAACCGCTAAACCATGCTCTGGGACGCAGCCGAGGCGGCCTGACAACCAAGACTCATATGGTTTGCGATGCCAATGGCGTGCCATTGCGCTTCACGCTTTCTCCGGGACAAGCCAGTGATATCGCCCATGCCCAGCCGTTGTTGGATCGGGTACGAATTCCCGGTAAGCCGGGGCGGCCGCGCAAACGCAGTCGTTGGTTACTGGCCGATAAGGGCTATGACGCAGAACACCTGCGTCACTACTACGACCGCTACCAAATGCAGCCGTTGATCCCGCTGCGCGCGATGCCGGCCTGGCTTGCCCCGACTCTTTGATCGTCCCAAGTATCGCCAGCGCAATATCATCGAGCGTATGTTTGGCTGGCTAAAGGAGAACCGCAGAATCGGCACTCGCTACGACAAGCTGGCGAGAAGCTTTTCGGCCATGGTTACGCTGGCCTGCAGCCTACGCTGTATGCGGCAATACTTTTCGTACAAAACCTAGACGATAAACGGGCATCAAATGCTTCGCCCCTTACAGGCGCTCCTCTAGGCTCTGTACGAAAAGAGCTGTCGCAAACACCGCCTGGAACAAGCCAGTGAAACCATAGCGGCATAGCTTTTCATGAGCTTTTCAATGAGTGTCATGATCCGGCGGTTCTCTTTCAGCCAGCCAAACATACGCTCGATGATATTGCGCTGTCGGTACTTGGCCTGATCAAATAGTCTTAGAAAGGCAGGCTTGTGTTTGCGCTTCATCGAGCGCAGGGGGATGACGGGCTGCATTTGATATTGGTCGCAGTAGCGGCGTAGCGCTTCGGCGTCGTAGCCTTTTCGGCAAGTAACCATCTACAGCGTTTACGCGGGCGGCCACGTTGGCTTGATGGAATGTTAACCTCGTCCAACAGTAGCTAGGCGTAGCTGATGTCACTGGCTTGACCGCCAGAGAGGAGAAAGCGCAACGATGTCCCGTTGGCGTCGCAGAGCATGTGGATTTGGTTGTCGGGCCACCGTGACTGCGGCTTAGAGCATGATCGGCAGGCTCCTCAGGCTTCCTTTTTTCCCGGCGCCAGAAGAGGCTCAGGTTGCGCGTACTGCGGTTGAGTCGATCATCCATGTTTGCAAATCGATCAATCCACGCTCATTCAATCTCAGGTGCAAGCGTTTGAGCATCTGATCGAATGCCCCCTTGTTTTGTCAGCCCCGAAACCGTTGACACATTGTTGACCAAGGGCCGAAGCGTTCCGGTAAGTTCGACGTCCCAGGCGGTTTCTTCCAGCGTTTCGCGCAGCGCTGCCTGCAGCAGATTTTCGTCGGGTTCCAGATGGCCGGCAGGCCATGAGTTTCGATGAAGAGATCGGCAACCACAGCCTAAGCCTCATCAGAGAGTTCGTAATGCTTTGCCATCACAGGATTCCTTTCTGCAGATAGCTGACAACTCTAAAAAATTTCAGCTTCCGAAGGATGCCGATTGGGTTTCTCAGGATTTCATACAGAGCATAGTAAGAGACCCATAAGAAACACGTCGTTTTTCTGCATTCAAAAATGCACTTACAACGGCTCGTTCGCGAGGCCTTTCGGAAGATTGTGAGGCAACGAAAAAAGGACCCGAAGGTCCTTTTTTCAATGATCTGCAGAATTCGTGAAATCCTGCAGATCCAATTTGGAGCGGGAAACGAGACTCGAACTCGCGACCCCGACCTTGGCAAGGTCGTGCTCTACCAACTGAGCTATTCCCGCGTCGTGTTGACGGGCGCCATTCTATCTAATCGGCGACACCCGTCAAGCCTTTGATTCAAAAATAGTTTTATTTTTTCTCGGCGGTCGTGCGCAAGTGTGGCCAGGCGGCGCGCAGGTATTGCAGCATGGACCACAGGGTCAACGCGGCGGCGACGATCAAAAGCGTATAGCCGACGATGACCCAGAAGGTCACTGCCTTGGGGTTGGCCAGCAGGATGACCAGCGCCAGCATCTGCGCAGCGGTCTTCCATTTGCCCATGTTGGACACTGCCACCTGGGCTCGGGCGCCGATCTCGGCCATCCACTCGCGCAGCGCGGAAACGACGATCTCGCGGCCGATGATGATGGCAGCAGGCAAAGTCAGCCAGAAGTTGGCGTGCTCCTGCACCAGCAGCACCAGGGCCACCGCCACCATGAGCTTGTCGGCCACCGGGTCGAGGAAGGCGCCGAACGGCGTACTCTGCTCCCAACGACGGGCCAGATAGCCATCCAGCCAGTCGGTTGCTGCCGCGATCGCGAACACCGTACTGGCTGCCATGTAGCTCCAATGGTAAGGCAGATAGAACAGCAGTATGAAGAACGGTATCAGCAGGACGCGCAGTACGGTAAGCAAGTTAGGGATATTCATCGGCACAACTGGCTGCAAGGTGAGATGGCATTCTACTCGCTGTGCAGGTTCGCATAAATCGACTCTGCCAGCTTTTTACTGATTCCCGGTGCCTTGGCGATTTCTTCGACGCTGGCGCGGGCGATTTCCTGCAGCCCGCCGAAATGCTTGAGCAGTTCGCGACGGCGCTTTGGCCCAACGCCTGCCACCCCTTCAAGGGTGGAGGTACGTCGGGTCTTGCCGCGCCGTGCACGGTGACCGGTGATTGCAAAACGGTGGGCTTCGTCACGGATCTGCTGGATCAGGTGCAGCGCCGGCGAATCACCCTTGAGCGTGAACTCGTGAGCCACGTCGTTGAGGTACAACGTTTCGAAGCCGGCCTTGCGCGTCGTGCCCTTGGCCACGCCGAGCAGGATCAGGTCGGGTATGGCCAGCTCGTTGAGGACGTCCCGGGCCATGTTCAACTGGCCCTTGCCACCGTCCACCAACAGCACGTCTGGCAGCTTGCCCTCGCCTGCCTTGATCTTGCTGAAGCGCCGCATCAGCGCCTGATGCATGGCCGCGTAATCATCGCCTGCGGTAACGCCATCGATGTTGTAGCGACGGTAATCGGACTTGATCGGCCCTTCGGGGCCGAACACCACGCAAGACGCCACGGTGGCTTCGCCGCTGGAGTGGCTGATGTCGTAGCACTCAAGGCGCTGCGGGGGCTCGTCTAGGTTCAGCACCTCGGCCAGCGCATCGAAACGCGCGGCGACGTGCTGGCGGTTGGCGAGGCGTGCGCCCAGCGCCTGCTCGGCGTTGGTCACCGCCAACTGCTGCCAGCGTGCCCGGGTGCCGCGCACGCGATGGCTTAGGCTCAGCTCGCGCCCACGCAGGGTGTCGAGGGCATCGAGCAACGCTTCGTGGTCTTCGGGAATGACATTGACGATCAACTCGCTGGGCAGGTCGCGCTCGGAACTGCCCAGGTAGTACTGCGAGAGGAACGCCGACATGACCTCGGCGACCTCCTCTTCGATACCCACTTGGGGAAAGAAATTCTTGCTGCCCAGAACCCTGCCGCTGCGCACGGTGATGAGGTGCACGCAGGCACCGCCCGGATTGACGAAAGCGGCGATGACGTCGACGTCGCCGCTGCCGCCTTCCATGCTTTGCTGGTCCTGCACACGGCGCAGCAGGCCGATCTGGTCGCGCAGTTGCGCAGCCTCCTCGAACTGCAGGTCCATCGCCGCCTTCTCCATGCTGGCCGACAGCTCATTGGTCAGCTGGTTACTGCGCCCTTCCAGGAACATCACCGAATGGCGCACGTCCTCGGCGTATTCCGGCGCTTCCACCAACCTGACGCACGGTGCCTTGCAGCGCTTGATCTGGTGCTGCAGACAGGGGCGCGTACGATTCCTGAAATAGCTGTCCTCGCACTGACGCACGAAGAAGGTTTTCTGCAGCAGGCTCAGGCTTTCACGGATCGCCCCGGCGCTTGGGTACGGGCCGAAGTATCGACCCTTGGCTTTCTTGGCGCCCCGGTGAATGCTGAGCCGTGGAAATTCGCCGTCGGACAGAAACACATACGGGTAGGACTTATCGTCACGTAGCAGAATGTTGTAGGGCGGCCGCCATTCCTTGATCAGGGTCTGCTCGAGCAGCAGCGCCTCGGTCTCGTTGGCAGTGATGGTGGTTTCGATCTGGTGGATCTTGCCCACCAGCGCGGCCGTCTTGGGTGCCTGGCCGGTCTTGCGGAAATAGCTGGCAAGACGCTTCTTGAGGTTCTTGGCCTTGCCCACGTACAGCAGGCGCATGGCGTCGTCGAACATCCGGTACACGCCCGGACGTCCGCTGCAGGTGGCAAGAAAGGCACTGGGATCGAATGGAGCGGTCATGGTCAAAGGTTGGTATCTACCATGCCATGCCGGACCGCCAGCAAGGTCAACTCCACATCACTGGTCACGGAAAGCTTCTCGAAGATCCGGTAGCGGTAGGTGTTGACCGTCTTTGGCGACAGGCAGAGCTTATCTGAGATGATCTGGACCTTCTGGCAGCCAACGATCATCAAGGCAATCTGGATTTCCCGTTCGGACAACAGGTCGAACGGCGAATGGCTGGTCTGTGGCTGAAATGACTTGAGCGCCAGCTGTTGGGCAATCTGTGGGCTGATGTAGCGCTGACCGGCGAAGACCAGGCGAATGGCTTGAACCATTTCCGCCAGCCCTGCGCCCTTGGTCAGGTACCCCGCCGCACCAGCTTGCAGCAGGCGCGTGGGGAATGGGTCTTCCTCGCAGACGGTCACGGCGACCACCTTTATATCGGGGTGGCTGCGCAACAGTTTGCGCGTGGCTTCGAGACCACCGATGCCGGGCATCTTGACGTCCATCAGGACCACGTCCGGCTTGAGATCGCGGGCAGACTGCAGCGCCCCCTCGCCCGACTCCGCCTGGCCCACGACCTGCAGATCATCGATATCGGCGAGCATGCGCGTGATACCGGTACGGACCAGGTCGTGATCGTCGACTACTAGAACCCGAATCAAACGGACACCTCGTAATAGTGGTCTCGGGGAATGCCGCCACAGTAGCAAACATTGCCCCTTTGGACCTAGCTCAAAGCGTCATGGATATGGCGGTGCACGTCGATGCGACAATTAATCCGGACGCTTTGCAGGCGCTATTTTTTTCTGGACCCTGCCGCGTACCGAATAGTTCGCCGCCATCTCGGCCATGCTGTTGGCCAGATTGCTCAGAGCTGCTTGCCCAGACGTAGGAAGTATCCGATATGTCTCTAAGACTTTTTCCTCGCCTCCGCTGAGTGCCTGCTCGGCGAGGGGTGTCCGGCGCCCCAGCACGACATACAGAACGTCGACGCCTATCGTCGAAACAGCTGCCAAATAGTCGGCTCTGGGGGATCTTTCACCATTTTCGTAGTTGCCCTGGGCATTGGGTTCCACTCCGCCCACTTGGCCAAACTCTCGTTGCGTGAGCTCCAGACGCTCGCGCTCTTCCCTTAGTCGGGGACCGATTCCAGTCATTTGAATGTATAATCCTTTATCGAAACACCCGAAACAGTGCTGAAAAATACTACTTTGAACCATCTAAAACGGACTTGAACTATGCATGGTATACGGACTGCCGCACAAGCCAGGGCCTGGCTCGATCAGCAAGGGAAATCGGTACAAGAGTTTGCGCGCGAGCATGGCGTGGACCCAGCCACCACCTATCAGGTGCTGGCCGGACGCAAGAAAGGACGGCGTGGCGAGGCGCACAAGGTCGCCGTGCTACTGGGCATGAAGCTGGGCACCATCACCGTCGCGCTGGAGCCTGGCCAGCGCTGACAGGGGCCACGCCGGAGACGCCGTCAGTGGCCGCGTCTGGGCAGGACAAGCTCCATGCGCAGAAAGCTGTCCTGCTCGCCCACCACTTCGAAACCGTTGCGGCTGTAGAGTCGCTGCGCGGGATTGACCTTGAACACCATCAATCGTATTCGCGGCAAGCGCTCACTGCGCGCCAGCAGCGCGACCTGTTCGAGCACCCATTGACCCACGCCTTGCCCACGATGCGCCGGAAGCAGATGCAACTCGCGAATGAACAGGGCCTGGGTATCTCTGGAAAGGCTGATGTAGCCCAGTGATACCGTCTCGCGGCAGATCACCCGGTTATCGCGCCAGTGCCAGGCCTGGTCGAAGCCGGCGTCCAGCCAGAGCAGGTCGTGCCGAGCGTAGTAAGGCAGCATGGCCTGCCGAGTGAGGTCCCGAGCGAACCGCAGATCGGCATTGGCTGCAGGCCGTAGGTACAGAGTCATCGAATCGTCTCCACTGCAAGAATGGGCTTGTATCCCTCGCCACGGCTGAAGTAAGCTCCAGCCATCTATCGGAGACGCTCAATGTCGCACAACACCCTTAGCCCTGCATCCTTGCCTGCGACTTGCGCAGCAATGACGGCTGTGCGTGCACCGGTAAGCTTTTATTTTGGGTATTGGTTTAGCCACTGGCGCGCCTGATACCCATCTCGGCGCCCATTTCGTAGGGGTCGCCTGACAGAGAATTCTCAACCCCCGGTCGGCTCCCCGACCGGGGGTTTTTGCTTTTCAGGGTTTCACGCTTTACAGCACATCATCTTTCTACCGGCACTTTCGCCACGAATCGAGGAACGCTTCATGACCTACTTCACTTATTACCGCTTCGACACTTGCGACTTCTGGCGATTTAGCAACCTCCGTTCGGGCCAGCCTGCCGCCTCCGACCGGTCGTTCATGGGTGGCATGACCCTCAGTCCAGATTCCCCGGCACTTTGTCGAACACCTTGACAGGACAGCGCAAGCGGGCAACCACCCCGCCGCTGTCCAGGAACTTGATCATGAACAACAGCCTGACCGCTCTGCCTCGCACCACCCTCGTCCAGCCCCACGCTGTGAAGGACGCCGCCAATACATCGGCGACCCATCGCCTGCCCAGCCATTTCGCGCTCAAGCAACAGCTGCCCGTACCGGACCCACTCGCGGCCCAGGTACAAAATCACCGTCTTGCCATCCGCGCCATTCTCGAAGGCCGTGACCCACGCCTGCTGGTGGTGGTCGGCCCCTGTTCCTTGCACGATCCAAAGTCCGCACTCGAGTACGCCCGCAACCTGAGCCAGCTGGCCCACGAGCTCAACGGCGAGATGCTTCTGGTGATGCGTGCCTACGTGGAAAAGCCACGCACCACGGTGGGCTGGAAAGGCCTGGCGTACGATCCTTACCTGGACGGCACCGACGACATGGCGGGCGGCCTGACCCTGTGCCGCGACCTGATGCGCGAAATGCTGACCTTGGGCCTGCCGCTGGCCAGCGAAGTGCTGCAGCCAATGGCAGCGGGCTACTTCGATGACCTGTTGAGCTGGGTCGCAATCGGCGCGCGCACCACCGAATCGCAGATCCATCGCGAACTGGCCAGCGGCCTGGGCATCCCGGTGGGCTTCAAGAACGGCACCGACGGCAGTGTAGGCGTGGCCTGCGATGCCATGCGCAGTGCGGCACACGCTCATCGCCACTTCGGTATCGATCCGCAAGGGCACCCGGCGATGATCGACACCACCGGCAACCCCGACACCCACCTGGTGTTGCGTGGCGGCCACCGAGGCCCGAACTACGACCGGCAGAGTGTCGCTCAAGTCCATCACGACCTGGCCAAGGCAGGCGTGAAAGCGCGGATCATGGTCGACTGCAGCCATGCCAACAGTGGCAAGGACCCTCTGCGTCAGCCAGCGGTGTTCGACGATGTGCTGCAGCAGCGCCTGGACGGCGATCGTTCGTTGGTGGCGGTCATGCTGGAAAGCCACTTGCAGGAAGGCAATCAGCCCATCAGTGGGCACATGCGCTATGGCGTGTCGGTCACCGATGGCTGCCTGGGCTGGGCGGCCACCGAGCAACTGCTGCGTCAGGGCGCCCAGCGCCTGCGCGGGGTTGCCGACGCCTGAAGCATCAGCGCTTGCGCTTGCGTGTGCCGATCTGGATCCAGGTCGGCGCATGGTCGCTGGCGTGTGCCTCGTTGCGCACCCAGGCATCCACGCCGGCGTCCGTCAGGTACGGCGCCAGTGCCGGGTTGAGCAGCAGGTGATCGATGCGCAACCCGGAATTCTTCTGCCAGTGCTGTCGGAAGTAGTCCCAGAAGGTGTAGATGCGCTCTTCCGGGTACAGCGCGCGTAGCGCGTCGGTCCAGCCTTGCTCGAGCAGCCGCGCATAGGCTTCCCGACTTTCGGGTTGCAGCAAGGCGTCCTTGAGCCAGGACTTGGGGCTGTAGATGTCCTGGTCGGTGGGCACTACATTGTAGTCACCCGCCAGTACGACAGGATGATCACTGGATTGCAGCGTACTGGCGTGCTCGATCAGGCGTTCGAACCAGGCCAGTTTGTAGTCGAACTTGGGGCCTGGCTGAGGGTTGCCGTTGGGCAGGTACAGGCAGCCGACCAGTACGCCGTGCACGGCCGCCTCCAGGTAGCGGCTCTGCTGCTCGTCCGGATCGCCGGGCAGGCCGCGACGACTCTCCAGGGGTTGCGCATCCCGCGCCAGGATAGCAACGCCATTCCATGACGACTGCCCATGCCAGAGGGCACCGTACCCTACGGCTTCCAACGCGCTGGCGGGGAAGTCCTTGTCGGCTGCCTTGAGCTCCTGCAAACACACGATGTCCGGCTGATCGCGTTCCAGCCAGGCGATCAGGTTGGCCTGATGCGCACGGATGCCGTTGACGTTGAAGGTGGCGATCTTGAGTTTTTTCATCCGTGCCGGGCTCCCTTGGCTGACTGGCCTTGCATGTGACCTTGCGCAGTCGCAATAGGTCGTGGGAGGACAGCGCCTGGCAGGCAACCAAATGGATACGACCGAGTCAAACCAGTACGCCTTGAACACCGGAGATCACCATGAAAATGCTTCCATTCGCTGGGCTGGTGCTTAGCCTGGCGCTGCTGCAAGGCTGTTTCGACAGCGCTGACAAGAGCACCACCAAAGGCAACAACGACGGTACGCCGTCCTCGGTGCAGATGCAGAAGCCGGATCAATCCAAGGATAAATAAGTACCCGCGCCTGCCCCTGCAGGCGCTTTCATGAAATGATGGCGACTTCCCCGTCCGCTGTCTCCGCGCACAAGGATTGTCGCCTTCATGCCGTTGCAACTCGCCGCTTCCAAACGCCGATATTCGCGTCTGCTGCTGCCCTGGGTAGCGGCAGCGGTGCCATTGGTCTGCGGCGCGCTCATTTTGAGCTGGGAAGCCGACCGTTCGCTGAACTCGGCGGCTGTGCGCACCAGTCAACTGGCGATCGAGCAATTCGAACTTATCCTCGACAACGTTGCGGCAGCCGCCGATGCAGTCCTGCCGCTGTCCGGCCAACCGTGCGCTCAAGTGCAACCGGCCCTGCTCGATCAGGTCACCCGGCGGCCCTTCGTGCGCTCGGTGAACCTGATCGACGCCGGCACACTGTATTGCAGCTCGCTGTCCGGCGACGTCAGCGAAGCAGTGGACCCGCTCGACTACGTCGATGGACAGTTGTGGCTGCTGGCGGGCAATCCGGTGACACCTGACCGCGGCTTGTTGATCTACCGTGCCACCCGTGGCCACGCCAGCGTATTGAGCACCGTCGACGGCTATCACTTGTCCAACGCCTTGCGAATGATGGGCTCGGCCAACGCGATCACCCTGCAGGTGGGTCCGAACTGGATCGAGGCCAATGGCAAGGTTCATCAAGGCACTGCACCCGTGTCGGCGGTGGCCCACACGCAGCTTAAGTCTGCGCGTTATCCGTTCAGCGTCGTCAGTGGCTTCCCGGCCGGGGCCCGCTGGACCATGATTCGTGAACAGTACATCGGGATGTTCGCCCTGCTGCTGCTGATCGCGGCGGTTGCCGGTGGGCTCTGCCGGTGGGCCATGAGCCGCTCCCCCTCGCGCTACCAGGAACTGCAACGCGCCCTGGATGCAGGGGAGTTCGTGCCCTTCTTCCAGCCCATCGTGCTCAGCCAGGGTGGCACCTGGGCCGGTGTGGAGGTGTTGATGCGCTGGCAGCATCCGCGTGAAGGCCTGGTCCGTCCGGATTTGTTCATCCCCTATGCCGAAGACTGTGGATTGATCGTGCCCATGACCCGTCTGCTGATGAAGCGCACGGCGCACCAACTGGCGGCCTGCCTGGATCACCTGCCGGAGGGTTTCCACGTCGGCATCAATGTCACCGCGCGGCATTGCCAGGACCCGGCGTTGTTCGACGACTGCAAGGCATTCCTCGATGCTTTTCCGCAAGGCCGGATCGCCTTGACCCTGGAGCTGACCGAACGTGAGCTGATCCAGCCCTGCGCCGAGATCCACGGGCTGTTCGACCGTCTGCGTGGACTGGGCGTGAGCATTGCGATCGACGATTTCGGTACCGGTCAGTCGAGCCTGAGCTATCTGCAGCAATTCAAGGTCGACCTCCTCAAGATCGACCAGAGCTTCGTGGCCATGATCGGCGTCAACACCCTTTCGCGGCATGTGCTGGACAGCATCATCGAGCTGTCGGCCAAGCTCGGCCTGCAAGTGGTGGCCGAAGGCGTGGAAACCGAGGAGCAACGCGCCTATCTGGCGGCACGCGATGTGAAGTACCTGCAAGGGTATCTGTTCGCCCGACCCATGCCGCCGACGGATTTCGAGCGAGCGCTGCGGCAGGGTTGAAAGCACGGCCTCTGAACGCACAGGTTGTACCCTGCTCGGCTGCCTGAGATCATTGTCGGCTCAGTCAGGTTTTTGCGTTTCGAGGCTCCCCTTGTCCAAAGGCATCATCACATCCGTCACGGCGTCGACCTTGTTCGCCGTGATGTATTTCTATACCTCGTTGCTGGCGCCCCTGAGCGGCGAAGAGATGTTCGGCTGGCGCATGCTGCTGACCCTGCCCTGCGTGACCCTGTTCATGTGGCTCAGCGGCGATCTGCCGCTGATCGGCAAGGTCTGGCGTCGCATTGCCCAGCGCCCGGTACTGTTGCTCGGTTCAATCGGGACTTCGGCGTTGATGGGTGTGCAGTTGTGGCTGTTTCTGTGGGCACCACTGCACGGGCGTAGCCTGGAAGTGTCGTTGGGGTATTTCCTGCTGCCGCTGACCATGGTACTGACCGGCCGTCTGGTGTATGGCGAACAGCTTTCGCATCTGCAGAAACTGGCGGTGCTCTGCGCCGCCTGTGGTGTAGGCCACGAATTGTTCCAGCATGGCCGCTTCGCCTGGGAAACACTGCTGGTGGCGGCCGGCTACCCGGTTTATTTCGTGCTGCGCCGCGCGTGCCTCAACGATCACCTGGGCGGGTTGTGGACGGACATGTGCCTGATGCTGCCGGCGGCGCTGTTGTTCATCGTGCAAGGGCATCTGTCATCGGCGGATATGGACGCACGGCCGCTGCTGTACGTGCTGATCCCGATTCTGGGGGTGATCAGCGCCTCGGCATTGATCTGTTACGTGATGGCCAGCCGCTTGCTGCCGTTCAGCCTGTTCGGGCTGCTCAGTTATGTGGAGCCGGTGTTGTTGGTGGGTGTGGCGCTGTTGCTGGGCGAGAGCATCGCGCCAGACCAGTGGCTGACCTACTTGCCGATCTGGCTGGCGGTGCTGGTGTTGATGTTCGAGGGGGCCAAGCATCTGGCCCGCTCGCGTCGCGCGGTGTGATACCGCGCTAGACGTCTACTGTCTGCTTGCGCAGGAGCACCTGCTTGACCCTACGCTCCTCGACGGCCAGCACGGTCAGGGTCCATTGCTCCCATTGCAAGGTGTCGCCTTGTTTGGGCAAACGGTCGAGCAGGCTCATGACCATGCCCGCCAGGGTCTGGTAGTCGTTGGTCGGCGGCGCATCGAAACCGATGCGCGTCTGGATCTGCCTGAGGTCCAGCGCCGCGCTGACGCGATAGCCATCATCCTGCTCGACGATGTCCGGCGCCTGCACTTCGCTGGCGTCGGGCAGCTCGCCTGCGATCGATTCGAGAATGTCGGTCATGGTCAGGATACCGATGAACCCGCCGAACTCGTTGACCACGAAGGCGATGTGCGTGGACTGCGCGCGCATCTGCTCCAAAGCATTGAGAATGCTGAAGCTTTCGAGCAGGTTGATCGGCTGGCGCGCCAGGCTGGCCAGGTCCGGTGCCTCACCGGCCAGCAGTTGCTTGAGCAGCTCTTTCTTGTGGACGAAACCCAGCGGCTCGTCGACCTGACCCTGAGCGATCAATGGCAGGCGTGAGTAGGACGACTGCATCAGGGTCTGCTCGGTGACTTCCCGCGACGCGTCCAAATCCAGACAGTCGACCTGGGCACGCACGGTCATGATGCTGCGGATCGGCTTTTCGGCCAGGTTCAGTACCCCGCTGATCATCACCCGCTCACGTCTGTCGAACAGCGCTTCGCTCGGCTCCTCCCCTACCAGGTCTTCGATTTCCTCATCCATGGCTTCGCTGGCCGGACGGCGACCGCCGAGCAGGCGCAACACGGCGTGGGCGGTGCGCTCGCGCATCGGTCGGTCCTGGTGCTTGTGTTTGCGCCGTGCCCGCGCGATCTGGTTGAACACCTCGATCAGGATCGAGAAACCGATCGCGGCGTACAGGTAGCCCTTGGGAATGTGGAAGCCCAGGCCTTCGGCGGTCAGCGCGAAGCCGATCATCATCAGGAAGCCCAGGCACAGCATGATCACCGTCGGGTGGCTGTTGACGAAACGGGTCAACGGCTTGCTGGCGACGATCATCAGGCCGATGGAGAAGATCACCGCGATCATCATGATCGACAGTTCATCCACCATGCCCACGGCGGTGATGACCGCATCCAGGGAGAACACCGCATCGAGCACGACGATCTGCGCAACGATCGGCCAGAACAGCGCGTAGGTCTTGACCCCAGCGCGCTGAGCGACATGCCCTTCGAGCCGTTCGTGCAACTCCATGGTGGCCTTGAACAGCAGGAAGACACCGCCGAACAGCATGATCAGGTCACGCCCGGAGAACGTCTTGCCGAACACTTCGAACAAGGGCTCGGTCAGGGTCACCATCCAGGAAATACTGGCCAGCAGGCCCAGACGCATGATCAACGCCAGGGACAGGCCGATCACCCGCGCGCGATCGCGCTGATGGGGCGGCAGCTTGTCGGCGAGAATCGCGATGAACACCAGGTTGTCGATGCCCAGAACCAGTTCCAGGACGATCAGGGTCGCCAGGCCGAGCCAGGCCGTGGGGTCGGCTAGCCATTCCATGGAAGGTTACTCGTCAGGCAGGGGAAGGATGTTGCGGGAAGCGCGGGACTGCAAGGTTCCGGGAGGGGGTTCATAGAGGTCTTGAGTAGTTTCGGAATCTGATCCTACCGCTGCCAGAACAAATTCCTACAGTGGGAAAGTATTTCAAAGATTGTATACCTGTGCCGTCACCGCCGAAGCCGCCGTCGCGCTTCTATCGATGAGATCGATAGCAAGCTTAGTATCTACCTGAAAATCAAGCACTTGGTGCGGTGTTCATCATTCACGCTGATAGTTACCTTCGAACCATTCGATTCGTCGATGGTCGCGCCCGCGCCGCATCATCCGCCCCATCGTTAATGCTCCCTTAACTCACTTGGCGGATCTGCACATGCACCAGTCACTCACTCCGTTGCGTTTCCCTTTGGCGGCCCTTGCGCTGATGGTGATCAGCGCCTGCGGCAAAACGCCGAACGTTGCCCAGGCCCCGCCTGCTCCCAAGGTCACCGTGGCTCAGGTGCTGGAACAGCCGGTCAATGAATGGGACGAGTTCACCGGACGCCTGGAAGCGCCGGAAACCGTCGAGATCCGTCCACGCGTGTCGGGCCAGATTGACCAGGTAGCCTTCACCGAGGGCGCCCTGGTGAACAAGGGCGACCTGCTGTTCCAGATCGATCCGCGGCCGTTTCAGGCCGAAGTGCGGCGCCTGGAAGCACAATTGCAACAGGCCCGCGCCAACTCCGTGCGCAGCGACAACGAAGCCCAGCGCGGTCAGCGCCTGCAGGCGAGCAACGCCATCTCCGCCGAGCTGGCCGAAACCCGCAGCAGCGCCGCGCAGGAATCGCGCGCCGCGCTGGCCGGTATCCAGGCGCAGCTGGACCTGGCCCGCCTGAACCTGAGCTTCACCCGCGTGACAGCGCCGATCAGCGGCCGCGTCAGCCGCGCCGAGATCACCGCCGGCAATATCGTCACCGCCGATGTGACGCCGCTGACCAGTGTGGTTTCCACCGACAAGGTGTACGCCTACTTCGACGCCGACGAGCGCGTGTACCTCAAGTACACCCAACTGGCCCGGCAAGGCCAGCGTGGCCAGACCACCCCGGTCTACCTGGGCCTCTCCAACGAGCCCGGCAACCCGCACCTGGGGCACATGAATTTCGTCGACAACCAGGTCAACCCCAAGACCGGCACCATCCGCGGTCGCGCGGTGTTCGACAACAAGGACGGCAGTTTCACCCCTGGTTTGTACGCCCGGCTGAAGCTGGTGGGCAGCGCCACCTACTCAGCCGTGCTGATCAAGGACGAAGCGGTAGGCACCGACCTGGGCAAGAAATTCGTGCTGGTGATGGACCCGGACAACAAGGCCGCCTACCGCAGCATCGAGCTGGGGCCCAAATTGGAAGGCCTGCGCATCGTGCGCAGCGGCCTGAACAAGGGTGACCGCATCGTCATCAATGGCCTGCAGCGCGTCCGGCCCGGTGCCCAGGTCGATCCCGAGGTTGCCCAGATGGCCAGCCCCGCTACCCTCGCCGCCCTGGCCGAACAGCGCCAGGCCCTGGAAGCCAGCAACACGCCCGCAACGCCGGTCAAGGTTGCCAGCGTTTCGACTCCACGCGGTTAAGAGATCACTGCGATGAACTTCTCTCAATTCTTCATCAAGCGGCCGATCTTCGCCGCCGTGCTGTCGCTGATCATCTTGATCGCCGGCGCCATCTCGCTGTTCCAGCTGCCGATCAGCGAGTACCCCGAAGTGGTGCCACCGACCGTGGTGGTGCGTGCCAGTTTCCCCGGTGCCAACCCCAAGGTCATCGGTGAAACGGTGGCCGCGCCTCTGGAGCAGGCCATCACCGGTGTAGAGAACATGCTGTACATGTCCTCGCAGTCCACCGCAGACGGCAAGCTGACCCTGACCCTGACCTTCGCTCTGGGCACCGACCTGGACAACGCCCAGGTGCAAGTGCAGAACCGTGTGACGCGGACCCAGCCCAAGTTGCCTGAAGAGGTGACCCGGATCGGCATCACCGTGGACAAGGCCTCGCCGGACCTGACCATGGTGGTCCACCTGACCTCCCCGGACCAGCGCTACGACATGCTCTACCTGTCTAACTACGCCACCTTGAACATCAAGGACGAACTGGCCAGGCTCAACGGCATCGGCGACGTGCAGCTGTTCGGCATGGGCGACTATTCGCTGCGTGTCTGGCTGGACCCTAACAAGACCGCGTCGCGCAACCTGACGGCCACCGACGTGGTCACCGCCATTCGCGAACAGAACCGCCAGGTCGCTGCCGGCCAACTGGGCGCCCCGCCTGCGCCCAATGCCAGCAGTTTCCAGCTGTCGGTCAACACCCAGGGCCGCCTGGTCACCGAGGAAGAGTTCGAGAACATCGTCGTGCGCGCCGCCGACGACGGTGAAATCACCCGCCTCAAGGACATCGCCCGGGTGGAGCTGGGCTCCAGCCAGTACGCGCTGCGCTCGCTGCTCAACAACCAGCCGGCAGTGGCCCTGCCGATCTTCCAGCGGCCCGGCTCCAATGCCATCGACGTGTCCAATCAGGTTCGGGCCAAGATGGCCGAACTGAAACAGTCGTTCCCTGAAGGCATGGACTACAGCATCGTCTACGACCCGACCATTTTCGTGCGCGGTTCGATCGAAGCGGTGGTGCATACCCTGTTCGAAGCGCTGATCCTGGTCGTGCTGGTGGTGATCCTGTTCCTGCAGACCTGGCGGGCGTCGATCATTCCGCTGGTGGCGGTACCGGTGTCGCTGATCGGCACCTTCGCGGTGATGCACATGTTCGGCTTCTCGCTCAACGCGCTGTCGCTGTTCGGTCTGGTGCTGGCCATCGGCATCGTGGTGGACGACGCCATCGTGGTGGTGGAGAACGTCGAGCGAAACATCGAGCTGGGACTGGAGCCGGTGGCCGCCACCGAGCGGGCCATGCGCGAGGTCACCGGGCCGATCATCGCCACGGCCCTGGTGCTGTGCGCGGTCTTCGTGCCGGCAGCGTTCATTTCCGGCCTCACCGGGCAGTTCTACAAGCAGTTCGCCCTGACCATCGCCATATCCACGGTCATTTCGGCGTTCAACTCGCTGACCTTGTCGCCGGCACTGGCGGCGGTGCTGCTAAAGGGGCACGACGCGCCCAAGGACCGTTTCTCCCGGTTCCTCGACAAGCTGCTGGGTGGCTGGCTGTTCCGGCCCTTCAACCGCTTCTTCGAAAAGGCCAGCCATGGCTATGTCGGCACCGTCGCGCGGGTGATCCGCAGCAGCGGTATCGCCATGCTGCTGTACGCAGGCTTCATGGTGCTGACCTGGTTCGGTTTCGCCAACACGCCGACCGGCTTCGTGCCTTCGCAGGACAAGCAGTACCTGGTCGCCTTCGCCCAGTTGCCGGACGCCGCCAGCCTGGACCGCACCGAAGATGTGATCAAGCGCATGTCGGACATCGCCTTGAAGCAGCCCGGCGTTGAGAACGCCATCGCCTTCCCGGGGCTGTCGATCAACGGCTTCACCAACAGCCCCAATAACGGCATCGTCTTCGTGGCGCTCAAGGACTTCGATCAGCGCAAGGACGCCAGCCTGTCGGCCAACGCCATCGCCGCCGAGCTCAACGGCAAGTTCGCCGGTATCCAGGACGCCTACATGGCGATCTTCCCACCGCCACCGGTGATGGGCCTGGGCACCATCGGCGGCTTCCGCCTGCAGATCGAAGACCGCGGCAACCTGGGCTATGACGAGTTGTACAAGCAGACCCAGAACATCATCGCCAAGAGTCGCAGCGTGCCGGAGCTGGCCGGGCTGTTCACCAGCTACACGGTGAACGTGCCTCAGGTGGATGCAGCGATCGACCGGGAAAAAGCCAAGACGCACGGCGTGGCCATCAGCGATATCTTCGACACCCTGCAGGTGTACCTGGGCTCGCTGTATGCCAACGACTTCAACCGCTTCGGGCGCACCTATCAGGTCAACGTCCAGGCCGAGCAGCAGTTCCGCCTGGAAGCCGAGCAGATCGGCCAGCTCAAGGTGCGCAACGATCGGGGCGAGATGATCCCGCTGGCGACCTTCATCAAGGTCAGCGACACCGCCGGCCCGGACCGGGTGATGCATTACAACGGTTTCGTCACGGCCGAGATCAACGGTGCCGCAGCGCCGGGCTACAGCTCGGGCCAGGCCCAGGCGGCGGTGGAGAAGCTGCTCAAGGAAGAGTTGCCCAACGGCATGGCCTATGAATGGACCGAGCTGACCTACCAGCAGATTCTGGCGGGCAACACCGCGCTGTTCGTGTTTCCGCTGTGCGTGCTGCTGGCCTTCCTGGTGCTGGCCGCACAGTACGAAAGCTGGAGCCTGCCGCTGGCGGTGATCCTGATCGTGCCCATGACCCTGCTCTCGGCGATTGCCGGGGTGATGATCGCGGGCAGCGACAACAACATCTTCACCCAGATCGGCTTGATCGTGCTGGTCGGGCTGGCGTGCAAGAACGCCATTCTGATCGTCGAGTTCGCCAAGGACAAACAGGAGGAAGGCCTGGATCCGCTGGCCGCCGTATTGGAAGCATGCCGCTTGCGGCTGCGGCCGATCCTGATGACTTCGTTCGCCTTCATCATGGGCGTGGTGCCTCTGGTGCTGTCGTCCGGCGCCGGCGCCGAGATGCGTCATGCCATGGGCGTGGCGGTGTTCTCCGGCATGTTGGGGGTGACCTTCTTCGGCTTGCTGCTGACACCGGTGTTCTTCGTGCTGATCCGTCGCCATGTCGAGCGTCGCGAGGCCCGCAAGGCGGATCGTGCGCTCACGCTTGAGGTACAACCATGAGTCATTTGAAACCCCTACTGCCCAGCTTGCTGGTGCTGGCCCTGGCCGCTTGCGCGGTGGGTCCGGACTATCGCGCGCCGCAGGATCTGCAGGCGAGCGTGGCGGCGGCCCAGGACACTCGCTACTACCGCGCCGACCCGTTCGATGCGGTGTGGTGGCAGCAGTTCGACGACCCGACCCTCAACCGCCTGGTCAACGAATCGCTGCAGGGCAACCGCGAGCTGCGGGTGGCCTTCGCCCGCCTCAAGGCGGCTCGGGCCATCCGCGACGATGTGGCCAACGATCGCTTCCCGGTGGTGACCAGCCGCGCCAGCAGCGAGATCGGCAAGAGCCAGATTCCCGGCCAGACCAGCGACCGGGTCAATACCGAGCGCTACGACCTGGGCCTGGACATGGCCTGGGAAATCGACCTGTTCGGGCGCATCCAGCGTCAGTTGGAGGTCAGTGACGCGCAGCAAGGCGAAGCGGCGGCCGACCTGCAGCAGTTGCAGGTCACCCTGATCGCCGACCTGGTGGATGCCTACGGGCAACTGCGGGGCGCGCAACTGCGCGAGAAGATCGCCCTGGCCAACCTGAAGAACCAGCAGGATTCGCGGGGTATCACCCGCAGCCTGCAGGAAGCCGGTGTGGGTAATCAACTGGACGTGGTGCGGGCCGACGCGCGGCTCGCGGCAGTCGAGGCGACCGTGCCGCAGTTGCAAGCCGAACAGGTGCGTGCGCGCAACCGCATCGCTACCCTGCTCGGCCAGCGGCCGGACCAATTGAGTGTGGACCTGAGCCCGGCGCAGTTGCCGGCCATTGCCAAGGCCTTGCCGATCGGCGATCCGACCCAATTGCTGCGGCGCCGACCGGACATCCGCAGTGCCGAACGGCGACTGGCCGCCTCCACCGCGCAGATCGGCGTGGCCACGGCCGATCTGTTTCCACGGGTCAGCCTCAGCGGTTTCCTGGGCTTCACGGCGGCCCGCGGTTCGCAGATCGGCTCGTCCGCCGCCAATGCCTGGGGACTGGGGCCAAGCATCACTTGGGCCGCGTTCGACTTGGGCAGCGTGCGCGCGCAGATCCGTGCAGCCAACGCCGATGCCGAAGGCGCGCTGGCCAGCTATGAACAGGATGTGTTGCTGGCGCTGGAAGAGTCGGAAAATGCCTTCAGTGACTACGGCAAACGCCAGCAGCGCGTGCAGGCCTTGATGCGCCAGAGCGAGTCGAGTCGCGCGGCGGCAGCGCTGGCCTCGATCCAGTACCGCGAGGGCACGGCGGATTACCTGGTGCTGCTCGACGCCGAGCGCGAACGCTTGAGCGCCGAAGACGCCCAGGCCCAGGGTGAAACCGAGTTGTATCGCGGCATCGTTGCGATCTACAAAGCACTGGGCGGTGGCTGGCAGCCCGATACGCTGGCACAGCGATAGCCATCGGCGCCAGTGCTGCGGCTGCAAAGCCTGCGGCGGATGGTAGGATAGGCGCCGTCCCGGTCACTCGGGGCGGTTGCCGGGCGTGCGTGCCAGGCGACCGTCTTCGGCAGCCGATCCCGATCCGCAGCGAGCGCCCCATGATCACCATTCGCCCCATGACCTCTTCCGATTTCGACCGTTTCTGGCCCACCTTCGACGCGGTGGTTCAGGGCCAGCAGACGTACGCCTACGATCCGGCCATGGACCGCGAAGCTGCCGAACACACCTGGTTGACGGTGCCCCTGCACACTTTCGTTGCCGAAGATGAACAGGGTCAGTTGCTCGGCAGTTACTACCTCAAGGCCAACGCGGCGGGTCCCGGCAACCACGTCTGCAACTGCGGCTACATGGTCAGCGAAGCGGCGCGCGGTCGAGGCGTGGCGCGGCTGATGTGCGAGCACTCGCAGCAGGTGGCGCGCGACAGCGGTTTTCTGGCCATGCAGTTCAATTCGGTGGTGGCCAGTAACGAAGTGGCGGTGGCCTTGTGGCACAAGCTGGGGTTCGACACCGTGGGGCGCCTGCCGCGCGCCTATCGGCATGCTCATCTCGGGCTGGTCGATTGCCTGGTGATGTACAAGTGGCTGGCCGAAGAGCCCGCAGCACCGACTCGATTGATCGGGCGCAAGAACATCGAGTCGGTGGTGTCCCGTCCGCGGCGCAGAGGCTGAATCGTTACTTGCATCACGGAAGTCGATGATCGCTATCGAAAAACGGAATTTTTCCTGAGGGGGCGGGATCAGCACTATAGGTCCCATTATTTCCCCTAGGATTTGTACCGATGAATATCAACCTGACCCTGTGCTGCATGATCGTCGTTTCGTTCGGAATTGCGCTGAGCCACGTTTGAGTGCTGCTCGCATTCGGCGGGCCATGCTCACAGATTGCTCAAATGCTCGCGCAGGAAGTCGACCAGGACCTGCACCGGTCGTGACGTTTGCCGATGCTGCGGATACACGGCCGAGAGCGCCAAAGGCTCGGTGACGAACTCATCCAGTACGGTTTGCAGTTGCCCCGATGCCAGTGCGTGTTGAACGATGAATCGGGGCAGGTAAGCGATTCCCATGCCGGCCACCGCTGCCTCGCACAGTAATTCGCCGTTATTGGCGCGCATGCGCCCGCTCACACCGATTACCAATGGCTTGCCCCCCATTTCGAAGCGCCATTGCACCTGGCGCGCGTGGCCGTAGGGCAGACAGTCGTGGGTGGTCAGTTCCTGGGGCGTGGTGGGTCGGCCACGCGTAGCCAGATAGTCCGGGCTTGCGCAGTACACGCGGGCGATGGAAGCGATTCGGCGGGCGATCAGCGACGAGTCTTCCAGCGTGCCAATGCGCAGGACCAGATCGTAGCCTTCGCCGAGCAGGTCAACGGGGCGATCGCTGAGGTCGATTTCGACTTGGACCTGAGGGTAGCGTTGCAGGAATCGAGGCATGAGCGCGCTCAATTGCGCCATGGCGAAGGACAGCGGCGCACTCACCCGCAACGTGCCGCGGGGTTCGGCGGCCTGGCCAGCAATGCCCTGTTCGACCTGTTCCACTTCAGCCAGCAGACGCACGGCAGAGTCGTAATAGCTCTGGCCCAGGGCCGTGACGTCCAGGCGGCGCGTGGAACGATTGAGCAGGCGTGCGCCCAGACGGTTTTCCAACTGCATCAACCGGCGACTGATGTATTGCTTGGAAACCCCCAATTGCTCGGCGGCAGCCGTGAAGCTGCGCGAGTCCAGCACCTGAACGAAAAGCCGCATGTCTTCGAACGCGTTCATCGTCACTCCTCGGTTGACAATGCATTGTGGGTCAGGCGCTGTGCCCATACAACTGCTGTGCTCCCGGACGCGGCTCGCGCCGCTGCTACAGGGACCGCATTGCGCCTGTGGGAACATCGCAGTGGCACCATAGCAATCCGCGTCCGGGCACACCGCATTGGCACCGTTGCAATCCGCGTCCGTGCACAGTCCATTGGCACTCCTGCACTCCGTGGCCCCGGAACACTGCAAGAAACCCTGTAGCAGCGGCGCGAGCCGCGTCAGCGGGCACCGCGGTGGGCCTGGAAAAACGAGCAAGAGAAAGGGTGATACAGCGCATCAGGCGCAAGGATTTCGATCAGCGGGCGAACCTGCTCCCGGTTGCACAGTCACACCCTTTAGTCCGGCGCTGAAGCCCACCGTCGGTCGTGCGGAAAGCGATAGAAAAGCGCTTCTGCCCCCGTTTCCCACCGTCACCCTCGACGGAGCCGTCGGAGCAGCCTCTTGATGAACAGTCTTTCCCGGCAGGCCGTGCCTGTTACCCCCACGCACGACCTGCTGCAGCGCTTCCAACAGGTACGCCGCCACAGCGAACACCTAGCCAGCCCGCTCAGCGCCGAAGACATGGGCGCGCAGTCGATGCCCGACGCGAGCCCGGCCAAATGGCACCTGGCTCACACCAGTTGGTTCTTCGAAACCTTCCTGCTCGCTGAGCAAGCGCCGCACTACACGCCGTTCGACCCGGATTTCTGCTACCTCTTCAATTCCTATTACGAAGCGGTCGGCCCGCGCCAGCCGCGTCCTCAGCGCGGTTTGATGACGCGTCCAGGACTGGACCGCGTACTGGCCTATCGCGCGCATGTCGATCAGCACATGGAAGCCCTGCTCAGCGGCGATCTGGACACTGAAGCCCAATCGCTCATCGAATTGGGACTGTCCCACGAGCAACAGCATCAGGAGCTGTTGCTGATGGACATCCTGCACCTGTTCAGCGTCTCGGCGCTCAAGCCGGCGTACGACCCGGCATGGCCAGCCGACATGGCCGGTCGTCGGGGCCGCTTCATTGGCCAGGCCGGCGGTCTGGTCGAGATCGGCCACGACGGTCACGGCTTCGCCTTCGACAACGAAGGCCCGCGACACACAGTGTTCGCCCAAGCCTTCGAAATCGCCGACCGTCTGGTCACCAACGGTGAATGGCTGGAATTCATCGAAGCCGGCGGCTACAACCAGGCCGGCCTGTGGCTGGCCGACGGTTGGGCCACGGTTCAGGCCGAAGGCTGGTATGCCCCGTTCTACTGGCAGCAGGACCGCGCCGGTGCCTGGCACGAGATGAGCCTGCGCGGGCTGCAACCGCTGCAACTCGACGCACCCGTGGTGCACATCAGCTACTACGAAGCGGCTGCGTTCGCCCAATGGGCCGGCGCACGCCTGCCCACCGAAGCGGAATGGGAAATCGCCGCTGGCAGCGGACAACTGCAGCAACTCGACGATGTGGCCTGGCAGTGGACGCAGAGCGCCTACAGTGCCTACCCCGGCTTTCAGCCTGCGGTCAGCGCGGTCGGTGAATACAACGGCAAGTTCATGATCAACCAGATGGTGTTGCGTGGCGGCGCCAGTATCACCCCGGTCGGACACACCCGCCCCACCTACCGCAACTTCTTCGGCCCCGGCTGCCGCTGGATGTTTTCCGGCGTGCGTCTGGCGCGCGACGTGTCGCCCTACAGCACCCGCAACGACGGCAGCGATGAGTTCGCCCGCGATGTGATCACCGGACTGTCGGCAGCGCAGAAATCCATCTCGCCGAAGTACTTCTACGATGCCGAGGGCTCGCAGCTGTTCGAAGCCATCTGCACCCTGCCCGAGTACTACCCGACCCGCGCCGAAACGGCGCTGCTGACCGAGATCGCGCCGCAGTTGGCCGAGTGGGTCGCCGACGATGCGGCGCTGGTGGAGTTCGGCGCCGGCGCCTGCGACAAGGTGCGTCTGTTGCTGGATGCGGTGCCGCAGATTGCGCTGTACGTGCCCATCGACATCTGCAGCAATGCGCTGGAAAGCGCGAGCGCCCGGTTGCGCCAACGCTACCCTGCCCTGCGCATTGCGCCGCTGGTGGACGATTTTACCCGTGCCCTGCACCTGCCGGCCGAGACCCAGGGTCATCCGCGCGTGGGCTTCTTTCCAGGCTCGACGCTGGGCAATTTCACCCGTCCGCAGGCCGTACGCTTCCTGCGTTCGGCGCGCGAGCTGCTGGGGCCCGATGCGTGCTTCATCATCGGCGTGGACATGGTCAAGGATGCAGCCACTCTGGAAGCCGCCTATGACGACGCGGCCGGAGTTACCGCACGCTTCAACAAGAACCTGCTGACGCGCATGAACCGCGAACTCGACGGCGATTTCGACGAGGCGGCATTCGACCACCTGGCGCTGTGGAACCCCGAGTACGAGCGGATCGAAATGCACCTGGTCAGCCAGAAAGCCCAACAGGTCCGGGTGGCCGGTCGCACCTTCGCGTTCAAACCCGGGGAACGGCTGCACACCGAGAACTCGCACAAGTTCACCGTGCAGTCCTTCACCGAACTGGCGGCTGCGGCCGGTTGGGACGTCAGCCATCAATGGATAGGCGAAGCCCCACAGGTGGCGCTGTTCTGCCTGCGCTGACACATCGGCAGCGCATCATGAGTGAGGAACACCATGACCAAGGCTCTGGAGGAGTACAACCGCAAGCGTGACTTCGACGCCACCCCGGAGCCATCCGGCGCCGGGCGCAATGGCAAACGCGGCAAGGCGGCGCGGGCATTGCAGTTCTGCATTCAGAAACACGATGCCAGCCACCTGCACTACGACTTCCGCCTGGAACTGGACGGCACTCTCAAGAGCTGGGCAGTGCCCAAGGGACCGTCACTGGACCCCAAGGCTCGGCGCCTGGCGGTGCATGTCGAAGACCATCCGCTGGACTATGCCAGCTTCGAGGGCAACATTCCCGACGGGCACTACGGCGCCGGTGACGTGATCGTCTGGGACCGCGGGACCTGGATTCCCGAAGGCGATCCCCGCCAGGCCTATGAGAACGGCAAGCTCAAGTTCGTCCTGCAGGGCGAGAAGCTGGGCGGCACCTGGAACCTGGTCAAGACCCACATGCCCGGCAAACGCGAGCAGTGGTTTCTGATCAAATCCAAGGACGCTGCTGCACGCCCGTTGGCCGAGTACGACGTGCTCGTCGCCGAACCCGACAGCGTCATCAGCGAACGCACCCTGGTGCCGCGCAAGCGCACCACCAAAGCAGCCGCGAAACCGGCGACTCAATCTGCGGCCAAAGCCACGTCCAAAAGCTCCAAAAGCAAAGCCATCCAGCTGGAAGGCGCCAAGGCAGCCGCCTTGCCCGCTAGCCTCAAGCCCGAATTGGCCACCCTGGTGGACGCTGCACCCGAAGGCGACTGGTGCTACGAGATCAAGTTCGACGGCTACCGCATCGTCGCTCGCATCGACGGGAATCAGGTCAACCTCTTCACCCGCAACGGCCACGACTGGACAGGGAAAATGCCGCGCCAGGCCGAAGCGCTCGCTGCCCTGGGCTTGCAGTCGGCGTGGCTGGATGGCGAAGTGGTGGTCGCCAACGAGCACGGAGTGCCGGACTTCCAGGCTTTGCAGAACGCATTCGAGAACGAGCGCAGCGGCGACATCGTTTTCTACCTGTTCGACCTGCCCTACCTCAACGGTATGGACCTGCGCGCCGTGCCTTTGGAGCAGCGTCGCAGTGCCTTGGCCAGGGTGCTGGAAACCAACACGGATGACGCGCTGAAGTGCTCCGACGACCTTGCCGGATCAGCTGACTCGTTGCTCGAAAGCGCTTGCCAGATGGATATGGAAGGCCTGATCGGCAAGCGTGTCGGCAGCCCTTATGTGTCGCGGCGCAGCAGCGACTGGATCAAGCTCAAATGCAAGCGCCGCCAGGAGTTCGTCATCGTCGGCTACACCGAGCCCAAGGGCAGCCGCAGCGCGTTCGGCGCCCTGTTGCTGGGCTTGCACGATGCCGACAGCGGCGAGTTGCGATTCGCCGGCAAGGTCGGCACCGGCTTCAGCGAAACCACCTTGCGCACCCTGCTCGCGCAGCTGCAGGCGTTGGAGGCCGCCCGCCCGGCGCTCGCCAATCCTCCCTCGGGTGCTCAGGCCCGTGGCGTGCATTGGCTCAAGCCCACGCTGTTGGCGGAAGTGGCCTATGCCGAAATGACCCGCGACGGCGCCGTCCGCCACGCCGTTTTCCATGGCTTGCGCACCGACAAGCCCGCCACGGAGATCATGCCCGAAATGCCAACGGCCAAATCCGCCACGTCCGCCAAATCCGCCAAATCCGCAAGCAAGTCGGCAAAGACGCCGCGCAAGGCAGCCACCAAGGCCGATGACGCCGACCTGGTCGGACAGGTGCGCATCACGCACCCCGAGCGGGTCATCGATGCCACCAGCGGCACCACCAAGATGCAGCTGGCCGAATACTACGGGCGCATCGCCCCCTGGTTACTGCCGCACCTCAAGCAACGCCCTGTGGCGTTGGTGCGGGCGCCCGACGGCGTCGGTGGCGAGCTGTTCTTCCAGAAGCACGCCGGCCACCTGGCGATCCCGCACATTCTCACCTTCGACAAGGACGAGGCGGGTCAGGCCGCGATGGTCATCAACGATGGTCAGGCACTGCTGGGCGCGGTGCAGATGGGCACCGTGGAACTGCACACCTGGAACGCGACCGCGAAGGATTTCGAACATCCCGACCGCTTCGTACTCGACCTGGACCCGGACCCTGCTTTGCCTTGGAAAAGCATGGCCGAAGCCACTCAACTGACTCAGACCCTGCTCGACGAACTGGGCCTTGCATCGTTCCTCAAGACCAGTGGTGGCAAGGGCATGCACGTGGTGGTACCGATCACGCGCAAGCTGGGCTGGGATGAGGTCAAGGCATTCAGCCGCGCCGTGGTGGAACACATGGCCAAACTGATGCCGGAACGCTTCACGGCCGTCTCCGGCCCGAAAAACCGGGTCGGTCGGATCTTCATCGACTACCTGCGCAACGGACTGGGCGCAACCACGGCCTGCGCCTATGCGGCGCGAGCGCGGGATGGCTTGCCGGTCTCGGTGCCGGTCACCCGGGAGGAAGTGGCGCAGATCAAGGGCGGCGACCAGTGGGACATCGACAGCGTACTCGAACGCCTTGCCGAGCTTGAAGACGATCCCTGGGCAGATTTCTTCAGCACCCGCCAAAGCATCACCGTCGCAATGCGCAAGAAACTCGGGCTCAAATGAACCCATCAACTGCCGCGGTAGGTGGAGTAGCTGTACGGTGACAGCAACAGGGGCACATGGTAGTGCTCCTGAGTTGCATCGATGCCGAACCGCAGGACGATTTCGTCGAGAAACGCCGGCGCCGTGGTGACGGTACCGCGGCTGCGATAGTAGTCACCTGCACCGAAGTGCAGCTGATACACACCCGAACGGTAGTGCTCACCCTCCAGCAGCGGCACATCGCAACGCCCGTCGGAATTGGTCACGGCCGTTACCAGCAGTTCCAGCTGTTCGCCGTCGACGCGGTACAGACGCACTCGAATGCCGTTACCGGGACACCCATGTGCGGCGTCCAAAACGTGTGTGGTCAAGCGTCCCATGGTTGATTTCACCTGTTCAGGGGGCACGCCAACGGCGCACCGTGGTGGAGCGCAAGCGTGCGGTACGCGCCGCAATGGGGCGTGGCACCTGACACCTTGCAAAAACAAAAGCCGCAAAACACGCGTCGATGCAGATTGCTGACCGATTGGGCAGGTTCTTTGCAAGAGCCTGCATCATCGCGTTTGCAAGGATACGGCCATCCAAAGGACCGAGACCCGAGCTTACAAATTGTCCATGCCGTTGTATACAATCGATTCAAGCCCGAAAACGCCCTTCCATTGCGCCTTTTCGAGCGCGTTCTGCCACGTATAAAAGGAAATCTTCGGTGAGCCTCGACTACCCCCGCGACCTGATCGGCTACGGTGACCAACCGCCCCATCCGCACTGGCCGGGCGATGCCCGTATCGCCGTGTCGTTCGTCCTCAACTATGAAGAAGGCGGCGAGCGCAACGTGCTGCACGGCGACAGCGAGTCCGAGGCGTTCCTGTCGGAGATGGTTGCGGCGCAGCCGTTGCAAGGCCAGCGCAACATGAGCATGGAATCGCTGTACGAGTACGGCAGCCGTGCCGGTGTGTGGCGCGTTCTCAAACTGTTTCGCCAAGCCGGGATCCCCTTGACGGTCTTCGCGGTGGCCATGGCCGCGCAGCGACACCCCGAGGCGATGCGCGCCATGGTCGCCGACGGCCATGAAATCTGCAGCCATGGCTACCGCTGGATCGACTATCAGAACGTCGATGAAGCGGTGGAACGCGAGCACCTGCTCGACGCCATCCGCATCCTCACCGACATCACCGGCCAGCGGCCGCTGGGCTGGTACACCGGACGCACCGGGCCCAACACCCGTCGCCTGGTGATGGAGGAAGGCGGTTTCCTCTACGACAGCGACGCCTACGACGATGACCTGCCCTACTGGCAACCCGGCGCGGATCGCCCCCACTTGGTGATTCCCTACACCCTGGACACCAACGACATGCGCTTCACCCAGGTGCAGGGCTTCAACAAGGGCGACGATTTCTTCGACTACCTCAAGGACGCGTTCGACGTGCTGTACGCCGAAGGCTCGGAGGCGCCCAAGATGCTTTCCATCGGCCTGCATTGCCGACTCATCGGCCGACCCGGACGTCTGGCGTCGCTCAAGCGTTTCATCGACTACGTCCAAAGCCACCAGCAGGTCTGGTTCGCGCGCCGGGTCGATATCGCCAGGCACTGGCAGCAGGTTCATCCTTTCCCAGGCAGCCCGCGCCCATGAGCCACTTTCGTACCCTGCAGCCTTCACAACTCAACCGCGCCGAGTTCGTCGCAGCGCTGGGCGACATCTACGAGCACTCGCCGTGGGTGGCCGAACAGGCATTCGAGCGACTGTCGCCGGACCGGCGCGACGAGATCGAGGCGGTGCATGCCTGCATGAGCCAAGTGGTAGCCGACGCCGACCGCGCCACCCTGCTGGCATTGATCAATGCCCACCCCGACCTGGCCGGCAAGGCCGCAGTGCAGGGTGAGCTCACCGCAGCGAGTACTCAGGAGCAGGCCGGCGCCGGCATCAGTCAGTGCACGCCCGACGAGTTCCAGCGCTTTACCCGGCTCAACGATGCGTATCGGGCCCGCTTTGGTTTCCCTTTCATCATGGCGGTCAAGGGCAGCGATCGACGGCAGATCCTGGCGGCGTTCGAAACGCGGATCGGTCATTCCCCCGAAGACGAATTCGCCTGCGCCCTGCGCGAGATCGACAAGATTGCCCTGTTTCGCCTGCAAGCCCTGTAACCCAATAGCCCCGCCGCCGCACCCGCGGTGACGGACCGACTGTTCATCAACCCTCGTTCAAGGCAGATCCGTATTCATGAAAGCCTACGCCGCACCGTTCCAGAAGTACGTCAACCTGGCCGATGCCCGCCTCGGTACCCGGGCCATTTCAGTGACCGACGATTGGTTCGCCGACGTCAACCGGCTGTTCCAGCCCACCCCGGCGGTGTGGAAGGAAGGCGTCTTCGACGACAACGGCAAGTGGATGGACGGCTGGGAATCGCGGCGCAAGCGCTTCGAAGGCTATGACAGCGCAATGATCCGCCTTGGCGCGCCAGGCTCGATCAAGGGCGTGGACATCGACACCTCGTTCTTCACCGGCAACTTCCCTCCTTCGGCGTCACTGGAAGCCTGCTTCATCAGCGAAGGCGAACCCGACGATCAGACTCCGTGGGTCGAAATCCTCAGTGCGGTCGAGCTGCAGGGCAATAGCCATCACTACCACAGCATCGACAACGACAGCGCGTTCAGCCATCTGCGCTTCAATATCTACCCGGACGGCGGTGTGGCCCGCCTGCGCGTGTATGGCGTGCCGTTCCGCAGCTGGTCGAGCACCAGCGACGAGGAGCAGATCGACCTCGCCAGCGCCCTCAACGGCGGACGCGCACTGGCCTGCTCGGACGAACACTACGGCAGCATGAGCAACCTGCTCAACCCCGGCCGTGGCATCAATATGGGCGACGGCTGGGAAACCGCTCGGCGACGCACGCCTGGCAACGACTGGGTCATCGTGGCCCTGGGGCATCCTGGGGTGGTGCAGCAGGTGATCGTCGACACCCTGCACTTCAAGGGTAACTACCCGGACAGCTGTTCGATCCAGGGTGCGTTCGTCAAGGGCGGGACCGACAGCCAGATCGAGACCCAAAGCCTGTTCTGGCGTGAACTGCTGCCCAGCCAGAAGCTGCAGATGCACCAGGAGCACAGCTTCGCGGAGCAGATCAAGGAACTGGGGCCGATCACGCACATCCGGCTCAACGTCTTCCCCGACGGCGGTGTGAGCCGACTGCGAGTGCTGGGCACTCTGGCCCGATAGCATCACTTCATAATAGGACCCAGTATGCGTACATTATCGATCGAACCCTTGACCAAGGCCTCGTTTGCCCCGTTTGGCGACGTGATCGAAACCGAGGGCAGCGCACACTTCCTGATCAACAACGGTTCGACCCAACGCTTCGATCGCCTGGCGGACGTGCAGCTGGGCACCGAGCAGGATCAGGCCGTGATCAGCATCTTCCGCGCCCGCACCTTGCCGATGCCGCTCACCGTACGCATGCTCGAACGTCATCCACTGGGTAGTCAGGCGTTCATTCCGTTGTTGGGCAACGCCTTTCTGATCGTGGTCGCACCGGCCGGCGCCGTCCCGCGCAGCGAAGACGTGCGCGCGTTCATCAGCGATGGTCGTCAGGGCATCAATTACCACAAGGGTGTCTGGCATCATCCGGTGTTGGCGCTGCACGATCAGGATGACTTTCTCATCGTGGATCGCAAAGGCCCGGGCAACAATTGCGACGAGTTCTTCTTCGAGGCGTGCGACTTATTGTCGCTCGACCCGTCGTTGTAACTTCCGGGGCGGGGCATCGGGCGCCTGGCTAATATAAGGACGACTGGCTTAGTTGCTCCGATCAACACTGGAAACTGTAAAACCGACGTAGCTTGCCAGTGGCAGCGCAAACCCCTACCCTGCGCCGCCGCTGGAAGGCGCGGCGTGCGAGGTGGCTGAACCGCGTTAGTTGCTGCATCACTGAACACTGACGAATCTATCCGCCCGGACGAAAACTGGCTAACTCGGATGACCGGTCCGCGGACGCGTTGCGCGCGTTCGACGGCAACTACAAGTTGACCTTCGGGACAACAAAAGAGGCGCCACTAGAGTGCCCACACAACTACCACACTTATTTGACCTGAGAGCGATTGAATGAAAACCACACTACCGAGCCTGTTTCTGGCTGCAGGCCTGGCCCATGCCGGCACCGCGATGGCCGCTGGCGACTGGCTGCAGTGGCAGAGCAACAGCCTGACCTACCTGGTGGGCAAGGACTACACCGTCAACCCCAGCCACCAGCAGACCGTGACCTACGAACATGCCGATGCCTGGAAGTACGGCGACAACTTTCTGTTCGTCGACAAGATTTTCTACAATGGCGAAGCCGATGGTACCAACGGCAACAACACCTATTACGGTGAGTTCAGCCCGCGCCTGTCGATGAACAAGATCTTCGATCGCACGTTCCGCTTCGGTCCGATCAAGGATGTGCTGTTGGCCATGACCTACGAGTTTGGCGAAGGGGATAACGAGTCATATCTGATCGGTCCAGCCGTCGACCTTGATCTGCCGGGGTTCGACTATTTCCAGTTGAATTTCTATAACCGTCAAACCGAAGGCAGCCGCGCCGGGGATAATGTCTGGCAGATCACACCGGTGTGGTCCTATACCCTGCCGGTCGGTCGTTCGGACATTCTCATCGACGGCTTCGCCGACTGGGTGGTGGGCAACGATTCGAACAAGCATGGCGAGTACCACGCCAATCTGCATTTCAACCCGCAGGTCAAATACGACTTGGGCAAAGCCTTGGGTCAAGGCGCGCAGCAAGTGTATGTGGGTTTTGAATACGATTATTGGGACAACAAGTATGGGATCAAGGACAGTCGTTATTTCGATACCCATCAGAATACGGCGAGTTTGTTGGTGAAAGTGTTCTTCTGATCGGGCATTGGAAGCAGGGCCAGTGATGGGTCGAGACCGCGTGCACCTTCATCCAGGCACACCGCCGACGCGGCGTGCAGTACCCCTGTAGCAGCGGCGCGAGCCGCGTCCGGCCTCGCCGCGAATTCTACTGCTCGAACGCTCGGCGCAGTCGGTGCAGGCCTTCGTCGATGTCAGCCAACCCGGGGGCGGCGAACGACAGGCGGATGCTGCTGGGGTCCGGGTCTTGGCCGTAGAAGGCGCTGCCGGGCACGAAGAGCACCTTCTGCTCGATCGCCCGCGGCAGCAATGCCTTGGCGTCGAGGCCATGCAGGCAACGGCCCCAGACGAACATGCCGCCTGCCGGTGCACTCACCTGCAGATACTCCGCCAACGGCTGCAACCCCGCCAGCATGCGCTCGCACTTCTCCCGATACCCCTGCGCCAGACCCGGCAGCGCCCGTTCCAGCGCCCCTGCCGCGAGGTAATTGGCGGCGATGCGCTGCGCCCAGGGCGAGGTGCACAGGTCCACGGTCTGCTTGGCCACCAGGCAACGCTGCCGGACCGCTGCAGGCGCTACCATCCAGCCCACGCGCAGCCCTGGCGCGAGCACCTTGGACAGGCTGGACAGATGGATCACCCGCCCCTCGGCGCCCTCCACCTGCCGACTCAGCGCCAACAGCGAAGGCACTTCCTCGCCGGCAAAGCGCAGCGCACCGTAAGGATCGTCTTCGACCACCAGAAAATCGTGTGCGACTGCCAGCCGCAAAAGTGCCAGACGCCGCGCCAGGGGCAGGCAGGCGCCGGTGGGGTTGGCAAAAGTCGGCACACAATAGAGCATCGCGACATCGCCACGCGCACGCCGTGCCAGCTGCTGCGCCAAGGCATCGGTGTCCAGGCCGTCGGCATCGGTCGCCACGCTGAGCACCTGCGCCCCGGCCAGGCGCAACGCCTGCAACGCTGCCGGATACGTCGGGCACTCGACCAGTACGGTAGCGCCAGGGGCCAGTAACACCTTGAGCAACAGGTCGAAGCCTTGTTGCGAACCAGTTGTCACTATCAACTCATCCGCCCCAACGGCCACGCCACGCCGCGTCATCAGACTTACCAACTGTTCGAGCAGCGCCGGCAAGCCTTCGGTGGCGGCGTATTGCAAACAGTCCAGGGGGGCTTCGCGCATGGCCTGCTCCGCGGCTTCGCGCAGGCCGGACTCGTCGAAAAACGCCGACGCCGGATAGCCACCGGCAAAGGAAATCATGCCCGGCACCGACAGGTACTTGAACAGCTCGCGTATGGCCGAACCGGTGGGGTTTTCGAAGGCAGGCGTGAATCGGTAATCCAGGGCCATGACGGTGCTCGACGGCGAATGTGCCGAAAGTATCGAGGCTGGCGAACGCCGCTCACAAGCGAGATTATTTCCAGATGTCATGCCATTGGGTGCTGACAGGGTCCACGCCCGCAAACCAAAGGCCGCGAGTAGCCTGGCTTTCACAGCTATCGCCAGACGGAACGCTCGGCTTTATCATGACTCAGATACTCATGGCACCGCGCCACTGGACTAGACAGGTCGTGTCTAATCTGGGGAAATGCGCGCCCCTGACCTCAGGCTTTCATGTATGTCCATTGCCGAATGAACACCTCTTCCCGCTCGATCATCTGTGAACACTGCGATTCGCTGTTCGAATCGGTGGCCCTGACGCATGGTCAGAAAGCCGAATGCACGCGCTGTGGCGCGGTGCTCGAACGTGGCCAGCGCCTGAGCATCCAGGCGCTGTTCGCCCTGGCGCTGACCGCAGCCATGCTGTTCATTCTGGCCAACGCTTTTCCGGTGATCAGCATCAGCATGGAAGGGCTGAGCAACCAGGCCACCCTGCTCGCCTCGGTGGAAGCCCTGGCGCAGGGCCGCATCACGCCGATGGCCGCGGTGACCGGGTTGACCATCATTCTCGCCCCCCTCTTGCAGATCTGCCTGCTGTGCTGGCTGCTCGGCTTCGCCACCGCCGGACGCGCTGCGCCCGGCTTTCGCACCTGCATGCGCGCGCTGGAGCACCTGCGCCCCTGGAGCATGCTGGAAGTCTGCCTACTGGGCATTCTGGTCGCCATCATCAAACTGGCGGGCATGCTCGACGTACACCCCGGCTTCGGCCTGTGGGCACTGGGTATGGTCACGGTGCTGTTGATCCTGATTTCCGGCAAGGGCATCCGCCGACTCTGGGACGACCTGGAAGGCCAGCTGCGATGAGCGAACCGGCCTACGCGCGGCAACTGGGCCTGGTGCTGTGCCACACCTGCGGGCATGTCTGCCAGGCAGGCGAGCACCATTGCCCGCGCTGTCACTCCACCGTCCATGCGCGCAAACCCGACAGCATCGCGCGGACCTGGGCGCTGCTGATCGCGGCATTGATCTTCTACATCCCGGCCAACCTGCTGCCGGTGATGCGCACCAACATGTTCGGCAACGCCAGCGAAAACACCATCATGAGTGGCGTCATCGAGTTCTGGCATGGCGGCTCCTGGGACATCGCCGTGCTGATCTTCTTCGCCAGCGTGGTTGTGCCCTGCATGAAGTTCCTGATCCTGGGCATGCTGCTGGTAACCTGTCAGCGCAAGAGCCACTGGGCCATGCGCGAGCGGGCCCGCCTGTATCGCTTCATCGAGCTGATCGGCTACTGGTCGATGCTCGACGTGCTGGTGGTGGCGCTGGTCGCCGCGCTGGTGCAGTTTCGTTCGCTGAGTTCCATTGACCCGCTGCTGGGTATCGTGTTTTTCGGTCTGGTGGTGGTACTCACCATGCTTGCCGCCATGAGTTTCGATCCCCGGCTCATCTGGGATGTAGAGGTTGAAGATGTCTGATCGTCCAGGTTCCACTCCCGCGTCCCCTGCCGCTGCGCCGGCGGTCAAGACGCGTCGTTTGAATGTCTCGCTGGTGTGGATCGTGCCGATCATCGCGGCGTTGGTAGGCGCTTCGATGCTGATCAGCAATGGCCTCAATGCCGGGCCGCAGATCGAAATCAGCTTCGAGACCGCCATGGGCCTGGAAGCCAACAAGACCCAGGTCAAATACAAGAACGTGGTCATCGGGCAGGTGACCGCCATAGCCCTCAGCGACGACCGCAGCCACGTGGTCGCGAAGGTCGACCTGAACAAGTCCGCCGAAGGCTTCACCGCCGAAGACTCGGTGTTCTGGGTGGTGCGCCCACGCATCGGCGCCAACGGCATTTCCGGCGTGGATACGCTGCTCTCCGGCGCCTTCATCGGCGCCGATGCCGGCAGTTCCGAAGAGCGCAAGCGGCAATTCGTCGGCAAGGAAACGCCGCCGGCGATCACCTACGGCGAACAGGGCAAACGTTTCACCCTGCACACCGAGGACCTGGGTTCGCTCGACATCGGCTCGCCGGTCTACTATCGCCGCATCGAAGTCGGCCAAGTGGTGTCGTACCAATTGGCCGAAGACGGCAAGGGTGTCGACGTGGAGATCTTCGTCCATGCCCCCAACGACAAGTACGTGACCACCGATACGCGCTTCTGGAACGCCAGCGGCATCGATCTGACCGTGGGCGCCAGTGGACTGAAGGTCAACACCGAGTCACTTTCGACCATCCTCGCCGGTGGCGTCGCCTTCGTCGAACCCAAGTACAGCCCCAACGCGACTCCGGCCACCGAGCGCTCGCGCTTCGACCTGTTCGCCGATCAGGAAACCGCCCTGGCGCCGCCCGATGGCGAACCGCGCTACATCAGCATGAGCTTCAACCAGTCGCTGCGCGGCCTGGCGGTCAACGCCCCGGTAGAATTCCTGGGCGTGAACATCGGCCGTGTGGTGTCGGTCAACCTGGACTATGACGCCAAGACCAAGAGCTTTCCCAGTGTCGTCGGCGCGGTGATCTACCCGGATCGCCTGGGCAAGGCCCACGAAAAACTGCTCAAACAGATGGGCACCGAAGACGATGCGCGCTCGGCGCAATTGATGTCGGCGTTCGTCAAGCAGGGCCTGCGTGCCCAGGCGCGCAGTGCCAACCTGATCACCGGGCAGTTGTACATCTCCCTGAGCTTCGTCCCCAACGCAGCGCCCGTGGCGTTCGATATCGCCGCCCGCCCGCTGCGTATTCCTACGGTACCCGGCAGCCTGGACAAGGTGCAGGAGCAGCTGCAAGGCGTGGTCGACAAGATCAGCAAGTTGCCGTTGGATGAAATCGCCAACAACCTCAACGGCAGCCTGAGCGAAATGCAGAAGACCTTGCGTCAGGTCAACGCCGAAGTCCTGCCGCAGATGCGTGGCACCTTGCAGCAGACCCAGAAGACCTTGGCCGCGGCTAACTCCACCTTCGCCGACGACTCGCCGGAGCGTCAGCAACTGAGCCAGGCCATGGACGAAGTCCAGCGCACTGCCCGCTCGGTGCGGGTGCTGACCGATTTCCTCAGCCGCAACCCCGAAGCGCTGATTCGCGGCCGTACCAAACAGGGTGAGCCGGACGCCTACCGCAGCCCAGGCAATACCTCACGTGAAATCCAACCGGAAGTTCAACCATGATCAAACGCAGCCTGATGCTGGCCGCGAGCGTAGGCCTGGGTGCCTGCAGCTCGCCGGTGACCCACTATTACACGCTGCAGGACACTGCGCCGAGCGCGCCCTCGCGCTTGGCTGCGCCGTCGTTCCAGTTCGAAATGCTCGCGGTGCGCATGCCTGTCCAGGTCGACCAGCCGCAGCTGGTGGTACGTCAGGATCGAGGCAATCTGGCGATTCTGGAAAACGACCGTTGGAGCGCGCCGCTGGCCGATGAGTTTCACGACGCCCTGACCGATCGCCTGGAACGCCAGTTGGGGACGCGTGATCTGGCTGGGTTGCCCAAGGATGCGCAAAAGCCCGTGCTGTCCGTACAAACCGACGTGCGACGTTTCGATTCGCTACCGGGTCAGTATGCGCTGGTCGATGTGGTGTGGAGTCTGGGTATGCGCGGGGGTGCGCAGCCGCGCCGTACATTGACCTGTGCGAGCCAGATCCGTGAAACGGCGGGAGTTGAACTAAGCAGCTTGGTGGTGGCACATCAGCGTATCATCGATCAATTGGCGAAGCAGATTGCAACGACCGCCCGCCAATGGGCTCAAGGCAACGGCGCCTGTCCTAGCTGACGGCGCGCGGCACGGTGCCGAGGGCTTTCTCGACACCGTCGAGCAACTGACCGAGCGTCCATGGCTTGCGCACGAAGCTCACCGGGATGGTGACGCCGGAGCTTTCGGGCGTTTCATGGCCCGACATGATCATGATCGGAATTTCCGGCCAGGTTTGCGCCGAGTAGTTCGCCAGCCCTGCGCCGTTCATGCTGCCGGGCATCAGGATATCCGTCAGCAACAGACCGACTTCGTTGGAACGCTTGCTCAGAAACTCGAGCGCGTGGTCCGCAGATTCGACACCCTCGGTCTTCCAACCTTCCTCGCCCAGCAGTTCGCAGACGAACTCGCGAATCAGCGCTTCGTCTTCGACCACCAGAACCAGGTTCGCTCCCTTGGAAGCACTGTCGATGCGCGGCGAATCAGTCATTGCCAAATCCTTCTGTGTACTTGAATTGATTGAGGAAAGTTACCGCCGCGATGGCGACTCCCACACTCAGGTTAGGAGAGCGGAAAAGCTTGTGAATTCCATTTGTCGAGTTTGCGCCGACGAACGGTAATCAGCCGAGGTGGCGGTGCCGAGTCAGCGTTGATCAGGCCTGCTCATCGAGAACGATACCGCTCTCGATCCGGGCTTGCTCAGCAGCGCGTTCCAGGCCTTCTGCGCTTGATGCATGGAGGAGGTAAAGTACGTCGCCCTGCGCCACCTGGGTGCCCAGATTGACCTTCAGATCCATACCTGCAGCCTTGTCACCAGGTGCCCCTGCGTAGCGAGCAAGTTCCGCCAGTCGCCAGCCATCGAGCCGTGCCACCCGACCCGCGCAGGGGGCGCACAGGGCCCAGGTCGACGGACTGGGCATGACTGGCACCCTGCGTCCCTGAACCTCAATGATGCGTTCAAAAGCCGCCAGGGCCTGGCCACCGTCCAGCAGGTACTCGGCACGTTCGCGCCCGGCTTCGACGCTGCCGATGCGTGGGTCCCAGGCCAGGATGCGTGCGGCAAACGACAGCGCCTTCTCGCGCAGGTCGGCAGGCGCTTCCGCGGAGCCTTCGAGCACCCAGCGTACGTCGCGCACTTCCAGGGCCGGGCCGATGCCGCGCCCGACTGGTCGCGAGCCGTCGGTGGCAACGGCCGCGACGGTAAGGCCTAACAGCGCGCCAACTTCTTCGAACAATTTGCCCAGCGTGTGCGCCTGCTCTGCGGTCGCCAATTTGGTCCGCGGCCCGAATGGCAGATCGACGATGACGTGGGTCGAGCCGGCGGTGAGCTTCTTCGAGAGGATGGACGCCACTGCCCAGCGCGTGGAGTCGATACCGAGCGGTCGGGTGATGGCGTTCATCACTTCATCCAGATGGGAGTGGTTGAGGCGGCCATTCCAGGCGATGCAGGCGCCCGTCTGGGCAATGCAGTGTTGCACCTCTTCAGGCGCTAGTTCCACCTCGGCCAGCACCTCCATGGCATCTGCGGTACCGGCTGCGGAGGTGATTGCCCGCGACGAGGTCTTGGGCATGAGCAGACCTTGCGCTGCGACGATCGGCACCACGATCAAGGTGATCCGGCTGCCAGGCACGCCCCCCATCGAATGCTTGTCGACCACAATCGGTCGATCCCAGCGCATGATCGGGGAAAACCGCGTCCGCACGCGTGCCAGCGCTACCACCTCGGCATCCGACAAATGCTGGCTGGCACTCACCAGAAACGCGCGGATCTCGCTGTCGACATACTCGCCGGCAATGATGTCGCGTAGCACCTGCTCGTACTGCGCCTCGTCCAGTTCATGCCCCTGCAGTTTGCGCAGCAGCAGCGGATGACTGCTCGGCAGCGGCGCGTGGCGCTGGGCAACGGTTTCAACCGCATCGACGAAGCGACCGATGCCCTCGGCCAGGGTGCCATCATTGTCGACGCGCAGGGTTTCGATGTCGGCAGGCAGCGCGTCGACCTGACGTAGCACGCGGGCACTGGCCTGCTCGGCGGTCTCCCGACCGCGCCCCAAAATGCGTGCAGCCAGGACCTCTGGCGAAGCGGTGATTTCAATCACCACCAGATGCGGCACACGGGTGGCCGCCTCCCGGATCATCTTCCGCGAGCCGTTGGCGATGACGTGCCGGCCCTCCTCCAGCACCTGCAACAGTTCGGCGGACAAGCCATAACTCAAGCCGTGAGCATGCCAGCTGAGCAGGAACGCCCCTGCCGCGACGCTGGCTTGAAACTGTTCGGGGGTCACGCCCGCGTGGTCTTCTCCTGGAGCGCCGCTGGGGCGGGTGATGGTGCGACGGGCAAACAGGTAGCGGCCGGAAGTGCCCAGGTGGGCGCGCGCGCCTTCGATGAGCGAGTCCTTGCCCGCCCCGCTCGGCCCGACCACGAAGAAGAAAATACCCTGCGCCATGAATATGCTCCGCCTTGCCCGGGCCGATGCCGACCGGCGTCTGGCCGGATCGAGCGTGTGAATGAACGCGACACGGTGCGCCCCCCGCACACCGAAGCCGGCAGTCTACGCCATTATTCGCACGCCAGTGCTGGCACCCATGCTGCATGGATCGAGCGCAGCGATTATCATCCCCGCGCCTGCATCACATGGGACGCGTTCATCTACGTAGAAGCGGTCATCGGCCGAGAAGCCGGCGCCGCAGTGCTTCAGGCAAACCGCAGTGCAGCTTTCGCGGCCACGGACCGCTCCTACGGGGTTCGTGGCGGATTATCACCTTGTCTTCAACGCTCCAGGAGTTCATGCATGTCGCCCACTTCCGGCCTGACCGAGCACGCCAGCGCTGGCACGTATCGCAAGATCGTCTGGCGGTTGATTCCGTTTCTGTGCTTCTGCTACCTGGCGTCTTACCTGGATCGCATCAACGTCGGCTTCGCCAAACTGCAGATGCTCGACACCCTGCACATGAGTGAAACCGCCTACGGTCTGGGCGCCGGGTTGTTCTTCGTCGGTTACATCCTGTTCGAGGTACCCAGCAACCTGGTGTTGCAGAAGGTCGGTGCACGCCTGTGGATCGCTCGCATCATGATCAGCTGGGGGGTGCTCTCCGGATTGACCATGTTCGTCACCACCGAGTGGCACTTCTACCTGCTGCGCTTCTTGCTCGGCGCAGCCGAGGCCGGGTTTCTGCCAGGGGTGCTGTTCTACCTGAGCCAGTGGTTTCCGTCGTACCGACGCAGCCGCATCATTGCCCTGTTCATGATCGGCCTGCCGCTGTCGAGCCTGATCGGCGGGCCGCTGTCGGGCTGGATCATGGGCAATTTCGACGGTGTCAGCGGCCTGCACAACTGGCAGTGGCTGTTCCTCCTCGAAGCCATACCGACGGTGGTGCTGGGCGCGTTGTGTCTGGCCATTTTGCCCAATGGCATTGCCGATGCCAGCTGGCTCACCGAGCGCGAGAAAACCGAACTGCAAACCGTGCTGGCTCAGGACGAGAGCGAGAACCGAGGTGGCCACTCGTTTCGTGCCGGCTTTTTCGACATCAAGGTATGGATGCTGGGCGGCATCGATTTCTCGATTCTGTTGACTGCCTATGCCATGGGGTTCTGGCTGCCCACCTTCATCCGCAACGCTGGGGTCGGCAACCCCGGCGACATCGGCCTGCTGGTGGCCATACCCAGCCTGGCCGGACTGATCGGCATGCTGGCCATCGGCGCCAGTTCCGACAAGCACCGCGAGCGGCGCTGGCACATCATCGTGCCGTTCATCGTCGGCGCGGCGGCCATGTTTCTCAGCACCTTCTTCACCCAGAACGTGGCGGTCACCGTGTTGCTGTTCTCGGTGGCTTCGTTGGCTATCATCGGTGCGGTGCCGGTGTTCTTCAGTCTTCCGGCGACCTTTCTCAAAGGGACTGCGGCGGCCACCGGTTTTGCCCTGGCCTGTTCGCTGGCCAACATCGCCGGGCTGGTCAGCAATTCCCTGATGGGCGTGGTCATGGACCGCTTCCACAGCCCGCAGATCGCCCTGTGGATTTTTGCCGCCTGCCTGCTGCTCAGTTGCCTGCTGGTACTGGCGTTGCCGGCCAGGACGGTCAATCGGTGAACGGCTTGGGTCGTGGCGTGTACTGGCAATCTAAGCTCAGATCCAAAAGGTATTTATAGTTGGTTTTTTAGATCATTTAGCATTGGGATCCGGCGTGCCAGCCGGCTCTCCCTTGCCGAGGAATGATCTTCATGACCCTGTTTTCCCGCCTGTCCACACCGCTGCTGGCCGCCACCGTGCTGCTTGCCAGCTTCGCCAGCGTCGCCCAGGCCGCCACCCCTGCCGAGGTTCGCCTGGACTATGCCTACTACTCGCCCACCAGTCTGGTCCTGCGCCATTTCGGCTGGCTGGAAAAAGCCCTGCCCGGCACCAAGATCGACTGGGTGCTCAGCCAGGGCAGCAACCGCTCGCTGGAATACCTCAACGGCGGCAGCATCGACTTCGCCTCTACGGCTGGCCTTGCAGCGGTGCTGAGCCGCGCCAATGGCAGCCCGATCAAGACCGTGTACATCGCCAGCCGCCCGGAATGGACCGCCCTGGCGGTGCGCAAGGATTCGCCGATCCAGACCGTTGCCGACCTCAAAGGCAAGAAGATCGCCGCCACCAAAGGCACTGACCCTTTCCTGTTCACCCTGCGCAGCCTGCAACAGGCTGGGCTGAGCAAGGATGATGTGGAGCTGGTTCACCTGCAGCACGCCGACGGTCGCACCGCGTTGGAAAGAGGCGATGTGGACGCCTGGGCCGGCCTCGATCCGCTGCTGGCAGCCAGTCAGCTGCAAGCCGGCTCGAAGTTGCTGTACCGCAACATCGAGTTCAACAGCTATGGGGTGATCAGCGTCATGGAAAAATTCGCAGCTGAACATGCCGACACCGTCGAGCAGGTCATCAAGGCCTACGAGCAGGCCCGTAGCTGGGCGCGGGAACACCCGGACGATCTGGCGGCGCTGTTGGCCAAGGAATCGGGGCTGCCCCTGGATGTGGCCAAGCTGCAGCTCTCGCGGACCGACTTCAGCGATTCGCAGCCTGGCGCCAAGCAGATTCAGGCGCTCAAGGCCGCTGCGCCGATCCTCACCGCCGAAGGCCTGGTGCGCAAAGGCGTGGACGTCAACGATGTGGTCGATCAGTTGATCGAGCCACGCTTCGGCGCCCAAGTCATCGGGAAGCAGTGACTTCATGAGCGCGTCTGAAAACACCCTACCCAAGGCAGCGCCGGCCCCACGGCGCGCTTCACCCGCCTGGCGCCGCGGGGCCAAGGGCTGGTTGCTGCCGTGTCTGATCGTGATCGTGCTGGAGATCGTGGTGCGGGTCGGCTGGATCCCGGCCTACCAGATGCCCGCGCCCAGCGATGTCGCGCTGACGCTGGTCGAGCTGGCGCAAGGCGCGCTCGGCAAGCACGTGCTGGCCAGCGTCGGTCGCGTGCTGGCCGGCTTCGTCATCGGTGCATCCCTGGCCCTGGTATTTGCCGCCTGGGTCGGCCTGAGCCGGGAAGCCGAGGCCTACCTGGAACCCACCTTCGCCGGCCTGCGCGCCATACCCAGCCTGGCCTGGGTGCCGTTGCTGCTGCTGTGGCTGGGCATCGACGAGACGTCCAAGGTCGTGTTGATCGCCATCGGTGCGTTCTTTCCGGTGTACGTCAACGGCGTGGCGGCGATTCGCAACATTGACCGCAAGCTGGTGGAGGTCGGGCAGATGTATGGCTTCAGCGCCCGCCGGCTGACCCTGCGTATTCTGCTGCCGGCCGCCATGCCGGGCTTGTTCACCGGCTTGCGCAGCGGCCTGAGCATGGCCTGGATGTTTCTGGTTGCCGCCGAACTGATTGCTGCCACTAAAGGCCTGGGTTACCTGCTCAGCGACGGCCGCGAAACCTCGCGGCCCGACATCGTGCTGGCGGCGATCCTGGCCCTGGCGGTGCTGGGCAAGCTCAGCGACGGCGTGCTCGCGGCCATCGAGCGGCGTTGCGTCAGTTGGCGCGACACCTTCACCGGCGAAGCCACGGGGAACCGATCATGAGCGATGCCTTGCTGAGCATTCACGTCCGGCGCAAGACGTTTGGCGAAACCGTGGTGCTCAAGGACGTAGAGTTGCAGTTGCAACCCGGCGAGGTCGTCAGCCTGCTGGGTCCAAGCGGTTGCGGCAAAAGCACTTTGCTGCGCATCGCCGCGGGCCTGGATCGGGACTACAGCGGCGAGCTGAGCAGCGCAGGCGAGTCGGTGGCATTCGTTTTTCAGGAGCCGCGGCTGATGCCTTGGCTGAGCGTTGCGCGCAACATCGGCTTTCACGATGACGGGCACTATGACCAGGCCTGGGTACGGCAGCTGATCGAGGAAGTGGGCCTGAGCGGATTTGCCGAGGCGCTGCCCAAGGCATTGTCCGGCGGCATGGCGCAGCGTGTGGCGATTGCGCGAGGCCTTTATTCCAGGCCAAAGGTGCTGCTGCTGGACGAGCCGTTCAGTGCAGTGGATGCGTTTACCCGAATGAAGCTGCAGGATCTGTTGCTGGATCTGGCACGGCGGCATGACATTGCGCTGCTGTTGGTGACCCATGATGTGGACGAGGCGCTGTACCTGAGTGACCGGGTGTTGGTGATGGGGCATCGGGCCAGTGGGATCAGCGGTGGGATCGATGTGGATCTGGTGCAGCCGAGGGATCGGCGGAATCCGGTGTTGGCCGAGCTGAGAATACAGGCCCTGACTCAGCTGAAGTCAGCGCATGTGGTTTGATCTTTGTGTATGGCTTGAGGGCCTCTTCGCGGGCAGAGGGCTCGCAAAGAGGCCCGAGCAGACAAAACAAAGCCCGCCACCCGAGCGCAGCCTTACAGAATAGGCTTGCCCCCAGTCACCGCATAGCGCGACCCGGAGATGTAGCTGCTCTCATCCGACCCCAGCAGCACATAGATCGGCGACACCTCGACCGGCTGGCCCGGACGACCCAGCGGTGTCTCCTCGCCAAAGGTCTTCACCGCTTCCGGCGGCATGGTCGCCGGGATCAGCGGTGTCCAGATCGGACCCGGTGCCACGCTGTTCACACGAATGTTCTTCTTGCCCAGCAACTGCGCCAGCCCGGCGGTGAAGTTGGCAATCGCGCCCTTGGTGGTCGCATAGGGCAGCAAGGTCGGCTTGGGCATGTCCGAGTTGACCGAGCTGGTGTTGATGATCGAACCGCCTGACGGCATGTGCGGCACAGCGGCCTTGCAGATGCGGAACATCGCCGTGATGTTGATATCGAAGGTGCGCACCCACTCCTCGTCCGGAATTTCGTCCAGGGATTCGTGGCTCATCTGGAACGCGGCATTGTTGACCAGCACGTCGATGCGACCGAAACGCTCGACCGTCCTCTCGACGATCGCCAGACACTGCTCACGTTCGGCCAGATCGCCCGGCAACAGCAGGCACTGGCGTCCGGCTTCCTCGACGTAGCGTGCCGTGTCCTTGGCGTCCTCGTGCTCGTCGAGGTAGGAGATCACCACGTCGGCGCCTTCACGGGCGTAGGCAATGGCCACGGCGCGACCGATACCGCTGTCACCGCCAGTGATCAGAGCGACCTTGTTGGCCATGCGGCCCGAACCCTTGTAACTGGTTTCGCCACAATCGGGCAGCGGATTCATCTTCGACTGCGTGCCCGGCACCGATTGCTGCTGCGGCTCGAACGGCGGAGTTGGATAGTTGGCCATGTGTACCTCGAAAGTTGACGGAAAACCTTGGCCGATTCGACAGAGGCTGTACCTCGTTGCCGAAACGACACAGTGTGCAAAGTCGACTTCCCTGCCGGTGCAAAAGTTTGATTTTTCGCCCAACCGATTCACCGTGCCCCGTACAGACGCAAGGAATCTCTCGCGCTTGGTCGAGTCACAACCCTGTAAGCGATGCATTTTCATTCAGCAGCCAGAGAGGCATTCATGAGCAACGTCGAACTCGAGCACGAAGTACTCACCCGTTTGCTGCACGCGCATCCCCATGGCCTGGGCAAGGAAATCCTCGACAACTATCGCGGTGAAAAGGCCGTCGCGGGGATGATCAAGACGCTGCAGGAACGAGGTCTGATCCAAGGCAAGCCGGTAACGGTCGAGGACCATGAACCGGCGCTGGAATACCCGATCAAGCTCAGCAGCTCGGGTGTTGAAGCTGCGAAGAAACATGATGCCGAGAAAGGCAGCAATCCGCACGCCGCCTCGTAAGAACGCGTCGTTGCGAAGGGCATCAAGTCAGCTTGATGCCCTTTTCATATGTCATGTGGAAACGCGACGCTGCCGAAAGGCGAACGCTCAGGCGCAGGTCGCGGCCTTGACGAAAATCAACTGCAGAAAACGGCTGATGTGATGATCCTGGGTGTAGGCATCGGCCAGGCAGGCGCGGGCCTTGTCCAGATGATCCTGCAGACGCCGCTTCACTTCATCTTCCCCGCACAGGGCCATGAAGGTCGACTTGCCGTCGTCCTTTCCCAGGTCTTTCGCCATGTCCGGGCTGCGATCATGCAGGTCGTCGTAGAGCTGGAACGCCTGCCCCAGCTCCAGGGCGAAACACTGCAGCACGGCGCGCGTGGGCGGTGGCGCATCGCTGATCAGATAGGCCATGTCCATGATCGCGCTGAACAGCACGCCCGTTTTCAGATTGTTGGTGGCGGCGATCTCTTCGGCGGTTCGCGGATGCAGTCCGTCACGCAGATCCTGCAACTGACCACGGGCTAGGCCATGGGCACCGATGGCGTTGGCCAGGATCTCCACCAGTTGCGTGCGAATCAACGGCTTCAGCCCTTCGATCCCCGCCACCACCGCAAAGGCCCGTGACAACAGGGCCACGGCGGCCAGAATGGCAACGTCTTCCCCAAAGGCCAGGTGCGTGGTGACGCGACCGCGTCGCAGCTTCGCGTCATCCATGCAAGGCATGTCGTCGAGCACCAGGGACGCGGCGTGCACCATCTCCACGGCGCAGCCCAGGTCCAGCGCCGCCTGGTCGCTGGCGCCCAGCCCGTTCGAAGCCAGGATCAACAGGATCGGACGCATCCGCTTGCCCGGCGCCAGGGCACCGTCGCGCATCGCCGTGGCCACCAGATCGCGCTCGTTGCTCGCCACGGGCAGCAAGGCGTCCAGCCGCGCTTCGATGGTGCAGCGCAGCAAGGCCATGTGCTCGGTAAAACCAGTATCGCTGGTCGCGGGCGTATCAGCTGTCATCGTTCCCTCTATTCTTGTTTCGAGTCCTGCGGGGCAGCCGGGGACGAGATTTCTGCAGGGTTCGGCCCGGGCGGAAACGTTCGCAAACAAGGAACGACTGCTCACCGCCGGTGCCTGAGCCTGTGAAGATGGACATACGTTATGCGAATATGAGCGTGCCGTACAACTCTCTACCATGGACAGACCGCAGGCAGCCGTAAATGATCCTGAGCAATGGAGCTGACATGAAGCCCGACGAGTTGAGTCGACGCAAGGATGACCATCTGGACATCGTCCTGGATCCGCTCAGGGCGACCACGCGCATGGGCGCGGGCTGGGACACTATTCAGTTCGAGCACTGTGCCTTGCCCGAGCTGGATCTGGCGGACATCGACCTGCGCAGTTCCCTGCTGGGCATCGACCTGCAGGCGCCGTTGCTGATCAGTTCCATGACCGGCGGCGCCTTTCGTGCCGTTGCGATCAATCGGCACCTGGCCGAAGCGGCGCAGGCGTTGGGCATTGCCATGGGCGTGGGTTCGCAACGTGTAAGTTTGCAGACCGGCAACGACCAGGGGCTCACCCGCGAGCTGCGGCGCATCGCCCCGGACATCCCGCTGCTGGCCAATATCGGCGCAGCGCAGTTGCTCGAGAACGGTGGCATGGACCTGGCCCAGCGCGCGGTCGACACCTTGGAAGCCAGCGGTTTGATCATCCATCTCAACCCGCTGCAGGAGGCCGTTCAGCCCGAAGGTGACCGTCACTGGCGCGGCGTACTCGCGCAGATCGCCCGGGCGGTGACGGTGCTCAAAGTGCCGGTAGTGATCAAGGAAGTCGGTGCCGGGCTCTCCGCCAGCGTGGCGCAGACCCTGGTCGAGGCCGGTGTGCAGGTCATCGATGTGGCCGGTGCGGGCGGGACCAGTTGGGCTGCGGTCGAAGGCGAACGCGCAACCCGGGCAGCGGACCGCGCGGTGGCCATGGCCTTCGCCGGCTGGGGCATTCCCACCGCCACCTGCGTGCAGACGGTCCGTCAGGCGCTGCCCAACGTACGCTTGATCGCTTCGGGCGGCGTGCGCGATGGCGTCGATGCGGCCAAGGCCATCCGCCTGGGCGCCGACCTCGTCGGTCAGGCCGCCAGTGTGTTGCCGGGCGCTACGCTGTCCACGGAAGCTGTGATCGAACACTTCGAAGTGGTCATCCGCCAGCTTCGCGTGGCCTGTTTCTGCACCGGTTCGGCCAATCTGGCAGGGCTGCGCCATGCCCGTCTGCTCGATTCACAGGCTCTGCCTCGATGAGTCATTTCGGCGTTGTCGCGCCCGCCTATTACAGTCATTTCCACGCGTTGCAGGCGCTGGCCCAGGAGCTGATGCAGCGCGGTCATCGAGTCACCTTCTTTCACCAGGCCGACGCGGCGCGTTGGGTCACGGCCCCCGGCATCGGCTATTGCGTGCTGGGCGCCGCCAGCCACCCGCCCGGCAGCCTGCAACGCAGTCTGCGCTTGGCGGCCAGCCCCGGCACACCCTGGGGCCTGCGGCAGATCATCGAGCAGTTGGCCGCCACTACACGCATGTTCTGCGACGAACTGCCGGCCGCCTTGGAGCAACACGGTGTCGACGCGCTGCTGTGCGATCAAATGGAAGCGGGCGGTGGCCTAGTCGCGGAAAGCCTGGGGCTGCCCTTCGTCTCGATCGCCTGCGCCCTGCCGGTCAACCGCGAGCCGGGCCTGCCGCTGCCAGTGATGCCGTTCGCCTACGGCACCGACGAGCGCAGCCTGCACATGTACCGCGGCAGTACGCAGGTCTACGACTGGCTGATGAAGCCCCATGCCCGCGCCATCCAGGACGCCTCGAAAGCCCTCGGACTGGCGCCGCGCAGCGCTCTGCACGAGTGCCTTTCGCCGTTGGCGCAGATCAGCCAGACGCTGGCGGGCTTCGACTTCCCTCGCCAGGCTGCGCCGCCGCATCTGCACGCGGTCGGTCCGCTGCGCACCGCCACTGCGGCCACCAGAGGGAGTTGGTCGATCAACCCAGGGCGCCCGTTCGTCTTCGCCAGCCTGGGCACCCTGCAGGGCCAGCGTTTGGGCATGTTCGAGCAGATCGCCAAGGCCTGCCGGCAACTCGACGCCCAACTGCTGATCGCCCACTGCGGCTTGCTCGATACAGCGGCCGAAACACGCCTGGCTGTGCTCGGCGCCACCTGGGTCACCGATTTCGCCCCGCAACAGTGGGCGCTGGAACAGGCCGATGCAGTGGTCACCCACGGCGGACTGAACACCGTGATGGATGCCATCGCCAGTGCCACCCCAATGCTGGTGATGCCCATCGCTTTCGACCAGCCCGGCGTGGCCGCGCGGGTCCGCCATCATGGCCTGGGCCTGCAATTGCATCGCCGCGCCCGCTCGCCGCGCATCGCCCAGACGCTGGGTGAGGTCCTGGCCCTGTCGACCCAGCCCTTTGCTTGCTTGAGCGCGGAACTGGCCAGCGCAGGCGGCACGCTGAAGTCAGCCGACATCATCGAAACCGCAATAAACACACGACAGCCCGTAGTTGCCGGAGCCTTGGCATGACGTACGACCTGATCCTGGCCGGTGCCGGCCTGGCCAATGGCCTGATCGCCTGGCGCCTGCGCCAGGCGCGTCCGGAGCTGAACATCCTGTGCATCGATGCGCAACAGAGTCTGGGGGGCAACCATACCTGGTCCTTTCACGACGGCGACCTCACCGCCGAGCAGCATCACTGGATCGAGCCGCTGGTGGTCAAGCGCTGGCCCAGCTACCAGGTGCATTTCCCCCAGGTTTCTCGGGTGCTCGACAGTGGCTACGCCAGCATCACCAGCGAGCGCTTCGCCGAGGTCATCACCCAGGCGTTGGGCGACCGACTGCGCCTAGGTGAAACCATCACCGAACTGGGTCCGCGCCACGTGCGCCTGGCCAGTGGCGAGATGCTGGAGGCCGGCGCGGTCATCGACGGTCGCGGGGTACGGCCCAGCCCACACCTCGTGCTCGGCCAGCAGGCGTTCGTCGGCCAATTGCTGCGACTGGAGCAGCCGCACAGGTTGCTCGGGCCGATCATCATGGACGCCCGGGTGGATCAGGGTGATGGCTACCGCTTCGTCTATGTGCTGCCCTTTTCGGCCGATACCGTGCTGGTGGAAGACACTCATTATGTGGATCGCCACACCCTGAGCACCGAGCAGTTGCGCGAGCACATCGGCGAGTACGTGCGCTGGCAAGGCTGGACGGTCGCAGAGTGCCTGCGCGAAGAACAGGGCGTGCTGCCGATTACCCTGGCCGGCGACTTCGAGGCGTTCTGGCAGCAAGCGTCTGGCCAGCCGCTGTCCGGCCTGCGCGCCGGCCTGTTTCACTGCACCACCGGCTATTCGCTGCCTCACGCGGTGCGCCTGGCCCAATGGCTGGCGCAACAGCCGGTCATGGACGCCGATCGCCTGTTCACGGGCATCCGCGACCAAGCCCGCGAGCAATGGAGCAACCAAGGTTTCTACCGCCTGCTCAACCGCATGTTGTTCCTCGCCGGAAGGCCCCAGGACCGCTGGCGGGTCATGCAGCGTTTCTATCGTTTGTCGCCCGCGTTGATCAGCCGTTTCTACGCAGGCCAAAACCACTGGCGTGACCGCGCCCGCATTCTCGTCGGCAAGCCGCCCGTGCCCGTCGACGAGGCCGTGCGCGCCGCCCTCAGATCTTCTCCCCGGCAGTTCGAGAACCCACATGAATCCAGCTAAAACCGCCATCGTCATCGGCGCAGGCTTCGGCGGCCTGGCCCTGGCGATCCGCCTGCAGGCCGCGGGCATCCACACCACCCTGCTGGAGAAACGCGATCAGCCCGGTGGCCGAGCCTATGTCTATCGCGACCAGGGCTTCACCTTCGACGCCGGCCCGACGGTGATCACCGACCCCACGGCCATCGAAGAGCTGTTCACCCTCAGTGGCAAGCGCATGGCCGACTACGTCGACCTGCTCCCGGTCAAGCCGTTCTACCGCCTGTGCTGGGAAGACGGCACGAAGTTCGACTATGCCAACGATCAGGCCGAACTGGACCGCCAGATCCATGCCCTGAACCCACCGGACGTGGCCGGCTACCAGCGCTTCCTGGCCTACTCCCAGGCCGTGTTCAAGGAAGGCTACCTCAAGCTGGGCGCGGTGCCGTTCCTGTCCTTTCGCGACATGCTCCAGGCCGGGCCGCAACTGGCACGCCTGCAGGCCTGGCGCAGCGTGTATTCGATGGTGTCGAGCTTCATCGAACACGACCAGTTGCGCCAGGCGTTCTCGTTTCACTCCTTGCTGGTGGGCGGCAACCCGTTTGCCACCTCGTCGATCTACACCTTGATCCATGCGCTGGAGCGCGAATGGGGTGTGTGGTTTCCCAAGGGCGGGACGGGGGCGCTGGTGCAAGGCATGGTCAAGCTGTTCCAGGACCTGGGCGGCACCCTGGAGTTGAACGCGGAAGTGGCCGGCATCGACGTCGAGAACGATCGCGCCACGGCGGTGCATGCCCGCGATGGTCGAAGCTGGCGCGCCGACTGTCTGGCGTCCAACGCCGACGTGGTGCACACCTACGCCGACCTGCTGGGCAAACACCCTCGCGGTAAACGCGAGGGCAAGCGCCTCAAGGGCAAGCGGTTCAGCAACTCGCTGTTCGTCATCCATTTCGGCCTCAAACGCCCGCAGCCGCAGTTGCAGCACCACACGGTGTGCTTCGGTGCGCGCTATCAGGCGCTGATCCACGAAATCTTCAACGGCGCCGAACTGGCCTCGGACTTCTCGCTGTACCTGCACGCGCCCTGTGTGACGGATCCCAGCCTGGCGCCGCCGGGCTGTTCCAGCCACTACGTGTTGTCGCCGGTACCGCACCTGGGCAACGCCGCCATCGACTGGTCAGTGCAGGGTCCGCTGTATCGCGACCGCATTTTCGAATACCTGGAAGAGCACTACATTCCTGGCCTGCGCGAAGACCTGGTGACCTGCCGTATCTTCACTCCGGATGATTTCCAGACCGAACTCAACGCGCACCTGGGCTCGGCGTTTTCCCTGGAGCCGGTGCTGCAGCAGAGCGCCTGGTTCCGCCCGCACAACCGCGACGCGCAGTTGAACAACGTCTACCTGGTCGGCGCCGGCACCCACCCCGGCGCCGGCGTACCGGGCGTGATCGGTTCGGCCAAGGCGACCGCTGGGCTGATGATCGCGGACCTGCATCCATGAGCACCTCGGCGCCGGATCCGGCGCTGCGCGAGCATGCCGAACAGAGCATCGCGGTAGGCTCGAAAAGCTTCGCCGCAGCCGCCAAGCTGTTCGACGAACGCACCCGGCGCAGCGCGGTGATGCTGTACGCCTGGTGCCGCCACTGCGACGATGTGATCGATGGCCAGCAGGCCGGTCACGACGCCGTGTCGATCACCCCGCAGGAGGCACAGCGCCGCCTGGCGCTGCTGCAGGCCCAGACCCATGCGGTCTATGCAGGCGTGCCCGCGAGCGAGCCGGCCTTTGCCGCGTTCGCCGAAGTGGTGCGCGAGCACGACATTCCCGAGCACAATGCCCTGGAGCATCTGGCCGGCTTCGAAATGGACGTGCTGGACCGCCGTTATCACACTCAGGACGACACGCTGCAGTATTGCTACCACGTCGCAGGCGTCGTCGGTCTGATGATGGCGCGGGTCATGGGCACCCATGACCCGCGCACCCTGGATCGCGCCTGCGATCTGGGGCTGGCGTTTCAGTTGACCAACATCGCCCGCGATATCGTCGAGGATGCGCGCATCGGTCGCTGCTATCTACCGGCGCAGTGGCTGGAAGAACTGAACATTCCGCTGCAGGACCTGGCGGCGCCCGAGCATCGGCCAGCGGTGGTGGTGTTGGCACGGCGTCTGGTCGACCTGGCCGAGCCCTACTACGCCAGCGCCCAGGCGGGCCTGGCCGCCCTGCCCTGGCGTTCGGCCTGGGCCGTGGCGACTGCGGCGGCCGTGTACCGGCAGATCGGGGTCAAGGTGGTTGCGGCAGGCAGTCATGCCTGGGATACCCGTGTCTCGACCTCCAAGGCCGAAAAGCTGGCAGCGGTCAGCCAGGGATGGTGGCGTGCGGTCAGCGCTCGCTGGCGGCAGTGGCCGAAGCGTTCGACTCAGCTGTGGAACCGGCCTCGTCCGCCTTGCGCAGAGGCCCTTGGTGCAACGCCCGCAACTGAGCGCGCAAACGCGTCGTAGACGGCGCGAACAGAAAACCGAAGGACACGCAGCGGTCCTTGCCCTCGACCGCGTGGTGCATCAGGTGCGCCTGGTACAGGCGCTTGAGGTAACCGCGGCGCGGCACCAGATGGAATGGCCAGCGCCGATGCACCAGACCGTCATGGACGACGAAGTACAACGCGCCGTAGGCGGTCATGCCAGCGCCGATCCATTCCAGCGGATGCAGACCCTGGGTCCCCAGGGCAATCAGCACGATCGCCAGCCCCGCGAACACCACCGCATACAGGTCGTTCTTCTCGAACCAGCCGGTGCGCGGCTCGTGGTGGGAGCGGTGCCAGCCCCAGCCCCAGCCATGCATGAGGTACTTGTGGGCCAGGTAGGCAACGCCTTCCATGGCCGCCAGAGTGATGAAGAAAACCAGGCTGTTGAGAATCACTGCTGCGCTCTGCCAAGACGGATAGACCGCCATCTTAACGCAACCGGCCCACCCGTGGCGTCACGCCGGCCGGCTGCTCATCGGCTGCTCAGCGCAGGCTCCACGAGACGCCGGCGTAGACACCCCGGCCATCGCCCGGCGTGGAACGTGCAACATCGCGGCCCTGGTCGTCGTAGCCGGGGGTGACCGTGCTGGCGTAACGCTTGTTGGTCAGGTTGCGCAGGTCCACCCAGGTCTGCCAGCTTTCATCCGGCGCCGAGTAGCCCAGACTGGCGCCGAACAGTGTGTAGGCCGCCGCATGGTAGGAGTTGGCGTAGTCCACGGCCATGCGCGAGGCGTGCTGCACGTTGAAACCGGTGTAGACGCCGCTGGGGTGGTCGTAGCGCAATTCGGCTTGATAGTAATGTCGAGGCAGGCCAGGCAGCCGGTTATTGCCGAAACGCGCGTCGTCACGGTAGTGGAAATCGCTGTAGGTGTAGGTCTGGCGCAAACCCAGACGTCCGGCCTGCTGCCCCTCCCATAATGGGCTGTCCAGGGCCATCTCGACGCCCTGATGGACCGTCGGGCTGGCATTCGCCTCGCCGATCACCTGCGAGGTGGTGGCCGTGGCGGCCTGGGTTTCGACACTGAGCAGCTCATGGCGGACCTGCGAGTAATACCAGGCCAGATCCCAGCGGCCGAACCAGGCATCGCCACGCCCACCCAGCTCCAGAGTGGTCGCGCTCTGGTTGTCGAGCTCCACGCCATTGCTCTGCAAACCCGTCGCCGCGCCGCTGCCCGGCGCGAAGTAGCGGTTGGAGCCCCAGATCATCGACCAGGGGTGTGGCGGTTCCACCGAACGGCTGAGGTTGCCGAACACCTGCACCTTCGGGCTGTAGTCGTAGCGCAAACCCAGGCGCGGCGCGTAGTCCCAGGCGTGCTGGCTGACCCGGTCATGGGTCACCGGGTAGCTGACCTCCGTCTCGCGACGGGTGTACAGCGCGGCTAGCCCCGTGGTGAGCCAGAGATCGGGCACCAGTTCCAGCTCGTTGCTGATATACACCGTATGATCGGAGCCTTGATAGCTGTAGTCCCGGGTGCGGGTGCCGGGCGCATACCCGGCCGTGTTGCCGACCGGTACCCGGACGAATTCCGACACGCCGGAATTGGGCAATGCCTTGGTGCTGCGCCACCCCACGGTAGTTTTGCTGGCATGGCCGAGCAGCACGTCCTGACGCACATAGTTCAAGGTGCCGCTGACATCGGTGTAGGCCACCTTCATGCGGTTGGTGCCTTCGCGCAGGTCCATCGGATAGTCGTGATAGACCAGACAGGCTTCCAGGCGGGCATCGTCGTCCAGGTGCCAGGTGGTCTTGTTGGCCAGCCAGGTACTGCCCGGTTGAATGCGCTTGGAATCGCGTGCCAGGTTCAAGGCGTTGGCCGCGCGGGGATCATGGGCGATCTGCGCCCGCGTCAGCTTGCCCGGGGTGTCGTTGTCGGTCTCGCGATAGCGGAAGAAGAAGCGCGTTTCCAACTGCGGACTGAAACGGTAGCCGAAGTTGCCTGCCGCACCACGGCTGCCACCTGCGCTTTGATCCTGGAAGCCGTCGTAGCTGGAATCGGTCACGCTGAAATAGTAATCGGCATCACCCAGCACCTGGCCAGAACTGATCTGACGCTTGCTGTAGCCATGACTGCCGACCTCGTAGCGCAGCTGCAACTTGGGAGCATCGTATCCGGTGTGCGTCACATAGTTGATGGCACCGCCCAAGGCCAGCGCGCCGCGATCGAAACCATTGGCCCCGCGCAGAACCTCCACCCGGCTCAGCCACAAGGGCTCCAGCAATTCGTAAGGCGTGCCGCCCGGACCGGTCAGCGGCAGGCCATCGAACATCTGGTACAGCCCCGACGAATGCGCCCCCGGCCCACGGTTGATACCCGAACCGCGAATGGAGATCTTCGCGCCCTCGTTGTTGGCGGCGCGGGCGTAGATACCTGCCTGGTTGCTGAACAGATCCTCGTTGCCCGAGAGCCTGCCGCGCCCGACGGCGGAAGTGTCGATCAGGTTGCTGGCGCCTGGCACCGAACGCAGTGCCAGGTCGGCTTCGTCGATCTCGCTCAGGCGTGCCTCGCTGACTTCCACAGCCTGCAACTCCATCACCTGCGCCGCCAGGGCGGCGCTGGGGGCGCCAAACAAGGCGGCCAGGCCCAGCACTGGCCATGCCGGCGCGCGAGGCGTGGTACAGGTGGAAAGGCAATGCAGACGGTCCCGGACGCGAAGACGGGACGCAGACGGTTGCGGCATGAAACACATCCTTGAAAAGCGGTACGCCCGGGCGGCACTCCCGGACTGGCAGATAACGAGGCCCCACCTGGGGTGGCCATTGGGGAGGATTGACGTTCGCGCGAGCGCTTTAAGCACATCGGGGGGTGAAAAGGAGGTCTGCGTCGATCACGGCTCGCTGCGCAGCGCATTAAGATAATGCGTGCCCTTGACGGTGAGAGCCAGGCGCGTGCGACCGTCCCCGGTCACCGTGGTCACGATATAGCCGACCAGCAGCAAGGCGCGCAGAGCAAAGCCGTCCTCACTGGTGAAGGCTTGCCATTGGGCGCCCTCTATCAGCGTCAGCAACCGCTTGTAGTTGGCCTGGTCTTCGGTCATCAGTGCCCAGCCTCCATTGCGTCCATTGCAAGTGCGGCCAGCTTACTCAAAAGCATCGGCCAAGGTATCGAAAAACACTTTTGGATGTCCAACGGTGTAGCGATGAAAATGCGTAAAGGGAAGTTGAAAAACTGATGGCATTGAACAGGCGCTTTCAGCCACTATCAGCTATAGCTCTTACAGCCCCGGGCGTTTTGCCCGTTTCCTCACTGCCTCCTCAACACCGTCCGTCAAGGGTGATTCCATGGCTTCCATCGAAACGGTACTCGCCGGGCTCGACCCGCCCCTGAAACACGAAACCGAACTCCACGATGGCCTGCTGAAACTGACGCTGACCGACCCCAATGTTCCAGCCCATGTAGAGCGCAGTCTTTCGCCGCGTGAATACGAAGACATCATTCTGTTTCGGCTGCTGGTGCTGCATGCGGTCAATGAAATTCGCGGCAAGGGTTCCCATGCGCCGCTGGAAGTGATGCCCGATATCGAATGGGCCGCCCGCACCTGATTGCAGAGGGCTTGCCAGGTATGCGGCAACTCGTCGCCGTCCTGCACATTTTCTGAATCTTTCCTGCGTGTCACAACTCAATGATGAGTCAACGCAGGAGATCACCATGCCGAACCCAACGCTGTTCATCATTGACTACAGGCTCCATGGAGCGGAAAAATCGTTCATCATTCGTCTACCCACACTGAACAATGCCGATGCCTGGCATTGGGCGAGCTGTGACGCAGGGGTCGGTGTCATCCCCAAGTTCGGCCGCGAACGGGTGCAGAAGGTCAGCAAGCCTAAAGCCGAGCAGTATGGGATTACCGATGTGCGCTGGAGGCCGTCCGGCCAACAGGCGCGCGAAGAAGCAGGGACCGAAGCAGCGCATTGAGTCGCACGATCTCCGCTTCGCCGCGCGCCTGCCGTGTCAGCCGCATCTGCATGACCCTGTAGGGGGTTGCCCACGCAGCCCCCTCAGTCTCCCGGAGGAGTCTCACTCGTCCACTGTTTGCACCATTGAACCCTCCCAACCTTCCGACCTCGATACCGCTGAGCTAGTCTGCCACTGACACGCTCATTTACCGCATTGTCGAAAATGCAGCACAGGACACCTCGCGCCGCGACAGAGCGCAGCCATGAGGCCTTTCATGCCAGGACGCAATCCGCTACATGCCACGAGCGACGAAAGCGCCGAGCCATTATCTCGGCACGCGGGGCGCAATTCGGCTCTGTTTCGTCTCACCGTAACGTTCATCGTGCTGGTCATCTTCACCTTCGTGGGCGTCGAAGGCTGGCGCGCCTGGCGCGACTACCAGCAGGCGTTCGCCACCGCACGCGATTCGGTCACCAACCTGGCCCGCGCCACGGCCCAGCATGCCGAAGATGCGATTCGCCAGGTCGACGTACTGACCGACGCCCTGGGCGAGCGCGTGCAAGGTGACGGCCTGCAGAACATGGACGTGCCGCGCATTCATGCGCTGATGCAGCAACAGGCGCGGATCATGCCGCAGTTGCATGGGCTGTTCATCTACGACGCCAGCGGCCAATGGGTGGTGACCGACAAGACCGGTACACCGGAGGCGGCCAACAACGCCGACCGCGACTACTTCAACTACCATCGCACCCACACCGATCCGAACGTGCGCATCAGCGACGTGGTGCGCAGCCGTTCCACGGACGAATACATCCTGCCGATCTCGCGCCGACTCAATAACCCTGATGGCAGCTTCGCCGGGGTGCTGCTGGGAACGATTCGGGTCAGCTATTTCGTCGACTATTACGGCGACTTCAAGATCGACGATCGCGGCGCGCTGGTCCTGGCGCTGCGCAACGGCCGAATCCTGGTGCGGCGTCCGTTCCTTGCGCCGGTGCTGGGCAAGACCCTGGAAGACAGCGAGATCTTCAAACGCTACCTGCCAGTGGCCGACGAAGGCGTAGTCGAGGTCAAGGCAGTGGTCGACAACACCTACCGCCTGTACGCCTACCGCGCATTGAGCAGCTATCCGCTGGTGGTGGAAGCCGGGCTGTCGCGCGAGTCCTACATCGGCCCCTGGCGGCGCGACCTGCTCAAGACCGGCCTGGTGCTGCTGGTGCTGATCGCAGGCTTGAGTGGCTTCGGCATGATCGTGCTCAAGCAGCTGCGCGAACGCATCGCCATCGAGGAAGAACTTCGCCAGGCCCATCAGATCATGCGTGACATGGCGCTGACCGACAGCCTCAGCGGCCTGGGCAATCGGCGGCGGCTGGACATGGCCCTGGGTGCCGAAATCGGCCGCGCTCGGCGACAGCGCGGCTGGCTGGCGCTGATCATGCTCGATGTCGACTACTTCAAACGCTACAACGATCGCTATGGCCATGCAGCCGGCGACCGCTGCCTGCGCCAGGTGGCCGACGCCATCGTGAAGGTGCTCAAGCGCCCTACCGACCTGGCCGTGCGCTATGGTGGCGAAGAGTTCACCGTGCTGCTCCCCGGTACCGATCTGGAAGGCGCAGGCGTGGTTGCCGAGGCGATCCTGCAGGCCATTCGCGACTTGGGCGTCGAACACCTGGATCATCCTGCGGGGCACGTCACGGTCAGCGCCGGCATCACCGCCGCCCAGCCGGCAGTGGAATGGGTCACGGCCGCGCAAATGCTGATAACCGCCGATGCCTGCCTGTACACCGCCAAACACAAAGGCCGCAATCGCTGGCACGCCTGCGCCACTCAGAGCGGAACGTGACCAGTGTGTCGACCCGATCCGGCGAGCCCATTGGACACATCGGCTTGAACTTCCCGTGTTTCGTATACCTCTGCTACTTACACCCCCCGATTCCGATCAAGAGGCTACGCGAACAATGAGAGCACTCACCTACCACGGCGCTCACGACGTCAAAGTCGACACGGTTCCCGATCCAGAGCTTCAGGATGCCGACGACATCATCCTGCGTGTCACGGCCACCGCCATCTGCGGCTCGGACCTGCACCTGTACCGAGGCAAGATTCCCACGGTCGAACATGGCGATATCTTCGGTCACGAGTTCATGGGGGTGGTCGAGGAAGTCGGCAGCGCCGTCACGGCCGTCAGCCCAGGCGATCGTGTGGTCATTCCTTTCGTCATTGCCTGCGGCAGCTGCTTTTTCTGCAACATCGATCTTTTCGCCGCCTGCGAAACCACCAACACCGGCCGTGGCGCGATCCTGAACAAGAAGTCGATTCCATCGGGCGCAGCGCTGTTTGGCTTTAGTCACCTGTACGGCGGCGTGCCCGGCGGCCAGGCCGAATACGTGCGTGTCCCCAAGGCCAATACCGGCCCGTTCAAGGTGCCTGGCACCCTGTCGGACGAGAAGGTGCTGTTCCTGTCGGACATTCTGCCCACCGCGTTCCAGGCGGTGAAAAACACCGAGATCGGCAAGGGTTCGAGCATCGCCATCTACGGCGCTGGCCCGGTTGGCCTGCTGTGCGCTGCCGTCGCGCGGATGCTGGGCGCCGAGCGCATCTTCATGGTCGACCATCACCCCTACCGCCTGGCCTATGCGCAACAGGCCTATGGAGTGATCCCGATCAACTTCGATGAAGACGACGATCCAGCCGATACCATCATCCGTCAGACGCCAGGCTCGCGCGGCGTGGATGGCGTCGTGGATGCCGTGGGCTTCGAAGCCAAGGGCAGCACCACCGAAACCGTGCTCGCCGCCCTCAAGCTTGAAGGCAGCAGCGGCAAGGCGTTGCGCCAGTGCATCGCGGCCGTGCGCCGTGGCGGCGTGGTCAGCGTGCCGGGCGTGTACGCCGGCTTCATCCACGGCTTCCTGTTCGGCGATGCGTTCGACAAGGGCTTGACCTTCCGCATGGGCCAGACTCACGTTCAGCGCTACCTGCCCGAGCTGCTCGAGCACATCGAAGCGGGCCGCTTGACGCCCGAGACGATCATCACCCACCGCATGTCCCTGGAACAGGCGGTCGAAGGCTACAAGATCTTCGACAAGAAGGAAGAGGATTGCCGCAAGGTCATTCTCACACCCGGCTCGCCGACCATTGAAGCGCCCATTGTAGAACCTGTCGCCGGTGTCGTACCCGCGCTCTGAAGCACCGCACCACGAGGCCGAGCTCTGCTCGGCCTTGCTTTGTCCGGCCCACGGCGATTGGGCTTTCATGCAGCAGCACAGAGGTCACCATGCAACGCTTGGCACTGAGTCAGATCACCACCCAACCCCTCACCCTCGAACAAGACCTGCAACTGTGCCAGCGTCTGGGCTGCGGCCTGGAACTGGCGGAAAAGAAGCTCTCCGAAGACCCCGCATGCGCACGGGAGCAATTGGCTCAAGTGCGCGCCAGCGGCGTTCGAGTGACCTCGATCCAGCCCCGCACCCTGACCATTTTCCCTTCAGCTTCGGCGCCCGAGCCGCAAGCCCCAGACGTGCGTCTGGCGCAACTGATGAACTCGGTCGATCTGTTCAGCGAATTCTTTCCCGGCCTGGCACTGGTCACCAACACCGGCGCCGACGCGCAGGGCAATGAAGCATTGGTCTGGACACAGTGCGTCGAGCACTACCGGACACTGGCCGAGCACGCGAGTGAGAAAGGGATGCTCATCGCACTCGAAGCGCTGGCGCCTTCATTGATGAACCAGAATTCCATTCTGTTCGCCTTCGGTCAGGCCCGTGAAATGGCCGACGCCGTCGCACGGCCCGCCTTCGGCCTGTGCCTGGACCTGTACAACAGCTGGCAGGACCCCAGCCTGCTCGACACCCTCGATGCCGACAAGCTGTTCATCGTGCAACTGGCCGACTGGCGTCGTCCGCAATCGCTGCACGACCGACGTGCCGTGGGCGACGGCGCTATCCCCCTGCAAGCGCTTCTGCGACGACTGGTCGATGTGGGCTACGCAGGCGAGTACGTGCTCGAGATCTTTTCCGAGTCCGTCAGCGATTCGCTCTGGAAGGACGCGCCCACTGTGATCCAGGCCGTGGAGCGCAGCGTCGTGGCGTTCGACGACATTCGCCAAGGGATTCTCGGACCACATGCCTAGACGCTTGGCAGGCACAGAACGACGCACAAGATACTGGCGTCACATGAAATGAAACGAGCACTGCGAGCCGCTGTCTAGAGCAGTAACAACCCATTACCGTGAGTCATCCCTATGTTGAAGTTTCTTGGCAGCACCGTCGGCATCATCTTCCTGATCGGCCTGGTCGTGGTCATCGGCCTGTTCAAGCTGGTCTTCTGATTCCTGCCGGGGCGCTCATCGAGCGCCCCTGTCCGCCCCAGCTGCTTCTTTCAGCTCTGTGAACCCTGCTCCGCCACGTCCAATACGTTCTGTACCGTAGCAGCCTCCAGCTGTCCCGGCGCCGATGCCTGGCCCAGGCTTGCGTAGGTCAGGGCTGATCCGCTCAACTGCCCCGCCAACCGCGACAACACGCCTAACGGCCCCATCGACATGGTCAGCAATGGACGCTTGGCATAGTGAGCCTGCATGTGCTGACTGGCCGCCATCAACGTCAATACGTCCGCCTTGCTGTTGGGCATCACGGCGATCTTGAGAATGTCGGCGCCCAACGCCTGCTGCAGACGCAAACGCTCGACGATGACATCGTGGCCGGGCGTCGCGTTGAAATCATGGTTGGACAGCACCACCGCCACACCCCGTTCATGGGCCAGCGTGACGATGTTCTCGACGGCCGCCTGTGGCTTCATCATTTCCACGTCCAACAGATCGACATGACCGGTTTGCAGCAGCTCGGCGTACAGGTTGAAATACGTGGCATCGGCCAGCTCACGCTCACCCCCCTCCTCCTTGCTGCGCCAAGTGACGAGTAGAGGCTTGCCGTCCAGTACACCCACCAGACGAGCCAGCAACGGCTTCATCCGTTCGCCCAGGTGGCCCTGTGGATGATGATCCAAACGCAGCTCAGCCATGTCCACCTGTGACGCAGCGCCGATGTCACGAGCCTGATCAAGCGCTTCACGGTCGGTTGAGGCGGTGATGGACGCGATGATCTTGGGTGCGCCTTCGCCGATCCGCAATGATCCAACGGTCAGCACAGCGCTTCCCGGTGCCGCCGAGGGGACCTGCAAGGTCGCGGGCTGGGCGGCGAAAGCGACTGATGACAAGGGCATGCTGGCAGCGGCGACGGCGCTGCCCACGAGAAAACGACGACGTTGCACGGCACGTCCTCCAGAACACCGGCCTTCCAGGCTGGAAGGCGCGCAATAGAGCATTCGAGGGGCTCGCCGCGTGGTGGTTCAAGAAGACTGCCCCTCAGGCCGCACCCGCCATGGCCACGCCCTGCCGACCCTCAAGCTTGACATGGTACATGGCCTTGTCCGCCGCCTTGAGCAACGTATCGAGGTCTTCCCCGTGCACAGGGCACAGGGAAATCCCGATGCTGCCCGACAGCGACAACTGGCCTACGCAGGTGGCGATTGGCTGCTCGATTGCGTGCAGCAGCTGTTGCGCCTTGAGGATCACGCTATCCGGGTTGGCCAAGTCCGAGACCAAGGCCACGAACTCGTCGCCGCCGTAGCGCGCTACCGTGTCATAGTCGCGAATCGCCTCGCGCATGCGCTTGGCCAACGTCTGCAAGACCTGGTCACCCACCGCATGTCCTCGTTCATCGTTGATCTGCTTGAAGTGATCGAGGTCGATCAACATGACCGCAAAGGGAATGCCCTGCTCCGTCCACTGGCTCAGCGCCTGGGCGAAGCGATCCGCCAGCAGGTAGCGGTTGGGCAACTGCGTCAATACGTCATGGGTGGCCAGGAACGCCGAACGCTCGTGTTCGAGTGCGGCCGCCTCGATAGCCGAAAAGTGCCTGACCAGCACCAGCGGCACCAATACCAGACTCGCCAGCAGCACGCTGAGGATCAGCAGCACTTCGGGCCCCAGCACATCCGCCAGGCTCAGCTGGCGCTGGAAGGTCAAGGACAGCGGTTGCGTCGGGCTGTCGACGAATACGTCATCGGTCAGCCGCGGCAAGACCAGTTCGTCCCACCAACGGCTCTGCGCTGCCTCCATGGCCACGACCTGGGTGTTGTGATCATCGCTGCGCAACCGTGCGCTGACAGCCACTCGCGGATCGTTGTTGTGGCGCACGATCGCCCCCAGCAGCGCGTCGGTCTTGATCACCAGCATGGCGACCATCGTGCTGCCGAAGAAGTTGGGCAGCGTGTTCTGAGCGTCCTCATCGGGGCGCAACACCGATTTCATCAGAATGTAGGCATCGCCCCCTTCATACAACGCGAAAACGGGCGTCGCCACCGGCACGGAACTCTGGTGGATACGCACCAGGGCATTGCTCAGATAGGGTACGGTCTCAAGCCTCACCCCGTAGATCACGTTGGTCTCCGGCAACTGCGGCGACATGAAGAGGATCGGCCATGTCGTGTTCATGCCACTGCGGGAATCGACCACAGGCGCAGGCGGTGTGAAATCCTTCAACTGAAAATCCGGCAACCAGGTGCGCCGCAGCAGGGCCGCGAAATTGCACTGCTCGTCCTGAGGCACACTGCGCGCCACTTCCAGCATGTAGATGTGCGGATAGGCCGCCAGCACGGCGGCGCCATAGCGAGCGGCCGCATCGGTATCGCTCTGCTTGACCGCCTGCAGGAACGCGGCAAACCCGGCCAGCACCGCATCGTTGGTGTCGAGCTGGTTGCGTACGCTGCTCGCGATGCTTTGTACGTACTCGGAGAAACGGGTTTCCTGCCGCTGAATTTCCGAGCGCAACAGAGAAAACGCCGAGAATGCGATCAAGCCGAGCGCCAGGCCGATAAAACCTGCGAGCGATGGGCGGCGTCTGATCAACATCGTGGCAATATCCACCGCACAGGCGTGCACAGACAGTGAGGGTGAGAATCGTCGAAAGGATCATGCTGGCGCACGACAGGCTCGTTCCACGATAGGCATGGCGGCGGATTGCATGAGCAATCGCCCTTGCCTCGAAAGCTAGCAAATTGCCATCTTAGCGTCTACAGCGGGTTGTCACCCTTTTGCAATCAGAAAGGCACAACGACAAACGCCCCGATGCAGTCAGTCGATGACCGCATCGGGGCGTTTGGATATTACCTTGTTAACGACGCTTCTTGGCCGACGGCTTGGCCAGTTCGAACATCAGCACCGAACGCCCGGTGACGGCGTACTCGGTACCGAAATCAAACGACTCGCCTGCCTCGAAGTCAGTCTGGTTGGTATCCAGTTGCAGAATCCAACGCTTGCCTTCCGGTACTTCCGGCAGGGTGAAGCCGACCACGTCATGGTGCGCGTTGACCACGATCAACAGCGAATGGTCGACCCCGGCGCGGCGGATACCACTGGCCTGAGTGCGACCGTCGAGCAGGATACCCATGCAGCGGTTGCTGCCGTCTTGCCACTGCTCGACACCCATTTCGCTGCCGTTGGGCTGGATCCAGCTGACGTCCTTGATACCCAGGCTTTCGTCGTAGGCACCCGTGAAGAAGCGATTGCGGCGCAGCAGCGGGTAGCGGTTGCGCAGCTCGATCAGGTACTTGACGAAGTCCTGCAGCTCGGTGCTCTGCTCGCTGATGTTCCAGTCCACCCAGCCGATCTCGCTGTCCTGGCAATAGGCGTTGTTGCTGCCACCCTGGGTACGCGCGAACTCGTCGCCGGCCAGCAGCATCGGGGTGCCTTGGGCGAGGAACAGCGTCGCCAGCAGGTTACGCATCTGGCGGTAGCGCAGAGCGACGATTTCCGGATCGTCCGTCGGGCCTTCGACACCGCAGTTCCACGAGCGGTTGTCGGAGTGACCGTCGCGGTTATCTTCACCGTTGGCTTCGTTGTGCTTCTCGTTGTACGATACCAGGTCGTTCAAGGTGAAACCATCGTGAGCGGTGATGAAGTTGACCGACGACGCCGGCTTGCGGCCGCGACGGTTGAACTGGTCGCCCGAGCCCAGGAAGATTTTCGCGAAATCGCCGAGCATCTCGTCGTCGCCCTTCCAGAACGCGCGGGAGATGTCGCGGAACTTGTCGTTCCATTCCATCCAGCCCGGCGGGAAGTTGCCCACCTGATAGCCGCCCGGACCGCAGTCCCAAGGCTCGGCGACCAGCTTGACCTTGGCCAGCACCGGATCCTGACGGCAGGCGTCGAGGAAGCCGCCGCCTTCGCTGAAGCCATGAGCTTCGCGGCCCAGAATGGTCGCCAGGTCGAAACGGAAACCGTCCACGCCCATTTCCGAGCTCCAGTAGCGCAGGGAGTCGGTGACCATCTGCAGAACGCAGGGGTGGCTCATGTTCAGGGTGTTGCCGGTGCCGGTGTCGTTGATGTAGTAACGCGCATCGTCTGGCATCAGGCGGTAGTAGTTGGCGTTGTCGATACCCTTGAGCGACAGGGTCGGGCCCATCTCGTTGCCTTCGGCCGTGTGGTTGTAGACCACGTCGAGAATCACTTCCAGGCCGGCCTTGTGGAAGCGCGAGACCATGACCTTGAACTCGCCGATCGACGAACCCGCCATGTAGCGCGCATGGGGCGCGAAGAAGCCCAGGGTGTTATAGCCCCAGAAGTTGTGCAGGCCCTTTTCCAGCAGATGATTGTCATCCAGGAAATAATGCACTGGCATCAGCTCCACCGACGTCACACCCAGGGAACGGATGTATTCCACCACATCGTTTTCGTGGAAGGCAGCGAAGGTGCCGCGCTCGGTTTCACGCACCGAAGGATGACGCATGGTGAAGCCGCGTACATGGGTTTCGTAGAAAATGGTCTTTTCCCACGGCACGTTCGGCTTGGCCGTACTGCCCCAGGTGAAGGCCGGGTCGATCACTCGGCAGCGTGGCATGAACGGCGCGCTATCGCGCTCGTCGAACGAAAGATCGCCGTCTTCGTGGCCGACGATATAGCCGAACAGTGCATCGTCCCACTTCAGCTCGCCGGAAATCTGCTTGGCATAGGGGTCGATCAGCAGCTTGTTGGCATTGAAACGGTGGCCGTTTGCAGGGTCATACGGACCGTGCACACGGTAGCCATACAGAGTGCCCGGGCGCGCATCGGGCAGATAGCCGTGCCAGATCTCGTTGGTGAATTCAGGCAACGCGATGCGTTCGATCTCTTCCACGCCATCGGCGTCGAACAGGCACAGCTCGACTTTGGTAGCGTTGGCCGAAAAAATTGCAAAGTTGACGCCCGACCCATCCCAGGTCGCGCCCAATGGGTACGGCAAGCCCTCGCTCACACGGCTGGCGGGACGTTCCTGGCTCGACGCACTGTCATTCATTGATTGATCAGACATGATCAAACACTCCGGAAATAGGTTGAGCCTGAGCTCTTGGGTAGACGACCAAAACGGTCTATTGATAGAAGCGCGCGCCGCGCAACAGTTCAGGATATTTTTTCAGCCTTGCGTGGTGCCTTTGGCTGCATGCCACGATCTGCGATTGAACGCACGGATGCCATAGTGCTCTTAGAACAAGCTTTGCAAGAAGGAAGAGCGCAAGCGCCCTTGAAGACAATGAGTTGACCCCATGCGTATCCTGTTGATAGAAGACGATCCAATTTTGGCGCTGTTGGCCGAGATAGCGCTGGAGGAAGATGGCCACGAGATCATCGGCCCCGCGTATGACGTGGCCGGAGCGCTGTTGCTGGCGCAGACCCATGGCATCGACATTGCATTCGTCGACATCAACCTGGACGGTCATGACGAGGGCGTAGGCTTGGCGCAGACGCTCTACGAACAGTTCAATATCCATTCGCTGTTCGTCAGTGGCCAGATCGACGTGGCCAAGGCCAACAGCGGCTACGCGCTCGGGCTGTTGTCCAAGCCCTACAGCCCCAATGACCTGTCACGCAGCGCCCACATCGTGCATGCGCTGGTTCAAGGTGAACTGCCCTTGAACCGACCGCTGCCAGTGCCTTTGAAGCTCTTTACCGAATCGCGCGGCCTATATGGAAAGAAACATGAGTGAACCCACGGATGTCTTGCGCCCTGGAACAGGATTGGGTGAAACCGAGTTCCGCGAGTTGGCCGACAACGCGCCGGTACTGATCTGGCGTGCCGGTGTCGACAAGCAGTGCGACTGGTTCAACAAACCCTGGCTCGACTTCACCGGCAAGACGCAGAAGCAGCTCTGCGGATACGGCTGGAGCGACGACGTGCATCCCGACGATCTGGATCTTTGCACCCGCAATTATGAAGAGGCGTTCGATGCCCGAGTGTCCTTCAGCACGCCTTACCGCCTACGCCGACACGACGGCTGCTACCGCTGGTTCCTCGACCACGGCGCACCGTTCTACCGCCAGGGCGAATTCGCCGGTTACTTCGGCAGCTGCACCGACATCACTGCACAGAAAGAACTCGAGGCCCATCAGGACGTGCTGGTCTCCGAGCTCAATCACCGCGTCAAGAACAACCTGCAACTGATCATCGCCTTCTTGCAGATGTCCAAGCTACGCGCCCAGGGCGACGAAGCGCGGCAACTGCTCGAATCGGCCATTGCGCGCATTCAGGGCGTTGGTACGGTGCAGGCCGAACTGTATCGCAGCGCTTCGGGCACCGTAGACCTGGCCCATTACCTGCCGCACTTGATCAGGGCGTCGATCGAAGCCGAAGGCAATGACCGCATCCATTTCAGTGTCGACGCCGACAGCGCCTATGCGCCTTTCAAACTGGCATCGGACCTGGGCCTGATCGTCAATGAGCTGGTCGCCAATGCCATCCGCCACGGCAGCCAGCCCACCACTCAGATCCAGTTTTCACTCAAGCGCCTGCCCAGCGGCGAGCTGCAACTCAAGGTACGCGACCGTGGCCAGGGCTTTACCGCAACCCAGCTCAGCGATGCTGGCGCCGCCGCGCCCAAGCTCAGTGGCCAAGGCCTGATCGGCGCACTGGCCAAACGCTGCGGCGCAGTCCTTCACCGCAGCAATGCGGGCGGCGCCGTGGTGACGTTGACCTTGCCGCATCCCTAGCCTGCGCCGTTGACCTCGTCATGGTGTTTGGGGCTTTAAACCCAATCAGCATGACCAACCAGGTGAATGAATCCGGCATCGCCTTGTGTCAGTCCAGCAGATTCCTCGGAGTTGGCGATAGTGAATGCGACCTGTCCACGGCTCGTACCTGCGTCCAGCAACTGGACCCAATGGGCAAGGCCTTCAGCGTCGCTACCTCTGTCCAGAACATTGTGATACAGCTTTTCGACAAAGGCTGCATTGCTGGCATTGGGCAGGCTTTGGGAAAATTCGCCAGATTGCACAAAACCATCCGCAACCTGGGCACCGGCTCCGCCTGCGGCGCTCTGGGAAAGCCAGGACTTCAGGCCTTCGATATCGGGGGCACGACCCAGAATGGTATACAGACGACCAATGCTTGCCTGCGCCGCGTCGAGAACGAACAGTTCGCGATCTGTGAAATCGAGCACATTGAAGCCATTCAGGTCGAAGTGCGCAGCAGCTCCCGTCGCACGACTGACCGATAGGGTGTCGTTGTCGAGGGCGCTGATCGTGTAGGCCGATGCCGCGTCGTTGAAAATAAAGGTGTCGATACCGGCCTTGCCGGCCAGGTGCGAAACCGCATTGCTGTCAAGGATGACTTCCTGCTCACTGATCTGATCATCACCCGCCGTGCCAGTGGCAACCCCCTTACCCACTGCCATATCCAGAGTGTTCCAGGCGTTATGAGCCACGATCCTGATGAACCCCGTCTCGCCTTCGGAGAGGTCATGGCTCTCGCGCGAATTCAGGAAGCCATCAGCGACCGTTGCTCGACTCACACCCGCCTGCAGCAAAGCGTTCCAGGACGACACACCTGATGCTTCGCCTGTGCGATGCAATACAGTCTGATAGAGATCAAGGACGAAATCCTTATCACCCAGCAAGCTGTAGCGCTGCATCGCTTCGGTGGAATTCAGAAAGGCATCGCGAATCTCTGCATCCGAAGTGCCCATCGCCTGCTGTGTCAGCCAGTGATTCAAACCCTGATAATCGGGCGTCCGGCCGAACAGTGAGTAGAGCCTGGCAACGTCAGCCTGATCCTCGGTGAGCGCGATGTGATGTGTATCCATCCCGAAACTCAACGAAACAGTGGCGTCACTCTCGGTGTTGAAGGCGCCATACCGGCTGCGAAAAGCCATGAGCAGCTCGTCAAGATTGGCAGTGCGGTCGCTGAAAGCCAGCTTTTCGACGCTTGAAAGTGTGTCCACATCGAGCGTTTGCGCATCGTGAACGCTGAGGGTGCCATTACTCACGAGCGCGGCATCGTAGGTTGCGAAGTAGCGCGCGCCCGTTTGGCCATACACAGCGGTGTCGATGCCGTTGCCGCCGTTGAGGATGTCCGAGCCCGACCCACCCACCAGCCGATCGTCGCCATCGCCGCCCTGCAACTGGTCGTTGCCTGCGCCCCCATCGAGAACGTTGTCACGGGCATTGCCGATCAGCGTATCCGCGCCTGCACCGGTGATGGAGCTCTCGATCACCGTACCGCGCGCGATGGCAACATTCGATAAACCGCCGTATACGCTGGAAAACGCTTCACTTCTCAAATCGACCGTCTGAGCCCCGCCATAGGCGCTGACATCGATTCTGTCGTTGCCGCCTGAATCGTAGATCGTGCCCACCAGGCCAGGCACGAAGACGGTTCCGGCCTTGATGTCAGCGTTGTTCAAGCGGTAGGTATCGTCACCCGTGCGGGTAGCGGCGGTGCCGTACAGCGACTGGATGGCGACGATATCCGCCAGCATCGGCGTGACGACATAGCCGAAAGAGGCATTGGAATAGGTATTCTCGTCCTGACTGAAATAGGACATCACCGAGTATTTCCAGCTGTCCTCTTGATAGAAGGCATTGTTGGGAAAGGACGCGCTGCCGTTGTAGTTGCCCGCATGGCCCAACCCCAGCGCGTGACCGATTTCATGAATGTAGGTTTGCACATAATACCAACCGTAATTCACCCAATCGGAATCGATGTTGACGCTGCTGTCCGAGATGATGCTCCCTGCATAATTGGAATTGGCGTACGCGCCGCTTTTGTTTTCGCTGAAATTGATCGCACCAGCAGCGGTGGTTTCCACAAACTTGAGGCCACTGACGTTGGTCCAAGTCTGCAGCGCATATTTGGCAACAGCCTGAGCGTTTGCGCTCAAACGGGTCAGGTTGACGGTGAGCGAGTCACCAGCGTGGACATTGAAATGATGCTGGGAGCCGCCGTAAGCGTCGCGCCAAAAGCCATCGGTCAGGTAGTTGGCCTGCTGGTCCAGCGTCAGGTGCTCAAGTTTAGCCTGGCTGATGGCTGTGTGTTTACTCACCTCTTGGCCGATCACTCCTTGGGCCCAGAGTTGGGTGAGTGAATCGCACATCGAACACATGTAGAAACTCCAGGGCGAGGCAGACCTTGCCAAGTCAATGACACAAGAATCAGGTATGAATGGGTGATGAGTTCAAGCCGCAGAGCACGCTTTGAAAGCAGGCGTCATGACCTTCACGCGCGTCCGACCCGCCTTGGTCTTGACGAGGGTGCTGCTCTTCGTGAAGGTACGCCAGGGCGCGGTCGAAGACCTTCAACGCCCATTCCTGACGACGTTATCGGCATGTTGTCCGGCGACTGAAGCGTTTTTTCCAGGAGTCGACCAAATACACCTGGAAGAAGCTTGGGAAAGCGCTCTGGCGGGTCAGACGCTGTCAGCAGGTTGCATTGGGAGCTGTCACGCCCCCTTTTCTGTTGGTGCTGCGGCCCTACAACGGGCTGCCTTCGTCGGTCTTGATCAGCCCGGCCAGAATGTCGCTGCCATCGCTCTCTGCAAGCTCTGCATACCATTGCTGCGTTTCTTCAGGCATTTCGCCGTGGATGATCGCCGCCCGTTTGCGCGCCTTGGTCACCAGGCTCGCCACCCGATCGGTTCGCTCCGACTCATAGGCTGCCAGCGCAGCCGCCGGCGTGCGTTCGCGTTCGATGCAGCGGGCGAGCACCCAGGCATCCTCCATGGCCTGGCAACCGCCCTGCCCTATGTTCGGCGTCATGGCATGGGCCGCATCGCCCAGCAGGGCGACCCGTGTACTGACCAGATGGGGTACCCGCGCGGTGTCGTGGATTTCCACACGGGCCACGGCTGCGGGGTCCAGGCGCTGCAAAAGACGCTGAACCGGCTCGGGCCAATGCGCGAAATGCTGCTCCAGTTCCGCACGATAGTGCTCGCGAACGTTCGGTGTGCCGGCTGGCAACGGCACGTCGAAGAAGAAATACAGTTCGTCGTTGCCCATGGGCATCAATGACACCCGCTTGTGCTCACCCACGTACTGAACCCATTCATCGGCAGGCGCCAGGTCCGGCGCCGCCTTGATCCGGCCGTTCCAGTTGACGTAGCCACAATAGCGTCGGGGAACCGGCTCCCCGGCAATGGTATCGCGCAGCAACGAATGGGTACCGTTGGCAGCGATCAACAGATCGGCCGTTACCGTTTCACCCGTCGACAACCTCACCTGCACGTCCGTCTCGTTTTCCTCATAGTCCACGCACGCCACGCCTAGCGTCACGTTCTGCATCCCGACCGCTTCCAGCAAAATGTTTTGCAAACGCGCCCTGGCGATGGGAAACGCCCGGCGTCGAGCGTACGTGTACAAGGGCTGCAGGTCGAACCGCGTGAGCAAGTGGTCCTGATGATCGCTGTAGCTCATGCTCTGCATGTGCCCGCCAGCCTGCTCGATGGAGTCGCCCAGACCCAGCGCATCCAGCACGCGGACACCGTTGGGCCAGATGGAAATCGCTGCGCCGACGGGGGCGAGTTCTGCCGCACGCTCATAGAGGTGCACCTGATGGCCGGCCTGCTGCAAGGCTGCAGCTGCGGTCAAGCCGCCCATGCCGGCGCCGGCAATGACGATGTTCAAGGATTCCATGGTCTCTCCGCTGATATCGGGTTTGCCAATCACCGTGCAAAAAGCTGACCAAGTGATCAGGAACCGTCAATAGCGTAAATCACGCCTGCCGGTGCAGCGAAGGCGGCCCATGATCGGCGTCAAACCAGTGCGGCAATGTTGAATGCGCACCGGTTTGTAGCATCGAGACTCAACGCAAAAGGTTGTTCTTTGCCAGGTTCACCAGCTCCTTGGCGCGCCCGTCAAGCACCGCGCGCATCATGAACAAGCCAAAGCCCTTGACGTTGGCCGCGGTGATTTCCGGCGGCATGATCAGCTCCTGACGTTCGCTGACCACGTCCACCAGCACCGGTCCATCGTGCTCGAACGCTTCGACCAGGGCCGCGCGCAGATCCTGCGGCTTCTCCACGCGAATACCCTTGATGCCCATGCCTTGGGCGAACGTGGCGAAGTTGGGGTTCTTCAGCTCGCAGCCGACGTCCACCAGACCACTGGCCTTCATTTCCATCTCAACGAAGCCCAAGGTGCCATTGTTGAGCACGATCACCTTCACCGGCAGGTTGGCCTGGCTCAGGGTCAGGAAGTCCCCCATCATCATGCTGAAGCCGCCATCCCCGGACATCGACACCACCTGACGCTGCGGGTAAGCCGCCTGCGCACCGATGGCCTGCAACATGGCATTGGCCATCGAACCGTGGTTGAACGAGCCGATCAGACGGCGCTTGCCGTTCATCTTCAGGTAGCGCGCGGCCCAGGCCGTGGGCGTGCCCACGTCGCAGGTGAACACAGCGTCCTCGGCTGCCAGCTCACTGACCAGTCGGCTGACGTATTGCGGATGGATGATGGTGCTGTTCGGACCGCTCTCGGCGAGGTCGTCGAGGCCCTTGCGCGCGCTGTCGTAGTCCGCCAGCGCCTTGTTCAAGTGCATGGTGTCCGTGCGCTCCTCCAGCCGTGGCAACAGTTGCTGCACGGTGTGCTTGATATCACCGATCAAGCCGATGGCCAGCGGGCAACGGTTGCCCAAGGCTTCAGGCTGCAGGTCGATCTGAGCGATGCGCGAATGTTCGGGAAAGAACTGCCGATAAGGGAAGTTGGTACCCAGCATCAACAGGGTGTCGCACTCTTTCATGGCATTGAAGCCGGAGGCGAAGCCGATCAAACCAGTCATGCCCACATCGTAGGGGTTGTCGTACTCCAGATGTTCCTTGCCACGCAGCGCATGCACGATCGGCGCCTTGAGTTGCTTGGCCAGGGCGACGACTTCGCTGTGGGCGCCTGCGCAGCCAGCACCGCACAGCAGCGTCACGCGCTTGCCGCCGTTGAGAAACTGGGCAAGTTCGTCGATTTGTGCGGGCTCGGGCACCACGACCGGCTTCGGTGGTGCGATCCACTGGCTCACCGTAGCTTCAAGTGGGCTCAATGCCACGTCACCCGGAATCACCACCACCGCCACACCGCAGCGACTGATCGCCACGCGCATGGCGCGCTCGAGAATCTGCGGCAATTGCTCGGCACGCGACACCAGCTCGACATAGTGGCTGCAGTCCTTGAACAGTGATTCCGGGTGGGTCGCCTGAAAGTAGTCGATACCGATTTCACTGCTGGGGATGTGCGCCGCGATGGCCAGCACCGGCACACCGCTGCGGTGGCAATCGAACAGGCCATTGATCAAGTGCAGGTTGCCCGGGCCACAGCTGCCGGCACACACCGCCAGTTCACCGGTAAGGTGGGCTTCGCCACCGGCAGCGAACGCACCGGCTTCTTCATTGCGCATGTGTATCCAGTCCAAACCGCCCAGCCGACGCATCGAATCGGTAAAACCATTCAATGAATCGCCGACGACGCCATAGACGCGCTTGACGCCGGCTTGCTTGAGAGTATTGACCATGAAATCGGCTGCGGTAGGCATTCGGCGCTCCTTCGAAATATAAGTTCAAGGATCTGAGTGCCGGGCTGCCGACGGTGTTCCAACCGATTTATTAACAAAAAGATAGGTTGGGGGTTCGCTGATGTCTAAGCGCAGACCTTTAAGCTCGGCTTCTAAAGGGCAGCCGCGCTGAGCGAGAGAGGTGTTCAAATGCAAGAAGGCCCGACGGATGCCGGGCCTTCTTAATAAGCGTTAGCGAAAGCTTGAACGAACTATCAGTTCAGCAATTCCGCTGGCACGGTGCCGCCGTTTTCGGCGAGCTTTTTCATCACAGCCGAATGCAACCAGGTGTTCATGGCCGCGGAGTCATCGGTCGAACCGGTGTAGTGCAATTCTTCGGCAAGTTCCTTGCGAGCGGTCAGACTGCTGTCCAGACCCAGCAGTTTCAGCAAATCGACGATCGAAGTGCGCCAGTTCAGCGTCTCGCCGTGATTGGCGGCCAGCGCTTCTAGTTTTTGAGCCACATCCACCTGGGTAATCGGCGCAGCCGAAGGCTGGTTGGTCACGGTGGTGGTTGGCGAGGCACCTGGCGCCGGGGCGGCAGGGGTTTGCGTAGAAGCGTCTGCGTCCGGAACCGCGTGCTTGCCGATACCCAGTTTCTCGAGGATGCTGCTAAAAAAGCTCATTTCGTATCTCCAGATTTCTTGGCTGCTGCCGTGGATTCGACAGCCTACTTAAGACCTGACCCCCCGGGTTGCCGAAAAGTTTTATCGAATCGGCGACATTCCCCACACCCACCCTCCTGGAGAGGTGAATTAAAGTGTTAAAACACGTTATTTAGATGTGGCGTGAATGCGCGTACTGCGCCAGAATCCTTCCTCGATACCTTTACCGTTCTTATCCACGATCCATACCACGATCCATGCCTGGGGATACCAATGTCCAAACTTGCTGAATACCGTCAACTCGAACGTCATCTGGCCGAACAACTTGCCGCACTCGAAGCCATGAAAGGCGACAAGGGTCTGGAACAGGAAATCGAGTTCGAAACCAAGTTGCGTGCGTTGTTGGGCGAATACAATAAAAGCCTCAAGGACATCGTTTCCATTCTCGATCCGCAGCATGGCGGCAAATCGACCAAGGCCCCTGCCGCACCCGAGAAGGCAACCCGCAAGCCGCGCTCCTTGAAGACCTACAAAAACCCGCATTCGGGTGAAGTCGTCGAAACCAAGGGCGGCAATCACAAGACGCTGAAAGAATGGAAAGCCGAATACGGTTCCGACACCGTCGAAAGCTGGTTGAGCTAGGGTCAGCCGAGGAAGCGGAGTTTACGGGTTGTAAATGAGCATTCCGAGGCTGTTTTCAACGCAGCATCACCGAGTATCAAGGCTTTTCACACAGAGCCTAAGTCACACCCACCGGCAAGCGGGACCACGCGGCCCGCTTGCCGGACTGCCCCTTCCCTTCCGATACCCTCCCTTCCGAAGATTGCCGATGTATCCCACCACGCCCGATGGACGCTATTTCGTAGTACGCGGTCGGCTTTGGCGCTGCAGCAATCCTGCCCTTCCCGAAAACGTGCGCCAGCATTGGGTCAAAGCGCTGATGGATGCCCGGCGAGCCGTCAAGGCTGCCAAACACGCCGAAGATCCCCAGGCGCTGAAACAGGCGCGTGCGCAGGTCGATGCTGCCAAGCAGGCCTTGGGCGAACGGGGCGAAGTGTGGTGGACCGACGGCAGCGCCGACATGAATCGACGCATGGCGCGCAATACCGTTTATGCAGATTGGTACGCGGGGCTGGATGAAGCATCGCTGAAGTAGCGCGCCACGGCAAGGCTGGACCGCGCCGAGAGTACCCCGGCGCGGCACACAGCGATCAGGTGCTGACGGTTGGTACGCCATCCATCAGCTTTTCCAGGGTGATCGGCAAGTTGCGCACCCGCTTGCCAGTGGCATGGTAAACCGCGTTGGCCACCGCAGCCGCCAGCCCGGTCACACCAATCTCACCGACCCCACGCGCACCGTACTCGTTGAGGTTGTAGTCCGGGTAATCGAGCAGAATCACATCGATCTCCGGCTGGTCGGCATGCACCGGCACTACATATTCGGCATAGTTGTTGTTCACCGGCATGCCATTGCGCTCGTCGTAGTCGGTGGACTCGAACAACGCCATGCCGATGGCCATGACGATCGCGCCTTCGACCTGATTACGCGCGGTCTTGCCGTTGATGACCTTGCCGACGTCGATGGCGCTGACCACACGAGATACCCGCAAGCGCGAGATGCCCGGATCCCAGCGAACCTCGACGAAATGCGCGCCGAACGAACTGAAGGCGTGCTTCTTGGTGTCGGCCATTCCGGTATGGGCCTCACCCTCGGCACTGGCGATCTTGAGCTTCTTCAGCACTTCAGCGAATTCCAGGCTGGTCGAGCCGTCCTGCAGACGACCGTTGCTCACCGTGATCGCTTCCGCCTTGGCATTGGGCAACCCGCCCTCCTCGGAAGCGGCAAAGCTCTTGAGTTGGGTAAGCGCTGCACGGGTGGCCTCGGCCACAGCGGGCAGTGCGCTGGCCGTCATCCAGGAGCCGCCGGAAACCGGCGCGGGTGGATAGGACGAATTACCCAGCTCCACCGTGATCCTCTCCAAAGGCAGACCGGTGATGTCGCTGACGCACTGGGCAAGCACCGTATAGGTACCAGTGCCGATATCCTGGCCACCGCAATACACCACGGCACGGCCGTCGGCAGTCAGCGAAACCCGCGCTTCGCAGGGCGTGCGGAAGGCATCCCAGTTGCACTGTGCCATGCCGTAGCCAACGATTTCATGGCCATCGCGCATGCTGCCGATACCGGGCTTGCGATTGGCCCAGCCAAAACGTTCCGCACCTTGAGCCAAGGCTTCGCGCAAATGGTTGCCCGACCAAGGCAGGTTTTCCTGCTCGTTCTGCTCGGCCCAGTTCAACTGACGGAACGCCAGCGGGTCCATCTTGCAGCGCTCGGCCAGCTCGTCGATGGCCGACTCCAGCGCGAACAGACCGGGTGCCGCACCCGGCGCACGCATCGAGGTCGGTGCCCCACGGTTGACCTGGACCGTGCCGTGGGTGACCTCGACATTGGCACACGAATACAGGCTGGCACTCATGCCCCCGCAGTTCTCGACGTACTGGTCACCAATGCCAGTGGTGTTGAGCGATTCATGCCGCAGGGATACCAGCTTGCCCTTGCCATCGGCGGCCAGGCGCATGCGCTGCCGGGTTTCCGGACGATGGCCCACGGTGGTGAACATCTGCGCCCGTGGAATCACCAGCTGCACGGGGCGACCGACCACCTTGGCAGCGGCGCAGGCCGCGACCGAGTGTGGCCAGATCCACAGCTTGCCGCCGAACCCCGAACCAATGAACGGCGCGCGAACTTCGACGCGTTCGGTCGGCAGGCCGAAAATCTGCGCCAGTGTGTTGCGATGGACTACTACCGACTGGGTCGATTCGTACACCACCAACTTGCCGTTGTCCCACATGGCCACGGTGGCGTGCATCTCCATCGGGTTGTGGGTTTCCACCGGCGTCGTGTAGGTGGCATCGACCGTCTGTGCACCACCGTCGAACGCATCGGCCGGATCGCCGCGCTTGTGACCCTGCCCACCATCGGCAGCCGCCTTGCGCTTCAGACCCTGCTCCAGATTGGCTGCGGCGGCACTTTCGCTGTAGCTGACCTTGACCTTGTAGGCCGCCTCACGGGCGTGCTCGAACGTGTCGGCCACCACCAGCGCCACGAACTGACCGGCATAGCGCACCACGTTGTCTTCGAAAGGCAGCCGTTTTTCATCGGTACGTGAGCCCGACAGCACGCCGGCCAGGGAAAACGGCACGGGCGAGGTATGGAACGCTTGGGGAAAATTGCCGTGGTGCAGAATTTCCAGCACGCCGGGCGAGCGCCGTGCAGCATCGATGTCCAGGGACTTGATCGAGCCACTGGCTACGGTGCTGTAGACACCGTAGGCGAAAACCATGCCCTTGGGCTGATGGTCGGCTGCATAGTGCGCGGCACCGGTGACCTTCAGGCGACCGTCGACGCGGCGTGGGGATGCCCCCATGATTGACTCGCTCATGCGATGGCTCCTGTGCCCAGTGTGGTGAGGTTGCGCACGATGGCCTGCTGCCCCAGCGGGATCTTGTAGGCATTGTGGGCATACGGCTTGGCGCCTTGCAGGGCAATGGCTGCGGCCTTGGCAAAATTCTCCGGGGTCGCCGCCGCGCCACGCAGCGCACGCTCGGCTTCGAGCGCACGCCACGGCTTGGTGCCGACGCCGCCCAAGGCAATGCGCGCCTCACGGATGACCTGACCGTCCATCACCAGGATCACCGCGCTGGAGGCCAGGGCGAACTGGTAGGAAGCCCGATCACGCAGCTTCAGGTAGGCGGATTTGCCGCCCGCCAAAGGCGCGTTCAACGTGACATGCGTGATCAACTCGTCAGGCTGCAGGGCGTGTTCTTTCCAGGGCGTTGCACCCGGTAGCAGATGGAAGTCCTGGAAGTCGATTTCCCGTTTGCCGTTGGGACCCTGCACCTGAACGGTGGCCCCGATCGCCGCCATGGCCACGCACATGTCCGAAGGGTGGGTGGCAATGCACTGATCGCTGGTGCCCAGTACGGCGTGCACGCTGCGGTTGTGCCCGCCGATGGCAGCGCAGCCGGATCCGGGTGTACGTTTGTTGCAGGCAGAAACGCCGTCGCGGAAGTAGTTGCAGCGTACTCGTTGCATGACATTGCCGGCCGTGGTGGCCTTGTTGCGCAGTTGCGTGGTGGCTCCCGACAGCAGCGCCTGGGACAACACCGCGTAGTCGCTCTTGATGCGCGGATGATTGGCCAACCCGGTATTGGTGACCATGGCCCCAATGCGGGTGCGACCGTCACTCAAGGTCTCGACCTGATCCAGCGCCAGGGCATGCACATCGATCACTCGATCGGGCTGCATGATGTCGATCTTGACCAAATCCAGCAGCGTCGTACCGCCGGCCAGAAACGCCGTGGCTTCATTGCGGGCATGGGTGGCAACGGCCTGTTCGGGGCTGGTTGCGCGGGTGTATTCCAAGGCTCTCATCAGCTGGCTCCCTGTACTTTGCCACGGGCATCCTGCACGGCGGCGAGGATGTTCTTGTACGCGCCACACCGGCAGATGTTGCCGCTCATGGCTTCGCGCACGCTGGCGTCATCGGCACCGATGTTCGGGTCCTTGATGATCGCCGCGGCCGTCATCATCTGGCCCGAGGTGCAGTAACCGCACTGAAACGCGTCGTGGGCCCAGAAGGCTTCCTGAATGGGATGCAACTGACCATTGCGCTCCAGCCCCTCGATGGTGGTGATTTCGTCACCCTGATGCATGGCCGCCAGAGACAGGCAGCTGTTCACCGGCTGGCCATTGATGTGCAAGGTGCAGGCGCCGCACTGGCCATGGTCACAGCCCTTCTTGGTGCCGGTCAGCTGCAGGCGATCGCGCAGCACGTCCAGCAGCACGGCATTGCCAGGCACATTGAGGGTGTGCGGCTGGCCGTTGACCTTGAGCGTGATCCGCTGCTCGCCCTTGGCCAGCGGCTTTTCGCTGTCATCGATGGGCGCCAGCTGCGCGGCCTGGGCCCAGACCGGCGCAGTCGCAGCCGCCATACCCGATATGCCCATGGTCCGCAGAAAGTTGCGGCGCGACGGCGTGGTCAGTTCCTTGAACAGCTCGCCGGAGCCTTCGGGATCTGAGGAAGTTTTTTCGGTCGGATCGGTCATGTAGCGGTCCTCATCTATTTTTTTATGTCACGAATCACGGTCTTGCTGTGCCTAGTGCAGACATCTGGAGGGCACCATTGGTTGATGTCGTACGTCAGGTCGGTTCGCGGTTTGGTTTCAAAGCGTGTCGCACGTCACGCGCCGCCGAGGAGACCGCGCCCGTCACAGTCCTGCGAACGCAATCAGCACAAAGACTTTCAGTATGCATTCGGCCACAACACGGCCCTTGCCCAATCGAAGCGCGTTCTTGCCTATTCCAATGAAAGAATCCAATGAAAGAAAGCCGGCCTAGCCCTCGCCACGCAGGACAGCGATGTCACGCTTGGGCGGCGCGCCGAACAGACGACGGTATTCACGACTGAACTGTGATGGACTCTCATAGCCGACCTTGAACGCCGCGCTGGATACGTCCTGATGTTCATTGAGCATCAAACGCTTGGCTTCGTTGAGCCGAAGCCATTTTTGATACTGCAACGGACTCATCAAGGTGAGCTGCCGGAAGTGGTGATGAAAGGTCGGAGTGCTCATCTGGACCTTTGCCGCCAACTCGTCGACACGCAGCGGCGACGTATAGTTGAGCTTCAACCAATCGATGGCCCTGCCGATTCGATACCCCTGCCCATCCACCGCAGTGATCTGCCTGAGCCTTCCGGTCTGATCACTCTGCAGCAGGCGGTAGTGAATTTCACGCTGTATCAACGGCGCCATGACCGCAATGGATTCCGGCTCATCGAGCAACGCCAGCAAACGCTCCAGCGAACTGAGCATCTGCACAGTCACCGACCCGATACCCACGCCCCTGACCCTGCCCCTGACCCGGTTCCGATCGCGGGCCGCGGGCAGATCGCTCAACGCGATCAGCTCGGCGAGCATGCGCACATCGAGCCTCAACGCCAGCCCCAGGCAGGGCTTGTCGGGACTTGCGACGAGCACTTCGGAGTTGGCCGGCAGATCCAGAGACGTGATCAAGAACCTCGACGTGCTGTATTCGTAGCCCTCTCCGCCCACCCACAGACGCTTCTCGCCCTGCGCCACCAGGATGATGCTCGGCTCCACCATGCAGGTCACCGGCGGTGCGGGATGATCACGTCTGAAAAGCCCGAGGCCGGGAATGTCCGTGGGGTAATCACCTGGGCTGGCGATGCGCGAACCGATCATGCGGGCCAGCCTTTCTGGCGCCGATACCGGCTGGAAAACTGTGTCGACTGTGTGGGTCATATGCACCTCGGGCTCCTGCAGTGACTTTAACCCGCGCTTGACTGTTCGTCCTGCCTCGCCCTGAACACTCATCGAATCAGGCAAGTAATCCAGTGAAATGCGCTACAGACCGTCTCATGAGCGCAGGAGAATGCACATCCGAACACTCATTGGATAGGCAACATCGGATGGAAAGGTCTCCGAAACCTGTTATTCAGTCCCCCCAATCCTGGGGTGCCGTATTCGCCATGTCACTGGCTGCCTTCGTACTGGTGGCCTCGGAATTCATGCCCGTCAGCCTGCTCACCCCCATCGCCTCGGATCTGCACATCACCGAGGGCCAGGCGGGTCAGGGCATTTCCGTATCGGGCCTGTTTGCCCTGTTCACCAGCCTCTTGATCGCATCGGTCGCCGCACGGGTGGACCGCAGACCACTGCTGGTTGCCCTCACCGTGCTGATGATCGTCTCCGGCGCAGTGGTGGCGTTCGCCCCCAACTATTGGGTATTCATGATCGGCCGGGCCGTGATCGGCATCGCGATTGGCGGATTCTGGTCCTTGTCGGCAGCCACCGCCATGCGCTTGGTGCCGCAAGAGCAGATCACTCGGGCCATGGCCGTCGTCAACGGTGGCAACGCACTGGCGACTGTAGTCGCGGCCCCTCTGGGCAGCTTTCTCGGCGCCCTGATCGGCTGGCGCGGCGCGTTCCTGTCGCTGCTCCCCATCGCCGTCGTGGCCTGTGCATGGCTGCTGGCAAGCCTTCCTTCCATGAAACCGCAAGGCGGATCGAGCGGCAGCAATGTGTTCCCCTTGCTGAAAACTGCACCCGTCGCCTTGGGTATGCTCGCGATCAGCGTGTTTTTCATGGGCCAGTTCATGCTGTTCACCTACCTGCGCCCGTTTCTGGAAACGGTCACGCACGTCAGCGTTTCCACTCTCTCATTGATGCTTCTGGGACTGGGGGTGGCCGGGCTGGCCGGAACGTTCCTGATCGAGGCCTTCCTGAAGCATGGGCTGCACCGCACGCTGATCGTCATTCCCCTGCTGATGTCAGCGGTGGCCTTGGCGCTGGTTGCCTTCGGCAGTTCACCAACGGTGACCGCTGTACTGCTCGGTTTTTGGGGGCTGGTGGCGACGGCCGCACCGGTGGGCTGGTGGACCTGGCTCGCGAAGACACTGCCGGACGACGCCGATGCCGGCGGCGGCCTGATGGTGGCGATCATCCAGTTGGCCATCGCCTCTGGCGCCATCTTCGGCGGGCTGATCTTCGACGCAAGCGGCTACCGTGCAACCTTCGAGTCCAGCGCAGCGTTGCTGGCAATGGCCGCGATTCTGGCGGCAATTGCAGGACGCGCCACATCCCGTGCATCGGCTTTCAGCCGCGCGGCAACGGACTAAGCGCCAGATCACTGCCCGCCCTAGCCCAGAACGCTTCGGCCGACTGGCCCAGATGGCCTTTTGGCCGAGTCAAATGAATCTCCAGCGGTATGTCCCAGTCTTCGTCGAGCGCCCTGACCAGCCGGCCTTCCTGAACTTCCTGCTCCGTCAGGCTCTTGGGTAGCCAGGCGACGCCTTTGCTTTCCAGCGCCATCGACATCAGCACGGCCGCGAGATGACTGCTGAACAGAGGCTGCAGATGAAGGTAGTCCTCCTTGCCCCGAAGGCGGTGAGCAACGATCCGCCCCAGACCTGATTGATGGGTATAGGCCAGGTAAGGAAGTGCCGCCGGCGACGTACCGACATGAACGCCGGCACTGGCGAGCGGTACCAGAACATCCTCACCCACCTTCTTGCTGACGAACTGGTCGGGAGCCAGCAGCGGTGGGACGTCGGGGTGACGATGGCAGAGCAGAAACTGAACCTGGCCGTGTATCAGCATCTGCTCGCAGACGGCCATGCTGTCGGAATGAAGCTGCACCGCTTCGATCGGCGCACCGGTTTCGGAACTGCGCAGCCACTTGGGGAAAAACGTGAACGACAGCGAATGGGTCGCAGCGAACTTGAGTGACCGGGCCGACACGCCCGCCACTTCCTGAGCCTCGTTGCGCAGCCGGTAAAGGTGCCGGGCCGCCTCCTGGGCGCCGGGTAGAATCTTGCGCCCTGCCTCCGTCAACGTCGCGCCATGGGGCGTGCGCACGAGCAATTCCACACCCATCCAGTTTTCCAGCGAACGGACCCTGCGGCTGAAAGCCGGCTGGGTGATGTGACGTGCTTCGGCGGCGCGCACGAAGCTGCCGTATTCGGCAAGCGCCGAAAGATCTTCAAGCCAGACGAGTTCCACAGGCCATGCCTTCTGTGCATAGGGTTCGGCATTAATAGCATTGGGCGGGTGACTGCGCAAAGCATAACGTGAGGCCACAACCAACAAGAGGAACCCTCCATGCGCATCGTGGACATTCGTGAAAAGACCGTCTCCATTGCCTCCCCCATTGCCAACGCCTACATCGACTTCTCCAAGATGACCTGCTCGGTGGTGGCCGTGATCACGGACGTGATTCGCGATGGCAAGCCGGTGATCGGCTATGGCTTCAACTCCAATGGTCGTTACGGTCAGGGCGCGCTGATGCGTGACCGCTTCCTGGCACGCATCGCCGAAGCCGATCCCGACACCCTGACCGATTCGGCAAACGACAACCTCGATCCGTTCGCCATCTGGAAAACCCTGATGACCAACGAAAAGCCGGGCGGTCATGGCGAGCGCTCGGTCGCCGTCGGCACTCTGGACATGGCGGTGTGGGATGCGGTCGCCAAGATCGAAGGCAAGCCGCTGTATCGCCTGCTGGCGGACCGCTACCGCAATGGCGTCGCGGACGACAAGGTCTGGGTCTACGCGGCGGGTGGTTATTACTATCCCGGCAAGGACCAGACCAAGCTCAAGGCCGAGATGCAAAGCTATCTGGACCGCGGCTACGACGTCGTCAAGATGAAGATCGGTGCCGTACCGCTGGATGAAGACATCCGCCGTATCGAAGCCGTTCTCGAGGTGGTAGGCGATGGCCGTCGACTGGCCGTGGATGCCAACGGCCGCTTCGATTTGCAGACCGGCATCGCCTATGCCGAAGCGATCAAGCAGTACAACCTGTTCTGGTATGAGGAAGTCGGTGATCCGCTGGACTACGCCCTCCAGGCCGAACTGGCCAATCATTACGAACTGCCAATGGCCACCGGCGAGAACCTGTTTTCCCATCAGGACGCCCGCAACCTGCTGCGTCACGGTGGCATGCGCCCTGATCGCGACTACCTGCAGTTCGACTGCGCGCTGTCCTACGGGCTCGTGGAATACATGCGCACCCTGAAGGTGATGGAAGAGCTGGGCTGGTCTTCGCGTCGGGTGGTGCCGCACGGTGGCCACCAGATGTCGCTGAACATCGCCGCCGGCCTGCACCTGGGCGGCAACGAATCCTACCCGGATGTGTTCCAGCCATTTGGCGGCTTCGCCGACGGCATCCAGGTCGAAAACGGTTATGTCGGCCTACCGGACATTCCGGGCGTCGGCTTCGAAGCCAAGTCGGCCCTGTACGCCGTCATGCGCGAACTGGGCGAAGGCTGACCGCCGCCCTTCTGCGGCCTGCCCAGAACAGGCCGCAGACGCCGGCGTCGGACACCGACGCCACGCCACACGCCCATCACAACAATAAAATGAGGTGCTCTCGTGGAAGTCTCCAGATCTCGCTGGTACGGCCAGCTGTATGTCCAAGTGTTGATCGGCATCGTCATCGGTGCCGCCATCGGCTATTTCGCCCCCAACATCGGCGCCAAGCTTCAACCCTTTGCCGATGGTTTCATCAAGCTGATCAAAATGCTTCTGGCACCCATCATTTTCGGTACCGTCGTCGTCGGCATCGCAAAAATGGGTAGCATCAAGGAGGTTGGCCGCATCGGCGTCAAAGCCCTGATCTACTTCGAGATCCTCTCGACCATTGCGTTGGTCGTAGGCTTGATCGTGGTCAATATCGTCAAGCCCGGCGTCGGCATGAACATCAACGTCAATGCACTCGACGCCAGTGCCATCAACAAATACAGCCAGGCGGCCAGCGAACAAGGCGGTACGGTCGAATTCTTCCTCAACATCATCCCGCACACCTTCGTCGGTGCGTTTTCCAACGGCGTGATGCTGCAGGTCATACTGCTGTCGGTACTGATGGGCATCGCGCTGGTTCAATTGGGCGAAGTCAGCAAGCCGCTGATCAATACCATCGATCTCTTCCTGCAAGGGCTGTTCAAGATCGTCGCCATGGTCATGCGCCTGGCGCCGCTCGGCGCAGGCGCCGGCATGGCGTTCACCATCGGCAAATACGGCATCGGCACCTTGCTGTCCCTCGGCCAGTTGCTGGTCGCGCTCTATATTACGACGCTGATATTCATCGTGGTCGTGCTGGGCGCGGTAGCCCGCTGGTCGGGGATGCCGTTGATGCAGTTTCTGCGCTACTTCAAGGACGAAATACTCATCACGCTGGGCACCTGCTCCACCGAAGCGGTATTGCCGCGCATGATGGTCAAGCTGGAGAAGCTGGGTTGCAGGAAATCGGTCGTGGGCATGGTCCTGCCTACCGGGTACACGTTCAACGCCGACGGCACTTGCATCTACCTGACCATGGCAGCGATCTTCATCGCCCAGGCGACCAATACCCCCCTGACGTTCGCCGACCAGATGATTCTGCTGGCCGTGTTCCTGCTGACATCCAAAGGCTCGGCGGGCGTGGCAGGTGCCGGGTTCGTCACGCTGGCGGCTACGCTGACCACCATTCACTCCATCCCTCTGGTCGGTCTGGTGCTGCTGCTGGGTATCGACCGGTTCCTCAACGAAGCCCGCGCGGTGACCAACCTGATCGGAAACGGCATCGGCACCATCGCGATTGCAAAGTGGGACAACTCGTTCGACGTCGAAACCTGCCAGCGTGAACTGGCAGCCATGAAAGACGAAAAGGCCGCGAAAAAAGCGCTGCTGGCGCAAAAGTGAGAGGCCGTGCTCGCCACGTCTGGGCATCACGACTCATGGCGCAGGACCGTTGAGTACACCGATTAAACGTTGTTACAACTCACTAGGCCATGACGGTCTGGTTTTTGGATGCCCTTAAAGGCTGACGACAGATAAATAATCGCACGTAAAAATGGTGTCCCAGGCGGGGTTCGAACCTGCAACCTTCCCCTTAGGAGGGGGATGCTCTATCCAATTGAGCTACTGAGACACACAGCGGCGTACCGGGCGGCACGACGAACGGCATGCATGTTACCCAGCCAGGCCCGGTTTGTCATGCAGCATGGAAAGGATTTTGCCTTGTTGAGTCGTTCGAAAACCCAGCTTCGGCGTTCATGCATTTTGCAATACTCAACAGCACTCGGCAGTGCAGGATGCAATATCAAATTGCCCTGAGCACTGTGCATACCGCTGAAATCACTGAGTTTTTCCCAATCTCTGAAGTTGGCACGCCGCCTGCTATATTCGATGCTGAACCACGCTTCGACATTCAGGCTGCGGAGAATTTCAATGAACAGCGTACTCTTGATGGTCAACGCTATGACATTGGTCATCCTCATTGGCTTTCAGTTCCACAGCCAGACCACTGATCCTGCACTGGTCCATGTCGATGCCGCTCGCTTTATCCCCGCCCCCGTCGCTCGCGTTGCGTCTTCCAGTACCGAGGCGCCGCTCACGGCCGCCAAGGGGGTCAGCGAGCCCGCCACGACCCAGCGCACTGAACGCTATACCTTTTAAGGAGTTGCAGATGTCGAGATATGCCTTGGCATTCATGTTGATTGCCATAGCCTGTTGGACCAGCGCATTCGCGTTCGGACAACACACGTCTGCCTTGGGGATCGCGTTGCAAGCCATGGGCGGTATCGCAAGTCTTGCGTTATTGCTGGCCCTGATCAAAGGTCGCAGGATCAAATTCGATCCCCTGTTACGCTAATCGCCTACAAGATCGACACCTCTCGACAATCAATGCTAGCAAATGGCCCAGATGTCACTATGCTACCCCCCAAGGTAGCTCGCGCGTGGTGTGCGCAGTATGCACAAAGCGGGTCAGAGCACCTCTTGAAGAGATCTCCACTCTGTATGTGAACGTGTCCTGACAGATGCGGCCAGCCTGCGCAAAATACAGTGCAGGAGGGGCTGGCGAAATGCCACGATTCGGATCATTATTTGTCACAGAATTGGCGTCAAAGCTATGTCGCATTAGTGCATCATAGCGCCGCATCGGCAGGCTGGAACAATTTGCCGATCGGCGTGTCCTAACCGACATCCTGCGGCCTACTTCAAGAACCGCTCCCCCTGAACTTATCGGTCATCACTATGCGCCCACTCAAACAGGCTGTTTACTCCAGCCGCACGGCTGACAAATTCGTAGTACGTCTTCCTGACGGGATGCGTGAGCAGATTGCTGAGGTGGCTCGTAACCATCACCGCAGCATGAACTCGGAGATCATCGCACGCCTGGAACAGAGCCTGATCCAGGAAGGTGCCTTGGGTGAAGAGTTGAGCATGAAGATGGACAGCCCGGAATTGTCCCTGCATGAGCGTGAGCTCCTGCAGCGTTTCCGTCAGCTGTCGCACCGACAGCAAAATGCACTGGTGTCCTTGATCGCCCATGACGTCGAGGCCGCAGCCGAAGCGTCATGAACACCGCCGCAAAAAAAAGCCAGCTCTAGAGCTGGCTTTTTTGTGGGTGACGAAAGGCTCAGGCCGCAGCGTGAACGCGCGCGCCCAGCACACGATCGATTACCACCGCCACGAGCAGCACAGCAACCGACGGCACCAGCCAGGCCAGACCTTGTTCACTCAGCGGAAGGTCGAGCAAGGATGCTGGCAACCACTGCGAAAGACCCGCCCCCTTGATCGCATCAATGAGGCCGAACAGCAACGAGACGAGCATCACCGGACCAAGAATGCGCGATTGTGAATACCACAACCCGGCGCAGAAACTCAGCGCCACCAGCACGATGCAGGGCGGGTAGATGGCGGTCAGCACGGGGATGGAAAACGCGATCAGCTTGGTCAAGCCCAGGTTGGATACCAGCAGCGAGAACAGCGCCAGCAAGAGCACCAGCGTCTTGTAGGACAGTGGCAGGACTCGGCTGAAATACTCGGCGCAGGCGCAGGTCAGGCCAACAGCAGTCACCAGGCATGCCAGCGAGATCAGCACGGCCAGGAAACCACTGCCCAGCCCACCGAAGGTGTGCTGCACATAGGCATGCAGAACCGCAGCGCCGTTGGTAGCACCGGCCGCAACGGCGTGGCTGCCCGACCCAAGACGGAACAGACTGATGTACACCAGGGCCAGCCCTACTCCGGCAATCAGCCCGGCGATGATCGCGTAGCGCGTGATCAGCTTGGGCGACTCGACCCCTCTGGAGCGAATGGCGTTGACGATGACGATGCCGAACACCAGCGCACCCAACGTATCCATGGTCAGGTAACCATTGATGAAGCCGAGTGAAAATGGCGCAGCGACATACTCGGGTACTGCATCACCGCTGGGACCTACCGGCAAGGCAAACGCAGCGATACCCAATACGGCCAGAGCGATGATTTTCAGCGGAGCCAGAAACCGTCCTACGGTATCGAGCAGGCGCCCGGGGTAGAGTGAAACGATGTATACCAGCAGGAAGTACACCGCGCTGTAGAGAAACAGCGCCAGCGGCGTTTCACCGGTCAAGGGCGCCAGGCCTACGGCAAACGACACGGTGGCGGTGCGCGGCGTTGCGAACAACGGGCCCACCGCCAGATAGCACACGGCGGCCAACAGACCACCCGCCAGCTTGCCGATCGGGCTGCTAAGCGCATCCATCGAACCGCCGACCCTGGCCAGCGCCACCACGGTGATCACCGGCAGACCTACCGCCGTCACCAGGAAGCCCAATGCCGCCATCCAGACGTTCGGCCCAGCCTGCAGGCCGACGAAGGGTGGAAAGATGATATTGCCCGCGCCTACGAACAAGGCGAACGTCATGAAACCAAGCGCCAGAATATCCTGGCCTTTAAGCACTTTCATTGGAAGGAAACCACGTCAATAGATTGGAATTGAGAGAGGTTTTCCCCATGGATTGAGGGAAACACGGTCGACCGGATGAGGCCAGACTGAATGCGCAGGCGGCTGCCTTGTGGGCGGGCCCGGCAAAATGGCGCGTAGAGTAGCGAAATTCGACGCCCCTCGCACTGTTGCAGTGCGAAGTGTCCGCTGAGTGCACCTGAGTGTCGCATCGGTGCAAGACTCAGCGGAAACGATACAGCTTGTTCCAGAAGCCTCAGGCGTGAGGCCCGGACTTACAGCGCCATGTCGGCCGCTGGGTTGCTTTCAGCTTTCGGTGCCGTCTGGCCTTCGATCGGGTTGGCAGCGGCAGCGGCCTGGTCGATCACAGGAGGAGCAACGGCCAACTGCAGAATCTTCGCGGTGTAGTTCCACTCTTTCTGCACAGCTTCCGGGGAGTTGTTCAGCGCAGTACCGTAGCTAGGCACGATCTGGCGCAGCTTGGCTTGCCACTCGGGCGTCGCGACCTTGTCCTTGAACGCCTTTTCCAGCACGTTGATCATGATCGGTGCAGCCGTCGATGCGCCAGGCGATGCACCCAGCAAACCAGCAATGCTGCTGTCCTTGGAGACGACGATTTCAGTACCCAGTTTCAGCACGCCGCCCTTGTCTGCGTCACGCTTGATGATCTGCACGCGCTGGCCAGCCTGCCACAGGCGCCAGTCTTCTTTCTTGGCGTGCGGGAAGTACTGCTTCAAGGCTTCGAAGCGATCGTCGTCCGACAGCATGACCTGACCGGCCAGGTATTCGATCAGCGGGTATTGCTCGATGCCGACCTTGGTCATGGGCCATACGTTGTGCAGGTTGGTGCTGGTCAGCAGATCCAGGTACGAACCGTTCTTCAGGAACTTGGTCGAGAAGGTGGCGAATGGGCCAAACAGGACTACGCGCTTGCCGTCCAGGACACGGGTGTCCAGGTGCGGAACGGACATGGGCGGTGCACCGGTCGATGCGATGCCGTAGGCCTTGGCCATATGCTGCATGGCCACACTTGGGTTCTCGGTCACCAGGAACGAGCCGCCCACTGGGAAGCCACCGTATTCCTTGGCTTCTGGAATACCCGAATCCTGCAGCAGATGCAGGGCAGCGCCACCGGCACCGATGAACACGAACTTGGCGTCGGTCTCGGTCTTGGTGCCGTCTTTCAGGTTCTTGTAGGTCACGCGCCACGAACCATCGTCATTGCGCTTGATGTCTTCAACTTCGCTGGAAAGCTTCAGGTCGAAGCCTTTCTGGTCCTTCAGGTGACCGACGTACTGACGAGTAATCTCGCCGAAGTTCATGTCGGTACCCAGCGGGCTCCAGGTGACGGCCAGTTTCTGATTAGGGTCACGACCCTCCATCATCAACGGCACCCACTTCTTGATCTGCTCGTGATCCTGGGAGAACTGCATGCCGGCGAACAGCGGGCTCGCCTTCAGCGCTTCATAGCGCTTCTTGAGGAACTCAATGTTGTTGTCGCCCCAGACGAAGCTCATGTGCGGAGTGGAGTTGATGAACGTGCGTGGGTTCTTCAACACCCCCACCGTCACCTGGTGAGCCCAGAACTGACGGGAAATCTGGAAGGCTTCGTTGATCTCGATCGCCTTGGCGATCTGGACCTTGCCGTCCTTGTCTTCCGGGGTGTAGTTCAGCTCGGCCAGGGCCGAGTGGCCGGTACCCGCGTTGTTCCATCCATTGGAGCTTTCTTCGGCGACAGCGTCCAGGCGCTCGACCATTTCCATCGACCAGCTCGGCTCGAGCTCGTTGAGCAGCACGCCCAGCGTGGCGCTCATGACACCGCCGCCGATCAGCAGGACGTCGACTTTCTTCGCTTCGGCCGCTTGTGCCGACACCATCCCGATGGACAGAGCCAGACCCAGCAGCGCTGTGTTCGCTTTCTTCAACATTCAGAAATTCCTAGGATAGAACGTCATCCATCCGTCGTCGCGACCCGGAACAGCCAGCATTCATTGGCAAATCCAGCGCACACGGGCATTCAGAGGGACTGACGGGCAGACATACAAGACCGTACGACAGTGCTCGGTCTCACTTTCATGTCTCTCCTGCGCTGACTTCTTCTTGTTGAATATTGTCTTCAGCTACTTGAGCGACGCTGAATCCTGCGGCTGCCGAAGCAGGGCCGTACAGAATTCCACCAACTTGATTTGAACCGCTTGATTCGACCCACTGACACAGACGTCAACCACGCCCGGAAGAGACGATTTAACGTTTCAGCGAGCTGCGACAATCTGGCGGGTCGACATAGTACATGAGGCTCGCTAACGCAACCATCCCAAAGTCGCAGAAAGCTTGTACTGCCCCTGCAACAATCGTCTCGATTCGTTGTCACCGTGAGCTTATCTTCCAGAAACACAAAAGCCACCCGAAGGTGGCTTTTGCGACTACACGTGCAGGTAAGCGAAGTTTACTTGACCGCCCAGCCAGTCAGCTCGGCCAAGGCCTTGCCGATATCAGCCAGCGAACGCACGGTTTTCACACCAGCGTCCTGCAGGGCAGCAAACTTCTCGTCTGCAGTGCCCTTGCCGCCCGAGATGATTGCACCGGCATGGCCCATGCGCTTGCCTGGAGGGGCAGTCACACCAGCGATGTAGGAAACGACCGGCTTGGTCACGTGTGCCTTGATGTAGGCAGCGGCTTCTTCTTCGGCCGAACCACCGATCTCGCCGATCATGACGATCGCTTCGGTCTGTGGGTCTTCCTGGAACAGCTTCAGGATGTCGATGAAGTTCGAGCCCGGGATCGGGTCACCGCCGATACCGACGCAGGTCGACTGGCCGAAACCGGCGTCGGTGGTCTGCTTGACGGCTTCATAGGTCAGGGTGCCGGAACGCGACACGATACCGACCTTGCCTGGCAAGTGGATGTGGCCTGGCATGATGCCGATCTTGCACTCGCCCGGAGTGATCACGCCTGGGCAGTTGGGGCCGATCAGGATGACACCCAGCTCGTCGCACTTGACCTTGGCTTCCAGCATATCGATGGTCGGAATGCCTTCGGTGATGCAGACGATCAGCTTGATGCCGCCGAACGCCGCTTCAAGGATGGAATCCTTGCAGAAAGGAGCCGGTACGTAGATGACCGAGGCGGTAGCGCCTGTGGTTTCCACGGCTTCTTTCACGGTGTTGAACACAGGCAGGTTCAGGTGGGTGGTACCACCCTTTCCCGGAGTCACGCCGCCAACCATCTTGGTGCCGTAGGCGATGGCCTGTTCGGAGTGGAAAGTACCCTGCGAGCCGGTGAAGCCCTGGCAGATGACCTTGGTGTCTTTATTGATCAGGACGCTCATTACTTGCCCTCCGCAGCTTTGACAACTTGTTGAGCAGCGTCGGTCAGGCTGGTGGCTGCGATGATGTTCAGACCGCTTTCCGCCAGTACTTTAGCGCCCAGTTCAGCGTTGTTGCCTTCAAGGCGCACAACCACCGGGATTTTCACGCCGACTTCCTTCACCGCGCCGATGATGCCTTCGGCAATCATGTCGCAACGAACGATGCCGCCGAAGATGTTGACCAGTACGGCCGCGACATTGGTGTCGGACAGAATGATCTTGAACGCTTCGGTCACGCGTTCCTTGGTAGCACCGCCGCCAACGTCGAGGAAGTTGGCTGGCTTGCCGCCGTGCAGGTTGACGATGTCCATGGTACCCATGGCCAGGCCGGCACCGTTGACCATGCAACCGATGTTGCCTTCCAGCGCCACGTAGTTCAGTTCGAACTTGGCAGCGTGCGCTTCACGCGGGTCGTCCTGCGAAGGATCGTGGAAACCCTTCAGCTTGGGCTGACGGTACATGGCATTGGCGTCGATGTTGATCTTGGCATCGAGGCAATGCAGATCGCCGTCCGCCTTGATGACCAACGGGTTGACTTCCAGCAGGGCCAGGTCGTGGTCCTGGAACAGCTTGGCCAGGCCAACGAAGATCTTGGCGAACTGGGCAACCTGCTTGCCTTCCAGACCCAGCTGGAATGCCAGCTCGCGGCCCTGGAACGGCTGAGCGCCGACCAACGGATCGATGGTGGACTTGAGGATCTTCTCGGGGGTGTCGTGAGCGATCTTCTCGATGTCCACGCCACCTTCGGTGGAAGCCATGAACACGATGCGACGGCTGGAGCGGTCCACTACGGCGCCCAGATACAGCTCTTTGGCGATATCGGTGCAGGACTCGACCAGGATCTTGGTGACAGGCTGACCGTTGGCATCAGTCTGGTAAGTCACCAGACGCTTGCCCAGCCACTGCTGAGCGAAAGCCTTGGCGTCTTCCTTGCTGCGAACCAGCTTTACACCACCAGCTTTACCACGGCCACCGGCGTGGACCTGGGCCTTGACGACCCACTCGCTGCCGCCGATCTTGTCGCAGGCTTCTGCGGCTTCTTCGGGGGTGTCTACCGCGTAACCCTTGGATACTGGCAGGCCGTATTCAGCGAACAGCTGCTTACCCTGATACTCGTGAAGATTCATGCTTATTACCGTCTTCGTTAGATACTGCGCTTTTCGGCGCTGCGCTTCGTGATTGAAGTGCCGCGCCACCTGTGACTGCTACTCGCCGGTTGACCGACGAGGCGAGTCCGGCGGACGTTCCGCGGCACCCCTGCGGACAGGGCATGCGACGGGCAATCCACCGTGGTTTCTTATTGTTTAACGCTTCTTGCGGTTGGCGATGTGGATGGCGCCGCCATTCACGGCCAGGGCCGCTTCGTGCAGGGCTTCCGACAGGGTCGGATGCGAGAAGACCATCATGCCCAGGTCTTCGGCACTGGTGCCGAATTCCATGGCGATGGCGCCCTGCTGAACCAGTTCTGCGGCGCTTGGGCCGATCACGTGGACACCCAGTACGCGGTCGGTCTTGGCATCGGCGATGACCTTGACGAAACCGCCGGTGTCGTTGGCTGCCATTGCACGACCGCTGGCCGCGAACGGGAAGCTGCCGACGTTGACTTCAACGCCTTCGGCCTTGAGCGCCTGCTCGGTCTTGCCGACCCATGCGATTTCCGGGTGGGTGTAGATGACCGATGGAATCAGATCGTAGTTCATCACGGCCTTGTGGCCCTTGATGCGCTCGACGACCATAATGCCTTCCTCTGACGCCTTGTGCGCCAGCATCAGACCACGGACCACGTCACCAATGGCATAGACGCCAGGGACGCTGGTCGCGCAGTAGTCATCGACATAGATGAAGCCGCGCTCGTCGATGTCAACGCCGCTGTCCGAAGCCAGCAGGTCGGTGGTCACCGGACGACGGCCCACGGCGACGATCAGCTTGTCGAAAGTGATCGACTGCTCGCCATTGGCATCGGTGTACTTGACCACGACTTCTTCGCCCTGAACCTCGGAGCCGGTCACGCGAGCGCCGAGCTTGATGTCCAGGCCTTGCTTGGTCATGGTCTTCAGGGCTTCCTTGGACACCGCGGTGTCGGCAGCCATGAGGAACGTGTCCAGCGCTTCGAGCACGGTGACCTGGGCGCCAAGGCGCGACCATACCGAACCCAGTTCCAGACCGATCACGCCGGCACCGATAACGCCGAGACGCTTGGGCACCTGCTGGAATTCCAGCGCACCGGTGGAGTCGACGATGATCTTCTGGTCGACCGGCGCCGGTGGAATGTCGATCGGACGCGAGCCGGAAGCCAGAATGACGTTGTCGGCTTCGACGACTTCAACGCCGTTGGGGCCGGTCACTTCGACTTTCTTGCCAGCCAGCAGTTTGCCGTGGCCTTGCAGGACGGTCACACCGTTGGACTTGAACAGGCCGGCAACGCCGCCAGTCAGGTTCTTGACGATGTTGGACTTGCGACCAATCATCGCCGGGACGTCCATGGTCACGCCGGCATGGTTGATACCGTGGATGGCAAAGCCGTCCTGGGCTTCGTGGAATTTCCACGAGCTGTCCAGCAGTGCCTTGGACGGAATGCAACCCACGTTCAGGCAGGTACCGCCGAGGGCCAGCTTGCCCTCGCCGTCTTGATACTTCTCGATACAGGCAGTCTTGAGGCCCAGTTGTGCGGCCTTGATGGCAGCGACGTAGCCACCAGGGCCTGCGCCAATCACTACCACGTCGAATTTCTGAGTCATAAAACAATTCCTATTAGCGGCATGCTTGAAGCCCAGCCAACGGGACCCGGATCAAGCTGCGTGGGCTCGATGGCGGATCCCGCTACCTGTGGCTGCCTTGTCAGATATCCAGCAACAGACGAGCTGGATCTTCCAGCAGGTTCTTGATGGTCACCAGGAACGTCACGGCTTCCTTACCATCGATCAGGCGGTGGTCATAGGACAGCGCCAGGTACATCATCGGGCGGATGACCACTTGGCCGTTGATCGCCATGGGACGCTGCAGAATGTTGTGCATGCCCAGGATGGCCGCCTGCGGCGGGTTGACGATCGGGGTCGACATCATCGAACCGAAGGTACCACCGTTGGTGATGGTAAAGGTACCCCCGGTCATTTCGTCCATCGACAGCTTGCCGTCGCGCGCTTTCTTGCCGAAGGTGGCGATGCCGCCTTCGATCTCGGCCAGGCTCATGGCCTCGGCATTGCGCAGGACGGGAACCACCAGGCCACGGTCGCTGGACACCGCGACACCGACGTCGGCGTAGCCGTGGTAGACGATGTCGGAGCCGTCGATCGAGGCGTTGACAGCCGGGAAGCGCTTGAGCGCCTCGGTGGCTGCCTTGACGAAGAACGACATGAAGCCCAGGCGCACGCCGTTGTGCGACTTCTCGAACAGGTCCTTGTACTTGGAGCGCAAGGCCATGACTTCGGTCATGTCGACTTCGTTGAAGGTGGTCAGCATGGCCATGTTCGACTGGGCTTCGACCAGACGTTCAGCGACCTTGGCGCGCAGACGGGTCATCGGCACGCGCTTCTCGGTGCGGTCGCCGGTGGTCTGGACCACGGCGGCTGCAGCGGCAGGCATGGCAGGCTTGGCGACCGGTGCCGATTTCTTGGCTTCGATGGCGGCGACCAGGTCTTCCTTGGTGACGCGACCGTCTTTGCCGGTGCCCTTGACGCTGTTCAGGTTGATGCCGTTTTCTTCGGCCAGCTTGCGTGCAGCGGGACCACCGATGGCGTCATCGTCGCCGGCCGCAGGCGCCGAGGCGGCCTGTGGTGCGGCGGCTTGAGGCGCGGCAGCGGCCTGAGGTGCAGCAGCAGGTGCAGCGGCGGCAGCACCGCCCTCCTCGATGGAGCCCAGGACTTCGTCCGACAGAACGGTGTCGCCTTCGTTCTTGACGATCGCGCCCAGGACGCCGTCGGCAGTGGCCAGTACTTCCAGGACGACCTTGTCGGTCTCGATGTCAACGATCAGGTCATCGCGCTTGACCGCATCGCCCGGCTGCTTGTGCCAGGTCGCAACGGTGCCGTCGGCGACCGATTCCGGGAAGGTAGGGGCTTTGATCTCGATAGCCATTATCAGTAATTCCTTAAATTCGGTTTCAGGTGCGCGTTGGCATTAAACGGTGAAGGCATCTTGCAGCAATTTGGCTTGCTGCTCGGCATGCATCGAAGCGTAACCACAAGCCGGGGCAGCCGATGCGTCACGGCCGGCATACTCGAGGACCAGGGTCTTCTTGTGATTGCTCATGCTGCGGCGCAAGTGATGCTGACTGCTGTACCAGGCACCCTGGTTCATCGGCTCTTCCTGACACCAGACCACGTGCTCCAGATTGGTGTAGGCAGCGATCGCTTCCATCAAGTCGTCTTCAGGGAACGGATACAGCTGCTCGATACGCACGATGGCGACATCTTCGCGGCCTTCGGCGCGGCGCTTCTCCAGCAGGTCGTAGTAGACCTTGCCGCTGCACAGCACCAGACGCGTCACCTTGGCGGCGTCCAGGGTATCGATCTCCGGGATGACGGTCTGGAACGAACCTTCAGCCAGGTCTTCCAGGGTCGACACCGCGAGCTTGTGACGCAGCAGCGACTTGGGCGTGAGCACGATCAGTGGCTTGCGCAGCGGACGGATCACCTGACGACGCAGCAGATGGTAGATCTGCGCGGGCGTGGTGGGCACGCACACCTGAATGTTGTGCTCGGCGCACAGCTGCAGGTAACGCTCCAGACGCGCCGACGAGTGCTCCGGGCCCTGCCCTTCGTAGCCGTGCGGCAGCAGCATGGTCAGACCGCACAGACGGCCCCACTTGTGCTCGCCGCTGGTGATGAACTGGTCGACCACGACCTGTGCACCGTTGGCGAAGTCACCGAACTGCGCTTCCCAGATCACCAACGCGTTGGGCGAGGTAGTCGAGTAGCCGTATTCGAACGCCAGAACCGCCTCTTCGGACAGGAACGAATCGTACAGATCGAAGCGCGGCTGGCCGTTGTACAGGTTCTGCAGCGGAATGTAGGTCGCAGCATCCTTCTGGTTGTGCAACACCGCATGGCGGTGCGAGAAGGTGCCGCGGCCGATGTCCTGGCCGGTCATGCGGATCGGGTGACCTTCGAAGGCCAAGGTGGCGTACGCCATGGTCTCGGCATAGCCCCAGTTGATCGGCAAGCCACCGGCCTGCATCTTCTGGCGATCTTCGTAGATCTTGGACACCTGACGCTGCACCACGAAACCTTCGGGAATCTCCAGCAGCTTGGCGGACAGTTCCTGCAGGGTCTTGAGGTCGAAGCGCGTGTCATGGCGCGCCGTCCAGGCATGGCCCAAGTAGGGACGCCAGTCGACGAACAATTCCTTGTTTGGTTCCTTGACCAGGCTCTTGACCACGTGCAGACCGTTGTCCAGCGCATTGCGGTACTCGTCGATCTGGCTCTGCACGCTGCCTTCGTCGAGCACGCCGGCCTTGATCAGGCTTTCGGCATACAGCTCGCGGGTGGTGCGCTGCTTGGCGATCTGCTGGTACATCAGCGGCTGGGTGCCACTTGGCTCGTCGGCCTCGTTGTGGCCGCGACGGCGGTAGCACACCAGGTCGATGACCACGTCGCGCTTGAACTGCATGCGGTAGTCGATGGCCAGCTGGGTGACGAACACCACGGCTTCCGGATCATCGCCGTTCACGTGCAGGATCGGCGCCTGGATCATCTTGGCCACGTCGGTCGCGTACTCGGTGGAGCGCGCGTCGTACGGGTTGCTGATGGTGAAACCAACCTGGTTGTTGATCACGATGTGCACGGTACCGCCGGTCTTGAAACCGCGGGTCTGCGACATCTGGAAGGTTTCCATGACCACGCCCTGGCCGGCGAATGCAGCGTCGCCGTGCAGCGAGATCGGCAGCACCTTGTCGCCGACCGCATCGTTGCGACGGTCCTGGCGGGCACGTACCGAACCCTCGACCACCGGAGAAACGATCTCCAGGTGGGACGGGTTGAACGCCATGGCCAGGTGCACTTCGCCACCTGCGGTCATCACGTTGGACGAAAAGCCCTGGTGGTACTTGACGTCACCGGAGCCCAGCTCGACCTTCTTCTTGCCTTCGAACTCGTCGAACAGGTCGCGAGGGTTCTTGCCGAAGGTGTTGACCAGTACGTTGAGACGGCCACGGTGGGCCATGCCGATCACGACTTCCTTGGTGCCGTAGGAGCCCGAGCGCTGAATCATCTCGTCGAGCATCGGGATCAGGGCTTCGCCACCTTCCAGACCGAAACGCTTGGTGCCGGGGTATTTGGTGCCCAGATACTTCTCAAGGCCTTCGGCAGCGGTGACGCGCTCCAGCACGTGGCTGCGGATCTCGGCCGAGAACGAAGGACGACCGCGCACGCTTTCCAGACGCTGCTGGAACCAGCTGCGCTGCTCGGAATCGGTGATGTGAGTGAACTCGGCGCCGATGGTGCGGCAATATGTCTGCTGCAAAGCCTCGAGAATTTCACGTAGGCTCGCCTCCTCCTTGCCGATGAACAGGTCGCCGGCACGGAAGGTCGTATCCAGATCGGCATTGGTCATGCCGTAATGGTTGATTGACAGGTCTGCCGGAGCAGGCCGTTGCCACAGCCCCAACGGGTCCAGTTGGGCTGCCTGGTGGCCGCGCATCCGGTAGGCCTGAATCAGTCGCAGCACTTCCACTTGCTTCTTTTCGTGCTCGCTGCTCACGCTCCCGGCGGAAACCGGTTGAGCACGGCGCTGGTTTTTGGCCAGCAGGACGAAATGATCGCGAATGGTGGAGTGTGCAACGTCGGTGGCAGTGCTGCCTTCGGCAGGCAACTTCTGAAAGTAGGTGCGCCATTCCTCTGGCACAGCGTTAGGGTCGTGCAGGTAAAGCTCATAGAGCTCTTCCACATAGGCAGCGTTACCACCGGATAGGTGGGCGCTGTTCCACATGCGCTGCATCACGCTTTCTTGCATGCTTGGTCACCCTCGGTTAGGGGACACCACCGGCGCTGACACCTTGGGCGTATTGACGCGGTCCGTGTAGCGCGACCGTGCAAGCCACCTCAGAGTTGTACGCTGGTAGTCCGGGTACCAGCCCGGAGCCCCTGCTGGTCTTGTTTCTTCGAAAGTAAAAGCGAAGCCATACGCAGCCGCGCTCGGGTTTTCGTCACAGCGCAGGATCGATCCTGCGCTGTGACGGCTTGCGGTGTAGCAGTTGAATCAGACGCCGTTGGACAACAGCATGTTCCGCACATGGCCAATGGCCTTGGTGGGGTTCAAGCCTTTCGGGCAGACGCTGACGCAGTTCATGATGCCGCGGCAGCGGAATACGCTGAACGGGTCATCCATCGATGCGAGGCGCTCGCTGGTCCGGGTATCGCGGCTGTCGGCCAGGAAACGGTAAGCCTGCAGCAACGCTGCCGGGCCCAGGAACTTGTCGGGGTTCCACCAGAACGACGGGCAGGATGTCGAGCAGCATGCACACAGGATGCACTCGTACAGACCGTCAAGCTTTTCACGCTCTTCCGGAGTCTGCAGACGCTCGATGGCCGGAGCCGGAGTGTCGTTCTGCAGGAACGGCTTCACCTTCTCGTACTGCTTGTAGAAGATGCTCATATCCACGACCAGGTCACGGATGACGGGCAATCCTGGCAGCGGACGCACGATCAACTTGTTACCTTTTACGACAGCGGACAGCGGTGTGATGCACGCCAGGCCGTTCTTGCCGTTGATGTTCATGCCGTCGGAACCGCACACGCCTTCACGGCACGAGCGACGATATGAAAAGCCTTCGTCCTGTTCCTTGATCAAGGCCAGCACGTCCAGCACCATCACATCCTTGCCACCGGTGTCGACCTGGAATTCCTGCATGGACGGCGCTGCGTCCTGATCCGGGTTGTAGCGATAAACACTGACTTGCAACATGACGGCCACCCTCAATAAGTCCGGATTTTCGGTTCGAAAGTCGGAACGGTTTTCGGCGAGAAGTTCACGGCGCGCTTGGCAACACGTTTTTCACCCGGGAAGTACAGGGTGTGGCACAGCCAGTTTTCGTCGTCGCGATCTTCATAGTCTTCACGGGCGTGAGCACCGCGGGACTCTTTGCGATGCTCTGCAGCGATCGCGGTGGCTTCCGCCACTTCCAGCAGGTTCTGCAATTCCAGCGCTTCGATCCGGGCGGTGTTGAAGCCCTGGCTCTTGTCGTTGATCTTGACGTTGGCGATGCGCTCGCGCAGGCCGGCCAGCTGGTCGATACCTTTCTGCATGTACTCGCCGGTACGGAACACACCGAAGTAGTTCTGCATGCAGCTCTGCAGTTCCTTGCGCAGGCTGGCGACGTCTTCGCCGGTAGTCCGCGCATTGAGGCCGTCCAGACGCGCCAAGGCGACTTCCAGATCGGTGTCGCTGGCACGGCGGTAGTCGATGCCTTCGCTCAGTGCCTGCTCCAGGTGCAGGCCGGCGGCGCGGCCGAATACCACCAGGTCGAGCAGCGAGTTGCCACCCAGGCGGTTGGCACCGTGAACCGACACGCAAGCCACTTCGCCCACGGCGAACAGACCAGGGATGATGGCGTCGTTGCCATTGGCATCCTGGGTGATTGCCTGACCGTGGATGTTGGTAGCGACACCCCCCATCATGTAATGACAAGTTGGCACGACAGGAATCGGCGCGGCGGCCGGATCGACGTGGGCAAAGGTCTTGGACAGCTCCATGATGCCCGGCAGGCGGCTGTGCAGCACTTCCTCGCCCAGGTGATCGAGCTTGAGCATCACGTGATCGCCATCGGGACCACAGCCATTGCCGGCGATGATTTCCTTGACCATGGAGCGCGCAACCACGTCACGACCGGCAAGGTCCTTGGCGTTCGGTGCGTAGCGTTCCATGAAACGCTCGCCGTGCTTGTTGATCAGGTAACCGCCTTCACCGCGGCAACCTTCGGTGACCAGTACACCTGCGCCAGCGATGCCGGTCGGGTGGAACTGCCACATCTCGATGTCCTGTACCGGCACACCGGCACGCAGGGCCATGCCGACGCCGTCACCGGTGTTGATCAGGGCGTTGGTGGTGGACGAGTAGATGCGCCCGGCCCCGCCAGTTGCCAATACGGTGGCGTTGGCACGGATGTAGGAGGTTTCGCCGTTTTCGATGCAGATGGCGATCACGCCAACGATCGCACCGTCCTGGTTCTTCACCAGATCCACCGCATAGTATTCGTTCAGGAATACAGTGCCGGCCTTCAGGTTCGCCTGATAGAGGGTGTGCAGCAAGGCGTGACCGGTACGGTCGGCAGCAGCACAGGTACGTGCCGCCTGGCCGCCCTTGCCGAAGTCCTTGGACTGGCCACCGAACGGACGCTGGTAGATGCGGCCCTGCTCGGTACGCGAGAACGGCAGCCCCATGTGCTCGAGCTCGAAGACGGCCTCCGGGCCTACCGAACACATGTACTCGATAGCGTCCTGGTCACCGATGTAGTCGGAACCCTTGACGGTATCGTACATGTGCCAGCGCCAGTCATCGTTCGGGTCGGCCGAAGCGATGGCGCACGTGATGCCGCCCTGCGCCGACACGGTGTGCGAGCGAGTCGGGAAGACTTTGGTGACAACGGCAGTCTTGTGACCGCCCTGGGCCAGCTGCAGCGCTGCGCGCATACCGGCACCGCCACCACCAATGATGATGGCGTCGAAGGAAAGCGTACTAATGTTAGCCATGAATCAGATACCCCAAAGAATCTGCACACCCCAGACGAAGTACGCGAACATCGCGACGCCGCATACCGCCTGGAACAGGAAGCGTATAGCCGTGGCCGACTTGCCGAACGACATCGGCGTCAGGTAGTCGGTGGCGATGGTCCACATGCCGACCCAGGCGTGGGCGCCCAGGGCGACCAGGGCCAGGAGGCTGAAGATGCGCATCCAGTTGCTGCTGAACAGCGAGTGCCATTGGGTGTACTCCATGCCCGGATTGGCAATGATGTACCCGATCAGAAACAGAAAATAAGCCGCGAGAACGACCGCAGACACGCGCTGTGCCATCCAGTCATAGAGGCCCGAACGCGAAAGGTTCGTAACGTTGGTTACCATACCCAAACTCCTGCCAGAACGATCAGCACCACCGAGATGATGAGAACGATTTTGGAGCCCAGCTTGCCGCCTTCCAGCGTCTCGCCGATGCCCATGTCCATGATCAGGTGGCGCACACCGGCCACCAGGTGATACAGCAAGGCGGACAGCAGGGCCCAGATCACAAACTTGGCCAGCGGGCTGGTCAAATACGCCTTCACCTCGCCGAAGCCTTCCTCGGAGCCCAGGGATTTGCTCAATGCGTACAGCATGAGAGCGATGCCCAGGAACAGGATGACACCGGATATACGATGGAGAATGGACGTGTAAGCAGTGACAGGGAGTTTGATGGTCCTTAGGTCTAGGTTTACAGGTCGTTGGCTATTCACGGCTTTTTTCACACTGAAGAGCCCCTAGCAAGCAGGGCAAGTTGTAGGGAAGTGTACTGGTCAGGTACTCACCACCCAGGGAGTGACGACCCCGTCGAAATGGCTCGGAAAAGCCCCCGGCGGTCGGCTGCCGAGTATAGACAGTTAGGCTACTAATGACAACGCACTCGCAGGTCTCGGACGGCGGATTGCGCAGGCGGGGCAAAAGGCTTGAACGAGTCGGAATTTCGCGAAAAAAGCACGCTCGAAGCCCTCTGGGGCCTCACTTTAAGCAAATTGACATTCGAATTTATCTCACTATAGTGGTGCGGGCCCTGCGTGGGGGGTCTGTCTGATGATTTCAAGCATTAATAGGAGGCCACATGGCTGACAAAAAAGCGCAGTTGATCATCGAGGGCGCAGCCCCCGTCGAGCTGCCGATTTTAACCGGCACCGTTGGTCCCGATGTAATCGACGTCAGGAGTTTGACTGCCACGGGCCGCTTCACTTTCGACCCAGGCTTCATGTCGACCGCTTCGTGCGAGTCGAAGATCACCTACATCGACGGCGATGCCGGAATCCTGCTGCACCGCGGCTATCCGATCGAGCAACTCGCCGAACAATCCGACTACCTTGAAACCTGCTACCTGCTGCTCAACGGCGAATTGCCGACTGCCGAGCAGAAGGCCAAGTTCGTCGGCAACATCAAGAACCACACAATGGTTCACGAGCAGTTGAAGACCTTCTTCAACGGCTTCCGCCGCGATGCCCACCCCATGGCCATCATGTGCGGAGTGGTCGGCGCACTGTCCGCGTTCTATCATGACTCGCTCGACATCAATAACCCTCAGCATCGCGAGATCTCGGCGGTACGCCTGGTAGCCAAGATGCCGACACTGGCAGCCATGGTCTACAAGTACTCCATGGGCCAGCCCATGATGTACCCGCGCAACGATCTTTCGTATGCCGAAAACTTCCTGCACATGATGTTCAACACGCCGTGCGAGATCAAACCGATCAGCCCGGTGCTGGCCAAGGCAATGGATCGCATCTTCATCCTGCACGCCGACCACGAGCAGAATGCGTCCACCTCTACCGTGCGCCTGGCAGGCTCTTCGGGCGCCAACCCGTTCGCCTGCATCGCTGCCGGCATCGCGGCGCTGTGGGGCCCTGCCCACGGCGGTGCCAACGAAGCCGTGCTGACCATGCTCGATGAAATCGGCGATGTTTCCAACATCGACGCCTTCATTGCCAAGGCCAAGGACAAGAACGACCCGTTCAAACTGATGGGCTTCGGCCACCGCGTCTACAAGAACCGCGACCCACGGGCCACGGTGATGAAGCAGACCTGCGACGAAGTATTGAAGGAACTGGGCATCAAGAACGATCCGCAACTCGAACTGGCCATGCGCCTGGAAGAGATCGCCTTGACCGACCCGTACTTCATCGAGCGCTCGCTGTACCCGAACGTCGATTTCTATTCGGGCATCATCCTCAAGGCCATCGGCATTCCAACCAGCATGTTCACGGTGATATTCGCCCTGGCGCGCACCGTTGGCTGGATTTCCCACTGGAAGGAAATGCTCTCGAGCCCGTACAAGATCGGCCGCCCACGCCAGCTGTACACCGGCGAGAAAAGCCGCGACGTCACAGCGCTGGACGACCGCACCTAAGCGTTCGCGCTGCAACGAAAGGCCGCCCTCGGGCGGCCTTTTGCTTTTCTATTGTTCCGCCTTGGCACGCAGCGCCTTGAGGGTGTTGAATGGCGCATCCACGACGAACTTGTTGGCAAGCCAGGAAGGCACGCTGCCGCCAGGCTCGGTGTGCACCTGGTAGATCACCTGGGTCTGATTGGCACCCTGAGGCACCATCTTCCAGAAGCCTTCGACCTGAGCCACGCGCACGAAGCCCTTCTCCTCCGGCACATAGTTTGCCGCCCCGGCCAGGTTGCGGGTAACGCTGCCATCGCTGCCATCCACCGTGGTGATGTGCAACACTGAATCCCTCGGCGTCACCGGCCACGGCGTATTGAACTGGGTGTAGGTCCATGTCTGATCGCCCTGATGCTTGAGCAGCTTTTGCGTCTTGCACTCGTGAATCCAGGTGCACGCGCCGGCGACGTCTTCCTGCATCGCCCGCAGCTTCGCGACGCTGGCCTTGATGACGGTTTCGCCACGATAGGCCTTGTACTTGGAGCCTGCGACCTCGCTCAAGGAGACCTTGATCCCCTCCTCGTCCTTGGCCACCACCCACGGCTCCGCCTGGGCAGACATGTGGACGCTGCCCAGCAGGGCTACCAGCGCTATTGAATGCATCGCTCTCATTGTTGTTGTTCCTTGTTGTCGAGAATGGAGCCCTTGCCTATGCGGTCATCTGCTCCCACCAACCCAGAATGCGCACGGCATCCTGATCGCTGTCACCGCACACCTCGGGATCGGCATTGAACGCCGAGCACACTGCCGGCCGCTCGGGCAAACCGAACAGCGCACAGAGGTTGTCCAGAGATAGCTGCACGCAGCGCTGCCCTGCCGGCTTGCCTAAAGGCATGCCAGGAATAGGCGAACTGATGGAAGGGGCGATACAGCAGGCGCCACAGCCTTCGCGGCATTTCATGACGTCATGACCTCACAGGCACGAAGGATTGAAGAGCCCCCATGGTAGTGACCAAACGAGCGTTTGAAAATGCCCGCATCGATATTTCAGTCAGCCAAACTGTAACGGCCGATACCGCAACGGGCACTGATCACTGCTTGAAATTGAAGTCCAGCGCCGCACCCTCGACTTCACGACCGTCGCCGCGCCGCTGCAGCTGCATTTCGTTGTTCAGCAGACGACCATTGAGCTGGAAATCCTCATTGCCCTTGTCACTGAAGAAAGCGGGCAGGATGGGCTTGGGCGCACGCTCGGCAAGCGGAGTCGGCTGGACCGCAGCGTTGACAGGCTGAGTCGGCGGTTTGAGGTCCTTGACGATGTCCTTGGGCAGGCTCAGATCCAGCTTGGCCTCAGGCACAGGAGTGGCGATGACGTCCGACTCCTTACGCGAACGGCTTTTGGCCGCCTTCTTGCGAACCGCCGGTTTCTTTGCCACGGCCTTCTTTGCCGGCGCGTCAGTTTTGACGACAGGCTTGTCAGTTTCCGCCGAGCGCGCTGCGGAAGACGGACTTTCCGACGTTTGTGCCTGAACGCAAGGCACTGCGAAGACGCTTAGATTCAAGCAGAAGACCAGCAATGCAATACGACGCATGGTGTTCATAAGAGCACGGCAACAACGATGAGAGCCCTATGCTCCGCGTTCGCGGTCGAGCTGACAAGCCCCCTGAGCGCTTTCAATAGGAAACTCCTGACTCCTGACACAATTGACGTGCCAGTACACCCAGCGTCGCCAGGGCACGCTCCGCCTCGCGATTCCATGGCACGCCGCAATTGAGCCGAACGCAGTGGTTGAACTGCTCTGTATTGCTGAAGATCAGCCCCGGGGCAATGCTGATCCCCTGCTCCAGCGCGCGAACGTGCAGTTCCTGGGTATTGACCCGCCCCGGCAGACTGACCCATAGAATGAATCCACCCGTGGGCCGCGTGATCTGCGTGCCTTCGGGAAAGTGTTGCTGCACGGCCAACTGGAAGGCACTGAGGTTCTTGCGGTACTCCTGACGAATGAAACGCAGGTGCCGGTCGTAGCCGCCGTTCTCCAGATAGCTGGCCACGCCCATTTGCGTGACGCTGCAGGCCGAATGGGTGCTGAACGTCTGCAAGCGCTGTACCTCGGCCTGGTATTTACCGGCGATCATCCAACCGATCCGTACACCGGGCGACAGCGTCTTTGAGAAACTCGAGCAGTAGATGACATGCCCCAGCCGATCGAACGCCTTGAGCGCCTTGCTCTTGCCCTGCTCGAACATCAATTCGCCATAGATATCGTCCTCGACGATCTGAATATCGAAGTCCGAAGACAGGCGCAACAGCTGCTTCATGCGCTCCTCGGGCATGGTCCCACCCAATGGATTGCTCAAGCGCGGCGTCAGCACCAGCGCCTTGATCGACCACTGATTGGCGGCCAACTGCAACGCCTCCAGGCTGATACCCGTCGACGGATCGCTGGGGATCTCGATCACCTTGAGCCCGAGCAAGTCCGCCAGTTGCAGCAAACCGTAATAGGTAGGCGACTCGGCCGCAATCAGGTCTCCAGGCCGGGTGAGCACGCGCAGGCTCATCTGCAACGCGTCGACGCAACCGTGAGTGATGACGATCTCCGAAGGATCGACCACCACGCCAGCATCGCGCATGCGGATCGCCACCTGCCGGCGCAGCGGCTCGAAGCCTGGGCTGAACATGTAGCTGAACGCACGTGGACTCTGGAATCGGGTGACCTTGGCCAATTGCTGGTGCAATGCCCGTACCGGCAGAAACTCGACGTGGGGCACCGCGGCGCCCAACGGAAACACGCCCTCGCGTCGGGACTCATCCAGCACTTGCTGGATGATGCTGCTGCGTGTGACCAACCCCGGCCGCTCCACCCGCGCAATGTCAGGCGTCGGCGCCGTCAGCGCGGGCGTCTGGTGCACGTAGTAGCCAGACTGTGGCCGCGCGCGAATCAACCCCTGGTCCTCGAGGTTGGCGTAGGCCTGCAACACCGTGGCGTGGCTGACATTGAGCTGCGCGCTCATCTTGCGTACCGAAGGCACACGCTCACCTGGCTGATAGACCCCTCGACGGATGTCATCAGCCAACTGTTGGGCAATACGCTGGTAGAGCAAGAGGTTGGTCATGGCGGGATCTCAGATGTGCCACTGGACCCCTACAGATGCAAACTGTACGGGGACAGCTGGCAGAATAGCAGAGCTGATCCTGCAACTGCACTGTCCAGATTCACCTCTCCATCAACCGCGCGGCAACGCCATTTCCCCTTTTGCGTTGGAAAAGACGATCTCGACCCGACGGTTCTGCGCCCTGCCCCGCTCCGAAGCGTTCGCATCCACAGGATAGGCATCGCCATAACCCTGCACCTGAATACGCGACTCATCGATGCCCAAGTCAACCAGCGTGTCGGCTACCGACTGCGCTCGGTCGGTCGACAGCTGCAGGTTGAAGGCTTTTTCGCCAGTGTTATCGGTGTAGCCTTCGATACGCACCACGCGCTTGGGATTGAGTTGCAGGAACTGCACGAGCTTGAGGATCGTACGGTTGGCCTGTGGCTTGAGCTGCGCCTCCCCCGTATCGAACAGCACGTCACCCAGTGTCATCACCAGCCCGCGGTCGGTCTCGACATTGGCCAACGCCAGAATCTGCTCTTCCAACCACTTGCCCTGCTGCTGCACGCTTTCCAGCTTGGAGTCACGCAACGCCAGTTGCAGGCGCTGCTGGTCCATCTGCAGCTTGGTCAGGCGCTGCTGATTGAGCATCTGCTGACTGCGCTCCCGGGCGATCTCGCTGTAGCGCTGGCTCAGGTAGGCATAATGCTGAGCGTCGCTGCCCGTGCCCCAATAGCTGGCGAGCCGCTCGGCGCGGGCCAGCGATTCGCCAGCCCGGATGACATCCTTGGGCGCGCTGCGCAGCACGTTGGAATCATCACGAACCGCCTGAAAGGCAACCTCGGCACGCTGGACGGCCTCGCTATTGGCGCGCTGACCGGTACAGCCTACCGTCACCAAACCGGCCGCCAGCACCAGACCCACGCGCATTCCCGTCAACTGCTTCACTGCATGTCTCCCAATTGTTTACGCAGGCGCTGGATGCGAGCCTCCAGCACCTTGATCTGCTCCTGCCCCTTGGCAGTCAACAATTGATCTTCCGCAAGACGTGCGTCCAACTCGGCCTGTTCGGCGTTGAGCCGGGCGCTCTTGTAGTTTTCATCGACCATTTGCGCACGCGCCTGGACAAGTTTGTCGACTGCCATCTTCATGGCCTCGTTGTCGTCTGTGGCGCCAACGGCGCGGGCCTGCTCGACGGTCTGGTCAGCCAGACGCAATTGCTGCGTAGGCGCCGGGTCGTTGGCGCAACCGGCAAGCAGCGCAAGCAGCGCGCCTGCGGTCATCGTTTGAATGTTCACGAAAGATTCCTACTGTGGAAGTGCTGCAGGCTTGAGCGATTGCTGGACTTTCCAACGCTCGACATTGCGGGAAAACACCTCGGGAGGTATGCCTGAAGCGGTCAATTCTGTCATTTTTTTCGCCAGCTGTCCGCGCAGCCAGGGATCGTTGCACGCGGAGTCGTGAGACAACGCCAGGTACAACCCCGGCCGGTCGACGGGCAGCTCACTGCTTTGCAGTCGATCGCCCAGGCCCTGTGCCTGAGCCATGGCCGCACCGGAATAGCGTCCGGCGATCACGTATTCGACCTGGCCAAGCACCAGCTTGTCGAAGGCTTGAATCAGATTATCAGTACTGACCAGCTTCAGATGCTCGGCGGCCAGTGTGGCGAATGCCTGGGTGGGTCGCGCCTTGGCCGAGATCGCCCCGGCGTGGCCGTGAAGATCGGCAAGACTGCGGTAAATCAGCGGCGTCGATCGCAGGGTCCACACCAGGTAATCGTTCGGGACCAAGGCAGGATGCACATAATCCAGGGATTCAAGCTCGCTGACGTTCAGGGGTGCATCCACCAGCAAATCCATTCGCCCACTGCGCACCTCTTCCAGCGCCTGTGAACGCTTGCCGGCATAAAGAATGTCGACCTTTACGCCGATCTGGGTCGCCACCTGCTGCAACAGCTCGGCGTTGACGCCGATCAGGCGCTCCGGGTCCTGTGGATCCCGCCATAGATAGGGCGGCGCGTCGGGGCTGCCACTGGCAACCAGTCGCTCGCACTTGCCCGCCCCCTGCGCTGCCAGCGGTAGCAACGCCGCGACCATGCAAAAGCCCGCGCGGCGAAGTCTGCCTTGTCTGGTCATGCTCAACCTCTCCAGCCCATGTCACACGCAAATTCAGATGCAAAAAAGCCCGGTCCCCGCCCGCTGCCCTGTGGGTAACGGATGGCGACCAGGCTTGACTCGACCGCAGCGCGAACCGCTGGATCAGACCAGTTTTTCCAGTTCGGGAACGGCTTCGAACAAGTCAGCGACCAGGCCATAGTCGGCCACCTGGAAGATCGGCGCCTCTTCGTCCTTGTTGATCGCAACGATCACCTTGGAGTCCTTCATGCCGGCCAGATGCTGGATGGCCCCGGAAATGCCTACCGCGATATACAACTGCGGCGCAACGATCTTGCCGGTCTGGCCGACCTGCATGTCGTTGGGCACGAAGCCGGCGTCCACCGCTGCACGCGACGCACCCACGGCAGCACCCAACTTGTCGGCCAGGGTGTAGAGGTGCTTGAAGTTGTCGCCGTTCTGCATGCCACGGCCGCCGGAGACGACGATCTTCGCCGCGGTCAGCTCGGGACGATCGGACTTGGCCAGCTCTTCGCCAACGAAGCTCGATTTGCCGGTATCGTGAGCTGCGCCCACCGCTTCGACAGTCGCTGAACCGCCTTCGGCAGCCACGGCGTCGAAACCGGTGGCACGCACGGTGATGACCTTGATCGCGGCGCTCGATTGCACAGTGGCAATGGCGTTGCCGGCGTAGATCGGACGCTTGAAGGTGTCCGGCGACTCGACCGAGATGATCTCGGAGATCTGGTCGACGTCCAGCGCAGCGGCAACGCGCGGCAGGATGTTCTTGCCGTTGGCGGTCGCAGCGGACAGCACGTGGCTGTAACCCGAGGCCAGCTCGACGATCAGCGGCGCCACGTTTTCAGGCAACTGGTGCGCATAGGCGGCATTGTCCGCCACCAGTACCTTGCTCACGCCCGCGATCTTCGCAGCGGCTTGCGCGACGCTGTCGACCTGCACGCCGGCGACCAGCACGTGAATGTCGCCGCCGATCTTCTGCGCGGCAGCCACGGTGTTCAGGGTCGAAGGTGCAACGCCAGTGTTCACCTGACCTTCGGTTACATAATCGGCGATAACCAGGATAGTCATTCAGATTACCTTCGCTTCGTTTTTCAGTTTTTCGACCAGTTCGGCCACCGACTTGACCTTGACACCGGCACTGCGGGTCGCTGGCGCCTCGACCTTGAGGGTCTTGTTGGTGGAGGTCAACGACACGCCGAGCGCCTCGGGCGTGAACGATTCGAGCGGCTTCTTCTTGGCCTTCATGATGTTGGGCAGGGAAGCGTAGCGCGGCTCGTTCAGACGCAGGTCGGTGGTGACGATGGCCGGCAGGGTCAGGCCAACTGTCTGCAGACCGTCATCGACTTCACGGGTGACATTGAGCTTGTCGCCCGCCACTTCGACCTTGGACGCAAAAGTGCCCTGGGCGTAGCCGCTCAGCGCTGCCAGCATCTGGCCAGTCTGGTTGTTGTCGCTGTCGATCGCCTGCTTGCCCAGGATCACCAATTGCGGCTGCTCCTTGTCGACCACCGCCTTGAGCAGCTTGGCCACAGCCAGTGCGTTCAGTTCCTCGGCATGCTCGACCAGGATGGCACGGTCGGCGCCCAGGGCCAGCGCGGTGCGCAGTTGCTCCTGAGCCGTGGCCGGGCCGATGGTGACCACGACGATTTCGCTGGCGATGCCTTTCTCTTTCAGGCGGACGGCTTCTTCAACAGCGATTTCGCAGAACGGGTTCATCGACATCTTGACGTTGGCAAGATCAACGCCGGAGTTATCCGGCTTGACGCGAACCTTGACGTTGTAGTCGACCACTCGTTTGACAGCTACAAGAACCTTCATGGATTCCTCGTTACTCTCCGGTGAAAAGAATGTCGCCCAGGCAGACCGGACGATGACGTGGGCGCAAGGGCACCATTGAAACGTTTGCAGCATTGCGTAGTGCTGGCAAAAACCTGATTTTTCAAGACCTTGTCCAACAAAACGGGGCAGCCTTCAACAAGTATGACGTGTAAACTCGACCCGATGGGCGTTCGACATGGATGAATGACCCGTGCCGGGGTCGAGATTCGAGGCATCCTGTATTGCACGCAGGCGCTGCATCGAACATGAAGCTGGCCGTATCTTGACCGCTGAGCCCTGACCGGTCAATACGCGGAACTCACCGGTCACGCCCCCTGGCCACCTTGATTTTACTGGGCTGGAGCAGATTCAAACAAACGTTTGTATTGGACCGGCCAAGTGGTGTAGATATACTGCAGCACGCGCATCCCCTTGCCTGTAGCCGTCCAGACACGGTACTACACGAGCAGATGAACGCAGCACCCAACCGCGACACCCCGGATGACCGTTCCGGACGCTTCACCCATTAGAAAGGCCTGATGAGCCCTGAGTAGGAGAGAACCCGTGGAACGCGAATACATGGAATTCGACGTCGTCGTCGTCGGCGCAGGCCCAGCAGGCCTGTCCGCCGCATGCCGACTGAAGCAGAAAGCCGCCGACGCCGGACAGGAAATCAGCGTCTGCGTGGTTGAAAAAGGCTCCGAGGTCGGTGCTCACATCCTTTCCGGTGCCGTCTTCGAACCGCGGGCGCTCACCGAGCTGTTCCCGGACTGGAAAGCCCTGGGTGCGCCCCTGAACACGCCCGTCACCCGCGACGACATCTTCATCCTGAAGAACGCCGAGAGTGGCACAAAGATCCCCGACGCCTTCGTGCCCAAGACCATGCACAACGAAGGCAACTACATCATCTCCCTGGGCAATCTGTGCCGCTGGCTCGCCCAGCAGGCTGAAAACCTGGGTGTCGAGATCTATCCCGGATTTGCCGCACAAGAAGCGCTGATCGACGAAACGGGCGTCGTGCGCGGCATCATCACCGGCGACCTGGGTGTTGATCGCGAGGGCAAGCCCAAAGAAGGGCTGTATACCCCGGGCATGGAACTGCGCGGCAAATACACCCTGTTCGCCGAAGGCTGCCGCGGTCACATCGGCAAGCAACTGATCGAACGCTTCAAACTGGACAGCGATGCCGACGCACAGCATTACGGGATCGGCTTGAAAGAAATCTGGGACATCGATCCTGCCAAGCACCAGCCGGGGCTGGTGGTCCACACCGCCGGCTGGCCGCTGGAGGTCATGGGTACCGAGAACACCGGCGGCTCGTTCCTCTATCACCTGGAAAACAATCAGGTGGTGGTCGGCCTCATCGTCGACCTGTCCTACGCCAACCCATTCCTGTCGCCTTTCGACGAGTTCCAGCGACTCAAGCACCATCCGGTCCTCAAGCAGTATCTGGAAGGCGGCAAGCGCGTCAGCTACGGCGCCCGTGCCATCTGCAAGGGTGGCTTCAACTCGCTGCCCAAGATGGTCTTCGCCGGCGGCGCGCTGATCGGCTGCGACCTGGGCACCATGAACTTCTCCAAGATCAAGGGCAGCCACACCGCCATGAAGTCCGGCATGCTCGCCGCCGAGGCGGTGGCCGACGCGCTGTTCCAGGGCTCGGAAGGCGGAGACGTGCTCGACGGCTACGTGTCCGGCTTCAAGGCCAGCTGGCTGTATGAAGAGCTCTTCGCCAGCCGCAATTTCGGGGCTGCCATCCACAAGTGGGGAGCCATCGTCGGCGGCGCGTTCAACTTCGTCGATCAGAACCTGTTCAAGGGCAAGATCCCCTTCACCCTGCACGACAACAAGCCTGACTACGCCTGCATGAAACTGGCAGCGGACAGCAAGCGCATCGACTACCCCAAGCCCGATGGCAAATTGAGCTTCGACAAACTCAGTTCGGTGTTCATCTCAGGCACCAACCATGAAGAAGAGCAGCCGTGCCACCTCAAGCTCAAGGATCCGAGCATTCCCATCGGCAAGAACCTGCCGCTGTACGACGAGCCTGCTCAGCGCTACTGCCCGGCCGGTGTCTATGAAGTGGTCACCCAGGAAGACGGTGCCAAGCGCTTCCAGATCAACGCGCAGAATTGCGTGCACTGCAAGACGTGCGACATCAAGGATCCTTCGCAGAACATCGTCTGGGTAGCACCCGAAGGCTCGGGTGGACCGACCTACCCGAACATGTAACTTCTCACCCACGGCAGGAGCGGATATGCCCAAGACCACGATGTTCGACCTCGACGGCAGAATAGCGCTGGTCTCCGGCGCCAGCCGTGGGATCGGCGAGTCCATTGCCCGATTGCTGGCCCAGCAGGGCGCACATGTGATCGTCGTCAGTCGCAGGCTGGACGGCTGCCAGCGTGTCGCCGACAGCATCAACGCTGGCGGCGACCAGGCTACCGCGATAGCCTGCCACATTGGCGAAACCGAGCAGATTCGGGACTTGTTCGCACGCATCCGCGCAACCTTCGGTCGCCTGGACATCTTGGTCAACAATGCCGCCACCAACCCCCAGTTCGGCAGCGTCCTGGATGTCGAACTGGGCGCTTTCCAGAAGACCGTGGACGTCAATGTCCGCGGTTACTTCTTCATGTCGGTCGAAGCCGGCAAGTTGATGCGCGAACACGGTGGTGGCAGCATCATCAACGTGGCGTCGATCAACGGCGTGTCACCCGGTGTGTTCCAAGGCGTCTATTCCATGACCAAGGCTGCGGTGATCAACATGACCAAGGCGTTCGCCAAGGAATGCGCCTGCTTCAACATCCGCTGCAATGCGTTGCTACCGGGCCTGACCGACACCCGTTTCGCTTCCGCACTGGTCGAGAACCAGGCGATCCTCAAGACCGCGCTCGCGCAGATTCCGCTCAAGCGTGTGGCCCAGCCTGAAGAAATGGCCGGGGCGGTGCTGTACCTCGCCAGCTCGGCTTCCAGCTACACCACAGGAACCGCCCTGAACGTAGACGGTGGCTTTCTCTGCTGAATACTTAGACCTTGGGATCCGCAGGCGCCTTTGCGGGCGCCGCGTACTTGGGCTTGAGGTGACCTTCGCCATCCAGTAACCAGGCATCCATGATCTCGCGTACCACGGGACCTGCGACGCGCCCGCCCGCCTCGCCGTTCTCGATCATCACCGCCACCACGATCTTCGGCCGGTCGGCCGGCGCAAAGCCTACGAACAGCGCGTTGTCACGGTTGCGTTCCAGGGTCTTGAGACGGTTGTAGCGCTCACCCTGCTTGATCGCGACCACCTGAGCCGTACCCGACTTGCCGGCGATGCGATACTGCGCACCGGCGGCAGCCTGCCGCGCAATGCCGCGCGGATCGTGCATGACGAGTTGCATGCCGTGGTTGACCTGATCCCATTCGCGGTTGTCACGCAGCACGATATTGGGGATCGGGTTGTCGTCCACCGGCGCCAGCCCGCCTACGGTTTCCGCCAGATGCGGCCGACGCCACACGCCCTTGCTGGCGATCAGCGTGGTGGCCTGGGCCAGTTGCAACGGTGTAACCTGCATGTAGCCCTGGCCAATACCCAGGATCAGCGTCTCACCGGGGAACCACGCCTGACGTCGGGTCGCGCGCTTCCACTGCTGCGACGGCATCAAGCCAGGCGCTTCCTCGAACATGTCCAGCGACACCTTCTGCCCCAGGCCGAAGCGCGTCATGTAATCGTGCATGCGGTCCACACCGAGCTTGTGCGCCAGGTCATAGAAATAGGTGTCGTTGGAACGCATGATGGCGGCGTCCATGTCCACCCAGCCATCGCCCGTGCGGTTCCAGTTGCGGTACTTGTGGTCGTAGTTGGGCAGTTCATAGTAACCGGGGTCGAAGACCCGAGACTGGGGCGTGACCGCACCCGTATCCAGGCCGGCAATCGCCACTTCCGGTTTGATCGTCGAGCCAGGTGCGTACAGGCCCCGCAGGACGCGATTGAACAGCGGCCGGTCGATGGAATCGCGCAACGCCGCGTATTCCTTGAAGCTGATCCCGGTGACGAAAAGATTGGGATCGAAGCTGGGCTTGCTGACCATGGCCAGTACGTCACCGGTTTCCGGATCAATGCACACCACCGCCCCACGCCGATCGCCCAGCGCCTTCTCAGCGGCTTCCTGCAGGTGCACATCCAGGCTCAGTACGATGTTCTTGCCCGGCACCGGATCGTGGTGGTTGAGCACCCGCATGACCCGTCCCTGAGCATTGGTCTCGACCTCTTCATAGCCCACCTGGCCATGCAGCTCCGTTTCATAGAAGCGCTCGACACCGGTCTTGCCCACCGACTGCGTGCCGCGGTATTGCGTCTGATCGAGCGTCTTGGATTCCTTCTCGTTGATCCGCCCTACGTAGCCGACCGAGTGCGCGAAATGCTCCTTGCGCGGATACTCACGTACGAACTGAGGTTCCACATCGATGCCCGGCAGCAGAAATTGATTCACCGCGATCTTGGCGATCTGGTTCTCGTTCAGTTCATACATCAAGGTAACGGGTTCAAAGGGATGGCGTACACGCTTCAGGTCCTTGTCGAACTGCTTGCGCGCTTCATCGCTCAGCTCCAGCACCTTGACAACCTCGTCCAGCACCTGCGCGGTATTGCCGGCGCGCTCGCGGGTCAGGGTCAGATTGAAACTGGGTCGGTTATCGGCCAATACCACGCCATTGCGGTCGTAGATCACCCCGCGCTCCGGCGGGATCGGCAGCACGTGCACCCGGTTGTTTTCGGATACCGTGGAGTTGTAGGCGAACTCGATGACCTGCAGGAAGTACAGACGCCCTATCAAAGCAATGCTCAAGGCCAGCACCAGCAACGCGCAGGCGATCAACCGACGGTTGACCAGGCCTTGTTCCTTACCATGATCTTTGAGAGGGATGGGCTGGGGCATGCGGACCGCTCTGAAAAAGCGCCGATGGTAACCAAGCAGGCCCCTGCCCTCAAGCGCCAACTCCCTCGGGCTGACCAAGGGAGCCGGGTAAGGCGTGTATCAGGTACGGTCCTGAGGCAGACGCACCTGGCGCTTGGTACTGACGAAAATACCCCAGCTGGACATGAACAGCGCCGCGATCAACGGGCCGATCACGAAACCATTCAGGCCAAACACCGCCAAGCCACCCAGCGTCGACACCAGGATCAGGTAATCCGGCATCTTCGTGTCCTTGCCGACCAGAACCGGACGCAACACGTTGTCGACCATGCCGATCACCAGAATACCGAACAAGGTCAACGTCACCCCCTGCCAGATATAACCGCTCAACAGGAAATAGGCCGCCACCGGCGCCCAAACGATCCCGGCCCCGACGGCAGGCAACAGCGACAGGAAAGCCATGAGTACAGCCCACAGCAACGCGCTGGGAATATCGAGGAACCAGAAGATCACACCACCCAAGGCACCTTGCGTAACGGCCACCAGCAGGTTGCCCTTCACCGTGGCACGCACCACACGGTTGAACTTCAACTGCAGACGGCGCTTCTGTTGCTCGGCCAGTGGAATGGCCGTACGGATCTTGCGCGACAGTTCAGGGCCATCACGCAGGAAGAAGAACAGCAAGTACAGCATGATGCCGAAGCTGATCACGAAATCCAGCGTGCCCTGGCCGAAGCTGAATGCCTGAGTCGCGAAATATTGACTGCCCTGCATGGCGCCCTTGGCAACTTTGTCACGCACGCCTTCGAGATCGCCCATGCCCATGCGATCGAGCAACTGTTGCCCGGAGGCCGGAAGCAGCTGCTTGAACTGATCGATATAACCCGCCACGTCCAGTTGGCCACTTTCGATATTCTTGTAAAGCACCGCACCTTCTTGCACCAACAGCGCGCTGATGATGATCACCGGCAGGATCGCGATCAGCAATGCCGTGGTCAGCGTGACCAGCGAACTGATGTTGCGACGCCGGTTCAACTTCATCATCACCAGTCGTTGCAAAGGCGCAAATACGATACCCAGGATCACGGCCCAGAATACCGCGCCGTAATAAGGCAGAAGAATCCAGATGAAAGCGATGGTGACGAGGATCAACAGTAACAACAGGGTTTTGTTTTGCAGGTTGGTTTCGTTCATGTCCGATCCATGTCGATAAGCTACAGAACCGTCATTCGGTCCTGTGAGTTAGTCCTCCCAGCCGCCTGCGAGTTTAGTCATCGGCAAGATATATCCGCGTTAAACGCGTTTATCCAGGTCGACCGCTACGCGCAGCCCACCCAGCGGACTTTCCGACAGCTGCAAACGAGCCGACCAGCTTTCCACGATGTCCCGAACGATACCCAGCCCCAGACCATGCCCGTCGACCTGCTCATCCAACCGAGAGCCGCGATCCAGCACCGCCTGACGTGCGTCCTCGGGTATCCCCGGACCGTCGTCGTCCACCCAGATACTGTACCCCTGCACATGCTCGACAATGCTCAGGCAGACTTGCGCGTCCGCCCATTTACAGGCGTTGTCGAGCAGGTTGCCCAACAGCTCCAGCACGTCCTCGCGATCCCATGGTAGACGCACATCCGCTGCCACCTCGTAGCTCAGGTTCAAATGCCCACCGTGAATCATCTCCAGAGTCGCGAACAGACCCGGAATCTCTTCTGCGCAATCGAACTGAACACCCGGCAACGCATCGCCTGCCAAGCGCGCACGATTGAGCTCACGGCTCAGCCGCAATTGGATGTGCTCCAACTGCTCACGCAACAGCCGACCAACCTCGGGATGGTCACGCAGCCGCTCACTGCTCGCCAGACTCAACAGCACCGCCATGGGCGTCTTCAGCGCGTGCCCAAGATTGCCCAAGGCATTACGCGAACGCTTGAGACTGTCTTCGGTGTGCAGCAAGAGGTGGTTGATCTGCGCCACTAGCGGCTCAAGCTCTGCCGGAACTTCGCTGTCCAGTTGCGACCGCTGCCCGAGCTGCAACTGGGCAATCTGTTCCCGGGTGCGTTCCAGTGGCTTGAGCGAGCGTTTGACCGTGATCCGCTGCAGTACGAGCACCGCAATCAATGCGGCCAGGCCCATTCCCAGGCCAATCTGACGTACCCGCTGAAAGCTTGTGCGAACGGGTGTGTAGTCTTGGGCCACAATGATGGCCAGTGGCTGGCCGAGCCGACGGTAATCGGCCCGCAACACCAGCAGCAGTTGACCTTCGGGACCCAGCTTCAAACCTGAATACAACCCCGATTGCTCGGGCACCGGCAGCTCGAGATCCCACAGCGAGCGGGACCGCCAGTGGCCCTCGGGAAAGTCTATGCGGAAATAATGCCCGGAGAACGGACGTTCGTAGGCAGGAGAAATACGATGTTGATCCAGCTGCAAACCCTGCGGCCCCCGCTGCATGGCCACCAGAAGGTTTTCACTTTCGTTGCGCAGCCCCGCTTCCAGGTAGCGCTGCAGACCCATTTCGAACAGCCACAAACTCAACTGCGCGAGCACCAGGCCAACCACGACCAGAACGCTGATCAGTCCGACGCTCAATCGCGCCTGGATGGATCTCACTGCACGACCCCGGCAAAACGGTAGCCCTGCCCTCGCCGCGTTTCGATCACACTGCGACCCAGCTTGCGCCGCAGGTGATTGACGTGCACTTCCAGCACGTTCGAATCGCGCTCGGTCTCGCCGTCATACAGGTGATCGGCCAAATGGCCCTTGGAAAGGATCTGGTCGGGGTGGAGCATGAAATAGCGCAGCAGCCGGAACTCTGCAGCGGTGAGCTGTATATCGACTCCGGCCTGTAATACGCATTGGCGACCTTCGTCCAGATGCAGACCCGCCGCTTCCAGACGCGGCATGTTCGACAGACCTCGCGCCCGCCGCACCAACGCCTGGGCACGCAACTGAAGTTCTTCAGGGTGAAACGGCTTGGTCAGGTAATCATCGGCGCCTGCTTTCAAACCTTCGATACGCTCGGCCCATGAGCCACGCGCGGTCAGAATGAGCACCGGGGTGGAAAGGTTCGCCGCTCGCCACTGAGCCAACACTTCCAGCCCAGGCAGGCCAGGCAATCCTAGATCGAGGATGATCAAATCATAAGGTTCGGACTGCCCCTGATAGACCGCGTCTCGACCGTCCGCCAGCCAATCCACGGCGTACCCCTGGCGACTGAGGCTGGCGCTCAGCTCATCGGCCAGAGGAACGTTGTCTTCCACCAACAGCAAGCGCATCAGTCATCTTCCTCGTCTTTGAGCAAATCACCTGTAGCCGCATCCAATTTGATCTCGCGAACGACACCTGCCGTGGTCAGCAGCTCGACTTCATAGACCAGCTTCTGCTGCTTTTCTTCGAGTTCAGCCTCCAGCAGGCGAGCACCGGGATAACGCGCCATGGCCTGGCCTAGCAGTTGTTCGAGGGGCAGAATCACACCCTCCTGTCTGAGTCGCAGCGCCTCATCCTGATCTAGATCTCGAGCCACTGCCAACGAGCAGAACGCCAGCAGCCCGACCATCAGTGCGCGACCCGCTGGCGGTATGTTCATTAGGTATCCTGATGATCTTTGAGCACTTGACCAGTGGTTGCATCGAGCTCTACATCCCACTCGACGCCCTTGCTGTCGCGCAGTTCGACTTGATAGATGTATTTACCGTATTCCTCTTCCAGCTCGGTCTCGTGAACAGTGCCGCCTGGATGTTTCGCCAATGCTGCAGCATTGAGCTTCTCGAAGGACTGGATGGTACCAGCATCGCGCAACCGAAGCGCTTCGTCCGGGCCAAGATCTTTGGCCTGAGCACTGACGGCAACGAAACTCATGGAAGAAGCCAGAAGCAAAGCAGTCAACATTTTCATTCGGTTCACCTTGTGTATGTGTGAGGTATGTATGGTGTACGAGAGACACAATACCGAAGGCGACTTAACTCAAACTTAATGGCACAACGCTAGCCTCCAAATGATCGCGGTGTTGCAGCACGCTCTGCCCCACCGTGCGTCAGCCGGCTGGACCGATCCCACCACGCTCCCCATGCACACTTACCGTTCAGGTTGGACACCTGATAAACTGCAGCACTGACTTGCCTACAAATTGGAACAAACGTGGAAATTTTCAAGGAATTCACTTTCGAGTCTGCCCATCGGCTTCCTCACGTACCCGAGGGACACAAATGCGGTCGCTTGCATGGCCATTCCTTCAAGGTCGCGATCTATCTGCAGGGCGACGTTGATCCCCATACCGGCTGGATCCGAGACTTTTCCGAAATCAAGGCGATATTCAAGCCGCTCTACGAGCGTCTCGACCACAACTATCTGAATGATCTTCCCGGCCTGGAGAATCCCACCAGCGAGAACCTCGCCAAATGGATCTGGCATGAGCTCAAACCGCTATTGCCCGAATTGTCCAAGATTCGTATCCACGAGACCTGCACGAGCGGATGCGAGTACACCGGCGACTGACCGGCATGCTACGAAAAACCACCCTGCTGGGTGGTTTTTTTTGCGTGCGGATCAGTGTTTTTTGTTTCGAGAAAGACAAAACCCCTACCTGCTYRCGCAGATAGGGGTTTCGGAATTGAATCTTGACGATGACCTACTCTCACATGGGGAAACCCCACACTACCATCGGCGATGCATCGTTTCACTGCTGAGTTCGGGATGGGATCAGGTGGTTCCAATGCTCTATGGTCGTCAAGAAATTCTGTAGCCAGGATGCCCTTTGGGAGGCACTCCAGCGAATCGGGTATGTGATAGTTGTGGGTTGCTTTGCTTGCGAACTTTCGGTTCGTGTCATCTCCACAGTCACCGCAATCTGGTCATTCGACGCAAATTGCTTGGGTGTTATATGGTCAAGYCTCACGGGCAATTAGTATGGG